>NZ_CABVHJ010000014.1:10261-108350 GCF_902497745.1 Pseudomonas fluorescens
TCCCTGGCGCTGGCGAAACCGCTGACTGGCCACAGGCGATCGGCCCATTGCGACAAAAACTGCCTAACGCCGACTGGAGCAGCCTGAGCATCACGCTGCCTGATCTGCAAAGCGATGCCATTGCCCCGCGTGTAATTGAGCCCGCCGCAGCGCCGAAAGCGCCGGAAAGCGGCAGCAAGGATGCCACCACTGCACAACCGATCGAACAGGCGGCGGGGGGTGAAGCCGAAGTGGCCGACCAGGTCGTTGCCGAGACCACCGAAGAACAAGCCAAGGCCGATGCCGAGCGTATCTTCGCGCGCATCGACGCGGCGATTGGCTACGCCGAACAGCAAAGTGCACGCAGCATTGTCGTACTCGGCCACGGCACTGGTGCCTATTGGGCCGCGCGATATTTGACTGAAAAACAAACTGCGCAGATCGAAAAATTTGTCATGGTCGATGCGCAGGCACCGGCCAAAGCCAAACCGGCATTGGCGGAACTGACACCGACATTGAAATTGCCGACCGCGGATATTTTCTACATGGACAAGCCGCTTGATCGCAACGCGGCGCTGGAGCGCATGCAGGCGAGCAAGCGCTTGAAGACATCGGCGTTCAGCCAGGTCGCGCTCAAGGCTTTGCCGGATAACAAGGCTGAACAGGAGCAATTGTTCCGCCGGGTGCGCGGCTGGTTGAATCCGCAGAACCCGGACTGACCGAATAAGACCGAGGCGCCTTCATTCGCGAGCAAGCTCGCTCCCACACTTGATCGCGTTCCCTGAGCTGGAATGCGTTCGAATGTGGGAGCGAGCCTGCTCGCGAAGGGGCCAGCGCAGTCGCTACACCTTTAACGACTAGCGAAAATCCCGCCGCTCACGAATCAACGTGTAGGCATTGTGCAGCTCGCGGGTTTTATCAGTCGCTTCACGCACCTGCGCTGGTGTCGCCCCCGTGCCGGCAATCTTGTCCGGGTGATGACGACTGAGCAGGCGCCGATAAGCGCGCTTGATCTGCGCCGGCTCACTGGACGCCGACACGCCGAGCAAGCGCATCGCCTCCTGATAACTCACCGCCGCGCTGACGATCGGCCGCTTGCCCGGCTCGTAATCATTGGCCAAGGCCTGCACCTGATGCGCCGTCCAGCCCAGCCACTTGCCCCACTGCGCCAGCAACTCACGCTCACTGACGCCCGCGCGACCATCGGCCCAGACCATCCGCCAGCAGGCGCGCAATACGCCTTCGGCAGCATGCGGTTGCGCACTCAGACGCCGCAGATAACCGCGCAGGCTGTCACTGCCTGACTTGCCGCGATTGAACGCGGCAATCGCCCGACGCGTCGCCGGCTCGCTCATTTCCAGCGCACGCATCTCGTTGCGCGCCTGCTGGATGTGCCCGTCGGTGACCCGACCGTCGCTTTTGGCCAGACGGCCAAGCAGCACGAACAGCAATTCATCATTGCGCAGCATTGGCCGGCCGCCGAGTTTTTCCCGCAAATGCCCCCAGCTGTGCAAGTGCAGACGCCGATCCAGCGCTTGCCCCAACAATGCCCCAAGCATGGCCCCCGGAATGCTGGCAATCGCAAAACCCGCTCCGGCTCCAATCAGAGTCCCTGGCCACAACATGTCAGCGACTCGCTTCTATCAAGGTTTCAGCTTCGGCCAGACGCTCATGCGTGCCGACATCCACCCAGTGACCTTTCAGACGCTCGCCCGTGACTTCGCCAGCCGCCATGGCCTTGCGCAGCAGCGGTGCCAATTTGAAAGCACCGTCGGCGCAGCCGTCGAACAGTTGCGGATGCAATACGGCGATGCCGCTGTAGGTCAGCGTTTTCGCGTCCGCCTGGCCATCGATCACCTGACCGTCGGCCAATGTGAAATCACCGTCCGGGTGATGCGCCGGGTTGTCCGCCAGCACCAGATGCGCCAGCCCGCTGATCGGCTGGTGCAGGACGCTGAAGTCGTAATCGGTCCAGATATCACCGTTGACCACCAGAAACGCATCATCGCCCAGCAGCGGCAGCGCGCGGAAAATCCCGCCGCCGGTTTCCAGAGGTTCGCCTTCCGGCGAATACTGAATGCTCACGCCAAATTGCGAACCGTCGCCCAGATAATCTTCGATCTGCTGACCGAGCCAAGCGTGATTGATCACGATCTCGTTGAACCCTGCGGCCGCGAGGGCACGCAGGTGATATTCGATCAGGGGAACACCGCCGGCACGCACCAGTGGTTTCGGCGTGGTCAGGGTCAGCGGACGCATGCGCTCGCCTTTGCCTGCCGCCAGAATCATTGCCTTCATGCTGTTGCTCCACCCCGCAGGCTGGTGAGCAGCGTTTGCAGCTCCGCCAGTTCCGGACGACGTCCGATCACCGCCTCTATATAAGAGAAGAAACGCGGTACGTCGGCCAGATAACGCGGCTTGCCATCGCGATGGCAGATGCGCGCGAAGATGCCGATGACTTTCAGGTGGCGCTGCACGCCCATCAGGTCGCTGGCACGCAGGAAGTCTTCGAAGTCCGGCTGCACCGGAATATTCAGCGCCGAGGCTTGTTGCCAATAACTTTCCAGCCAGCCACGTACGCGCTCTTCAGGCCAACTGAGGAAGGCATCCTTGAACAGGCAGGTCACGTCGTAGGTCACCGGGCCGTAGACCGCATCCTGGAAATCCAGCACGCCGGGATTCGGCTCGCTGAGCATCAGGTTGCGCGGCATGTAGTCGCGGTGAACCAGCACTTTCGGCTGGGCCAAGGCGCTGTCGATCAGCAGATCGCTGATGTGCTGCCACTGTTGTTGCTGAATTGAATCGAACTCGACGCCGAGTTCGCGCTTCACGTACCACTCGGGAAACAGTTCCAGCTCACGGCGCAGCAACGCAACGTCGTAACTCGGCAGCGGCGCAACCATTGGCAACTGCTGAAAAGCCAGCAGTGCTTGTAGGGCATCCTTGAACAATGCGTCGGCATTTTCGCCATCGATCACGTCGAGATAGGTCTGGTTGCCCAGGTCATTGAGCAAAAGAAATCCGCGTTCGAGGTCTTCGGCATAAATTTTCGGCACATTTATTCCGGATTTCGCCAACAAAAAGGCGATATCCACGAACGGTTTGCAGTTTTCCTGAGGCGGCGGTGCGTCCATCACGACAAAGCTGCGCCCCTCTCCTTCCCAGCGGAAGTAACGGCGAAAGCTCGCGTCGCTGCTGGCCGCGGTCAACGTGGCCGGGGGCACGGTGCCCCAGCCCTGATCTGCAAACAGGATTGCCAACTGCTCATCGAGCCAAACTTTCAGGTGTTGCAAGCGTACATCTTGATCAGGCATTGCAAGGGTCTCCGACGGCGCTAGCCGTCAAGCGGGTCATGCTTTATTATCCAGCATCTTTTTCAGACCATCGAGAGGCGTGCGGCCCACACCGCGGGCAGATGGCACGCAGGAAGCCCGGACTAATAAGATGGCATTGAAATCCCCCGCGTTTCGTAAAAAATTTCCGTTGTTGGTAACCGGCAGTCTGCTGGCTATGCAACCTCTGGCCAGTCAATTCGTTGTTGCCGCCGAGCAGTATGACTGCTCCGTCTCGGCTTCGGGTGGTTGGGCCTGTGCGCCCAAATCAACCGCTGCTGCGTTGCCGCCGCGCCCGGTGCATGACGGCAGTGCCGTCAGCGCTACCGGCGAAGCGGCGACCGAGAACGGTTCGGTTGCCGACACAGCCCCTAAAACGGCACTCGTCACCGAAGCCAAAGGCCGCGGTCTGAAATCC
Organism: Pseudomonas fluorescens; assembly: GCF_902497745.1. Taxonomy (GTDB): domain Bacteria; phylum Pseudomonadota; class Gammaproteobacteria; order Pseudomonadales; family Pseudomonadaceae; genus Aquipseudomonas; species Aquipseudomonas fluorescens_BM. The sequence goes on from NZ_CABVHJ010000014.1 coordinate 13,991, forward strand.
CGTAGCGAAGACTTCAGTCACCTCGACTGGGTTCCGCGCGAGAAACTCACCGCCGCCCAACTGGCCGAGACCGGACCTTACTGCTCTGGTGCCTATATCGAACCGATTCGTCCTGGCATGAATGACAAGACGAATAAAAGCGATGCTCCGACCTTTATCGGCGCAAAAGCCTCGCGCTATAACACCGATGATCAAGTCGGTACGCTGGCCGGCGATGTCGTCCTGCGTCAGGGCAGCATGCAGGTCGAATCCGACGAGGCCAGCCTGTATCAGGCCGAGAGCCGCGCCGAACTCAATGGCGATGTGCGCATCCGCGACAACGGCGCGCTGATCGTTGGCGACCATGCTGATGTGCAGCTCGACACCGGTGAAGCCAAGGTCGACAACGCCGAATACGTGATGCACAAATCGCGTATCCGCGGTAACGCGCTGTACGCCAAGCGTGCCGAGAACGCGATCATTCGCTTGAAGGACGGCACGTACACCACGTGCGAACCGAACAGCAATGCCTGGCAGCTCAAGGGCAACAACATCACCTTGAACCCGGCCACCGGTTTCGGTACCGCGACCAACGTGACGCTGCGCGTTAAAGACATTCCGATTCTGTACACGCCGTACATCTACTTCCCGATCGACGATCGTCGTCAGTCGGGCTTCCTGCCGCCGACCATTGGCAGCGGCAGCGATACCGGCTTCATGCTGGTAACACCGTACTACTTCAACCTGGCGCCGAACTACGATGCCACGTTGTACCCGCGCTACATGAGCAAGCGCGGCATGTTGGTGGAAGGCGAATTCCGTTACCTGACCAAGTCGAGTGAAGGTCAGTTCGGTGCGGCGTATCTGAACGATGACGATACCGAGCGCAGCAAGCAGACCGACTACGAAAAAACCCGCTATATGTACAACTGGCAGCACAAGGGCGGTTTCGACTCCCGTGTGTTCACCCAGGTTGACTACACCAAGATCAGCGATCCGTATTACTTCCAGGATCTGCAAACCGATCAGATCGGTGTGAAGTCCAGCGACTACGTGAATCAGCAGGGTCTGGTGTCGTACCGTGGTGATTCGTACACCGCCACTCTGAACGCTCAGCAGTATCAGCTCGCAACCGTTTCGAACATCACGCCATATGGCCGTTTGCCGCAGATCACCTTCAATGGTCAGCTGCCGTATCACCCGGAAGGTCTGAACTTCGATTACGAGACCGAACTGGTACGGTTTGATCGTGATTTGAAAACCGGTAACTTCGTCGATGAAGACGGTAATTCGTCCCCGCGTCTGGATACCAACGTTGCGGGCCTGGCACGCGCCAATGGCGATCGACTGAACCTGAAACCAGGCGTCAGCCTGCCGATGAACTGGACCTATGGCTTCCTGAAGCCGTCGCTCAAGTACCAGTACACCCAGTACCAACTGGACCTGGACGGAACCGGCAAATCGCAGATCGACGCACTGTCGGCGGAAAACCAGAAGCTCTACGGCAAGTTCGACAGCAACCAGAACCGTGGCGTACCGATCGCGAGTATCGACAGCGGCCTGTACTTTGACCGCAACACATCGTTTTTTGGCAAGAACTACCGCCAGACGCTGGAGCCTCGCCTGTTCTATCTCTATGTACCCGAGAAAGACCAGTCGGATATTCCGGTATTCGACACCAGCGAATACACCTTCAACTACTCGTCGCTTTTCCGTGACAACCGTTTCTCCGGCTCCGACCGTGTCGGCGACGAGAACAAGCTGTCGCTGGGCGTGACCAGCCGCTGGATCGAAGACAACGGTTTCGAGCGTCAGCGCATCAGCGTCGGCCAGGCCTACTACTTCAAGAATCGCGAAGTGCAATTGCCAGGCATCGATGCGAAAACCCGCGCAGACTCCAAGTCCAATGTGTCGCCGTATGCGCTGGAATACGAATATCGCTGGAACCGTGACTGGCGCACCACTGCCGATTACAACTGGGATCCGGACACCCGCAGCCCGCGCTCCGGCAGCGCGATGTTCCACTACCAGCCAGAAGACAACCCGAACAAGGTTATCAACGCCGGTTATCGCTATCGTAACGACCAGATCCGTTACGACCAGAACACCGGTCAGTGGTCGGTGGGCGGCGGTGACTATGGCACCCCGGGACAGCCTGGCTACGTGAAGGACTACTACAAGATCCAGCAGCATGATTTCTCGGTCATCTGGCCGATCGTTCCACAGTGGAACGCGATCAGCCGCTGGCAGTATGACTACAACCGTAACCGTACCCTGGAAGCCTTCGGTGGTTTCGAGTACGACAACTGCTGCTGGAAACTGCGCCTGATCAACCGTTACTGGGTTTCCTATGACGAGTTCAGCCAGGAAGCCCCGCAAAACGAAAAAGGCGACCATGGCGTCTTCCTCCAAATTGTTCTGAAGGGACTCGGCGGCCTCACTGGCGCCAAGGTAGAGAGCTTCCTCGACAAAGGCATTCAAGGTTATCGTGAACGTGAAGACCAAGCTTTCTGATTGTCTGCGCCCGCTGATGCTGGGCGCGCTGTTCCTGGGTACTGCGGCTAACGCCGCGGTTCAATCCATCGATAAAGTGGTAGCGATCGTCGACAACGACGTGGTCATGCAGAGCCAACTGGACCAGCGCGTTCATGAAGTGCAGCAGACCATCGCCAAGCGTGGCGGCGGCTTGCCACCTCCAGGCGTACTGGATCAACAGGTGCTCGAGCGCCTGATCGTCGAAAACCTGCAACTGCAGATTGGCGAGCGTTCCGGCATCCGCATCACCGATGAAGAATTGAACCAGGCAGTCGGTACCATTGCTCAGCGCAACAACATGACTGTTGATCAATTCCGTGCTGCTCTGGCTCGCGACGGCCTGTCCTACGACGACGCCCGCGACCAGATCAAACGCGAAATGGTCATCAGCCGCGTACGTCAGCGCCGCGTGGCAGAACGCATTCAGGTCTCCGAGCAGGAAGTGAAGAACTTCCTCGCCTCCGACCTGGGCAAGATGCAACTGTCCGAAGAGCTGCACCTGGCCAACATCCTGATCCCGACGCCGGAAAGCGCCAACTCTGATGCGATTCAGAGCGCTGCCCGTCAGGCCATGGAGGTTTACCAGCAACTCAAGCAAGGCGCTGACTTCGGTCAGATGGCCGTGGCCAAGTCCGGTAGCGACAACGCTCTGGAAGGCGGCGACATGGGCTGGCGTAAAGCCGCACAACTGCCACCGCCGTTCGACCGCGAGCTGAGCAGCATGGCCGTTGGCGACATCACTCAGCCTGCACGCACCCCGGGTGGTTTCATCATCCTCAAGCTGCTGGCAAAACGTGGTGGCGAAGCGCAGATGCGCGATGAAGTGCACGTACGCCATATTCTGGTCAAGCCAAGTCCGATCCGCGACGAAGCCAAAACCAAAGCCTTGGTGCAATCGTTGTATGACCGCATCCTCGCTGGTGAAGATTTCGCCGAACTGGCGAAAAACTACTCCGAAGATCCGGGGTCTGCCCTCAACGGCGGCGACCTCAACTGGATCGACCCGAACGCACTGGTGCCGGAATTCCGCGAAGTGATGGCCCAGACCCCACAAGGTCAGCTGTCCAAGCCATTCCAGACCCAATACGGCTGGCACGTTCTGGAAGTCCTTGGCCGTCGCGCCACCGACAGCACCGAACAGGCCCGCGAGCAGCAAGCCATGACCGTACTGCGTAACCGCAAATACGACGAAGAGCTGCAAACCTGGCTGCGTCAGATCCGTGACGAAGCGTACGTAGAGATCAAACTCCCTGGTGCAGACCAGGCAGCGCAGTGAAACCCCAGCGTTTCGCGCTGACACCCGGCGAACCAGCCGGCATCGGTCCCGACCTGTGCCTGCTGCTCGCCTCGCAAGCCCAGCCACATCCCCTGATTGCCATCACCAGCCGCGACCTGCTCCTTGAGCGGGCCGCGCAGCTGGGGCTGGCTGTCAATCTGCTGGATGTCGTACCTGATCACTGGCCGGACGCTCCGGCGCCCGCCAACAGCCTGTACGTCTGGGACACACCGCTCAGCGCCCCCGTGGTGGCTGGGCAACTGGACAAAGCCAACGCCGCTTTCGTCCTCGAAACACTGACCCGCGCTGGCAATGGCTGCCTTAACGGCCACTTCGCCGGGATGATCACCGCCCCTGTGCATAAGGGCGTGATCAACGAGTCCGGCATCGCCTTTTCCGGGCACACGGAATTCCTCGCTGATCTGACCCACACCGCTCAAGTGGTTATGATGCTCGCCACCCGCGGCTTGCGCGTCGCACTAGTCACCACTCACCTGCCCCTGCGCGAGATTGCCGATGCGATCACGCCGGAACGGCTGGAGCGGGTCACGCGGATTCTGCACCACGACCTGCAAAACAAATTCGGCATTGCCCAGCCACGCATCCTGGTCTGCGGACTCAACCCGCACGCCGGTGAAGGCGGCCACCTGGGCCATGAAGAAATCGACATCATTGAACCGACATTAGAGCGCCTGCGCGGCGAGGGCATGGACCTTCGTGGCCCGCTGCCCGCCGACACTCTGTTTACCCCCAAATATCTGGAGCACTGCGATGCAGTGCTGGCGATGTACCACGACCAGGGCTTGCCTGTGCTCAAGTACAAAGGCTTCGGCGCTGCCGTCAACGTGACCCTTGGCTTGCCGATCATCCGCACGTCGGTCGATCACGGCACTGCCCTGGATCTGGCCGGCAGCGGCAAGATCGACACCGGCAGCCTGCAAGTCGCCCTGGAAACCGCCTACCAGATGGCCGAGACCCGTTTATGACCGAGCAATACCAACACAAGGCGCGCAAACGCTTTGGCCAGAATTTCCTGCATGATGCCGGCGTTATCGACCGCATCCTGCGCTCCATCAGCGCCAAGTCTGAAGACCGCCTGCTGGAAATCGGCCCGGGCCAGGGCGCACTGACCGCCGGCCTGCTCAACTCCGGCGCGCAACTCGATGTGGTGGAACTGGACAAGGATCTGATCCCGATCCTCAACCAGCAGTTTGCCGGCAAGAGCAACTTCAACCTGCATCAGGGTGATGCGCTGAAGTTCGACTTCAACACGCTCAATGCCGCGCCGAACAGCCTGCGTGTGGTCGGCAACCTGCCATACAACATTTCCACGCCGCTGATTTTTCACCTGCTGAACAACGCCAGCATCATTCGCGACATGCATTTCATGCTGCAGAAAGAAGTGGTCGAGCGTCTGGCCGCTGGCCCGGGCGGCGGTGACTGGGGTCGTCTGTCGATCATGGTTCAGTATCACTGCCGTGTGGAACACCTGTTCAACGTCGGTCCGGGCGCCTTCAACCCGCCGCCGAAAGTCGACTCGGCAATCGTTCGCCTGGTGCCGCACGCCGTGCTGCCGCACCCGGCCAAGGATCACAAGTTGCTGGAGCGTGTTGTGCGCGAAGCGTTCAACCAACGCCGCAAGACCCTGCGCAACACCCTCAAGCAACTGCTCAGCAATGCCGAGATCGAAGCCGCCGGTGTCGATGGCAGCCTGCGTCCGGAGCAACTGGATCTGGCCGCGTTCGTACGTCTGGCCGACCAGCTCGCGGTACAAGTCCCGGCCTCCCCCGCCGCCGACTGATAAACGATGAACGCTATCGGGCAGGACGCCACTCTGGTTTACTGCCCGATACTTGCCTAGACTGATTCCCCATCAGCTACGCCCCGCGTTCCGCATCGTTTAAGGCCTCTTGCATGTCCGATTCCCGTTACCAGGTCGATGTCAGCGTCGTCACCCGCTATCTGGCAGACCAATCGCAACCCGAGCACGACCGCTTCGCTTTTGCCTACACCATCACCGTGCAGAACAATGGCGCGATCCCGGCCAAGCTGCTGTCACGGCACTGGGTGATCACCGACGGTGATGGCCATGTCGAAGAAGTGCGTGGCGCTGGCGTAGTGGGTCAGCAACCACTGATCAATGCCGGGCAGAGCCACACCTACAGCAGCGGCACGGTCATGACCACCAAGGTCGGTACGATGCAGGGCACCTATGAAATGGTCGCCGACGATGGCAAACATTTCGACGCCATCATCAAGCCGTTCCGCCTCGCCGTACCCGGATCTTTGCACTGATGGCGACGTATGCCGTCGGCGACCTGCAGGGTTGCCTCGAACCGCTCAAATGCCTGCTCAAGCAAGTCTCGTTCGATCCGAAACTCGACCGGCTATGGCTGGTCGGTGATCTGGTCAACCGTGGCCCGCAGTCGCTGGAAACCCTGCGTTTTCTGTATGGCATGCGTGAATCGCTGGTCTGCGTGCTCGGCAACCACGACCTGCATCTGCTGGCCGCGGCTAGAAGTATCGAGCGTTTGAAGAAGTCCGACACGCTGCGCGAGATTCTCGAAGCGCCGGACTGCGCTGAATTGCTTGAGTGGGTACGACAGCAAAAGCTCATGCACTACGACGAGCAGCGCGATGTCGCCATGGTCCACGCCGGCATTCCGCCGCAATGGTCGCTGAGCCGCGCGCTGAAGTGCGCTGGCGAAGTCGAAACCGCGCTGCGTGACGACAACCTGTTTCCCGCCTACCTCGACGGCATGTACGGCAACGATCCGGCGAAATGGGACAACGACCTTAAAGGCGTGACCCGGCTGCGCGTCATCACCAACTATTTCACGCGCATGCGCTTCTGCACCGCCGAAGGCAAGCTCGACCTCAAGAGCAAGGAAGGCCTCGACACTGCCCCGCCCGGCTACAAACCTTGGTTTCAGCACAAGGTGCGCAAGACCAAGGGCCTGCGCATCATCTTCGGCCACTGGGCGGCACTTGAAGGCAACATCCATGAGCCAGGCATCTCGGCGCTGGACACCGGGTGTGTCTGGGGCGGCAGCCTGACCCTGATGAATGTCGACAGCGGTGAACGCCTGTCATGCAAATGCGATGAACACGGTGGCCTCGCCCCGACCGTCGCACCACTTATCCCCGAAACTTCGCCAGTCAGCGCGCCGCGTTAGACTGCGCTTTCAGCCGAGCAACAGGAACCCGCCATGAGCGAATTCAAACGAATCCCCCCGGAACAGGCCCAAGCCCTGCGTGAACAAGGTGCTGTCGTCGTCGATGTGCGCGACCCGGCGACTTTTGCCGCGCTGCACATCAGCGGCTCGAAGCATCTGGACAATCATTCGCTGCACGCATTCATCCAGGGCGCCGACCTGGATGCGCCGACCGTGGTTGTCTGCTACCACGGCAATTCCAGCCAGGGCGCTGCGGCGTACCTGATCAGCCAAGGCTTTTCTGACGTCTACAGCATGGATGGCGGCTTTGAGCTGTGGCGTACGACTTATCCTGCAGAAACTGCGCAAGACACTACCGAATAATTTTTTTGTCACGCGCAGGCCCCGGCCCCCGTGGGCCTGCGCGGGCAGACGAACGGTCTTGCCACAACTAATTACGTATCTCGCCTTTACCTCCCGAATTCCCAACTATCCTTAAGCCCAGGCCATCCAAAACAGGGGAGAGCCGGTACACCGGCGCACGGGTCATCGGGAGTGACTTTCACGATTGTCGATCGTGAAAGTGTTCTGGGGGGTAAACAGACAGCTGCCAAAACGGTTGTTTGCCAGCATCGACTGAGTGATCCGGCGTCGGCTCCACGTATCGAGCGAGGTGACGTCATGAGTATCTTTAGCCACTTCCAACAACGCTTCGAGTCCACACGCCAGGAAGAACTCTCGCTGCAAGAGTACCTGGAGCTGTGCAAGAAAGACCGTAGCGCCTACGTTTCCGCCGCCGAGCGTCTATTACTGGCCATCGGTGAGCCGGAACTGCTCGACACCTCGACCAACTCGAGGCTGTCACGCATCTTCTCCAACAAGGTGATCCGTCGCTATCCGGCCTTTGAAGACTTCCACGGGATGGAAGAATGCATCGACCAGATCGTCTCGTATTTCCGCCACGCCGCCCAAGGCCTGGAAGAGAAGAAACAGATCCTGTATCTGCTCGGCCCCGTCGGTGGCGGTAAATCCTCCTTGGCCGAGAAGCTGAAACAGTTGATCGAAAAAGTGCCCTTCTACGCAATCAAGGGCTCGCCCGTATTCGAATCGCCGCTGGGTCTGTTCAACGCCACCGAAGATGGCGCGATCCTCGAAGAAGACTTCGGCATCCCGCGGCGCTACCTGAACACCATCATGTCGCCTTGGGCCACCAAACGCCTGGCCGAATTCGGCGGCGACATCAGCCAGTTCCGTGTGGTCAAGCTGTATCCGTCGATCCTCAATCAGATCGCCGTGGCCAAGACCGAACCGGGCGACGAGAACAACCAGGACATTTCCGCACTGGTCGGTAAAGTCGACATCCGCAAACTCGAGGAATACCCACAGAACGACGCCGACGCTTACAGCTACTCCGGTGCGCTGTGCCGGGCCAACCAAGGCCTGATGGAATTTGTCGAAATGTTCAAGGCACCGATCAAGGTGCTGCACCCATTGCTGACCGCCACTCAGGAAGGCAACTACAACAGTACCGAAGGCCTCGGCGCGATTCCGTTCACCGGCATCCTGCTCGCCCACTCCAACGAATCGGAATGGCACACCTTCCGCAACAACAAGAACAACGAAGCGTTCATCGACCGGATCTACATCGTCAAAGTGCCGTATTGCCTGCGCGTCAGCGACGAAGTGAAAATCTACGACAAACTGCTGTTCAACAGCTCCCTGGCCAAAGCGCATTGCGCGCCAGACACTTTGAAGATGCTCGCCCAGTTCACCGTGCTTTCGCGCCTCAAGGAGCCGGAAAACTCCAACATCTATTCGAAGATGCGCGTCTACGACGGCGAAAACCTCAAGGACACCGATCCAAAGGCCAAGTCGATTCAGGAATACCGCGACTCGGCAGGCGTCGACGAGGGCATGAACGGTCTGTCGACCCGCTTCGCCTTCAAGATCCTGTCCAAGGTGTTCAACTTCGATCCGCACGAAATCGCCGCCAACCCGGTGCACTTGCTCTATGTGCTGGAACAGCAGATCGAACAGGAACAATTCCAGGCCGAAACCCGCGAGCGCTATCTGCGCTACCTCAAGGAATACCTGGCACCGCGCTATATCGAATTCATCGGTAAAGAGATCCAGACCGCCTACCTCGAGTCTTACAGCGAGTACGGTCAGAACATCTTCGATCGCTATGTGCTGTACGCGGACTTCTGGATTCAGGATCAGGAATACCGCGATCCGGAAACCGGCGAGATCCTCAACCGCGTCGCGCTGAACGAAGAACTGGAGAAAATCGAGAAGCCGGCCGGCATCAGCAATCCGAAAGATTTCCGCAACGAGATCGTCAACTTCGTGTTGCGCGCACGGGCCAACAACAACGGCAAGAATCCGACCTGGCTCAGCTACGAGAAACTGCGGGTGGTCATCGAGAAGAAAATGTTCTCCAACACCGAAGACCTGCTGCCAGTCATCAGCTTCAACGCCAAGGCCAGCAAGGAGGATCAGCAAAAGCACAACGACTTCGTCACTCGAATGGTCGAACGCGGCTACACCGACAAACAGGTACGGCTTCTTTCCGAATGGTACCTACGGGTACGGAAGTCGCAGTGAAGCAGCAGCAAGCTTCCAGCTACGAGCTGCAAGAACAAAGCGCGTAACCCACTGATGCCCGGGAACCTGCTTTTACTTGCAGCTTGAAGCTCACAACTTGAAGCTGCCCGGAGGGCTTCCTATGAGTTATGTGATCGACCGACGTCTGAATGGCAAGAACAAGAGCACGGTCAACCGCCAGCGCTTCCTGCGGCGCTACCGTGACCACATCAAGAAGGCTGTCGAAGAGGCCGTCAGCCGGCGCTCCATTACCGATATGGAGCACGGCGAACAGATCAGCATTCCCGGTCGCGACATCGACGAACCGGTGCTTCACCACGGTCGCGGCGGCAAGCAGACCGTGGTTCATCCCGGCAACAAGGAATTTACTGCCGGCGAACACATCGCACGGCCACCTGGAGGTGGCGGCGGACGAGGTCCGGGCAAGGCCGGCAACTCCGGCGAAGGCATGGACGAGTTCGTCTTCCAGATTACTCAGGAAGAGTTCCTCGAATTCATGTTCGAAGATCTCGAACTGCCGAACCTGGTCAAGCGTAATCTGAGCGGCACAGACACCTTCAAAACCGTACGCGCCGGAATCAGCAACGAAGGCAACCCGTCACGGATCAACATCATCCGCACCCTGCGCTCGGCGCACGCACGCCGTATCGCCTTGTCCGGCAGCAGCCGCGCAAAACTGCGCGAGGTCAAAGAGGAACTTGAGCGACTGAGACGCGAAGAACCAGACAACTTCGGCGATATTCAGGAACTCGAAGCGGAAATCGAAAAACTCAGTGCGCGCATCCATCGCGTACCGTTTCTCGATACGTTCGACTTGAAATACAACTTGCTGATCAAACAGCCGAACCCTAGCTCGAAAGCCGTCATGTTCTGCCTGATGGACGTTTCCGGTTCCATGACCCAGGCGACCAAGGACATCGCCAAACGCTTTTTCATCCTGTTGTACCTGTTCCTGAAACGCAATTACGACAAGATCGACGTGGTGTTCATCCGCCACCACACCAGTGCCCGGGAAGTCGATGAAGAGGAGTTTTTCTATTCGCGGGAAACCGGCGGCACCATCGTTTCCAGCGCCCTGAAACTGATGCAGGAGATCATGGCCGAGCGTTACCCGAGCAACGAGTGGAACATCTACGCGGCGCAGGCTTCCGACGGTGATAACTGGAACGACGACTCGCCGATCTGCCGCGACATCCTGATTAACCAGATCATGCCATTTGTGCAGTACTACACTTACGTGGAGATCACCCCGCGCGAACATCAGGCCCTGTGGTACGAGTACGAACGCATCGCCGAAGCCTTCTCTGACACTTTTGCCCAGCAGCAACTGGTCTCGGCCGGGGATATCTATCCGGTCTTCCGTGAACTCTTCCAGCGCAGGTTAGTGACATGACCGCCAAAGAGCAGAAGCGCCAACCCATTTCCACCGGCTCCGAATGGACGTTCGAGCTGATCCAGACCTACGACCGCGAAATAGCCCGGATCGCGGCCCGCTATGCTCTGGATACCTATCCCAACCAGATCGAAGTGATCACCGCCGAGCAGATGATGGATGCCTATGCCTCGGTCGGCATGCCGCTGGGTTATCACCACTGGTCTTACGGCAAACACTTCCTCAGCACCGAAAAATCCTACAGCCGTGGGCAGATGGGCCTGGCTTACGAAATCGTGATCAACTCCGACCCGTGCATTGCCTATCTGATGGAAGAAAACACCATCTGCATGCAGGCGCTGGTGGTAGCCCACGCGTGCTATGGCCACAACAGTTTCTTCAAGGGCAACTACCTGTTCCGCACCTGGACCGATGCCAGCTCGATCATCGATTACCTGGTGTTTGCCAAGCAGTACATCATGCAGTGCGAGGAGCGCCACGGCATTGATGCGGTGGAAGATCTGCTCGACTCCTGCCATGCGCTGATGAATTACGGCGTCGACCGTTACAAACGGCCGTACCCGATTTCCGCCGAAGAGGAGCGGCGGCGGCAGAAAGATCGCGAAGAGCACTTGCAGAAGCAGATCAATGATCTGTGGCGCACCATTCCCAAAGGCGCCGACAAGTACAGCGACAGGGACAACGCGCGCTTCCCGGCCGAACCGCAGGAAAACATCCTGTACTTCATCGAGAAACACGCGCCGCTGCTGGAGCCATGGCAGCGCGAGATCGTGCGGATCGTGCGCAAGATCGCCCAGTATTTCTATCCACAACGTCAGACCCAGGTGATGAATGAAGGCTGGGCTACGTTCTGGCATTACACGCTGATGAACGACCTGTACGACGAAGGTCTGGTCACCGACGGGTTCATGATGGAGTTCCTGACGTCGCACACCAGCGTGGTGTTCCAGCCGGGTTTCGACAGCCCTTACTACAGCGGCATCAACCCCTATGCACTAGGCTTCGCCATGTACCGCGACATTCGGCGCATGTGTGAGGAACCTACCGAAGAAGATCGTCACTGGTTCCCGGAAATCGCCGGGAGCGACTGGCTGTCGACCATCAAATTCGCCATGAGCAGCTTCAAGGATGAGAGTTTCATCCTGCAGTACCTGTCACCAAAAGTGATCCGTGACCTGAAACTGTTCAGTATCATGGATGACGACCAGAAGGACGATCTGCTGGTGCCGGCCATCCATGACGAGCCCGGTTACCGGATCATCCGCGAAACCCTGGCCGCGCAGTACAACCTCGGCAACCGCGAACCGAACGTGCAGATCTACAGCATCGATCGGCGCGGCGATCGCTCGCTGACCTTGCGTCACCAGCAACACGATCGCAAACCGCTGGGAGATTCCACTGACGAGGTGCTTAAACATCTGCATCGCTTGTGGGGCTTCGATATCCATCTGGAAACCCTGCAAGGCGACCAGATCATGAAAACCCATCACGTTCCGCCACGCAGTGAACACAGCGAAGGGGATTACGGTCGGCTCGACCTGGCCGTCATTCATCTTTGAAACGGTTCTGGCCTCCGAAAGTCCGACGCAAGAGTTATCCTGTCGGGCTAACGGAGGTTTTTTATGCAGATTTTCAAGGTTGGCGGTGCCGTACGTGATCGCTTGCTGGGCAAACCGGTTACGGACATCGATTGGGTGGTGGTCGGCGCCACAACAGAAGAAATGCTCGCCAAGGGCTATCGCCCGGTCGGCGCGGATTTCCCGGTATTTCTTCACCCAAAAAGCGGCGAGGAATACGCCCTCGCCCGCACCGAGCGTAAAAGCGGTCGCGGTTATGGCGGCTTCACCTTTCACGCCAGCCCCGAAGTCACGCTTGAAGAAGACCTGATCCGCCGCGACCTGACCATCAACGCCATGGCCGAGGACGATCAGCAAAATCTGACTGATCCATACCAGGGTCAGCGCGATCTTGAAGCTCGAATCCTGCGCCACGTTTCTCCGGCGTTCGCCGAAGATCCCCTTCGTGTATTGCGCGTTGCCCGCTTCGCCGCACGTTATGCCGGGCTCGGCTTCACGGTCGCGCCAGAAACCCTGGAACTGATGCGTCAGCTCAGCGAGTCCGGCGAACTGGAAGCACTGACTGCCGAACGCTGCTGGAAAGAAATCTCCCGTGCGCTGATGGAAGATCAGCCACAGGTTTTCATTCAAGTTTTGCGCGACTGCGGTGCGTTAAAGGTACTGATGCCGGAAGTCGACGCGCTTTTTGGTGTCCCACAACCGGAAGCGCATCACCCGGAAATCGATACTGGCCTGCACACCCTCAGCGTGCTGGAGCAATCAGCGCTGCACAAACAACCGCTGACCGTGCGCTGGGCCTGCCTGCTGCACGACCTCGGCAAAGGTCTGACCCCGGAAGAAGAGTGGCCGCGACACATCGCCCATGAGCACACAGGATTAAAGCTGATCAAAGCGGTCAACGAACGCTTCAAGGCGCCGAAGGATTGTCAGGAGTTGGCGCTGCTGGTCGGCAAGTACCACACTCATGGACATCGGGCGCTGGAGCTGAAGGCTTCGACATTGCTGGAGTTGCTGCAGAGTTTTGACGTGTATCGCCGGCCGCAGCGGTTCGAAGAGTTTATCGTCGCATGCGAAATGGACGCCCGAGGCCGCAAAGGGCTGGAGCAGAGAAGTTATCCACAGGCGGATTATTTGCGCGGTGCGGCGAAGGCTGCGCGAGAGGTGGCGGTGCAGCCGCTGCTGGAGAAGGGATTCAAGGGCCCGGAACTGGGCGAAGCACTGAAGCGTGAGCGACTGAAGGCGTTGAAGGCTTACAAAGAGAACGCCTGAAGCAAGATCAGAAGATCGCAGCCTGCGGCAGCTCCTACGCGGGAATATGCGTTTCTCTTTAGGAGCTGCCGCAGGCTGCGATCTTTTGCTTTAAAGATTCGGCGGGGTTAACTGCTTACCCCGCCACTCGAACGCCACCGGCGCCAGCACCTGATCAATCTGCGCTTCCGCCCACAACGTCGCAAAGCTTTTTCCCACACCTGGGTGCACGTGATCCGGCGCAATCAGCGACAGCGGCCACAGCACAAAGGCATTTTTCAGAATCTCCGCGCGCGGCAGAACCAGTCCGTCAAAATTCCCCGCCAGTTCGCCATACAGCAGCACGTCGATATCCAGCGGCAGCCCCTTGCGATCCGGTGCGTAGCGACCGTTATCCGCCTCAATGAATTTCAAGCGGCGATCCAGTTCCATCAACGGTAGGTCGGTATACGCCGACACCACGAAGTTGAAGAATGGCCCACTTTTAATCCCCACCGGCGCGCTCTCGAACACCGCCGAACAGCGGATATCCACCAGAAACGTCGCCAAAGCGTCGAGACCAGCGCACAAATGAGTTTCGCGCTCGATATTGCTACCGAGCCCGAGGTAGACCTGAGTCAGCGACATCCGCGCTCGATCTCCACACCCACGCCACCCTTCGCAGCCGGAACGGCGCCAGGCTTGGTCAGCTTCAGACGCACCCACGTGATGCTGAATTCGCTCATCAGCACTTCGACCAGACGCTCGGCAAAGGTCTCGACCAACTGAAACTGCGCCTGCTCGGCAAAAGCCTGAATCCGCGTGGAAACGCTGGCGTAGTCGAGCGCCAGGGTCAAGTCGTCACCGGCGGCTGCCGGGCGATTGTCCCAAGCGAAGCTCAGATCAAGTCGCAAGCACTGTCGGATGCCGCGTTCCCAGTCGTAGGCACCGATCACGGTGTCGACTTCCAGGCCCTCGATAAACACTCTGTCCAAGCACTTCTCTCCGCTGCACGACAAGGGCGCAATGCGCCGTTAGAATCAGGGCGTCCTCGCCCGGAATAGTTAGCATGTTTTGGTTACTGGCGACTCTCGCCTACCTGCTCGGCTCGCTGTCCTTCGCCATTTTGCTCAGCCGCCTGACCGGAAACCCGGATCCGCGAATGAGTGGCTCGGGCAATGCCGGCGCCACCAACATGCTGCGCCTGGCCGGTCGCAAACTGGCGATCCTGACCCTGCTCGGTGATCTGTGCAAAGGCCTGGTGCCGGTGCTGATTGCCTCGGCTGTCGGCCTCTCGCTGCAGGATCAGGCGTGGATCGGCGTGTGCGCCGTGATCGGTCACCTGTTCCCGCTGTACTTTCGCTTTCGTGGCGGCAAGGGTGTCGCCACCGCTGCCGGCATGCTGTTGGGCCTGTATCCGCCCGCCGCGCTGCTGGCAGTATGCGCCTGGTTGCTGACGTTTTACCTGACCCGCACCAGCTCGCTCGCAGCACTGATCGCCACCCCCTTGACCCTGCCGCTGCTGGCCTGGCAGGAGCCGGAGGCGCTGTTGCCGATGAGCGCGCTGACCTTGCTGATCGTCTGGCGCCACCGCGGCAATCTACGCGACCTGTTTGCCGGGCGCGAACGGCATTTTTAAATAACGCCCGTGAGCGCCGCTCATCACAACGGCGACAATTGCTCCATCGGCCAGCGCGCCTGCACGCTGATCGCCAGACTTTCCTGCTGACCGGCCTGCAAACGCTGGCAACCGGCAAACGCGATCATCGCGCCATTGTCGGTGCAGAACTCGGGACGGGCGTAGAACACATCACCCTTCATGTCGCCGAGCATCTTCTCCAGCGACACGCGCAATGCCTTATTGGCACTGACGCCGCCAGCGATCACCAGACGCTTCATGCCGGCCTGCTTCAGGGCACGCTTGCACTTGATGGTCAAAGTCTCCACCACGGCCTGCTGGAACGCCAGCGCGATGTCGCAACGGGCTTGCTCGTTGTCGTCCCCGGCGCTGACGCACTGCTGCCAGGCGTTGAGCGCAGAGGTTTTCAGACCACTGAAGCTGAATTGCAGGCCCGGGCGATCGCACATCGGACGCGGAAAGGTGAAACGTCCTGCGACGCCCTTCTCCGCCAACTTGGCGATTTCCGGCCCGCCCGGATAATTGAGGCCCATCATCTTCGCGGTTTTGTCGAACGCTTCACCGGCAGCATCGTCGAGCGTCTCGCCGAGCAAGCTGTATTGACCGATGCCATCGACCTGAACCAGCTGCGTATGACCGCCGGAGACCAACAAAGCGACGAACGGAAATTCCGGCGGTTTCGGCTCCAGCATCGGTGCTAGCAAATGCCCTTCCATGTGGTGCACGCCAAGCGCCGGAATACCCCAGGCAAACGCCAGCGCCTGAGCGCAGGAAGCACCAACCAGCAGCGCGCCAACCAGCCCAGGACCTGCGGTATAGGCGATCGCATCGATCTCGGTCGGCACGCAGTCGGCCTCGGCCAACACCTGACGAATCAAGGGCAGCATGCGTTTGACGTGGTCGCGCGAAGCGAGCTCCGGCACCACACCGCCATAGGCGCGGTGCAGGTCGATCTGACTGAACAGTGCGTCGGCCAGCAGGCCACGTTCGCTGTCGTATAATGCGACGCCGGTTTCGTCGCAGGAGGTTTCTAATCCCAGTACTAGCATGGGTTTGCGCCTTGTTTAGGCTGAATTCGAAGGCGCGCATAATAGTCGCCGCGTGATGCCCCGACCAGCGGTTTTCGATCAGAGGCTTTGCATTCCGAGCGATGAGGGGTTAACATCCGCAACCCTTAAAAACCGACGTCTTCAAGTGCTCTTTTGCCGCGAGGATGTTGACCCCGGTAATGAATGAAGGTAGCTCTGGATGCCAGCCGTCAAAGTTAAAGAGAACGAACCCTTCGACGTAGCTCTGCGTCGTTTCAAGCGCTCCTGCGAAAAAGCCGGTGTACTGGCTGAAGTTCGTAGCCGCGAATTTTACGAGAAGCCAACTTCTGAGCGTAAGCGCAAAGCAGCAGCCGCTGTTAAGCGTCACGCCAAGAAAGTTCAGCGCGAACAGCGCCGCGCCGTTCGTCTGTACTAATACACAGACGTTCGTAGCAAGCTTCTTGCCTAAGCCCGGCTCTCAGCCGGGCTAATGGCATTTGCGTAAAACGCTTGATGCTTCACCGTCGAAGCCGCACACGCGACCGAGACAAATCTGCTTCACGCGTCAGACCTGGCTCTTTTGCCAGCGGTGCACGTCTTTTCTGACGAGCCTTTCAAGGCTACTGACGAGCACACCCACTGATTCCTCTCACGACGATCAGCCCAAGGCACCTGCATGCGTGCCCGCTTTATTGAGCTATCCGAGGCCCTCAACCAGCCGTCAGCGGATTCAGCGCAACACTTTCAAATAGTCGAAGACTGATGAGTACTTACGTCAGTGGATTTTCGGCAGATACACTTCCCGACAGCGATTACGCAGACGACACCGGTCGAGCCGCATATTTTGCGTGCCTACAGTAACGACCCGCGTCCGACCGCCCTTCGTATCGGACTATTTACAGCGCAGACGACGAGTACGCCATGGCCGGGCTGATTCCCCAGAGCTTCATTGACGACCTGCTGAACCGCACCGACATCGTCGACGTGGTCAGCTCGCGCGTGCAATTGAAGAAGGCTGGCAAGAACTACACCGCCTGCTGCCCGTTTCACAAAGAGAAAACCCCGTCCTTCAGCGTCAGCCCCGACAAGCAGTTCTACTATTGCTTCGGCTGCGGCGCCGGCGGCAATGCCCTCGGCTTTCTCATGGATCACGACAACCTGGACTTCCCCCAGGCCGTCGAAGATCTGGCCAAAGCCGCCGGCATGGAAATTCCTCGCGAAGAAAGCGGCCGCGAGCGCAAGCCACGGCAACCGACCGATTCGCCGCTATACCCGTTGCTCACCGCCGCCGCCGACTTTTACAAACAGGCACTCAAGAGCCATCCCGCCCGCAAGGCTGCCGTGGATTACCTCAAGGGCCGCGGCCTGACCGGCGAAATCGCCCGCGACTTCGGCCTCGGTTTCGCGCCGCCGGGCTGGGACAACCTGTTCAAACACTTGAGCAGTGACACACTCCAGCAGAAAGCCATGATCGACGCCGGCCTGCTGATCGAGAACGCCGAAACCGGCAAACGCTATGACCGCTTCCGCGATCGCGTGATGTTCCCGATCCGCGATACCCGTGGACGGATCATCGCCTTCGGCGGCCGCGTACTCGGCGACGACAAGCCGAAATACCTGAACTCACCGGAAACCCCGGTCTTCCATAAAGGCCAGGAACTCTACGGCCTTTATGAAGCACGCAAGAACAACCGCAACCTCGACGAAATCATCGTCGTCGAAGGGTATATGGACGTCATCGCCCTCGCCCAACAAGGCCTGAAGAATGCCGTCGCCACGCTGGGCACCGCGACCAGCGAAGAACATCTGAAGCGCCTGTTTCGTGTCGTACCCAACGTACTGTTCTGCTTCGACGGCGACCAGGCCGGCCGTAACGCCGCATGGCGCGCGCTGGAGGCGACGCTTTCGAGCCTGCAAGACGGCCGCCGGGCGCGCTTTCTGTTTCTGCCAGAAGGCGAAGACCCGGATACCCTGGTGCGCGCCGAAGGCACTGACGCCTTCAAGGCCCGGATCAATCAGCACGCTCAGCCGCTGGCGGATTATTTCTTCCAGCAACTGATCGAAGAAGCCGATCCGCGCTCGCTCGAAGGTAAAGCCCATATGGCGACCCTCGCTGCGCCACTGATCGACAAAGTGCCGGGCGCCAACCTGCGCATCCTGATGCGTCAACGCCTGACCGAAATCACCGGCCTGAGCAGCGAGACCGTCAGCCAGCTCGCACAAAGTGCGCCGCAGGAAGCACCGCCCGCTTACGATCCAGGCATCGATTACGACGCAATGCCGGACTACAGCGACTACCATCAGCCGCAGGCACAGGACATGTATGTGCCGCAGCAGGAGTGGACGCCAAAGAAACCCGGCGCTGGTGGCAAAAAGTGGGACAAGAAGCCCTGGGACAAGAACGGCAAGCGTGGTGGTGATCGCGATCAGCAACGCCCGCGCACGCCGATTGGCGTCGAGTCGCCGACCCTGACCGCCCTGCGCACATTGCTTCATCACCCGCAACTGGCCGAGCGCGTCGAAGATGCCGGGCACATTGCGGACGAGAATCAGACCAACGCCCAGTTACTTGTGGCGCTGCTCGAAGCCGTACAGAAGAATCCCAAGCTAAACTCATTTCAGTTGATCGCGCGATGGCACGGCACTGAACAGGGTCGCCTGCTCAAGGCACTGGCAGAAAAGGAATGGCTGATTGACGGAGATAACCTTGAACAACAGTTTTTCGACACCATTACTAGCTTGTCAGCCCGCCAACGCGAGCGAAATCTGGAACAGTTGCTCAGGAAAGCGCGTCAAAGCGAATTGAGCATCGAAGAGAAAAACCAACTGCGCGACCTACTAAGTCGCAATGTTTCCGCATCAAACCCGACCTCAACTGGCGCGTGAGGTCATAGCTCAGGTATAATCCTCGGCTTGTTTTTTGCCCGCCAAGACCTTCAGTGGATAGGGTGTTATGTCCGGAAAAGCGCAACAGCAGTCTCGTATTATTGAGTTGATCAAACTGGGTCGTGAGCAGAAGTATCTGACTTACGCCGAGGTCAACGACCACCTGCCCGAGGATATTTCAGATCCTGAGCAGGTGGAAGACATCATCCGCATGATTAACGACATGGGGATCCCCGTACACGAGAGTGCTCCGGATGCGGACGCCCTTATGTTGGCCGACGCCGATACCGACGAGGCCGCTGCGGAAGAAGCAGCCGCTGCGTTGGCAGCGGTGGAGACCGATATCGGTCGCACCACTGACCCGGTGCGCATGTACATGCGTGAAATGGGTACGGTCGAGCTTCTGACTCGTGAAGGCGAAATCGAAATCGCCAAGCGTATCGAAGAGGGCATCCGTGAAGTGATGAGCGCAATCGCGCACTTCCCTGGCACGGTTGACCACATTCTCTCCGAGTACACCCGCGTCACCACCGAAGGTGGTCGCCTGTCCGACGTCCTGAGCGGTTATATCGACCCGGACGACGGTATTGCGCCGCCTGCCGAAGTGCCGCCGCCGGTCGAAGCGAAAGTGGCGAAAGCCGACGACGACACCGACGACGATGATGCCGAATCTTCCGATGACGAAGAAGAAGCCGAAAGCGGGCCGGATCCGGTTATCGCTGCACAGCGCTTTGGCGCCGTGGCTGACCAGATGGAAGTCACTCGCAAGGCGCTGAAAAAGCACGGTCGCAACAACAAGGCAGCGATTGCCGAGTTGCTCGCACTGGCCGAGCTGTTCATGCCGATCAAACTGGTTCCGAAGCAATTCGAAGGCCTGGTCGAGCGTGTTCGCGGCGCCTTGGATCGTCTGCGTCAGCAAGAGCGCGCGATCATGCAACTGTGTGTACGTGATGCACGTATGCCACGCGCCGACTTCCTGCGTCAGTTCCCGAGCAACGAAGTCGACGAGAGCTGGTCCGACGCCCTGGCCAAAGGCAAAAGCAAGTACGCCGAAGCCATCGGTCGCGTGCAGCCGGACATCATTCGTTGCCAGCAGAAACTGATCGCGCTGGAAACCGAAACCGGTCTGACCATCGCAGAAATCAAGGACATCAACCGTCGCATGTCGATCGGTGAGGCCAAGGCCCGCCGCGCGAAGAAAGAGATGGTTGAAGCCAACTTGCGTCTGGTGATCTCGATCGCCAAGAAGTACACCAACCGCGGCCTGCAATTCCTCGATCTGATCCAGGAAGGCAACATCGGTCTGATGAAAGCGGTGGACAAGTTCGAATACCGTCGCGGTTACAAGTTCTCGACTTATGCCACCTGGTGGATCCGTCAGGCGATCACTCGCTCGATCGCCGACCAGGCCCGCACCATCCGTATTCCGGTGCACATGATCGAGACGATCAACAAGCTCAACCGCATTTCCCGGCAGATGTTGCAGGAAATGGGTCGCGAACCGACCCCGGAAGAGCTGGGCGAACGCATGGAAATGCCTGAGGACAAGATCCGCAAGGTATTGAAGATCGCTAAAGAGCCGATCTCCATGGAAACGCCGATCGGTGATGACGAAGACTCCCATCTGGGTGACTTCATCGAAGACTCGACGATGCAGTCGCCAATCGATGTCGCCACTGTTGAGAGCCTCAAAGAAGCGACTCGCGAAGTACTGTCCGGCCTTACTGCCCGTGAAGCCAAAGTACTGCGCATGCGTTTCGGTATCGACATGAACACCGACCACACACTCGAAGAAGTGGGCAAACAGTTTGACGTAACGCGTGAGCGGATCCGTCAGATCGAAGCCAAGGCGCTGCGCAAGCTGCGCCACCCGACGCGAAGCGAGCATCTGCGCTCCTTCCTCGACGAGTGATACCAGAACCCCCGGCCCAGGCCGGGGGTTTTGTTTATATGGCAGATTAAATCCTTCGCAACG
Source organism: Pseudomonas fluorescens (assembly GCF_902497745.1). Lineage (GTDB taxonomy): Bacteria > Pseudomonadota > Gammaproteobacteria > Pseudomonadales > Pseudomonadaceae > Aquipseudomonas > Aquipseudomonas fluorescens_BM. Next base: position 35,265 of record NZ_CABVHJ010000014.1, read on the forward strand.
CCCCTCCCCCGCGTACCCCGTCTACACTCGAAACAATCATCCCCGAGCCATAACGAGAGCGTTATGCCCAGATTGGCGTCCGTGCTTTTTTTGCTGTCACTGATGATCTGGACCGCAACGGCTGACGCGCTGACTCTGACCGATGAAGAACGTAGCTGGCTGGCGGCTCACCCGGACTTGCGCCTGGGTGTCGATGCGTCGTGGCCGCCCTTTGAGTTTCGCGATGACCAGAACCGTTATCAGGGCCTGGCGGCGGACTATATCGATGTGATTCGCCAACGCCTGGCGATCAAGTTGACCCCCATCGAGCCAGTGAGCTGGACGGTGGTGCTGGAACAGGTCAAATCGGGCAAGATCGACCTGCTGCCCGGGATCATGTCCACCCCCGAACGCCAGACCTACCTGTCATTTACCCGCCCCTATCTTGATTTCCCGATTGTCATCCTCGCCCACATCGGCGGCGCGCAACCGCGCAAACTCGACGACCTGTACGGTTTGAAGATCGCCGTGGTGGAAAACTATGCGCCCCACGAAATGCTGCGCACCCACCACCCTGATCTGAATCTGGTGGCTATGCCGAATGTCAGTTCGGCATTGCAAGCGCTGGCGACCGACGAAGTGGACGCCGTTGTCGGCGACCTCGCTTCCAGTGTCTGGAGCCTGCGTCAGCTCAAGCTCGACGGTTTGTATGTCAGCGGCGAAACCCCTTATCGCTACCAACTGGCGATGGCCGTGCCCCGTGACAACAAGGTACTGGTTGGGATTCTCGACAAAGTGCTGGCCGACATGAGCCCGGATGAAATCAGCAGCATTCAGGAGCATTGGGTCGGCAACGTCCTTGATCACCGGACATTCTGGTCGGACCTGCTGGTCTACGGCTTACCAGGGCTGTTGCTGCTGGTAACGATTCTGGCAGCAGTGATCCGCATCAACCGGCGTCTGAGCTCGGAAATCGCCCGACGCATCGACCTCGAACAGGAATTGCGCAGCAGCGAATACCACTATCGCGGCCTGGTCGAGAGTCTGTCGGCCATTGCCTGGGAAGCGCGGATGAGCGACTTCACCTACAGCTATGTGTCGCCCCACGCCGAAGACTTGCTCGGCTACCCACAATCCCATTGGCTGATCCCCGGTTTCTGGCACAACATCATTCATCCGGCCGATCTGACTCGCACGCAAAGTTACTGCAAAGAAGCCCTGCGCGAGGGTCGCGATCACATCGTCGATTATCGTGTCATCACCGCTGACGGCCGCTGTTTGTGGGTGCGCGACATCGTCAGCCTGATCGAACACGGCCATGAACCGGTGATGCGCGGTTTGATGATCGACATCAGCGAAATCAAGCGCACTGAAGAGGCGCTGCGGCTTTCGGAACAGAAATTCGCCTCGGTCTTCCAGCAATGCCCGGACATTCTGGTGATTGCACGGCTCTCCGATGGCTGCCTGCTGGAAGTCAACGAAGCGTTTGAAGAACAGATCGGACTGAAAGCCGAGGAAGTGCTGGGGCAAACGGCGACCGATCTCAATATCTGGGGCATTCCCGGCGTCGGTCCGGGGCTGCTGCAGCGTTTGCAGGCGGGCAGTATTCGCAATCTGGAGATGCCCTTTCGCCGCAATAACGGCCAGTTGTTCACCGGCCTGATCTCCGCCGAGCCGTTTGATCTGGATACCACTCCAGCGTTGGTGGTCGTTGTGCGTGATATCACCCAGCTCAAGGAAACCCAGCAGCAACTGCAGACATCCGAGGAGAAGTTCGCCAAAGCCTTCCATGCCTCACCGGACGGTTTGTTGTTATCGCGCCAGAGCGATGGCTTGCTGCTGGAAGTCAACGAAGGTTTCAGTCGTATTACCGGTTTCAATAGCGCCATGTCGGTGGATCGTTCGGCGCTGGATCTGGGGATCTGGGTCAACCTAAATGAACGCAAACAGATGCTCGACCTGTTGCATCGCGACGGCTTTGTGCGTGACTTCACCTGCCACATCCGCCGCAGCGACGGGCAGATTCGCCTCTGCGAAGTGTCCAGCCGTCCGCTGCCGATCGGTGAAGAAGACTGCATGCTGACCATCGCCCGCGATATCACCGAACGTCATCTGATGCAGGAAAAACTGCAGCAGGCCGCCACCGTGTTCGAAAGCACCGCTGAGGGCGTGTTGATCACTGACACTCAACAGCACATCAGCGCGGTCAACCGTGCCTTTACCGAGATTACCGGTTACAGCGAAAGCGAAGCGCTCGGGCATACGCCGCGCCTGCTCGCCTCCGGCCTGCACGACAGCGCCTTTTACGCGGCAATGTGGCACCAGTTGACCGACGAAGGTCACTGGCAAGGCGAGATCTCCAACCGGCGCAAGAACGGCGAGTTGTACCCGAGCTGGCTGACCATCAGTGCTGTGCGCAATCGCGACAAGTTCATTACTCACTTTGTCGCGGTGTTTGCCGATATCTCCAGCCTCAAACATGCCCAAGCCAAACTCGACTATCAGGCGCACCACGACCCGCTCACCGGCCTGCCGAACCGCACACTGTTCGAAAACCGCTTGTTGATGGCACTGAACAGTCAGCAGGAAAACGGCGGTCAGGGCGCCGTGCTGTTTCTCGATCTCGATCGCTTCAAACACATCAACGACAGCCTAGGCCACCCGGTCGGCGACCTGCTGCTCAAGGGCATCGCCGTACGCCTGAAAGAGCAATTGCGAGACATCGATACCGTGGCGCGTCTGGGCGGTGACGAATTCATCATCCTGCTGCCCGGCCTGCAACAGGCCAGCGACGCGGACAACATCGCCACCAAACTGCTCAATTGTTTCGGTGCGCCGTTCCAGGCTGGTGAGCATGAGTTCTTCATCAGCGCCAGCATCGGCACCAGCCTTTATCCACGGGACGGTTGCGACGTCGCCACACTGGTGAAAAACGCCGACGCGGCCATGTACCGTTCCAAGGCCAAGGGCCGCAACCGCGTCGAGAGCTACACCCGCGACCTCACTGCCCAGGCCAGCGAACGCATCGCGCTGGAACACGAACTGCGCCGGGCCATCGAACGTGACGAGCTATTCCTCTACTACCAGCCGAAAATCAGCCTCGACGATCATCGCCTGGTCGGTGCAGAGGCGCTGATTCGCTGGCGGCACCCGACTTTCGGCGACGTACCGCCAGAGCACTTCATTCCGCTGGCCGAAGAGAACGGCATGATCCTGCAGATCGGTGACTGGGTGCTTGAGACTGCGTGCCGGCAAATGTTCGAGTGGAATCAGGTCTACGATAGCCTCGGCCCGCTCTCGGTGAACCTCGCCGGCGCGCAACTGCGTCAACCGAATCTGCTCGGGCGCATCGAACAACTGCTCAACGACAACCACCTCCAGCCGGATTTACTGCAACTGGAAATTACCGAGAATTTCATCATGAGTCAGGCCGAAGAGGCGCTGGCCGTGTTGCACCAACTCAAACACCTCGGGGTACAACTGGCGATCGATGATTTCGGTACCGGATATTCCTCGCTCAGTTACCTCAAGCGCCTGCCGCTGGACATCCTCAAAATCGACCAGTCGTTTGTCCGCGGATTGCCCGACGACCCCCACGACGCGGCCATTGTCCGGGCCATCATCGCGCTGGGACGGAGCATGCAATTCACGGTCATCGCCGAGGGCGTGGAAACCCAGGCACAACAACAATTTCTCGCCGTCGAGGGCTGCGAACAGATCCAGGGCTACATCGTCAGCCTACCGCTACCGCCGGAAGAATTCGCGGCAACGTTTCTTCGTGTAACCGTATCGGATTATTCGGATAGCACAGCCGAGAAACCGTCGCTATAATCCGCGACCTACTGAGGGCCTATAGCTCAGTTGGTTAGAGCAGAGGACTCATAATCCTTTGGTCCACGGTTCAAGTCCGTGTGGGCCCACCAAACCTGAAAAAGCCGCGCTAAATGCGCGGCTTTTTCATGGGCGAGTGATCGGGGTTCCAGTCTTGGCGAGCACATTATTAGGAATACAACCGCAAGGTCTGTAGGAATGTTCCGAAGCTATGTTTTCTCTGCCTCCTGTGTCTTGTTGACCTTTTCTCCAGACGAGTAATCTCCGGACGCCACCGCTCGTTCAGGATTGTTTTCATGCTGGTGAATACAGCGCCATTGATAAAGGAGGCGGCCAACCAACAAACCTGGATCGATCTCGCGTTACCCGATCTGAGAACGTTGTCGAGAGAACTTCGATCAGCCGCAATCGAAGAGGTGAAAAGGGCTGAAGACACAGAGGGCGCCCTCAAAATCCTCTTCGATCACTTCGGCTTCATCGACGAGTCCGTATTGGCCGTTACTATTCTCGCACCCATTGGAAACGTCGCAGTCATGCGCGACAAACTGGCCCACATCGTCGAGAAACGCCCAGACTCCCGAGAACGTTATGTTCAACACGCCATCGATACGCTAAAAGGCCCTTTCGAAGTATGGAAAGTCCTCTACGATAACGGCGGACACCGAATGGTATTCATCAATGCCTATGAGGCAAAAAATGACATGCTTGTCGTAGTCGATGTGCGAAACGGACACGTTCTCTGGAACTTCATGCACGCTCCGGCAAGAGCGATGAACAAACACCGCCAAGGCGATCTTTTGTACAAGCGGTACATTCTTGAAGTCAAAAAAAAGGGCAGCCATTTGGCTGCCCTTGATGTTTGAATCCTGATATTTACATCCTCAGGAAATAGGATGAAGAGGTCTCACCTTACACCGATGTTGCAGCATCGCTGAGGTACCTACGTCCGCTAATACCCTGCAAGGCAGCAGATTTCGCGCTCTTGCTGGCATTCTTGATAAAGAGGCCAGGCAAGTCAAATCAAATATCCGATGAATTGTTGCAACGCAACGATAACGTCGAAGCCTGGGTGAAGCGTTCAAACATCGCTTGCAAGCGTGTCGCTGATAGTGCCTGTAACATTCGCAACTCCCCCAATCATGGAGCCTTCTCTTGCCCGATATCCGCCCCCCCGTACTCGACGAAATCGACCGTCAGCTAATCGCAGCCCTACAGATCAACGCTCGCGAAAGTGTGGCGATGCTCGCCCGGCAATTGGGCATTGCCCGCACCACCGTGACGTCGCGACTGGCGCGCCTGGAAAAAGCCAAAGTGATCACCGGGTATGGCGTGCGCTTGGGTCAACGCGTGGTCGATGGTGGCTTGCAAGCCTACGTCGGGATCAAGGTGCAGCCGCGTTCCGGCAAGGACGTGGTGCGCCGGTTGAGTGCGATGGCGCAGGTGCAGCAGCTGTGTGCGGTGAGTGGCGAGTTTGATTATGTGGCGTGGTTGCGTACGGATTCGCCGGAGCAACTGGATCAGTTGCTCGATCAGATTGGCGGGGTGGATGGGGTGGAGAAGACGACGACCTCGATTATTTTGAGTAGCAAGATTGATCGCGGGCAGCCGGTTTAAGGTTTTGATCGAGCTTCTCGGGTGAATTTCAGAGCCTCTTCGCGAACGGGCTCGCTTCCACATTCTGGTCGGTGTGTAGTCTACACTCGTCACATTGATCGATAATCTGGCAAAACGACGACACTTTGCGTCTTATTAACGTGTTCCACGCTCCATAGAATGGCTGGCATCTTTTCCTATACTCAGACGCGCATCCCGCGTCGGGTCGCCAGCAAGGTCAGCCATGAACAAGAACAATCGCCATCCTGCAGACGGTAAGAAACCAGTCACCATTTTCGGCCCGGACTTTCCGTTCGCGTTCGACGACTGGATCGAACACCCGGCCGGTCTCGGCACTATTCCTGAGCACAATCACGGGGCCGAAGTGGCGATCGTCGGCGCCGGCATCGCCGGTCTGGTGGCCGCTTACGAGCTGATGAAGCTCGGTCTGAAACCCGTGGTTTACGAGGCCTCGAAACTCGGTGGTCGTCTGCGCTCGCAGGCGTTCAACGGCACGGACGGCATCGTCGCGGAACTGGGCGGCATGCGTTTTCCGGTGTCCTCCACGGCGTTCTATCACTACGTCGACAAGCTCGGCCTTGAGACCAAACCATTCCCGAACCCGCTGACGCCGGCCTCCGGCAGCACGGTGATCGATCTGGAAGGCAAAACCCATTACGCACAGAAACTGGCGGATCTTCCTGCACTGTTCCAGGAAGTGGCTGACGCCTGGGCCGATGCCCTGGAAGCCGGCTCGCAGTTCGCCGATATCCAGCAAGCCATTCGCGACCGCGATGTGCCGCGCCTCAAAGAGCTGTGGAATACCTTGGTGCCGCTGTGGGACGACCGCACGTTCTACGACTTCGTCGCCACCTCCGAGGCCTTCGCCAAGCTGTCGTTCCATCACCGCGAAGTGTTCGGGCAGGTCGGTTTCGGCACCGGCGGCTGGGATTCCGACTTCCCCAATTCGATGCTGGAAATCTTCCGCGTGGTGATGACCAACTGTGACGATCACCAGCACCTGGTGGTCGGCGGCGTCGAACAGGTTCCACAAGGCATCTGGCGCCATGCGCCGGAACGCTGCGTGCACTGGCCTGAAGGCACCAGCCTGAAATCCCTGCACCGTGGCGCACCGCGTTCCGGCGTGAAGAAAATCGCCCACGCGCCAGATGGCCGTTTCACAGTCACCGACAACAACGGCGACACCCGCGAATACGCCGCCGTGCTGACCACGTGCCAGAGCTGGCTGCTGACCACGCAGATTGAATGCGACGAAACCCTGTTCTCGCAGAAGATGTGGATGGCCCTCGACCGCACGCGCTACATGCAGTCGTCGAAGACATTCGTGATGGTCGACCGGCCGTTCTGGAAGGACAAGGATCCGGAAACCGGCCGCGACCTGATGAGCATGACCCTCACCGATCGCCTGACCCGTGGCACCTATCTGTTCGATAACGGCGACGACAAGCCGGGCGTGATCTGCCTTTCCTATTCGTGGATGAGCGATGCTTTGAAGATGCTTCCGCATCCGGTGGAAAAGCGCGTTGAGCTGGCGTTGAATGCATTGAAAAAGATCTACCCTAAAGTCGACATCGCTGCGCGGATCATCGGCGATCCGATCACCGTGTCGTGGGAAGCTGACCCGTACTTCCTCGGTGCATTCAAGGGCGCGCTGCCCGGCCACTACCGTTACAACCAGCGCATGTACGCGCACTTCATGCAGGACGACATGCCCGCCGAGCAGCGCGGGATTTTCATCGCCGGCGACGACGTGTCGTGGACGCCGGCATGGGTTGAAGGCGCGGTGCAGACTTCGCTCAACGCGGTTTGGGGGATCATGAAGCATTTTGGCGGCGCGACACATAAAACGAACCCGGGCCCGGGTGATGTGTTCAAAGACATCGGCCCTATCGCCCTGCCCGAGTAAGAGGAATCCCTGATGCGTGTAGCCCTTTACCAATGTCCACCGCTGCCCCTGGACCCCGCCGCCAACCTGCAACGCCTGCATCAACTGGCGATGGAGGCCAAGGGCGCCGACCTGCTGGTGCTGCCGGAGATGTTCATGACTGGCTACAACATCGGCGCCGAAGCGGTCAGCACCTTGGCCGAGGTCTACAACGGTGAATGGGCGCAGCAGATCGGGCGAATCGCCAAGGCTGCGGGTCTGGCGATTGCTTACGGCTATCCGGAGCGCACCGCCGACGGGCAGATCTACAACGCTGTGCAGTTGATCGATTCGCACGGCGAGCGCCTGTGCAATTACCGCAAGACGCATCTGTTCGGTGATCTGGATCGCTCGATGTTCAGCGCCGGCGACGATGATTTTCCGATCGTCGAACTCAACGGCTGGAAGCTCGGTTTCCTGATTTGCTACGACTTGGAGTTTCCGGAGAATACCCGGCGTCTGGCACTCGCCGGCGCCGAGCTGATTCTGGTGCCGACGGCGAACATGATTCCGTTCGATTTCGTCGCCGACGTCACCGTGCGTTCGCGCGCCTTCGAAAACCAGTGCTACGTGGCCTACGCCAACTATTGCGGCAGCGAAGGCGAGATCCACTATTGCGGGCAAAGCAGCATCGCCGCGCCGGATGGCAGCCGCATCGCCCAGGCCGGACTCGACGAAGCGCTGATCATCGGCGAACTCGATCGGCAGTTGATGCTCGACTCCCGCGCCGCCAATCGCTACCTCAGCGATCGCCGCCCGGAGCTTTACGGCGCGCTCAACCAGCGCTAATCCGCTAGCATTGGCACTTCACTGTTCTGGAAGTGCCCATGCCTGCGCCGACCCACCCCCGCCCCCACACTGAAACCCTGGCCAACGGCTTGCGCGTGACCCTGCGTCATATGCCTGACCTGAAGCGCTGCGCGGCTGCTTTGCGCGTGGCCGCTGGTAGCCATGACGTGCCATTGGCGTGGCCGGGGCTGGCGCATTTTCTTGAGCATTTGCTGTTCCTCGGCACCGAGCGGTTTCCCACGGGCGAAGGGCTGATGGCCTACGTGCAAGGTCACGGTGGGCAAGTGAATGCCAGCACGCGCGAACGCACAACAGACTTTTTCTTTGAGTTGCCGACCCGAGTATTCAGCGGTGGTTTGGAGCGTCTGTCAGACATGCTCGCCAGACCGCGTATGAATCTGGACGATCAGTTGCGCGAACGCGAAGTGTTGCAGGCGGAATTTGTCGCTTGGTCGCAGGATCCCGCGGCACAGCGGCAATTTGCGTTGTATGAAGGTTTACCAGCAGACCATCCACTGCGCGGGTTTCACGCGGGTAACCGGGATAGCCTGAAGGTTGAAGATCCGGCATTTCAGCAGGCGTTGAAAGATTTCCACCAACAGTTTTATCAGACCGGGCAGATGGCCTTGAGCCTGATCGGGCCACAGAGCCTTGAAGAATTGAAATTGCTGGCGGAGCAATTCGCGGCGGCGTTACCGGCTGGGGATAAAGTTATGCAGCCTGCGCCCCTGCCGCTGGCGGTAAAAAGTTATCAACAGGTCGATGAGCAGTGCGCCAATCTGATGTTTGCCTTCGATGCCCTGCCTGAATCGTCCACCGAGGCTTTGGCGTTTCTTTGCCATTGGTTGAACAGCGCCAAGCCCGGCGGATTGCTCGCGCATTTGCAGCAGCAAAAACTGGCGAATGGATTAAACGCGGCGCCGGTTTATCACTTTGCCGGACAAGCGTTGCTGCACCTGGAATTCACCGTTCCCACCGAATCGCTAGTTGCCATTCGCGAACAACTGCTCGATTGGTTGAGCTTCTTCGCTCAGCAGGATTGGACGTCACTGCACAAAGAATACGCAGCCCTGCTTCAACGTCGGCAGCAAGTGAGCGGCGCACTGCAACTGGCACGGCTCGACAGTGAGCAGCTGGAAAACGGCCTGTCCGATGCCGGCGTTGAAGCACTTACACAGATACTCCGCGAAATCGGCACTGTGGATAACTTCAGTGCTCACTGGCACCGGCCTGCCGCCAATCCATTTCTGCGCGCCAGTGAACCTTTGGCCAATGCCGGGCTGATTCGCGGCCAGACCAGCGCCCACCGAGGCCTGCGTACATTTGCTCAGGATCGCTCGCGCGGACGCCGCGAACGCTCGCCGATGCAGTTCAGCCAGGCTTTGCCGGACAGCGGCGATGAAGGCGCGATCTACCTGCGTTGGCAGGTGGAAGCGGCAGCCAGCGCGGATCTGCTCTCAAGGTTGCAACGCAGTCTTCGGCTCATTCTGCAAGATGCGCGTGAGGCCGGGGTCGATTTGTCTTTTAGCGCCACTGGCAATCAATGGCTGCTGAAGCTCACCGGCCTGCAAGAGCCGATGCCCAGCGTCCTCGAGCACGCGCTGAAATGTCTGACGCAAGTTGATGCGGATTCCCCGCGCAGCGAGCCGGAAACGCCGCTTGTCGCCATCCGCCAACTGCTTAAAGCACTGCCGGAACAGGTTCTGCAACCAGCAAAAACCGGCGATGACGCCAAACACCTGTGGACAACTTCACGCTGGGACGGCCTCGCACTGGGCCTCAACCAACCAACGCAATCCGCCATGGGCCTGGCCCTGAGCCGCATACCCGGGATACCGGACAATCAGTTGCGTGCGCCAACAGTGACCTTCGCGCAAAAGCACTGGCGCCACATCGATACCGCATCCAGCGAACATGCCTTGCTGCTGCATTGCCCAACCGCCAGCCGTGACATCGCAGACGAGGCGGCGTGGCGAATGCTCGCGCAACTGTGCCAGACACCGTTCTATCAGCGTTTGCGCATCGAACTGCAATTGGGCTACGCCGTGTTCAGTGCGCTGCGGCAGATCCAGGGTCAAACCAGTCTGCTGTTCGGCGTGCAATCGCCAAATGCCAAACCTGCGGAGTTGCTTGAACACATTCAACAGTTTCTCAAGGGCATTCCCGCGCTGATCGAACAGCTTGATGACGCCAGCCTCAGCCAACACCGGCAAAACCTCACCGATCAATTCGACGGCGCCACGCTGGCCGGCAAAGACGCAGCCGAATTGCTCTGGCAGGCCAGGCTCACGGGCCACTCGTCGGATTATCTTGAGCAACTGATCGCTGCCATCGGCCAGCTGGATCGCCAGGCACTGCTCAGCGCTACACAGCGCTTGATCAACGCCGAAGGCGGCTGGCTCTGCCTTGCCAGCGATCCAGCCCCCGAAACCCCATGGCAAGCGGCAAATTGATCATTACCGAGGCTGCAAGGAGCTTTCTCAAAGATTCACGGGCAAATACTGTGAAATTTTGAGTAACATAGCAGCCTAACTATTTGGAACATCTTTGCGCTGCCGTGGACTATACCTATGGACAGCGCTATCCCACCCACCCTGAAGGAGACACCCATGTCCTGGACAAAACCTGCTTACACCGACCTGCGTATCGGCTTCGAAGTCACCATGTACTTCGCCAGCCGCTGAGTTCTGCTCACGTAGAATTGCAGTGCAACGCCTCGGCTCGCCGGGGCGTTTTATTTTCCGCGTTGAAATGATGGAGTGTTCATGTTCGTCCAGATTCTGGGTTCGGCCGCTGGCGGCGGTTTTCCGCAGTGGAACTGCAACTGCGTCAATTGCGCAGGCTTTCGCGACGGCAGCCTGAATGCCAAGGCCCGCACCCAATCGTCCATCGCGATTTCCGATGACGGCGTGAACTGGGTGTTGTGCAATGCCTCGCCGGACATCCGCGCGCAGTTGCAAAGCTTCGCCCCGATGCAACCGGGCCGCGCCCTGCGTGACACCGGCATCAGCGCGATCATCCTGATGGACAGCCAGATCGACCACACCACCGGCCTGCTCAGCCTGCGCGAAGGTTGCCCGCACCAGGTCTGGTGCACGGACATGGTTCACGAAGACCTCAGTACCGGTTTTCCGCTGTTCAAGATGCTCACCCACTGGAACGGCGGGCTGGACTGGAACCGCATCGAACTCGACCAGAGCTTCACCGTGGCCGCGTGCCCGAACCTGCGTTTCACCCCGCTGCCGTTGCGCAGCGCCGCGCCACCGTACTCGCCGCACCGCTTCGATCCACACCCGGGCGACAACATTGGTTTGATCGTTGAAGACCTGAACACCGGCGGTAAATTGTTCTACGCGCCGGGTCTGGGCAAGGTCGATGCGCCGTTGCTGGAAATCATGGCCGGCAGTGATTGCCTGCTGGTCGACGGCACGATGTGGGATGACGATGAAATGCAGCGCCGTGGCGTCGGCACCCGTACCGGTCGTGAGATGGGTCATTTGGCGCAGAACGGGCCTGGCGGAATGCTCGAAGTGCTGGAGCGGTTGCCGGAGCAGCGCAAGGTGCTTATCCACATCAACAACACCAATCCGATTCTCGATGAGGATTCGCCGGAGCGTGCCGAACTGGCGCGGCGTAATGTTGAAGTGGCGTTCGATGGCATGAGTATTGTGTTGTAGCGACCGGCCTCTTCGCGAGCAAGCTCGCTCCCACACGGGATCTGTGGCGTACACAAACCCTGTGGGAGCGAGCTTGCTCGCGAAGGCGTCCGAATAGACACCCAGGATTCCAACGGTTGTTCCCCGGAGAACCGCAATGACCGACACCGCAATGTCACCCGCCGAATTCGAAGCGGCCCTGCGCGCCAAAGGCGCCTACTACCACATCTACCACCCCTATCACGTGGCGATGTATGAAGGCCGCGCCACCCGCGAGCAGATCCAGGGCTGGGTCGCCAACCGCTTCTACTATCAGGTGAACATTCCCCTGAAAGACGCGGCGATCCTCGCCAACTGCCCGGACCGCGAAATCCGCCGTGAGTGGATTCAGCGCCTGCTCGACCACGACGGTGCTCCCGGCGAAGACGGCGGCATCGAAGCCTGGCTGCGTCTCGGTCAAGCGGTCGGTCTCGATCCGGATCAACTGCGCTCGCAGGAACTGGTGCTGCCCGGCGTGCGTTTCGCCGTCGATGCCTACGTCAACTTTGCCCGTCGCGCCAGTTGGCAGGAAGCCGCCAGCAGCTCGTTGACCGAACTGTTCGCGCCGCAGATTCACCAGTCGCGCCTCGACAGCTGGCCGCAGCATTACCCGTGGATCGACCCGGCCGGTTACGAATACTTCCGCACCCGCCTCGGTCAGGCGCGGCGCGATGTCGAGCATGGTCTGGCGATCACGCTGGAGCACTACAAGACTCGCGAAGGCCAGGAGCGCATGCTGGAAATTCTCCAGTTCAAACTGGACATTCTTTGGAGCATGCTCGATGCCATGAGCATGGCCTACGAACTGAACCGCCCGCCGTATCACAGCGTCACCGAACAACGGGTCTGGCATAAAGGAATCACCTTATGAGTTTCGACCGCAGCAAAGTCCCGACCTGGCGTCCCGGCTACCGTTTCCAGTACGAACCGGCACAAAAAGGTCATGTGCTGCTCTACCCGGAAGGCATGATCAAGCTCAACGACAGCGCCGCATTGATCGGTGGTTTGATCGACGGTGAGCGCGATGTTGCGGCAATCATCGCCAAACTCGATGAGCAGTTCCCCGGCGTGCCCGAGCTCGGTGACGACATCGAGCAATTCATGGAGGTTGCCCGTGCGCAGCACTGGATCGAACTTGCCTGATCTGCCGCCCAAGCCTGAAGTCGGCCTGCCGCTGTGGCTGCTCGCCGAGCTGACCTACCGCTGCCCGCTACAATGCCCGTACTGCTCCAATCCGCTGGATTTCGCCGAGCAGGGCAAAGAGCTGAGCACCGAGCAGTGGATCAAGGTCTTCCGCGAAGCGCGGGAGATGGGCGCGGCGCAACTGGGCTTTTCCGGTGGCGAACCGCTGGTGCGTCAGGATCTCGCCGAGCTGATTCATGAAGCGCGGCAGTTGGGTTTCTACACCAACCTGATCACCTCGGGCATCGGTCTGACCGAGCAGAAAATCAGCGACTTCAAAAAGGCCGGACTGGATCACATTCAGATCAGTTTTCAGGCCAGTGACGAGCAAGTGAACAACCTGCTCGCCGGTTCGAAAAAAGCCTTCGCGCAGAAATTGGAAATGGCTCGCGCAGTGAAGGCCCACGGCTATCCGATGGTGCTGAACTTCGTCACCCATCGGCACAACATAGACAAGATCGACCGCATCATCGAGCTGTGCATTGCGCTGGAAGCCGACTTCGTCGAGCTCGCCACCTGCCAGTTCTACGGTTGGGCGCAACTCAATCGTGTCGGCCTGTTGCCGACCAAAGAACAACTGGTGCGTGCCGAACGTATCACTAACGAATACCGCGCAAAACTGGAAGCCGAAGGGCATCCGTGCAAGCTGATTTTCGTCACTCCGGATTACTACGAAGAACGCCCGAAAGCCTGCATGAACGGCTGGGGCAGCATCTTTCTGACGGTCACGCCGGACGGCACCGCCCTGCCCTGTCATGGTGCCCGGCAGCTGCCGGTACAATTTCCTAATGTGCGCGATCACAGCATGCAGCACATCTGGTACGACTCGTTCGGCTTCAACCGCTTTCGCGGTTACGACTGGATGCCCGATCCGTGCCGCTCCTGCGACGAGAAAGAAAAGGACTTCGGCGGCTGCCGCTGCCAGGCGTTCATGCTCACCGGCGATGCGAGCAATGCCGACCCGGTGTGCAGCAAATCCGAACATCACGGCGTGATCCTCAAGGCTCGCGAAGAAGCCAAGACCGCCACCCAGACCATCGAACAATTGGCCTTCCGCAATGAACGAAACTCGCGCCTCATCGCCAAGGGCTGAGCCTTTCAGCGCCTCGCAAGCCGTCGCTGCCGGCATGGACTTCGCCGAGTTGCAGCTCGGCGCCAATGGGCTGTTCTGGAATGAATACCGCCCGGAAGATGCCGCGTGCCGGATCTGGCATTGGCGCGAAGGCGTGGCGAAATGTCTGACACCGAACGGCTTCAGCGTGCGCAGTCGCGTGTACGAATATGGCGGTGGCGCGTTTTGTCTGACGCCGGATGGGGTGGTTTTCGTTGCTGAGGCGGATCAGCAGTTGTATCGGCAGACGCTGGATGGTTCGCCAGAGGCGCTGACGTCGGGCGATTGTCGTTACGGCGATCTGCATTGCGCTCTCGACCAGGTGCTGGCGGTAGAAGAACAGCACGATCAGCATCGACTGGTGGCGATTGATTTGGCGGATGGCGCGCGACGTGTGCTGGCCGAAGGTGCGGATTTCTACGCGGCACCTACCCTCAGCCCGGATGGTCAGCGTTTGGCGTGGATCGAGTGGAGCCGGCCTCATCAGCCTTGGACTTCAACACGATTGATGGTGGCTGACGGTGATTTTTCTGCGCCCCGTTGCGTGGCGGGAGACCAGGTTGAGGAGTCGATTCAACAACCGCGATTCGATGCCGAAGGTCGTTTGTACTGCCTGACTGATCGGGGTGGTTTCTGGCAGCCGTGGGTTGAAACTAGCGATGGCTTGAAACCACTGCTCGCTGCGCAGGCCGATCATGCGCCGGCACCGTGGCAACTCGGCGGCTGCACTTGGTTCCCTGTTGGAGATTCCTTTTTAGCCAGTTGGAGCGAAGGTGGTTTTGGGCGCCTGACGCTTGGCGATGAAGATTACACGGGGGACTACAGCCGCTTCCGCCATTTGGCGCTGGATGCACAGAACATCTACTGCATCGCCGCCTCGCCGATCAGCCCTTCGGCGGTCATCGCTATTGATCGAACCAGCCGCGAAGTGAAAGTGCTGGCCGGTGGTGTTGCTCCCCTGCCCGCTGAGCGTATCAGCCGTCCGCAAACCCTGCGCTACCCAAGCGGTACAGGTGAAGCCCACGGTTTCTTTTATCCGGCCATGAGCGGCGAGACAAAACCGCCGCTGGTGGTATTCATCCATGGCGGCCCGACATCAGCCTGCTACCCGATGCTTGATCCGCGAATCCAGTACTGGACGCAACGCGGCTTTGCAGTCGCCGATCTCAACTATCGCGGCAGCAGCGGTTATGGCCGGGAATATCGACAGGCACTGCATCTGAGCTGGGGCGAGGTGGATGTCGAGGATGCTTGTGCGGTGGTGAGTTATCTCGCCGAACAGGGCTTGATCGACGGTGAACGCGCATTCATTCGAGGTGGCAGCGCAGGCGGCTACACCACTTTATGCGCGCTGGCGTTCAAACACGTCTTCCGCGCCGGAGCGAGTTTGTACGGCGTTAGCGACCCGGTGGCGTTGGCTCGGGCAACGCACAAATTCGAGGGTGATTATCTGGACTGGCTGATCGGCGATCCCGAGCAAGACGCCGAACGCTACGCGGCCCGCACACCGTTGCTGCACGCGAGCAATATTGGAGTGCCGGTAATCTTTTTTCAGGGTGAACTGGACGCTGTCGTAGTCCCGCAACAAACCCGCGACATGGTTACGGCACTTGAGAGAAACGGCATCCCAGTCGAAGCGCATTACTACCTCGACGAACGCCACGGCTTCCGCCGTGCGGCCAATCAGGCGCATGCGCTGGAACAGGAATGGAAGTTCTATCGGCGGGTGATGGGATTGGCGGACTGATCAGCGCGCCCCCGTTGAAATCGCGCGGCCCCATTCGCGAGCAGGCTCGCTCCCACATTGAATCTGTGTTGTTCACACATCCCCTGTGGGAGCGAGCCTGCTCGCGAAAGCTATCTACTTGGCGCCGCCGGACTCAGCGCTTGGCGATGATATACACCGCATGCACGATCCCCGGGATATACCCGCACAACGTCAGCAGAATGTTCAACCAGAACGCCCCGCCAAACCCGACCTGCAGAAACACACCCAGTGGCGGCAACAGAATGGCGATGATGATGCGAATGAAGTCCATGGGTCAGCTCCTGAATGGGGGTTGGCTCACATGAGCCATACAAGCTAATCGACCCGCGCCGTTCGTCAGGGTTCAGTGCAACGGCCATTTGATCGCCACCACCTCAAAAAAAACGCCCCACGCCAAAAGAATCAGGCGTGGGGCGTGCGTTATACCGCGAGACGGTTCTTGGAATCGGGTGGGAAACTTCAGTTCAGACGGCAATCCCTTTGCGGCAATGCAGTTGCGCGGTGCGCACTCGCGAGAAGGCGCGGGCCAGGCGCAGGAGCATTTCGTCGATATTGGTTTTGCTCACGGTGAGTGCCGGGGTGAAGCGCAGGCAGTTGGCTTGCGGGGCGTTGAGCAGCAAGCCTTCATGAAGGGCGGCGTGGACCACGGCCTCGGCGGAATCGTCTGACAGGGTCAGTCCGTAGAACAGACCTTGACCGCGCAGTTCGCCGTGGTCATAGCGGTGGGCCAATCGGGCCAGACCTTCACGCAGGTGCTGACCGTTATCGTTGACCTGCTGGAGGAAGCTGCGGTCGTGCACGCTGTCGAGCACGACCAGACCGGCCGCCGTCATCAATGCATTGCCGTGATGCGTGCCGCCGAGTTCGCCGGCCTCGAAACAGCAGGCCTTGCCCCGCGCCAGCAGCGCCGCCAACGGCACACCGCCGCCAAGCCCTTTGCCGAGCACAACGATATCGGCGCGCACGCCGTAGGATTGTTCGGCGAGCAAGGTGCCGCAGCGACCGATGCCGGTCTGTACTTCGTCGAGAATCAGCAGAATGCCCAATTCGCGGCACAGTCGTTCGACACCTTTGAGGTAATGCTCGGTCGCCGGCACAACGCCGGCGTCGCTCTGGATCGGCTCAAGCATGATCGCCACGGTCTGCGCATCAACCGCCGCGTGCAACGCCGGCAAGTCGTTGAACGGCACCAGATCAAAACCCGGCAGCAGTGGCGCAAAACGGTTGTGCAGGTTGCAGCTGTCGGAGGCGGAAATCGTCGCCAGACTACGGCCATGACAACCCTGCTTCGCAACAATAATCCTCGACGCGCCGCCACGATGCAGTTGGCCCCACTTGCGCGCGAGTTTGATCGCTGCTTCACAGGCTTCGCTGCCGCTGTTGAGCAGGTAGGCCTGATCGCTGGAGGTAGCGGCGCACAGACGCTCGGCAAGGCTGAGCATGCCGCGATTATGCAGATTGAAACCGGGATTGATCAGCGCCTGGGCTTGACTGGCAATAGCTTTGACCAGCGCCGACGGGCTGTGACCAAGGCTGTTGGCACCACCGGCCTGGGAAAAATCGAGGTACGCACGGTCATTGCTGTCCCACAACCACGAACCCTTACCCCGGACGAACACCTGTTGCGGCCGTTCGACGCTGGGCATCAGCCTTTCAGCGCTAAGATTTTCGCTGCTTTCAGCAGGATTGGCCTGGAAGGCGAGGTCATCAAGACTCGGCGTCTGACGCCGCAAACTGAACAGATTCATTGAAAAACACCTCGTTTCAGGTGTTTTGAACTGCCTATGCAAACACTGTCGAAGCGAACGCTATTCATCGCGCTTTCTGGCCCTGTAAGCCTTGTGAATGCGGTTAGACTAGGCGCACTGACGCCTGCGGGCCATTTCGATTTCCCAGCATTTTCGATAAGCATTACTTATGGATTTTAAACAACTGCGTTATTTCGTCGCGGTCTACGAAGAAGGCCATGTTGGCCGCGCCGCTGAACGCCTGTCGATCTCGCAACCGGCACTGTCGCAGCAGATCCGTCAGCTCGAGCAAAACCTCGACGTCACTCTGTTCGAACGCAGCAGCAAACGCCTGCTGCCAACTCTCGCCGCGCACACGCTGTACAACCATGCCTTGCCATTGCTTGATGGCTTGCAACGGGCGCGCGAGGCACTGGGCAACTTCAAGGGCCAGGCCTTGCGCACGCTGGCGATTGGCGTGCTGCAAACGGTTCACACCAGTCTGGTGCCGCAAATGCTCGAACGGGTGCGCAAGGCGCAGCCGCATCTGGTGGTGCAAATTTACGAATTGACCGGACTTGAGATCGAGCGACGACTGCTCAACGGTTCATTGGACATTGGCATCAGTTATCTACCGCCGCGCCAACCGGGGCTGCATGGCGTGATGCTCTACGAAGATGAACTGACGCTGGTGATCCCGGCGGATCATCCGTTGCGTGAATTCAAGAAAGTCTCGATGCGCCAGGCCGCCGAACTGCCCATGTTGCTGTTGGGCGAAGAATTCCAGATCCGCCAGATCTGGCAGGCGCAACTGACCGCCCTCGGACGACGTCCGCAAGTGCAGGCCGAGCTGAACAATATGGTGGGGATTCTCGACAGTCTGCCGCACACCAAACTGGCGACGGTGCTGCCCGGGCGGTCGCAGAAGGAATACGACGATCAGGATCTGTTGTGGAAACCGCTGAGCGAACCACGGGTGCCGCTGAAAGTGGGTTTGGTCTGTCGTGATGTGCAGCGCCAGCAGGCGCCTTTGGCGCTGTTGCAGACATTGCTGGAGGAAGTGATGGAGCGCGAGGTGAAACCGTCGCGGGATCCGTTGGCCTGACTACTTTTCTGCAGGCAAAAGAAAACCCCGCCGAAGCGGGGCTTTGCAGACTGTTTCCCTGACATCCATTTCACTCCGCCACCCTGGCAGAATCCTACGTGTCCGTGTTGTTGCTTTGCGCTTCCTGCGCGACGTCCATGAAATGTAGATTAGCCGTGGATCCAATCTACGCATATGGGAGAACAGCAGCACGTCATGTAAGAGAATGCTTACATGACGTTATCGCATCAGAATTGCACGGCATCCAGCAGGAACAGCGACTCGCTACCGGCTTTCACCGAAGCGCTCAATGAGTGAATACGCGGTAGCAGACGGGCGAAGTAGAAGCGCGCGGTGCCCAGTTTGCTGGCATAGAAATCGTCCTGCGCTTCTTTGCCCAGTGAGGCTTTGGCCATCAATGCCCACATGTAGGCGTAGGAAACGTATCCAAACGCTTGCAGATATTCGACCGAGGCCGCGCCTATTTCGTTCGGGTTGGTTTTCGCCCGATCCAGCAACCACGAGGTCAACTCGTCGAGGGTGCCGACGGCATCGTTCAGCGGTTTGGTGAATTCGCCCAGATCGGCGCTCGCGGTGGCGGTGAAGTGGCGGATCTCGTCAGCGAACAGTTTGTAGAACGCGCCGCCGCTGCCGACGATCTTGCGCCCGACCAGGTCCAGCGCCTGAATGCCGTTGGTGCCTTCGTAGATCTGGGTGATGCGCACGTCGCGTACCAGTTGCTCCTGGCCCCACTCGCGGATGTAGCCGTGGCCGCCGAAAATCTGCTGGCCGTGCACGGTGGTTTCCAGACCCAGATCGGTAAGGAACGCTTTGGCCACTGGCGTCAGCAGAGCGACCAAGTCTTCCGCACGCTTGCGGGTCGCAGCGTCTTCGCTGAACTTGGCGGTGTCGAGTTGCATCGCCACATAGGTGGAGAACGCGCGTCCACCTTCGTTCGAGGCTTTCATGGTCAGCAGCATGCGCCGCACGTCCGGGTGGACGATGATCGGGTCAGCGACTTTGTCTTTGTTCTGCGCGCCAGTCGGCGAACGGCTTTGCAGACGGTCGCGGGCGTATTCGACAGCGTTTTGGTACGAACGCTCGCCGGTCGCCAGGCCTTGAATACCGACACCCAGACGCTCGTAGTTCATCATGGTGAACATCGCGGCCAGGCCTTTGTTCGGCTCGCCGACCAGATATCCCACGGCTTCGTCGAAGTTCATCACGCAGGTCGCGGAGGCCTGGATGCCCATTTTGTGTTCAATCGAACCGCAGTTCGCCGGGTTGCGCGCACCCAGGCTGCCGTCGGCGTTGACCATGAACTTCGGCACCAGGAACAGCGAAATGCCCTTCGGGCCCGCCGGGGCATCTGGCAGTTTGGCCAGCACCAGGTGGATGATGTTTTCGGTGAGGTCGTGTTCGCCACCGGTGATGAAGATCTTGGTGCCGCTGACCTTATAGGAACCGTCGGCCTGAGGCTCGGCCTTGGTACGAATGATCCCCAGGTCGGTGCCGGCGTGCGGCTCGGTCAGGCACATCGAACCGGCCCAGACGCCGGCGTACATGTTCGGCAGGTAAGCGGCTTTCAGCTCTTCGCTGGCGTGGGCATTGATCGACAAGCAAGCGCCTGCGGTCAGCATCGGGTACAGACCGAAGGACAGGCTGGCGGAGTTGACCATTTCTTCGACCTGCGCCGACACGGCTTTGGGCATGCCCATGCCGCCGTACTCGGGATCACCGCCAACGCCGACCCAGCCGCCTTCAGCGTAAGTCTGATAAGCCTGTGGGAAACCGGCTGGAGTGGTGACGGCACCGTCGGCCCAGTGGCAGCCTTCTTCGTCAGCGGCACGGCTCAGTGGCGCGATGCTTTTGCTGGTGACCTTGCCGGCCTCTTCGAGAATGGCTTCAACGGTTTCGGCGTCGACGGTCTCGGCCAGCGCCGGCAGTTCGGCCCAGAGTTTGGCGACTTCGAACACTTCATTGAGGACGAAGCGCATATCGCGCAGCGGCGCTTTGTAGTCAGCCATGGCAAACCTCGCAAGATCTAAACGGTGATTCGTGGAATGGTGTTTTCGTTGAGCCGGAGTGTACCTCAACAACTTTTGCGACACATAGGGTCAACCAGTGACTGATTTGTTATTTTTAGTCACCACAAAAAATCGCAGCCCCGCCAACCCCAAATTCCCTGTAGGAGCTGCCGAAGGCTGCGATCTTTTGATCTTCCTTAAAGCGCAAACACCTCCGCCGGCAACTTCATCAAACACTCACTCCCCGCCTCAATCGCCGCTCGATGCGCCGCCGTACGCGGCAACAAACGCTTGAAGTAAAACTCGCACGTCGCCAACTTCCCGCGCAGGTAATCCGCCTCACCCTCGCCCGCCTCCAGTTGCGCCTGCGCCACCAATGCCATACGCAACCACAGATAGCCGAGGATGATGTAACCGCTGTACATCAGATAATCCACCGACGCCGCGCCCACTTCATCCGGGTTCTTCATCGCCGCCATGCCGACCTTCATGGTCAGGTCGCCCCACTGCTGGTTCAACTCATTGAGTTGCGCAACGAAACTGCCCAGTTGCGGATGCCCGGCGTTGGCTGCGCAGAATTTGTGGACGATTTTGGTGAAACCACGCAGCAACTTACCCTGACTGCCCAGCACCTTACGGCCCAGCAGATCCAGCGCCTGAATGCCGTTGGTGCCTTCGTAGATCGGTGCAATCCGACAGTCGCGAACCAATTGCTCCATGCCCCACTCGCGAATAAACCCGTGGCCGCCAAATATCTGCATGCCGAGGTTGGTCACTTCCAGCCCGCTGTCGGTCATGAACGCTTTGCAGATCGGCGTGAGGAACGCCAGCAGGTCTTCAGCCTCCTGACGCGCCTCGGCATCGCTGTTCAGGTGCGCGGTATCGAGCAGTTGCGCGGTGAAATAGGTCAGCGCGCGGTTGCCCTCGTTGAAGGCTTTCATGGTCAGCAACATGCGCCGCACGTCGGGGTGGACGATGATCGGATCGGCGGCTTTGTCCGGTGCTTTGGCGCCGGTCAACGAGCGCATCTGCAAACGGTCGTTGGCGTATTTGATCGCGCCCTGGAAACTCGCCTCGCCCAGACACAGACCCTGCATGCCTGTGCCGAGCCGTGCGTGGTTCATCATGGTGAACATGCAGTTCAGGCCCTTGTTCGGTTCGCCGATCAAGAAGCCCTTGGCACCATCGAAGTTGAGCACGCAAGTGGCCGACGCCTTGATGCCCATCTTGTGTTCGATCGAACCGCAGGATACGCCGTTGCGCTCGTCCGCTTCGCCTGCTGAATCCGGCAAGAACTTCGGCACGATAAACAGCGAAATCCCTTTGGTTCCGGCCGGCGCGTCCGGCAGTTTGGCCAACACCAGATGGATGATGTTATCGCTCATGTCGTGTTCGCCGGCAGAGATGAAAATCTTGCTGCCGGTGACCGCGTAGCTACCGTCGGCCTGAGGCACGGCGCGGGTCTTGATAATGCCCAGGTCGGTGCCGCAGTGGGCTTCGGTCAGGCACATGGTGCCGGTCCATTGCCCGGCGGTGAGTTTGCTCAGGTAAGTTTCTTTTTGTTCCGCAGTGCCGTGGGCATGGATTGCCGACATCGCGCCATGAGTCAGGCCCGGGTACATGCCCCACGAGGTGTTGCTGGAGCCGACCATTTCGCTGATCACCAATCCCAGCGAACTCGGCAAGCCCTGGCCGCCGTAAACCGGATCTGCGGCCAGACCGTGCCAGCCGCCCTCGACGTATTGTGCGAAGGCTTGCTTGAAGCCTGTAGGCGTTGTCACCACACCGTTGTCGAAATGGCAGCCTTCTTCGTCACCGCTGCGATTGAGCGGCGCGAGGACGTTTTCGCAGAACTTCGCGCCCTCTTCGAGGATCGCGTTGATCATGTCCGGGCTGGCGTCGTGCGCACCGAGAGTGGCGTAATTGGCGTGGAAGTCGAAGACGTGGTCGATCAGAAAGCGCATGTCGCGCAGGGGAGCTTTGTATTCAGGCATGGTGGCTTCTCCGTCAGCAGATTTCCTCAACCTACTGCCGGCCACCACACCAAACAATCATTGTGCAGACGCTGAATGCGCCGTCATCACTCAACCTGCGGCCGTGTCCATGCGCACCGCACCGCGACGATTTTGTCCGTATGCCATCACGCAGTTACGCCCCGCACCTTTTGCAGCATAGAGCGCCTCGTCGGCAGACTTCAGCACTTGTTCCGGGTTGCGTTGTTCCACTCGCTCGGCGACGCCAATGCTTACCGTCACCGAAACGCTGGAAGCACCGGAACCGGCCCGGCGCTGACGACCTTGCTGGTCATCCTGCGGACGGTTTTCCTGATTGCGCAGTTGAATGCTGTAGGAAGCAATAGACTCGCGGATCACCTCAAGATGCGGCATGCACTCTTCAAGGGTTTTGCCGGCGAAAACCAGGGCGAATTCCTCACCACCGTAGCGATACGCCCTACCGCCACCGCTGATTTTCGACAGCTTGCTAGCGACCAGGCGCAACACTTGGTCACCAACATCGTGGCCATGGGTGTCGTTGAATTTCTTGAAGTGATCGACGTCGCTCATCGCCAGCACGTAGTTGCGGCCGAGGCGCTGCATGCGTTCGTTGAGGGCGCGGCGGCCCGGCAGACCGGTGAGTTCGTCACGGAAGGCCATTTGATAAGCCTCGTGCGCAACGGCAGCGGCGATCATCAACATCACCTGGCTGCACATGATGTTGAGGGTAAACGGCAGGATGAAGGTTTTCGGCAGCATCCAGAACACGCCGAGCAAGCCGACCAGTTGCGCCGCGTGCAGCGGGCGCGGATTGCGCCAGTATTGCCAGGCGAGCAACAGGAATGCCGAGATAAACACCGGATAGGACAGCTGGATCAGGCTCATCCAGGCGCCGTGCAGCGCCGGCCAGCGGATTTCCGACAGCCAGATCAGCAAAGCCTGGGGATAACTTTGCTCCAGGCCCAACGCCACACTGCCAAAGGCCAGCAACACGGCGAACCGCGCGACCATGTCCTGGAACAGATGTGTCCGTTCCTGCCAGGCGGCGAACAAGCCGAATAACAACGGCAGCAATAAACAGACGAGGTGGAACACCACGGCAGCGTCTTCGCGCACCTTGCCGTTGTCGCGGTAATAGTCGGTCTGGGTGTCGAGCAAAAAGTAGGCGATGTACACCGTGAGCATCAGAAACAGTTCGCGCTGACGGCGGTAAACCGCGCAATAAGCGCCACCCAACAACAACACCAACGTCGGCAGCACGTTGAACAGCGACGTGAAGAACACACTGAGGTCTTTGACGTACGCAGCCGCCAACCCCGCGAGTAACAACAGCAGTGAAGGTAGGAAATGGCTGAAACGTACAGCGGAAGAACGCGGCAAGGGTAAGCTCCGACCCGTCATAGCAAAGAGATGGCATTGTGCCTGCAAAGTGCAGCCAAGCCCACACAATGTGATCCAGATCACACACTGTCTCTTTAACGGCCGGAAGCCCGACTATCTGAGCGATTCGCCAACAAAAAAACCGCTGCCCCCTAACGGGAGCAGCGGTTTTCATGAGACGGCGCTAGAGCTTAGTAGCCCAGTGCAAAGTCTTCTTCTTTCATGTCCATCAGGTTGTTGGCGCCCGACAGCATAGTGGCCACGTGCGTGCGGGTACGCGGCAGGATACGCTGGAAGTAGAAACGCGCGGTTTGCAGCTTGGCGGTATAGAACGCCGCGTCGCCGCTGCCTTCTGCCAGCTTTTCAGCAGCCAGACGCGCCATGTCGGCCCAGAAGTAAGCCAGGCAGGCATAACCGGAGTACATCAGGTAGTCCACGGAGGCCGCACCGACTTCTTCGCGATCTTTCATGGCAGCCATACCGACCTTCATGGTCAGCTCGCCCCATTCCTTGTTCAGTGCAGCCAGCGGCGTGACGAACTCTTGAACCGCTTCGTTGCCTTCGTTGTTCTGGCAGAACTTGTGGACGATCTTGGTGAAGCCTTTCAGAGCTTCGCCTTGAGTCATCAGCACTTTACGGCCCAGCAGGTCGAGTGCCTGAATACCGGTGGTGCCTTCGTACAGCATCGAAATGCGGCTGTCGCGAACGTTCTGCTCCATGCCCCACTCGGCGATGAAGCCGTGGCCGCCGTAGATCTGTACGCCGTGGTTAGCGGATTCGAAACCGACTTCGGTCATGAACGCTTTAGCGATCGGGGTCATGAAGGCCAACAGTGCGTCGGCTTTCTTCTTCTCTTCTTCATCGACGCCGTATTTGACGATGTCGACCTGTTTGGCGGTGAAGTACACCATCGCGCGGTTGCCTTCGGC
Organism: Pseudomonas fluorescens; assembly: GCF_902497745.1. GTDB lineage: Bacteria > Pseudomonadota > Gammaproteobacteria > Pseudomonadales > Pseudomonadaceae > Aquipseudomonas > Aquipseudomonas fluorescens_BM. The sequence goes on from NZ_CABVHJ010000014.1 coordinate 60,299, forward strand.
GAAAGCCTTCATGGTCAACAGCATGCGACGTACGTCAGGGTGCACGATGATCGGGTCAGCAGCTTTTTCCGGCGCTTTCGGGCCAGTCAGCGAGCGCATTTGCAGACGATCGCGAGCGTATTTCAAGCCGCCCTGGAAACCGATTTCGGCGTGGGCCAGACCTTGCAGTGCGGTGCCCAGACGTGCGGTGTTCATAAAGGTGAACATGCAGTTCAGGCCTTTGTTCGCCGGGCCGATCAGGAAACCGGTGGCGCCGTCGAAGTTCATCACGCAGGTGGCGTTGCCGTGGATACCCATCTTGTGTTCCAGCGAACCGCAGCTCACTGCGTTGCGCTCACCGACGGTGCCATCAGCGTTCGGCATGAACTTTGGAACGATGAACAACGAGATGCCTTTGGTGCCAGCCGGTGCGTCCGGCAGGCGGGCCAGCACGATGTGGACGATGTTGTCGGCCATGTCGTGTTCACCGGCCGAGATGAAGATCTTGGTGCCGGAGACTTTGTAAGAACCATCAGCTTGAGGTTCGGCCTTGGTGCGCAGCATGCCCAGGTCGGTGCCGCAGTGCGGCTCGGTCAGGCACATGGTGCCGGTCCATTCGCCGGAAACCAGTTTGGTCAGATAGGCTTCTTGCTGCTCTGGGGTGCCGTGCTCGGAGATGGTGTTCATCGCGCCGTGCGACAGGCCTGGGTACATGCCCCACGACCAGTTGGCTTCGCCAACCATCTCGCTCACTGCCAGACCGAGCGACTCCGGCAGGCCTTGGCCACCGTGCTCAACGTCGTGCGCCAGGCTTGGCCAGCCGCCTTCAACGAATTGCTTGTAAGCCTCTTTGAAGCCCGTCGGGGTTTTCACGCCGGACTCGCTCCAGGTGCAACCTTCGAGGTCGCCCACGCGGTTCAGCGGTGCCAGTACCTGCTCACAAAACTTGGCGCCTTCTTCGAGGATGGCGTCAACCATGTCCGGAGTTGCGTCTGCGCAAGCCGGAAGGCTCTGATAATGCGCTTCGTAGCCGAGCAGTTCGTCACGAACGAAGCGAATATCACGCAAGGGGGCCTTGTAGTCAGGCATAGCGATAAACCTCTGCTGATGTAACCGGGAATGAACGACCGTGTTGATTTGTTGTGACGGTCAAACAGTTGTTTGAAACATACGTTTACGCCGAATTCTTGTCAAGCATCGTTCTTTTGCCGTTCGTCCCCGCATCTTTCAAACAGCGGACGCAGCAAACCGCCGTAGACTCGAACGAGCCACGGACGCTGAAAAAAGATTAGTTGAGGGAGAGGGACTTACAACGAAAAACGCCGCGACAAGGCGCGGCGTTCAAGATGCAGATTGCGAAAAGATCAGGCAAACGTATCGATGATGGTACCGAGCATTTCATCGGACGCCTTGGCGACCTTCACGCCCAGCTCTGCCTGGATCTTGCCCTGAGACATCTCGACCATATTGCTGGCCAGATCCGATTGCTGGGCACGATCCACACCGCGTAGACGGTCAACCTGCACTTCGGAAGACTGGCTGGTCACCGAACGTTCAATCGTATTATTGGCAATCTGGCTGGCCGCCTGATCGACGCGGTTCTGCCCGCTCTGAATCGAGCTCAGGCCTGCATAAAAAGCTGTGTTACCGGAGATTTCCATAACAGTTCTCATCCTTGGGAAGGATCAATGGCGCCATTGAACCAGAGGCGTCAGAAAAACACCCGTCAAAAACACTAATGGCACAGTGCCTGTTCATAGGCAAAAGCTTAGTCGAGCAAATCCAGCTGCAGATGAGCCGCCACCGCTTCCGCACTCAACGCCTTGAGTTTCGGCACCCGACCCAAACAGGGTGCCGGGATCCGCTCAGCCAATGTCGCCAGATTCTCCTCCAGCCGCGACGTCTTCGGATCGATGATGTTCGCCACCCACCCTGCCAATTGAAGCCCATCGCGAGCAATCGCCTCGGCCGTCAACAAGGCATGACTGATGCACCCCAGCCGCACGCCCACCACCAGAATCACCGGCAACTTCAGCGCAATCGCCAGATCCGACAAATTATCCTGATCCGCCAACGGCACCCGCCAGCCACCCGCGCCTTCGATCAGAGTGAAATCGGCATTCATCGCCAGAATCTCGCGCATCGGCGCCAGCAGCGATTGCACGGTCAACGCGACACCCGCTTCACGCGCCGCCAGATGCGGTGCGATAGCCGGCTCGAACGCCACAGGATTGACCTGTTGATAACTCAGCGGCAACGAACACTCGGCCAACAGCGCCAACGCGTCGGCATTGCGCAATCCCTTCGGCGTCACTTCGCACCCGGACGCCACCGGTTTCCCCGCCGCTGTGCTCAGCCCGGCCGATCGCGCTGCATGCAGCAACCCTGCGGCAACCGTGGTCTTGCCGACATCAGTGTCCGTTCCGGTGATGAAATAGGCTGCGCTCATACGGGTTTCTCCAACACGGCGTAGACCACCTGATAAGTCGCCGGCAATCCCGACGCCTCACGGAATTGCTCGTAAGCTTCGACCAGCCCGAGAATCCGCGCCCGCCCGGTCAAACCGCCCGGCCGCCCTGGATTCAGATTGTGCGCACCCAAGGCTTTCAATTCATGGGTGAGACTGCGCACATCCGGGTAGTGCAACACGTGAGGCTGATTCTCCAGACTCAACGTGCGCAAGCCACTGGCCGCAGACAATTGCTCATAACGGGAGAACTCGCGGAAGCGGTTGACGTGCACCAGCCCATCGACCTGCCGCCAGCTATCACGCAATTCAAACAACGTCCCTGCACAAAGACTAGCAAACGCAAAAATCCCACCCGGTTTCAATACACGAAAGGCTTCGCTGAGCACCGCCTCGAAGTCTGCACACCACTGCACGGCGAGGCTGGAGAAAATCAGATCGCAGGTTGAATCCTGCAACGGCAGACGCTCCGCATCGCCGGCAATGAAATGCTCGGCACCGCCCAACGGTCGCGCGTGATCGAGCATGCCCTCGGCGATATCCAGCGCCAGACCGTGTTCCTCGGTAAACCGCGAAGCCAGCGCGCGAGTGAAATAACCCGTGCCACAGCCCAGATCCAGCCAACGCGCCGGTACAAATTCCTGCGGCAACCGCTGCAGCAATTGTGTACCGACATCACGTTGCAACTCGGCGACGCTGTCGTAACTGGCCGCCGCACGAGAGAAAGAGGCCGCGACCTGACGCTTGTCAGGCAAGCCGCCGGGCAGCACAAGAGACAAATCAGTCATCACCGCACTCGTGTAGAAAAGCCTGGATAGCACCCGCCAGTCCGTGGGGGTCTTCCAGAAGAAACGCATGACAGGCCTGTTCGATCAGACCTATTTCAATATCCTGCAACAGCGCGAACAACGCCCCCGCCGCTTCCGCCGGGACCAGAGCGTCCTGTCCGGCGAACAGATGAAATTGCGGACCACGAAACGCCTGCAATGCTTCACGGGTGTCCAGTTGCGCGAGCAGTTCCAGTCCCGCCATCAACACAGCGGGCGCCGTCTGCGGCGCGCCGCCGAGCATCAGCCGCGACAATCCGCGCGGATCTTGTGCGCCTTGAGCACAAAGCAGCGAGAAGCGTTTGAGAGTTGTGCGCGGATCGGCCTGGCAACCAGCGAGAAACGCGTCGAACGTCTCGCCGGGCATCGCACTCGGCCATTGCTCATGGGCAACAAAAGAAGGATTGCTCGCCAGCGTCAGCAAACCGCAGCAATGTTCACCCCGCCGTGCCGCCAATTCGGACGCAAGCATCCCGCCCAGCGACCAGCCACCGAGCCACACGTCGTGGGGAATACGTTCATCGAGTTCGTCGAGCCAGTCTTGCGGATCGCTGGAATCCAATTGCGGCAGCGGCTCGATTTCCACTTTCAGATGTTCGTCGAGCCCCTGCAACGCCGCAGCCAGAGGCTCCATCGGCGACACACCGAGGCCCCAGCCGGGCAGCAGAATCAGGCGATCACGCATGGCTTGGCTCCGACAACAGTTGGGCAAAGCAATCGGCCAGTCCCTCTAACAATAGCTGCACCTGCGCCTCGCTGTGCGCGGCGGTCAGGGTCACGCGCAAGCGAGCGCTGCCGGCGGGCACAGTTGGCGGGCGGATCGCGGTGACCATCAAACCGCGCTCGCGCAACATCTGCGACAACCGCACCGCGCGCCCGGCATCGCCAATCATGATCGGCTGGATCGGCGTGAAGCTGTCCATCAGTTCCAGGCCAATCTGCCCGGCGCCATGGCGGAACTGACGGATCAGCGTTTGCAGATGCTCTCGACGCCAATGTTCAGTGCGTAGCAGCTGCAGACTTTTCAGCGTCGCGCAGGCCAGCGCTGGTGGTTGGCTGGTGGTGTAAATGTACGGGCGGGCAAACTGGATCAGGCTTTCGATCAGCTCTTCGCTGCCAGCGACAAATGCCCCCGCCGTGCCGAACGCTTTGCCGAGGGTGCCGACCAATACCGGCACATCCTCCTGACTCAAACCGAAGTGCTCGACGATGCCCCCACCGTTGGCACCCAGCGGCCCGAAACCGTGAGCGTCATCGACCATCAACCACGCACCTTTGGCCTTGGCTTCACGGGCGAGTGCCGGCAAGTCGGCAAGGTCGCCGTCCATGCTGAACACACCGTCGGTGACTACCAATGTGTTGCCGGTGGCTTTCTCCAGGCGTTTGGCCAGACTCACCGGGTCGTTGTGCAGATAGCGATTGAAACGCGCGCCGGACAACAGACCGGCATCCAGCAACGAGGCGTGATTGAGGCGATCTTCCAGCACGGTGTCGCCCTGCCCGACCAGCGCGGTGACGGCGCCAAGGTTGGCCATGTAGCCGGTGGTGAACAGCAGCGCACGCGGACGGCCGGTGAGATCGGCCAGCGCTTCTTCCAGTGCGTGATGCGGGCCGCTGTGGCCGATCACCAGATGCGAGGCACCGCCTCCAACGCCCCAGCGTTCAGCACCGGCGCGCCAGGCTTCGATGACCTGTGGGTGATTGGCCAGGCCGAGGTAATCGTTGTTACAGAAGGCGAGCAACGGCTTGCCGTCGACCACCACTTGCGGCCCCTGCGGGGACTCGAGCAGCGGTCGCTGGCGATAGAGGTTTTCGGCACGACGGGCAGCAAGGCGTGCGGCGAGATCGAAAGACATGCAGGCCTCGGTGAGATCACAAATATCGAAGTGGATGCGATCCTTGTGGGAGCGAGCTTGCTCGCGAAGAGGCCTTCACATCCGACATCAATGTCGACTGAAATACCGCTTTCGCGAGCAAGCTCGCTCCCACAGGGGTTTTGCATTCCTTCAGAGGAATCCGTGCAGGTTTAAACCGCAGCGTTGTAGAACTGCTCGCTGCTCTTCTGCTCAACCAATGCCTGCTCGATCGCGGCCTGATGCACCTCGTCGGAATGCTCTTCACGGGCTTCCGGCTGGATGCCCAGACGCGCAAACAACTGCATGTCCTTGTCCGCCTGCGGGTTGGCCGTGGTCAGCAGTTTGTCGCCGTAGAAAATCGAGTTGGCGCCGGCAAAGAATGCGAGAGCCTGCATCTGCTCGTTCATCGCTTCGCGGCCAGCGGACAGGCGCACGTGGGATTGCGGCATGAGGATCCGCGCAACGGCGAGCATACGGATGAAGTCGAACGGGTCGACGTCTTCGGCGTTTTCCAAAGGCGTACCGGCGACCTTCACCAGCATGTTGATCGGCACCGATTCCGGATGCTCCGGCAGGTTGGCCAACTGGATCAGCAGATTGGCGCGGTCATCCAGCGACTCGCCCATGCCAAGAATCCCACCCGAGCAAATCTTCATCCCCGACTCACGCACGTAAGCCAGCGTCTGCAGGCGCTCGCTGTAAGTGCGGGTGGTGATGATGCTGCCGTAAAACTCAGGCGAAGTGTCGAGGTTGTGGTTGTAGTAATCGAGCCCGGCCTTGGCCAGCGCTTCGGTCTGTTCCTGATCGAGACGACCGAGGGTCATGCAGGTTTCCAGGCCCATGGCTTTCACGCCTTCGACCATTTTCAGCACGTACGGCATGTCTTTGGCCGACGGATGTTTCCACGCCGCACCCATGCAGAAACGCGTCGAGCCGATAGCCTTGGCGCGGGCAGCCTCTTCGAGGACTTTCTGCACTTCCATCAGCTTTTCTTTTTCAAGACCGGTGTTGTAGTGACCGGACTGCGGGCAGTACTTGCAGTCTTCCGGACAGGCGCCGGTCTTGATCGACAGCAGGGTCGAGACCTGCACGCGGTTGGCGTTGAAATGTGCGCGGTGCACCGTTTGCGCCTGGAACAGCAAGTCGTTGAATGGCTGTACGAAGAGTGCTTTGACTTCGGCCAGAGACCAGTCGTGACGCAGGGTGGCGGTAGTGCTCGCGCTCATGGGTAATTCCTTGGTTATGCTTGGCTGGCGGCTGCGGGAACGGAATACCCACAGGCGCGACACGGATGTTCGGCATATTTAAGGAAGAGTCATGCGCTGTCAACCACGATACGAAGGACAGGTTTACATCTGTTTAAATAATATACAAATCTGCTTGCTTTGCGATGAGCCTGCAGAAGCAGAAATGCCAATCTGCGTGGCCTGTGAAACCGATCTGCCATGGCTCGGCAACCACTGCCAGACCTGCGCCTTGCCACTCCTCGCAGCGGGCCTGACCTGCGGCGAGTGCCTGCTAGAGCCGCCGCCGTTCGAACAGGTGGTGGTGCCGTGGCTGTATGGCTTCCCGGTCGACAGTTTGATTACGCGCTTTAAACACAACGCGAAATGGCCGTTTGGCCACCTGCTCGCCGACGTTCTCGGGCAATACCTGCAACATCGCTTCGATGAGGGTTTGCCAAGGCCTGATGTGTTGTTGCCGGTGCCACTGGCGCGTAAACGCCTGCGCCAACGGGGATTCAACCAGGCGGCGATGTTGGCGCGCTGGTTGAGTCAGGCGCTGGATCTGCCGTGCGAAGAACAGGTTCTGCGGCGAGTCAAGGAGACCGACGCACAGCAGGATCTCGACGCCAAGGCGCGTAAACGCAATCTGCGTAATGCTTTCAACCTCATGCCGGAAGCGCAGATAAAAGACCGACATTTGGCGTTGGTTGATGATGTGCTGACAACTGGCGCTACCGCACAGGCTCTCGCCCGGTTGCTGATAAACGCTGGCGCCGCCCGGGTCGATGTCTATTGTCTGGCCCGCACTCCAAAACCCGGAAACTGAAGCCAACGCAATGTTCATGTGGGAGCGAGCTTGCTCGCGAAGGGGCCAGCACATTCAAAATCAATGTTGACTGACAAGCCGCATTCGCGAGCAAGCTCGCTCCCACAGGGTTCTGCGTCAAGCTTGACTCTCGCGTTGCGAGCGGCCAACTTCCTCCCCAACGCCACAGCGAAAAAGCGCCCTATCCATGTCCATGCCTCCCCTGTTGTCCCAGCACATCGTCCGCCGCCCCCAGCGTATCGCCCTGCTGCAACACATCGCCGAACAAGGCTCGATCACCCGCGCCGCTAAGAGCGCAGGCCTGAGCTACAAAGCGGCGTGGGACGCTATCGATGAGCTGAACAACCTCGCGCAGAAACCGCTGGTCGAACGCGCCGTCGGTGGCAAGGGCGGTGGCGGCGCGAAACTCTCCAGCGAAGGCGAACGCGTTCTGCGCCTGTACCAAAAACTACAGGCCCTGCAGGCGCAGGTGCTGGAAGCAGCGGAAGATGCCAGCGATCTGGATCTGCTCGGCCGCTTGATGCTCAGAACCAGCGCGCGCAATCAGTTGCACGGCAAAGTCGTGGCGATCCAAGCGCAGGGCCGTAATGACCTGATCCGCCTCGAACTGGCCGAAGGGCTGTGCCTAAACGCGCAGATCACCCACGACAGCACCGTGCATCTGGAGCTGCATGCCGGCACCGACGTAGTAGCGCTGATCAAGGCCGGCTGGCTGGAATTGCTCGGACAAGAGCAACCTGCAACGTCTGGTCACAATCTTCTGAAGGGCACCATCGAAGCGATTCTCGACGCCGCGGACGGCCCGAGCGAAGTACGAATTACCCTGCCCAACGGCCATACCCTCTGCGCCTTGGCTGAGCCGCTCGACTTGCGCACTCGCGGGCTGACGGTCGCACAACCGGTGCAGGTGCAGTTTTCCCCGTCCAACGTGCTGATCGGCACGCCGCTGTAATCAGGCGCTGCAACGAAAGCGTCATCGACGCTCATTAAGGTAGCTGCCAAAACCAAGCAGGGAGCCTGATGTGAGCCTATTAGAAGAAAACCAATCCACTGATCTGGAAAAAATGGTCGGCCTCAGCCGTCGCGGTTTCATCGGCGCCGGTGCGCTGTGCGGCGCGGCGATGTTCCTCGGTGGCAGTCTGTTGAGCCGCAGCGCGCTGGCCACCGGCGTAAGCGCCGGCAACAGCCGCCTGCTCGGTTTCGAGAGCATTCCCGCTGCGACCACCGATGTCATCACGCTGCCCAAAGGCTACAAGTCGTCAGTCCTGATCAGTTGGGGTCAGCCGCTGCAGAAAAACGGCCCGGCGTTCGACCCGAGCGGCAACGGCACCGCCGCCGCACAGGAAGTGCAGTTCGGCGACAACAACGACGGCATGAGCCTGTTCGCCTTCCCCGACGACCGCAACCGCGCGCTGATGGCGATCAACAACGAATACACCAACTACCGCTACCTCTACCCGCACGGCGGCATGCCGCAATCGGCCGAAGACGTGCGCAAGGCGCTGGCCTGCGAAGGCGTGTCGGTGATTGAAGTGCAACGCAAAAACGGTCAATGGCAGTTCGTTCAGGGTTCGCGCTACAACCGCCGCATTCACGGCAACTCGCCACTGCGCATCAGCGGCCCGGCGGCCGGTCACGATCTGATGAAAACCGCTGCCGACAAACACGGCAAAAAAGTCCTCGGCACGTTCCAGAACTGCGCCAACGGTAAAACGCCGTGGGGTACCTATCTGACCTGTGAAGAAAACTTCACCGACTGCTTCGGTAGCAGCAACGCCCAACAGCAGTTCGACCCGGCGCAAAAGCGCTATGGCGTCTCGGTCGCCAGCCGCGAAATCAACTGGCACCCGTACGATCCGCGCTTCGACATGGCGAAAAACCCCAACGAACTCAACCGTCACGGCTGGGTGGTCGAGATCGATCCGTTCGATCCGCAATCAACCCCGGTCAAACGCACCGCGCTGGGCCGCTTCAAGCATGAAAACGCCGCACTGGCCGAGACCGACGACGGCCGCGCCGTGGTGTACATGGGCGATGACGAGCGTGGCGAATTCATCTACAAATTCGTCAGCCGCGACCGCATCAACCACCGCAACGCCAAGGCCAACCGCGACATCCTCGACCACGGCACTTTGTACGTGGCGAAATTCGACAACGGCGACAGCAACCCCGATCACCCGAAAGGCCAGGGCCAGTGGATCGAGCTGACTCACGGCAAAAACGGCATCGACGCCAGCAGCGGTTTCGCCGATCAGGCTGAAGTGCTGATCCACGCGCGCCTCGCCGCCAGCGTAGTCGGCGCAACACGCATGGATCGCCCGGAATGGATCGTCGTCAGCCCCAAGGACGGCCAGGTCTATTGCACCCTGACCAACAACGCCAAGCGCGGCGAAGACGGCCAGCCGGTGGGCGGGCCGAACCCGCGTGAGAAGAACGTTTACGGGCAGATTCTGCGCTGGCGCACCGACCGTGACGATCACGCGTCGAAGACGTTTGCCTGGGACCTGTTTGTGGTCGCTGGCAACCCGGGCGTGCATGCCGGGACGCCGAAGGGTGGCTCGAAGAACATCACCCCGCAGAACATGTTCAACAGCCCGGATGGCTTGGGTTTCGACAAGGCTGGGCGTTTGTGGATTCTCACCGATGGTGATTCGAGCAATGCCGGGGACTTTGCCGGGATGGGCAACAACCAGATGCTCTGTGCCGATCCGAAGACCGGTGAGATTCGCCGGTTCATGGTCGGGCCGATTGGCTGTGAAGTCACTGGGATCAGCTTCTCGCCGGATCAGAAAACCCTGTTTGTCGGGATTCAGCATCCGGGGGAAAACGGTGGGTCGACCTTCCCTGAGCATCTGCCGAATGGCAAGCCGCGGTCTTCGGTGATGGCGATTACCCGTGAGGATGGTGGAATCGTCGGCGCCTGACACACCGCCTTCGCGAGCAGGCTCGCTCCCACATTGGGAATGCGATCCCCTGTAGGCCTTCGCCTGCTCGCGATGGTGTCAGCACAGACACCAACCAACTCCCTCGCTGCCATCTGCGCTACCATGCTGGGCCGGACGCGGCAGCCTGCTGCGCGCAGGAGTCAGCATGGCCCACCCGTTTGAAACCCTCACACCCGACCTCGTCCTCGATGCCGTTGAAAGCATCGGCTTTCTCAGTGATGCGCGCATTCTGGCGCTCAACAGCTATGAAAACCGCGTCTATCAGGTCGGCATCGAAGACTCCGAACCGCTGATTGCCAAGTTCTACCGCCCACAGCGCTGGACCAACGAAGCCATCCTCGAAGAACACAAGTTCACCTTCGAACTGGCCGACGTCGAAATCCCGGTGGTGGCGCCGCTGATCCACAACGGCGAAACCCTGCACGAACATGCCGGTTTCCGCTTCACGTTGTTTCCGCGTCGCGGCGGGCGGGCACCGGAACCGGGCAATCTTGACCAGCTGTATCGCCTCGGCCAGTTGCTCGGGCGGATTCACGCGGTCGGCGCGACCAAGCCGTTTGAACACCGTGAAGCCCTCGCCGTACAGAACTTCGGCCACGCCTCGCTGAACACCTTGCTCGAAGGCAATTTCATTCCGAAAAGCCTGCTGCCGGCCTACGAGTCCGTCGCCCGCGACCTGCTTAAACGCGTGGAAGATGCCTACGCCAACACACCGCACCAGAACATCCGCATGCACGGCGATTGCCACCCGGGCAACATGATGTGCCGTGACGAGATGTTCCATATCGTCGACCTCGACGACTGCCGCATGGGCCCTGCGGTGCAGGACATCTGGATGATGCTCGCCGGTGATCGTCAGGAATGCCTGGGGCAGTTGTCGGAATTGATGGATGGCTACAACGAGTTCCACGATTTCGACCCGCGTGAGCTGGCGCTGATCGAACCGCTCCGCGCGCTGCGCCTGATGCATTACAGCGCCTGGCTGGCGCGGCGCTGGGACGACCCGGCGTTCCCGCACAGTTTTCCGTGGTTCGGTACCGAGCGTTATTGGGGCGATCAGGTGTTGGCGTTGCGTGAGCAGCTATCAGCGCTTAACGAAGAACCACTGAAACTCTTCTGACCTAAACCTGAACCCTGTGGGAGCGAGCTTGCTCGCGAAGGCGTCATGTCAGTCAGCATAATGTTGAATGTCAGTCCGTATTCGCGAGCAAGCTCGCTCCCACAGGGGTTGTGTGTTCACACATTTCTGACCAATCAGCTACGGCACTCGCCGACAAATCTCCTTACAATCCCTCCTTTGTTAGCTGCCTAAGCAAGGATTCTGAATGCAAGCCGCCAACCCGCGTCGCGGGTACATTCTGGGCCTGAGTGCCTACATCATCTGGGGCCTGTTCCCGATCTACTTCAAAGCCATCGCCGAGGTTCCGGCGGTCGAGATCATCATCCATCGGGTGCTGTGGTCGGCACTGTTCGGTGCACTGCTGCTGATGGTGTGGAAACACCCGGGCTGGTGGCGCGAACTGCTCGACAACCCCAAACGCCTGGCGATTCTGGCCCTGAGCGGCACGTTGATCGCGGCCAATTGGCTGACCTACGTATGGTCGGTGAACAACGGGCGCATGCTCGAAGCAAGCCTCGGTTACTACATCAACCCCTTGGTAAACGTGCTGTTGGGCATGTTGATTCTCGGCGAACGCTTGCGCCGGATGCAGTGGCTCGCGGTCGGTCTGGCGGCGGTCGGTGTCGCGCAACAGGTGTGGCAGGTCGGCAGTCTGCCGTGGGTTTCGCTGGTGCTGGCGCTGACGTTCGGTTTCTACGGTCTGATCCGCAAGCAGGCGCCAGTCAAGGCGTTGCCGGGTCTGGTAGTGGAAACCTGGATGCTGGTGCCGATCGCGATTGCCTGGCTGCTGTTCAATCAGACCGCGACCAGCGCGCAACCGGAGTTCTGGACCACGTCCCAAGCCTGGTGGCTGGTAGCGGCCGGGCCGGTGACGTTGATCCCACTGGTGTGCTTCAACGCCGCCACGCGCCACTTGCCCTACACCACGATCGGTTTCCTGCAATACCTGGCGCCGACTCTGGTGCTGTTGCAAGCCGTACTGCTGTTCGGCGAGCACTTGTCGTCGAGCACGCTGGTCGCGTTTATCTTCATCTGGGCCGGTCTGGCCGTTTACAGCGTCGATGCGGTGATCAGTTTGCGTCGGCGTAGCTGATCAAAAAACGAACAAACCCTCACAGGCCACGGTTCTCGTGGCCTGCACCGTTCCTTCCAAAGGTTATCCACAGCGTGATCCCCGCCGTTTGTGCGCAAGTCACTGAATGTTGGCGGTTTTTTGATCAACTCCAGCTAAGCCACAGCGGGCGCGGCGTTGACGACAGTCTCTACAGGTTATCCACAGGCAGGTGCACGTTTAAACTGGATAACCTGATCGGCGCTTAAACGTCTGTGCGTAACACCAGTTCCACCATCAGATCATCGGCCAGGGTTTCAAGACGCGACTGCAAGACGTCGAGCGACAAGGTCAGCGGCACCGCGAGAATCGCCTCGGCGTGAAACAACGGCTCACTGCTCATCGGTGCCGGACGCACTTCCGTCACCAGCCGCTCAAGGTTGACGCCCTGCTCGCTCAACAGCCGGGTGATGTCGCGGACGATGCCGGGCCGATCATTGCCCACCAACTCCATGGCGATCGGTTTCCACGTGCAGGACTGCTCGATTCCGCTTTCGGCAATCAGCACGCGAATGCCGTGCGTCGACAATGCTTGTAGGGAATCGACTAATTCGTCGTAAGCCTCCGCCGGCACGCCCACCCGAAGAATCCCGGCGAACTGCCCGGCCATCCGCGACATGCGGCTTTCCAGCCAGTTACCGCCGTGTTCGGCAATGCATTGGGCGATGCGCTCGACCTGCCCGGGCTTGTCCGGGGCGAAAACGGTGAGTACGAGATGGTCCATGGCGCAGCCCTCTTGTCATGACTTTTGTTGTAGAAGGGCAAGTATAGGCAAGGGATGGTCAGCCGCCTCAGACGCCCGAAACGACAAATCGTGTACAACTTTTTATATTTAACTGGAACAATCCAATAGTTTTTTGAGAACATCCCGTTCCGCGATGTGACCGCAATGCGACATGAGGTCGCAGAACGACGTAATTAGTCTGATTTTCACAAGCGCAACTCATCATGTAGTATGCCGCAGCGCGCACTACATAACGCCGGATCGATGTCTGCCCAAGGCCTGTTCGCAACCCTGAAAGCCCCGTCAGCAAGGCCCCAAGCCGTTGATTGGTCCCAGCCCAGCCGCCCGCAATGGCATGTACTGGTCGGCAGGTTTGTGGTTTAAATGGCCAGAGGCTTCATTGTCAAATTGAAGAGCTGAAAAGCGAAATAGCTGAGCAGAGTGAGGCAAGCAATGACTGAACACGTTCAAGTCGGTGGCCTGCAGGTCGCCAAAGTCCTGTTCGACTTCGTGAACAACGAAGCCATTCCCGGTACCGGCCTCACCGCCGACAAATTCTGGGAAGGTGCCGACAAGGTCATTCATGACCTGGCGCCGAAGAACAAAGCCCTACTCGCCAAACGCGATGACTTCCAGGCTCGTATCGATGCCTGGCACCAGCAACGCAACGGTCAGGCGCACGACGCCGTGGCCTATAAAGCCTTCCTGCAAGAAATCGGTTATCTGCTGCCAGAAGCGGCTGATTTCCAGGCAACGACGCAAAACGTCGATGATGAAATCGCCCGTACCGCCGGCCCGCAACTTGTTGTGCCGGTGATGAACGCCCGCTTCGCTCTCAATGCCTCGAACGCCCGCTGGGGTTCGCTGTATGACGCCCTCTACGGCACCGACGCGATCAGCGAAGAAGGTGGCGCGGAAAAAGGCAAAGGCTACAACAAGGTGCGTGGCGACAAAGTCATCGCCTTCGCTCGTGCGTTCCTCGATGAAGCTGCGCCATTGGCGGCTGGCTCTCACGTTGACTCGACCGGCTACAAAATCGCTGACGGCAAACTGCTGGTCACCCTCAAGGGCGGCAGCAACACTGGCCTGCGTGATGACGCTCAGCTGATCGGTTTCCAGGGCGACGCCAACGCGCCAATCGCCATCCTGCTGAAACACAATGGTCTGCACTTCGAAATCCAGGTCGATGCCACCACTCCGGTTGGCCAGACCGACGCTGCCGGCGTCAAAGACATCCTGATGGAAGCGGCGCTGACCACCATCATGGACTGCGAAGACTCCGTGGCGGCTGTTGATGCCGACGACAAAGTGGTGATCTACCGCAACTGGCTCGGCCTGATGAAGGGCGACCTGGCGGAATCCGTGTCCAAGGGTGGCCAGACCTTCACCCGCACCATGAACCCGGATCGCACCTACACCGCGCCAAATGGCGGTGAAGTGACGTTGCACGGTCGTTCGCTGTTGTTTGTGCGCAACGTTGGCCACCTGATGACCATCGACGCGATCCTCGACAAAGACGGCAACGAAGTTCCGGAAGGCATCCTCGACGGTCTGGTCACTTGCCTCGCGGCGATGCACAACCTCAACGGCAACACCTCGCGCCGCAACACTCGCACCGGTTCGGTCTACATCGTAAAACCGAAGATGCACGGCCCGGAAGAAGCGGCGTTCACCAACGAGCTGTTCGGTCGCATCGAAGACGTGCTGGGCCTTACGCGCAACACTTTGAAAGTCGGGATCATGGACGAGGAGCGCCGCACCACGGTCAACCTCAAGGCCTGCATCAAGGCAGCCAGCGAGCGCGTGGTGTTCATCAACACCGGTTTCCTCGACCGCACCGGCGACGAAATCCACACCTCCATGGAAGCCGGCCCGGTGGTACGCAAGGCCGACATGAAGGCTGAGAAGTGGATCGGCGCTTACGAAAACTGGAACGTCGATATCGGTCTGAGCACCGGCCTGCAAGGTCGTGCGCAAATCGGTAAAGGCATGTGGGCGATGCCGGATCTGATGGCGGCGATGCTTGAGCAGAAAATCGCTCACCCATTGGCCGGTGCCAACACCGCTTGGGTTCCATCGCCGACCGCCGCTGCACTGCACGCGCTGCACTACCACAAGGTCGACGTGTTCGCCCGTCAGGCCGAACTGGCCAAACGTGCCCGCGCTTCGGTGGACGACATCCTGACCATCCCGCTGGCGGTCAACCCGAACTGGACGCCAGAGCAGATCAAGAACGAACTGGACAACAATTCCCAGGGCATTCTCGGTTACGTGGTGCGTTGGATCGACCAGGGCGTGGGTTGCTCGAAAGTACCGGACATCAATGATGTCGGCCTGATGGAAGACCGTGCCACGCTGCGTATCTCCAGCCAGCACATCGCCAACTGGCTGCGCCACGGCGTGGTCACCGAAGCGCAAGTGATGGAAAGCCTCAAGCGCATGGCGCCGGTGGTGGACCGTCAAAACGCCAACGACCCGCTGTACCGTCCGCTGGCCCCGGATTTCGACAGCAACATCGCCTTCCAGGCGGCGGTAGAACTGGTGATCGAGGGCACCAAGCAGCCGAATGGCTACACCGAGCCGGTGCTGCACCGTCGTCGTCGCGAGTTCAAGGCTGCCAACGGCCTGTAAATTTGCGCTGATGTGAAAAAGCCCTGGTCAAGAGATCAGGGCTTTTTTGTTTGTGCGCTGGGATTGGGTTTTGTAGCCGGTTTGAGATCCATCCCCCTCACCCCAGCCCTCTCCCCCAAGGGGTAGAGGGGGAAAGGGAGCAGATCTGTATGCTTTTCAAAATCTGAGCTCGGCTCAGGAATTGCCAAGGGTAGAGGGGAAAGGGAGCCGATCTGTGTGCTTTTCAAAATCTGAGCTCGGATCAGGAATTGCCAAAGGGTGAGGGGGAAGGGAGCCGATCTTTTTGCTTTTCAAAACCGGAGTTCGACTTAGGAATTTCAAGTCGGTGGACCTTGCACATCCACCTCGGTCAGTCCCCTCTCCCCTTGGGAGAGGGTTAGGGTGAGGGGCTCTTAGGGTTCGATACCCAATTCATGTTTCACCAACGCCAACAACTTGCCCGTATCAATCGGCTTGAGCAGAAAATCCACCACGCTCAAATGCATCGCCGCAATCGCGTCTTTCACATCAGCATCACCCGAAACAATGATGATCGGCATCGCTGCCCGCACCGATTCGCGCACCTGCCGAATCAGCTCAAGCCCACCGACATGGCCCATGCGCAGATCGGTGATGACCAGCCCGATCGAAGGCTTTTCTTCAAGCATCTTCAGCGCCGTTTCACCACTGGCTGCGGTCATGCAGCGAATGCCGTCCAACGCGAGAATCTCCGACAACAGCTCCCGGGCGTCCTTGTCGTCATCAACGATCAATACACGCTGAGGTGGCAGGTCAGGTTCGAGCATCACTGCACTGAGCGCTTCTCGCTCGGCATCGCTCAAAATATCGTGGTCGGACATGGCGTTCTCTAAGTATTCAAAACAGTCCCTTGGCAAGTGGTCAGACATCGCGGGGCAGAGCTTCAATGTGCACTTCGTCGGATTTTTTTCCAAGGGGGCAAGCAAGGGAATTTCCGACTGTTTGCGTAGGGCATCTCCGAAACTGCGCCAATGGTGGCAAAACCTAGACTTACGTCCAATGGGCACCCTGTCCGTAGGGGTCGACCATGGCTGCAACGATCCGACAACAACAATTCGAAAAAGACTGCGGTAATGGTTATGAGTAAAGCGGACGCCTTCACCCAGGCAGGGAAAACCGCGGTATTGCAGAACATTCAGGGCACCCTGCAATTCCTTCAGCGCTTCCCGCCCTTCAATCAGATGGAACACGCCCACCTGGCTTATCTGGTGGAGCAATGTCAGCTGCGTTTCTACGGCCAGGGCGAGAGCATCATCAAACCCGCCGACGGCCCGGTCGAACATTTCTATATCGTCAAACAAGGTCGGGTGGTCGGCGAACGTCAGCACATCACCAAGCCCGGCACCGAGACCACGTTTGAAATCACCACCGGCGAATGCTTTCCGCTGGCCGCGCTGCTCGGTGAACGCGCAACCCGCACCGAGCACTTGGCTGGCGAAGATACGTTCTGCCTGCAACTGAACAAACTGGCGTTCATCAAACTGTTCGCCCTCTCCAGCACCTTCCGCGACTTCGCCTTGCGCGGGGTCAGCAGCCTGCTCGATCAGGTCAATCAGCAAGTGCAGCAGAAAGCCGTGGAAACCCTCGGTACGCAATATTCGCTGAACACCCGACTTGGCGAATTGGCCATGCGCCACCCGGTCACCTGTAGCCCGGACACACCACTGCGTGAAGCGGTGAAGCTGATGCACGAGCAACAAGTCGGCAGCATCGTTGCAGTGGACGAACACAAGGCGCCGCTGGGGATTTTCACCCTGCGCGATTTGCGCCATGTAGTGGCTGAAGGCATCGGCGATTTCAGTGAGGCCATCGAGCGTCACATGACTCGCGCGCCCTTCTATCTGTCGCCGGATCACAGCGCGTTCGATGCAGCGATTGCCATGACCGAACGGCACATCGCGCACGTCTGTCTGGTCAAGGATCAGCGTTTGTGCGGCGTGGTCTCCGAACGCGATCTGTTTTCCCTGCAACGGGTCGACCTCGTTCACCTGGCCCGCACCATCCGCAGCGCCCAGCGTGTCGAGCAACTGGTGAGCCTGCGTGGCGAGATCGGCCAACTGGTCGAACGCATGCTCGCTCACGGTGCTTCTTCGACGCAGATCACCCACATCATCACCCTGCTCAACGACCACACCGTGTGCCGGGTGATCGAACTGACCCTCGCAGAAAAAGGCGATCCCGGCGTGCCGTTCAGCTGGTTGTGTTTCGGCAGCGAAGGCCGCCGCGAGCAGACGCTGCACACCGATCAGGACAACGGCATTCTGTTCGATGCCCGCGATGCCGCGCATGCGGCGGAGATTCGCGGCAAGTTGCTGCCGATTGCCCAGCAGATCAACCAGAGTCTGGCGCAGTGCGGCTTCACCCTGTGCAAGGGCAACATCATGGCCGGCAATCCCGAGCTGTGCCTGTCGCGGGCGGAATGGGCGCGGCGTTTTGCGGCGTTTATTCGGGAGGCGACGCCGGAGAACCTGTTGGGGTCGAGTATTTATTTCGATCTGCGCGTGGTCTGGGGCGATGAAACAAGCTGCGAACAACTGCGCCGGGGCATTCTTGATCAGGTCGGCGACAATCGTTTGTTCCAGCGCATGATGGCCGAGAACGCCCTGCGCAATCGTCCGCCGGTGGGGCGTTTCCGTGAGTTCGTATTGGCGCGCAAGAACGGCGAGAAAGCCACGCTGGACTTGAAGGTTCAGGGGCTGACGCCGTTTGTGGATGGCGCTCGATTGCTGGCATTAGCCAACGGCATCGACGCCAACAACACCCTCGAGCGCTTCCGGCAGTTGGTCGAGAAAGAAGTCATTGAGCGACTGGATGGCGCGGCGTATGAAGAGGCGTATCACTTCATTCAGCAAACGCGCATGCAGCAGCATCAACTGCAGACGCGGGAGAACCTGCCCTATTCCAACCGCGTCGACCCGGACAGCCTCAATCATCTCGACCGGCGCATCCTGCGTGAATCCCTGCGCCAGGCCCAGCGCCTGCAAAGCAGCCTGACCTTGCGGTATCAGCTATGAGCCTGTTCTCGTGGCTGCGCCCGGCGAGTGCGGTGGTGCCGGTGGATTTCCAGCAGCGTCTGGCGAAGCTGCCGGCGATCACCGAACTGCGCGAATGCACACTGCGCGAACAACGTTGGGTGGTGCTGGATCTGGAGACCACCGGGCTGAATCTGAACAAGGATCGTGTGCTGTCGATTGGCGCGGTGGTGATCGAGGATGGCGCGATCGATTTCAGCCAGCAGTTCGAACGCACCCTGCAATGTCGCGAGCTGAAGCTCAGCCCCAGCGTGTTGATTCATGGCTTGGGGCCGAATGCGATTGCAGCGGGCAGCGAGCCGGCCGAGGCGCTTCTCGAGTTCATGGAGTTTGTCGGTGACAGCCCGGTGCTGGCGTTTCATGCGCCGTTCGACCAACACATGCTGGGGCGTGCGTTGAAGGAGCATCTGGGGCACAAGTTGCAGCAGGTGTTTCTCGATGTCGCCGACATTGCACCGCTGGTGTGTCCGCAGGCGCACATTCGTGAGGCAGGGCTGGATGAGTGGATCGACTGGTTCAAGCTTGAGGTGTTCGAGCGGCATAACGCGAGTGCCGATGCGTTGGCGACGGCGGAACTGGCGCTGATCCTGTTCAGCCGGGCGCGGGGGCAGCAGATTCATAGTCCGTTGAATTTGCAGCAGCGGTTGAGTCAGTGGAAGCGGCGGCAGCAGGCGCCTTCGTTCTGAAGTTGAGTCAAGTCCAAGATCCATCCCCCTCACCCCAGCCCTCTCCCAGAGGGAGAGGGCGCCGACCGAGGTGTCTCGGGCTTTTCATCGACCTGAAAGACCGAGTTGATTGTGGATTCACTGAAAATCGTTCAGGTCGGTGTATCTCCTGAATATCCCCCAATCGGTCCCCTCTCCCCCCGGGAGAGGGCTAGGGTGAGGGGGTCTGCCTTTACATGCCCACCTGACCAGTGGCCAATTGCTAACCATTCCCACCTCTGCCACAATCGCGAACAATTCGCGTTAGTTAACATTTCCCAATCGGTGATGTCCGGTGTCGTCAGTCCCAAGCCCTAACAGTGAGCTCGTCGGTGCGATGTATCGTGACCATCGCGGCTGGCTGCTGGCCTGGCTGCGGCGCAATGTGGCGTGTCCGCAACGCGCCGAGGACCTGAGCCAGGACACCTTCGTCCGTCTGCTCGGTCGCGATGCCATGCTGACACCGCGCGAGCCACGGGCCTTTCTGGTGGCAATCGCCAAAGGTCTGCTGTTCGACTACTTCCGTCGCGCGGCGCTGGAACAGGCCTACCTCACCGAACTGATGCTGATCCCCGAAGGCGAACAACCGTCTGTGGAAGAACAGCAAATGATCCTCGAAGACCTCAAAGCCATCGACCGCTTGCTCGGCAAACTGTCGACCAAGGCCCGTGCTGCCTTCCTTTATAACCGCCTCGACGGGCTCAGCCATGCCGAGATCGCCGGGAAACTCGGCGTCTCGGTGCCGCGCGTGCGCCAGTATCTGACGCAAGGCATTCGTCAGTGCTACATCGCCCTGTACGGGGAACCGACATGAGCCCGGCCAGTTCCAGACCAGTGCCGGCGCATGTGCTGGACGCGGCGATTGCCTGGCAACTGACCCTCGATTCGAGCAGTCCGCTGGAACGCGAGGAGTTTGCCAAATGGCACGCAGCCCATGAAGAACACGCCCGCGCCTGGCAGCAGCTGGGCATGCTCGATCAACGTTTCAGCGTCGCCAAAGGCCCAGCCCGCAGTGCATTGCTGCAATCGCGCGAAGGCATTCGGCGACGGGTACGCAAGCTTGGCAGCGGTTTGGCCAGCGTGTCGCTGATCATCGGTTTAGGTCTGTTTGTCAGCGAACGGTTTCTGCCGCTGGATTACTGGCTCGCCGATCAACGCACTGCTACAGGCGAACAGCGCACCGTGCGTCTGGCTGACGGCACTGTGCTGAATCTCAATACCCACAGTGCGGTGGATGTGCGGTTCGATGAGAGGCGCCGATTGATCGTCCTGCAGGAAGGCGAAATTCTCGTCGAAACCGGTCATGGCGATGCGCGTCCGTTCATCGTTGAAACCCGCGAAGGCAGCATGCGCGCCCTGGGTACGCGGTTTCTGGTCAAGCGTGAAGAAGCAGGCACGCGCCTGAGCGTGTTGCAGTCGGCCGTGGCCGCACACGGGCAAGCAAATCCAGAAGAGCAAATCCTCCATGAAGGCCAGCAAGTGCTGCTGCGCAGTGACGGGCTGGGCTCGATTGTCGCGCTCAATCCCGGCGCAGATGCCTGGACGCGCGGGATGCTGGTGGTGGATAACGCGCGGTTGGGTGATCTGGTGCACGAGCTCGGGCGTTATCGTCGCGGGCACCTGGGTGTGGCGCCGGAAGTGGCGGACCTGCGCATCACTGGCAGCTTCCCGCTGCATGACACTGACAAGGCCTTGAGCGCGCTGTTGCCGACCCTGCCGGTGCAGATCGAGCGGCATACGCCGTATTGGGTCACTGTCGCAAAGGCCGATATAAAGCCTGAGTAACAGGCCGGCAGAACCACCGCTTTCGCGAGCAGGCTCGCTCCCACATTGGAAATGCGTTCCCCCTGTGGGAGCGAGCCTGCTCGCGAATGGGCCGCCTGCCACACCAAAAACAACCGGACTGCCTCAGATCTCAGCGGCCCCATTTCCGGCTAATAGAAATTATTTTCATCCAGCCCTATCACTTTTCGAATTTCATCCGGCACACAGGCAATTGAGAAATGTTTCCATTCAGGAGCCGCCGTATGTCCCGTTCGCTAGACACCTTGTTGCGCCCCAGTCTGCTGGCTGTCGCTATTGCGCTCAGCGCGCCGCTGATCAGCAGTCCGTTGCTTGCCGCTGAACAAGCGTCCAGCGTGCGCGCGTACAACTTGCCGGCGGCGCCACTGTCGACCACCCTGAACCAGATCGCCAGCCAGGGCGGGATTGCGCTGTCGCTCAATCCGTCGTTGGCGGCGGGCAAGACCTCGGCGCCGGTGAACGGCCAATACGATGCGGCTGGCGCTCTGCGCGCGGCCCTGCGTGGCACCGGTCTACAACTGGAACAAAGCAGCACCGGCACTTACACCCTGGTTGCCGTGCCTGAAGGCGTGATGGCATTGCCGGAAACTTCGGTCATCGGCGTGGAAAACTTCGAAAGCGCCTGGGGCCCGGTCGAAGGCTACACCGCCACCCGCACCGCCGCCGGCACCAAGACCGACACCGCACTGGTCGAAGCACCGCGTTCGATCTCGGTGGCGACCCGTCAGCAAATGGACGACCGCAGCGTGCACAGCCTCGACGATGCCGTGCGCTACATGCCGGGCATCACCGCCAGCAGCTACGGCAGCGACACCCGCGCCGACTGGCTGCGCGTACGCGGTTTCGAGCCGACCCAGTTCCTCGATGGCCTGCCGCTGCCCAAAGGCGTGTACGCCAACCCGAAACAGGAAACCTGGAACCTCGACCGCCTCGCCCTGCTGCGCGGCCCGGCCTCCTCGGTTTACGGCCAGACGCCACCGGGCGGCCTGCTGGACATGGTCAGCCGTCGCCCAAGCGCTGAAGCCAGCAACGAAATCCAGTTGCAGTACGGTAGCGACAACCACCGCCAGATCAACTTCGCCAGCACTGGCAAGATCGACGACGCCGGCCAGTTTCTCTATGGCCTCAGCGGTGTGGTGCGCGACAGCGGCACCCAGGTCGATCACGTCGACAACAAGCGCTACAACATCGCGCCGAGCCTGACCTGGAACATCGACGACGACACCAAGCTCACCCTGCTGAGCCAGTTCACCCGCGACGATACCGGCATCACCAGCCAGTTTCTGCCAATTCAGGGCACCAAGATCAAGTCACCGTTCGGCGATATCTCTCACCACAAGAATCTGGGTGATCCGGACTGGGAATATTACGATCGCACTTACTACGCGCTGGGCTATGCCTTCGAACATCGTCTGAACGATGTCTGGCAGTTCAAGCAGAACCTGCGTTATACCAAGTCGGATCTGTCGTTCCAGTCGCTGACGCCGGGGTCGTACCCATTCACCGAAGTGGATGATCAAGGCAATGTCGGACGCACCAGCACCAGCGTCGAAGAAGACATCAGCCAGTTCGCCGTGGACAACAACTTCCAGGCCGATTTCGCTACCGGCGACATCCGCCACACCCTGCTGCTGGGCCTTGATCACCAGCGCAGCAACACCAACTACACCTCGATCTTCGGCTTTTCGGATACCACTCCGGGCACCAACGTCATCACCCCGATCTACGGCCAGCCGATCATTCGTCCAGCGCGTTCCACCGCGTTTTACGATTACAACCAGAAGACCTACCAGACCGGCCTGTACATCCAGGACCAGATGGCCCTCGACCAGTGGCGCCTGACCCTCGGCGGCCGTGAAGACTGGGTGCACACCAGCACAAAGTTCATCAACAAGGGCGATGCCACCAACACCCAGCGCGACAAGGCCTTCAGCGGCAACGCCGCGCTCAGCTACGTCTTCGACAACGGTTTCGTGCCGTACCTGTCGTACGCCGAATCCTTCCAGCCAACCACCGGTGCCGACGCCACCTCGACCGGCTCGCTCAAGCCGACCGAAGGCAAGCAGTGGGAACTGGGCATCAAGTACCAGCCACCGGGCAGCAAAACCCTGCTGACCGCCGCCGTGTATGACCTCACCCAGAAGAACGTTTCGGTCAACACCTTCGTCAACAACGTGTCGATCACCAGCCAGACCGGCGAAGTGAAAGTCAAAGGCCTGGAGCTGGAAGCGGTTTCCGACGTCACCGACAACCTCAAAGTCATCGCGGCCTACACCCTGGCGAAATCCGAAGTGCAGAATGGCGTCGACAAGGGCAATCGCCTGCAACTGATGCCGAACCAGCAAGCGTCGCTGTGGACCGACTACACCTGGCACGCCGGCGTCCTCGACGGCTTCGGCATTGGCGGTGGCGTGCGCTACACCGGCAACACCTACGGCGACAAGGCCAACACCTGGCTGGGCAAGGCGGACGCCTACACCGTGTTCGACGCGAGCGTGCATTACGACCTCGGCCGCCTGGACAACAGCCTCAAAGGCGCGTCGCTGGCCGTCAACGCAACCAACCTGTTCGACAAGGAATACATTTCCACCTGCGACAGCTTCTACTGCTACTACGGCGACACGCGCAGTGTCGTCGCCAGCGCCACTTACAAGTGGTAAGCGATTGAGCTGAAACAGGCCCTGTGACCAAGCCGTCCCTCGTGGACGGCTTCGGTGTTTTTTAAGGTCATGAAATGAAAAGTAAAACAATCCGTCGCTGGTCGTTTGTGCACACCTGGACCAGCCTGGTCTGTACCGTGTTTTTGCTGATGCTGGCCTTGACCGGTCTGCCGCTGATTTTCCATCACGAGATCGAACATCTGCTCGGCGATGCACCCGAAGTACGCGAGATGCCGGCCGATACCCCGCGGCTGAATCTGGCGCAACTGGTCGAGGCCGCCGAGAAACATCGTCCCGATGAAGTCGTGCAGTACTTCGGTTTCGATGACGATGAGCCGAATGCCGTGCTGACGATCATGGCGAAAACCGCCGGCACCGAGCCGAACTCCTCGCACACCTTCATGCTCGACGCGCGCACCGGTGAAGCGCTGGAAACACCGTCGGCCAACGGTGGCTTGATGCTGTTTATCCTGCGCCTGCACGTCGACATGTTCGCCGGGCTGCCGGGCAAGTTGCTGCTGGCGTTCATGGGGCTGCTGTTTGTCGTGGCGATTGTCTCGGGGACGGTGCTGTACCTGCCGTTCATGCGCCGCTTGAAATTCGGCACCGTGCGTCAGGACAAGTCCACCCGTTTGCGCTGGCTCGACCTGCATAACCTGATTGGCGTGGTCACCCTGACCTGGGCGTTGGTGGTCGGCGTGACCGGCGTGATCAGCGCTTGCGCCGACCTGTTGATCGCGGCGTGGCGCAATGACGCACTGACTGCGCTGATCGAACCGTACCGCGATGCGCCACCGCTGACGCACCTGGCGCCGGCCACGCGTTTGCTCGACATCGCTGCGGAAGTTGCGCCGGAGATGAAACCGGATTTCATTGCCTTCCCCGGCACACGCTTTTCCAGTGAGCACCATTACTCGGTGTTCATGAAGGGCGGCACGCACCTCACTTCGCACCTGCTGACCCCGGTGCTGATCGATGCGACCACGCTGCAGGTGACCGCCGTGGCCGAACGACCGTGGTACATGGACGCCATGGGCATGTCGCAGCCGCTGCACTTCGGTGATTACGGCGGCATGCCGATGAAAATTCTCTGGGCCACCCTTGATGTGTTGACCATCATCGTCCTCGTCAGTGGCGTGTACCTGTGGGTGGTGCGGCGCAAAGCGGCGAAGCCTGTGCTGGAAACGGCGGAGACCTCTGCATGAAACCGCGTCAGTCGAATTTCTGGAAGGTGTTCAGCACGCCGATCGTGATTGCGCTGCTGAGTGCGGCGGGGTTGTTTGCGGCGTTGCTGGGGGATGGGATTTGGGATGCGTTGAGCTGGATCGGGCTGGGTGTCCCGGCATTTCTGGCCATAAAAGGCTTCCTGCCGCGCAGGTAATCTTGCATTGCCTGAGATGGCCCTTTCGCGAGCAAGCTCGCTCCCACAGGGAGTTTCTGGTGCCACCAAAAATGGTATGCACACAGAAGATCCCTGTGGGAGCGAGCTTGCTCGCGAAAGCGGTAGCTGATACACCATCAATTGCTCGCCAGCCTCGCCGCATCTGGCTAGGCTAACCTCCTGCTCTTCGACGATCACCGAGGTTTGCCAATGTCCGCCCCCAGCATGACCCTGTACCACAACACGCTCTCCCCGTTCGTGCGCAAAGTGATGGTGTTGCTGCACGAAACCGGCCAGCAGGATCGCGTCGCCTTGCAAGACTGCGTGCTCAGCCCGGTCAGTCCGAGCGCCGAGCTCAATCTCGACAACCCGCTGGGCAAGATCCCCGCCCTGCGTCTGGCCGATGGCAACGTCATCCATGACAGCCGCGTGATCCTCGAATACCTCGACCAGCAGCACGTCGGCAATCCGTTGATCCCGCGCGAAGGTTCGGCGCGCTGGCGCCGTCTGACCCTGGCCTCGATGGCCGACGGGATCATGGATGCGTCGGTGATGGTGCGTTATGAAATGGTCCTGCGTGCTCCGGAAAAACATTGGGACGAATGGCTCGAGGCTCAGCGCGACAAGATCCGCCGCGCCCTCGCAGTGTTGGAAAAGGAGGCGATTGCCGAGCTGACCAGCCACTTTGACGTGGCGGCGATCAGCGTGGCCTGTGCGTTGGGTTATCTCGATTTGCGCTTTCCGGACTTGGGTTGGCGTGAGGCCAACCCACAACTGGCCAACTGGTTCTTTGAGGTGAGTCAGCGACCGTCCATGATCGCCACGATGCCCAAGCCTTAAATCGGCGACGCCTGTTCCGGCCTCTTCGCGAGCAGGCTCGCTCCCACATTGTTTTTGGGTATGGCAGACATCTCTGTGCCAACACCCATCCTGTGGGAGCGAGCCTGCTCGCGAATGCACCACCTCGGTTCCACAGGCAAAAAACCGATAATCCGCGTCACCAACTCATCCTTCCAGCACTGATCCTCACGCAATCCCAGCGACCGGCTCATTGCATCGCCCCCACATCAAACTCCAACGGCTTGGCCGGTTTCTGCCCGATCCCGTACCAATCCAGTTTGCGCGTCAGCACCATGAACACACCGAGCAAACCAAACAGCAACAACGAGCCCATCAACAGCGCGTAATCCTCGGCGCTCAGCAAGCCATAGAGCAGGCCATACAACGCCGCCAGCCCCGCCGAAAAACTCAAACCATGGCGCACACTGCGCAACACATGGCAGACATAAAACCCGATCAACAACACACAACCGCTGGCCGACAACAGATACGCCAGGGCA
This sequence comes from Pseudomonas fluorescens, assembly GCF_902497745.1. GTDB lineage: Bacteria > Pseudomonadota > Gammaproteobacteria > Pseudomonadales > Pseudomonadaceae > Aquipseudomonas > Aquipseudomonas fluorescens_BM. The sequence continues at coordinate 86,949 of NZ_CABVHJ010000014.1, forward strand.
AAACCGATGTGCTCCGACAGCGACAGCAACAACAGATAAAAGAACGCCAGCGCCACACCGACCAGCGCGTATTGCACCGGGTGCACGGCCAGGCTCTTGAGCACTTCGAACAGGAAGAAACCGGCGAACGTCAGGACGATGAACAGCAACGCATATTTGATCGCCCGGTCACTCTTCAGGTACTGATCCACCGGGTCGATGAAACTCACGCCGAAGCTGCGACCGTTGAACGCCTCGCAATCATTGCCGCTCACGCAACGGCTCATGGCGTCTTGCAGATTGGTGGAGAAAAACGTGGTCTGCCAATCGGCGCTGAAACCCTGCTCGTTGATCTCACGCTTGGCCGGCAGGAAATTGCCGATGAAACTTGGATGCGGCCAATTCGCAGTGAGGCTGACGCTGCTGCTCTTGCCCACTGGCAGCACCTGCAACGAACCGGTGCCCTGCAGACGCAGGTCGAAGCCGAAGCTCAGTTCCGTGGTTTTGCTGGTATCGAGCAACGGCAGCGTCACTCGCACACCCTCGCCGAGCCAGCCGACCTGGGTGCCCGGAACGAAGTCCAGACGCTGACCGTCAAGTTCCAGCTTCAGCGCATTTTCGATACCGCGAATATCGCTGATGCCGACCGCGAGAAACGGTGCATCGAACTGGTAATCGCTGAAGTCTTCCTTGATGCCCAATTGCGCCGGCAGTGAGAAGTGGCCGTTGATGCGGTTGTCGGCGTGGAACAGCCGTGCCTCATAAATGCCGCGCGCACGCAGTTCGGTTTGCACCTGGCCGTCGAGTTCGAAACGCTCCGGCAGGAAGTACAAACGACCGCGTTCTTCGCTCGGTTCGTCGTAGCGCTGATTGGTTTTGTCGTTGGTCTTCCAGTTGTGAATCACTTTGCGATACGGCACCACCATCACCGGCCCGCTCAATTGCTGGCTGTAGCTGGAACTACGGGCGATGTCTTCGAGCACGCCGTCGCGCAGCTGTTGGCGGTCATCGATGACGCCATCGATCATCAATAAAGGTATCAGCAACAGCAGGATCAGCACGGCGATGGCGCCGAGCTTGATGGTCAGATTCTTGTTCATGGGACTCTCCCTGTTTGGATGGGGGGAGTCTGGTGTTGCCGTATGAGGGGAATATGGGGGGATTATGGAGATTGTGTGGAGACTGTTCAGGCCCCTTCGCGAGCAAGCTCGCTCCCACATTGGATCTGTGTCGTTCACAAATCCCCTGTGGGAGCGAGCTTGTCTCCGGGCGGCGTTCCGACGAAGGCAACGACTCGATTTCAAGGCAAGCGCAATGTCACTTCAACACCGTTTTCGACATTGCGGATCTGCATCGAACCACCATGCAACTTGACCACCTCTTCAACGAAGTTAAGCCCCAACCCCGTGCTTTTGCGCCCACTGTCCGGACGCGGCAACGAGTAGAAGCGCTCAGTCAAACGCGGCAAGGCGTAATCGGGAATCGGAGCGGTTTCATTGAACAACCGCAACTCAATCTGCTCGCCAACCCGCTCAGCACTGAAGCACAGCAACCCCTCAACCGGGGTGAAATCCAGCGCATTCTCCAACAGATTGCCCAGCGCCTGACGCAACAGAAACGGCTCGCCAATTAACAGCAGATCAGCCGCAATCGCCTGTTCGATGCGCAACTGCTTGCCTTCAATCCGCGCCGCCTGCCCCTGCAGCAATTGATCAACCAGCGCCGCCAACGGCACAGCGACCCGCTCTTCCAGTCCCTGACGTTGCTCGACCTGCGCGAGATTCAGCAAACGTTCGATCAACTGCTGCATCCGCGCACTTTCGCTGTCGATGTTGCCGACAAAGCGCAGACGTTGAACCGGCGGCATTTCACCTTGCAGCAACTCCGCCGCGCCACGAATCGCCGCCAGCGGACTTTTCAATTCATGGGTCAACGTATGCACGTAGCGCTCAACGTACGCCTTACCCTCCAGCTGTGTGCGCATCTGCTCAACCGCTGTGGCCAGTTGCTCCAGCTCACCGCCGCGATAGTGCGGCACTTCCACCCGCCGCCCTTCGCTCACCGCTTGGGCATAACCGGTCAAACGGTGCAGTGCGCGACTCAGCCACCACGACAGCAAGGCACCGAACAACAGACCGAGGCCGATCAACCCGGCGCCGTAAAACAGCAAGCGCCGCTCGGTGCGATCAACATAAGGCTGCAATGAGCTATTGGGCTTGGCCACGGTGACCACGCCGATGATCTGGCCGTTGTCGCGGATCGGTGCGCCAACGTGCATCACCGACGAACTGGCGTCATCCGGATCGCTGCGGCTCGAACGCGCGCCATATTCACCGCGCAGGGTCAGGTAGACGTCGTTCCAGCGCGAGTAATCCTCACCGACCGCGACACCACTGGAATCGAGCACGACGATGCCCTTGGCATCAGTCACGTAGATGCGGTGGTTGACCTGATTTTTCGGTAAGCCCCAAATGCTCGCTTGCGGCTGGCGCTCGCCATAGGCGCGCAGCAACTCGGGCCAGCGGTTCGCGCTGAGGGTGCCGGCCTTGAAATCGTCCCGCAGGATTTCCGCCATCAGGTTGGCGGTGTCGACCAGGGTTTCTTCGGTGGACTGACGCACGCCGGGGCGGATTTCTTCCATTACCGTGTTGAGCACAAAATAACCGGTCAGGCCGACAAACAGCACATACACCAGAAAGATCCGCAGCCCCAGTGACATCAGCTGTGCCCCGGGCTGTAGCTGTAACCGAGGCCACGATGGGTCTGGATCGGCTCGGCGTCGGCGCGCACCAGACGCAGTTTGGCGCGCACGCTTTTGATGTGGCTGTCGATGCTGCGCTCGTAACCGGCGTCGGCCGCAACGCCCAGCGCGTCGAGCAACTGCTCGCGACTGAACACCCGCTCGGGTTGTTCGAGCAGGCATTGCAGCAGGCGGAATTCGTGGCGGGTCAGGCTCAACGTCTGGCCGCGATAGATGATTTGAATCCGTTCTGGATCGACACGGAACAGCGCGGAATCGGCTTCAATCGCCGGGCGCGGCGCCATGCGTTTGAGAATAGCCTTGACCCGCGCCGCGACCTCGCGCGGGCTGAAGGGCTTGACCACGTAGTCGTCGGCGCCAATTTCCAGCCCCACCACTCGATCAATCTCGGCATCACGGGCGCTGAGAAACAGCACCGGCACTTCGCTGAAACGTCGCAGCTGTTTGCAGGTTTCGAAACCACTGATATCCGGCAGGCCAATGTCGAGGATGATCAGATCGGCCGGGGTCTGCCGCTGATGCTCCAGCGCCGCCGCGCCGAGGCTCAGCCACGTGGTGGTGAAGCCCTCGCCCTGCAAGGCAAAAATCAGCGTGTCGGCAATCGCCGCTTCGTCTTCGACAATCAGGATATGAGGCATGGCGTCCGAGCCCGTGGGTTAAGTGCGCGAACGGTGCCCCAAGCCTGACGTTACGTCAATGAGACCACTTGGCTCAGCAGTCCGGTTTGTCGGCGGTGAAGCGCCGCGCCGGGTTTACCGCAGCGCCAAACTCGCGCAAGGCCTTGGCACCGATCAGCAGCGGATAGTTGAAGTTGCTGCGGTCGGTCAGGTTGACCTCAACGGTACGCTTGACGTTACCCAGGCACAGCTCCAGATCGACCACCGGGCGTTTGGCGACTTCGGTGCTTTCGCCCTCGTCCTCTTCATCCGAGCGGCTCTTGATCTTGCTGATCCGCGCGACCTTGTGTTCGTAGACCTTGTTGCTGGCGTCTTTGGTGCCGAGGCGGAAACGCACCCATTCGTCGCCATCACGGGTGAAGGTTTCGATGTCTTTGGCCGACAGCGAGGCGGTCAGCGCACCGGTGTCCATCTTGGCCTTGAGCACCTCACCGCCGATTTCCGGCAGCGCAATGTATTCGTAGCGCCCGTACAGGGTCGGCTCGGCGGCCATGACCGGCAGGGCGACGAGGGCAAACAGTGCAAGGAGGGATTTCACGTAAGGGGCTTCCTTGGAAAATGAGGGCGGCAGACTGGAGTTTTAGACACCCATTGAGGCATTCGTTCGCCTTGAAATCGCTTTCGCGAGCAGGCTCGCTCCCACAGGTTTTTGTGTTGAGCGCACATTTTTAATACACCTGAATCCAGTGTGGGAGCGAGCCTGCTCGCGAAGAGGCCAGCACATTCAACACAACGCTTGAGCAAAGCATACCGGCCCAAAAGTGAAACATTCGTCACCACCGATTTGGCCTGCCGCGCGAAGCTGCTTATCATGGCGCGCCCATCCGTTTGCAAAGAGTTGCTTATGCGCCGCCTGCTCACCGGCTGTTTCGTCACCCTGCTGCTGTTGCTCAACACCCTGATCCTGATCGGGCCGTTGCTGGTATTTGCCCTGCTCAAACTGGTCGCCCCGGGCCGCTGGCGCGATTACGCGTCGGGGGCGGTGATGTGGATCGCCGAGACCTGGGCCGAGATCGACAAGCTGATTTTCCGCCTGTGCATCCCCACCCAGTGGGACATTCGCGGCGGTGAAGACTTGCGCGGCGATACCTCGTATCTGGTGGTCAGCAACCACCAGTCGTGGGTCGACATTCCGGCGCTGATCCAGACGCTCAACCGGCGCACGCCGTTCTTCAAATTCTTCCTCAAGAAAGAGCTGATCTGGGTACCGTTTCTGGGGCTGGCGTGGTGGGCGCTGGATTACCCGTTCATGAAGCGCTACACCAAAGCCTTTCTGGCGAAAAACCCGGAACTGGCCGGCAAGGATCTGGAAATCACCAAACAGGCGTGCGAGCTGTTCAAGCGGCAGCCGGTGACCGTGGTCAATTATCTGGAAGGCACGCGCTATACCGCGGCGAAAAGCGCGCAGCAACAATCACCGTTCAGCCACTTGCTCAAGCCCAAGGCCGGCGGTGTGGCGTTTGTCTTGGCCGCGATGGGTGAACAGCTGGATGCGATTCTCGACGTCACCGTGGTTTATCCAAAGGAGCGAATTCCGGGTTTCTGGGATTTGATCAGCGGCAACGTGCCGCGCGTGATCATCGACATCAAGACCCGCGAACTCGACCCGGCGCTCTGGCAAGGCGATTACGAGAATGATCCGGCGTTTCGCCAGAAGGTCCAGAGCTGGGTCAACCAGCTCTGGAACGAGAAGGATCAGCGCATCGCCGAGCTGCGCAGCGAGCGCGGCTGAATCAGCTACCGGTGCCGGCGCCCCAGATGCTGCCCAGGCTGCTCAGCAGCGAACCGCCGACGCCCTGCTGACCAAGATATTGCAGGAGCACCGGGGCAAACTGGCCGATCATGCCGCTGTCCATGCCCAGTGCGCTGAAGGCATTGTTCAGGTCGTTGGTGTCCTTGACATTGCCCAGCGCATTTTCCAGCCCGGCAGACTTGCCGGATGAACCGAGCAAGGCGCCCAGCGCCGCCAGATTGCCGCTGCCACCCGACAGTTTGTCGATGCCCGGCACTTCTTTGGCCAGTTGTGAGTAATCGGTGCTGCTCAACTGATTCTTCGCCAGCCCGAGCATCGCACTGGTGCCGCCAACGGCTTGCTCCGGCGTGACATCCAGCGCACTGAGGGCACTGAGCAAACCGGCGGTTTCCGAGGTCGGCGCCGCAGCGGCCGCCTTGTCACCGCCCTGCATCCCCGAAACCGCACCAGCGACGTCGTTGAGACTGAAACCGGCAAACACCGGCCCGGCGGCCAGGGTCAGGAGCGATGCCAAGGCAAAACCGCGTGAAATCTTCATTCAGACATCCTCTTGCGCTGTGAAAACCACCCGCTGAACGGGCAGTGAAACTGCCGGTTTGACCGGGTATCCGCGGGCATGTTCCGGCGCGGCGCATCCATTTTCGTCCGGCCTGCGTATATAAAACGTGAAATCCCGGACACCCTCGTGATGAATGGCACAACCGCTGTCGCTGAACTAGCCTGTGAACAGTCCGAGCCCAGCCCTCGTCGCCCGACCTTTGCCTGGAGAGTCGTCATTTCCATCGCCGACACCGATCAGCTGCGACAGTTGTTGGCCCAGTGTTCACTGGGTGATCGTCGCGCCTTCGAAACGCTCTATCGCAGCGTCGGCCCGCGTCTGCATGGCGTCGCCCTGCGCTTCATGGGCCGTGCCGATCTGGCCGAAGAAGTGCTGCAGGAAGCCTTCGTGCGCATCTGGAACAACGCCTCACGCTACGAAGCGCACCTGTCGGCACCGCTGACGTGGATGATCAACATCACGCGCAATCAGGCCATTGATCAATTGCGCAAACACCGCGACCGACCGCTGACGGATCTCGAACAGGATGCGCTGCCGGACGAAAGCCCCTCCGCTCACGACCAACTGAACAGCGCCCGTGAGGCCCATGCGTTGAACCGTTGCCTCGAAACCCTCGACAGCATGCAGCGCCAGTCGATCACTGTGGCGTACTTTCAGGGATTGTCGTGCACGGAACTCTCCGAACACTTGGCAACGCCACTGGGGACGGTGAAATCGTGGATCCGTCGTGGCATGGAACGTCTGCGCCGGTGCCTTGAATCATGAACTACCAGATCCCTGCCCTGCGTCGCGCTCTGGCTGCCGATTATGCGATTGGCTTGATGTCTGCGCCTGCGCGGCGGCGGTTTGAACAATTGCTGCTGGACGACGCTGTGTTACGAGCTGAAGTGGCGCAATGGCAGGAAAGCCTCGCCTCTCTCACCGAAGCGCTGCCGGAGCATCCGGTGCCCGACCGAGTATGGCAAGGCATTACCGCGCGGATCGAACCGCAAGTGCTGCATGTGCCCGAGAAGCGGCCGTTCTGGAACTGGCTACGGGTTACCGCTGCGCTGTGTTCGATCGTGGTGCTGGTGTTCCTCGGCTCGCTGTACAACCGCGACGACGCCCGCTACCACGCCACGCTGCTGACAGCCGATGCGCAACCGGCGCTGAAGGTCGAGGCACATGCGGATTATCTGCAAGTTGAGCCGCTGACGTTGGCGGCCGTTGATGCGGATCATAGCCTGGAGTTGTGGGTGATTCCGGCGGATGGCAAGCCGATTTCGCTGGGTGTGATTCCGGCGGGGGGCAAAGGCAAGGTTGAGTTGAGTGAGGCGCAGAAAGCCTTGATCGGCAAACCGATTGCGCTGGCGGTAAGTCTTGAACCTAAAGGTGGTTCGCCGACTGGGCAACCGACCGGACCGGTTCTGTATCAAGGGACGCTGGCGGCGCTGTAAAGCAAAGCCCCTCACCCTAGCCCTCTCCCAGAGGGAGAGGGGACTGACCGTGGTGTTCTCTCGAGTTTTATCGACCTGAAATACCGAGCCGAACTCGAACCCGAAAACTACGAAAATCTGCTCCCTTTCCCCCTCTCCCTTAGGGAGAGGGCTGGGGTGAGGGTAGCTTATGACCTTGCCTTACAACGGCGACCCTGAGGTCACCCTGATCGAGGCTGACTCCCCGCAAGACCTCAACGCCCGAAACAACTGAACGCTGCGGTCTTTTAGACTCTTTAGTTGCGAACCGTTCGAATAGATATTTCAAAATGAACTATAAACCTGTCAGACCTGACAGTAGGCGCTATTCATCATCCGCGCGAAAATTGCGGCTCCCATTTAAGTAACGGAGCAAAAGTAATGAAGCTTAAAGTTGTCACCAGCCTGGTGATCAGTTTGAACATGATGAGTTCCACCTACGCAGCGACCTGCCCAACAATTTCGGTGTCCCGATCACAAGACGCTGAAGATCTCAGCTTCACCTCTGCACTCGTCAAGGATAAAAACACTTCCAAATCGGTTGTCATCTGCAGATATGAAGGCAAGGACGACCTAGGTGTATCGGCCGGATACCGAAACGGTACTCCGATTAGCACCACTGGAAGCGGTTGGACGGGTAATGAATGCACAGCGGCTGACGGTGACGTCAATAAATGCGCATTCCAGGGCAAGAAAAAGTAGCGATACAAAGACAACCGTACGGGTTGTCTTTTCATTAGCGTACGTCTTGGGTCGCACCGTGTGATACCAACCTTACAATGCAGGAAGCACAGACATGTCAAACAGGCAAACCGGTACAGTTAAGTGATTTAACGACGAAAAAGTCTTCGGCTTTATTTAAAGCATGAAAAGCCCACTATGGAATGGAGGATGTAACCGCTTGTTTGAACCCTACGTGTCAGAAGTTCCAGTCTGGGTAAGGGCTACGGCATAGTTTCATGCCGAGTTGAGCTTCGCCTCGCATTGGAAGGCGTAGAACCAATGCTGAAAATTGTTATTGTCGTTCGCGATTAAGAAAAAAATATCAGTAGCTAAGAATTCTAAAAAACTGTCATAAGTATCAGTACTCATCGTCTAAAAACTGGAAGACCATAAGCACCCAACGTAAATAAATGAGTACAACACCATGCTTAAGAAATTAACTCCCTGCTTGTTGATATCAGCATTCCTTGCAAGTACGGCCCATGCGGAATCTTGCCCTCCAGGATCCTCTTTTCACAAACTTGAAGAAGGAATATATACAGTCACGGGACTTGATGGAAATCCAGTAAAAGTCAATGTCATGCCAGACGTAGACCAGCCCACATTGAAAAGTCTAAAGTTCACTTCCGCTCGCTTACTGAATAAAGAAAACAGTTCTGCCAAGGTTATTTGTAGATACGAAAATTCTACGGCAGGCGGATCGTTAGGCGTGGAGTTGCCCACAGGAAAACCGGTTACAGGTGCTGGGGCCAACTGGAGCGGCAACGACTGCGTAGCTGACGACGAACTAAAATGTGCGTTTAATTAATCTCGCCCACTGTTCAGAAAAAACTGTTATTTATCCCACCAACAAAAACGGCACTTCTCAGAAGTGCCGCTTCTTTCATTCATTTTAAACCCTACGCCGCACTAAACAACTTATGCGGATCAATCACAAACTTCTTCGGCACGCCCGCATCGAACTCGCCATAGCCTTCCGGCGCCTGATCGAGGCTGATCACTTGCACGCCCACCACTTCGGCGATGTTGATGCGATCCCACATGATCGCCTGCATCAGTTGGCGGTTGTACTTCATCACTGGGGTCTGGCCGGTGTGGAAGCTGTGCGACTTGGCCCAGCCCAGACCGAAGCGAATGCTCAGGCTGCCCATTTTCGCAGCAGCGTCCACGGCACCCGGATCTTCGGTGACGTACAGGCCGGGGATACCGATTTTGCCGGCAACGCGGACCACACCCATCAGTGAGTTGAGCACGGTGGCCGGAGCCTCGGCTTTCACGCCGTCGTGGCCGTGGCCGCGTGCTTCGAAGCCGACGCAGTCCACTGCGCAATCCACTTCCGGCTCGCCCAGCAGTGCGGCGATCTGTTCGTGCAGCGGGGTGTCCTTGGACAGGTCGACGATTTCAAAACCCTGGGATTTGGCGTGAGCCAAGCGGATGGTGTTGACGTCGCCGACGATCACCACCGCAGCACCGAGCAGGCGCGCGGAAGCGGCAGCGGCCAGACCGACCGGGCCGGCGCCGGCAATGTAAACGGTGCTGCCCGGGCCAACGCCGGCAGTGACGGCGCCGTGGTAACCGGTCGGGAGGATATCGGAGAGGCAGGTCAGGTCGCGGATTTTCTCCATGGCCTTGTCGCGGTCCGGCAGTTTCAGCAGGTTGAAATCGGCGTACGGCACCAGCACGTACTCGGCCTGACCGCCAGTCCAATCGCCCATGTCGACGTAACCGTAAGCACCGCCGGCTCGGGCCGGGTTGACGGTCAGGCAGACGCCGGTGTGTTGCTCTTTGCAGGAACGGCAGCGCCCGCACGCCACGTTGAACGGCACGGAAACCAGGTCGCCGATTTTCAGGTTTTCGACGTCGGAGCCTTTTTCGATCACCTCGCCGGTGATCTCGTGGCCCAGCACCAGACCGGTCTGCGCCGTGGTACGGCCGCGCACCATGTGCTGGTCGGAGCCGCAGATATTGGTGGAAACCACTTTGAGAATGACCCCGTGCTCGATCTTGCGACCGCGCGGGTCCTGCATTTTCGGATAGTCGATTTTCTGTACTTCGACCTTGCCAGCGCCGAGATACACCACACCACGATTGCCAGACATGCTTTCACCTCGCTGTTGTTTTTATGGAACCGCGTTGCCCAGGCAGGCAGCGCGTTGAGTGCTCGGTAAATCAAAAGATCGCAGCCTTCGGCAGCTCCTACATGAATCGCATCCCCCTGTAGGAGCTGCCGAAGGCTGCGATCTTTTAGCGATCTAAAGTACGACCGTACGATTGGCGTTCAAAAACACCCGTCTCTCAATGTGATACCCAACGGCCCGCGCCAGCGTCAGGCCTTCGATATCGCGCCCCTTGGCAATCAGATCCTCGGGGTAATGACTGTGATCCACCGCCTCGACGCCTTGAGCAATGATCGGCCCTTCATCCAGATCGTTATTGATGTAATGCGCCGTCGCGCCAACCAGTTTCACACCCTTGTTGTACGCCTGGTGATACGGCTTGGCGCCCTTGAAGCCCGGCAGCAGCGAGTGATGAATGTTGATCGCCTTGCCATCGAGCTTGCGGCACAGCTCCGGCGACAGCACCTGCATGTAGCGGGCGAGGATCACCAGTTCGGCGCCGGACTCTTCGATCACCTGCCACACCTGACGCTCCTGCGACGGTTTGTCGTTGGGGTCGAGGGGGAAATGGTAGTAGGGAATCTGGTGCCAGTCGGCCAGCGGTTTCAGATCCGGGTGGTTGGAGACCACCGCCGCCACATCCATCGACAACTGGCCGATGCGCTGGCGGTAGAGCAAGTCGTTGAGGCAGTGATCGGCCTTGGAGACCATGATCACCACTTTTGGCCGGTAGTTCGGCGCGGTCAGTTCGAAGATCATGCCGAAGGCCTGACCGCGTTCGGCGAGCCCGGCGCGGAAGGACTGTTCGTCGAAACCGTCGGGCTGACGGAATTCCACGCGAATGAAGAAACGCCCGGAGAGGCGGTCATCGAACGAATGGTGCTCGGTGACGTAGCAGCCCTGCTCGAACAGGAAACGCGTGACCGCGTCCACGGTGCCGAGGACGCTGGGGCAATCGGCGGTCAGAATCCATGTGTCTGGGGCGCGGCTCATGGTGCGGTGACTCCTGTTCTTTGTGCGGGGTGTCTGGGGGAATTTTTCCCCTCACCCTAGCCCTCTCCCGGAGGTAGAGGGGACTGACCGAGGTGTTCTTTCGAGCTACGCCGACCTGAAATATCGCGGCGAACTCAGGCTCGAAAACTCCACAAATCTGCTCCCTTTCCCCCTCTCCCCCTGGGGGAGAGGGCTGGGGTGAGGGGGTAGCTCTTGATCTGTCAGGCCTGAACGCTCAACCCGTACTCAGCCGAAGCATCCTGCAACCACAACCACCAGTAATCCGAAAAGCTACGACGAATCAGCAGTTCCCAAGTGTCTTCAGCCGTATGGCGAATCATCAACTGCGATTTGGCGAACACCGTGCCGACCGCTTTACCCACCGGAAAATTATTCGGGTGCACGTCATAGCTGGTCGACTTCATCAGCACCTGACGCACGTTCGGCCCGCTCAGTTCGAGCACTTGCTGACCGCCGCTGACGTTGACGATCGCGATGTGCAGATCGCCCAGCGCTTCACGCAGTTTCTGTTCGGCGGCGAACTCTTCGCCGCTCGGCACGATCAGCAACCACTCGTCCGGGCCCATCCATTGCAGGCTGGTTTCGCCTTTGACGATGACGCTCAGAGCGCCGGGCAATTCAATGCCCAGGGCTTTGTGCACACCGGCAGCGAACGCGGCATCGTGGCCATCGCCACGGATGGTCAGGTGGCCGAGGAGTTTTTTCTCACGCACGATCACGCCGGCGTTCTTGCGGCCCTTGCCGACCAGGCTGGCGAGGTCGGCATGGTGCAGCGACGACTCGGCACGGGCGCCGGTGGTCGGGCGTTGTTGGTAAACATTGGCTGTGGTCATAAAGCACCTTCCTGAATTCTGTTGGTTCCTGCGGTGGCTGATCTGCCGCTTTCGCGAGCAGGCTCGCTCCCACAGGGGAACGCGGTCGAATGTGGGAGCGAGCCTGCTCGCGAATAGCCGCCCGCCCACAGTTCTTGAGGCCGTCAGATGTTCTGGCGATCCCCCTTCGGATCGAAGAACACTGAAGAAACGATTTCCGCCTCGATCACGCTGCCATCGGCCAGCGGTGCAAACACCCGCTCACCGAGACGCTTCAGACCGCCTTTGACCACACCCATGGCAAACGAATAACCGAGGGAGTTGTGCGCATAGCTGGAGGTCACGTGACCGACCATGGTCATCGGAATCGTCTGCTTGGTGTTGAACACCAGTTGCGCGCCCTCCGGCAGCCACACGTTCGGATCGATCGGCTTCAGACCGACCAGTTGTTTACGCTGATCCTTCACGCAGTCTTCACGGTTCATCCCACGCTGGCCGATCCACGAGAACGGTTTGGTGCGACCGACGCACCAGCCCATGTTCAAGTCGTCCGGAGTCATCGAGCCGTCCGTATCCTGACCGACGATGATGAAACCCTTTTCGGCACGCAGGACGTGCATGGTTTCGGTGCCGTACGGGGTCAGGTTGTACTGCTTGCCGGCCTCGACGATTTTCTCCAGCACGCCCATCGCGTAGTCGGCCTGGACGTTGACTTCGTACGACAGCTCACCGGTAAACGAGATGCGGAACACCCGCGCTGGCACGCCGCCGACCAGACCTTCTTTCCAGGTCATGAACGGGAACGCTTCGTTGCTCAGATCAATGTCGGTCACGGCGCTGAGCAGCTTGCGGCTGTTCGGCCCGGACAGGGTCATGGTCGCCCAGTGGTCGGTGACGGAGGTGAAGTAAACCTTCATGTCCGGCCATTCGGTCTGGTGGTACAGCTCCAGCCACTGCAGCACGCGTGCGGCGCCGCCGGTGGTGGTGGTCATGACGAAATGGTTGTCGGCCAGGCACGCCGTCACACCGTCGTCGAAGACCATGCCGTCTTCTTTGCACATCAAACCGTAGCGGGCCTTGCCCACGTCGAGTTTGGTCCAGGCGTTGGTGTACACGCGGTTGAGGAACTCGCGGGCATCCGGGCCTTGAATGTCGATCTTGCCGAGGGTCGAGGCGTCGAGCAGGCCGACGCTGTCGCGCACGGCTTTGCATTCACGCTTCACCGCGGCATGCAGATCTTCGCCGTTTTTCGGGAAGTACCAAGGACGCTTCCACTGACCGACGTCTTCAAACTCAGCGCCATTCTTCACATGCCAGGCGTGTAGCGCGGTGTGGCGAACCGGTTCGAAGATGTGCCCACAGTGACGACCGGCCACCGCGCCGAAAGTCACCGGCGTGTAGTTCGGGCGGAACATCGTGGTGCCCATCTGCGGAATTGTCACGTTCAGCGAGCGGGCGGCAATGGCCAGACCGTTGACGTTGCCGAGCTTGCCCTGATCGGTGCCGAAGCCCAGCGCGGTGTAGCGTTTGACGTGCTCGACCGACTCGAAACCTTCGCGGGTCGCCAGTTCAATGGCGGCAGCGGTCACGTCGTTTTGCAGGTCGACGAATTGCTTCGGCGCCCGTGCGGTGTTCTTTTCATGCGGCACCTGGAACAGCGCCAGCGTCGGTTCTTCGTGACGGCTCAGGGCTTTCGGCAACACGCCTTCGACGGTCTGGAAACCGGCTTCAGCGGCAGCGCGCACGCCACCTTCAAAACCGTCAGCCAGCGAATCGCCGAGACCGTAGACGCCATTGATGCCGCCGACGCACACGCGTTTCTGCGGTGCTTCGCCCGGTACAAAACCGAGGATGTCTTCACGCCAGGTCGGTTTGCCACCGAGGTGCGAGGCCAGGTGAACCACCGGGCTGTAACCGCCGGAACTGGCGATCAAATCGCAGTCGAGCCATTCGCCCGGGCTGGTCACCGAATGGGCTTTGACATCAATCGCGGCAACGCGGGCAGCGGTGACGCGCTTGCTGCCACGGGCTTCGATTACGGCGCTGCCGGTGAGAATGCGGATGCCTTTGGCGCGGGCTTCTTCCACCAGCGCACCACGCGGATTGCTGCGCGCATCGGCGATGGCCACCACTTGCAGACTGGCATCGAGCCAATCCAGTGCCACGCGGTAGGCGTGATCATTGTTGGTGCTGAGGACAAGCTTCTTGCCCGGCGCTACGCCGTAGCGACGCACGTAAGTCGACACCGCACCAGCGAGCATGTTGCCCGGCACGTCGTTGTTGCCGTAAACCAGCGGACGCTCGCAAGCACCGGTCGCCAGCACGACACGCTTGGCGCGAACACGGTGAATGCGCTGACGCACCTGACCGATTGGCGCACGGTCGCCGAGGTGATCGGTGAGGCGTTCGTGAATGGTCAGGAAGTTGTGGTCGTGGTAACCGTTGACCGTGGCGCGCGGCAACAGCAGCACGTCCGGGGTGTTCTTCAGTTCGGTGATGACGCTGGCGACCCAGTCCATCGCCGGTTTGCCGTCGAGGCTTTCGCGGGAATCGAGCAGGCTACCGCCGAACTCTTCCTGCTCATCGGCAAGAATCACTCGGGCACCGCTGCGCGCAGCGGCCAAGGCAGCGGCGAGACCGGCAGGGCCGGCGCCGACGATCAGCACGTCGCAGTGCTGGTTCATGTAGTCGTAGGTGTCCGGATCGACCTCGGTCGGCGAACGGCCGAGACCGGCAGCCTTGCGAATGTACTTCTCGTAAGTCATCCAGAACGATTGCGGGTACATGAAAGTTTTGTAGTAGAAACCCGGCGGCATCAGCTTGCCGCCGACCTTGCCGAGAATGCCCATCATGTCGTTGTTGACGCTTGGCCAGCCGTTGGTACTGGTCGCGACCAGACCTTGATACAGCGCTTGTTGCGTGGCGCGCACGTTGGGAATCTGGGTGGCTTCGGTGGCACCGATCTGCAGCACCGCGTTCGGCTCTTCGGCACCGGCAGCAAAGATGCCGCGAGGACGCGAATACTTGAAGCTGCGGCCGATGATGTCGACGCCGTTGGCGATCAGCGCGGCGGCCAGCGAGTCACCCTCGAAGCCTTTGTAGCTCTGGCCGTTGAAGGTGAAGCTCAGCACTTTGTTGCGGTCGATCCGTCCACCGTTGGACAGGCGATTGGTCTGGCTCATACCTTCTCTCCCAGCGCCGTCGTGGCTGTTTTCGCAGTGCCAGCCTTGTCGGTGAATTGTGGCTTCTCGCCGATCTTGTAGCTCTCGAGAATCTCGTAGGTCACGGTGTCGCGGGTGACGTTGAAGTACTGACGGCAACCGGCGACGTGATCCCACAGCTCGTGGTGCAGACCGCGCGGGTTATCGCGGAAGAACATGTAGTCGCCCCACTCCTCGTCGGTGCAGGCGCCTGGATCGAGCGGACGCGGAATGTGCGCCTGACCGGATGCGTGGAATTCCTCTTCGGAGCGCAGTTCGCCGCAGTGAGGACAGAAGATATGCAACATGGGGATTTCTCCTGTTAGTGGGCAACCGCAGCAGCGCCGTGTTCATCGATCAACGCACCGTTGTGGAAACGGTCGATGGAGAAAGGTGCGGCCAACGGGTGCATTTCACCCTTGGCCAGACTCGCGGCAAACACGTTGCCCGAGCCAGGAGTTGCCTTGAAGCCACCGGTGCCCCAACCGCAGTTGAAGAACATGTTCGGTACCGGAGTTTTCGAAATGATCGGGCAAGCGTCCGGGGTGGTGTCGACGATGCCGCCCCACTGACGGTTCATGCGCACGCGGGACAACACCGGAAACATCTCGACGATGGCCTGAATGGTGTGCTCGATCACCGGGTACGAACCGCGCTGGCCGTAGCCGTTGTAGCCGTCGATACCGGCGCCGATCACCAGGTCACCCTTGTCGGACTGGCTGATGTAACCGTGCACGGCGTTGGACATGATCACGCTGTCGATAATCGGCTTGATCGGCTCGGACACCAGCGCTTGCAGCGGGTGGGATTCGATCGGCAGACGGAAACCGGCGAGTTTGGCCATGTGCCCGGAGTTACCGGCCGTGACCACACCAACGCGTTTGGCGCCGATGAAACCCTTGTTGGTTTCAACACCGATGCACACGCCGTTTTCCTTGCGGAAACCGATCACTTCGGTCTGCTGGATCAAGTCCACGCCCAAGGCATCGGCGGCACGGGCAAAGCCCCAGGCCACGGCATCGTGACGGGCGACGCCGCCGCGACGCTGAACGGTCGCGCCCATCACCGGGTAGCGAGTGTTTTTCGAGCAGTCGAGGTACGGAATCTCGTCAGCGACTTGCTTGGCGTTGAGCAGTTCACCATCGACGCCGTTGAGGCGATTGGCGCTGACCCGACGCTCGGAATCACGGATGTCCTGCAGGGTGTGGCACAGGTTGTAGACGCCACGCTGGGAGAACATCACGTTGTAGTTCAAGTCCTGCGACAGGCCTTCCCACAATTTCATCGCGTGTTCGTAGAGGTGCGCCGACTCGTCCCACAGGTAGTTGGAGCGCACGATGGTGGTGTTGCGCGCGGTGTTACCGCCGCCCAGCCAGCCCTTCTCGACCACGGCAACATTGGTGATGCCGTGTTCTTTCGCCAAGTAATAAGCAGTCGCCAGGCCGTGCCCGCCGCCGCCGACGATGACCACGTCGTAGACCTTCTTCGGCGTCGGCGTGCGCCACATGCGCTGCCAGTTTTCGTGGTGGCTGAGGGAGTGTTTGAAGAGGCCGAAGCCCGAATAGCGTTGCATAGTCAGTTACTCCAGAACACTCAGCGATAAACCGGGAAGTCTGCGCACAGGGCCGACACTTGCTGGGCAACATTGGCCTCGACATCGGCATCGCCGAGGTTGTCGAGGATGTCGCAAATCCAGCCAGCCAACACTTCGCACTGGGTCACCTTGAAGCCACGGGTGGTGACCGCCGGGGTGCCGATGCGCAGGCCCGAGGTCACGAACGGCGATTGCGGGTCGTTCGGCACGGCGTTCTTGTTGACGGTGATGTGCGCGCGGCCAAGGGCGGCGTCGGCGTCTTTGCCGGTCAGGCCCTGACGGATCAGGCTGACCAGGAACAAATGGTTGTCGGTGCCGCCGGACACTACATCGTAGCCACGTTTGATAAACACGCTGGCCATCGCCTGAGCGTTATCGATCACTTGTTGCTGATACGCCTTGAAGCCGGGCTCCAGCGCTTCCTTGAAGCACACGGCTTTACCGGCGATGACGTGCATCAGCGGGCCGCCCTGGGCGCCGGGGAACACGGCAGCGTTGAGCTTCTTCTCGATCTCTTCGTTGGACTTGGCCAGGATCAGCCCGCCACGTGGACCGCGCAGGGTTTTGTGCGTTGTGGTGGTGACCACGTCGGCGTACGGCAGCGGGTTCGGGTACAGACCGGCGGCAACCAGCCCGGCAACGTGGGCCATGTCGACAAACAGCAGCGCGCCGACCTTGTCAGCGATCTGACGGAAGCGCGGGAAGTCCAGAGTCTTCGAGTATGCGGAGAAACCGGCGACGATCATTTTTGGCTTGGACTCGACGGCGAGACGCTCGACTTCGTCGTAATCGATCAGCCCGGTGTCGGTGTTGATGCCGTACTGCACGGCGTTGTAGAGCTTGCCCGAGGACGACACTTTCGCGCCGTGGGTCAGGTGACCGCCGTGGGCCAGGCTCATGCCGAGGATGGTGTCGCCCGGCTGGATCAGCGCCAGGTACACGGCGCTGTTGGCCGAAGAACCGGAGTGTGGCTGAACGTTGGCGTAATCGGCGCCGAACAGTTGCTTGGCGCGTTCGATGGCTAGCGCTTCGACTTTATCGACGTGCTCGCAGCCACCGTAGTAGCGCTTGCCCGGATAGCCTTCGGCGTATTTGTTGGTCAGGCCGCTGCCTTGCGCTTGCATCACGCGTTTGCTGGTGTAGTTCTCCGACGCGATCAGCTCGATGTGATCTTCCTGACGTTGCTCCTCGGCATTCATCGCCGCCAGCAGTGCATCGTCGTAACCCTGGATCTGGTCTTGCTTGCTGAACATCGCGTCTCTCCCAGCGGCATCTGTGCGCCATTCGTCTCGGTAAGGCACTGGCATTGAAGGCAGTGCCCTTTGATGCCGATGGTATGACCGGCGCAGACAGCTCAAATGCCTGCGCGCGCCACGCAAAGGTGCGTTTACGACATGGCTGGAAATGCTCTCTTCGAAACGCCGCAGATCCCCTGTGGGAGCGAGCCTGCTCGCGAAAGCGCTCTGTCAGCCAACTTCTATGTTGGAGGTGCCGGCCTCTTCGCGAGCAGGCTCGGTCCCACAGGGGTCAGGTGTATGCCATGCGGATGGCGAGCAGCAGGAGGAAATGTGCGGGATAGAGGGCGTAGGCCCAGCGCCGCATCGGCGGTGGCTGGATATATCGTGAATGTCGCAACAGGAACATTCCCAGCGCTGGCGCAAACAGACAGGTGGCAATACCAAGAATGGCGACGCTGCTACCGAACCTTGCCGAGTCGTAAAGCACTTGCCACTGATTCGCTGCGAGGCATATCAAACCCGGCAGCAAGCTGAAATACCACGGACGGCGAAACACCAGCAGCATCGCCAACGGCAGCAACACCCCGAAGAAACCAAACATCAGTCGTTCCGGAAACATGGCGGCCAGCACCAGCGCAGCAACGCCCAGCAATCGCGACATGATCGTTGGATCCTGCCACCCCCGCGCCACCAACAAGCCCAGCGCCAGTGTCGGCATCACATTCAACGTGTCGGGCTCTGGAATGTACAACCGATACGGAATCTCACTGACAGCACTGAACAGCAACAACCAGCCCAGATACCGCCATTCCATCCTCCGCGAACCATCACGCGCCAGATTCGCCGCCATCGCCAGACAAAACCACGGAAACGCCAACCGCCCCGGCACGTACAGCCAATCGGCGGAGAAACCGACATATCGCAGGTGATCGAGCAACATGCTCAGCAGCGCCAGCCACTTGAGCAGATCCAGCGCGCCGTCGCGTTTGCTCAGGTGCATAATCGTCCTACAAACTGGTAATTTCCTGAATGTGACATCCCGTGTGCTCCCCGGAAGATCTTCGGTAAAGTGCGCACCATCATTGACCACGAGCCTTCACAAGAGTCTCGACCACGGAAGCCGGCCATGACCGACAAGAGCCAACAATTCGCCAGCGACAACTATTCCGGTATCTGCCCTGAAGCCTGGGCTGCAATGGAACAGGCCAACCACGGCCACCAACGCGCGTATGGCGACGATGAATGGACCGCGCGCGCGTCCGACCATTTCCGCCAGTTGTTCGAAACCGACTGCGAAGTGTTCTTCGCCTTCAACGGCACCGCCGCCAACTCGTTGGCCCTGTCGTCGCTGTGCCAGAGTTACCACAGCGTGATCTGCTCGGAAACCGCCCACGTCGAAACCGACGAATGCGGCGCCCCGGAATTCTTCTCCAACGGCTCGAAACTGCTGATCGCCGGCACTGAAAACGGCAAGATCACCCCGCAGTCGATCCGCGAAGTCGCGCTCAAGCGCCAGGACATCCACTACCCGAAACCGCGCGTCGTAACTCTGACCCAAGCCACAGAAGTCGGCAGCGTCTACACCCCGGAAGAAGTCCGCGCCATCAGCGCCACTTGCAAAGAGCTGGGCCTGCACCTGCACATGGACGGCGCGCGCTTCTCCAACGCCTGCGCATTCCTCGGCTGCTCACCAGCCGATCTGACCTGGAAGGCCGGTGTTGATGTGCTGTGCTTTGGCGGCACCAAGAACGGCATGGCCGTGGGTGAAGCGATCCTGTTCTTCAACCACAAACTGGCCGAAGACTTCGATTACCGCTGCAAACAGGCCGGGCAACTGGCGTCGAAAATGCGTTTCCTGTCGGCGCCGTGGGTCGGCATCCTCGAAAACGACGCCTGGCTCAAATACGCCCGCCACGCCAACCACTGCGCGCAACTGCTGGCCGAACTGGTCAGCGACATTCCCGGCGTCGAACTGATGTTCCCGGTCCAGGCCAACGGCGTGTTCCTGCAACTGTCGGAACCGGCCATCGCCGCGCTGACCGCGAAGAACTGGCGCTTCTACACCTTCATCGGCAAGGGCGGCGCACGCTTCATGTGCTCCTGGGACACCGAAGAAGAACGCGTCCGCGAACTGGCCCGCGACATCCGCGAAGTCATGTCAGCCTGACCCCCCCTGCACTGATCGTTCCCACGCTCCGCGTGGGAATGCCTCCCGGGACGCTCCGCGTTCCAGCCTCACCACTGTCGACATGCTTAACACCGCTATGACGCGGAGCGTCGACGGCTGCATTCCCATGCAGAGCGTGGGAACGATCAATGGTGGAGACAGTGTTGCTGATCTGCTTGGTCTACATTGTCTGTCGAGCCCTCCGCTCACATAACAATAAGCAGGAGCATCGGCATGTCGTTACAAGGCAAAACCCTGTTCATCACCGGCGCCAGCCGTGGCATTGGTCGTGAGATTGCGCTGCGTGCCGCGAGGGATGGGGCCAACATCGTCATCGCAGCCAAGAGCGCCGAACCCCACGCCAAATTGCCCGGCACCATCCACAGCGTCGCGGCGGAAGTCGAGGCGGCGGGCGGAAAGGCTCTGGCCCTGCAAGTGGATGTGCGTGATGAAGAGGCTGTGCGCAAAGCGCTCGCGCAGGCCAATGAACATTTCGGCGCGATCGATGCACTGGTGAACAACGCCGGGGCGATCAAGCTCACGGGTGTGCAACACATCGAACTCAAGCGTTTCGACCTGATGCACCAGATCAATACCCGTGCGGTGCTGCTGTGCAGTCAGGCTGCCCTGCCGTATTTGAAGAAGTCCGCCGGGCACATTCTCAATCTGTCACCGCCGCTGAATCTGGCGAGCAAGTGGTTTGCGCAATTCAGCCCGTACACGGTGACCAAGTACGGCATGAGCATGCTGACGCTGGGGATGAGTGAGGAATTTGCCGGTTACGGGATCAGCGTCAACTCACTGTGGCCGCAAACGATGATTGCCACGGCGGCGATTGAATTTCAGCTGGGTAATCGGGAGTCGTTCAAGCAGGCGCGTCTGCCTTCGATCATGGCGGATGCGGCGCATGTGATTCTGGATAGCCGCGGACGGCAGATTACCGGGCGGCTGTTGATTGATGAGGAGATTCTGCGGGAGAGCGGCGTGACTGAGTTCGATCAATATCGCTTTGATCGAGAAAGCGACGCGGCACTAATGCCGGATTTGTTCGTTGACTGAAAAGCCCCTCACCCTAGCCCTCTCCCGGAGGGAGAGGGGACTGATTGGGGGATATTTGAGAATTACGCCGACGTGAAACTGCTGTACCGAATCCATAGTCGACTCGATATCTCAAGTCGGTGCACCGCGTGAGAACAACTCGGTCAGTCCCCTCTCCAACAGGGAGAAGGGACTGATTGGGGGATGCTCAAGGAGTACGCCGACCTGAAACTGCTTTGCCGAATCCATAATCGATAAGGTCGTTCAGGTCGATGTACAACCCTAGACAACTCGGTCGGCCCCCTCTCCCTCTGGG
>NZ_CABVHJ010000014.1:108370-143691 GCF_902497745.1 Pseudomonas fluorescens
CAGGTAGGATTCGATGGCGTGCACCAAGGCGTCGACGCCACTGGCTGCGGTGACGCTGCGTGGGCAGGTCAGAGTCATCTGCGGGCTGACCAGCGCGACATCCGGTAATAGAAAGTCGCTGACGATGCCTTTCTTCAACTGCGCGACTTTGTCGGAAAGGATCGCGACGTTGGTCACTTCGGAACCGGTGCCGGCGGTGGTCGGAATGGCGATCAGCGGCGGGCCTTTGCGTGGCACCTGGTCAACACCGAACAGATCTTCCAGTGCGCCGTGGTAACCGGCATACGCAGCGACACTCTTGGCGATGTCGATGGCGCTGCCGCCACCGAGGCCGATCAAACCGTCATGCCCGCCTTCGCGGTAAACGCGCATGCAGTCTTCGACGATGGCGATTTCCGGGTCCGGCAGTACGCGGTCGAAAATTTCGTAATCGCGCCCGCCGAGTTGCACCAGCGCCAGCTCCACCGTGCCGGATTTGACCAGCGCGGCATCGGTGACAATCAGCGGATTGTCGATATCCAGGCGTGTGAGTTCGGCGGCCAGTTGTTCGATGGCGGCAGCGCCGGTGATCAGTTTATGAGCGATTTTGAACTGGGACAGACTCATCGTGCGCAGCCTCTTATAGATGTGGGAGCTGGGCACAAGATTAGCTGGGGATTTGGGGTTGTCTGCTATTCAGGTGGTGAATGACTCATCGAGCGCAAGATCAACAGCCCCTCACCCTAGCCCTCTCCCGGAGGGAGAGGGGACTGATTGGGGGATATTTGAGAATTACGCCGACGTGAAACTGCTGTACCGAATCCATAGTCGACTCGATATCTCAAGTCGGTGCACCGCGTGAGAACAACTCGGTCAGTCCCCTCTCCAACAGGGAGAAGGGACTGATTGGGGGATGCTCAAGGAGTACGCCGACCTGAAACTGCTTTGCCGAATCCATAATCGATAAGGTCGTTCAGGTCGATGTACAACCCTAGACAACTCGGTCGGCCCCCTCTCCCTCTGGGAGAGGGCTGGGGTGAGGGGCAAGCCGTACGCAAAAATTTGCCCTACTTAAAAATCGATGCGCACATCCCCCTTCGGCACACTGCAGCACGACAAGATAAACCCTTCAGCCTCATCGTCCTCGGTAATCCCGCCGTTGTGCTCCATCTCCACCTCACCGCCCAGCTTCAACACCTTGCACGTCCCGCAAATCCCCATCCCGCAGGCTTTCGGGATCATCAAGCCAAGCTTGGCCGCCGCCGCATGCACGGTCTCGCCTGGGGCCACACGAATGCTCTTGCCAGACGAGGTGAATTCGACCTGATGCAGATCCGCCGCATCGATTTCCGGCGCATCCGCAGCCTGCTCGGCCTGTTCGACCGCATCGGCACGGGCCTCGGGCGGCGTGGCACCGAACGATTCCTCGTGATAACGCGACATGTCGTAACCGGCCACTTCCAGCAGGCGTTTGACCGCGTTCATGTACGGCGTCGGGCCGCAGCAGAACACTTCGCGCTCGAGGAAGTCCGGCACCATCAACTCAAGCATCTTGTGGTTGAGATAGCCGCGATAACCGGCCCACGGCTCACCCAATCCGTGCTTCTCGCAAATCAGATGCAAACTGAAGTTGTCGATCCGCGACGCCATGTGTTCCAGCTCGCGGTGGTAAATGATGTCTTTCGGCGAGCGCGCGCTGTGGATAAAAGTCATGTCGACGTTAGCGTTGGTGTCGTAGAACCAGCGCGCCATCGACATGCACGGCGTGATGCCGACGCCGCCGCTCAGGTACAGCACTTTCGGGCTCGGAAAGTCGATGGCATTGAACAGCCCGACCGGCCCGTGCACCGCCAGCTCTTGCCCCTCATGAAGCGTGTCGTGCAACCAGTTGGACACCTTGCCCCCCGGCACCCGTTTGATCGTCACCGAAAAGCTGTACGGCACCGACGGCGAACTGGAAATGGTGTAGGAGCGCATGATCGGCTGGCCTTCGATTTCCAGCTCCAGGGTGACGAACTGCCCGGGCTTGAAGAAGAACAGGATCGGCTGGTCAGCCATAAAGCAGAAGGTGCGCACGTCCCAGGTTTCCTGGATGACTTTGACGCAACGGACGATGTGTCGGCCATTGGCCCAGGTCTGGGTGGTGACCGGATTCAGGAAGCTGTTGGACATGCTGTTCTCCACGGCCGACTGTCGGCCTCATGTCGGCGATTCTGCGTATAGCGCGAACCGCCCGTTTACCTATCCGCGACATCGGCATACTTATCGCGACCAGCCCCCAACCACCGGGGGTTGCGCGTCGGGAACAGATTGCACCATGTCGCCCATGGATAAGGTTGCGCCCTGCGCCGGGCCCACACTCGCCCCAACACCAAGACAGCTTCTTTACACCTTGCGTAGCAACCGTTAGCAGCACACCTGATCAGCCACTTTTCGCCGGCCACGCAGATGGCCATGAGGATCACATCGATGGACGTCACCGCAAAAATCAGCCTGGGCGATCCGCTGGAACCCGCACGCAAGGCCACCGCACAAATGCTCCAGGAGCGCGAACGCACCTTTTCGCTGCCACAACCGTTCTATAGCGATGAGCGGCTGTTCGATATCGACATGCAGGAGATCTTCCAGAAAGAGTGGTTGATCGCCGGCATGACCTGCGAGATCCCGGCCAAAGGCAACTACCTGACCCTGCAGATCGGCAAGAACCCGATCATCGTCATTCGTGGCGCCGAAGGCGTGGTGCATGCGTTCCACAACGTCTGCCGCCACCGTGGCTCGCGTCTGTGCACCAGTGAAAAAGGCAAGGTCGCCAAACTGGTCTGCCACTACCACCAGTGGACGTACGAGCTGGACGGGCGTCTGCTGTTCGCCGGCACCGAAATGGGCGCCGACTTCGACATGAAGCAGTACGGCCTCAAACCGGTGAACGTGAAAACCGCCGGCGGTTACATCTTCATCAGCCTGGCCGAGAACCCGCCGGCCATTGATGACTTCCTGTCGACGCTCAACCATTACATGGAACCGTACGACATGGAGAACACCAAGGTGGCGATCACCACCACCTTGATGGAAAAGGCCAACTGGAAACTGGTGCTGGAAAACAACCGCGAGTGCTACCACTGCAACGCGTCGCACCCGGAACTGCTGAAAACCTTGCTGGAATGGGACGACGTCACCGACCCGCGCGCCGATCAGGCGTTCAAGGATCACGTCGCCGCCTCCGCCGCTGCCTGGGAAGCCGAGAAGATCCCCTACGCCCACGCCAGCTTCGGCCTGCGCAACCGCATCGTGCGCATGCCGCTGCTCAAAGGCACCGTATCGATGACCCTCGACGGCAAACAGGGTTGCGCGAAACTGATGGGCCGCATCAAAAACCCGGATCTGGGCTCGATGCGCATCCTGCACCTGCCGCACTCGTGGAACCACTGCATGGGCGATCACATCATCGTCTTCACCGTATGGCCGATCAGCGCCCAGGAAACCATGGTCACCACCAAGTGGATCGTGCACAAGGATGCGGTTGAGGGCGTCGATTACGATGTTGATCGCATGCGTCAGGTGTGGGATGCGACCAATGATCAGGATCGCCGACTGGCGGAAGAGAACCAGCGCGGGATTAACTCGACGGCGTATCAGCCTGGGCCTTACTCGAAGACTTATGAGTTTGGTGTGGTCAACTTCGTGGATTGGTACAGCGAGCGCTTGCTGAACAACCTTGGGGCCGAGCCTGCGCCTTACCTCAAAGGCGTCCCGGTTCAGGGCTAAAAGCAAAAGCTTCGCGAGCAGGCTCGCTCCCACAGGTGGAATGCATTCCAAATGTGGGAGCGAGCCTGCTCGCGAAGGCGTCATGAAAGTCATTACATCTCTGAAACCAGATTGCACAATTTCTGATCAACCACCCCGCACCCTATACCCACCAAGCCCCCCAGCATTCCGCAAACAAGTTATCCACACACCCACCCACAGCAAATGGGGGTAACTGTGGATGAACGAAAAAATAACTGACTGATTTGTGAAGAAAAATCGTGACTTATCCAGAAGCACGGTTTGCAAGGCGTATTGGTTGATTTTTGATCACATTCTTGTAAGCCACGCTCTATATGGCCTGTAGAGGATGGCAAACATGTTATCCACAGAAGCGCCAACAGAGTTCGGGGGTAACTTTGCCTTGTCTGTGGAAAAGCGTTGGAGGCTGTGTGAAATCGGGGTTTTTGCAGAAGTTTGCCGTTGGAATAGATGAATTGATTGTTTTTTGATCAATTCTTTGCAGGCCACGTTTTATAAGGGTATCAGCGGATAGCGAACATCTTATCCACAGAAGCGCCAACAGAGTTTGGGGGCAACTTGCTGCGTTATCCTGCCGAAAAACCCCTGAAAATCCGTGACTTAGGCTGGTTGTTTTTTGATCGGAAGGCTGTAGGGCTTGATTGGCTTGGGGTCTAGAGAGGGGCGAACATGTTATCCACAGATCCGCCAACAGGGATTGTGGGTAAAACGCTACCCTCACCCTAGCCCTCTCCCAAAAGGAGAGGGAGCCGACCGAATTGCCTATTTGAACTCTATCGACCTGAACGAACATTGTGATCTCAGGCTTGGCAAAGCCAAGGTCACCGCGCAATCGCAGGTCGATGTAATTAGCCAATACCACTCGGTCGGTTCCCTCTCCCTCTGGGAGAGGGCTAGGGTGAGGGGCTTTTCAGCGGACGACGCCCTCTTCGATCAGCAGCTTGAGGATGGCTTCGGCGCCGGCCTGTGGGGTGACGCCTTTGAGCACTTGTCCACCGCCGCCACTGGCTTTGGCGGTCGCGGCTTTCATGCGGTCGGCGCCGCTTTTGGCTTTGATCACTTTCAGGCGTTTAGGCCTTGGTTTGGCCGGTTGCAGGGTGGCTACAGACAGGAGTTCGTCGTCGACAACCTCGACGTCGTCAGCCTGCAAAACACCCCGCCGCGCCGGTCCATAAGCACTCTGCCGAGGTTTCGGCGCAGCGTTATCCACAGTCGCCAGAAACGGCAGCTTCACCTTCAACCGTCGCCGTTGCCCACGC
Source organism: Pseudomonas fluorescens (assembly GCF_902497745.1). Taxonomy (GTDB): domain Bacteria; phylum Pseudomonadota; class Gammaproteobacteria; order Pseudomonadales; family Pseudomonadaceae; genus Aquipseudomonas; species Aquipseudomonas fluorescens_BM. Next base: position 113,395 of record NZ_CABVHJ010000014.1, read on the forward strand.
GGCAACGCTTGCAGTACCAGTGCCGAACCGTCATTGATCGACTCGACCTGCGCCAGCCCCACCACCAGCGACCACCCCAGACCTTCGGCGAGCAAAAACGGCAACATTCCCGAGCCTTCGCCGGTTTCCGCCTGGCTGCCGGTCAGCACCACCTGCGCACCGGCATCGCGCAGATACGCGGTCAGCGCCGGCAACGCATCGGCGCCAGCAGGTTGCTCGAGCACGTGCATCTGCTCCAGGCCCATGCCCAGATAGGCGCGCAATGCCGGTTCCGCAACGTCGCCGGCATGCAGCACTTGCAGGTTATCCCCAGCCAGTTGCAGGCCGAGTTCCACGGCGCGCGCGTCCTGGTCGGCGCGGCGTGGCCTGCCGGAAGTCGGGTGGGCGCCAATTGAAACCAGACTGATAACTTTCGTGTTCATCGCGTTTCCTTAGGCCGCATCGCGCTTGGATTCATTGCGGTAAGCCGAAACGGCTTCGATCAACGCTTGCAGAATCTCCGCGCTTTCGCCAATCACCGAGAGGTCGGCACGCTTGATCATGTCGCATCCCGGATCGAGATTGATCGCCACCACCTTGTCGCAGGCGCCGATACCTTGCAGATGCTGGATCGCCCCAGAGATACCCACAGCCACATAGACCCGTGCGGTAACCCAGGTGCCGGACGCGCCGACCTGGCGATCACGGGCCATGAAGCCGTCGTCGACGGCAACCCGCGATGCACCTTCGGTAGCGCCGAGCGCCGCCGCCGTTTCGTGGAACAGTTGCCAGTCCTTGACGCCGTTGCCGCCGGAGAAAATGAATTCGGCTTCGGCCATCGGAATCGCCGCCGGATCCACCGCCACAGCGCCGAGATCTTCGATCCGCGACAGACTGCGCGCCACGCTTGTGGATAACTCCACCGGCAACGCTTCATGACGGGTTTCGCTGACCGGCTCCGCGCATTCGGCCGCAGCCAGAATCAACCGCGCAACCGGACGGGCAAGGTCTTGCAGCCCAGCGCCAGCGCGGCCGATGCACTCCTGATCCTTGACCTGCCAGACCCGCGTGGCCGGGCGCTCTCCCAGTGCCGCGGCAAAGCGCCGGCCGAGTTCACCGCCACCGCTGCGGCTGTCCGGCAGCAGCCAGTGACGTGGATTGAACTGGTTATCCACAGCGCGCAGACCTTGCATCCGTTGTTCCGGTGCATAACCACTGAATGCTTCGCCTTCGAGTACCAGCAAGCGATCAACGCCTGCGGTGGCGAAAGCGTTTTCCTTGTGTTCGCCAAAGACCACCGCCAACACCGCACCCTCCTGACCGGCGAGTTGATGGGCGAGCCCTAGCAAGTCGCGATCGTGGCTGCTCAAGCGGCCGCCGACCATGTCCGGCACCACGCTGATGTAGAACGCCGGAGCCGGCACCTGATGCAGCGGCAATTGCACTTCCACAGTCGCCGAACGTTTGACCGCCCCGCCCTGTTGCGCGCCGCTGCGATCGATACGCTTGAGGCCGTTGGGGCCGATAAAACCGATGCCATGCAGATTCTTGCGAATGACGCCGTTAGGCCCCATCCAGCTGTGCTGCGCCGGTTGCATCGCCGCGTGCAGCGGATGCAGGCGGTTACGGGCAATCCATTCGGCGCGCGGGTCGCGGCGGATAATGTCGCTCATCAATGCACCTCCGCAGGTTCACGTTTGGCCGGGGTCGCTGGTTTGCTTGGCGCGGCGTCTTCGAGCAATGCGTCGGCGACCAGTTCGGCGATGTCCTTGATCAGCGGACGCGGTTCGACCACGCCTTCGAGCATCGCCGTGCACTGTGGACAACCCACCGCCACCAGTTCGGCGCCGGTCTCGCGGATGTCTTCCATGCGCATATCAGGAATCCGCTGTTTACCCGGAATATCAGTGATCGGCGCCCCGCCACCGCCGCCGCAGCAGCGCGAACGGAAGCCGGAACGTTGCATCTCTTTAACCTCGATGCCGAGTGCACGCAGCACTTCTCGCGGTGCTTCGTACTCACCGTTGTAGCGGCCGAGGTAGCACGGATCGTGATAGGTCACGCTGTTGCCTTTGTGCTGACCGAGATTAAGCGCGCCGGCCTGAATGATTTCCGCCATGTAGGTGCTGTGGTGCTGCACAAGGTAATTGCCGTCGAACGCGCCGTACTCGTTTTTCAGCACATGGAAACTGTGCGGATCGCAGGTAACGATGCGGTTGAAGCTGTATTTGGCCAGGGTCTGAATGTTGCGTTTGGCGAGCAATTGGAAGGTTGCTTCATCGCCAAGACGCCGCGCTACATCGCCACTGTCACGCTCTTCAAGACCGAGCACGGCGAAGTCGATTTTTGCCGCTTTCAGCACTTTGACGAACGCGCGCAGGGTGCGCTGGTTGCGCATGTCGAAGGCGCCGTCGCCGACCCAGAACAGCACGTCGGTGGATTTCTTTTCGCTGAGCAGATTGAGGTTCAGATCCGCCGCCCAGTTCATCCGCCCGCCCGGGGCGAAACCGCCGGGGTTGTCGGTGGCGATGAGGTTTTCGAGGACTTCGGCGCCCTTGTTCGGGGTGGCGCCTTTTTCCAGAGTGAGGTGACGGCGCATGTCGACGATGGCATCGACGTGCTCGATCATCATCGGGCATTCTTCGACGCAGGCGCGGCAGGTGGTGCACGACCACAGGGTTTCGGCGTCGACCAGACCGTTGACGATAGGTTGATGGGGATTGCCGCTGTGTTCGCCAATTGGTTTGCCGGGATACGGGCTGCCGGCGAACTTCGCATCGGTGCCACCGGCGAGACCGACGACCATGTCCTGAATCAGTTTCTTCGGGTTCAGCGGCTGGCCGGCGGCGAAGGCCGGGCACGCGGCTTCGCACTTGCCGCACTGCACGCAGGCGTCGAAACCGAGCAACTGGTTCCAGGTGAAATCCTTGGGTTTCTCAACACCCAACGGAGCACTCGGATCGTTCAAATCCAAAGGCTTCAAGCCGGTAGAGCGGCCGCCGCCAAAGCGCTCGGCGCGACGGTGCCAGGCCAGATGCAGCGCACCGGCAAATGCATGTTTCATCGGCCCGCCCCAGGTCATGCCGAAGAACAATTCCGACACGCCCCACAGCACGCCAATCCCCAAGATAACGGCGAGCACCCAGCCACCGAAGTTCTCCGGGAGAATCCCGGCCACCGGCAAGGTCAGCAGGAAGAACGACGCCGAGAACGCCAGCAGGCTTTTCGGCAGGCGCATCCACGGGCCTTTCGACAACCGCGCGGGCGGGTTGCGCCGACGCAGATAAACGAAGATCGCGCCGACGAACATCACTGCCGTCATCAGCAGCAAGGCATAGCCAAGGATGCGGCTATGCAGGCCGAAACCGTGGACCAGCAGCGCCAGCACAATCGACGCCACCGCACCGCCCGCTGTAGCGACGTGGGTGTTGGCGATGTATTTGTCCCGCGCCACGACATGGTGCAAATCGACCATGTAGCGCTTGGGCATGGCCAACAGGCCGCCGATCAGATCGACCTTCGAGGCCCGGCCCCGACGCCACATCGCTACCCGCCGCAACGCGCCGAGGACACCAAGGCCGATAGCTGCGAACAACAGGATTGGAAGAAGGGTGTTCAACATAGGTGAAGCTCCCAAAGACCGCAGGGTCTTGCAGGTCGGGTTGCCTTACTCGGTCACTGTGGGAGCGAGCTTGCTCGCGAAGGCGGACTGACATTCAACATCGATGTCGACTTATCCACCGCTTTCGCGAGCAAGCTCGCTCCCACAGGGTTGTGTGCAAGCCTTTAAAAGTCTTTACACAGTCTGAGTGCGTCATAAATGGCGGCGTGCGTGTTGCGCTGCGCCACGCAGTCGCCGATGCGGAACAGCAAGTAGCCGTCGCCCGCCTCGCTCAGCGAAGGTTGCGGCTGGATCGCGAACAACGCTTCGACGTCGATCTGGCCCTTGTTGCGCGAACCCTCTTTGAGCGCGTAGTAGATTTCTTCATCCGGACGCACGCCGTTTTCCACCACCACCTGATCGACCACACGCTCCTCTTTCGCGCCGGTGTATTCGTTCTCCAGCACCGCGACCAGTTTGTCGCCTTCGCGGTAGACCTTCTCGAGCATCATGTCGCCGGTCATGATCACTTCTTTCGGATACATGCTGCGGTAGTAGGTCGGGAACGACGTACCGCCGATGGCCACGCCCGGTTTGATGTCGTCGGTGACGATCTCGACCTGGCTGCCCTTGTCGGCGAGGAAGTCAGCAACCGACATCCCGGTGAACTCGCAAATGGTGTCGTAGACCAGCACGTTCTTGCCCGGCGCCACCTTGCCGTCGAGCACGTCCCAGCTGCTGACCACCAGCCCTTCGGCGGCACCCCAGTGTTCGTTCTGTTCCAGGTACGGATGCCCGCCGACCGCCAGCACCACCACATCCGGACGCAAGTCCATGATGGTGTCGGCATCAGCTGCCGTGCCCAGACGCAGATCGACTTTCAGCCGCGCCAGTTCCAGCTGGAACCAGCGGGTGATGCCGGCGATCTGGTCGCGCTGCGGCGCTTTCGAGGCGGTGGTGATCTGCCCGCCGATGAATTCCTTCTTCTCGAACAGGGTCACGTCGTGGCCACGCTCGGCGGCAACGCGGGCCGCTTCCATCCCGGCCGGGCCGGCACCAACGATGACCACTTTGCGTTTCGGCCCGGTGGATTTCTCGATGATGTGCGGCACGCCCATGTATTCCCGGGACGTCGCGGCGTTCTGGATGCACAGCACGTCGAGGCCTTGATACTGGCGGTCGATGCAATAGTTGGCGCCGACGCACTGCTTGATCTGGTCGATCTGGCCCATCTTGATCTTGGCGATCAGGTGCGGGTCAGCGATGTGCGCGCGGGTCATGCCGACCATGTCGACGTAACCGCCTTCAAGAATCCGCGTGGCCTGGTTCGGATCCTTGATGTTCTGTGCATGCAACACCGGCACCTTGACCACTTCCTTGATCCCGGCGGCCAGATGTAGGAACGGCTCCGGTGGATAACTCATGTTCGGAATCACGTTGGCCAGGGTGTTGTGCGTGTCACAACCCGAGCCGACGACGCCGATGAAGTCGAGCATGCCGGTGTCGTCGTAATACTTGGCGATCTGCTTCATGTCCTCGTGGGACAAGCCGTCCGGGTGGAACTCGTCACCGCACAGACGCATGCCCACGCAGAAGTCGTCACCGACCTCGGCGCGCACGGCTTTCAACACTTCCAGGCCGAACTTCATCCGGCCTTCGAAGGTGCCGCCCCATTCGTCGGTTCGCTTGTTGACGCGCGGGCTCCAGAACTGATCGATCATATGCTGGTGCACCGCCGACAGCTCGACGCCGTCGAGACCACCGGCCTTGGCCCGGCGCGCGGCCTGGGCGTAGTTGCCGATCACCCGCCAGATTTCTTCCGGCTCGATGGTTTTGCAGGTGGCGCGGTGCACCGGCTCACGGATACCCGACGGCGACATCAGGGTCGGCCAGTTGAAGCCGTCCCAGCGCGAGCGCCGGCCCATGTGGGTAATCTGGATCATGATCTTGGCGCCATGCTTGTGCATGGCGTCGGCCAGATTCTGGAAATGCGGAATGATCCGGTCGGTGGACAAATTGACCGAGCTCCACCATTCCTGCGGGCTGTCGATGGCGACCACGGAGGAGCCGCCACAGATCGCCAGGCCGATGCCGCCCTTGGCTTTCTCTTCGTAATACTTGACGTAGCGGTCGGTGGTCATGCCGCCGTCCGTTGCGTAGACCTCGGCGTGCGCGGTGCTGAGCACGCGGTTGCGGATGGTCAGTTTGCCGATCTGGATCGGCTGGAACATTGCTTCGAAAGCCATGGCGGGTTCCTCGACTTACAACGGCTTGACGGTGAACAGGCCGTCGTCGTGGCCTTCTTCGGAGCCACCGTAGACTTGCTCGGCGACGGTGCGAATCTTGCTGCCGCGCGCCTCAAGAATCTGGTCCATGGCGCCGGCAAACCAACCGGTGAACATGTAGTCGACCTTGCGCCCGACCTTGCCGTAGACGTAGACGAACGCCGAGTGTTCGAGCTTGACGCTTGCGGTGCCTTTGTCGAGGTCAATGTCCTGGATCTTGAACAGCCCCCAGCCGCGTTGCGACAGGCGCTTCATGTAGTGCTCGAACACCGCGACGCCTTCCAGGCCGTGGCATTCAGCTTCTTTTTCGCACCAGTGCCAGGCGGACTTGTAGCCGGCCTTGTAGAGAATTTCGGCGTAGGCGTCAGCGCCCAGAACTTCTTCGATGCCCATGTGGTTATTCACGAAGAAATGACGCGGCACGTACAGCATTGGCAGGGCGTCGGAGGTCCAGACACCGGTCTCGCTGTCGACTTCGATTGGCAATTGCGGGGCGATCTTGGCCATGGAAACTTAACTCCAGAAAAATAGTGGATTCAGTGGTGACCGCTGCCCTCACCCCAGCCCTCTCCCACAGGAGAGGGGGCAGATCGGCGGCGGTCTTGAGTCAGCGTTACTCGCCCCAGACGTCTTTCAGGACGTTGACCCAGTTTTCGCCCATGATCTTGCGCACGACGCGCTCGGAATGGCCGCGCTTGAGCAGGGTTTCGGTCAGGTTCGGGAACTCGCCGACGGTGCGGATGCCCAGCGGATTGATGATCTTGCCGAAGCTGGTCAGACGGCGGGCGTAGCCCTTGTCGTGGGTCAGGTATTCGAAGAAGTCCTGACCGTGGCCCTGGGTGAAGTCGGTGCCAATGCCGATGGCGTCTTCGCCGACGATGTTCATCACGTATTCGATCGCTTCGGCGTAATCGTCGATGGTCGAATCGATACCTTTGGCGAGGAACGGCGCGAACATGGTCACGCCGACAAAACCGCCGTGGTCGGCAATGAACTTCAGTTCTTCATCGGACTTGTTGCGCGGGTGCTCTTTGAGACCCGACGGCAGGCAGTGGGAATAGCACACCGGTTTTTTCGATTCGAGGATGACTTCTTCGGAAGTCTTGGAGCCGACGTGGGACAGATCGCACATGACGCCAACACGGTTCATCTCGGCGACGATTTCGCGACCGAAACCCGACAGGCCGCCGTCACGTTCGTAGCAACCGGTGCCGACCAGATTCTGGGTGTTGTAGCACATCTGCACGATGCCGACGCCGAGCTGCTTGAACACCTCGACATAGCCGATCTGGTCTTCAAACGCGTGGGCATTCTGGAAACCGAAGAGGATGCCGGTCTTGCCTTGTTCCTTGGCGCGACGGATGTCGGCAGTGGTGCGCACCGGCATTACCAGGTCGCTGTTTTCGCGGATCAGCTTCTGGCTGGCAGCAATATTGTTCACGGTCGCCTGAAAGCCTTCCCACACCGACACAGTGCAGTTGGCTGCCGTCAGACCGCCCTTGCGCATGTCTTCGAACAGCTCGCGGTTCCATTTGGCAATGATCAGACCGTCGATAACGATGCTGTCGGCGTGTAATTCGGCTGGGCTCATCAGGCGTCCCCTTATTGGCGATTCATGCGCCGAATCGTCTGCCGGCGCTTTGGGGCCAGCATATGCCTCGGTGCCGGGGCGACCGGGTGCAAAAACGACAGGGGAATTGCCGAAAGCGTCAATCCGCGACAAAGGGTCGCCAGACGCTCCGATAAGCTACCTGTTCAAGCCCGCAAGCTTGAGCCAGAATCTCCCGCATCTTGGAAACACCACTGGATTAGAGCGGCGACAACAATGAAATCGATCTTCCTGGCTTTGGCACTGATGGCGACCGGCGTACACGCCGCTGAAGAGTCCGACAACAACCCGTGCGACGCCGTCGAAAACGACGTCCAGACCCTGGAATGCTCGACCTACAGCCGCAGCACCGCCGAAGACCTGCTCAAGGACAACTACGCCAGCCTGACCGAACGCATGCAGACCGCGTACGGCAAGAACGCCACGCAACTGGCGGACATCACCGCCAAGATCAAGACTGCCCAGCAGCAGTGGCTGAAGACGCGGGATGCGGATTGCGCGGTGGAAGCGTTCCCCGCCACCGAAGGCAGCAAGGCGTTCAAGATTGCGCAGAATGACTGTGTGGCACGGATGAGTGATGAACGGTCGGAGTTTTTGGAGTCGATTGGGCAGGAGTGATCCTGACCACTCGTAACATGCAGTAAATTCTTGTTGATTGGCGTTGGGAGAAATATAAGCAAAGATTCTGAAATCTTATAAAAGACTTATATTTCTCCGAATATGAAGATATCCACAGATATCCAAATCATCAACGACGCCGAGGGCAAACCAGCCTTTGTGGTCATTCCGTACGCGCAGTATGTTGCGCAAAAAATGCAGCCCGACCTGATTCCCCATGAGGTCGTCAGCCGGATGGTCGAGGGGGCAACACCGATCCGTGCCTGGCGCGAACACCTCAACCTGACTCAGGAAGAAGTCGCCAAACGCATGGGTATTTCGCAACCGGCGTTTGCCCAGCAGGAAACAGTCGCCAAGCCACGAAAAGCAACTCGCGAGAAGATTGCGGCAGCCTTTGGAATCACCTCTGAGCAGCTTGAGCTCTAGCCGGTAACGGCGTGTTTGCCTGCTGCAATAGCCAGGCATTCACACCGCCACCCGATGCCAGCATCAGTCGTGAAAAGGAGAACGAGGTTTCACATGATCGAGGACCAGACGTGGCGCCTCATACTCATACCCCAAGTCAGTGATGTCGCTCACACTCCGAGCAGACTGCGCAAACGGCTCAAGCACATCATCGTAGTTATGTCCTTTCGGACCATTGGTCAGCGGTGCGTAATGCGGCACCCAACGCTCGTTGCTCTGTAGCATCAGTGACTGCCAGTCTGCCCACACTTTGTCGACAAAGCAGTGATGCAGGAAGAACACCGGATCATCCGGAGACGTCATCGGCAGCATATTGCCGCCCACCCAGAGGTGAACGCGATTATGCAGTTGTGAACCCGCAGTGGTTACCTGCGGATCACCGCGCTGGGTGATCCAGCCCTCCAGGCGATTTCGGAAACCGCGCACACTGGGGCCGGAATCATAAGGTGGTGTGTCGTAGAGACTTTCACGCAAGGCCATTTGCAGATCTTGCGGTGTCGGCAATGAGTTCACGACCAGGCCGAACTGGCGCTTCAAACCCGGACCTGGCAAATCGTCATCCGGATAAGAGGGAACCGGCCATTTACCGTTTTCAACAGCAAACGGACCGGTTGCCACACGCCACTCATCGCCTTCAACACCATTACCGCCCATGAAATCCTCAGCCCACACCGGAGAGTTGAGCGGATCGGCAGCATCTTCGGTCCAGTTCCAGTACGGAATCGTGATGGAGCGGTTAATCGCCTGAAGGTCATTTTCGAACTTCAGCAAAAATGCCCGGTGCCATGGCAGGAACGAAGGCCCCCGATGAGCGCCATTGCGATAATTTGGATCGTTTGGTTCATGAGGCAAAACCGTGGGCTTCATCACTTGGTGATGCAGGTGCACATACTCATCATATTGACCTGACTGTTTGAGCTGGAGACAGGCATCGACGAAGTTGTCTTTTTCGATTGGGGTCAGCGAGCGAATGTTCTTGCGCAGCTTCATGTCTTCAATCCCTTGAGCGAGGTTAGGTGTGGAAAGGGCGACAATCGTCCCAATCCGCCGACAATCAAGCTAGGCGTCAGTCGGAAGGGCGTCTACTGTCAGAAATTACAGGTCAACAACGATTTCCGACCAGCGGTATTGCACCGCTGCGGCACCGACGCGAGGTGACTTGACCGCCCGACTGCGTCAACATGATTGCCATCCAATTCGCTCATAAGGTCACTCGCCCATGAACATCTGCGGCATCGAAATCAAAGGCAGCGAAGCGATCATCGCCGTGGCCGCTCTCGACGGTTCGACCCTGAGCCACATTCCCCTCGCCACCAAAAAGATCGCCTTGGACGAAGACGACGAGGCGGCCAACGTGAAGCTGTTCGCGGCGCAGGTGGCGTCGTTTGTGCGGGAGAATTCGGTTGATCGGATTGCGATCAAGAAGCGCAGCAAGAAGGGTGAGTTTGCCGGTGGGCCGACGACGTTCAAGATTGAAGGGATTTTGCAGTTGCTGGATGGTTGCGAGGTGATGTTGTTGTCGCCGCAGACGATCAATGCGCAGGCGAAGAAGCACAATTTTGAACTGCCGGGGACGCTGAACAAGTATCAGCATGAGGCTTATAAGGCTGCGTGTTCGGCGTTGCTCAAGAAGTAAGGAGATTGCAGCACCTGTAATTTCTGACAGTGGTCAACCTGGTGAAAATAGCGCTACGTTGACACTTTCCAGCACCGCGGATTGGTCAAATGGCCGCATCTCCCCACGGTAATATTCATCACGCTACTCCGCGCCTGATCGTGCAGGATTCACGCGGTCTGACGATTCGCAACGTGGCCTATTACCGCGCCGATCCCGCTGAAACGCCGGAGCCGCGTATTACCCGTCAGGTATATGGTCCGAACGGGCACTTGGCTGCGGTCTGGGACCCGCGTCAATGGATGAAGCGGGGCGCTCCCAATCTGACAACGCAGCACTCTCTTTCCGGTGTGCAACTGCTGAACGACAGTGTCGACGCTGGCTGGAAAGCGACAATGCCGGGCGCCGTCAGCGAACCTCGATTCGAATGGAATGGTCGACGCCACCAGCGTTGTATTGACTACGACGGCCAACTGCGTCCGACTGCCATTGCAGAACACCCTATCGACCAGCCGGCCGTTACTACGGAACGGCTGACTTACGCCAACAGCGACACTGGTTATGCGCTGAATAACCAGTGTGGCCGACTGGTTCGCCACGATGACACTGCTGGCTGTGTCCATTTCAATGATTACAACCTCGTGGGCACGAAGATCAGCGAGTCTCGACAGTTCTCAAGCGACTTGTCAGTTACCCACTGGCCCGAAGAACTACCGGATCGCAACAAAAAACTCGAAAGCGATGTTGCCGTCACTCGATGGACATTTAACACGCTAGGCGATCTGCTGATTCAAACGGATGCGCGCGCGAACCAACACCTTTTTACCTATGACATTGCAGGCCGGTTTGCCCAAATCAAACTCAGGCGACCATCGTGTCCCGACGCGGTTCTGATCAGCCATCGAGGTTACAACGCCAATGGCCAGATCGAGACTGAAACCTCAGGAAACGGGGTGGTAACAACTCGTCAATATGACGCTGAAAGCGATCGGTTAATCCAGCTCATGTTCGCGCGCACCGGTCATGTCTTGCAGAACCTTGTTTACCGCTACGACCCTGTCGGCAATATCCGCCAGATCCAGGATTTGGTAGCGGTAACCCGCTACTTCAGAAGTCAGCGCACGGACGCCACCAGCCAATATCGCTATGACTCCCTGTCTCAATTGGTAGAAGCCAGCGGTCGTGAATGTGTTCCCGATAATCTGGTACCCGGCATACACCAGGCTCCCGCCATTAGCGCGAAATCGTCAAGCACTTACAAACAGAAGTTTTCCTACGATCGGGCGGGAAACTTAACGACCCTGATCCATGAGGGGCTTCGAGGCTACACCCGTGAAATGGTGACAACTCCTTCAAGCAACAGAAGTCTGCCCAAACCGGACTCGGGAGAACCGGACTTCATCAACAGCTTCGACAACAACGGCAATTTACTCACCTTGTCCTCGGGGACGCGTGTTCTGCACTGGGACTGTCGCAACCAACTTAGCGAGGTTGTCCACGTCCGCAGAGAAGATGAGCCTGACGATGATGAGTCATACCGTTACGACAGTCTCGGCCAGCGTCTACGCAAGGTTCTACGTCGCAAGACGAAATCCTCAACCGCTACGCGTGAAGTGCGTTATCTGCCGGGGCTGGAGATCCATATCAGGGGTGACGTGGAAGTGCGCCATGTCATGACGGCGGACGCTGGAGATTGCAACGCGCGCGCGCTGCACTGGAAAGAAAAGCCACCTGCTGGCATCGCCAGCGATCAACTCCGCTACAGCCTTGGCGATCACCTCGGATCTTGCACGCTTGAGTTGGACGAGGCGGCGGCGGTGATTAGCCAAGAGGGTTACTACGCGTTCGGAGGCACAGCCTGGTGGATCGCCCGAAGTGATACTGAAGCTCAATACAAGACCGTCCGGTACTCGGGCAAAGAACAGGATGCCACGGGGCTTTATTACTACGGGCTTCGTTATTACGCACCCTGGCTACTGCGGTGGATCAATCCGGATCCGGCTGGCGATATTGACGGCGTGAATCGCTACCGGATGGTGCAAAACAACCCGTTGCGGTTCAAGGATGACCAAGGCCTTTCGCCGGTTGAGCCGATCAATGAATACGAAAGGACAAACGCTGAAGCAGGACATGTGATTCTTTACCGACGAGCAAAAGATCTGCCTGAAAACGAGCGAAGGGAGTTCGAGAGTAACTACTCAACGATGCTCGATTTCACAAAAAATGCCATATCTGCTTTATCCGGGAAAAACCTGACATCCGAAACTCAGGCAAAGTTGCGGCACATTTACGGCAACAACCTGGATGAAGAACACCTCAAAACCGCCGCACACAAAGCCAGCAAACAACTAAAAAAAGTTCTTCATGGGGCAGTGATTGATCAAGGAAAAGCAGATCGTTTTGTCTTTACCTCAAACCACCCTCTAAAGCCGGGTCAAAGAGCCGCACGGAAAAAATTCAAACCCCAAGGTTCGGAAACAATCTACCTGAATCTCAAGGGCCGCCAACAATCGCCACCCCGCAACGCCGGCACCCTTTTCCACGAACTCAGTCATGTCCATGCCGGTACAAAAGACTTCTGGTATTTGTTTGCCGATTCGTCCCCTGACGATACAAAAGAGATGATCGACGCAAATATGGAAAAGGCCCTGCAGAAATCGTTATTGATCGCCAAAAACGGCCCCGACGTTTCAAAAATGAAAGAAAGGAATCGCGCCGCTGTAGCAAAACTAACTCAACGAGCAATGAACAGCTTTCATTCTCCGGACGAACAGGCGTTGGCCGCACAAATCGCTATCACGACCAAAAACGCTGACAGCCTGGCCGCCCTAGCTCTTCAGTTCAGATCTGGCGGTACTCACTAAGCAATCGGCGTGTCTTGGGGAGGCGAGACATCGACATCCTGCCGCCCCCCAACGCTTCGGCGGTCTTCGCGGGGGCAGCGGGCGAAGCGGGCGCGGTAGCTGCGGGTGAAGTAGGATGGCGATTCAAAGCCGCAGGCGATGCTGACCTCGAGCACACTCATGTCGGTCTGGCGCAGTAGCTGCCGGGCTTTTTCCAGGCGCAGGCGCAGATAGAAATTGCTCGGCGTGTCGTTCAGGTGCAGCCGGAACAGGCGCTCCAGTTGCCGCCGCGTCACCTTGATCGATTCCGCCAATTGCAGCGTAGTCAGCGGCGGTTCGCTGTGCTGCTCCATCTCGCCGATCACTTGCACCAGTTTCTTGTTGTTGATCCCGTAACGCGTGGCGACTTCCATGCGCTGGTGGTCTTTGCGTGGACGAATGCGCCCCAGCACAAACTGCTCGCTGACCTGAATCGCCAGTTGCGGGCCGTGGGCCTGGGCGATCAAATCGAGCATTAAATCGATGGACGCGGTGCCGCCGGCCGAGGTGATGCGCCGGCGGTCGATCTCGAACAGCTCCTGGGTCACGCTGAGTTGTGGATAAGATTCCTTGAATGCGTCGATGGCTTCCCAGTGCAGGGTCAGGCGATGGCTATCTAGCAGGCCCGCTTCAGCGAGGACAAAGCTGCCGGTGTCGATGGCGCCGAGGGTCACGCCTTCGTTATCCAGCCGCCGCAACCAGTGTTCAAGGGTGGGCGTGGCGAACTTCAGCGGTTCAAACCCGGCCACCACCAACAACGTCGCACCTTTCTTCAACGGCTCCAGCGCCGCATCAGCGTTGACCGACATGCCGTTGCTCGCCAGCACCGCCCCGCCATCGGCACTCAACACATGCCAACGATACAACTCACCACGAAAGCGGTTGGCCACGCGCAGCGGTTCGATTGCGGAGATAAAGCCAATGGCGGAGAAGCCCGGCATCAGCAAAAAGTAGAAATCCTGAGACATGGCGCCCTCGGTCGACGGGTAGCGTGGCTCGTTGATACGCCGATTGTCGTCGGCGTTCAAGCGCACAGGTCGCTACAGTGCAAATGCCAGTCGCCGCAGTGCGCTTTTACGGGGGCATAGCTGCGTAACTTGGCATCACCGGCGCGTCAGACGCCGGGAACCACAATAAACGACCTGCCGAGGAACCCGACATGAAACGACTGATCAGCAGCTGTGTTCTTGCACTCAGCGGTACCGCTTTCTTGAGCGCCAGCGTCATGGCGGCCGAACCCGCCTCGTGCCAGAACGTGCGCATGGGCGTGGTCAACTGGACCGACGTGATCGCCACCAGTGCCATGACCCAGGTCCTGCTCGACGGCCTCGGCTACAACACCAAACAAACCAGCGCGTCCCAGCAGATTATTTTCGCCGGGATTCGCGATCAGCGCCTGGACCTGTTCCTCGGTTACTGGAACCCGCTGATGACCCAGACCATTACCCCGTTCGTCGACGCCAATCAGGTCAAAGTCCTCGACGCACCGAGCCTGAAAGACGCGCGCGCCACCCTCGCAGTGCCGACTTATCTGGCAGACAAGGGCCTGAAAACCTTCGCCGACATCGCCAAATTCGAAAAAGAACTGGGCGGCAAGATCTACGGTATCGAGCCAGGCTCGGGCGCCAACACGCAGATCAAGGCAATGATCGCCAAGAACCAGTTCGGCCTCGGCAAGTTCCAGTTGGTCGAGTCCAGTGAGGCCGGCATGCTCGCCGCCGTCGACCGCGCCGTGCGCCGCAAAGAGGCCGTGGTGTTCTTCGGCTGGGCGCCGCACCCGATGAACGTCAACGTAAAGATGACCTATCTGACCGGCAGTGACGACGCCCTCGGCCCGAACGAAGGCATGGCTACCGTGTGGACGGTCACCGCGCCGAAATACGCCGAGCAGTGCCCGAACATCGGTCGCCTGCTGACCAACCTGACGTTCACCGCCGAGGACGAGAGCCGGATGATGCAACCGCTGCTCGACCACAAGGACGCTTTCGAATCGGCCAGGCAATGGCTCAAGGATCATCCCGAAGACAAGCAGCGCTGGCTTGAAGGTGTGACTACTTTCGATGGCAAACCGGCCGCTGAAAACCTCCAGCTGACCAGCAAATAACCCTCTATTGAAAGCCCCTCTCCCGGATGGGAGAGGCGACTGACCGACGCTTCGCAGCCCGAAAAAAAGCTGCGGACAGACCCATCACGCCTGAAGGAAACTGCACCATGAACCACGACGTCATCATCACCTGCGCACTCACCGGTGCTGGCGACACGACCGCCAAGAGCCCACACGTGCCGGTCACCCCGAAACAGATCGCTGCGGCGGCTGTTGAAGCGGCCAAGGCCGGCGCCACGGTTGTGCACTGCCATGTGCGCGATCCGCAGACCGGCAAGTTCAGCCGTGACGTAGCGCTGTACCGCGAAGTCATGGAGCGCATCCGCGAGGCGGACGTCGACATCATCGTCAACCTCACCGCCGGTATGGGCGGCGACCTGGAGATCGGCGCGGGCGAGAACCCGATGGAGTTCGGCCCGAACACCGATCTGGTCGGCCCGCTGACCCGTCTCGCCCATGTTGAAGAGTTGCTGCCGGAAATCTGCACTCTCGATTGCGGAACCCTGAACTTCGGCGATGGCGACACCATTTATGTGTCCACTCCGGCGCAACTGCGAGCGGGCGCCAAGCGCATCACCGAGTTGGGCGTGAAGGCCGAGCTGGAGATTTTCGACACCGGTCACCTGTGGTTCGCCAAGCAGATGATCAAGGAAGGTTTGTTGGATAACCCGTTGTTCCAGCTGTGTCTGGGCATCCCGTGGGGCGCTCCGGCGGATACCACCACCATGAAAGCCATGGTCGATAACTTGCCCGCTGACGCGGTGTGGGCCGGGTTCGGCATTGGCAGGATGCAGATGCCGATGGCGGCGCAAGCGGTGCTGCTGGGCGGCAACGTGCGGGTCGGGCTCGAAGACAATCTGTGGCTGGACAAAGGCGTGCTGGCCACCAACGGCCAACTGGTCGAACGCGCCACCGAGATCCTCAGCCGCCTCGGCGCCCGCGTGCTGACCCCGGCTGAGGGCCGCAAGAAAATGGGCCTGACCCAGCGCGGTTAATTGCCCCACCTCAAAACCCTGTGGGAGCGAGCTTGCTCGCGAATGCGATGGCACTGCTGATGAAGATGCTGCGGATGTACCGCCCCCTTCGCGAGCAAGCTCGCTCCCACAGTTGATCGCCGAACTATTCAGGAAATCACCATGAGCTTTATCACCGAAATCAAAACCTTCGCCGCGCTGGGCAGCGGTGTCATCGGCAGTGGCTGGGTCGCGCGCGCCCTCGCCCATGGCCTGGATGTGATCGCTTGGGATCCGGCGCCCGGCGCTGAAGCGGCACTGCGCAAACGCGTGGCCAATGCCTGGGACGCGCTGGAGAAAAACGGTCTGACGCCGGGTGCTTCGCAGGATCGTCTGCGCTTTGTCGCGACCATCGAAGAATGCGTGCGCGATGCCGACTTCATTCAGGAAAGCGCCCCGGAACGTCTGGAACTGAAACTCGATCTTCACAGCAAAATCAGCGCCGCCGCCAAGCCCAATGCTTTGATTGGTTCAAGTACTTCCGGCCTGTTGCCGAGCGAGTTTTACGAGAGTTCGACGCATCCGGAACGCTGCGTGGTCGGCCACCCGTTCAACCCGGTTTATCTGTTGCCGCTGGTCGAAGTCGTGGGTGGCAAGAACACCGCGCCCGAGGCCGTTCAGGCAGCGATGAAAGTCTACGAATCCCTCGGTATGCGTCCGTTGCATGTGCGCAAGGAAGTGCCGGGGTTCATTGCCGACCGCTTGCTTGAAGCGCTGTGGCGTGAGGCGCTGCACTTGGTCAACGACGGTGTCGCGACCACTGGCGAGATCGACGATGCGATTCGATTTGGCGCTGGTTTGCGCTGGTCATTTATGGGTACGTTCCTGACTTACACCCTGGCCGGTGGTGATGCCGGCATGCGCCACTTCATGTCGCAATTCGGCCCGGCGTTGCAGTTGCCGTGGACGTATCTGCCAGCGCCGGAACTGACTGACAAACTGATTGATGATGTGGTCGATGGCACCAGTGATCAGCTCGGCCGCCACAGCATTTCGGCGCTGGAACGCTATCGTGATGATTGCTTGCTGGCGGTGCTTGAGGCAGTGAAAACCACCAAGGAAAAACATGGCATGGCGTTCAGCGAGTGATATGTCTGCCGTGACATTGCAGCCCTCACCCTAGCCCTCTCCCAGAGGTAGAGGGAACTGAGCGAGTTGAATGTTCGAGTTACGCCGACTTGCGCCACCGAGCCGAACTCAAGTTTTGAAAAGCCCCCGATCTGCTCCCTTTCCCCCTCGCCCCCTTGGGGGAGAGGGCTGGGGTGAGGGGGTAGCTTTTGATCTTGAAGACCACCTAACTGCCGGAACCCAAATCATGCCCAACCTCACCACCTACCAAACCCGAATCATCCCCGACTGGGTCGATTACAACGGCCACCTGCGCGACGCCTTCTACCTGCTGATTTTCAGCTACGCCACCGACGCCCTGATGGACCGTCTCGGCATGGACAGCAACAACCGCGAAGCCAGCGGCCACTCCCTGTTCACCCTCGAACTGCACCTCAACTATCTGCACGAAGTGAAGCTCGATACCGAGGTCGAAGTACGCACGCAAATCATCGGCCACGACAGCAAACGCCTGCACCTCTATCACAGCCTGCACAAGGTCGGTGATGACCAGGAACTGTCCGGCAACGAACAGATGCTGTTGCACGTCGATCTCGCCGGCCCGCGTTCGGCGTTGTTCAGCCCGGACACCTTGAACCGCCTGCAAGACATCGTCGCCGAGCAGAAAGACCTACCCGCTCCCGCTTACATCGGCCGCGTCATCGCGCTGCCGCCTGCAAGGTAAATCCATCGATCACAAGGAGCCGCCATGAATACCGCTGCCGCTGTTGCCGATTTCCGTACTTATCCGTTGATCAGCGCGCTGGGTGGCGTGCAGAGCCTGGCGGATCGCGTTGCCATTGCATGGGCCGACGGGCGCATCAGCCAGTTCCACCATGTCTGGTTGCGGGACAACTGCCCATGCCCGCAGTGCGTCTACAACGTCACCCGCGAACAGGTCTTCGAGATTGTCGATGCCGCTGAAGACCTCAAGCCTGCCGCTGTGCATATCGACACCGATGGCTGCCTGCGCATCGACTGGCAGGACGGCCATCTCAGCCGTTTCGATCCCGGCTGGTTGCGTGCTCACGCCTACGATGATGAATCCCGCGCCGAACGTCTGGCGGGTAAACCCAAGCCTTACCTGTGGCGCAGCGATTTGCAGTTGCCGGTGTTCGAATACGCGGCACTGATGAACGACAACGCCGCCCTGCTGCAATGGCTGATCGCCGTGCGCGACATTGGTCTGACGCAAGTACGTGGCGTGCCCACCGAACCCGGCTCGCTGAAGCTCATCGCCCAACGCATTTCTTTCATCCGCGAGAGCAACTTCGGCGTGCTCTTCAACGTGCAATCCAAAGCCGATGCCGACAGCAATGCCTACACCGCTTTCAACCTGCCGTTGCACACCGATCTGCCGACTCGCGAGCTGCAACCGGGGCTGCAATTTCTGCATTGTCTGGTGAACGACGCCGAGGGTGGCGAGAGTATTTTTGTCGATGGTTTTGCGATAGCCGATGCGTTGCGCGGTGAAGACCCGGCAGCGTTTCAGGCGCTATGTGAAATACCTGTGGAGTTTCGCAACAAGGATCGTCATAGCGACTATCGCTGTCTGGCGCCGATCATCGCTCTGGATGCCTTGGGACGCGTGGCGGAAGTTCGCATGGCGAACTTTCTGCGCGGCGCGTTCGATACGTCAGTGGAGCAAATGCCACGGTTGTATCGGGCTTATCGACGCTTCATCGCGATGACCCGCGAGCCGCGATTTCGGTTGATACAGCGACTCAATGCGGGGGAGCTGTGGTGTTTCGATAACCGCCGCACGTTGCATGCGCGCAATGCGTTTGACCCTGCTACCGGGGCGCGGCATTTTCAGGGCTGCTATGTCGACCGGGATGAATTGTTGTCGCGGATTCTGGTGCTGCAACGCTAGACCGCATCATCGTTCTTCGTCGGAACGCCGCCCGGAGACAGGCTCGCTCCCACATTTAATCGCATTCCCCTGAATGAACGCGTTCACCTGTGGGAGCGAGCCTGCTCGCGAAGGCGTCAGCAGCAACACACCGTTCTCTGATTCACAGGCAAAAAAACTCCGATCAAGCCGTGACAGGATCGGAGCTGAGGAGGGTACTGTTGAGGAGCTGCCGTGCGAGGGTGACCAAACCTTCGTGTTGCAAGCTGAGTTCAGTGTGCCCACTCCCTTGAGCGGCAAGTTAGCCGAAAACGACCTGTTCATAGCCGTCGCAGCCACTGCGACAAAACGCCCTTGCCGTGCCCCGGCGTGGCTACCAGAATCGAGCCACGACCTCCGTTACCGAAGAAGGATGCGCGTCATGATGTATGCCGATTTGATCGATCAGGAAGATTTGTTGGGCCAGCTCAAGGCGTTGGGTATTCAAGTACCCAGTGGTACTACCGCCGATCAGGCTTGCGAGTGCGCGGTGCGCGGTCTGGATAATGTGCGCGCGTTTGAACTGCGCAAGATGGTCAAGGACATGTACACCAGCGGCGCCAGTATTCAGCCGGCGGTGCGTCAGGCGATCGACAAGCAGTTGTTGCCGGCATTGGCGGACTACCAGCAGAGCCATAGCGCCTGACAGCAGATCAAAAGATCGCAGCCTTCGGCAGCTCCTACATTGGAATGCATATCCCTGTAGGAGCTGCCGAAGGCTGCGATCTTTTGCTTTATAGCCTTACGCTGGCAAACGTCGATTCATTGCGCGCCTGACTCAACGCCGACATCGGCCCCGACAGCGGCGACATCACGATTGCCTGCGGCAGCGGCAGCATCGCCACTTGCTGGGTGGTGTTGGAGCCTACGCGCTCGTCACGCGGCGGAATGCCGAAGTATTCGCGGTAGCACTTGGAGAAGTGCGGCGTCGAAACGAAACCACACACCGACGCCACTTCGATGATCGACATCGGCGTCTGCTTGAGCAACTGCCGGGCGCGAATCAAACGCAGCTTCAAGTAGTAACGCGACGGCGAGCAGTGCAGGTATTTCTGAAACAGGCGCTCCAGCTGTCGACGCGACACGGCGACGTACACCGCCAATTCATCCAGGTCGATCGGCTCTTCGAGGTTGGCTTCCATCAGCGCGACGATTTCCTGCAGTTTCGGCTGATTGGTGCCGAGCATGTGCTTGAGCGGTACGCGCTGGTGATCCTGTTCGTTGCGGATGCGTTCGTAGACAAACATTTCCGAGATCGCGGCGGACAGTTCACGGCCATGATCGCGGCTGATCAGGTGCAGCATCATGTCCAGCGGCGCGGTGCCACCAGAGCTGGTGAAACGGTTACGGTCGAGGGTGAACAAGCGAGTGCTCATGGCCACGCGCGGGAAAGCTTCCTGCATCGCCGCCAGACATTCCCAGTGCACGCTGCAATCGAAACCGTCGAGCAACCCGGCGCAAGCCAGTGCCCAGCTGCCGGTGCACACGGCGCCGAGGCGCTTGGACTGGCGCGCCTGGCTTTGCAGCCATGAAACGTGTTCACGGGTGACGGTGCGTTGGATACCGATGCCGCCGCAGACAATCACAGTGTCCAGCGGCGGCGCTTTGTGCATGGAAGCGTCGGGAGTGATCTGCAGACCGTCACTGGCCCACACCTGGCCACCATCGACGGTGAGGGTGCTCCAGCGATACAGCTCGCGACCGGACAATTGGTTGGCCATGCGTAGAGGTTCTACTGCGGAGGCCAGAGAAATCAGCGTGAAATTGTCCAGCAGCAGAAAGCCGATGGATTGAGGCGCACGGTTCTGGGGTTGGGCCCCGGAGTTGAACGACGTCATCGCGGTATCTCCTCACACAAAGCGGGTGATGGCCTCAGGCGGAGGCTCTTGTTATTGCCAGCGTTCCCGCGTGGGAGACGGGCTTTGTTATGACAGAGCAATTGCCATGCCTAAAATTGGATGACCGTTCAATAACTCCTGAAAACGACGTCGCGACGTGTCTATACGAGACGTCCGACAAAAGGTATTTCGAAGTGCCATCAGCGGGCTGAAAGCCCTGCCCCGTAGCGTGTGAGCAAATCGGTAGCACTTGTGGGAACTGGCCTGCGCGCAGTTTGTGAGGAGTGTCACCGCAAGCACAGGTGACGGACGGTAGGGGCGCGGATCGTATGTAACAGGTGGGAAAGACTCTTATCTGTTTGCGACGCGCTAAAAGGTGGCGTGATTTATTGTCCGTGTTCACTTGGTGAGCAGTTTTGACTGGTCTGGCCCCTTCGCGAGCAAGCTCGCTCCCACAGTAGATCTCCAGAGAACACAAAATGTGTGAACGCCAGATTCCTATGTGGGAGCGAGCCTGCTCGCGAAGAATTCACCTCGGTGTCACTGACTCAGCACTCCACCGCGCTGACCGCCAGCCCTCCCCGCGATGTCTCTTTATATTTGTCATGCATGTCGGCACCGGTATCGCGCATGGTGCGGATCACCCGGTCCAGCGAAATAAAGTGCTGACCATCCCCCCGCAAGGCCATCTGCGCCGCGTTGATCGCCTTCACCGCCGCAATCGCATTGCGCTCGATGCACGGCACCTGCACCAGACCACCGACCGGGTCGCAGGTCAGCCCGAGGTTATGCTCCAGGCCAATCTCCGCCGCGTTGCACAACTGCTCCGGTGTGGCACCCAGGATCTCCGCCAGCCCCGCCGCCGCCATCGCGCAGGCCGAACCGACTTCGCCCTGACAGCCAACCTCAGCGCCAGAGATCGAAGCATTCTTCTTGCACAGAATCCCCACCGCCGCCGCACCGAGGAAGTAGTCGACCACGTTGGCGTCAGTCACCGCTTCGCTGAACTTCATAAAGTAGTGCAACACCGCCGGAATGATCCCTGCCGCGCCATTGGTCGGCGCCGTGACCATGCGCCCGCCCGCCGCGTTTTCTTCATTAACAGCCAGCGCAAACAGATTGACCCACTCCATCGCGCTGAGCGTCGAGCCGATCACATTGGGCTTGCCCAACTCCTGAAGACTGCGATGCAACTTCGCCGCACGCCGCCGTACATTCAATCCGCCGGGCAGGATGCCTTCGTGTTTCAAGCCCTGCTCGACGCAATCCTGCATCGCTCGCCACAGCTTCATCAGCCCGGCGCGAATTTCTTCTTCACTGCGCCAGACCTTTTCGTTGGCCATCATCAATTCAGCGACGCGAAGATTGTTCCGCTTGCACAACTCCAGCAATTCAACCGCACTGGAAAAGTCGTAAGGCAATTCAGTGCGATCCAGATCGACCACGCCGCTGGACGCCTGCGCTTGATCGACGACAAAACCGCCACCCACCGAATAGTAGGTGTCGCGGTGCAGCTCGCCGTGATCGCCCTCGGCCACAATCGTCATCGCATTGGGGTGGAACGGCAGGTTCTCATCAATGAGACGCATGTCCCGCGCCCAGACAAACGGCACCGCCAGACGACCGTCCAATAACAGTGTGTGAGTTTCACGCAGCGCCTGAATGCGCGGGCCGATCTGCGACGGGTCGATTGCGTCCGGCCACTCGCCCATCAGCCCCATGATCACCGCGTTGTCGCTGCCGTGACCAATGCCCGTGGCCGACAGCGATCCGAACAATTGCACTTCTATACGGCGCACCTGTTCCAACTGGTGCTTGTCCCGTAGCGACTCGACGAACAACGCCGCCGCGCGCATCGGCCCGACGGTGTGGGAACTGGAAGGGCCGATGCCGATTTTGAACAGGTCGAAAACACTGATAGCCATTGCTGCAGAGCTCCTGAGGATGCCGGTCCGGGACGCAAAAGCGCCCGCTGGCGGAGCTGCTACGCTCAAGCTGCGATCCGCCGGAATGCCCGCATCATCAGGCTTTTGTCGGGACGCACGGCGTCTGACACCGACGCAATCATGTCCACCAGCGCCGCGCCGTTTTCACCCCGGTTTTTCGCCGTTTTTGTACGGTTCAGATGGCCATTCGGGGCTGAAAAAAGCTGTAAACGACGTCACTGACACTAGATACGACCATCCCTGTACTGGATACGACCCCCCCTGTAGGCGTCAGATTTTCACTGGTACATGATCGTTGTGACTCGATTGCAAGGCGCCGTGACAGAGCTGTCTCCAGAACGCCACCCAACCGCAACCTATAAGTGCGGTGGTCCACAGTCGGAACACTGCCAAAAAAAACACCAAGGAGTCCATCCATGAAAGGTTCCCCGTCGTTGTTGTTGGCCGCCATGCTGAGTCTGCCGTTACTGGCGCAAGCTGCAGAACCGGCACAGTGCAGTACCGTTAACTTCTCTGATGTCGGCTGGACCGACATCACCGCCACCACCGCGACCACCTCTGTTGTGCTTAACGCCCTCGGCTACAAGACCAAGACCACCATGATTTCCGTGCCCGTGACCTACAAGTCGCTGGCCGACGGCAAGAACATGGACGTGTTCCTCGGTAACTGGATGCCGACCATGGAAAACGACATCAAGGCCTACCGCGATGCCGGCACCGTGGAAACCGTGCGCACCAACCTCAAGGGCGCCAAGTACACCCTCGCCGTGCCGCAAGCCCTGTATGACAAAGGTCTGCATGACTTCGCCGACATCGCCAAATTCAAGAAAGAACTCGACGGCAAGATCTACGGCATCGAGCCTGGCAACGATGGCAACCGTCTGATCCAGAGCATGATCGACAAGGACGCCTTCGGCCTGAAGACCGCCGGTTTCAAAGTGGTTGAGTCTTCGGAAGCGGGCATGCTCTCGCAGGTTGATCGCGCGCAAAAACGCGACACCGCCGTGGTCTTCCTCGGCTGGGCGCCGCACCCGATGAACAAGCGCTTCAAGATTCAATACCTGACCGGTGGCGATGATTTCTTCGGCCCCGATTTCGGTGCGGCGACCGTGGCGACCAACACCCGCAAGGGTTATGCCGCGGAATGCAGCAACGTCGGTCAGTTGCTGAAGAACCTGGAGTTCACCGTCGACATGGAAAGCGAACTGATGGGCAACATCCTCGACGACAAGATGAAGCCTGACGCGGCCGCCAAGGCCTGGCTGAAAAAGAATCCACAAGTGCTCGATACCTGGCTCGCTGGCGTGACCACCATTGACGGTAAACCTGGCCTGGAGGCCGTGAAAGCCAAGCTTCAGTAATCGCTTATGCCGGGCGGGTTCGCCCGCCCGGGCTGTTTATTTCCTTGCATGCGGACGTTCACTACCATGCTGATTGATCAGAAAATACCTTTAGGCCAGTACATCGCGGGCTTCGTTGAATGGTTGACGCAACACGGCGCCAACACCTTCGACGCAATCGCCGTGACCCTGGAAACGATGATCCACGGCGTGACGTTTGCGCTGACCTGGTTCAACCCACTGGTCTTGATTGGCCTGATTGCAATCATCGCCCATCTGATTCAACGCAAGTGGGGCCTGACCGCATTCGTGGTCGCCTCCTTCCTGCTGATCCTCAATCTGGGGTACTGGCAGGAAACCATGGAAACCCTCGCCCAGGTCATGTTCGCGACCCTGGTCTGCGTGGTCATCGGCGTGCCGCTGGGCATCGTCGCCGCACACAAACCGATGTTCTACACTGTCATGCGTCCGGTACTCGATCTGATGCAGACCGTACCGACCTTCGTTTACCTCATTCCTACCCTGACCCTCTTCGGGCTGGGTGTGGTCCCGGGCCTGATCTCCACGGTGGTGTTCGCCATCGCTGCGCCGATCCGCCTGACCTACCTGGGCATCCGCGATGTCCCGCAAGAACTGATGGACGCCGGCAAGGCCTTCGGCTGCTCGCGTCGCCAATTGCTCTCACGGATTGAACTGCCTCACGCCATGCCGAGCATCGCGGCCGGCATCACCCAGTGCATCATGCTGTCGCTGTCGATGGTGGTGATCGCCGCACTGGTCGGCGCCGACGGACTCGGCAAACCGGTGGTCAACGCACTGAACACTGCTGATATCGCCCTGGGCTTCGAAGCGGGCCTGGCGATCGTACTGCTGGCGATCATGCTCGACCGTATCTGCAAACAACCCGACGCTAAAGTAGGGGGTGACGCATGAGCATAATTCGCTTCGAAGACGTCGACGTAATCTTCTCCAAGGATCCACGCGAGGCGCTCAAGCTGCTGGATCAGGGCATGACCCGCAACGAGATACTGAAGAAGACCGGACAGATTGTCGGCGTGGAAAAAGCCACGCTGGATATCAACAAAGGCGAGATCTGCGTGCTGATGGGCCTGTCCGGTTCCGGCAAGTCGAGCCTGCTGCGCTGCATCAACGGCCTCAACACCGTGAGCCGCGGCAAGCTGTTCGTCGAGCATGAAAACCGCCAGATCGATATCGCGTCGTGCACCCCGGCCGAGCTGAAAATGATGCGTACCAAACGCATCGCCATGGTGTTCCAGAAGTTCGCCCTGATGCCGTGGCTGACGGTGCGCGAGAACATCAGTTTCGGTCTGGAAATGCAGGGCCGTCCGGAGAAAGAACGCAAGAAACTGGTCGATGAAAAACTCGAACTGGTTGGCCTGACCCAATGGCGCAACAAGAAGCCTGACGAACTCTCCGGCGGCATGCAGCAGCGTGTCGGTCTGGCGCGGGCACTGGCGATGGACGCCGATATTCTGCTGATGGACGAACCGTTCTCGGCGCTCGACCCGCTGATCCGTCAGGGTCTGCAGGATGAACTGCTGGAACTGCAACGCAAGCTGAGCAAGACCATCGTCTTCGTGAGCCACGACCTCGACGAGGCGCTGAAACTCGGTAGCCGCATCGCGATCATGAAAGACGGCCGGATCATCCAGTACAGCGTGCCGGAAGAGATCGTGTTGAACCCGGCGGACGACTATGTGCGCACCTTCGTCGCACACACCAATCCGCTCAATGTGCTCTGCGGCCGCAGCCTGATGCGCACGCTGGACAAGTGCAAACGCATCAATGGTTCGGTGTGTCTCGATCCGGGCGGCGATTCGTGGCTCGATTTGGCGGAAGGCAACACCATCAAGGGCGCACGGCAGAATGGTTCGGTGTTGAACCTGCAGAACTGGGCACCGGGACAAGCGGTTGAGGGGCTGGAACGCAAGCCGACACTGGTGGACTCGAACATCGGTATGCGTGATGCACTGCAGATTCGTTATCAGACCGGCAACAAGCTGGTGTTGCACGATAATAATCATGTGGTGGGGATCTTGGGCGACAGTGAGTTGTATCACGCGCTGTTAGGCAAGAACCTCGGTTAAGGCGGGATAGAAAAAGGGATCGCGGTGAGCGATCCCTTTTTTATTGGGTCAGGGAAAAGCCCCTCACCCTAACCCTCTCCCAGAGGGAGAGGGGACTGACCGAGTTGTAACCTGAGAAATCGAGTCGAACTCAGGCATTGAAAAGCCCCCGATCTGCTCCCTTTCCCCCTCTCCCTTAGGGAGAGGGCTGGGCGGGCGGCGTTCCGATGAGGGGGGCTTTTGACTTTAGCTGTACACCCGGCCAAGGAGCTGCCGATGGCTTTCAAACTGATCGAGCACATCGCGCGTGATCTGATCCTGCGTGAAGCCCATCAGGTCGTAATCCTGGCTGCCGTTGTGCAGATACACCTCGGCGCGGTAGTAACGCTGGCGCGCTTCATCGGACTGCGCCGATTCGGTCGGGGTCGCCAGATAGCCGTCCAGGCTCACTTCGTAAACGAAAGGGTTGCCCTCTTCCATCTCGACGCGCACGCCCATGCAACGCTTGGATTTACCCAGCAGCGTCTGCACTTCCAGCCCCTGCGCACGCATCTGCGCAGTCGCATCTTCCAGCGCCGGGCTGACCTGCTTGTCCATGAAACGCTGCACCACCGATTGGCTCGGTTGCAGGTCCAGTTGCGTCAGACGCTCGCTGAAACCACGACGACCGCGCTCCGCCAGTTGTGCCTGCTCCTGTTCGATCTGCACGTCCTGGCGCATCGCCTTGTGCAGGCCGAACATGAAGAACACCAGCACCACCGAGAACGGCAGACCGGCCAGCACCACCATGGTTTGCATGGCTTCAAAGTTACCGGCGAACAGCAGACCGATGGTCACCAGGGTGATCACCACCGACCAGAAAATCCGCAGCCAGTGCGGCGCATCTTCGTCAACGTTGCCGCCCTTGCAGGACAGATTCGCCATCATCACCGCGCCAGAGTCGGCCGGGGTCAGGAACAGCACGAAACCGACAAAGATCGACACACCGATGACGACTTTCGACGCTGGGTAGTGTTCAAGCAACTGATAGATCGCCATCGACGGCTGTTCCAGCGCCGTCTTGCCGAGTTCCACCGCGCCATGGTTCATCACCAGGTCCAGTGCCGAGTTACCGAAGATCGACAGCCAGGCCAAGGTGAAGCCCAGCGGAATCAGCAACACGCCTGCCACCAGTTCACGCACGGTACGACCACGGGAAATACGCGCGATGAACATACCTACGAATGGCGCCCAGGAAATCCACCACGCCCAGTAGAACAGGGTCCACAGGCCCATCCAGCGCTCGGACTTGGCGTTGTCGCCTTCGTACACATAAAGGTCGAAGGTTTTCAGCACGATGCCATTGAGGTAATCACCGATGTTCTGCACGAAGCCATTGAGCAGGTGCAGGGTCGGTCCGAACAGCAAGACGAAAATCAACAAACCGCTGAACAGCACGATGTTCAGGTTGGACAGACGACGGATGCCGTTTTCCACGCCGGACACGGCAGCGATGGTCGCCACGGTGCTCATCACGATGATGACGATCAGCAGGTTAGTGTTGCTGTGTTCCATGCCGAACAGGTTTTCCAGGCCCGACGACACTTGCAGCGAACCAATCCCCAGGTTGGTCACCAGCCCCAGCAGGGTCACGAACATGCCGAAGCCGTCCACCGCATGACCGGCCGCGCCCTTGACCCAACGCTCGCCGACCAGTGGATATAGCGCCGATCGCAGTGCCAGCGGCTGGTTATGACGGTAAGCGAAGTACGCCACGGCCAGACCAACCAGCGCATAGATCGCCCAGCCGTGCAGGCCCCAGTGCAGGAACGTCAGTTGTACTGCCTGACGCGCGGCCATGTTGCTGGCCGAGGCGCCTTCCGGCGGATTGAAGTAGTGATCCAGTGGCTCGGACGCGCCGAAGTACAGCAGCGAAATACCGATACCCGACGAGAACAGCATCCCCGCCCAGGCGCCGTAACTGAAATCCGGGGTGTCATCCTTGCTGCCCAGTTTGAGTTTGCCGTACGAGGAAAACGCCAGGCCGACGACGAATACCAAGTAAGCGGCAATCACCACCATGTAGTACCAGCCGAAGCTGCGCGACAACCAGGCCTGAGCGATACCCAACAGTCTGCCGGCCTCTTGCGGGGCGATAATCAGAATGGCGGTCAACAACAGAATCAGCGCGGTAGAGGTGTAAAACACCCAACCGTTGACCGTCACCTTCTCGGGCGGGGTCTTTATAAGCGAGGCAGAACTCATGGCACAAATGCTCCAGGCAGTGCGAGAGAAGAACACAAGGCAACACGGAACCCGACCAATCGGTTAGTTGGCAGCCGACCGGCGGGTGATATAAAGACACCCCGAAAAATGCCCGAACCTGCCGAAATGGCGCTGCGAATCGCTTTCGTGGCCGAAGGTGGACGGACGTTCATCCGAAACCTGGCCGTGAGCGTCTTGCCCTTTCAACACGTCCATCGAATCGCGAACCGCGCCATGCCCCACGCAGGTTTCGAGCTTTTTCGGATGTCGGTTTTATCGCCACTTACACGTAGGAAAAATCTGTAGGCAGCGACGATTTGTCGCAGATCTTATTCTTTGTTGATTGAACGTTCAATCAAAACAAAATAGACTGGCCGTCAATCCGATAGGCGTGATTCGCCGCTCGGAAGGCCTAAGGAGATGTGCAAGATGCCCAAGGTCGGTATGCAACCCATCCGCCGCCAACAACTGATCGAAGCCACTTTGCAGGCGGTCGATCAGGTCGGAATGGGGGACGCCAGCATTGCGCTGATCGCCCGTTTGGCCGGTGTCTCGAATGGCATCATCAGTCATTACTTTCAGGACAAGAACGGCCTGATTGCCGCCACGATGCGGTATCTGATGACCGCCCTCAGCGAGAGCGTCACCGCGCGCCGTCAGGCGCTGGCAGATGACAGCCCACGGGCGCATCTGCAGGTGATCATCGAAGGCAACTTCGACGCCAGCCAGGTCAATGGCCCGGCAATGAAAACCTGGCTGGCCTTCTGGGCCACCAGCATGCACCAGCCGTCTTTGCACAGGTTGCAGCGGATCAACGATCACCGTCTGTATTCCAACCTGTGCTGCCAGTTCCGCCGTGTGTTGCCGCTCGAAGATGCGCGCAGCGCAGCGCGTGGCCTGGCAGCGTTGATTGACGGCTTGTGGTTGCGCGGCGCTTTGTCGGGAGACGCTTTCGACACCGCGCAGGCGCAACAGATCGCTTACGAATACATGGATTTCCAATTGGCCAAGAAGGTGAGCTAGAGCACACAGAAAACGCTCGGCCCCTGAACGCCACCGCAGCCTCACCGCGGTGGTCAACGCCAACCACCAATGCACTTGCGAGGACACTATGGCCCGTTTCGAACTGCAAAAACTTTACATCGATGGCGCGTACTCTGACGCCGGCAGCGATGCCACCTTCGAAGCCATCAACCCGGCTAACGGTGAAGTCCTCGCACTGGTGCAACGTGCGACCAAGGAAGACGTCGAGCGCGCCGTGGTCAGCGCTGAAAAGGGCCAGAAAATCTGGGCCGCGATGACCGCCATGGAGCGTTCGCGCATCCTGCGTCGCGCCGTCGACATCCTGCGCGAGCGCAACGATGAACTGGCCGCGCTGGAAACTCTGGACACCGGTAAATCCTTCTCCGAAACCAAGTACGTCGACATCGTTACCGGCGCTGACGTGCTGGAATACTACGCAGGCCTGGTACCGGCGATCGAAGGCGAGCAGATTCCACTGCGCGACACTTCTTTCGTCTACACCCGTCGCGAGCCGCTGGGCGTGGTTGCCGGTATCGGCGCGTGGAACTACCCGATCCAGATCGCGCTGTGGAAATCCGCGCCAGCCCTGGCCGCTGGTAACGCGATGATCTTCAAGCCAAGCGAAGTCACCTCGCTGACCACCCTGAAAC
>NZ_CABVHJ010000014.1:143711-172898 GCF_902497745.1 Pseudomonas fluorescens
GATCTACACCGAAGCCGGCGTTCCAAACGGTGTGTTCAACGTGCTGACCGGCAGCGGCCGTGAAGTCGGCACCTGGCTGACCGAGCACCCGCGCATCGAAAAAATCTCCTTCACCGGCGGCACCGACACTGGCAAGAAGGTCATGGCCAGCGCTTCGGCCTCGTCGCTGAAAGACGTGACCATGGAACTGGGCGGCAAGTCCCCGCTGATCATCTGCGACGACGCCGATCTCGATCGCGCTGCCGACACCGCGATGATGGCCAACTTCTACAGCTCCGGTCAGGTCTGCACCAACGGCACTCGCGTGTTCGTTCCGGCGCACCTGAAAGCCGCTTTCGAAGCCAAGATCGTTGAACGCGTTGCACGCATCCGCGTTGGCAACCCGGAAGACGAAAACACCAACTTCGGCCCGCTGGTCAGCTTCGCGCACATGGAAAGCGTGCTGGGCTACATCGCCAAGGGTAAAGAGCAAGGCGCCCGCGTGCTGTGTGGCGGCGAGCGTCTGACCGACGGCGAATTCGCCAAAGGCGCATTCGTGGCACCTACCGTGTTCACCGATTGCACCGACGACATGACCATCGTCCGTGAAGAAATCTTCGGCCCGGTCATGGCGATCCTCTCCTACGAAACCGAAGAAGAAGTGATCCGCCGCGCCAACGACACCGACTTCGGCCTGGCCGCCGGTATCGTCACCAAAGACCTGAACCGCGCACACCGCGTGATTCATCAACTGGAAGCCGGTATCTGCTGGATCAACGCCTGGGGCGAGTCCGACGCAAAAATGCCGGTCGGCGGTTACAAGCAGTCGGGTGTTGGCCGTGAGAACGGCATCAGCTCGCTGAACAACTTCACTCGCATCAAATCGGTACAGGTCGAACTGGGCGATTACGTCTCGGTGTTCTAAGACCCGAGTCTTGTATTGCTCGTGAGGCCGTCTTCGCGAGCAGGCTCGCTCCCACAGGAGATCCCATTCCAATGTGGGAGCGAGCCTACTTGCGAATCGAGTGCAAAGCACTCGTCAGGCCCGACCTGACCACATCTAAAGAGGGTGCATTCAATGTCCCAAGAATTCGATTACATCATCATCGGTGCCGGCTCGGCCGGTAACACCCTGGCGACCCGTCTGACTGAAGACGCCGGCGTCACCGTTCTGCTGCTCGAAGCCGGCGGCCCGGACTACCGTTTCGACTTCCGCACGCAGATGCCGGCTGCACTGGCATTCCCGCTGCAAGGTCGTCGCTACAACTGGGCGTACGAAACCGATCCAGAGCCACACATGGACGGTCGCCGGATGGAATGCGGTCGCGGCAAAGGCCTCGGCGGTTCTTCGCTGATCAACGGCATGTGCTACATCCGTGGCAACGCGATGGACTACGACGGCTGGGCGAAACTGCCAGGCCTGGAAAACTGGTCGTACCTCGACTGCCTGCCGTACTTCCGCAAAGCCGAAACCCGCGACATCGGCCCGAACGATTACCACGGTGGCGAAGGCCCGGTCAGCGTGACCACGCCGAAGGCTGGCAACAACCCGCTGTTCCACGCCATGGTTGAAGCCGGCGTACAAGCCGGTTACCCGCGCACCGAAGACTTGAACGGTTACCAGCAGGAGGGCTTCGGCCCGATGGACCGCACCGTGACGCCGAACGGCCGTCGTGCTTCCACCGCCCGTGGTTATCTCGACGTCGCCAAGAAGCGCTCGACCCTGACCATCGTCACCCACGCCCTGACCGACAAGATTCTGTTTGAAGGCAAGCGTGCCGTTGGCGTGCGTTACCTGGTCGGCGACGCCGAAGAGCGTGTTGAAGCCAAAGCGCGTAAAGAAGTGCTGCTGTGCTCCGGCGCCATCGCTTCGCCGCAGATTCTGCAGCGCTCCGGTGTCGGCCCTGCCGAACTGCTGAAATCCCTCGATATTCCGGTGGTTCACGACCTGCCGGGCGTCGGTGAAAACCTGCAGGATCACCTTGAGCTGTACCTGCAATACGCCTGCACTCAGCCAGTTTCGCTGTACCCGTCGCTGCTCTGGTACAACCAGCCGGCCATTGGTGCCGAGTGGCTGTTCAACGGCACCGGTATCGGCGCCAGCAACCAGTTCGAAGCCGGCGGTTTCATCCGTTCGCGTCCGGAATTCGAATGGCCGAACATCCAGTACCACTTCCTGCCGGTGGCGATTAACTACAACGGCAGCAACGGTGTGAAAGAG
This sequence comes from Pseudomonas fluorescens, assembly GCF_902497745.1. Taxonomy (GTDB): domain Bacteria; phylum Pseudomonadota; class Gammaproteobacteria; order Pseudomonadales; family Pseudomonadaceae; genus Aquipseudomonas; species Aquipseudomonas fluorescens_BM. The sequence continues at coordinate 145,912 of NZ_CABVHJ010000014.1, forward strand.
CACGGCTTCCAGGCGCACATGGGTTCCATGCGTTCGCCAAGCCGTGGTCGCATCCAGGCCAAGTCGAAAGACCCGCGCCAGCACCCGAGCATCCTGTTCAACTACATGGCCACCGAGCAGGACTGGCAGGAATTCCGCGACGGCATCCGCCTGACCCGTGAAATCATGCAGCAGCCGGCACTCGACGCTTTCCGTGGCCGCGAAATCAGCCCGGGCATCGAAGTGCAAACCGATGAGCAACTGGACAAGTTCATCCGCGAGCACGCCGAAACTGCGTTCCACCCGTCCTGCTCGTGCAAGATGGGCACCGACGAAATGGCCGTAGTGGATGGCGAAGGTCGCGTGCACGGCATGCAAAGCCTGCGTGTGGTCGACGCCTCGATCATGCCGATCATCACCACCGGCAACCTGAACGCGCCGACGATCATGATCGCCGAGAAAATCGCCGACAAGATTCGTGGCCGCCAGCCGCTGCCGCGCAGCACCGCCGCTTACTATGTAGCGGGCGATGCGCCGGTGAAGGGCAAGCCGATGCGTGATATCACCCCGGCTGCTCAGTAAGACGTAATACCGAGGCGCGGCCTTCGCGAGCAGGCTCGCTCCCACATTTGATTTGTGAACGACACAGATCCAGTGTGGGAGCGAGCCTGCTCGCGAAGGGGCCCTCACATTCAGCACAAATTCCCCTGCTGCACAGTAAATCCCCCTACACCCCCTCTTCACTTGATCCTACCCCCACGCAGGCCTACTCTAGACCTCGCGCAACCGTTTCACCCCCTCCCCGCCGCTGCTCTACCGCTTCCCCCTGACAAGGAGGTTCCCGAATGTTCGATTTCCACCCCCAGCTCAAGCAGCGCTTCGCTGCCTTGCGCACGGGCGCTGAGTTCTTTTCCCTGCGATACGTACGCGAGTCCGGGCAGTACCTGTCGGTACGCAAGAACGTCGCCGAACCGCCGAGCCTGAGCCGCGACGAAGGGGCGATGCTCACCGTGCGCGTCAACGGCGTTGAAGCCTATGCCGCGACCAATGACCTGTCGCAACAAGGTCTGCAAACCGCCCTCGAACGCGCCGAGCAGCAAGCCCGCCGGCTCAAGCCGCACGCCTTGCTCGACCTGCGCGATCAGCCAGTGTCCAGCGATCGCGCTGATTACTTTTCGCCCAATCTCGACCAACCCTTCCCGTCCCTGAGCGAATGCTTTGAGCTGCTCGGCGCGGAATCCGCCTCGGTGCCAAAGGATGAGCGCCTGGTGAACTGGCAGGTGAGCATTGGCATTACCCACGTCGAGCAGATCTACCTGAGCAGCGCCGGGGCTGAATTGCGCCAGGCCCAGCGCTTCGTCTACCCGGGCCTCGACGTCACCGCTTACGACGGCAACGACAGCCAGACCCGCAGCCTCGGCCGCGAGAATTTCGGCCAACAGGGCGGTGCTGACGTGATCAGTCGTTGCGGCTTGATCGGCGCCGGTCCGCAGGTCGCCGACCAGGCCCTGCAACTGCTACTCGCGCCGAACACCCCGCAAGGCCCGCGCGACCTGCTGTTGATGCCGGATCAGATGATGCTGCAGATCCACGAATCCATCGGCCACCCGCTGGAACTCGACCGCATCCTCGGCGACGAACGCAATTACGCCGGCACCAGTTTTGTTAAAGCGAGCGACTTCGGCAGCCTGCAATACGGCTCGAAACTGCTCAACGTGACCTTCGATCCGGGCATTCCCGAAGAACTCGCCAGCTATGGCCACGATGACGACGGCAGCAAGGCCAGCAAACAATTTCTGATCCGCGATGGTTTATTGCTGCGTCCGCTGGGCGGTGCGCTGTCGCAATACCGTGCCGGGATGGAAGGCGTCGCCAACAGCCGCGCCTGCGGCTGGAACCGCGCGCCGATCGACCGCATGGCCAACCTCAATATCGAACCGGGCGACCAGCCGCTTGAGCAGTTGATCAAAGGCATCGAGCACGGCATTTTGATGAGCACTAACCGCTCGTGGTCGATTGACGATGCGCGCAACAAATTCCAGTTCGGCTGCGAATGGGGCCAGTTGATCGAAAACGGCGAACTGAAGGGCGTGGTAAAAAACCCGAACTACCGGGCAATTTCCGCACACTTCTGGAAAAGCCTGCGCGCCGTCGGCGACGCCAACACCGTCAAGGTGCTGGGCACGCCGAACTGCGGCAAGGGCGAACCGAATCAGGTGATCCGCGTTGGCCACGCTTCGCCGGCCTGCGTATTCAGCAACATTGATGTGTTTGGGGGAGACGCCTGATGAGCATTTCGAAGAGTCAGTCCGACGCCTTCAAGGTCATGGTCAATTGGCTGCGTGACAGCGTGCGCGAGCCGGAACAGTTCACCCTCAGCTACGCCGCCGAATCGTCGGCGTTCGTGCGTTTCAATCACGCCAAAGTGCGTCAGGCCGGGCAAGTGCAGCAGGCCAACATCGTTCTGAAACTGATCAACGACGGGCGTCATGCCGACCTGCAAGTCACCCTGTCCGGTGATCAGGAAGGCGATCTGCAACGGCTTGCCGAAGGTCTGCAACAATTGCGCGAAACCCTGCCGTTGCTGCCGCAGGATCCGTACCTGCTGCTCAACCACAATGGCTGGCAGAGCCAGAATGTGGAGGAACACCCGCTACCGGACACTGAACAGGTTGTCGATGAAATCTGCGCGGCGGCCGAAGGTCTGGATCTGGTCGGCTTTTATGCTGCCGGCCCGATCAGCCGTGGTTTCGCCAGTTCTTCAGGCGCATTTGGCTGGCATCAGGCCAACAGTTTCAACTTCGATTTCAGCCTGTTCCACGAAAACGGCGAAGCGGTGAAAGCCAGCTACGCCGGGCATGACTGGAGCAGCGAAGGCTTCGCCAAGCGCTTCGCCCAGGCGCGCGAACAACTGGAATTTCTCGGCCGACCGCTGCGCACCTTGGCGCCCGGGCAGTACCGAGCCTATCTGGCACCGGCGGCGCTGGAAGAGATCATGGGCATGCTGAGCTGGGGCGGTTTCTCGGCGCAGTCGATCGCCAGCAAGAGCAGTCCGCTGCAGAAGTTGTATGTCGGTGATCAGGCGTTCAGTCCGCTGGTGTCGCTGGACGAGAAAGTCAGCGAATCGTTGAGTCCGGCGTTTTCCGGTGAGGGTTATCCGCGCAGCGATCTGCGGCTGATCGTCGAAGGCAGGGCCGGCGATCAACTGGTCGGCTCGCGCAGTGCCGCCGAATACGGTCTGACCGCCAACGGCGCCGGTGGCGGTGAAATGCCAAGTGCTTTGAACATGGCGGCGGGTGATCTGTCGCAAGCAGAGATCCTCAAGCAGTTGGGCACCGGGTTGTACATCAGCAATCTGTGGTACCTGAACTACTCGGATCAACCGGCCGCGCGCATGACCGGCATGACCCGTTTTGCGACCTTCTGGGTCGAGAACGGCGAGATCCAGGCGCCGGTGAGCACCATGCGCTTTGACGATAGCGCTTACAGCCTGCTCGGTTCGCAGCTGGAAGCGTTGACTGCCGAGCGTGAGTTGCTGCTGTCGGCGAGTACGTACAGCCAGCGCAATACCTCGTCGGCATTGCTGCCGGGGGCGCTGGTCAGCCGACTCACGCTGACTCTGTAAACGCAAAACCTGTGGGAGCGAGCCTGCTCGCGAAAGCGGTAGCTCAGTCGACATCAATGTTGAGTGAAATGGCCTCTTCGCGAGCAAGCTCGCTCCCACACTGACCGCGCTCGACAATGGATATGCATTAACCCCAACCACAAGAGGTTCCATGCCCAACCGCCCGCCTCTCGACGCCATCACCGCCCGCTGGTTGCCGTGGGTCGTCGCTATTGCCTTCTTCATGCAGTCCCTCGACGGGACCATCCTCAACACCGCCCTGCCCGCCATGGCTCGCGATCTGGCCGAAGACCCCTTGCGCATGCAGGGCGTGATCATCGCCTACATGCTCACCGTGGCTTTGCTGATCCCGGCTTCGGGCTGGATCGCCGACCGCTTCGGCACCAAGAAAATCTTCTTCGGCGCGATTCTGCTGTTCAGTTTCGGCTCACTGCTTTGTGCACTGTCGAGCAGCCTGAGCATGCTGATCGGCGCACGGGTGATTCAGGGTCTGGGCGGAGCATTGATGCTGCCGGTCGGGCGACTGGTGGTGCTGCGCGCGTATCCACGATCCGAACTGGTGCGGATCATGGGTTTCATTACCATCCCCGGTCTGCTCGGCCCGTTGATCGGCCCGACCATGGGCGGCTGGATGGTCGAATACCTGACGTGGCACTGGATCTTCCTGATCAACCTGCCGGTCGGCGTCATCGGTTGCTACGCGGTGTGGAAATTCATTCCCGATCTGCGCGGCACCGAGCGTACGCGCTTCGATAGCCTCGGCTTCCTGCTGTTCGGCGCGGCGATGATCCTGATCACCATCGCCATGGAAGGCCTCGGCGAGCTGCACTTGCCGCACCTGCGCGTGATGTTGCTGCTGTTCGGTGGCATGGCCTGTCTGGCGGCATATTGGTTGCGTGCCGGGCACATCGAAAACCCGCTGTTCGCACCGTCGCTGTTCAAGACTCGCACCTTTGCCGTCGGCATTCTCGGCAACCTGTTCGCCCGTCTCGGCAGCGGTGCATTGCCGTTTCTGGTGCCGTTGCTGCTGCAAGTAGCGCTGGGTTATTCACCGTCGCAAGCGGGGATGAGCATGCTGCCGCTGGCCGCAGCGGCGATGATCGCCAAGTGGGTGGCGCGGCCGCTGATCGAACGCCTTGGCTATCGCATCGTCCTCACCGGCAACACCCTGGCGCTGGGGATCATGCTGGCGAGCATGGGCCTGGTCAGCGAGCAGACGCCGTACTGGCTGCTGTTGTGCCTGCTGGCGGTTCTCGGCGCGATCAACTCGCTGCAATTCACCGCGATGAACACCGTGACGCTGATTGATCTGGACGATGCCAGCGCCAGCAGCGGCAACAGCTTGCTCTCGGTGGTCGCGCAGTTGTCGCTGAGTCTTGGGGTTGCCTGCGCCGGTGCATTGCTCGGCGGCTTTACCGCAGAAGTCGGCAACGATGGCGTGGAAACCGTGCTCGGTGCGTTCCAGCTGACCTTCGTCACCGTCGGCATCATGGCAATGCTCGCCGCGACAATCTTCTCGCAACTGTCGAAAGAAGACGGTCGGCGCGCCAAACGCCCGGAAGAACACATCGAACATTAACCACTGTTCGTCCAGAACTTTCGAAGAAAGTGGCACGGGGCTGCTACACTGCGCGACATTTTGTTTTGCAGGCCAGTCCCGTGACCACCATCGCCACCGCTTTTAATACTCTGCCGCTGTCCGCCGCCATGCTGGCTAACCTCGAATCCCTCGGTTATGCCCAGATGACGCCGATCCAGGCGCAGAGCTTGCCGGTGATCCTCAAGGGAATGGACCTGATCGCCCAGGCCAAGACCGGCAGCGGCAAGACCGCAGCCTTCGGCATCGGCCTGCTCAACCCGATCAACCCGCGCTACTTCGGTTGCCAGGCACTGGTGATCTGCCCGACGCGCGAGCTGGCCGACCAGGTCGCCAAGGAAATCCGTCGTCTGGCCCGTGCCGAAGACAACATCAAGGTCCTGACCCTGTGCGGCGGCGTGTCGTTCGGCCCGCAAATCGCTTCGCTGGAACACGGCGCGCACATCATCGTCGGCACCCCGGGCCGCATTCAGCAGCACCTGCGCAAAGGTTCGCTGGTTCTCGATGGCCTGAACACGCTGATCCTCGACGAAGCCGACCGCATGCTCGACATGGGTTTCTACGACGCCATCGAAGACATCATCGTCAAGACCCCGGAACGTCGTCAGACCCTGCTGTTCTCTGCGACTTACCCAGTGGGCATCAAGCAACTGGCGTCGAAATTCATGCGTGATCCGCAAACGGTGAAAGCCGAAGCGTTCCACGATGACACGCAGATCGAGCAGCGTTTCTACGAAATTTCCCCGGAAGACCGCATGAGCGCAGTGACCAAAGTCCTGCACCACTTCCGCCCGGCGTCCTGCGTGGCGTTCTGCTTCACCAAGCAGCAAGTGCAGGAAACCGTTGATCACCTGACCGCCAAAGGCATTTCCGCTGTCGGCCTGCACGGCGATCTGGAACAGCGTGATCGCGATCAGGTGCTGGCGATGTTCGCCAACCGCAGTACGTCGGTACTGGTCGCCACCGACGTCGCCGCCCGTGGTCTGGACATCGATGCGCTGGACATGGTGATCAACGTCGAACTGGCCCGCGATTCGGAAATCCACATTCACCGCGTTGGCCGTACCGGTCGCGCTGGCGAGAAAGGCATCGCCATCAGCCTGGTTGCGCCGGGTGAAGCGCACCGCGCGCAAGCCATCGAACAGCTGCAGAAGTCGCCGCTGAACTGGGATCAGGTCGATAACCTCAAGTCCCAGGGCCTCGCCCCGCTACAACCGCCGATGACCACGCTGTGCATCGGTGCTGGCCGTAAAGACAAGGTTCGCCCGGGCGACATTCTCGGCGCACTGACTGGCGATGCCGGCATTCCGGGTGCACAGGTTGGCAAGATTGCGATCTTCGACTTCCAGGCTTATGTAGCCGTGGACCGCACCGTGGCCATGCAGGCCTTGCAGCGCCTGAACGACGGCAAGATCAAGGGCCGTTCGCTGCGCGTCCGTATTTTGTAAACGATCTTCGCTCCAAAGAAGATCCCTGTGGGAGCGAGCTTGCTCGCGAATGCAATCTGTCAGTCGACATCATGTAGAATGACACACCGCTTTCGCGAGCAAGCTCGCTCCCACAGTTTGTTTTGTAGCGACCCACCATGAGGACACCGTTTTGCGCTCTACCGAAGTCGTGATCATTGGCGCTGGCGCCGCTGGGTTGATGTGTGCACTGACCGCCGCCGGGCGTGGGCGTCAGGTTTTGCTGCTTGACCACGCGAACAAGGCCGGCAAGAAAATCCTGATGTCGGGCGGTGGCCGCTGCAATTTCACCAACATGTACACCGAGCCAAGCAATTTCCTTTCGCAGAACCCGCACTTCTGCAAATCCGCGCTGGCGCGTTACACCCAGTGGGATTTCATCGGCATGGTCGGCAAACACGCCGTGCCGTACCACGAGAAGAAACTCGGCCAGTTGTTCTGCGATAACAAATCCAGCGACATTCTTGAAATGCTCCTGACCGAGTGCGATCAGGTCGGCGTCGAGCTGCATCTCGACACCTCGATCCAGACTATCGAGAAGGTCGAAAGCGCTTACTTGCTCGACACCACCCTCGGCCAGATCCAGTGCCAGTCGCTGGTGATCGCCACCGGCGGTCTGTCGATCCCGACGCTCGGCGCTACCGGTTTCGGTTATCAAGTGGCCAAGCAGTTCGGCCACGAGCTGCTGCCGACCCGCGCCGGTCTGGTGCCATTCACCATCACCGATCAGCTCAAAGAACTGTGCACCGAGTTGTCCGGGACGTCGGTGGATTGTCTGGTCAGCTGCAACGACCAGAGCTTTCGCGAGAACATCCTGTTTACGCACCGTGGCCTCAGCGGCCCGGCGATTTTGCAGATTTCCTCGTTCTGGGAATCCGGCGACACGGTGGAAATCAACCTGCTGCCGGATCACGACGCGGCGAGCTGGCTGCAACAGCAAGTGGCCGAGCGCCCGAACAGCGAACTGAAAACTCTACTCGGTGAGATCTTCACCAAGAAGATGGCCAATCTGCTGGCGGACAACTGGTTTGTGTCCAAGCCGATGAAGCAGTACACCCATGCGGAACTGGCGGAAATCGCCGACAAGCTGGGCAACTGGAAAGTCGTGCCAGCGGGGACTGAGGGTTATCGCACAGCCGAGGTAACACTCGGTGGCGTCGATACCCGCGAAGTTTCCTCCAAGACCATGGAATCGCTTAAAAGCCCGGGCCTGTACTTTATCGGCGAAGTGCTCGACGTCACCGGCCACCTGGGCGGCTTCAACTTCCAGTGGGCCTGGGCTTCGGGTTACGCGGCTGCGCAGTACGCCTGACCGAAACAACACTCCCCCTGTAGGAGCTGCCGAAGGCTGCGATCTTTTGATCCTGTTTTAAGATCAAGATCAAAAGATCGCAGCCTTCGGCAGCTCCTACAGGGGTAGCGGGCGATCAAGGAACACTTTTTGCTGTCAGATGTGATCGGCGCCATTGCGTCGGCGTCATTACTGGCTCAATTTAGCGGCATCGCCTCGGAAGGCCTTCGCACTTCATGTCCTCGACCTCGTTTCGTCAGTCTTTGCGGCGCCTGTGGGCGCTGGATAAATTCAGCTACAGCGTGCGGGTGTTCATCGCCCTGACCGGCAGCATGGCGCTGTGTTGGTATCAGGATGAAATGGGCCTGTTGATCCCGTTGTTCCTGGGGATTATCGCCAGCGCCCTGGCCGAGACCGACGACAGTTGGCAGGGCCGCCTCAACGCCCTCGCCGTGACGCTGGTGTGTTTCAGCATCGCCGCGCTGTCGGTGGAATTGCTCTTCCCCTACCCGATCGTGTTTGCCATTGCATTGGCGCTGGCCAGTTTCGGTCTGACCATGCTCGGTGCGCTCGGTGAGCGTTATGGGGCGATTGCCTCGGCAACGCTGATTCTGTCGGTGTACACGATGATCGGCGTTGATCAGCGCGGCGGCGCAGTCACCGATTTTTGGCACGAGCCAATGCTGCTGGTCGCCGGTGCGGCGTGGTACGGCTTGCTCTCGGTGGTGTGGCAGGCGCTGTTTTCCAACCAGCCGGTGCAGCAGAGTCTGGCGCGGTTGTTCCGTGAACTGGGTTTTTACCTGAAGCTGAAATCGTCGCTGTTCGAGCCGATCCGGCAAATGGACGTCGAAGCGCGGCGCCTGGAGCTGGCCCAACAAAACGGTCGCGTGGTGGCGGCGCTGAACAGTGCCAAGGAAATCATCCTGCACCGCGTCGGCAACGGCCGCCCCGGTTCGAAAGTCAGCCGCTACCTGAAGCTGTATTTCCTCGCGCAAGACATCCACGAACGCGCCAGTTCCTCGCACTATCCGTACAACGCGCTGGCCGAAGCGTTCTTCCACAGTGACGTGCTGTTCCGCTGCCAGCGCCTGTTGCGTCAACAGGGCAAGGCTTGCCGCGCCTTGGCCGAATCGATCCAGATGCGCCAGCCGTTCATCTACGACGCCAGTTTCGCCGAAGCCCTCAGTGACCTCGACGCCTCCCTCGAGCACCTGCGCATCCAGAGCAACCCGGCCTGGCGCGGATTGCTGCGTTCGCTGCGTGCACTGGCGGCCAACCTTGGCACCCTCGACCGTTTGCTCAGCGACGCGAGCAACCCCGACGCCTTGGCCGATGCGACCGATAGCAGCCTGCTCGACCGCTCGCCGCGCAACCTCAAGGACGTCTGGATTCGCCTGCGCACGCAGCTGACGCCGACCTCTTTGCTGTTCCGTCATGCCCTGCGTCTGCCATTGGCGCTGAGCATCGGCTACGGCATGGTGCATCTGATTCACCCGTCGCAGGGTTACTGGATCATCCTCACCACGCTGTTCGTCTGCCAGCCGAACTACGGCGCGACCCGGCGCAAACTCGGTCAGCGGATTTTCGGCACCGCCATCGGCCTGACCGTGGCGTGGGCGCTGTTCGATCTGTTCCCGAGTCCGTTGGTGCAGTCGTGCTTTGCCATCGCTGCCGGCGTGGTGTTCTTTACCAACCGCACCACCCGCTACACCCTGGCGACGGCGGCGATCACCATCATGGTGCTGTTCTGCTTCAACCAGGTCGGTGACGGTTACGGGCTGTTCCTGCCACGGTTGTTCGATACCTTGCTCGGCAGTTTGATTGCCGGGCTGACAGTGTTCCTGTTCCTGCCGGACTGGCAGGGCCGACGTCTGAACAAAGTGCTGGCCAACACCCTGACCTGCAACAGCATCTATCTGCGCCAGATCATGCAGCAATACGCCGCCGGCAAGAGCGACGACCTCGCCTATCGGCTGGCCCGACGCAACGCGCACAACGCCGATGCCGCGCTGTCGACGACACTGGCGAACATGCTCATGGAACCGGGGCATTTCCGTAAGGAAGCGGATGTCGGCTTCCGCTTTCTGGTGTTGTCGCACACCTTGTTGAGTTATCTGTCAGGGCTTGGCGCGCATCGCGAGACCCAGTTGCCGGCGGATGTGCGCGAGCATCTGATTGATGGCGCCGGGGTGAAGCTGGCTTCGAGCATCGACGAAATTGCCCAAGGGCTGGCGAACAAACAGCCGGTGGCGATTCAAAGTGACGAAGAAGAAGCGCTGGCCAATGAGCTGGAGCAGATGGCCGATGAGATCGATGAGGGGCAGCGGTTGGTGCAGACGCAACTGGCGTTGATCTGTCGGCAGCTGGGGCCGTTGCGGACGTTGGCGGCGCATCTGATCAAGGACACCAGCGAGGTCAGCGCTGGCTGACAGGACGCCTTCGCGAGCAAGCTCGCTCCCACATAGGATTTGTGAACGACACAGAAAAAATGTGGGAGCGAGCTTGCTCGCGAAGAGGCCATCAGCCACACAGAAAGTTGCGGATCAACGCTCACATCCCATGCTGACGAAGCAACTTGTCATAACTCCCATCTGCCTTCATCGCCGCAATCGCCTTATCAAACCCCGCGACAATCTGCTCATGCTGCGGATTCTTCAGGCTGACCAATATATGCAGGCTGTTCTCACTCAGCGGCTTGGGCAAAAACTCCACCGAGTTGCGCACCTTGGCTGATTCGCGCGCCAGGTAATACTTCGCCACATACTCATCTTCCAGCGTCAGCTTGACCCGATCCGCCGCGAGCATGCGCACGGCCATGGCAAAGTTATGCACAGGGACTTTCTGCAACGCCGTGTCGGCATCGAACGGCGCCGAATAGGCGTAACCGCGCACCACAGCGATCGGATAGGTGTGCAGTTGCTGCAGATTGGAATACTCGAGTGGCGTGTCTTTGCGCTTGAGAAAGCGAATGCGGTTGAGCAGGTATTCCCCGGAAAACTGGCCGAACTTGGTCCGTTCGTCGTTGTACCAAGCGTTGACCAATACATCGTAGCGGCCCTCGCCAACGCCAAGCAGCGCCCGCGCCCAAGGCACCTGCTCGTAGCCGCTGGCATAACCGGCCCGGGCCAGTGCGGTGCTGACAATGTCGGTGGCCAGGCCGCCGTTGACCAGGGTGTCGTCGGTAAAGGGTGGCCAGATATCAAACACCAGCCGCAGCTTGTCCGCTGCAGCGGTCTGAGCCAGCAAGAGCAATCCGGTCAAAGCAAAGGCTCGATGCAAACGCGGCATGCTTGAAAATCCTTAGCGGGCAGGTTGCCCGGCATGTTTTCAGCCAAAACCCCAAGGCCCCTTACCGGCAAAACCCAGGCCCTAACATTAGCTCATTGCAGCCAGTGCACAGCGCTCTCCAGCAGATTACACAAAGTCGCCGAGGCTGCGAGAAAGGAATGATGGCATTTTGACCTTTGTCACAGACTCTTACGCCATAAAGACATCTTTGCCGTAGGCGCTTAGTATCCGGTGACACGTTCAAGGAATCGGCACATGACAATCGAGTGGGTCTGCAAACATCACAGTGATCTGGGCAAGGAGCAGCTGTACGCGCTGTTGAAACTGCGCTCGGACGTGTTCGTCGTCGAACAGAAATGCGCCTATCCGAACCTCGACGGTCAGGACCTGGAAGGCGATACCTATCACCTGATGGGTTGGGAAGATGATCAGTTGATGGCCTACCTGCGCCTGCTGGATCCGGAATCTCAGGGCGGCGACGTGGTGATTGGCCGCGTGATTACCGCACCGCAGGGGCGCGGCAAAGGGCTGGGGCACGAAATGATGGAGCAGGCGTTGAAACAGGCCGAGAAGCATTGGCCGCAGGTGCCGATCTATCTGTCGGCGCAGGCGCATTTGCAGGGGTATTACGGCAAGTACGGGTTTGTCGTGGCGGGTGAGGAGTATCTGGAGGATGACATTCCGCACATTGGGATGCGTCGCCCTTAAGTGCCCCTTCGCGAGCAGGCTCGCTCCCACAGGGAAACGCATTCCAACTGTGGGAGCGAGCCTGCTCGCGAAGGCGTCAGCTCAGGCGCCGCAGGACTCAGGGATACTCCAGAACAGCCTTGATCTGCCGCAAATTACGCTCGATCCACCCACGATCAATCGCCCCCCACTCGCGAATCCGATAGCGCCCCGCATGGTTGCGCGCGCCCTCTTCCTGCTCGAACTCACAAACGATATCCAGATCCGCCAACGCCGCAATCGTGTCCTGCGCCGTGCGCCGCGGCATGCCGGTCACTTCGGTCAGCGTCGGCACACTCGGCGCCAGACCGCTGTCGATCAGGTACGCCACATACAAGCGGCGGTAGAAACTGCTTTTGGTCTTGCTGACGTCCATCCACACCTTCCTGGTTGCGTACTGTTAAGCCTGCATATCCCGCCATGTCAGGTACACGCGCAGATCAAACTCGACCTGGTGATACCCCGGCAGCATGTGCTCGCACAATTTATAGAACGCCTTGTTGTGATCCGATTCCTTGAAGTGCGCCAGTTCATGCACGACGATCATTTTCAGAAAGTCCGGCGCGGCGTCCTTGAACAACGAGGCGATACGAATCTCTTTCTTGGCCTTGAGCTTGCCGCCCTGCACCCGCGAAACCGTGGTGTGCAGACCCAGTGCGCGATGGGTCAGGTCGAGGCGGTTGTCGAACAGCACCTTGTCGATGGCCGGCGCGTTGCGCAAATATTCCTGCTTCAAGTCCAGCGCGTAGTTGTACAAGGCCTTGTCGCTCTGCACATCGTGCCGCCCTGAATAGCGTTGATTCAGGTATTCACCCAGACGCCCTTCGGCAATCAGTTGGCGCACCTGGTCCTGCAATTGCGCGGGATAGGCCTGGAGGTACTTCAACACAGTCATGGACGAGCGACACGGTTCGAAAAAGGTGCGCCAGTGTAGCGAATTCAACCGGGCAGCGCGCTCCAGTCAAACGGTTCGGCGAAGCTCGCGGCGTCCTCGGCGATCAATGGCCGCGCCACGAGGAAGCCTTGCACGTACTCGCAGCCGTGGGCTTGCAGCCATTGGTATTGCTCGATGGTTTCAACGCCCTCGGCGATCACCAGCAAACCGTACTGTTTGCACAAACTGATCACCGTACTGACCAATGAGGCGTCGCGCTTGGAGTCCGGCAATCGCGCAATGAGATGGCGATCAAGCTTTAGGGTATCGAGTTCCAGATCACGCAGATGCGCCAGCGAACACGGCCCGGAGCCAAAATCATCCAGCGCCACGCGCACACCGAGATTGCGCAGCAAACGCAGTTGTTTGCGAGTTTCATCGGGGTTTTGCATCAGCGCTTCTTCGGTGACCTCGACTTCCAGTTGCCGAGGCTGCAAGGCATGTCGCTCCATGACTTGCCGCAACTCTGTGACCAGATTCGGCAGACTGAACTGGGTGTTGCTCAAACTCACGCCAAGCACCAGATCTTCGGCAAACAGGGTTTCCCAGGCTTTGCGCTGGCCGGCGCCACGATGATAGATCCAGCTGCCGAGGCGACTGATCAGCCGCGCTTCTTCCAGCAGCGGCAGGAATAATCCCGGCGGCACATCGCCGACACTTGGATGCTGCCAGCGCAGCAAGGCTTCAAAGCCGCGAATCTGGCCAGTGTCGATGGCCACTTGCGGCTGATACACCAAGTTGAAATCGCGATTCTCGATGGCGGCACGCACGCTCTCCTCGAGCATCAGCCGCGAGCGCGCCCGGCCATTCATTTCATGATCGTAGAAACGATATTGCTGACGCCCGGCGCGCTTGGCTTCGTACATGGCGATGTCCGATGCGCGCAGCAATCCGTCGAGGTTGGAGCCGCAGTCAGGATAAGTGGCGACGCCGATGCTGGCGCCCAGCACGATGTCCAACCCTTCGATCTGCTGACAGATCGATACCCGCTCGATGAGTTTCTCGGCAATCTTCGCCGCTTGCTCGGGAAACTCCAGATCCAGCAGCGCGGTAAATTCATCGCCGCCCATGCGTGCAAGAATGTCGAACGGCCGCAGACAGGCTTTCAATTGCTCGGAGACCCAGCGCAGTACGCGATCGCCAGCATCGTGGCCTAGCGAATCGTTGACCCGTTTGAAGCCGTCGAGGTCCAGATACAGCAACACCCAACTGCTATCACTGCGCTCACCACGCAGCAGCAGGTTTTCAACGGTCTGGTAAAAGCCGCGACGGTTGAGCAAACCGGTCAGTGGATCGGTGACCGCTTGAAATTCGAGTTGCTGGTGCAAGTGCCGCACCACCGACATGTCCAGCACGGTGACCACCATCGCATGCTGTTCGGCGGGCAACGCCGCACAGGACAGCGCCACCGGCACTTGCTGGCCGGGCGCGGTGCGCAGCAAGGCGTCGTGCAGTCTTAATGTTTCGCCACGCTTGTAGCTGGCATAAAACTCGGAATCGGCCCACAGCGGAATGTGCGGCTTCTGAAGAAAATCGAGAAACTCCTTACCTTCCAGCTCCTTCACCGGCGCATTCAGCAAGCGTGAAATCGCTGGGTTGGCAAAGCGGATCAAGCCGTCCTCACCCACCACCAATATTCCCTCGGCAGCGTTATCCAGCACCGAAGCATTAAAAGCGCGCGCCACTTCCAGGTCATGACTCAGGCGCTGCAACGCGCGGCGATTGCGCTGGTGTTCCAGCAACGCCTGCACCTTGGGCTTGAGTATCTGCGGGTCAAATGGTTTGAAAAGGTAATCCACCGCACCACTGGCATAGCCCTTGATCACGGCGTCCTGGGATTGCTCGTTGGCGGTCAGAAAGATGATCGGCGTCAGGCGAGTGCGCTGGCTGCCACGCATCAGACGCGCCACTTCAAAGCCGTCCATGCCCGGCATCTGCACATCCAGCAGCACCAGGTCGACGTCGTGCGAGAGCAGAATATTGAGCGCTTCGAATCCGGAGGCTGCGGTGAGGACGTGCCAATCCTGGCGCTGCAGCAACGCGCGCATGCTGATCAGATTTTCAGGGTAATCATCAACGATCAAAAGGACAGAGCTGCCTTCACCTGGCGGGGGTTGCGCGCATTCCATGCTGCTTCTCTTGTCGGGACTTTTGGTCGGTTGCCGGTAAAAACCGCACACATACTGAGCCTTCACTCTAGTACTGGATCCAAGAAAGCAGAAGCTGTCATCAGGCCATCATTTAACCAAAGCGTGAATTTGCCGACTAACGGTCACCGCTGAAGCCCCCGGAAACCGGCAGAGATGGCATTTCGACAGGATGTTGACGTCAATCATCTGCCAAACGGGCGTTAACAAATTTTCCCTCTACGCTTATAAAGGCCGCCCCAAAACGTGCGGGCTAGAGCTTCTGGCACGTACGTGCAGTGAAACTTGAGTGGAAGAACCGACATGATCGATCTCGCAACCTGGAACCTCAGCGTTCCCGTTGGCAGCCCGCCATACACCGTCGAAACCTCCAAACTGGTGAACGGCTTCAAAGATCAGTACTTCCATTCCGACACCGGCACCTTGTTCTTCTGGTCACCGGTTACCGGGTCAAAAACCGAAAACGCCATCTACCCCCGCACCGAACTGCGCGAAACCTTCAGCAACGGCACCTTGCGCAACTGGTATTACCCGGACGCCGACAACCTGCTGCGCGCGACCCTCACGGTGAACAAAGTGCCCAGCTCCGGCAAGATCGTCATCGGCCAGATTCATGCTTATGAAAGCCAGAAGCCGATGGTCAAGCTCGAGTACCAATACAAAACCAAAACCGAGACCGGCAACCTGGTGATCAAGGTGCGCATGCACCCGGATGACGACGAAAGCCGCGTCATCACCCTCGCCACCGGAATCAAACTGGATCGCGAATTCAACTACCTCATCCACTTGAGTCCTGGCGGTGCGTTGGGTGTGAGTGCGGCGGGTTATCAGTGGGATTCACAGATCAGCGCAACGTGGCGCAACAAGCCGTTGTACTTCAAGGCTGGGGTTTATGTGCAGGACAACACGGGGTACACCAGTGAAGGTGGGCAGGTAACGTTCAGTAAACTGGATATTGATCACGATACATAAATCTCCTAGTTCGCACTAATAGGTGATAAAACCGATAAAGCGGCAGACTAAATGAGTCTGCCGTACGGCATCAGACCAATGTCAGCTGCGGTTTTCTTAGAACTCAAAATCACCTTTTACTTCAAAGACCCCTTCCTCAGAGAGATTAAAGACTCCTTTGGGACGGTCCCCGCCTCGGGTCAAACGAAAAGTACCACTAGCATTTTTATCACCGCTCACCCAATCAAATTCTAAATGAGCCCAAATCGGGCCATGATCATTTCCCTCTAGTTTGTATTCCTCACCAACGACAAGACCTCTTTTAAATTTAACCCCCATATAATATTCATGACCTTCAAAAGTCCTATACTTTGGATTAAGATAAAAAAATTCTTCATCAGCGTACAAAACTTCATTATTGAGTTTGAGCGAATGAGAACCATACTCTGGATGTTTGTAAGTGATATTCAGGTCACCCGCAACTTGTTTATCAACTTCCAATTCGATTTTCATTTCTTCGCCCTACAAAATAAGTGAGTTCAAAGCTTAATGTTCCGACTGGCCCGGCACACCTGCCATATCTGACAGGTTTTTATGTCAATTAGAAATATATTCAATACTTTTAATACCCAAAGTCTCCGCAGACCTACTATTGCCCGCCAGCTCACTGCGCTCATTCAAGTGCAGAAAAACCGTTTTACGGTGGAATATTCGTTCAGTTGAAACGCTCGGTGCTGGGTTGACCTGTTCTCCAAAACCTTTACTGAAAGTCACAGAACCCAACTGTGGGAGCTGCCGAAGGCTGCGATATTTTGACTTTGTCTGTTCAAGATCAAAGATCGCAGCCTTCGGCAGCTCCTACATTTAAACGCGGTTGTTTAGATCGGTCTGCGGTTACTTCCGGATGCCTACAACAGCTTGCGTCGTTGCCTACGGGTACGCCAGAATCCGCCGGCTTGTGCGCCTGGCGGGCCATCGGTAACTTGATTCGCGTCACTGATTTCCAGTGATCGGGTTTAGTAGCCTGTGGTGTTTTTCAGTTATGTGCAAAGCGCATCCGTCGGTCATTGCTGTCCGACTTGATGGTGGCTGTGTGCAGGGCGCTTCGGCGCGCCGGTCAATGCTGAATACTCCCCGGTCTACTAACCTGCGCACAGCTGCCACCCTTCTTTTAGTAGAGAAGACGAAGCGGCTCCATCAGGAGTTTTCAGCTAATGATCAAATCAACGCCACACCCGCCAGAAACAGATCCCGCATCCCCCTACGAATCCCTCGATTCCAAAAAACTCAACGACGCCGCCGAACGCGCCCTCGACCATTACCTCAAACCGTCAGCCTTCATCATGGCCAGCACGCATAAACCCGAACCCATGTACCTCGCCAACCCGAAGTACAACACCGAATCCCTGCTGGCCAACGCCAGCGAAACCCTGGGTTCAGCCAGCGAAATGCTCAACAACTTCGCCGCCATGCTCGACACCTCACACCGCAAGACCGCGCTAGGCATCGCGCAGGTGGTCATGCTCGGCGAACTGGCAGTGAATCAGGCACTGGATCATGTCGAGCTAAAGGAATAACCGACCACAAAAAAACCCGCCTTATGGCGGGTTTCTTAGGTCAAATGGATTAAATGTTCTGCATACGCTACATTGACATCAAAATGTTACGGTAGCGCAACATGGATTACTCTCTTTTAATTACCCGTCTCGGCAATCAATTACGCGAAAAACGTATAAATCGTGGCCTGACTCAGGCGCAGCTTGCCGATCTCGCGGGACTGACGCGATACAAAGTCATCGCGGTGGAGAAAGGCACCCTTTCTGTCGGCATGATCGCTTACGCGCGCGTCTTGGCTGCTCTGGACTGCGAGCTCTCGGTGGTTCCAGCAACGATGCCAACCCTTGAAGAGCTTGGAGATTTATTCGAATGAAAATGGCCTCTCTTCAAGTCAGCACCCCTGAAGGTAATAGCGGCAGACTTTTCAGCGATGCCGATGATTTCACTTTCCGTTATCACGAAGATGCATCGCCACAAATGGCGATCAGCCTCTCGATGCCTGTGCGACATGACGAATTTCGTCGGCGCGAGCTGCACCCTGTTTTTCAGATGAACCTGCCAGAAGGCTATGTATTGGAGCAGTTGCGCAACCGCTTGGCCAAGACTGTGAACGTCGACCCAATGCTGCTACTGGCGCTTTCCGGCAGTACATCGCCCATTGGCAGGGTTCACGTACGCTCTGAAACCGTTGATGCACTGTTGCAGGCGCAAGAATTTCCGGGAGAAAAACTCGAAGAGATTCTCACGTGGGACGGTACGGAAGATATCTTCGCCGACATGCTTGATCGCTACATCCTGCGGGCGGGCATTTCAGGTGTTCAACCCAAGTTGCTGGTGCCGGAGCGGCAAGAAATAGAATTGCCGAGAGTGACATCCAAAACCTCGGATCTGATCATCAAGAGTGGCAGAGACGAATTTCCGGGCCTGGCGATCAACGAATTCCTTTGCATATCCATGGCGAAAGAGGCGGGTATTCCAGTTCCACCGTTTTACCTTTCCGACAACGCCAAACTGTTTGTCATGCGCCGCTTTGACCGCGATGAACAGCTCAACCCGATTGGTTTTGAAGACATGGCAGTGCTGATGGGGCTATCGGCTAACCAGAAATACAGCAAGAGTTATGCGGCAATCGCCAAGGCTGTTCGAGTGTTTTGCCCGGCGAAACACTTGCGTACGTCGCTTGATCAACTCTTCGATAGCGTTGCCCTGAGTTGCATCGTCGGAAACGGCGACGCTCATTTGAAAAATTTCGGACTGCTCTATTCAGAACCGACGCAACGCGATGCACATCTGGCGCCGGCTTACGACATCGTCAACACCACGGCCTATATTCCAGAAGATGTTCTGGCATTGGATCTGGCGGGCAACAAGTCAATGTTCGCTTCCCGACAAGGGCTCCTGGAATTTGCTCACACCTGTGAAATCGACCACCCCAAAGAGCGCATTCAGCATCTGCTTGCCTCGGTTGAAGCGGTGCTCAAGCGCTATCCTCAGTATCGTGAACAGGCGCCTCACGTGGTCAACGCCATTGAGCACGCGGCAGCGCCATTTTCTCTGACTTTTGGATAACTTCGTTACCTTGAGAAATCCCGCCCACAAAAAACCCGCCTCGCGGCAGGTTCTTGAATAGCAGCACAGCGCTAAAGCGTGACTAAACTTTGCTATCGCCCAATACAGGCTTACGCTTCAATCCCGACCCAACCGAGTCATTCAAGGCAACTGTACGCCCGGCATCCCATTCGCGTTGCATCCCTACAAACAATTCAGCATCCACTCGCGACCGATGAGCAGTCAGTGCCTGACTCATTGCCTCAGCTATCCGATCGATGATCAATGCCGGCCTATCCACCGCGCAGTGTTTGCGACCGAACTCAATCAGTTGCTGGCGATCCGGGTAGTCTTTGGTTTTATTCATTTTGATTGCCAGGGTACGGTCAACCAGTGACCGCCCGGACTTCGGGTTGTAGTTTTCATAGACCGTGGTGGTCGTAACATCGTATATCGGTGCCAACTGCACAGTCTCCGGAGCTGCAGGTTGCGTGTATATCACGCCGAAGTTCTTCAAATGCGCATCGCCATTGCGCACCATCACCGATAGACAGACAGACGAAAAGTATCGCTCCAGCTCCCGTATCGGATCGGCATGGCGACATACCTGGCGGATGACGGCCGCGAGGGTTTCATAGCTCTGCGAATACTTGTAATTGTCGTGAGGATCTTTGTTCAGACCCAACAGTACCGCCATGTCTTCGAAGCCGAGTCGGCCGGACGACGCCAGGTCAAACCGCTCCATGACAAACAGCTCACCGCTCTCGGAAAGCCAGAACGGTGGCGTTTCCAAACCTGCCAGCCGTGCCGCTTCCAGACACAAAAACTCGTTCTGGGCCAAGTGCTCATACTCCTCGGCTCCTGATTTGACGATAAGGTCGGAGCTGAGCATGGTTTTTCGTCTACCGGTGAGTTTGTCCAGGTCAGGCACTAGTACCTTGGGCTGCACTCCGGAAATACCCGACTCGAAGTAGGTTTCAACCAGAAAGTTGAATACGCCTTGGGAAGCATCAGCAGACAGAATGTCTTGCAAACCGACTTGGGCGCGCACAGGGCTAGTTGGCTCGGTCAGATTTTCATAGGTGAGGCGACCAATCTGATTGCCGCCAATGACCGAGAGCAGGCGCATTTCATCGACCTGCATATGCTTGGCCATCCGGCGCTTGATCTGATCGGCCAGAAAACCCTCCGGCACATTCATATCGAAGATCGGGTGCAGCACATTGCTCACCGCGGGCGTCGGGTCATAGGGCATGACCAACGAGACTTCCCGAGACGCTTCTGCCGTCTGGTAGGCAAACGAGAACTGCGAACCTTTGGATAGCTCGCCCGCGCAGCCTTGCGGCGTCATGACGTTGAGTCGTTTGACCTTATTCATCATGCTCTACCAGATCGGCGAGCGACTTGAGATCGATTCGGTTGTCGACAATTTCAAGCGCCATGCCCAACGCGGCAATCACCCGGAACACGGTATAAAAAGCGACGTTTTCACCGGCCTCAAGATCGATGATGGTCTTTCGACTGCATTTGGCCTTATGCGCCAGCATTAGCTGACTGTAGCCTTTGGCTTTTCGCAGCTGACGAATGCGTTCGGCGAAAATCGCAGGATTATTCAGGATCAAAATGTCACCCATAACGGACTTTAAGCCGATAAAAATCATTAAAGTTCACTATAGGTGACATTTCAAGTACGGATTTCCAAGTATCGCTACCAAAAATTTCACCCACAAAAAACCCGCCTCACCGGCGGGTTTCTTATCGAAGCAGTTTAACGCTCAGGCTTAGTTAACCTTAGCGTTCAACTCACCCTTCAGATAACGCTGGTACATCGCTTCCAGCGAGATCGGCTTGATCTTCGAAGCATTACCGGCAGTACCAAACGCCTCATAACGAGCGATACACACATCACGCATCGCAGTAACAGTCGCGCCGAAGAATTTACGTGGGTCGAATTCGCTCGGGTTAGTGGCCATCAGGCGACGCATCGCACCGGTGGATGCCAGGCGCAGGTCGGTGTCGATGTTGACCTTGCGCACGCCGTGCTTGATGCCTTCGACGATTTCTTCAACCGGCACGCCGTAGGTTTCTTTGATGTCGCCGCCGTACTGGTTGATGATCGCCAGCCACTCTTGTGGCACCGACGAGGAACCGTGCATCACCAGGTGGGTGTTCGGGATGCGCTTGTGGATTTCTTTGATACGGTCGATCGCCAGAACGTCACCGGTAGGTGGCTTGGTGAACTTGTAAGCGCCGTGGCTGGTGCCGATGGCGATTGCCAGGGCATCGACCTGAGTGCGTTTGACGAAGTCAGCGGCTTCTTCCGGGTCGGTCAGCATTTGGCTGTGATCCAGAACGCCTTCGGCGCCGATACCGTCTTCTTCACCGGCCATGCCGGTTTCCAGCGAACCCAGGCAGCCCAGCTCGCCTTCTACCGATACGCCACAGGCGTGCGCCATGGCCACGGTTTGTTGGGTAACGCGGACGTTGTAGTCGTAGTCGGTCGGGGTCTTGCCGTCTTCGCCCAGCGAGCCGTCCATCATTACCGAGCTGAAGCCCAGCTGGATCGAGCGCTGGCAGACGTCAGGGCTGGTGCCGTGGTCCTGGTGCATGCACACCGGGATGTGCGGGAATTCTTCGATCGCGGCGAGGATCAGGTGACGCAGGAATGGCGCGCCGGCGTATTTACGGGCGCCGGCCGAAGCCTGAACGATCACCGGGGAGTCAGTCTTGTCAGCGGCTTCCATGATGGCGCGCATCTGCTCAAGGTTGTTGACGTTGAAGGCTGGAACGCCGTAGCCGAACTCGGCTGCGTGGTCCAACATCTGGCGCATGCTGATAAGTGCCATTGTGTGTGTCTCTCCCGGTTGAGGGTCGTTAATCGTGCCAGCCTGCCGGAGCGGCGGCGGCTATTCAAGTGATTGCAGATCGGGGGTTGAGGCCCGGTCTGGTGATTCGATAAAGCAAAATCCTGAGAGCTACACAGAACCCCTGTGGGAGCGAGCCTGCTCGCGAAAGCAATCTTGCAGTCGCTGATGCAGTGCCTGTCAGACCGCTTTCGCGAGCAGGCTCGCTCCCACATTAGAACTGTGGTGTGTCAATTACTGCGCTTTGCAGCCGCGGCCGATCAGGTCATTGGTGGCGACCCAGTACACCAGGCCTTCCTCACCTTTGACGTGAAACGCCAGCATGCCGTCGCTGTACAGCGTGCCCGAGGCGCCCGGCTCTTCTTTCAGGCGATAGACCTGATCACCGCCACCCAGCCGAACGTCGACTTCCTTCTGGCCGGCGTCGGCGTAGCGCCACAGCACTTTGGCCTGGCTGTCGCAGGTCCAGGTGGTCCATTGATCCGCCGGGGCAGACGACTGAAACAGGTTCAACTGCGCGCAACCGCCCAACAATGCCAACGCCGCAATGGCGATCAAGCCTTTCATCCGTGTTCCTCGACTGACGGCACACGCCGCCAGCCCTGAGTTAAAGAGTCAGACCCGTCAAGGACAACCATGTTCCTTGGCCGGGGTTTGCGTCTCGTATTTGTCCAGACCGTCCGGCCCCGAGCGCTTGTTCAGCACCGGGTTGGTTTCGGCTTGCCAGTCGGCCTGATAACAGCCCTTCTGCGACTCGCTCGGCGCCGGCGTGGCCTCGGCCTTCGGATTACTCCCGCAGGCCGCCAGCGTACCGGTCAGCAACAACAGCGCTAACGACTTGACCATGAAAACACTCCTTTGCCTGGCCAAACGGGCGGCCTCAGGCCTTGGCCCGGCTTTCCAGGACTTCAACGGCTGGCAGCACTTTGCCCTCGACGAATTCGAGGAACGCGCCACCGCCGGTGGAAATGTAGGAGATTTGCTCAGCCACGCCATATTTATCGATCGCGGCCAGAGTATCGCCACCGCCAGCAATCGAGAATGCCGAGCTTTCAGCGATGGCTTGCGCCAGTACCTTGGTGCCGTTACCGAACTGGTCGAACTCGAACACGCCGACCGGACCGTTCCACAGAATGGTTTTCGACGATTTCAGCAGTTCGGCGAAGTTGGCGGCGGTCTGTGGGCCAATGTCCAGAATCATGTCGTCAGCAGCAACGTCAGCGATCAGCTTGACGGTCGCTTCAGCGCTCTCGGCGAATTCTTTGGCAACCACTACGTCAACCGGCAATGGCACGCTGACTTTGGCAGCGATGGCGCGCGCGGTGTCGAGCAGGTCCGGCTCGTACAGGGATTTGCCAACCGGGTGACCGGCCGCTGCGAGGAAGGTGTTGGCGATGCCGCCGCCGACGATCAGTTGATCGCAGATCTGGCTCAGGCTGTTCAGCACGTCGAGTTTGGTCGAGACCTTGGAGCCGGCAACAATCGCCGCCATTGGCTGAGCCGGTGCGCCGAGGGCTTTGCCCAGTGCATCCAGTTCAGCGGCCAACAGTGGGCCAGCGGCCGCGACTTTGGCGAACTTGGCCACGCCGTGGGTCGAACCCTCAGCGCGGTGTGCGGTGCCGAAGGCGTCCATCACGAACACGTCGCACAGGGCCGCGTATTGCTGGGCCAGTTCGTCAGCGTTCTTTTTCTCGCCTTTGTTGAAGCGCACGTTTTCGAACAGCACGATGTCGCCGGCCTTGACGTCAACGCCGCCCAGGTAATCAGCGACCAGTGGCACTTCGCGGCCCAAGGCCTTGCTCAGATAGTCAGCGACTGGCTTGAGGCTGTTCTCGGCGGAGAACTCGCCTTCGGTCGGACGGCCAAGGTGCGAGCAAACCATCACGGCCGCGCCTTTTTCCAGGGCCAGCTTGATGGTCGGCAGCGAAGCCAGGATACGCGCGTCGCTGGTGACAACACCGTCCTTGACTGGGACGTTGAGGTCTTCGCGGATCAATACGCGCTTACCTTGCAGATCGAGGTCGGACATCTTCAACACGGTCATGGGTCGCACTTCCTACGGTTTTTTTGAAGTTGCTGTTTGCAGATAGTGTTCTGCAACGTCCAGCATTCGGTTAGCAAAACCCCATTCGTTGTCGAACCAGGCCAGGATGTTCACCAGTTTTGGGCCGGAAACACGGGTCTGACTGGCATCGACGATGGCCGAATGTGGGTCATGGTTGAAATCACAGCTGGCGTGCGGCAACTCGGTATAGGCCAGCAGGCCTTTGAGCGGGCCATGGGTAGCGGCTTCGCGCAGGATCCGGTTGACCTCGTTGGCGTCAGTCGCGGTGGCAGTCTGCATCGTGATGTCGAGGCAGGACACGTTGACCGTCGGCACGCGTACGGCTTTGGCCTGAATTCGCCCGGCAAGTTCCGGCAGCAGGCGCTCGATACCGCGCGCCAGACCAGTGGACACCGGGATTACCGACTGGAACGCCGAACGGGTGCGGCGAAGGTCTTCGTGGTGATAGGCGTCGATCACTGGCTGATCGTTCATCGCCGAGTGAATCGTGGTAATCGACACGTAATCGAGGCCAATGGCCTTGTCGAGCAAGCGCAACAGCGGCACGCCGCAGTTGGTGGTGCAGGAGGCGTTGGACACCAGCAGTTCGTCGCCGGTCAGGCAATCCTGATTGACGCCGTAAACGATGGTGGCGTCGACATCCGCCTCGCTGGCCATTGGCTGCGAGAACAACACGCGTGGCGCGCCGGCGTCGAGAAAGCGCTGGCCGTCTTCACGGGTGTTATAGGCACCGGAACATTCGAGCACCAGATCGACGCCGAGTGACGCCCAATCGATGCCTTCGGGGGTGGCACTGCGCAGGACCTTCACGCAGTCGCCATTAATATGCAGACAGTCGCCTTCTACTCGCACCTCGCCCGGAAAGCGGCCGTGGGTGGAGTCGAAGCGTGTCAGGTATTCGATGCTGGCCATGTCCGCCAGATCGTTGATCGCGACAATTTCAAACCCGGCTTTCTCGCCTCGCTCAAACAACGCACGCAAGACGCAACGACCAATCCGGCCGTAGCCGTTGAGTGCAACTTTGAAGGGACGCGGTTGAGGCATGGGGTTCTCGATTACCGTGGTGAATCAGGCAGTGCGGTGTTGTCCGAACCAACGCTTTCGCGAGCAAGCTCGCTCCCACAGGGAAATGCATTCCAATGTGGGAGCGAGCTTGCTCGCGAAGGCGTCAGCTCAGGCGACATCTTTTCTGGATCAGTCTTCCAGCAGCTCTTCAGCCTGACCCAGGATGTTTTCCAGGGTGAAGCCGAACTCTTCGAACAGTGCCGAAGCCGGAGCCGATTCGCCGTAAGTGGTCATGCCGATCACGCGACCTTCCAGACCCACGTACTTGAACCAGAAGTCGGCGTGAGCCGCTTCGATCGCGATACGTGCGCTGACCTGCAACGGCAGCACGGCTTGCTTGTAGCCGGCGTCCTGAGCATCGAACACGCTGGTGCAAGGCATCGAAACCACGCGCACTTTGCGGCCCTGCTCGGTCAGCTTGTCGAAAGCCTGAACCGCCAGACCGACTTCCGAACCGGTGGCGATCAGGATCAGCTCAGGCTCGCCTGCGCAGTCCTTCAGCACGTAACCGCCACGGCTGATGTCGGCAATCTGGCCGGCATCGCGTTCCTGGTGCTGCAGGTTCTGACGCGAGAAGATCAGCGCCGATGGGCCGTCCTTGCGCTCCAGAGCGTTTTTCCAGGCCACGGCCGATTCAACGGCATCGGCTGGACGCCAGGTGTCGAGGTTCGGTGTGGTACGCAGGCTGGTCAGCTGCTCGATCGGCTGGTGCGTCGGGCCGTCTTCGCCCAGACCGATGGAGTCGTGGGTGTAGACGTGGATCACTTGCTTCTTCATCAGCGCGGACATGCGCACGGCGTTGCGCGCGTATTCCATGAACATCAGAAAGGTCGCGCCGTAAGGTACCAGGCCCCCGTGCAGGGTCACGCCGTTCATGATTGCGGTCATGCCGAATTCGCGCACGCCGTAGTACATGTAGTTGCCGCTGGCATCTTCAGCGCTGACGCCTTTGCAGCCTTTCCACAGGGTCAGGTTGGAACCGGCCAGGTCAGCGGAGCCGCCGAGCAGTTCCGGCAGCAGCGGGCCGAACGCGTTCAGGGTGTTCTGGCTGGCTTTGCGGCTGGCGATGGTTTCGCCTTTGGCCGCGACTTCAGCGATGTAAGCCGAGGCTTTTTCGGAGAAGTCGGCCGGCAGCTCACCGCTCAGGCGACGTACCAGTTCGTTGGCTTCAGTCGGGAACGCAGCGGAGTAAGCAGCGAAACGCTGATCCCACTCGGCTTCGGTTGCGCGACCTTTTTCCTTGGCATCCCACTCGGCATAGATATCGGCCGGGATTTCGAACGGACCGTGGTTCCAGTTCAGCGCCTGACGGGTCAGCGCGATTTCCGCGTCACCCAGTGGAGCGCCGTGGCAATCTTCTTTGCCCTGCTTGTTCGGCGAGCCGAAACCGATGGTGGTCTTGCAGCAGATCAGCGTCGGCAGCGGGCTCTTGCGCGCGGTTTCGATAGCAGTCTTGATCTCTTCCGGATCGTGACCGTCAACGTTGCGGATCACTTGCCAGTTGTAGGCTTCGAAACGCTTCGGGGTGTCATCAGTGAACCAGCCTTCGACTTCGCCGTCGATGGAGATGCCGTTGTCATCATAGAACGCGATCAGCTTGCCCAGACCCAGAGTGCCGGCCAGGGAAGCGACTTCGTGGGAAATGCCTTCCATCATGCAGCCATCACCCAGGAACACGTAGGTGTGGTGGTCGACGATGTCGTGGCCAGGACGGTTGAACTGCGCGCCCAGAACCTTTTCAGCCAGAGCGAAACCTACAGCGTTGGCCAGACCCTGACCCAGCGGGCCGGTGGTGGTTTCAACGCCCGGGGTGTAACCGAATTCCGGGTGGCCCGGGGTGCGGCTGTGCAGTTGACGGAACTGCTTGAGGTCTTCGATCGACAG
>NZ_CABVHJ010000015.1:0-104007 GCF_902497745.1 Pseudomonas fluorescens
TGGGAGAGGGTTAGGGTGAGGGGCGGATTCACAGCCGGACATCGCTCCTTCGGCCACCGCAAGAAAGGACACACCACTAATGCCCACTGCCATACACCGCTTTATCATAGCCATCGCACTCTTGTTGCCGATGCTGGCCCACGCCGGCGATGCCGAAGACTTCGTCGCGGCCAATCCCGTGCAGCAAGCCAAAATGCTGGAAACCTGGGCCGCGCAGCCCGACCCGGCCCGTATCGAATTGATCAACGCCCTGCAACAAGGCGAACTGACCGTCGACGGCCAAGCGAAAACCCTGCGCCTGAACAACCGCCTGCGGGGTCTGATCGACACCGCTCTGGCCAGCCACCAATTGCTCGCCGCCGACGCCAAAATCCGTCTGAGCGCCGCGCAGCAATTGCAGAAAAGCGCGAAACCCGCGCAGCTGAAATTCCTCGACCAGCAACTCGCGGGTGAAAAAGACGAAAGCGTCCATGCCGCCCTGAGTCTGGCGCTGGCCAACCTGCAACTGGTCGACACGGATCCGGCCGTGCGCCTCGCCGCAGTTCGCCTGCTCGGCGAAACCGGCGACCCACTGGCGCGCACGCGCCTCGAAGGTTTGCTCGAACCTGGCGTTGAAGCCGACGCCAATGTACGTACTGCAGCCGAAACCAGCCTCGCTCAGGTCAAACGCAAACTGCTGATCGGCGAAGTGCTCGGCCAGGCGTTCAGCGGCATGTCGCTCGGTTCGATTCTGCTGCTCGCCGCACTCGGTCTGGCGATCACGTTCGGCCTGCTCGGCGTGATCAACATGGCTCACGGCGAGATGCTGATGCTCGGTGCCTACTCGACGTACGTGGTGCAGTTGATGTTCCAGCGCTACGCCCCCCAAGCGATCGAGTTTTATCCCTTGATCGCGCTGCCGGTGGCGTTCTTCGTCACAGCGGCAATCGGCATGGCGCTGGAGCGCACGGTGATTCGCCACCTCTACGGCCGCCCGCTGGAAACCCTGCTCGCCACGTGGGGCATCAGCCTGATGCTGATTCAACTGGTGCGCCTGCTGTTCGGCGCGCAGAACGTTGAAGTCGCCAACCCGGCGTGGCTGTCCGGCGGTATTCAAGTGCTGCCGAATCTGGTGCTGCCATACAACCGCATCGTCATCATTGCGTTCGCGCTGTTCGTGGTCGTGCTGACCTGGCTGCTGCTGAACAAAACCCGCCTCGGCCTCAACGTCCGCGCCGTCACCCAAAACCGCAACATGGCTGCCTGCTGCGGTGTGCCGACCGGTCGCGTCGACATGCTCGCCTTCGGCCTCGGTTCCGGTATCGCCGGACTCGGCGGCGTGGCGCTGAGCCAGATCGGTAACGTCGGCCCGGACCTCGGCCAGAGCTACATCATCGACTCGTTCCTGGTGGTGGTGCTCGGCGGCGTCGGCCAGTTGGCCGGTAGCGTGCTCGCGGCCTTCGGCCTGGGCATCGCCAACAAGATTCTCGAACCGCAGATCGGTGCGGTGCTCGGCAAAATCCTGATCCTCGCGCTGATCATTCTGTTTATCCAGAAACGTCCGCAAGGCCTCTTCGCACTGAAAGGACGGGTGATCGACTGATGAACCAGCCTCTGCTTGTTACCGCTACACAAAAGGCCGGCCCGAAAGTCACGATCGCTGTTGGCGCGGTGATTCTCGCCCTGCTGATCGCCCTGCCGTTGCTGTCGTTGTTGCCGGCGGAAAATGCCCTGTCGGTCTCGGCGTACACGCTGACGCTGGTTGGTAAAATCCTCTGCTACGCCATCGTCGCCCTGGCGCTGGATCTGGTCTGGGGTTATGCCGGTTTGCTGTCGCTGGGTCACGGTCTGTTCTTCGCCCTCGGCGGTTATGCGATGGGCATGTACCTGATGCGTCAGGCTGCCGGTGATGGCTTGCCGGCGTTCATGACTTTCCTGTCGTGGAGCGAATTGCCGTGGTACTGGACCGGCACCAGCAGCTTCGTCTGGGCGATGTGTCTGGTGGTATTGGCGCCGGGCTTACTGGCGCTGGTGTTCGGTTTCTTCGCCTTCCGCTCGCGGATCAAAGGCGTGTATTTCTCGATCATGACCCAAGCCCTGAGCTTTGCCGGCATGCTCCTGTTTTTCCGCAACGAAACCGGGTTTGGCGGCAACAACGGCTTCACCAATTTCCGCACGATTCTCGGTTTCGGCATCACTGAACCGGGCACCCGCGCGGTGTTGTTTCTGGCCACGGTGTTGCTGTTGGTGGCGAGCCTGTTCATCGGCTGGCGCCTGGCGCAGAGCAAGTTCGGTCGCGTGCTGACGGCATTGCGTGATGCGGAAAACCGCTTGATGTTCTGCGGCTACGACCCACGCGGGTTCAAGTTGTTCGTGTGGGTGTTGAGTGCGGTGTTGTGTGGTCTGGCCGGTGCCTTGTACGTGCCGCAAGTGGGCATCATCAACCCCAGCGAAATGTCGCCGACCAACTCGATTGAAGCGGCGGTGTGGGTAGCCCTCGGCGGTCGCGGCACCTTGATCGGGCCGTTGCTCGGCGCCGGCGTGGTCAATGGCATGAAGAGCTGGTTCACCGTGGCCTTTCCCGAATACTGGCTGTTCTTCCTCGGCGCGCTGTTCATCGTCGTGACGCTGTACTTGCCCAAAGGCGTGATCGGTCTGCTGAAGAAACGAGGTGAACAATGAGAGTCACGGCGAGCGCGGAATTCATGTTGGAACCGGCCTTCTTTCCCGTCGAACCGAACAAGGACGCCGGCACCAGTCGCGACTCGATTGGTCTTGGGCAACGCGTCGGCCCGGGCCTCGATACCCGCCACGGCACGATCCTCACTCTGGAAGACATCAGCGTCAGCTTCGACGGCTTCCGCGCGCTGAACAATCTCAACCTGTACATCGGCGTCGGTGAATTGCGCTGCATCATCGGCCCCAACGGCGCGGGCAAAACCACACTGATGGACGTGATCACTGGCAAGACTCGCCCGAGTCACGGCAAAGCCTGGTTCGGCGAAACACTGGATCTGACACAGATGAGCGAAGTGCAGATCGCCCAGGCCGGCATCGGTCGCAAGTTTCAGAAGCCGACGGTGTTCGAAGCGCTGAGCGTGTTTGAAAACCTGGAGCTGGCACAGAAAACCGATAAGTCGGTGTGGGCCAGTTTGCGTGCGCGCCTCAGTGGCGAACAGAAAGACCGGATCAGCGAAGTGCTGGAGACGATTCGCCTGACCACCTCGGTGAATCGTCAGGCGGGCTTGCTCTCTCATGGACAGAAGCAGTTTCTTGAGATCGGCATGTTGCTGATGCAGGACCCGCAATTGTTGCTGCTCGATGAGCCGGTGGCGGGGATGACCGATGCCGAAACCGAGTTTACTGCTGAGTTGTTCAAGAGCCTCGCCGGCAAGCACTCGCTGATGGTGGTGGAGCATGACATGGGGTTTGTCGGCTCGATTGCCGACCACGTCACCGTATTGCATCAGGGCAGCGTTCTGGCGGAAGGCTCACTTGAGCAGGTGCAGGAAAACGAGCGCGTGATCGAGGTCTACCTCGGCCGCTAAGGTATGCGAATACAAAACCTGTGGGAGCGAGCCTGCTCGCGAAAGCGATGCATCAGGCGATGAAGATGTTGAATGTCAGTCCGCATTCGCGAGCAGGCTCGCTCCCACAGGGTTCTGTGTGTAACAGAAGGAATTTGAACATGCTGCAAGTCGACAAGCTGCACCAGTACTACGGCGGAAGCCACATCCTTCGGGGCCTGTCTTTTGACGTGAAAGTCGGCGAAGTCACCTGCCTGCTCGGCCGTAATGGCGTCGGCAAAACCACCCTGCTCAAATGCCTGATGGGCCTGCTGCCGGCCAAAGAAGGCGCGGTGAGCTGGGAAGGCAAACCGATCACCACCTTCAAGCCACACCAACGCGTACATGCCGGGATCGCTTACGTGCCACAGGGCCGAGAGATCTTCGGACGCCTGACCGTGGAAGAGAATCTGTTGATGGGTCTGTCGCGGTTTCCCGGCAGTGAAGCCAAAGAAGTCCCAGGTTTCATCTACGAATTGTTCCCGGTGCTGCTACAAATGAAGCAGCGTCGCGGCGGTGACCTCTCCGGCGGTCAGCAACAGCAGTTGGCGATTGGCCGCGCTTTGGCCAGCCGCCCGCGTTTATTGATCCTCGATGAGCCTACCGAAGGCATTCAACCTTCGGTGATCAAGGAGATCGCTGCAGTGATCAAGAAACTCGCGGAACGCGGTGACATGGCGATTTTGCTGGTCGAGCAGTTTTACGATTTCGCCGCAGAACTGGCCGATCAATACCTGGTGATGTCCCGGGGCGAGATCGTTCAGCAGGGTCGCGGCGAAAATATGGAGGCCGAAGGTGTACGCGGGCTGGTAACGATCTAGTACAACGAACTAATCTGTAGCTTCCTAACGATAATTACACACCATGAATTCGACTGTTGCACCTGCCCTGTTTACCCCGAGCTGGCACGCCGAGCTGGAACTCGCCTACGCCCGTTTCGGCGACTGCACGCGCCCGGTCATGCGCCGGCACCTCGGGCCGCTGCGGGTGCAAAAGCATCTGTACGCCGAAGGCCCCGAGGTCTGCCAGCACATCATCGTCCACCCGCCCGGCGGGATTGCCGGGGGTGATCGACTGGACATCAGCGCCCGCGTCGAGCAACACGCCTGGGCGCAGATCACCAGCCCCGGCGCGGCCAAGTGGTATCGCGCCGGTGGGCCGGCTTATCAGCAGCTCGACTTGAAAGTGGCGGCCGGGGCGACGCTGGAATGGCTGCCGCAGGAAACCATCGTCTACAGCGCCGCACAGGCTGAACTGACAACTTCGATTGATCTTGAGGGTGATGCGCAGTTGTTCTACTGGGATGTGGTGGCGCTGGGTCGCCCGGCCAGTGGCGAGCGTTTTGACCGTGGGCATTTTCAGGCGCACCTGGATATTCGCCGCGACGGTCGATTGCTCTGGCATGAGCGCCAGCGCATTGTCGGGAACGATGGTTTGCTTGATTCGCCGATCGGGCTGGATGGCAACCCGGTGTTTGCGACGTTGTTGGTCACCGGTGAGATTGAGGCTGAATTGCTTGAGCGCTGCCGCTCGTTGGGCCAAGAAGTGCGTGGGGATCTGACGCAGTTGCCGGGGCTTTTGGTGGCTCGTTGTCTGGCCAGTGAGGCGTTGCTCGCTCGCGCCTGGCTCATCGATTTATGGCGCCTGCTCAGACCCGCCCTGCTGGGTCGCGACGCGGTATCCCCCAGAATATGGAGCACCTGAAAAGCGACCCTCACCCCCCGCCCTCTCCCGGAGGGAGAGGGAGCCTGACCGAGTCGTTTGAAATGAATGTAACTGCCTGAACGAATACTGCTGACTGAACCGGCCACTGAAAACAACCGATTTCAGTCCCCTCTCCCTCGAAGGAGAGAGCCTGACCGAGTCGTTTGAAATGAATTCAACTGCCTGAACGAATACTGCTGACTGAACCGGCCACTGAAAACAACCGAGATCAGTCCCCTCTCCCTCGGGAGAGGGCTAGGGTGAGGGGCTGCTCCAACTGGCACCCCTCGCCCGCAAGAACCTCACAAAACTGCCCTGACGGAACCCCACAATGGACCTGACCCCACGCGAAAAAGACAAGCTGCTGATCTTCACCGCCGGCCTCGTTGCCGAGCGGCGACTGGCGCGCGGCGTGAAACTCAATTACCCGGAAGCCATGGCCTACATTTCTGCCGCGCTGCTCGAAGGTGCGCGTGACGGTCAGACCGTCGCTGAGCTGATGCACTTCGGCACCACCCTGCTCAGCCGCGAGCAAGTGATGGAAGGCATCGCGGAAATGATTCCGGAAATCCAGGTCGAAGCGACGTTCCCCGACGGCACCAAACTGGTCACCGTCCACCAACCGATCGTCTGAGGCTACGCCATGACTTACACCATTCGCGATGCCGTCCACGCCGACCTGCCAGCGATCCGTGACATCTACAACGACGCCGTACTCAACACCACGGCGATCTGGAATGAACAGGCCGTCGACCTCGGCAATCGTCAAGCGTGGTTCAGCGCGCGTCAGGCCCAGGCTTATCCGATTCTGGTGATCGTCGACGCCGACAACGGTGTGCTCGGCTACGCTTCGTTCGGTGACTGGCGGCCGTTCGACGGCTTCCGCCACACCGTCGAGCACTCGGTCTACGTGCGCAGCGATCAGCGCGGCAACGGCCTCGGCCCGCAACTGATGACCGCGCTGATCGAGCGGGCCAGGACCTGCGGCAAACATGTGATGGTCGCCGCCATTGAAAGCGGCAACGCCGCCTCGATTCGCCTGCACGAACGCGCCGGTTTCAGCATTACCGGGCAGATGCCGCAGGTCGGTACCAAGTTCGGTCGCTGGCTCGACCTGACCTTTATGCAACTGACCCTCAACCCCGGCGCGGAGCCGCCAGACGCCAACAAGGAGTGACACCGATGAACGCCGCCCAACTGCGCCGCGTCAACGCGGAAAGTTTTGCCCACTACCGTCAGGGTCTGATCGATCTGCTGCTCGATGCCGTGGGTTACGGCGCCAGCGTCGGCTTCATGGCCGATCTCGATGCCGCGCAGGCACACGCTTACTTCGATGACGTTCAGGACAATGTGAACAAAGGCAGCGTGCTGCTCTGGGTGGTGGTCCAGGACGAGCAAGTGCTGGCCAGTGTGCAATTGGGGTTGTGCCAGAAAGCCAACGGCCTCAATCGCGCCGAAGTGCAGAAGCTGCTGGTGCGTGAACACGCCCGTCGGCGCGGGCTCGGACAGCAATTGATGAGCGCGCTGGAGCGGGAAGCGCGCCATCAAAAGCGCGGCATGCTCTACCTCGACACCGAGGCGGGTTCGCCAGCTGAAGATTTCTACAAGTCGTTGGGCTACAACCGCGCCGGCGAGATTCCTGATTACGCCTGCGACCCGAACGGCACCTATCGCGCGACCGCCCTCTATTACAAGATTCTGCAAGGAGCCCAGTGATGATTCCTGGCGAGTACCAGATCCAGCCCGGCGATATCGAACTCAACGTCGGCCGCCGCACCCTCAGCCTGAAAGTCGCCAACAGCGGCGACCGGCCGATCCAGGTCGGTTCGCACTATCACTTTTTTGAAACCAACGACGCACTGACTTTCGATCGCGCAGCGAGCCGTGGCATGCGCCTGAATATTCCGGCGGGCACGGCGGTGCGTTTTGAGCCGGGGCAGAGTCGTGAGGTGGAGCTGGTGGATTACGCCGGGCATCGGCGGGTGTTCGGGTTTGCCGGACGGATCATGGGGGATCTCTGACATCTGCGTGCACCGCTGCCCCTCACCCCAGCCCTCTCCCGAGGGAGAGGGAGCCGATCACCGATAGCCGCCCCACCGTGAACAGTCCCCTCTGCGGAGCTGATCACCGATAGCCGGCCCACCGCGTAAAGTCCCCTCTCCCTCTGGGAGAGGGCTAGGGTGAGGGTCAATGGCTCACCACTATTTTCTTGAAGGACGCAGCATGAAGATTTCCCGTCAAGCCTACGCCGACATGTTCGGCCCCACTGTCGGCGACAAGGTGCGCCTGGCCGACACCGAGCTGTGGATCGAAGTCGAAAAAGACTTCACCACCTACGGCGAAGAAGTGAAATTCGGTGGCGGCAAGGTCATCCGCGACGGCCAAGGCCAAAGCCAACTACTCGCCGCCGAAGTCGTCGACACGCTGATCACCAACGCACTGATCATTGACCACTGGGGCATCGTCAAAGCCGACGTCGGTCTCAAGGACGGGCGCATCGCCGCGATCGGCAAGGCCGGCAACCCCGACGTGCAGCCCAACGTGACCATCGCCATCGGCGCCGGCACCGAAGTGATCGCCGGCGAAGGCATGATCCTCACCGCAGGCGGCATCGACACGCACATCCATTTCATTTGCCCGCAACAGATCGAAGAAGCGTTGATGAGCGGCGTCACCACCATGATCGGCGGCGGCACGGGACCGGCCACCGGCACCAACGCCACCACTTGCACTTCGGGCCCGTGGCATCTGGCGCGCATGCTTCAGGCCGCCGACGCCTTCCCGATGAACATCGGCCTCACCGGCAAGGGCAACGCCAGCCTGCCGGAGCCGCTGATCGAACAGGTCAAGGCCGGCGCCATCGGCCTCAAATTGCACGAGGACTGGGGCACCACGCCGGCGAGCATCGACAACTGCCTGAGCGTCGCCGACCAGTTCGACGTGCAGGTGGCGATCCACACTGACACCCTCAACGAATCCGGTTTCGTCGAAACCACCCTCGGCGCCTTCAAGGGTCGCACTATCCACACTTATCACACCGAAGGTGCTGGTGGCGGCCATGCGCCGGACATCATCAAGGCCTGCGGTTTCCCGAATGTGCTGCCGAGTTCAACCAACCCGACCCGGCCGTTCACCCGCAACACCATCGACGAACACCTCGACATGCTGATGGTCTGCCACCACCTCGACCCGAGCATCGCCGAAGACGTCGCGTTCGCCGAAAGCCGCATCCGCCGCGAAACGATTGCCGCCGAAGACATCCTCCACGACCTCGGCGCGTTCTCGATGATCAGCTCTGACAGCCAGGCCATGGGCCGTGTCGGTGAAGTCATCACGCGCACCTGGCAGACCGCCGACAAGATGAAAAAGCAGCGCGGTCCGCTGCAGCAGGACGGTGAAGGCAACGATAACTTCCGCGCCAAACGCTACATCGCCAAGTACACGATCAACCCGGCGATCACCCATGGCATCAGCCATGAAGTCGGCTCGATCGAAGTCGGCAAGTGGGCGGATCTGGTGCTGTGGCGCCCGGCATTTTTTGGCGTGAAACCGACGCTGATCCTCAAGGGTGGCGCGATTGCCGCCAGCCTGA
This sequence comes from Pseudomonas fluorescens, assembly GCF_902497745.1. GTDB lineage: Bacteria > Pseudomonadota > Gammaproteobacteria > Pseudomonadales > Pseudomonadaceae > Aquipseudomonas > Aquipseudomonas fluorescens_BM. Next base: position 8,842 of record NZ_CABVHJ010000015.1, read on the forward strand.
TGGGCGATGCCAACGCCTCGATCCCGACCCCGCAACCAGTGCACTACCGCCCGATGTTCGCCAGCTACGGTGGCTCCCTGCATGCCACCAGCCTGACCTTTATCAGTCAGGCGGCACAGGAAGCCGGGTTGCCTGAGGCATTGGGGTTGAAGAAGAAAATCGGCGTGGTCAAAGGCTGTCGTGATGTGCAGAAAACCGATCTGATTCACAACGACTACTTGCCGGACATCGATGTCGATCCGCAGACGTATCAGGTCAAGGCGGATGGTGTGTTGTTGTGGTGTGAGCCGGCGGAAACGTTGCCGATGGCGCAGCGCTATTTCCTGTTCTGACAAGCATCGCCGTCTGAATACGGACGTTGAAATCCGTATTCAGCAGCGATGCTTGTTCAATCAGGGAAATGCCCACGACATCTGCTGTTCGCTGTAGTTGTAATCCAGGCGCAGCTCAGTGCCTGCCGGGATGTCTTGCGAAGCGAACATAGCGTTGAGGATGAAGTCCTTGGTCACCAATTGCTGGCCGACCCACTGCTGCGCTTCGATGTCGAAGGGCACCGTTTCTACGTTATAGCCACCGCGCGCCTGGCGAACGGGCTTGCCTTGAGCGTCGTACTCAAAGTTGGAATTGATCCTGGAAATGATGTTGTCGCCCAGTATGGCCAACGGGTCGGGCAGCATTTGCCCCGGCCCATACTGCAAGCGCATTCCGGCCAGCATGCTGAACGTCTGTTCATGGGGTCCTACGAAGCGTGCCGGGGTAATGGCACCCCCGTAAACACCGATCACTTCGCCTTTAGCGAGGCGCCTGTTGGCCACCACCATTGACTGCCCGATCAACGCCTTTTCACCGGGGACTTTTACATCGGCTTCGGTGAACAGTCGCCATTGCAGCTTCTCTTCATAGAGCATCGCGACATCTTCATAACCTTCATATTTGATGTAGGGCTTGATCTGTTCGGAGGAAAACTGGTCGCCGTTTTCAAAGCGAACTTTAGTCTGCAACTTTCGAATGCGGATGGGTCTGCCGGCGATGTCGCGGAGCGGGTACTTGCCGTTGTTTGCGCGATTGTAGGTGCCCAATTGATTAACGAGGAACGAATAGCGCGTTTCACTGCGCATCACGTTCAGTTCTTGCGCCGTGTAGGGCTTGATCGGCATGGATTCGGAGGCCAGGTAAAACTGCTCCGATACACCGTCGTCGTTGCGCGGCAACTCCTCCAGAGCCAATTCGAATTCATCCTCACTTCTGTGCGGAGAGCGACGGCTCTTGCGCGGCATGACAGCTTGCGGCGTGGAAGCGGAGAAGTCCTGCAATGCAAACCAGTGACTGCTCGCGGGATCAAATGCAAGCGCCGGCCCTGACGGCTGCAGTTCGCTTGCCAGCCGCGCCCGGTGCAGACCGGTTTGCGGATCGATGGCAAGCAACACCGTGCCGCCACCCTGAATATCGGCGTATTGCCGGCCCTTGAAAGTGCGAAAACCCTCGGCATCGGCTTGCGGTAACGCGCTCGACGCGGGGATCAGGTATTGCTGCAGCCCAAGGGCATCGGAAGTACTGACCCCGGCGGAAACGGACGTCGATTCGTGCACATGCACTCTCGACGTCGCCGCTGCCGCCGAGGACTCAGGCGTGCCATCAGTCGTTTCAGGCGTAGTGCCGGGCGTTTTACGAAGAAAGGGGTCTGGGGCGAAATGCGGAGTACCGGTTCCTGAAGAATCCGCATCAGCGGATGTACGCGGACTCGCGGGCACATCGACCCGGCCCGTTGCCGGCGTTGGCGGTTTGGGTTTGACTGGCATTTTTACGTTTCCTTGTAAGTGTTACGCAGCGCCCGCCAGCATGGCTGACGCTGCGGTGATCGGCGTCCATTGCCGATCCTTACTCGAAACTATCAGAGAGATTCGCCGGTTAAAACCGGAGAAACACCTGCAAACAATAACCTTGCGCAAGCGGCTACGCTTCGCGAACAAGGTCAATGCGGCCATGCAAACCCAGCGGAAAACTACTCGACCACCAAACGCCCAAGGCGCTGGCGCAACATGCGGTTTTCAGCGCGCAATTCACGCACCTCTTCCAGCAGGTCCAGCGCCAGGGCAACGCCTTCCCACTCAAGCTCCAGATCGCGCCGCAGCTTGGCGGCGCGTTTGGCCAAAGCCAATTCGTAATCGGTGAAGCGCCATTCCCGGGGCTGCGCGCCCTGAGGTTCGAGGATGCCGTGTTCGACGATCTCGATCACGTAGACGTCCGACAAATCGGCCGCCTCACAGAATTCTGCCAGGTCCAGTTGAACGATCAGGGGGCTGCTCATGATGGCTACTCCGTCGTCGAATTCAGAAGTTCTCTCGCGGATTGAAGGCGGCTTTCTTCGCCAGTTCCTGCCACAGTGCCTTGACCTCGTCGTCGGCCGCTTTCGGCATTACCGCTTTGAGTTGCACAAACAGATAACCGCGCTCGCCGGCCTTGTTTTTCAGGCCATGACCTTTGGCGCGCATGCGCTGACCGTTCTGACTGCCGGCCGGCACCTTGAGATTGATTTTACCGGTCAGGGTCGGCACCGCCACTTCGGCCCCCAGCGCCAGCTCCCACGGAGCCAGTGGCAGGGTGATGATCAGGTTTTCGCCTTCGACATCGAATTTCGGGTGCGGCGCAAAACGAATGGTCAGGTACAGGTCGCCATTGGCCCCGCCACCGACGCCCGGTGCGCCCTGGCCTTTGAGGCGGATGCGCTCGCCGTCGGTCACGCCCGCCGGCATCTTCACGTTCAGGCTTTTGCTGGTGTTGCTGACGTGCTGGCCGTTGGCGTTGTATTGCGGCACCTGGAAGGTGACTTTCTTCGACTCGTTAGCGAGCGTCTCCTCGAGGAAGATCGGCAGTTCCATTTCCACGTCTTGCCCTCGGCGCCCTGCACTGCGTTGCTGCCGACCTTCGCCGCCACCGAAACCGGGGCCGCGATTGCCGAAGATCGAACTGAAGAAGTCCGAAAAGTCGCCGGTGTCGCCACCGCCGCCACCAAAACCGCCACGGCTCTGCCAGCCCGGTGGCCCCTGGAACGGCTGACCATGCTGACCATAACGGCGCAGCTCGTCGTATTCGGCGCGTTTGTCGGCGCTTTTCAGCGCTTCATAGGCTTCCGAGGCATCTTTGAACTTGGCCTCGGCGTCTTTTTCCTTGCTGACATCGGGGTGGTATTTGCGCGCCAGCTTGCGATAGGCAGCCTTGATTGCCTTGTCGTCTGCTGTCGGCTCCACGCCGAGTATCTTGTAATAGTCTTTGAAGTCCATCGAAGGAATCACCATCCGTTATCGATTTCGCGCCGATGCCAGCATGCGCCGATTCGCGCGTGCCGGGTTGACCGATCTCAAGGTTGTGACCGGGTGGCGCAGCAGAAGTTTATCGGCAGTGGACGACGGTTCTTGCGACCGCCGGTGTTTCTGCCGGCCCATGCCAGCAAGTTTGGGGCAAAGTCCGCGCTTTCAACCCAGTCTAGTCGCGAAATAGCAGATGACCGGCCTTCGAATCTGGCGCGCACTGACATACACTGCGCGGCCGTTTTTTTGACCGGAACCGAAAGACATGAAAGACGCCTCTCCAGCCCGTGCCTGCGGCATCGACTTCGGCACGTCCAACTCCACCGTCGGCTGGCTGCGCCCCGGCATGGAAACGATGATCGCGCTGGAAGACGACAAGATCACCCTGCCGTCGGTGGTCTTCTTCAACCTTGAGGAACGCCGCCCGGTTTACGGTCGTCTGGCCCTGCACGAGTACCTGGAAGGCTACGAAGGCCGCCTGATGCGCTCGCTGAAAAGCCTGCTCGGTTCCAAGCTGATCAAGCACGACACCAGCGTGCTCGGCACGGCGATGCCGTTCAAGGACTTGCTCGGCCTGTTCATCGGCCAGTTGAAGAGCCGCGCCGAAACCACCGCCGGTCGGGAATTCGAACAAGTAGTGCTCGGGCGTCCGGTGTTCTTCGTCGATGACGATCCGCTGGCGGACCAGGAAGCCGAAGACACCTTGGTCGATGTGGCCAAGAAGATCGGTTTCAAGGAAGTCTCCTTCCAGTACGAACCGATTGCGGCAGCCTTCGACTACGAGTCGACCATCGAGAAAGAAGAGCTGGTGCTGATCGTCGACATCGGCGGTGGTACCTCCGACTTCTCGCTGGTGCGCCTGTCGCCCGAGCGTCGTGGTCTGGATAACCGTCACGATGACATTCTCGCCACTGGTGGCGTGCACATCGGCGGGACCGATTTCGACAAGCAACTGAGCTTGCAAGGTCTGATGCCGCTGTTCGGCTACGGCAGCCGCATGAAGAGCGGCGCCTACATGCCGACCAGCCACCACATGAACCTGGCGACCTGGCACACCATCAACTCGGTGTACTCGCAGAAATCCAGCCTGGCGCTGGGCAGCATGCGCTACGACATCGAAGACACCGGCGGCATTGATCGCCTGTTCAAGTTGATCGAACAGCGCGCCGGGCACTGGCTGGCGATGGAAGTCGAAGAAACCAAGATCCAGCTGACCCACACCGACAGCCGTCATGTGCCGCTGGATCGGATCGAGGCCGGTTTGAGTGTGGAACTGACCCGTGCGCTGTTTGAATCGGCGATTGATGCGTTGCTGGAGCGAGTGCGCGGCAGCGTAACGCAGCTGTTGAACGATGCCGGTGTGGCGGTGGAACAGGTCGATACCGTGTTCTTCACCGGCGGTTCGAGCGGGATTCCGGCGCTGCGCAACAGCGTGTCGGCGATGTTGCCGAATGCGCGGCATGTCGAAGGGAATATCTTTGGCAGCATTGGTAGCGGTTTGGCGATTGATGCGATGAAACGCTACGGCGCCATGAACTGAACCTGAAATCGGCGTCGCACCTTTCGCGAGCAAGCTCGCTCCCACACTGGATTGCATTTCAACTGAAGGAATGCGCTCAAAATGTGGGAGCGAGCCTGCTCGCGAAGAGGCCAGCTCAAACACTACACACTCTGAATCAAACCATCCCGCCCAGCTTCAACTCACTCTTCAGGTACGCATAATAAATCGGCCCCGCCACCACCCCCGGCAGGCCGAACGCGGCCTCGAACACCAGCATTGCCAGCAGCAACTCCCACGATTTGGCACTGATTTGCCCGCCGACAATGCGCGCGTTGAGGAAGTACTCGAGCTTGTGGATAAAAATCAGATAACCCAGCGCGGCAATCGCCACCCAGATCGACAGCGACAGGCCGACGATAGTAATCAGCGTGTTCGACATCAGATTGCCGATCACCGGCAGCAGGCCGAGCAGGAACGTCAGCACGATCAGGGTTTTGGTCAGCGGCAGTTTGATGCCGAACATCGGCAGGATCACCGCGAGAAAAATTCCGGTGAAGAACGTGTTGAGCAGGGAAATCTTGATCTGCGCGAAGACGATGTTGCGAAACGCCTGCACCAGCAGGTGCAAACGGTCGAACAGCGCGGCGGCCAGCGGTTTGCGTTTGGTCACGTCGGGGATGCGCTGCAAGGCGATGATCGCGCCGAGGACCATGCCGATCAGCAGCGTCACGAACATGTGCGCCGCGTCCTTGCCGACCAGTTGCAAGTCAGACAGGTGCTTGCTCATCCACTCGCCGATTGCCACGCGAAACTCGGCAGCACTGGCCGGCAGATAGGCGTCGATGAACGGCGGTAATTGCCCGCGCGCGCGGTCGACCACGCCCATGAATTTGTCGAGGGAAGCGCCGGGGTTTTCCGCTTCATGCAGCAGAAAACTGATCGCGCCAGCGAAGATCAGCGCCAGCACGCTGACGACTAACGTGCCCAGCAACGCCACCGCCAGCCAACGCGCGCGGCGGCCTTCGATCAGCCGTTGCAGTTGCGGGGTGAGCATGTTGACCAGTTCGAAAACCAGCAGCCCGGCCAGCAGGCTCGGCAACAAGCGCAGCGGCAGCACCAGCAGCAAACCGCCGAAAATGATGATGCAACTGACCCAGAACACTACATGACGCTCAGAAAACGTTGGCATACAGCCTCAAAACGAACGGCGTAAAAGGATTGGCAGTCTGCCAGCGTTCCCGGGGGAGCACTAGGTATATGCGGTGTTTCGGGTTTTGCTGCACGGCTTGAGATCCAGCCCTCACCCTAGCCCATTCCCGGAGGGAGAGGGAACCGATTGGGGGATGCGCTGGATAGCCAGTGACCTGACACAGCCACATGGAATCCATAATCGACTGTTTTTTTTCAGGTCGACGAATGTCTTAAAACAACGCGGTCAGTCCCCTCTCCCTCCGGGAGAGGGTTAGGGTGAGGGCAAACCTCAAGCGAACGCCTAAACCAGTCACCCCACAGAACCAGGTTATTTTTTCTTCAGGCAATCACTCATGAACGCCTTGCGCGCATCGCCGGTCAGCGCCTTGGTTTTCGCATCGGCGTTGCAGGTGGTCATTTTCTGCTGCTGCGGGGTCAGAGCCTTGGCATCGTTTGCCGCCGGCGCTGCCTTGAGGCAGGTGCTCATGAAGGTTTTGCGCTCATCGCCTTTCAGACTCTTGGCGGTCGCATCGGCATTGCAGGTGGTCATTTTGTTCTGTTGCGCCGTGGCGGCGAAACCTTGGGAACACAGGAGCAAACCAATCATCAACAACGGCACACGCAACATCTTCATGGAGTTTTCTCCTTGTCGCCGCACCGATGGGAGCGGCCTCTGCTGGAGTGTAGCCAAATCTTGTTACACCTTCCTGCCTTCCAGATGGCTACGCCGATACTGCTCCGGCGTACACCCAGCCTGCCGCGCAAACATGGCGATGAAGGCCGAGCCGCTGCTGTAACCGAGGTCGAAGGCAATTTCCTGCACGCTGCGTGAAGTTTCCAGCGCCTCGATCGCGGCGAGATAACGCAGTCGCTGGCGCCACTCGCCAAAACTCATCCCCAGCTCCCGAACGAATTGCCGCGCCAGCGTGCGCTCACTGACGTGCACCAGCAGCGCCCAATGCGCCAGCGGCTGATTGTTGCCCGGCTCGGCCTGCAAGGTTTCGAGGATCGCCAGCAACCCCGGGCTGCTCGCGTAGGGCAGATAACACTCATGCACTGGCGCCTGTTGCAGTTGATCGACCAACACCTGCGCCAGACGCTGGTCGGCATCGAGCTCGGGAATCTTTACGTCACGGGCGGCGAAGTCTTTGAGAATCGCCTTGAGAATATCGCTGATTGCCAGAGTACAGGCGCGTGTCGGCAGTTCGGCGCAGACCTTGGGGTCGAGGCACACTGCACGATAGTTGACCGGTTGATGACTGTAGAAACTGTGCTCGATCTGCGGCGGCACCCACACCGCGTATTGCGGCGGCGACATGAAGCGACTGCCATCGACGTCCATGTGCAACACACCGTGTGCGGCATACTCCAGCGTGCCCCAAGGATGACGGTGCGGCGCGGCGTATTCATGAGCGTTGAAATCGGCGTAGCGGAAATACACCGCCGACGGCAGTTCGCTGAAATCCAGCAGATCGATGTGTTTACTGTTCATGCTGTCCGGTTTCAGAGGCAGGTTGTCTGGTTCGAAGTATAGGCTTGCATCCAGACAACGGATAATTGCCGTTCATCAACGTACTGGTTTCAACTCATGCAATACGCGTTTCCGCTGCTGGCGATTTTTATCTGGGCTGGCAATACCGTGATCAACAAACTGGCGGTCGGGGCGATTTTCCCCGCCGAGATCGGTTTCTACCGCTGGCTGCTCGCCGGTTTGCTGTTCACCCCGTTCATGCTCAAAGCGGTGATCGCGCACTGGCCGCAGATCCGTCCGAACCTGGGCAGGATTTTCATCCTCGGCGTACTCGGCATGGCGGTTTATCAAAGCCTCGCCTACTTCGCCGCGACCCTGACTACCGCGACCAACATGGGCATCATCCTGTCGCTGATGCCGTTGATGTCGCTGGCCATGGCGATCATCAGCCTTGGGCAGCGTCTGACCGCCGGCGCGCTGGTCGGTGCCGTGTTGTCGTTTGCCGGTGTGCTGGTGGTGGTGTCGTCGGGCAGCCTCGGCGCGTTGCTGCAACACGGCGTGAACATGGGTGATGCGATGATGCTGATCGCGACCCTGGCCTATGCGATCTACAGCACGCTGCTGAAAAAATGGCAGCTGCGCCTGCCGCCGCTGGTGTTGCTGTATTTGCAGGTGCTGGTGGCGATTGTCGTGCTGTTTCCGCTGTATGCGGCTTCGCCGAAGACCGGTTTGACTCTGCAGAACATTCCGCTGGTGCTGTATGCGTGTCTGTTGGCTTCGATGCTCGCGCCGCTGGCGTGGATGCAGGCTGTGCAGCGCCTGGGGCCGAGCCGCACGACGTTGTTCTTCAACTTGCTGCCGTTGATTACCGCGCTGATTGCAGCGGTGGTGTTGAAGGAACAGTTGGCGATGTATCACCTGCTGGGTGGATTGCTGACCTTGGGTGGGGTGATTCTGTCCGAGCGTTGGACCACCGTGTTGGGTCGCAAATTAAGCGTCGCCTGATCCGGCCTCTTCGCGAGCAAGCTCGCTCCCACAGGTGTCCGCATTCCTTCTGTTGGAATGCATTCGAATGTGGGAGCGAGCCTGCTCGCGAAGAACGATGACGCGGTCTCAGGGCTAAACCCCGGCAGCCTCAAGCCGCGCCGCATGCTCGACAAACAGCCGCACCGGATCCGCACCTTTGCCGACCAGCCCCAGCGACTGATTGACGATGTCGAAGTGATCCATCGGATAGTCATCACCAATCACCGTGCCCAGATGCGAGCTATACCGCCCGACCATCCCGTCGCACTGCCCCGGCTCCCGGACAAAGGTTTTCGCAAACAAACGGCAGCTGCGATTGGTCCCATCGAACAGATTGCCGCCACGATCGGTCTTGCCCGGCTGCAAAGTCCCCGACCATGAGTAATAACGTACGCCGTTGACCTCTTCGGGCCCGTGCCCGCCCCACGTCTCGGGCAAGCCCTGTGGATAACGCTGATTGAACAGCGCCACGCCCTCAGTGGTCAGCGATTGATGCGAGGCGTGGATATCCACCGGTAATTTCGGCCCGCGATAACCGGTCTCCAAAACAGCCATCAACCACCCGATAAACCGTAGCAACGCCTCAAGCAGCCGCCCCTTGGCGCTGTCGGCCGGATAATTTTTTTCCAGATAATCGGCCAGCTCCGAGCCATGATTCGGTCCGGCCACCGACGTGACGGACGCCACCAGATCCGGCCGTTTCGCCGCCGCATAGCGTGCCGTCAGCGAGCCCTGACTGTGGCCGAACAGGTTGACCTTTTGCGCCCCGGTCTCGCGCAATATCTCATCGATGCGCGCGAGCAACTGCTCGCCGCGCACCTCAGTCGAGTTGAGCGGCGATACCTGCACGGCAATCACCGTCGCACCACCACGGCGCAATGCCTTGATGATGCCGTACCAGTATGGATAGAGAACCAGCCGGATAAACCCGAGCATGCCCGGCACCAGCACCAGTGGATAACGCGTCGACATGGGCAAACATCCTTGTGGTCGGTGAGTGGATGCAAGGCGTGCAAAACGCCCGCCAAGCATCCTCCCTGATGATGACAACTCAACCACCAGCCTACTTCAGGCCCACCACCCCCGCCACAATTAGCCCGACCGAAACCAGTTTGACCAGCGTCAAGCTTTCGCCGAGCAGGGCGAAACCGAGGAACACCGTGCCCAGTGAGCCAATCGCCGTCCAGATCGGGTACGCAATGCTTACCGGCAACTCACGCATTGCCAGCGTGAGAAAGTAGATGCCGCCGACCGCCGCAATCACCGTGATCAACGACGGCCAGAGCCGGGTGAAGCCTTCGGCGTACTTCATGCCCATGGCGAAGGTCACTTCAAATCCGGCGGCGATCAGCAAGAACAGCCAACCCACCTAGAACACCCGGGCGAGGTCGAGCAAACGCTGCTCGGCCTCGGCCACCGACACCGCGAAGGTGCGCTCTGCGGATTCTTCGCCCTCGGCGGCGACCACGGTGACGTCGTTGATGCCGATGAACCCCAGCGCCGTGCGCAACCATGGATCGGCGTGGTTCAACGCTTCCAGCTCGCCACCCGGGCCAAAGCCGAAACCGCCGCGACTGGTGACGATCAGCGCCTTTTTGCCCTGCAACAGCGGGGTGTATTGAGCGACGCCATTGTCCAGCGTGTGATCGAAGGTCAGGCCCAGGCGCACGATCTGATCGACCCAGGCCTTGAGGCCGCTGGGCACACTGAAGTTGTACATCGGCGTGGAAATCAGCAGCAGCTCGTGGTCGAACAACTCGCTGACCAGTTGATCGCTCAGGGCCAGATCGGCCTGCATCGACAATGGACGTGCTTCAGGCTGTGGATAAAACGCGGCGGCGACAAAGGCTTCGTTGACCGCCGGAATCAGTGCCCGCCCGACCTCGCGGCGAGTCACTTGCGCCTGCGGATGACGCACCTGCCAGGCACTGAGAAAATGTTCCGCCAAGCGCCGCGAGTGAGAACGGTCACCACGGGGGCTGGCATGGATCGCAAGAATTTTGCTCATCTGAAACTCCTTGAGACTAGACTTGAGCTGCTGTGTCACTGCAGATTGCAGGCGGCACACCGTGGCCTCAAATGAGCAAAAGTCAGTCGGGATGAATTGATTTCATCCATGGAGTTTTCAATGTTTGCCTCGCTGCCCCTGACCGCCCTGCGCGCCTTCGAATCCGCTTCACGCTTGCTCAGTTTCAAGGCTGCCGCCGAAGAACTGTCAGTCACGCCCACGGCGATTTCGCACCAGATTCGTTCGCTGGAGGACTGGCTCGGCGTCGCGTTGTTCGAGCGCCTGCCGCGCCAGGTACGTCTGACCGAGGGCGGCGAGCGCTTGTTTCGCAGTCTGCATGGCGCGCTGCTGGAAGTGGCGCAAAGCGTCGACACCCTGCGCCCGCAGCGCAACGCCAGCACGCTGACGCTATCGACCACCGCCGCATTCGCAGCACTGTGGCTGGTGCCGCGCCTCGGGCGTTTTTATGCGCAGCATCCAAACATCAACGTGCGCCTCGATACCCATTGCGAAGTCATCGATCTGCATCAGGACGCCAGCGTCGATCTGGTTTTGCGCTACAGCCTCGACGACTACCCGAACCTCTATGGCCTGTGCCTGTTCGATGAATCATTTGGTGTTTACGGTTCGCCCGAGCAAGTGGCGCTGGCCGCGCGGCGCACGCCGACGCTGATCAGCGTGCGCTGGCACAACTCCAAGCTGTATGCCCATGGCTGGGAAGCGTGGAGCGCCAAGGCCGAGGAAAACTGGCTGAACCAGCAACCGGCCATCCGCGAATACGATGAAGAGCATTACGCCCTGCGAGCCGCGATCGCCGGGCAAGGGCTGGTGCTGGCGAGCAATATTCTGGTGTCGGAGAGTGTCGCCAGCGGTTTGCTGGTGCCATACAAGGGTGAGGTTCAAGTCGATGGCGCCGGCTACAGCGCTTTGTGTGTGCCGGGGCGCGAACGGCATCCACCGGTGCGGGCGTTTTTTGCCTGGTTGCGGGGGGAGGCAGTTTTGTCCGGGCTGGTGCCAGGATCGCAGCCTTCGGCAGCTCCTGCAGGGGTTGCGTAAACCGATAAAACTTTTTGCAACGCTCATGACTCACAGCTTAGGTAGCGACCGCGTCCGCAGAACGTGGCGCCCATCGGATTAGCCTCCAGGAGATCGAAATGAGCGACGACCTGCATCTGTCAGATGTTCAAACCTTGCGCGACCGTGCGCGCCAACACGTCGAAAACGGCGCCGTCACCGAGGGCTACAGCGCCGACCGTGATGAGGTGCTGCGCTTGCTCAATGAATCGCTGGCCACTGAATTGGTCTGCGTGTTGCGTTACAAACGCCACTACTTCATGGCCAATGGCGTGAAAGCCCATGTGGCCGCGGAGGAATTTCTCGAACACGCCACCCAGGAAGCCCAGCACGCCGACCGCCTGGCCGAGCGCATTGTGCAATTGGGTGGCGAACCTGAGTTCAACCCCGACCTGCTGTCGAAGATGTCCCACGCGCAATACGTGGCCGGCAACACCCTCAAAGAGATGGTCTACGAAGACCTCGTTGCCGAGCGCATCGCCATCGACAGCTACCGGGAAATCATCCAGTACATCGGCGAGAAAGACCCGACTACGCGGCGTATCTTCGAAGATATTCTGGCGCAGGAAGAAGAGCATGCCGATGACATGGCTGACATCCTGAACGACCTCTAAAACATTAAAGCGGGCCGCAACAGAAGCAAAAAGATCGCAGCCTTCGGCAGCTCCTACATGGAAATGCATTCCAAGGTAGGAGCTGCCGAAGGCTGCGATCTTTTGATCTGGCTCTTATTTAGTGGGTTTTACGGTGACAGGCGCCTTGCCCGCCTTCATCTGCTCCAGCAACGGCGCACACTGGTTCGGCTCACCACCACTCGGCGCCACCAGCGCCAACAGCCCCGCCGCCGGCGCCGCGATCACACCCAACGCAACCATCCCCGCCCCACGCAACATCAGCGGCACAGCCTTCACACCCGCGTCCGGCTTGATGAACTTGCCACGCACATACAGCGGCGAGCGCAAGGAAATCAAACGCCAGCCCTTGGATTCCGGCGTCACGGTCAGGTCAAGCTGCTCAGTGGCCATGTTCGCCGTGCCGTCGATGTAGATGATCGCGTTCTCGGTATCGAAGACAAACAGCTGTGTGGTGGCCAGACCGCTCTTGATGTCGAAGTCCGCCGCCGCGCAGTTGATCTTCACTTCCTTGTCGCCAAAGATCTTGCCGACCACGTAGTTACCGACGTTGAGCCCGGCCAGTTCCATCAGCTCACGGCTGATCGCACCGTCGTTGATCAGCATCTTCAATTTGCCATTAGCACCGCCCAGCAGCTTGGCCACCGAGTTGCCGCGCCCAGTGATATCGGCGTCGCCATTGAGCTCACCGAAACTGGTCTTCATCGGTTCAAAGGTCGGGAACAGCTCTTTGAGTTTGAAGCGGCGTGCGGTCAGTTTCGCCCGGCCTTCCAGCGGTTCGGTGCGGCCGTTGAGGCGAATTTGTGCATCGAGATTGCCGCCAGCGACGCCGAAGCGCAGCGGCTCCAGGCTTAGTTCGCCGTCGTTGAGTTTCAGGTGGGTATAGAGGTCGTTGAACGGCAGTTTCTCGCTGTGGACGATGCGTTTGCCGGTGAACTCGACGTCGGCGTCCATCGCGCGCCAGCGATCAGTCTTGAACTCTTCGACCGGCAGCACTTTATCCGCTGGCTGTTTGCTTTCGCCGCCGCGGGCCTTTTGCTTGTCATTGGAGTCGGCGCCGATCAGCGGTGCGAGGTCAGCGAACAACAGTTGATTGGAGAGCAACGCGCCGCTGAGTTTCGGCCGTGGCTGGCTGGCCACGTAGGTCAGGTCGCCATGAATATCACTGCTGCCGATCTTGCCGTTGAACTGCTCGTAGGTGAATTTCGCGCCCGCCTCGTCATGCAATTTGGCGATCAAGTGACCGTCAGTGGAATACGGCGGGGTGTCCGGCAGAGTCACGCCAGTCAGCGGATAAAGATTGCCGAGGCTGGCGCCGGCCAGTTTCAGGCGCAGATCGAGGGCGCCGAGGTTGAGCGGATCGGTCAGCGTACCGGCCAGCTCGATGCTGGTATCGCCGATCTTCGCCTGGGCCTGCAACGGGAAGGGTTTGCTTGCGTCCTGCAGGGCAAGCAGCCCGCCGATCTTGCCTTGGCCGGTGAGGTTCTGGCCGTGGTATTGACCTTTGACCTTCAAGGCAAACGCATAATCCTGCGGGGCGCCGCCCTTGTCCTGCGCGGTTTTCGCCGCTTTGGCACCGACGATATCGCTGTACGGAATGGGCTTGCCCAGCGGATCGATCAGCACATCAAGCTTGGTCTTCAGGGTCTGATCGTCGAGGGTGACGTGGCCCTTGTCGAAACCGATGGCGCCAATATCAACCACCCAATTCGACGGCTCCGCATTCGGATCTTTTGGATCGAACTTGAACGTCCAGTTGGCGCGGCCGTCGGCCAGACGCTGCAACTCGGCGTTGGGTTCGGTCAGATCGATGCGCGGAATCACCACCCGTTGCGCCAACAACGCCAGCGGCGAGATGCGCAGTTCGACGCGCTTGAGCGTGACCATCTGCGGTTGCTTCGACCAGTCCGGGTTGCCCAGGCTCAAATCCTCAGCAACCACGTGCGGCCACGGCACCCACGCCCGCCAGCCGCCCTCGTCCGGCTCACGCTGCCAGATCACCGCGAGGTTGCCGTTGATGGCAAACGGTCGGTGCAGTTCTTCCGAGACTTTGGCGTTGAGCGGCGGTTTGATCCGGTTCCAGTCGAAGAACACGATGATCAATACCAGCACGGCCAGTAGCAGCACGAGGATGGCGAAGGTCCAGCTGAAGATTTTTCCAGTGCGCGTCATGCACAAAGCTCCTGATCACGACCGCACGCAAAGACTGCGGCGTACGGCTGAAACGGCGGGCCAAAGCGGCCCTCATGAAATCTACGACTGGCAAACCAGCCGCAGGTTTAATCGAAAGGTCGATTAAGGCGCGAAAAGTCGCGCGAAATCTGACCGATCAGTCGAACAGTGTTACCGCGACCCGCACTTTTGCGAGGCGCGAGTGAGTCGGAAATACCCACCCCGGTGCAAAACCGTCGCCCGCAAAGCCGCGATCTAGAGCCTCCCGGCAGAACAATCAATTCTGTTGATTATTACCATTGCGTTTATGAACTTTTATATCGACTTATCGAGAGTAGCATTGCCCTCGTACTCACTTTATCGCCCTCCCAAGGAGCAACCCATCATGAAACGCCAATTACTGCTCAGCCTTACCCTGTCGATGCTAGCCAGCACTGCTTTCGCCCTGCCCGCTGCCGACCAAGCTACTCCGCAAGTGAAATCCAGCCACTCGGTGTTCAGCCAGACCGTAGCCGCTGATGGTTCCGACCGTACACCACAAGGCCAGACCCTCGCTGAAGGCGGCCGTGATCGCCTGGAAGAGAAAGGCCTGGTTCAGGACGGCTACGACAAGACTCCACAAGGTCAGGCTCTGGCTTCCGACGGTAGCGAGCGCACTCCACAAGGCCAGACCCTGGCATCTGACGGCACCGAACGCACTCCACAAGGCCAGACTCTGGCATCTGACGGTACCGAGCGCACCCCACAAGGCCAGACTCTGGCTGACGACGGCTTCGACAAGACTCCACTGGGTCAAGCACTCGCCGAAGGTGGTGGTGACCGTGTGATCGAACGCAACAGCAAATTGAGCTAAGCCCATGGCGGCCTCGAAAAAAAGCCCAATCCCCGGATTGGGCTTTTGACTTTTCTGGCCCGATTAATCTTTCGCTGCATGCCCTCCCGTTCGACGCCGACAAAGCCGATTTGCTAGAGTGCGGCGCTTGTCCTGCCAAAGAACACACCCTGCGATGCTGCCCCGCGCCGAACAGAAACAACAGACCCGCAACGCCTTGATGGACGCTGCCCGCCACCTCATGGAAAGCGGCCGAGGATTCGGCAGCCTGAGCCTGCGCGAAGTGACGAAAACTGCCGGGATTGTGCCCACCGGTTTCTACCGGCATTTTGCCGATATGGACGAGCTGGGCCTGGTGCTGGTCAGCGAAGTCGGCCAGACCTTCCGTGAAACCATTCGCCTGGTACGGCACAACGAATTCGTCATGGGCGGCATTATTGATGCCTCGGTGCGGATCTTTCTTGACGTGGTCAGCGCCAATCGCTCGCAATTCCTGTTTCTCGCCCGTGAGCAGTACGGCGGTTCGCTGCCGGTGCGCCAGGCGATCGGCCGGCTGCGCGAGAACATCAGCTCCGACCTCGCTGCCGACCTGACGATGATGCCCAAGCTTCAGCATCTGGACGCCGATGGCCTGAGCGTAATGGCCGACCTGATCGTCAAATCGGTGTTTGCCACCCTTCCCGACATCATCGACCCGCCCGCTGAAGCGCTGCCGGAGCATCTGACGCCACAGGCGAAGATCACCCAGCAACTGCGCTTCATCTTTATCGGGCTCAAGCATTGGCAAGGTCTGGGCAGTACCGAGTAACTCCCCTCTATCACTGACACACCATATCCCCCCTGTGGGAGCGAGCCTGCTCGCGAAAGCGTTGTATCAGCCAACATCTATATTGCTGACCCACCGCTTTCGCGAGCAGGCTCGCTCCCACAAGGGTCATGCGTCACGGCCTCCATTTGGTGCATTAAAAAATCTTCACGCACCAAAACACTTCACAATCCCGCAACATCTTGAAACATCCGCTACGCTCCGACAGGGATTTCCTACATCTCGTCCGATTGGCAAGCCCCTTGCTCTAGACCAATCATTGTCCATAGCTGGAAGTTTTCCGATGCTGGTGATTCACCGCAGAATCGACCCTCAACCCGTCTGGGCCGCCGAGTTGCACCTGACCTTCGAAGCGCGGAGCAAAAGCCGTTTGCGCTGTTTCAGTGCCGAGGGCGAAGACGTCGGGTTGTTTTTGGAGCGCGGTCAGCCGCCACTGTTTGATGGCGAGTGCCTGCAAGCCGAAGACGGGCGCATTGTCCGCATCTGCGCCCGCCCCGAGCAATTGCTGCACGTCACCTGCGCCAATGCCTTCGAACTGACCCGCGCTGCTTATCACTTGGGTAATCGCCACGTCGCCCTGCAAGTTGGCGATGGCTGGCTGCGTTTGCTTGACGACTACGTGCTCAAAGCCATGCTCGAACAGCTTGGCGCACAGGTTGAAGCCATTGAGGCGCCGTTCCAGCCGGAACACGGTGCCTATGGCGGCGGCCATCACCATTCACGCCACGGCGACGAAGACTTCAACTACGCGCCGAAACTCCATCAGTTCGGCGTACGCCTGTGAATCCGGCCTGGGCGCTGTTGCGCCTGGCCAGTCCGCAATTGCCGATTGGCGGCTACAGCTATTCGCAAGGCCTGGAAATGGCTGTGGATAACGGCCGCGTGAACAATCCTGACAGCGCCCGGCGCTGGATCAGCGATCAGTTGCTGCTCAACATCGCCCGCTTCGAGGCGCCGCTGCTGCTCGCGCATTGCCAAGCGGCGGCGGATGAACAATGGGCGGAGTTGCTAAGCCTGTGCGAAAGCCATCGCGCCAGCCGCGAGACGCGCGAGTTGCATCTGGAGAGCCGGCAGATGGGCTATTCGTTGCAGCAACTGCTCAATGGCTTGCCGGAACTCGACGCATCCGCCCGCAGCTTTCTCGATCAATGCCCCGAACCGCATCTGGCCCTGTGCTGGGCGCTGGCCGCGCGCGCCTGGGGCATCACCCCACAGGACGCCCTCGCCGCGTGGCTGTGGAGCTGGCTGGAAAACCAGCTCGCCGTACTGATGAAAACCCTGCCGCTGGGTCAGCAAGCCGCGCAACGCCTGACCAGCGAACTGCTGCCGCTGCTGCAACAAGCGCAGCAGGATGCGAGCCGAATCAACCCCGAACACATGGGCAGCGCCGCGTTCGGCCTGTCCCTGGCGTGCATGGCCCACGAGCGCCAGTACAGCCGCCTCTTTCGCTCCTAGGAGAAACATTAATGAACACACAACCTCTGCGCGTCGGCATCGGCGGCCCGGTCGGTTCCGGCAAAACCGCGTTGACCCTGGCCCTGTGCCTGGCCCTGCGCGAGCGCTACAACCTCGCCGTGGTCACCAACGACATCTACACCCGCGAAGACGCCGATTTTCTCGTGCGCAACGAAGCCTTGGCGCCGGAGCGGATCATCGGCGTGGAAACCGGCGGCTGCCCGCACACGGCGATCCGCGAAGACGCCTCGATCAACCTTGAAGCGGTGGATCAACTGAACCGGCGTTTTCCGGGGCTGGATCTGATTCTGGTGGAGTCCGGCGGCGACAACCTCTCGGCGACTTTCAGCCCGGAGCTGTCCGACCTGACCATCTACGTGATCGACGTCTCGGCCGGCGACAAGCTGCCGCGCAAGGGCGGACCGGGGATCTGCAAATCCGATCTGCTGGTGATCAACAAGATCGACCTGGCGCCGCTGGTGGGTGCCTCGCTGGAGATGATGGACAGCGATACCAAACGCATGCGCAACGGCAAGCCGTTCGTTTTCAGCAACCAGAAAACCGGTCAAGGCCTGGAACAAATCATCGCCTTCATCGAACGCCAGGGCCTGCTGACCGCAGCCTGATTCACTGATCAACAAGGAAGCTTACTCATGACACTCAAACGCATTCTTGGCGCCGTGGCGCTATTGCTGACTCCAGCATTGGCCTTCGCTCACCCGGGGCATGGCGACAGCGGTCTGGTCGCCGGCATCAGCCACCCAATTGGCGGTCTCGACCATTTGCTGGCGATGGTGGCTGTTGGCTTGTGGGCGGCGCAGCAGCAAGGCGCGGCGCGTTGGGCGCTGCCGTGCACGTTTGTCGGCACCATGTTGATTGGCGGCATGCTTGGGTTTGAAGGGCTGGAATTGCCGGCGCTGGAAAGCGGGATTGCCGCGTCGGTGCTGGCGTTGGGTCTGGCGGTGGCATTGGCGGTGCGTCCGCCGTTGGTCATGGCGGTGGCGGCGACGGCGCTGTTTGCGCTGTTCCATGGCGTGGCGCATGGCTTGGAACTGCCGGACATGAGCAGTCCTTGGGCGTATGCGGCGGGTTTTGTGGCCGCGACAGCTGCGCTGCATGCCGCTGGTTATGCCGTAGTGCGTTTCCTGCCTCAGGCGGCGGCACCATTGGTGCGCCTTGCTGGTGCTGCCTCGGCGGTGACCGGTGCCTGGTTGCTGGCCGGCTGATTTCTATCGCCTGAACTGCCACTTTCGCGAGCAGGCTCGCTCCCACAGGTTTTGTGTACGCTGCAAATCCACTGTGGGAGCGAGCCTGCTCGCGAAGGCGGACTGACAGACACCACATCGCTCAGGCCGGTCTCTCTGCTACCATGTCGCGCAATCGCCCCAGCCGTGACGACGTCCGCCCATGCCCCACGCTTCCCGCTCCACCTCCCTGCCTGAATTGACCGCCCTGTTCGATGATGTGCAACAGCACTTCGTCAACGTGATCGTGCCCCTCTGGCAAGGCCCGGGCTGGAACGCCGACATGGCGCTGCCCTACGAGGCGCTTGACGCCGCACATCAGCCGCTGCCACCGCAACGCTATCGGGCGATGGCCTGCGCACGGCAGCTGTACCTGTTTTCCAGTCTGATCGGGGTTGTGGATAACGCTGACGTACGCGCGGCAGCGCTGTTCCGCTCCTTGCAACGGCACTTTCATGATGCCGAGCACGGCGGCTGGTTCTACAGCATCGATGCGCAGGGCAAGCCGCTGGATCAGCGCAAGGATCTCTACACCCACGCCTTTATCCTGTTTGCCTGCGCGCATTACTGGGCAAAGTCCGGCGATCCACTGGTCGAGTCGACTCTGAATGCGGCGCTGGAAATCATCGGCCGACGCTTTGCGACCGGCGATGGATTGTACGAAGCCTGCCTGGAGCGCGACTGGATCACCCTGCAAACCGGTCCGCTGCAAAACCCGTTGATGCACCTGGCCGAAGCATTCCTCGCGACCCTTGCCGTGCGCGAAGATGCCCAGACGCAGAAAGCGTTGCTGGAGTTATGCACAGCCATGCACAAGCAGTTTGTCGATCCGCAATATGGCGTGTTGATGGAGAAGCCGCTCGGCGCTGTGGATAACTGGTATGAGCCGGGGCATCAGTTCGAATGGTATTTCCTGCTGGAATCGTCGCCGTTGCTGCGCGATTCGAAATTGCACGCGGCGCTTGACCGAGCCTTTGCCTTCACCGAGCAATACGGTGTGGTGCAGCCATCCGGCGCGGTGCGGGCGATGCTTGATCTGGAAACGGATGGACGCCCGCGAGACTCGACCCAGCGGATCTGGGCGCAGGCGGAATATCTGCGCGCACTGACGTTGCGTCAGGGCAGTGAAGCGGTGGTGCTGCGCCAGTTGCAGGCGTTGCAGCAGCGGTTTCTGCATGCCGGTGGCTGGCATGAGTGTCGGGATGAGCAAGGGGAAGTCAGTCGCAAGGACATGCCTTCGACTACGCCGTATCACTTGGCGACTTGCTACCACGGTCTGGCTGAATATCTTCGCTGACTTATAGATCGCTTTCGCGAGCAAGCTCGCTCCCACAGTTGATTTGTGCAGTTCACAAATGGTGTGTTCAGCGCAATTCCAATGTGGGAGCGAGCTTGCTCCGGGCGGCGATCCGACGATCAGCCGTTACACGGTCTTCAGGCGATCCACTTCTTGTCCCCGGTAAAGCTGATGGTCAACCAGCGCGCCGCATCCGGCTTGCCCAGCTTCGCCGAAATCTCTTCGCGTAACGCATCCAGCTGTCCGACATTGCTCAGCGCATAATCTGCCGGCAACACCACATGAATCTCGATAAACCGTGCCCGCCCATGCTTCTGCACGTACGACACGTAATCGTCGAAACCATGCTCGGTTTTCGCCGCGTCCATCACCTGGCGCACTTGATCATCCAGTGTGTCCGGCGCGATCCCCAGCACATCGCGCAAGGCCGGGCCAAGGATCTTGAACGCCGGTGGCAACATGGTCAGGGCCAGCACGATCAGGATCAACGGGTCGACATACACCGCCCACTGGCCATAGCCCTGAGACTTGAGGAGCAGCGCCGCGAGGAAACTGATCAACAAGCCCACGGACAGCATCGCGTCCACCAGCCAGCTGATGTTGTCGAACTGGATCAGGCTGGATTTGAGCTTGCGGTTACGCTGCCGGACGTAGAAGAAGTAGGCGAACTCGACAACGGTAAACACCGCCGCATAAATGATCACCAGGCCCAACTCGATGTCGCGACCACCGTTGACGATGCCGAACACGCCGTTGAGGAACGCGTAGATCGCGATCAACATCAGGAAGCTGCCTTCGATCAGCAGCACCATCGGCTCCAGATGCCAGAAACCGAACTGGAAACGGTGATTGCTTTCCTTGGCGATCAGCTTGGCAGTGATCAGCATCAGAACTTTGATGAACGTTGCGATCAGCGAAAAAAAACCATCAAACAGGATGGATTGCGAACCTGAAACAAAACCGGTGACGATCCCGGCAATCGCCACGGCGAACATCAGGATGGTCGATTGTTTGAGCAGTGCCTGCTCACCTCGGTTACTCACTTTGACTCCTCGAAAAACCTTGAAAACCGCGGGGTGCGGTTGGGTTGTTGCGAGGGGAGTTTACCTTATCGGTATTTATTGCCTGTGACGGCCCCTTCGCGAGCAAGCTCGCTCCCACATGAGACCGCAATCAAATGTGGGAGCGAGCTTGCTCGCGATTGGCTTCAACGCGGTCTTAAGCCTTGTTCCGCTCAATGGCAAAACCGGCCCAGGTCTGGCTCACCGGCATCAACTCGAGGCTGTTGATGTTGATGTGCGCCGGCGCATTCATCACCCAGAAAATCGTCTCGGCGATGTCCTGCGGCTGGATCGGCTCGGCACCGGCGTAAGTCGCGTTGTAACGTTCCTGATCGCCAGCAAAACGCACCAGCGAAAACTCGCTCTCACACAGCCCAGGCTCAATGTTGCTGACCCGCACGCCGGTGCCCTGCAAGTCGCAACGCAGGTTCAGCGAGAACTGTTTAACGAACGCCTTGGTCGCGCCATACACATGGCTGCCCGGATACGGATAGTTGCCGGCGATGGAGCCAAGGTTGACGATGCCGGCGCCACGGCCATGGGCGATCAGACGCGGCAACAGCAAGCGGGTGGCATACATCAGGCCTTTGACGTTGGTGTCGACCATGGTGTCCCAATCGTCCAGATCGCACTTCGGCGCCGGGTCCACGCCCAGCGCTAAACCTGCGTTGTTGATCAGGCCACGCAGTTTGGCGAACGATGGCGGCAAGTTGGCAATCGCCTCCTCCATCGCCTTGCGATCACGCACATCGAGGACCAGACCGTGCACTTCGGTCTGCTTCGACAATTCGGCGCACAGCGCATTCAGGCGTTCTTCACGACGGCCGGTCAGCACCAGTTTCCAGCCAGCCTCGGCAAAACGGCGGGCGCAGGCTTCACCAAATCCGGACGTCGCGCCGGTGATAAACAGGGTGTTGGACATCGTGTTCTCCTTGCTTCGGCCGCCGGGGCAGCCCTTGGAATAGAAAATCAACAGGCAGCATGCCCGCCCGCGCATTCACGGGCAACACCCACAAGCTGTACAAAAAACGACCAACCGCACCAACGCTATAGCCACCGTGGCCTGTAGCCATGTGCACGCATGTTATCCACAGTCCCTTCCACAGTTTCCGGGGGCAAGTGCAAACGCGCAAAGCCGCGCCACACAAGGGTTTGCGGGCGAAATAGAAAGTTTTTTGCTTGACCCTGAAGTGGCGGATGTGCGGGACATGGCATTTTGCACGACTGGTCAGTCAGCACAGTGATTGCGCGAGGCCAGCAATTACGGCCCTCAGCGCAGTCTTTCCAGAGTTTAATCACAGACTTATCCACAGGCTTGTTGACCGGTAATCGCTGCTACCGGCGCCTCTATAAAAAGGTTGACAACGAAGACTTCAACCCCCGCAAAAACGCCTGATCAAAAAATAACCACACGCTTGCAAGCCACGGTTTAAAAGGCACGCAGCCAGATACACCCACGTTATTCACAGCCAGCTCCACAGCAAACGGGGACAAGTCAAAACTGTGGAAAAACAGCCATTTGCAGCGTCTATATGTCGCGCTTTGGCAGCTTGGGGAATTTGTTTTCCACAGACCGAGAAGGAGCGCGCGTCTCAAACCTAGCATGCCCACATCTCAGAATATTTGGCTACGTTCAGGCGAAATGCTGCCTCAATTATCCAGCTTATCGATAGCTCTACTACGTCAGTTTGGGTATAATTTTTTTATTTTATTTTGTCTACTACTACAATTGTAATGTGTGCTTAGGCATTGCAAATTAAAGCTAAACGATAGGAAATGACCATGTCACTTCTCAGCCAGCTAGAAGAACTTCAGTGGAAGCAGTTACAACATGACGAAAAGTACCATAAAGAAATTTGGGTACTTAACGTACAGCAGCGCATTACCCACATGGTTTTGCACCTTTCAAAATACAGTGCCAAACTAACTCTGTCGGCACTTGAACACAATATTGAAGAACTAAAAAAAGCAACCATTGACTCACTAATAATTGTCACATCATCAACTAATATATTTAACAAGCTGCTAAGCGATTTCGCCGTCGACCAATCAGAAAAAGATTTATCAGACATCAATGCACTTGCCTCGAAACTTTTAAAAGAAGAAAGCTTTGATGGATACGAGCCAAATATATCTATGGCTATAAAGGTCAATAGCTTAACAGGAAGAATGTGTAAGGCTGTTGAGTCGCTTGACCACCTTGAGGCGTATCCTTTTAAAGAAACGCTTCTCGACTCGTTGGCATCCATTTTCAGAATATTGCTTGCATTGGCTTGCCATTTGAGAATTGGAAAGATTGAGGAACCGATTGAAAACAGACTCTACTCAGTCGAAAAAAATAATATATTTTTCAGTAGGTTAGGCAACTACAAATCAGGATATTAAGATGTTTTGGAGCGGTGACAAACTTAAGAAAAAACTTGTCGACCTAGTAGAAAACGCTGAAGGTAACACTTCAGGAGTTGATGTCGACTGCGCGGCAATATCACTGACGGTAGGCAATGAAGTTTACATCACACCGAGCAACGAAAAAGACCCAAATGTTAAGCAAATTTTAGATGACAAAAAACCTCAGTTCGTAATTCCAAAAGGGCAGTTTGCACTTTTACTCACAGCGGAAACATTGTACGTCCCAACCACGGCACTAGCATTCATCTCCTTCAAAGCAAAGTATAAATTTAAGGGGCTTATTAACGTATCAGGATTCCATGTGGATCCTGGCTGGAAAGGGCAGCTTACTTTTTCCGTATACAACGCCGGACCTACTGACATCGTATTGGAACGCGGAAAGCCTTTCGCACTTATTTGGTACGCAGATCTCGACTCTACTGCAACAGCTGAAAACGCAAAGAAATACGAAACACCTGTAAAAAAGCTAAATAGCGATAAAATCTCTGATATGACCGGAGAAGTTTTTTCGCCTTTCAAGTTAAAACAAGAAATAGATGACTTGAAAAAAGAATTACTAACACTAGAAAGCAAGATAATAGCAAGGTATTCAACAGTGATCTTTGCAGTTTTCACTGCCATCCTTGGCTTCGCAATAAAAGATCATGTCATAAAGTTCTTTGATAACTTAGTCAACTGATACTTTATATTTCGAGTCGCGAACTTTGAACATTTTAAATCTCAAAGCAAACTATGCCTACGATGATTACTGGAATTTCGCTTACGCCCGACAAGAAGCGTTTTTTTCTCGGTTCTCTCCGAAAGGCTCTCACGACCCCATCATCTCGACGTATAAATTCACCAATTGTTACAGAGCTCTCGACCGGACATCGCAATACCTTATAAAAAACATAATAAATACTAAAAACGATAGTGCTGAAGATACCTTTCTCCGGGTAATCATCTTCAAACTATTCAACAAAATTGAAACTTGGGAACACTTGGAAAAAGAACTAGGAAGAATCTCAATCGAAAGCTTCTCAATAAAAAATTATTGCGACATCCTTACTAGACTAAAGACTGAAGACATTAAGATTTACTCTGCTGCTTACATCATGCCCTCCGGTAAAGCAGAATACGGCCACTCGATCAAACACATGAACAATTTAGAAATGATACAGTTCATGATAAGCCGAGAAATCCACAAGTCTATTTGGAGCAAAACTAATTTATTTGATATTTACGAAAGCCTTCTTGAACTTCCCTCGATAGGAAAATTCCTAGCCTATCAGTACGCAGTCGATCTCACATACAGCGAGTACAGTAGCGCTGATGAGAGTCAATTTGTAGTCGCCGGCCCCGGTGCAGAACGTGGTATAAGAAAGATATTTCCGAACGCAAACAAAAACGAATACGAACTCATAATAAAACACATGACAGAAATACAAGAACAAGAATTCAATCGACTAGAGCTACCATTCAGATATTTACCAAATAGAAAACTCCAGCTCATAGACTGTCAAAATTTATTCTGTGAACTAGATAAATATTTAAGAGTGAAACGTCCGGAACTGGGAAAGCCTGGCGCAAGAATTAAACAGAAATACACAAAAAACACCACAACTATAGATTACGTATTTCCTTCAAAATGGAACATACCTAAATTTAGAGAAACAATCTAAGCATGAACATCTACTTCGAAAGAAAATTTACAAAAAAAGAAAAGCGGAGAATTGCATGGTCTGCATTTTTTGTCCTCATATCAACAATAATTACTTTTTGTACACTTCCACAAAAAAACAAAGCTAGCGACTGCTTTCTCATTCCAGAATCTCAACATACGCCAGAGTTAAGCTACACCTTAAAAAAAGAGTGCGTAGAATATATAATTAACTCTATAACTTTATTTGACCAATTCATGCATATCGTAAAACTGGCAACAATATTCATTCCGATATTTATTACCGCATGGCTGACAATTCATTTCATTAGCTGGATCAATGAAACTCCGTAGTCAATAACCTCTACCCTAAAAAATCAAACCAAAGAAGTGTGGCCGCTCTTTTCCGAACGGCCACAATATTCAGTGCCCGCCCAGATAGGCGTTACGCACCTCCTCGTTCACCAGCAACTCTTTACCCGTACCCGTCAGGCGTATCTCGCCGTTGACCATCACATACGCGCGGTCCGACAGCTTCAGCGCATGGTTGGCGTTCTGCTCGACGAGGAAAATGGTCATGCCGGTTTTCGCCAGTTCACGCAGGGTCGCGAAGATCTGCTTCACCACAATCGGCGCCAGTCCCAAGCTCGGCTCATCAAGCAGCAACAGCTTCGGCCGACTCATCAACGCGCGAGCAATCGCAAGCATCTGCTGCTCACCGCCGGACATGGTCATCGCCCGCTGGGTGCGCCGCTCCTCTAGCCGAGGGAACAACGTGAACATGCGTTGCATGTCCTCTTTGGCGTACTTGTCGCCAATCGGGATGGTGCCCATCAGCAGGTTTTCCTCGACGGTCATGTCAGGGAACACTCGCCGCCCTTCCGGCGACTGCGCAATGCCGTTGGAAGCGATGTAGTGCGAGGACTTGTGGGTAATGTCGACGCCTTGATAAAGAATCTGCCCGCCCGCCGCCCGTGGCTGGCCAAAGATCGACATCAGCAACGTCGATTTGCCCGCACCGTTGGAGCCGATCAGGCTGACGGTTTCCCCTTCGTTGATCTGCAGCGAAACACCTTTGAGCGCCTGGATCGGGCCGTAGAACACGTCGAGGTCTTTGAGTTCGAGGATCGGTTGCGTCATACCAGCTCCTCTTCGTCGGCGCCCAGGTAGGCGGCAATCACTTTCGGGTCGTTGCGAATGGCTTCAGGCCCGCCTTCGGCGATGACGATGCCGTGGTCCAGCACCACGATGTGATCGGAAATACTCATAACCATGCCCATGTCGTGTTCGATCAGCACCACGGTCAGATCGTGCTCGTCGCGCAGCAGCCGGATCATCGCGCTCAGCGCTTCGGTTTCCTGAGGGTTGAGGCCGGCGGCCGGTTCGTCGAGGCAGATGATCTGCGGCCGCGTGCACATGGCCCGGGCGATCTCCAGACGGCGCTGTTGGCCGTAGGAAAGTTCACCGGCGAGACGGTTGGCACAGTCCACCAGATCGACCACTTCCAGCCAGTAGAACGCGCAGTCCAGCGCATCGCTTTCGGCCTTGCGATAGCCCTTGGTGTTGAGGATGCCGGCGAGCATGTTGCGGTTGACCCACATGTGCTGAGCCACCAGCAGGTTTTCCAGCACCGACATTTCCTTGAACAGGCGAATGTTCTGGAAGGTCCGCGCCAGGCCAGCACGGTTCACCAGGTGCGTACCGCCGAACATCTTGTAGTACATGCGGCTGAGGAAAGATTTCGGCGAGACGAAATCGGTCGGTTTGAACGATTCGCCCAGCAACTGGATGACGTTGGTCTGCTGCCCACGCACGTTGAGTTCGATCTTGCCGCCGGAGGCCTTGTAGAACCCCGTCAGACAGTTGAACACCGTGGTCTTGCCGGCGCCGTTGGGGCCGATCAAGGCGAAGATCGAGTTGCGTTTGACCTTCAGGCTGACATCGCTCAACGCCTTGATGCCACCGAAATGCATCATCAGTTTTTCAACAGAGAGTACGACTTCACTCATGGCGCAGTCCTCTCATAGTGAATGGCACCTTTGCGTGGAGTGACCCCGGTACGGCTGATGCGGATCAGCCCGCGTGGTCGCCAGATCATCATCAACACCATCAGGATGCCGAACAGCAGCACGCGATATTCGGCGAAGCCGCGCAGCAGTTCCGGGGCGACGGTGAGAACGAATGCAGCGATCACCACGCCAATGGTCGAGCCCATGCCGCCGAGCACGACGATGGCGAGGATCAGTGCCGATTCGAAGAAGGTGAACGAGGTCGGGTTGACGAAGCCCTGGTAGGTGGCGAAAAACACCCCGGCCAGACCTGCGGTCGATGCACCGATGGTGAACGCCGAGAGTTTGACCAGCACATGGTTGAGGCCCATCGAGCGGCAGGCGATTTCATCTTCCCGCAAGGCTTCCCAGGCGCGGCCGACCGGCATTTTCACCAGACGATGCTTGATGTACAGCACGGCCAGCACCACGAGGAACAACACCGCGTAGATGAAGTAGTACTTCACGTCCGGGTTGTAGGCGATGCCGAAGAACTCGTGAAACGGCACCCCGCCATCCTTCGCCCGTTTGCCGAATTCCAGACCGAAGAACGTCGGCAATGGCGCCGGCATACCGTTCGGGCCGCCGGTCAGCGACAACCAGTTGTTGAGGATCAGGCGAATGATTTCACCGAAGCCCAGCGTCACGATCGCCAGATAGTCGCCATGCAGACGCAACACCGGGAAACCGAGGATGCAGCCGGCCAGCCCGGCAGTGATCGCCGCCAGCGGCAGTACAGTCCAGAAACCCAGACCGAGGTATTGATAACCCAGCGCCAGACCGTAGGCGCCGATGGCGTAGAACGCCACGTAACCCAGATCGAGCAGACCAGCCAGACCGACCACGATGTTCAGCCCCAGCCCCAGCAACACGTAGATCAGTCCGAGGATGACCACGCCCAGCAGATAGGAGTTGGAGACAAACGGCACGATGACGGCCAGCACAATCAGCAGCGGGATGATCCAGCGCAGCGAGGATTTGTGATCGGCAGGCAGCACATGCACACCGGAACCGGTGCTCTCGAATCCGTCGAGAATTTTCAGGCCCTTGGGCGTTTGCAGGAACAGGCTGAGGGCAAAGCGGCCAATCATGACAATGCCAATGATCCAGGCCACTCGGGTCGGTTCGAGGTTGAAGCTGTAACCCTCGAGCACAACGCCGACAATCGGGCCGAAAACGATCAGGGCAATCAGGCCGGCCAGAATCGCCTCAACCAGGCTTTTTTTGATATCGATGGATTTTTGAGTGGTTGAAGACATCGCTTACACCTTCGACACAAGAGGACGGCCCAACAGGCCCTGCGGCCGGAAGACCAGAACAAGTACGAGCAGCGAGAAGCTGAACACGTCTTTGTAGTCGGAGTTGACCAGACCGGAGAACAGCGACTCGGAAATGCCGAGGATGATCCCGCCGAGCATGGCCCCGGGCAGTGAGCCGATCCCGCCGAGTACTGCTGCGGTAAACGCCTTGATG
This sequence comes from Pseudomonas fluorescens, assembly GCF_902497745.1. Taxonomy (GTDB): domain Bacteria; phylum Pseudomonadota; class Gammaproteobacteria; order Pseudomonadales; family Pseudomonadaceae; genus Aquipseudomonas; species Aquipseudomonas fluorescens_BM. The sequence goes on from NZ_CABVHJ010000015.1 coordinate 37,509, forward strand.
CCGATAATGAAGCCGGCATAGAAGTCGAAAGTGCCGTAGTTCATGGTGATCAACACGCCGGCCAGCGCCGCCATGGCTGCACCGATGATGAACACATAGGAAATGACCCGGTCGGTATTGATGCCAAGGATCGAAGCCATCTTGCGGTCTTGCTGGGTCGCACGGCACATGCGTCCGAGCTTGGTGTACTTGATGATGTAGGTCAGCAGACCCATGCCGACGAATGCGGCCACCAGAATGAAGACTTTGGTGTAGGTCAGTTGCACGAAGCCAGTACCGACTTCAACACGCCACGCACCGCTCAGCAGGGTTGGCACGCCCTGTTGCTTGGCGCCTTGGGCAATCTGTGCGTAGTTCTGCAGGATCAGGGAGATACCGATGGCGCTGATCAACGGAGCCAGTCGTGTGGAGTTGCGCAGGGGTTTGTAGGCGACTCGCTCGATGACCCAGCCATACACCGCGGTGATCACGATGGTGAAAATCAGGGTGCCGAGCATCAGCAGCGGGAAGGATTCAATACCGAAGTACGCCAGCAGAGCCAGACTGATTGCCGCCAGGTAAGCAGAAATCATGTAAACCTCGCCGTGGGCGAAGTTGATCATGCCGATGATGCCGTAGACCATTGTGTAGCCGATGGCGATCAGGCCATAGACCGACCCGAGGGTCAGGCCGTTGACCAGTTGCTGCAGGAAAATACCATCCATAACGCAATCTCACGCAGTGAGAACCTGCACACCTGTGATGTGCGGTTCTTCTAGGAAAAATACAGATTTACGTCGGAGCAATGTCAGCCACGATCAGCCCGACCCGCACCGCTCCTGTGGGAGCGAGCCTGCTCGCGAAAGCGGTCGATCATTCAACACATGTGTTGGCAGTCATTCCGTCTTCGCGAGCAGGCTCGCTCCCACATTGGATTGGTGCGGATCAGCTGATCGCGTCAGCCCTTACTTCTGTTTTTCCAGCTGGTGATATTTGCCGTCCTTGTCCCACTGGTAAACCACGTAGTCGGAGACTTTCAGGTCGCCCTTGGAATCCCAGGTTTTTTCGCCCATGACGGTTTTCACCGGATTTTTCTTCAGCCAGGCCGCAGCCTCTTCACCCTTGTTGGACTTCGCGCCATTGAACGCGGCAGCCAGGGTCTGCACCGAAGCGTAGGCGTACAGGGTGTAGCCCTCAGGCTCGGTACCGGCCTTGCGGAAAGCGTCTACCACGGTCTTGCTGTCTGGCAGCAGGCGTGGGTCGGCGCCAAAGGTCATCAGCACGCCATCGACGAATTGCGGGCCACCAGCGGTGGTCACCAGTTCGTCAGTCACGATGCCGTCATCGGACATGAACTTGACGTCTTTCAGGCCTTGTTCACGCAGTTGGCGAACCAGCGGGCCGGCCTCCGGGTGCAGACCGCCGAAGTAGACGACGTCGGCGCCGGCGCCACGGATCTTGGTGACGATGGTGCTGAAGTCTTTTTCACCACGGGTCAGGCCTTCGTACAACACGGGCGTCACGCCGCGCTTGACCAGTTGTGCCTTGGTGGCATCCGCCAGGCCTTGGCCGTAGGTGTCCTTGTCGTGCAGCACAACGACTTTCTTGCCCTTTAGCACATCAACGATGTAGTCACCGGCAACAATGCCCTGTTGGTCGTCACGCCCGCACATACGGAACATGGCGCTGAGGCCGCGCTCGGTGACTTGCGGGTTGGTCGAACCCGGGGTGATCGCGATGATCCCGGCTTCGTCGTAGATTTCCGACGCTGGAATGGTCGAAGAGGAGCAGAAGTGGCCGACTACACCGGCGACTTTCTGGTTGGTGAGGTCCTTGGCGACCGTCACGGCCTGCTTCGGCTCGCAGGCGTCATCGCCCTTGACCAGTACGATTTTTTCCCCGTTGACGCCGCCCGCCGCGTTGACTGCGTCAGCTGCTGCCTGTGCACCCTTCATGTACTGCTCGCCAAATGCCGCGTTGGCGCCAGTCATTGGACCCGCTACACCGATTTTCACATCAGCTTGAGCAAACGCAGAAACACCCAACGCAGTAGCCACTGCGAGGGCCAGAAAGCCTTTCTTGTAAAACGTCTGGGACATGAGGTGGTGCTCCAAGGTTTTTTTTAGTTGGCACTGCGACTTCACTTCACTGAATGCTCTGAGCAAGGGCCGTGCCATCGGTTTTTTATTCTTCAAAAAGTCGCTGCTTTCTTGTTATTTCGACTGTTTCGTTCCCATTTTCATTGGGCGTGCAACCGTCTAAACCGCGGAAGGTGAAACCTTTTATTTTTTCAGGCGCAACCCGCACGCGCCATCATTGCAACCGCGGCGCCAAACGACGTGCAACCAGCCTGTAACAGCCCGCGTCACCGAACTGCACACTGCTGGTGCGGGACTGCTACAACCCGCACCATTACAGGCTAGTCGCTGCATCGAAAAGCGCCGCTTCCGGCAACATATTTCAACACTCAAATCACAATGCGCAGGCACTGGCCCGCGTGATACAGCGAGAACCCGGCCTCGTACAGGCAACTGCGCAAGCCGACGCCGGCCAGGGGCTGCATCGGTGCGAAGGGAATCGGCAGGGCTTGAGGATTGCCGTTACACAGGTAGTCGGCGAAGGCTTTGCCGACTACGGTCCCGGTGGTAACGCCGCGACCGTTGTAGCCAGTGACGGCAACCAGTCCCGGCGCCGGTTCGAACAGACGCATGAGGTGATCGGGCGTGAAAGCGATGCGCCCGGTCCAGGTGCATTCCCACTCGACGGGTTGCAGATTGGGGAAGTAATGCTGCTGCACGCGGTCGGCCCAGGCCTTGAGAAACCAGGTCGGTTTCTGATTGCCATTGCCGAGGCTGCCGAGCAATAACCGCCCTTCTTTGTCGCGACGGATGCTGCTCAGCACCTGCCGCGTATCCCATGACCCCTGCCCGCCCGGGAGAATTTCCTGCGCGGCGTCCTCGGTCAGCGGCACCGAAGCGACCTGATAGTAGTAACCGGGAAAGAAGTTGCGCTTGAGTTCGGTCCAGTCACCTTCGGTGTAGGCGTTGGAGGCGATGACCACTTGCTCGGCCAGCACCGAACCGTGCTCGGTCTGCACCGACCAGTTCGAGCCCTGCCGCTCGAGGCGAGTGACCGGCGAATGATCGAACATTTGCCCGCCGAGACCTTTCACCGCGTTGGCCAACCCGGTGACATAAGCCATCGGATTGAGCGTACCGGCGCGGCGATCGAGCAAAGCCGCGGCGATTTTTTGCGTGCCGGTGGCTTGCTCGCACGCCTTGCCGGTGAGCAGTTCGACCGGGGCACCTCGGCGTTTCCATTGCTGTTCACGACTGCGCAGATCCGCCTCGCCCTTGGCGTTGTGCGCCATGTGCAGCGTGCCTTCGCGGCGTAACTGGCAATCGATGTTGTATTTATCCACAAGGCTGAACACCAGTGCTGGTGCGGCCCCGAGCATGCGATTGAGCTGACTGCCCACCGCTTCGCCGAAACCGGCTTCGATCTCGTCCGGCGGGATCCACATGCCGGCGTTGACCAGACCGACGTTACGCCCGGAACCGCCGTGACCGGCGCGATGGGCCTCCAGCACGCAGACGCTTTTGCCTTTTTCCAACAGATGCAGCGCCGCCGACAACCCGGTGAACCCGGCGCCGATCACGCAGACATCGACGTTGACTTCGCCTTTGAGCGCGGTGTTATCCGGCCTTTGCGGCGTGAGCTTTTCCCACAGACATTCTTCGCGTAACGGCATTGCCAGACTCCAACAGAAACCTGCCAAACACAGTGCTGATCCTGTGGGAGCGAGCCTGCTCGCGAAAGGGGCGTATCAGCCAACATCAATGTCGACTGACCCACCGTATTCGCGAGCAGGCTCGCTCCCACAGGGAATCTCCATTTGACGGGAGCACTCAGTCGAACGTGATGCCCTGCGCCAGCGGCAACTCCAGCGAATAATTCACGGTGTTGGTCTGACGGCGCATGTATGCGCGCCATGCATCCGAGCCGGACTCACGCCCGCCACCGGTTTCTTTCTCGCCACCAAACGCACCGCCGATCTCGGCACCGCTCGGGCCGATGTTGACGTTGGCGATGCCACAGTCGCTGCCAACCGCCGACATGAACTGCTCGGCTTCGCGCACGTCCGTGGTGAAGATGCACGATGACAGACCTTGCGGCACGGCGTTGTTCAGGCGCAGCGCTTCCTGGAAATCGCTGTAACCGACCACGTACAGAATCGGTGCGAAGGTTTCGCTGCAGACCACATCACTTTGCTCCGGCATTTCAACGATGGCCGGCGAGACGTAATAGGCGTTAGGGAACTGATCTTCGAGCTGGCGCTTGCCACCAAACACCCGACCGCCCTCGCTCAACGCCTGCTCCAGCGCGTCCTGCATGTTTTCGAAGCTGTGCTTGTCGATCAGCGGACCGACCAGATTGCCTTCCAGCGGGTTACCAATGCGCACTTTCGAGTAGGCAGCCTTGAGACGCGTGACGATTTCTTCTTTCACCGACTCATGCGCGATCAGTCGGCGCAAGGTGGTGCAGCGCTGCCCGGCAGTGCCGACGGCGCTGAACAGAATTGCACGTACCGCCATGTCGAGATCGGCACTTGGGCCGAGGATCATCGCGTTGTTACCGCCCAGTTCCAGAATGCTGCGAGCGAAACGAGCGGCGACTTTCGGCGCCACTTCGCGGCCCATGCGTGTGCTGCCGGTGGCGCTGATCAGCGCAACACGCGGGTCATCGACCAGCACTTCACCGGCATCGCGACCACCGATGATCACCTGGCACAGGTTCGCCGGGGCATCGTTGAAATTCTTCACTACACGGTCGAACAGCGCCTGACACGCCAACGCGGTCAGCGGAGTTTTCTCCGACGGTTTCCACACCACCGGGTTGCCGCAGACCAGCGCCAGCGTGGTGTTCCACGCCCACACTGCGACCGGAAAATTGAACGCGCTGATGACGCCGACCACGCCCAGTGGATGCCAGGTTTCACGCATGTGGTGGCCCGGACGCTCGGAGGCAATGGTCAAACCGTACAGCTGGCGGGACAGGCCGACGGCGAAATCGCAGATGTCGATCATCTCCTGCACTTCACCGAGACCTTCCTGAGTGATTTTGCCCGCCTCCCAGGAAACCAGTTCGCCGAGGTCGGCTTTGTATTCACGCAACACTTCACCAAACTGACGCACCAGTTCGCCGCGACGCGGCGCCGGCACCTTGCGCCATTGCTCGAACGCATGATCTGCGCGACTGATGTGCTGCTCGACTTCGGCCGGGCCTTCCCAGTTGACGGCGGCAATGCGGCTGCCGTCGATCGGCGAATGCACCGGCACTTTGCCGTTCTGATACAAGGCCGGGTTCACACCTAGACGATCAAGCAATGCGGCAACCATGAGTCACTCCTCAAGCAAAAAACTGAATGTGTGCGGCCGCTGTTTGCACGACCGAGCAGGCCTTTAGTTGTAGCGTCACAATGGCAAGGCAACAAACGACCTTTACGCGAGATATCATTCCGTTTATTCATGCTGCGCTAGAAAGACAAGAAAAGGATCGGCCATGCTGAACAAACGCCACTTGCCCTCGATCACCGCGTTGCAGTGCTTCGAGGCCGTGACCCGGCACTTGAGTTTCACCCGCGCCGCCGAAGAACTGAACCTGACCCAGAGCGCGGTGAGCAAACAGGTCGCGCAGCTTGAAGTGCTGTTGCAGCATTTGTTGTTCCGTCGCGTACGTCGGCGTTTGCAGATGACCCCGGCCGGGGATTTGTACTTGGTTGAAGTACGAAAAATCCTCACCCAAGTGGAGATGTCGACGCATTACCTGCGTTCCTACGGCGGCGAAACCGAAGTCTTACGCGTATCGACGCCCTCGACCTTCGGCGCGCGCTGGCTGGTGCCGCGCCTGAAAGGCTGGCGGCTACGCCATCCTTCGATCCATCTGGATTTGTGCAACGAGCAGGAAGCCGATGATCTGCTGCAAGGGCGCAGTGATCTGGCGTTCTACTTCGGTCAGGGTTCACGGCCAGGGACTGAATGCCTGAAGCTGTTCGGCGAAGAGCTTGTTCCAGTTTGTGCACCGGGCAGCTTGCCGGACACACCGTTCACTGATCCGACGCAACTCACCGATCTGGTGCTGCTGCAAAATGCCTCGCGCCCACAAGCGTGGCACGACTGGTTCGACAGTCAGGGCTACCAGACCGAACACAGCTACCACGGGCCGCGTTTCGAAACCTTTTATATGTGCATCCGCGCCGCGCAAGTCGGCTGTGGCGTGGCGTTGTTGCCGCGATTTCTGGTGGAAGAGGAATTGGCCGACGGCAAATTGGTCATTCCCTTTGAGCATGCCATGCCCAGCACTGATGCCTATTACCTGGCGTATCCAGAGCATGCGGCGGAAGTGCCGAAGGTGCGCGACTTTGTGAAATGGATGCTGGAGCAGATCGATAGCCCCGCATGAGCTGCCTTGACCCCCTGTGGGAGCGAGCTTGCTCGCGAAGAGGCCGACACATTCAATATTAATGTCAGCTGCAATGACGCCTTCGCGAGCAAGCTCGCTCCCACAATGGATCTGATGCGTTGTCAAAAAATGCTGGCAATCCCCACCGCTGATATGCGCCACTAGCGCCATTGTTTAAGACCGCGCACAGGCGCGGCGCACCTGGAGACCCCGTTATGAGCGAGAGTGTGTTTGCCGATCGCATCGTGCAGAACCTGCTCGACACCGACTTCTACAAACTGACGATGATGCAGGCGGTGCTGCACAACTACCCCAACGTCGAAGTCGAATGGGAGTTCCGTTGCCGTAACAGCGAGGATCTGCGCCCGTATCTGGCCGAGATCCGTTTTCAGATCGAGCGTCTGGCCGAGCTGAGCCTGAGCGCCGATCAACTGAGTTTTCTTGAGCGGATCAGCTTCCTCAAACCGGACTTCCTGCGTTTCCTCGGGCTGTTCCGCTTCAACTTGCGCTATGTGCACACCGGTATCGAAAACGGCGAGTTGTTCATCCGCCTGCGTGGACCATGGCTGCACGTAATCCTCTACGAAGTGCCGTTGCTGGCGATCGTCAGCGAAGTACGCAACCGCTATCGCTACCGCGAAACCGCACTTGAACAGGCGCGCGAGCAGCTCTACCGCAAATTTGACTGGCTGACCGCCAATGCCTCGGCCGACGAGCTGTCGCAACTGCAGGTCGCCGATTTCGGCACCCGCCGCCGCTTTTCGTACGGCGTGCAGGCAGAAGTGGTGAACGTGCTCAAACACGACTTCCCCGGACGTTTTGTCGGCACCAGCAACGTGCACCTGTCCCGTGAGCTGGACATGAAACCGCTGGGGACCATGGCCCATGAATGGATCATGGCCCATCAACAACTCGGTCCACGGCTGATCGACAGCCAGATCGCCGCGCTGGATTGCTGGGTCCGCGAGTACCGTGGTCTGCTGGGCATCGCGCTCACCGACTGCATCACCACCGATGCATTCCTCGGCGACTTCGATCTGTTCTTCGCCAAGCTGTTTGACGGCCTGCGCCACGATTCCGGCGACCCTGTGGTGTGGGGCGAAAAATGCATCGCCCACTATCACAGGCTTGGCATCGACCCGATGAGCAAGACCCTGGTGTTCTCCGACAGCCTGACCCTGCCCAAGTCGCTGGAGATCTTCCGCGCGCTGCACGGTCGGATCAACGTCAGCTTCGGCATCGGTACCAACCTCACCTGTGACATTCCGGGTGTCGAACCGATGAGCATCGTGCTTAAAATGACCGCCTGCAACGGCCAACCGGTGGCGAAGATCTCCGACGAGCCAGGCAAGTCCCACTGCAAAGACCCGAATTTCGTCGCCTACTTGCGACACGTGTTCCAGGTTCCTGCCGATTCCCGTCTATCTAGCAAGGAGTGAATTCATGCAAGCCGTACAGCGTGAGATTGCTGAACAGCTCAAGGTGCAACCGCCGTTCGCCGACTACCAGGCTCTGCAGGCCGAAGTCGCCCGGCGCATTGCCTTTATTCAGGATTGTCTGGTCAACTCCGGGCTCAAGACGCTGGTGCTGGGCATCAGCGGCGGCGTCGATTCGCTGACCGCCGGCCTGTTGGCCCAGCGTGCGATGCGTGAGCTGCGCGACCAGACCGGCGACAACAGCTACAAATTCATCGCCGTGCGCCTGCCGTACGAAACCCAGTTCGACGAGCACGACGCCCAGGCCTCGGTGGATTTCATCGCTCCGGACGAACGTCACACGGTCAACATCGGCCCAGCGGTGAAATCGCTGGCCAGTGAAGTGGCGGCGTTTGAAGGCAAGCACGCGGTGTCGGTGGACTTTGTGCTCGGCAATACCAAGGCACGCATGCGCATGGTCGCGCAGTACACCATCGCCGGCGCGGCGCATGGTCTGGTGATCGGCACCGATCATGCGGCGGAAGCGGTGATGGGTTTCTTCACCAAGTTCGGTGACGGCGCCTGCGATCTGGCACCGCTCAGCGGTCTGGTGAAGAATCAGGTGCGGGCGATTGCGCGCAGCTTTGGTGCGCCGGAGTCGCTGGTCGAGAAAGTGCCAACGGCGGACCTTGAGGATTTATCGCCGGGCAAACCGGACGAAGCCTCGCACGGCGTGACCTACGCCGAGATCGATGCGTTTCTGCACGGCGAGCCGGTGCGTCAGGAAGCGTTCGACATTATCGTCGCGACCTACAACAAGACCCATCACAAACGCGTGATGCCGTTTGCGCCGTAAGCGCGGATGGAATGAAAAAGCCCGCTGAGGAGTGATCCTCAGCGGGCTTTTCTTTGGCCCAGACATCGGTTGATGCTGATGGCCCCTTCGCGAGCAAGCTCGCTCCCACATGTTTCGCTGTCGGACACAGTATTTGTGAACAACTGAAACCTGTGGGAGCGAGCTTGCTCGCGAAGAACGATGACGCGATTGGCCTGCTTACTTAACGGAAATCGTGCCTTTCATCATCGAGATGTGCCCAGGGAACGAGCAGAAGAAGCCGTAGCCACCGTCAGCAATCTTCGCTACGTCAAAGGTCAGCGAGTCGGTTTCCTTGGCGCCGATGATCTTGGTGTGAGCGATGATGCGCGCGTCACCTTCCGGCAGGTAGTTCTTGTCGATACCGGCGGCCAGGCCAGCGGTAGCGATTGGCTGCATGTCAGCTTCTTTGCTGATCACCAGGTTATGGCCCATGACGTTCTTCGGCAGATTGCCGGAGTGGGTCAGTTCGACGGTGAAAGTCTTGCAGCTCTTGTCGATCACGATTTCCTTGGTGTTGAAGGACATCTGATCGGTGGAGTCAACGGTGGTTTTGCACTCGGCAGCCATCAATTGGCTGCTGGCCAGCGCCAGCAGGGATACCGCAACAACTTTGGAAAACATGGTGAATCTCCAAGGCAGGGTTAACAAAAACACGAATGGTGGAAAGACTGCCTGAAATCTTCGCAAGTTCCTATGACTTGAGTCAAAAATTGTATACAACTTTCAGGCTATGACACTCATCGAGACAATCTAACGGCCAGAATTCCGGGCCCGGCCTATGATCGGCGCATCTACTGAGACGGAGTGCCTGTGATGTTCTTTAACGGTCTGTTGTGCAGTTTGCTCGCCGCCTACGCCTGTGGCGCCAGCGGTACCTTTGAATCACCGGAACGCGAAGTTTAGCCCTTGGATCAAGGCGTGCCAGCCATTACCCTGTGACGGATTGACCCAGGAGGAAGGCATGTCTCTGAAATCCGTTTGTGTATTTTGCGGTGCCAATGCGGGCACTGATCCGGCTTACACCGAAGCCGCCATTGCCCTTGGCCGGGCCTTGGCTGAACGCAAGTTGACCCTGGTCTACGGCGGTGGTGCTGTGGGTCTGATGGGCATTGTCGCCGACGCGGCGCTGGCCGCTGGGGGTGAAGTGATCGGCATCATTCCGCAGAGCCTGATGGACAAGGAAATCGGCCACAAAAGCCTGACACGCCTGGAAGTGGTCGACGGCATGCACGCGCGCAAGGCGCGTATGGCTGAACTGAGCGATGCGTTCATCGCCTTGCCCGGCGGCCTCGGTACGCTGGAAGAGCTGTTCGAAGTCTGGACCTGGGGCCAGCTCGGCTACCACGGCAAGCCGTTGGGTTTGCTGGAAGTGAACGGTTTTTACAGCAAACTCACCGCATTTCTCGATCATATCGTCGGCGAAGGCTTCGTTCGCGCGCCACACCGTGACATGCTGCAAGTGAGCGAATCGCCGCAAACACTGCTCGATGCCCTGGATAACTGGAAGCCAACCGTCGCGCCAAAATGGGTTGACCAAAAACCCGGCTAACCACGAGGCACCGATACAGGGCAGAATATGCGCCGCTCAACCTCACCTTCGACCCAAGAGGATCGCCCATGGCCAAACCCAATTACTCCTTCGCCAAACGTCAACGAGACCTGGCAAAGGAACAGAAGAAAGAGGAAAAGCTTCAGCGCAAGAAACAAACCGCTGAAGAAGCGGCACTGAACCCTGAGGGTGAAGTGGCAACGGAAGATGATGTTGATGCAACCGAAGCGACTGAAACACCGAAAGATCAGGCGCCCGACGCCTGAACCCCACCGGGTTTGATCACCGAATCAGACCCTGCGGATTTGTGACGGGGCTGGCGGTTTCACTGCCGGCCCTCACAGCCTTCCCCCTTCCCAAGCACACCCAAATTCCCATGTGGGAGCGAGCCTGCTCGCGAAGGCGGTGCATTTAGCCACATATGAACTGACTGACCTGACGCTTTCGCGAGCAGGCTCGCTCCCACAGTTTTGATCGGCGTTAATCCAGGGGCATTACCGTGACGCGCACTTCCGGGTCGTGATTGCCGCCGCCGAGAATCACTCCACGTAGCGGCGACACATCGGAAAAATCCCGCCCCCACGCCAGCGTGATGTGTTCCAGCGCCGGCTGCACATTGTTGGTCGGATCAAAATCCACCCAGCCCAACACCGGACAAAAAACTGAAACCCAGGCATGCGACGCATCAGCACCGATCAAGCGTGGTTGTCCCGGTGGTGGCTGCGTCAGCAGATAACCACTGATGTAGCGCGCCGCCAGCCCTCGCGAACGCACGCATGCCAGCATCAAGTGCGCAAAGTCCTGACACACCCCGCGTCGCCGCTCCAGCACTTCCACCAATGGCGTTGCCACTTGGGTCGCTTCGGCATCGAAGGTGAATTCGCTGAAGATCTTCTGCATCAAGTCCTGCACACCCAACAGCAACGGGCGGCCCGCCGGAAAACAGCTTTGCGAGAACTCGACAAAGCTGCGCTTCAAATGCACGTAGGGTGACTGGAACCGGTAACGGCAGGCTTCGAGCAACTCAGCGGACAACGGCTGACTGCTGTAGCTCAGCGCATCGCGGGTCAGCTCCCAGGCGGGTGACTGATTGAAATCCAGCACAGGCCGCGCCAGCACTTCCACCGTGAGTTGTGCATTGACCTGCAACTCGTCATGTGGGCGTTCGAAGGCCAGTCGGGTCAACGGATTACCAAACACATCCAGCTCATCGCGCCGTGCTGTCGGGTCCGGACTGATCAGCAATTGCTGTTCGGTACAACGCTGCCAATCGCATTTTCTCGGCCACAAGTGCGCCAGTTGCTGCGCCAGAGATACAGGGCTGTCGTAGTGGTAACAGGTGTCGTGGAAGATCTGGTATCGAGCATTCATCAGACAGACACCGTGCGTTGGCTGACGTCATCGACATGGGCGAAATGGCGCAAGGCCAGTCGATCCGAAACCTGGCCGCTGGCATCGGCAATTTCCTGCAGCAGATCGGCGAGGCCATTGAGCGCGGCGCGGACGCTGGTCTCACCGAACAATGGATTCTCCAGACAGCCCAGATCGAACCGTGCCAGACGCTCGACCAGTTGTGGCAGCCCCGCTTCCCGTGGCACACCGAAATCATCGTTCAAACGCTTCAACGTGCGGGTCACCAGTTTCAATTGAAACAACACCGCGTGCGGATTTTGCTCATCAAGCAGCAACAGGTCGAGCACTGGAATCAGCTGCGCCACCGCCAGATAGCGTGAGCGATAGGTGATGCTGCTGTTGCCCAGTTCCAGCAACCACTCCAGGCCTGCCTGATCGAAAGCACCGGCGCCACGCAAAAACGCCGCAAGGCTGCTGCTGAGAAATTGCAGACGTTCGATACGCCGGCCGATCATCAGAAAGCGCCAGCCTTCGTCGCGGGTCATGTCGTCGAGGGCAAATCCGGACAACGCCGCCAGCGCCGTCACCAACCGATTGAGAAAATCCAGCAGCTCGCCGAAGTCGGGGTCGTCGGTGTCCAGTTCCATCGCCTCGCGCTGCAACTCCACTAACGCTTGCCAGTTCTCCCGAGAGAGCTTGCCGCGCACTTGCGAGGCCGCCCACTGCAAGCGCTGCAGATTGGAACGCAGGCTGAACGACCAGTCCTCGCCGAGCAGTGCTGCCAACAGACGCTCCGGCAATTCACCCTCGTCCGGCAACAGCGTCAGCCGTTCACCGAGGTCGACCGCCGCCTGTAGCGCTTGCGGGTCATCGCCATCGACATACCGCGCGAGCATGATCCGCAGCAGCCGCGCACTGTCATCACAGCGTTCGCAGTAACGGCCGAACCAGAACAGGTTTTCCACCACCCGTGAGGGCAGGTACGGGTCGCGTCGTACCAGATCATGGACACCGACGTTGCGTTGAGCCTTCCACTGTTCGCCGCTGGGTGGGCGATCGCCCAACACCCAAGTATCTTTGCTCGCCCCGCCGCGCTGCATCGACACCACTTCGGCATCGGCATCGGCGGCCACCCGGGTCAGACCACCGGGCAGCACGCGATAACCATCTCCACTGGCCACCGCATACATGCGCATGCCGATCGCACGCGGTTGCAGTTGACCGTTTTCGGCCTGCCAGATGGGCGCATGCGACAGCTGCGCCAATTCTTGCGCGACGTAGGCGTAAGGGCGCGCCTGCATGCGTTCGGCAAGTGCCTGACGCTGCTTTTCACTCAGATCACGGCCAAACACAGGTGCGAAGCTTTGTGAGGGGAAGGCCGGTTTGATCAGCAGTTCGGGCAGTTTCTCCAGGGCTTGCGCCAATACCGGCGCCTCACCGCACCACCACGTCGCGATCGACGGCAGAAGCAGTTCTTCGCCGAACAGGTATTGATTGATCTTAGGCAGAAACCCGAGCAGTCCCGGTGACTCCAGCACGCCACTGCCCAGCGCGTTGGCGACCAGTACACGGCCCTGACGCACCGCTTCTAGCAGCCCGGGCACGCCCAGTGCCGAGTCAGTACGCAATTCAAGCGGATCGCAGAAATCATCGTCGAGACGACGCATGATCGCGTGTACCCGACGCAGGCCACTGAGGGTCTTCAGATAGACCGTGGCATCGCGCACCGTCAGGTCACCGCCCTCGACCAACGGGTAACCGAGCTGGCGAGCCAGATACAGATGTTCGAAATAGCTTTCGTTGAAACGACCCGGCGTGAGCAGCACCACCAGCGGTGCGTCATCGTCGCACGGCGCCTGTCGCGCCAAGGTTTCCTGCAACGTACGGAAGAAGCCGGCCAGATGCTGCACCTTCAGATCCCGGTACAACTCAGGAAAGGCACGGGACACGATGGTGCGGTTTTCCAGGGCATACCCGGCGCCCGATGGCGCTTGTGTGCGATCCGCCGTGACCCACCAGCGCCCATCCGGCGTGCGCGACAGATCCACGGCATACAGATGCAAGTACGCGTCTTCCGGCGGTGCAATGCCCTGACAAGGCCAAAGGAAATTGTTGTGTCCAAACACCAGTCCAGCCGGCAACAGGCCTTCACTGATCAACCGCTGCGGCCCGTACAAATCCGCCAGCACAGCGTTGAGCAGTCGGGCGCGCTGAGCGATGCCTGCCGACAATTGCTGCCATTCATCTGCCGCAATCACATGCGGCAGCAGATCCAGCTCCCATGGCCGATCCGCTCCTTTCGGGTCGGCATAGACGTTATAGGTAACACCGTTCTCCTGAATCTGCCGCGCCAGCAACGCTTGCCGCTGCACCAGTTGTGCCGGCGTGCTGCGCTGCAACTGATCGAACAGCCGCCGCCAGTGCGGGCGCACCGCGCCACTGCCGTCGAGCAGTTCGTGATAAGTGCCCGCCGTCAGCGGGTAGCGGTCTAGCAGGTCAGGCATGGAAAGCTCGGCAGACAGCAAGGAACGGTCAGACTAACGCAGGCACATGACGCGCGGATATACGAAAAATCCGCGTGTCGCGTAGGCCTTAGAAACGTCGCAAATCGATTGTCATCGGTAGCTCGTCACTGATTTCCACGTTGGGGATAGGAAGCTTCCCCGGCGTGTGTCCGACGCGGAAGAATCGCGCCATCCGCCGGCTCTCCGCTTCGTTGGCATTGACCGGCAACGTCTCGTAATTGCGCCCGCCGGGATGCGCCACGTGGTATTGGCAGCCGCCCAGCGAACGACCCATCCAGGTGTCGAGCAAGTCGAAAACCAAGGGTGCATGTACGGGAATCGTCGGTTGCAAGCAGTTAGCCGGTTGCCACGCGCGATAACGCACACCGGCAACGAACTCGCCAACCCGCCCGGTTGGATGCAACGGCACGGCGATGCCATTACAGGTCAGCAAATAACGCTGCGGCGGCAGGCCTTTGAGTCTGACCTGCAAGCGCTCCAGCGAGGAATCGACGTAGCGCACCGTACCGCCCGCCGCGCCCTCCTCACCCAACACATGCCACGGCTCCAGTGCCTGCCGCAGCTCCAGTTCGATGCCGTTGACCGCATAATCGCCAACCTTGGGAAAACGAAACTCCATATGCGCCGCAAACCATTCCGCGCGCAGCGGATAACCAGCACTGTTGAGTTCGACGATGACGTCAGCAAAATCCTGCTCGATAAAGTGCGGCAGCAGAAAACGGTCGTGCAACTCGGTGCCCCAGCGCGCCAGTTTCGGCGGCGCATAAGGCTCACGCCAGAACCGTGCGACCAGCGCCCGCAATAGCAACTGCTGGGCCAGACTCATGCGCGCGTGCGGCGGCATTTCAAAGGCGCGCAGCTCCAGCAAGCCAAGACGCCCGGTGGCGCCGTCCGGCGAATAGAGTTTGTCGATGCAGAACTCGGCGCGGTGCGTGTTACCGGTGACGTCGATCAGCAAGTTGCGCAGCAGTCGGTCGACCAGCCATGGCGCGCACTCCTCGCCCGGTTCGGGCATCTGCGCGAAAGCGATTTCCAGTTCGTACAATGCATCATTGCGCGCCTCGTCGACGCGCGGCGCCTGAGACGTCGGGCCGATGAACAAGCCGGAAAACAGATACGACAACGACGGATGGTTGTGCCAGTAACTGATCAGGCTGCGTAGCAGATCGGGGCGGCGCAGAAACGGTGAGTCCGCCGGCGTCGCACCACCGAGAACGAAATGGTTACCGCCGCCGGTGCCGGTGTGTCGGCCATCGATCATGAACTTCTCGGTGGTCAGGCGGGTTTGCCGTGCCTCTTCATAAAGAAACTCGGTGCGCTCGACCAACTCGTCCCACGTCGCCGACGGCTGCACATTCACCTCGATCACACCGGGATCCGGAGTGATGCGGAAGTTGCTCAGACGTGGATCGCTCGGCGGCTCGTAGCCTTCGAGCAACACCGGGCAATGCAGTTCTTCGGCGGTGGCTTCAATGGCCGCCACCAGCTCCAAATAATCCTCGACGCGCTCCAGCGGCGGCATGAACAGGTACAAACGCCCTTCACGCGCTTCGGCGCAGAACGCGGTGCGGGTCAGCCAGTCGGCGGACTCGTCGATTTTCGGCGCGCGTTCGTCAGTCGAAGCCGGTTCGCCGTGACGGTTGAGCTGCGCGGTTTCCGGCAGCTCAGGGAAGTCCTGATTCGGGTCCTGTGGATGAATAAACGGATATTCGGCGGCCTTCACCCACGGTTGCGAGCCCAGTGGCAAGCGATAACCCAGCGGCGAGTCCCCGGGCACCAGCCGGCAGTGCTCGTCACGTAGATACCAGCGCCCGCTCTGCCATTGATCGCCCTTGGCCGTGCGCGCCAGCGGCAGCACTTGGCCAATGACTTTGTTGAGGCCCTGACTGAAGACCTTGCGCAGGCGTGCGCGCTCAAGCGGCTCTTCAAGACGTGAATCTTTGGCGCTGACATTGCTTGGCAACGTGCCCTCGCGCCAGAGGTAGTAGAAATTGTCTTCGTAGGCCGGGAACACAAAGCGCGTAGGCAATTTAAAGCGCTCGGCGACACTGGCCAGAAAGCGCCCGGCCAGTTCGCCATTCGCGCCGTAATCCTGCTGCTCATCGGCGATCAATGCGTCGTTGTGCCAGATCGGCACGCCGTCGCGGCGCCAATAGCAATTGAGCGACCAACGCGGCAGTTGCTCACCGGGATACCACTTGCCCTGACCGAAATGCACCAGGCCTTTCGGCGCGTAGTGCTTGCGCATGCGCTGGAACAGTTCGGCAGAGAGCCGGCGCTTGTCCGCGCCCAACGCGGCGGTGTTCCACTCGGCGCCATCCGGGTCATCGATGGAAACGAAGGTCGGTTCGCCGCCCATGGTCAGGCGTACGTCATCCGCCAGCAGGTCGGCATCGATCTGTCGGCCCAGCGCCTGAATCGCCAGCCATTGCTCATCGGTGTAAGGCTTGGTGACGCGCGGCGCCTCCCAGATCCGTTCCACCGACATTTCATGGCTGAACTCACACTCACACGGTTCGACCAAGCCACTGATCGGCGCCGCTGAAGACGGATCGGGACTACAGGCCAGCGGGATATGCCCTTCACCGGCAAACAGCCCTGACGTCGCATCCAGACCGATCCAGCCAGCACCCGGCAAATACACTTCGCACCAGGCGTGCAGGTCGGTGAAATCGACTTCGGTGCCGGAGGGACCATCGAGGCTTTTCACATCGGCGGTCAGTTGAATCAGGTAGCCGGAGACAAATCGTGCAGCCAGGCCGAGGTTACGCAGCAGTTGCACCAGCAACCACGCTGAGTCCCGGCAGGAACCGGAGGCATGTTCGAGGGTGTGTTCCGGCGTCTGTACGCCCGGTTCCATGCGGATCAGGTAGCCGATGTCTTCGCTCAAACGCTGGTTGAGCGCCACGAGAAAATCCACCGCCGGCAGCGGCGTACGGTCGATAGCGTCCAGGTAGGCTTTGAATTTCGGTGTCAGCGGCAGGGTTTCGAGATACGGCGCCAGCTCCTTGCGCTCATCGGCCGCGTAGGCGAAGGGAATTTTCTCGGCGTAGGGTTCGAGGAAGAAGTCGAACGGATTGAACACCGCCATTTCGGCGAGTAGATCGACCTCAATGCGCAATTCATTGGTTTTCTCGGGGAACACCAATCGGGCGAGGTAGTTACCCTGCGGATCCTGCTGCCAGTTGATGAAATGCTGCTCGGGCGAGACTTTCAGCGCATACGACAGAATCCGCGTGCGGCTGTGGGCGGCCGGGCGCAGGCGAACGATCTGCGGGCCGAGTTCGACAGCGCGGTCGTAGCGGTAATGCGTGACGTGATGCAATGCGACATGAATCGACACGGCGTGCCTCCTGCGAGCCTAAGCGTATTCGAAAGCGCGCAAGACTTATGCCATGCACAGGCTTGGGCGCTTTCCCGGAATGCTTAGGGCAGTACAGCACCAAAATCGGGCGATGCGGGGAAATGGTTTGGGCTGATTGCACGTAAATGTTGCGAAGACCCCCTCACCCTAGCCCTCCCGAAACGTCGGACCGCCCATAGGGAGAGGGGACTGACCGAGGTGGCTGTTGGAAATACGCCGACGTGAAAGCCTTGAGTCGAACCCGAATGTTGAAAAGCATGCAGATCTGCTCCCTTCCCCCTCGCCCCCCATGGGGGAGAGGGCTGGGGTGAGGGGGATGGATCTCCCGGGCACCCCAATATCCAGCCCCAGAAATGCAAAACGCCAACCCGAAGGTTGGCGATCTGTTCAGCTCAAGCGATGTTTAGCGCGGTACCACCGGCTTGCGGGTCGGTTTCGGCCCCTTGCCTTTCGCGGCGTCCTTGCGCTCCTTGGCTGCCTGCTGGTTACGGGCAAACGCCGCAGCCTTGGCCTGTTCACGCTTGTCCCAAGGATTACCGCCATCACTGGCACGCGGCGGCAGACCGGTGTGCTGAGTGAGGATCTTGGTGGTCTTCTCTTTGCCGTCCTTCGCCACTTTATGGCTGCCGGCCGGCGTCGAGTTCTTGCGACGGGCGCTCTGGTAGCTGTCGGTAGCCGGTTGATGGGTCGGGATCAACTGATCCTTGCCCGAACCGATCAGATCACCACGGCCCATGCGGATCAGCGCTTCACGCAGCATCGGCCAGCCTTTCGGGTCGTGATAACGCAAGAACGCCTTGTGCAGACGACGCTGCTCTTCGCTCTTGACGATGGTCACGCCGTCGCTCTTGTAGGTGACCTTGCGCAGCGGGTTCTTGCCCGAGTGGTACATCGCGGTGGCGGTGGCCATTGGCGACGGGTAGAACGCTTGCACCTGGTCTGCGCGAAAGCCATTGCCCTTGAGCCACAGCGCGAGGTTCATCATGTCTTCGTCGGTGGTGCCCGGGTGGGCGGCGATGAAGTACGGAATCAGGTACTGCTCTTTACCCGCTTCCTTGGTGTACTTCTCGAACATGCGCTTGAACTTGTCATAGCTGCCGATGCCCGGTTTCATCATCTGGTTGAGCGGACCTTCCTCGGTGTGTTCCGGGGCGATCTTCAGGTAACCACCAACGTGGTGGGTCACCAGCTCTTTGACGTACTCCGGCGATTCGACCGCGAGGTCATAACGCAGGCCGGAGGCGATCAGAATCTTCTTCACACCCGGCAACGCACGGGCGCTGCGGTACAGCTGAATCAGCGACGAGTGGTCGGTGTTCAGATTCGGGCAGATGCCCGGGAACACGCAGGACGGCTTGCGGCACGCGGATTCGATTTCCGGTGTTTTGCAGGCGATGCGGTACATGTTCGCGGTCGGGCCGCCGAGGTCGGAAATGACGCCGGTGAAGCCCGGCACCTTGTCGCGGATCTCTTCGATTTCGCGAATGATCGACTCTTCGGAACGGTTCTGGATGATCCGCCCTTCGTGCTCGGTGATCGAGCAGAAGGTGCAGCCACCGAAGCAGCCACGCATGATGTTCACCGAGAAACGGATCATGTCGTAGGCCGGGATTTTCTCCTTGCCGTACGCCGGGTGCGGAACACGTGCGTACGGCATGCCGAACACGTAGTCCATTTCTTCAGTGGTCATCGGAATCGGCGGCGGGTTGAACCAGACATCGACTTCGCCATGCTTCTGCACCAGCGCGCGGGCGTTGCCCGGGTTGGTTTCGAGGTGCAGCACGCGGTTGGCGTGAGCATACAGAACGGCGTCGCCACGGACCTTTTCAACCGACGGCAGACGAATCACGGTCTTGTCGCGGGTCATGCGCGGGCTGGCCAGGATCTGTACGACCTTGGCTTCCTGCGGATCTTCGACCGGGCCTTTTTCCTGCTCGATGGCGCAGGCCTGGGTGTCCTGGGTGTTCACGTACGGGTTGATGATCTTGTCGACCTTGCCCGGACGATCGATACGCGTCGAATCGACTTCATACCAGTCTTTCGGCGTGTCACGACGGATGAACGCGGTACCGCGCACGTCGGTGATGTCTTCGATCTTGTGACCGTAAGACAGACGCTGAGCGACTTCGACGATCGCGCGTTCGGCGTTGCCGTACAGCAGAATGTCGGCGCTGGCGTCGATCAGGATCGAGTTACGCACGCGATCCTGCCAGTAATCGTAGTGGGCGATGCGACGCAGCGAGGCTTCGATACCGCCGAGTACGATCGGCACATGCTTGTAGGCTTCTTTGCAGCGCTGGCTGTAGACCAGGCTCGCGCGATCCGGACGCTTGCCGGCCATGCCGCCAGGCGTGTAGGCGTCGTCGGAACGGATTTTTTTGTCCGCGGTGTAGCGGTTGATCATCGAGTCCATGTTGCCCGCCGCAACCCCGAAGAACAGATTCGGCTCGCCGAGCTTCATGAAGTCGTCTTTGGACTGCCAGTTCGGCTGCGCAATGATCCCGACGCGAAAGCCTTGCGACTCCAGCAGCCGGCCAATGATCGCCATGCCAAACGACGGGTGATCGACGTAGGCATCTCCGGTAACAATGATGATGTCACAGGAATCCCAGCCAAGCTGATCCATCTCCTCCCTGCTCATCGGCAGGAATGGCGCTGGTCCGAAACATTCGGCCCAATATTTTGGATAGTCAAATAACGGCTTGGCTGCTTGCATGTCGACGACCGGTGTTGAAGTGAAAAATCGCGGGCGCGGAATATAGCACAAATTTTGACCAATTCCGACGGCAATGGTCGGTTTCTCCGACAGCCTGCGCCAGACATGCCTGACAACACCGGCAGATGCCAAAAAATCATTTCATCGAACCCGATAATCATCAGTCCAGAGCTTGCACGACTGAAATGACAACCCTTCAAGGATGAAGAAATGTCGCCAAAGCTACCTGTCAGACGCATCGTCACTGTCGATGTTCATTCACGCCCCGGTGATCCGCCGACCGTGCCCGCACCGCGCCCGGACCTGCGAACCGGCGCCATGCCCGTGCGTATCGATTACACGCCGGGCAAAACTCCGGCGCCACTCGATCTGAATGCAATCACGCCAGTGCCACCGGTCATGGTCAGCCAGATTCCTCCAACGGCAGCCTCCCCGCGTACCGTAAAGCTGCCGCTTGAACACTACCGGATCATCGAAGCAATCCCCTTACCGGCTCCCGATGCAGAAGGATTCAGGACATTCAAAGGCCGGCGCTACGTCGACGTCTCAAACGCAGGCGTGGTGCTCGTCGCGCGGGATCCTCAGAGCGGTCTGTACCGCGCACGCCTACCGAGCGAACGAAGCCCTTCCGGGCCGACGCTGATGCGTGATCCCGTGGGCAAGCTCTGGCACCCCCTGGAGGAGTTCGAACCGGTCACCTTTGCCTTGTCCGCGACGCGTCTGCAAGCGTTTGCCACCGGGCTGGATTTGCGTGCGGCACTGCCCACACAGGATCACCTGCATCGCTACGACAACAAACTGTATGTAGTCATTGGCGACCTGAGCTATCAGGTCTTGCATGATCTCGACGCGTCCTCGCCGGCCATGACCGTGATGCGCATCGTTCGTCCTGACGATCCCGTAGCGGCCGACACCGACAATGTGTATGTCGCGTCCCGCCCCGGAAGATCGGAACCGATTGTCTTTGATGTGCTGGACGGCTGGATGGGGACGCTGGTCGGCGGTGTGGCCGGCATACGCCGAAAACCCCGGCGAATGGGCGCCGTCGAGGCCGCCGACGTAATGTTCGAACTGCAAACGCTGGATCTGCAATTTGATCAGGCGATAGCCACCGGCGAGCGCATGCATGGCCTGTGGCGGGCAATGAAGGGGACCGAGCACGAGCGCACATTACTGGCGCGCCTCGCAGAACACCATCAGCAGGAACTCGCCCTTCTGGATAACGCTATCCAACTGCATATCGAGCACAAGGAGCTAGTCGTCGCAGCCAAAGGCCGCAACGACTATCGCGACAAAATGATCATGCTGAAAAAAGGACAATTGCTGACGTACAACCAACTGATGATCGCCAGTGATTCGCTGAAGCTACTGGACGGCCCGATCTTCGGCGGCCCTCCGTCAGAACATCCTGCCGTCGCGGCCCACCTGTCGAGCAAACTGGCGATCCTGAAAAAACGCCAGGCAATCGCTGACGAGCTGACGACACAGTGGCACTTGTCGCCAGAGGCGTTGCACGACACCGCCTTCGATCCGATCGAACTGCATGACCACGTGGCTTTTTGGGTCTACGCCAAAAGCCGGCTGTTGATCGATGAACGAGCGACGATCGATGTCAATAACGCCAATGCCAGATATCTCGCGTATTCATTCGGGCAGGTCACATTCGCGTTTCGTGCACTCGACAGCATTCCAGCTCAGGCGCGCATCTGCGTACTCAGTGATCTGCTGGATCAGACCGCCGCGATCAATGTGTCCTACCAACACTTGCCGCTGCCACCCGGCGCGGAGCATGCCAGCGCGCGGGGCAAAATCATCGAGGCCATCCAGGCTTTCGAAATAACTCTGGAGCAGCACCTGCAGCGTTATCACCATGAGCAGGAAAAAACCTCGGCGCTGCCGCCCCACGAACAACCCATCGACTTCGATTTCATTCCTGCACAACAGCTAAACCAGCCTTCAGCCACGCCCAGGAAAATGTTCCGCAGCAAACAGCACGGCGTCTACAAGATCCGCGTCGGCCGATCCCGTCGCACTGACGCGGGTGAAGAGCTGATCGATGTGATCAACCCGCATGATCCGACAGATGCCTTGCACACCTATGAACATCGAGAGGGCGAGTGGCGTCGACAGGTAGCCAGACAGGAGAAAAACCTGGCCACCCTGACTGACCAGGCCAACACGCTGCTGGAACAATCGGCATTGCACCTCAATACCGCCCGGCGCGATGAAAGAGCCAAAGGCAATGCCAACAGCATTGTCGAGTTCCTCACGGAACGCGCTGACCATCTCGCCGATCTGGCACGACAACTCGAACTCGCGCCGAATCCGGGTAACCGTGATATTGCACCATTGATGCAACGGCTCAATCACGACAGCCGCCGTCTGCTCGATGAAGGCGAAGACATTCGCGTTCGCCTGTACAAAGACCCGACCTACCTGAGCGTCGATCGGGTCGCGTTTCTGATCAACCATGGCCATCTCAGCGTCAGCCAGACGCAATCCCGGGTGCAACTGGGCAAGGGCAATAAAAAGGACTTTCTTGACGTCTACTCGCTGAACGACAAACAGACCGACGAGCCCCTGTGGTACGCGCATTTTCACTACGGCGAAAAAGACACCCCGGCGCTGGATTTCATGCAGCGTCGCGGCCATCTGAAAACCCGTGAGCAAAACCGCCTGGGAACGTCATCGCAACGCCGGGATGAACAAGCCGGGCGCGCGCACGTGCGCATCTGGCGAGAAGACATCGACCTGTCCACAGCGCAGAAAATTTTCCAGTTGGCTGCATAAGACAGCCCATCCCCGAGCCGAGGTTCGGGATCACTTTTCAAGGATGAAAAACATGGCTCCAAGAACGTCCACCAGGGGCAGCACTTCAGTCCAGGTACATACGCGCCCGCACCCGACGCAAGACGTGACCGTGCCACGCGTTGAGACCGGACCTCGATTCGACTCGGGCATTCCCGGCTCCGGCCGGCAGGGATCTGCGGCAAGACCCGACGGTGATGCCGATCTGGATGCAATCCGGCCGGTACCGACCGTCAGAATCGAAACAGTATTGGCTAACACGCAAGACGTGCAGCCTGCACAACACTCGATCAAGCACTACCGCATCGCCGCTGCGGCACAATTACCGGCGGCGGATGCCCAAGGGTTCAGGACGCACAAGGGGCGCCGCTACGTCGACATGGTCGATGGCGGCACCGTGCTGGTCGGTCTGGATGCCGGCACCAGCCAGTACCGCGCCAGACTCCCCAGCGAACGGGCGCCTTCCGGGCCGTTGCTGCAGCGCGAGGCTGACAGCGGCCTGTGGCGCCCGTCGAGTGCCAGTGATTCCGCCTCCGCATCATTGAGCGAAGCCAGCCTGCAAGCTTTTCGCACTGACCTGGATTTCAGCGCTGTGCAACCCGACAGTGACGGGGTGTATCGGCACAACGGCAGACGCTATGCACTCATCCACCACCACGCGTTTCAGGTCATGCTCGATGTCGATGCCTCCAGCCCCGGGCAACCCGTGTGGCGCATTGTCAATCCGCAGGATCCGGTGGCTGTCGACAGCGAAAACCTTTATCGCGCCAGCCGCAGTGGTCTGACCCATGCCGTTACGCGTAACGAGAACAATGAATGGGTGACGGCGTCACCAGGGTTGTTGGGTGGCATGCGGCGTGGACAGGAAAGCACGGCAGCGGATTTGCCCATGCTGTTGCAACAATACGTGCCTATTCAGAATGCTCATGCAGCAATGACCGAATCAGGGCAACGCTATGACGTCCTGTGGAGCGAAGCCAGAGCACTGCCAGCGGGCAGCCCAGCGCAAGCCGAAAGACTGATCGCCTTAGAGGTCCACATGCTCAGGCACATCAGAAAGCAAACGGAATTCGTGCAGTCGCTGGTCGATAACAGAACCTGGCTGGTGCGCCTGAAAACCAGCGCACGATTCAAAGAAGAACTGCAGACCTTCCGTATCGAAAGAGTGGAATACCTGAACCGGCTCATGGCTGTCATGGATCTGCGGACCCGGCCGACGGAACTGAATCTGAGCGCCGAAACCTGCAGACGCTGCATCGCCAATCTGCACAAAAAACTGAAGTTCCTCGAAGAGCGTCAGATCGTGATCGAGCAGATCAGAAAAGCCAATCCCGGGACGGCGCCCAGACTCGCTGAACTCAGTGCACAGGTGCCCAATGCCGAGCGCATCAACTTTAACAAGCTGACCCTGTACGTTCACCTGTATGCCGGCACGCCTGACCATTCGCCACACACGACCATGCCTTCGCTTTCGTCCATCGACCTGCTCACCGGAGACCTGGCCAGCGTTCCCGAACGCGAACATCCCATGGCGCTGGTCTTGACCCTTGAGCAAATCAAAAGCGACAGAATCCGGTTTGAAGCGCAGTTGGAGGCTGGTCACCCCAAAGCCGAGTACATCAGGGAAATTATCGCGCTGATCAATCCCCTCGAAAACCGCATAGAAAACCGGCTGACAGAGCTCTTTGACTCGTTCGACCGCAACACCGTACTGCCAAGACTCGATCAGGACATCGACTTCGACTTCATTCCACCGCAACCTGTCGACAGCGCGCCAGCCACCCCCGCACGAACAAGAAAAGTATTCCGCACTCGCCAGCACGGTACTTACCGGTTACTGGTGGGTGACACTGAAACCGCCCAGGACGGCAGCGTCACCATCTATGTTCCCGATCCTTTGCGCCCGGACAGCCAGCCCCTTCGCTATGAAAAGCGGCAGGGTGAATGGCTGCCCGTGCGGCAACCGATCGCCCGGACAGCCAGACCGCAACTCATAGACGAAGCCAAACGCTTGCTCAACGGTGTCGACGAACATATCGCTCAGGCCCGGGCGCATGAAGCCAGGCAATACAACCCGACTGACATCATTGAGGGCTTGGGCAGGGCTGCCGACCAGCTCAGCGACCAGGCCAGGCGCCTGGAATACCACGAAGCATCGGCCACGGATTCCGAGATCATCGCGCTGGTCACGCGTTTGCGCACGGCAGCCGAGTCGTTGACCGCCCAAGGTCAACAAGTCCTGGTGCGCATGTACAAAAACAAGGACGTACTGGACATCTTGCGCCTCAACTACCTGATCGATCATGGCGAGCTCAATGCACTCAAAACGGTTGATCGCAAACCGCTGGGCAAAGGCGCCGGCAAATCATTTCTGGACGTTTATTCGATAAGGGATCGTGCTGACGATGCACCGCTGTGGGAGGCTCACTTTCACTATGACAAGGCTGACCGTCAGTCATTGAATTTTACGGCCGAAGGCAGCCATCTCAAGACTCTCGAGCAGAGCCGACGAGGTCTCGAATCGCAGCGACGCGATGAACAGGCCGGGTTGCCTCATGTGCGCATCTGGCGTCAGACCTTCGATGGCCGGACAGCAAGCAAGATCTTCACGCTGGCCGACAACGTCGCCGGGGCCTCCCGGTGAGCCTCCACTGTCAGCTGACCAGACGGGATATCTACCCACTCAATCAGGCAATCACGCCGAACATGCGGTCAGCTCCCGCCTACGCGAACTGACCGGCAAAACTTTCAAGGATGAAAAACCATGCCAGTAAAAACGCCCACCAAAGGCACGACCTCCGGTCACACCACGGTTCGCCCTGACACCTCGCCTGAGGTGAACCTGCCACGGTCTGACAATTCACGGCACACAAGCTCGGGGCTTGAGGCGCTCTTCGGCCAACCAGTGCGGCCGGGCAGAACCACAGACACAGCCGACCTGGATTCGATTGAACCTGCACCGAGCATCACGGTGCATTCGGCGCCTTCGTCGCCAGACCTCTCTCATCCAGTCAAGCAGCCACTGGAGCATTACCGGCTCGCCGCAGCACCGGGATTGCCGGTAGCCGACACCAGCGGCTTAAGGACGCACAAGGGTCGCCAGTACGCGGAAATGGCCGACGGCGGCATCGTCCAGGTTGGCAAGGACACAGACACCGGCCTGTTGCGGGCCAGGTTGGCGAGCGAATCGAAACCGTCCGGCCCATTGCTGCTGCGCGATCCCGAGAGCGGGCTGTGGCACAGACTGGAAGACTTCGAACCGGACACATTCCACTTGAGCGACACTCGCCTGGAACCGTTTCGCACAGGGCTGGATTTCAACCACGCAGAACCCGGCAACGACGGCCTTCATCGGTTTGACGGCAAACTCTACGCGGTGATCGAAAACCACGCGTATCAGGTCTTGCACGATGCCGATGGATCAACCCCGTTAGCGGCCGTGATGCGCATCGTGCGCAGCGAGGATCCGGTGGCCAGTGACAGCGCCAACCGGTATATCGCAACGCGCCCGGGAAGATCGGAACCGATTGTTTTCGATACGGTAGAAGGCTGGGTGGGTATCACAGTCGCCGGAGCGGGCGGGATGATGCGCAGCGAGGGTGGTCGCGCGCCTGTTCGTCTGGAGCTGCGGGACCGGCTATCTCTGGCCCTCAACAAATTGCGCAGCCCAGAGTCGCGCGCCAGAAAACTGTTTCCCGACCACACCGATGACGAGATAGGCGACTTCATCGGCTCATTGGGAGATGACATCGCGGGAGGTTTGACCCGCCGCGAAACCGACTACAAAACCCTTAAGGTCGAACTCAATACCTGGGTCAGACAATCCGCCCTCGCGTCGACAGCGGATACGTCGCCAAACGGCGCACAACAGCTCGCTGATAGCCTCAAACATTGCTGGCGCCATCAGAGCGGAGGCATTCTCAGACTGGAGGCCGCAAACGCAACGCTGCCCGCGCTGACCGCGGATTTCAGCCATGTTCGGCACCTGACACTGCAATCGGTTACCTGGACCGACTCGGCCAATACGTTTCTCGGCAATTTTTCCGGCCTGGAGGCTCTGCAGATTACCGGCTCAACGCTGGGTACGTTACCCGCTGCCATTGTGCAGATGTCCAACCTGAGCAGGCTGGATCTGAGTTCGAACCGAATTGCACTCAACGAGAAAACGGCAAGAGAACTGAGCACGCTGGGCAAACTCAAGCACCTTGACCTGTCAGCCAATCCACTGGGTAAAACGCCTGATTTTGCCGGTATGCCGGAACTTGAAACGCTGAACCTGAGCCATGCACAACTGGATCAATGGCCAACGGGTCTGCGCAATCAGGCACAACTGACTCAGTTGGACTTGCGTAACAACCAGTTGACCGAGGTGCCAGAGGCACACCTGACACCTTCGACCGATCAGTTCGGAGCGGTCGCACGGATCAACAGCGTCACACTGTTTGAAGGCAATCCTTTCCCGCCCGACTATTGGAAAAAACTTGAAGTGTTTTGGCGACGTGTGGCGACCGAGCACCCGGAGCTGAACAGCAACGCATTGGCTGGCGCATTCAGACTCGAGGGTGATATGCCCGAGATCGCCACCGTACAGCGGGTCTACCCGGACAAAAACGTACAACAGGCCCGGGAATTTCTCACCGGACTGGATGATGAGGGCAAAGTGAAACTGGCTCGACGGCTTGAGGAACTGGATTCACTTGAAGCCCAGTTGAAAGCTTACGTTGACAGCAGTCAGACCGATTCATCCGGCGCTGAGTCACCCGCAAAAATACAGGCGCGGCGTGTCGCCAGAATCATCAAGGGTTGCTGGCTTCAAGACCCGGGAGAAATTCTAAGACTGGCCTCCATCAACGCGCCGCTCCCTGCCCTCACCGCAGACTTCAGTCATGTCAGATTACTGAAGCTCGACAACGTTACCTGGTCGGGGGATGCCGACATATTCCTCTCCAACTTTACTCATCTGGAGCATTTGTCAATCAGCCACTGCGGGATTGAAACCTTACCTCGCCCCGTGAGTGCGATGGACAAACTGCGCAACCTCGACTTGAGCCATAACCGACTTGAACTGGACGAAAAAAGTGCGGCAACGCTCAGTGCCATGCGTCATCTGGAGGTTGTTAATCTTTCCGAAAATCCAGCGCTGTCGCTGCTCCCTGACTTCAGCAACATGGCCGGATTGAAATACCTGTTGTTGAATAAAACGGGAATCGATCAATGGCCGACCGGACTGCAGGACAAAACGGGGTTGATCATTGTTGATTTGCGCAATAACCATTTGAAAGAAGTGCCGCAGGAATTCATCAATCCGCCGCCAGAGCAGTTGCTGACGGTCGCCCGAATCAACAGCAACACGCATCTCGACGGCAATGATTTCCCGCTCGAATACTGGAAAACCTTCGACCACTACTGGCGGCGTGTGAGCAGGGTAGCCCCCGATCTGCTGACCTCTCACCATGATGTGATGTTTGATAGCGACAACTCGCTGACGCAACGGTATCGGCGGCTGTTTCCAGGCAAGGACGTCAAAAAGTGCAGGGAATACCTCTGGAGTTTTGACGGTGATGCAGCGGCCACTAAAGTCCACAACCTCGAGCTTGAGTTCGGCATGCTGAAACGTCAGCTCGATGCCTGGGTTTACTCTGGCGGAGGTAATCGCGCAGGCTACATTCGGGCCAACCAACTGGCGTTCAACGCACAAACCCGTCCTGACAGGGTCTCGGCCAGCAACAGGATTATCAGTTGCTGGCGACAGGAAACACTGCCGAAGCTGGCCAATGACCGAACGCCCATCGGCCTTGAACTGGATCTGAGTGGCCTGAGGTTGCCAAGCCTGCCGGACATCGATGTCGACTTCAGTCATGTCGGCTCTCTCAAACTGAGCAATATGGACCTGAGCACTTCGCCGGAAGGTTTTCTGACTCGTTTCCGCCATGTCCGCTGGCTGGATCTGTCGCGCAATCAACTGCGCGAACTGCCACCCGCAGTGGGCGAAATGAACGGGCTGACGCGACTTTTTCTACAGAAAAACCAGATTTCCCTCACTGCCGACACGGCCCGAATCCTGTCAGAGCGAACGACTTTGCGAGCCCTTTGGCTGCACGAAAATCCGCGACTGGGCATCACACCGGACTTCAGCACGATCGTTGATCTGCGCTCGATCGATCTGGCCAACACCGGTATCGACACCTTTCCAACGGGCATTGCCGATCAGCCCCTGCTGGACACCATCAATCTGAGCAACAATCGAATAACGCAGATCCCGGATTCTGTCATCGCACCGCCGGACGCGCGTCTGGGGCACACTGTGCGCATCAACAACGTGACCGACATCGCCGACAATCCGCTGTCCGCAGCAACCCAGACCCGGCTGACCCAGTACAACGACCGCCTCATACAGGCCGAAACTCCGCTGACGGGTTTGAGAAACCTGGTCGACACGGCGCGAGGTCACGCCCCCGTAATCAACCGTAGAGTCACAGACGATCCGGTGGCGCGGTGGACAGCGGGACTCACGGCGGATCAGCTGGCGGCCAGAAAAATCCAGTGGCAGGCACTGCGCGATCAGCCACGCTCGGATGGCCTGTTCAATACGTTTGAACGCTTGTTGGAGTCCCCCACCGGTCACAGCGAACTTCAGAGTCGAGTCTGGAGGCTGATCGACAGCATTACCGAGAACACTTCAGAGTCCGAACGTCTGCGCAACGAAGTGTTTGATCGGGCGGGTGACGCGGCCTGCTGCGATCGGGCGGCGTTCACCTTTGCCAATCTGGAAACCCGAATGATGATGCATACCGCCCTTGCCCAGGCCGGCGACAAGGCGCAGGGGCCAAAGCTGTTCGCATTATCCAAAGCATTGTTCCGTTTGCATGAAGTCGACAAAATCGCCTCGGCAGACATCGCGCAACGCGAGGCCGCCATTGCAGCAGCCAGATCGCCGCAAGAAGCAGCAGCACTTGCACCACCTCATATTCCGGAAGAGGTCGAAGTCAGGCTCTTCTATCGCCACGGTTTGAAAGACCGACTGCAATTGCCGGGACAACCGGAAAGAATGGGGTTTTCTCGTCTGGCCGGCGTTTCACCAGCGCAGCTGGAGAATGCGTACAAGAAAGTCATCGCGCTGGATAACTCTCCTGAAGAATTTCAGGAATTGGTGTCGAGGGAGTTCTGGCAAAAATTCCTCACCCATAAGCATCAGGAAACTTTCGAAAAGCAGCGCCAACCGTTTCAGGATCGGCAGGCGGCGCTCGACGAGTCGTACGAGGCCAAGGGGCTATCGTTTGCCGATTACGACGCGCAATCCAAAGCGATGCAAGCATCGTTGATGGTTGAGGAAGCGGCATTGATCGAAGCGCTGACCCGGCAAGAGCTTGCCGAGTACTCAGCGGCCAACACCGTTGAAGAAGTGGTGGGTGCCAGCGCATAAATTGACAGTAGCGGGTGTTGGCCGAAAGACTTCGGCCAACACTTATTCGTCGTCGTCGAAGTTGTAGCTACCCGGTGCGAGGTTTTCAAAGCGGGTGTACTTGCCGATAAACGCCAGGCGGATAAAACCGATCGGGCCGTTACGCTGCTTGCCGATGATGATTTCGGCGATGCCCTTGTGCTCGGTTTCGGGGTGATACACCTCGTCGCGATACACGAACATGATCACGTCGGCGTCCTGCTCGATCGCTCCGGATTCCCGCAAGTCGGAGTTCACTGGACGCTTGTTCGGACGTTGTTCCAGGGAGCGGTTGAGCTGCGACAGCGCCACCACCGGGCAGTTGAATTCCTTGGCCAGCGCTTTCAGGGATCGCGAGATCTCGGAAATTTCGTTGGTACGGTTGTCACCGCTGGAACCGGGGATCTGCATCAGTTGCAGGTAGTCGATCATGATCAGGCCGACGTCGCCGTGTTCACGCACCAGACGCCGGGTCCGCGCACGCATTTCCGACGGACTGATGCCGGCGGTGTCATCAATGAACAGCTTGCGGTCGTTGAGCAGGTTGACCGCCGAAGTCAGGCGCGGCCAGTCATCGTCTTCCAGTTGACCGGAACGCACTTTGGTCTGGTCGATGCGGCCCAGCGAGGAGAGCATACGCATGATCAGCGATTCACCTGGCATCTCGAGGGAGTACACCAGAACCGCCTTCTCGCTGCGCAACACAGCGTTTTCCACCAGGTTCATCGCGAAGGTGGTTTTACCCATCGACGGACGGCCGGCGACGATGATCAAGTCGGACGGCTGCAGGCCGCTGGTCTTCTCGTCGAGGTCGGTGTAGCCGGTGGACAAGCCAGTGATGGCGTTGTCAGTGTTGAACAAGGTGTCGATGCGGTCGATGGCCTTGGTCAGCAAATCGTTCACACCTACCGGGCCGCCGGTTTTAGGCCGGGCCTCGGCAATCTGGAAGATCTGCCGTTCGGCTTCGTCGAGAATTTCGGCGGCGGTGCGGCCTTCAGGGTTGAAGGCGCTGTCAGCGATCTCGGTGCTGATGCCGATCAACTGGCGCAAGGTCGCTCGTTCGCGAACGATCTGCGCATAGGCCTTGATGTTGGCGACGGACGGCGTGTTTTTCGCCAGTTCGCCAAGGTAACCGAGGCCACCCACTTGCGAAGTCTGACCTTCCTTGTCCAGTTGCTCGGACAGGGTCACGACGTCAATTGGCATGTTCTGATCGGCCAGCTTGGCGATCGCACGGAAGATCAGACGGTGGTCATGTCGATAGAAATCGCCGTCGGAGACTTGATCGAGCACGCGTTCCCAGGCGTTGTTGTCCAGCATCAGACCACCGAGTACAGCCTGTTCGGCTTCGATGGAATGCGGCGGCACCTTCAGGGCAGCGGTTTGCAGATCGTATTGCTCGGGAGCGGAGATATCGTTCATGGCCACTTGTGTTGTTTGGAAAAACAGGGAATTCAGAAAGACAAAGGGCACGACCTGTAAACAGGATCGTGCCCGATGTTAACCGTCTGACGGACAAGCCGCCAGCCGATCAGTGTTGCTTAAGCTGCTACCACGACAACGCGTACGGTGGCTTCAACTTCGGCGTGCAGGTGCACAGCCACGTCGAATTCACCCACATTGCGGATGGTGCCGTTCGGCAGACGAACTTCGCTCTTCTGCACTTCAACGCCGGAGGCGGTCAGTGCGTCAGCGATGTCGTGAGTACCGATCGAACCGAACAGCTTGCCTTCGTCGCCAGCGGTGGCAGTGATGGTCACTTCCAGCTCGGCCAGTTGGGCAGCACGGCTTTCAGCCGATGCTTTACGGTCTGCAGCAGCTTTTTCCAGCTCAGCACGACGCTCTTCAAACGCAGCCAGGTTGGCAGCGGTTGCAGCGGTAGCTTTGCCGAAAGGCAGCAGGTAGTTACGGCCGTAACCGGCCTTAACGTTTACTTTGTCGCCCAGGTTGCCCAGGTTGGCGATTTTTTCCAGAAGGATCAGTTGCATGTGGAAATCCTCTTAACTTTTAACCTTCACCGTTCGCGTTATCGGTGTCTTTCGACACGTGACGACCGCGAAAATCAATCAGGCTGTCGACAATGGCCAGGACCACGAGCAACGGATAGATCAGCTGCATGAACAACAGCAGCGTGACGTACAACCCCACCAGCCAGAAACCGGCCAGTCGCTTTTGCCCGACCAGCCCGTGAATCAGGGCAAGTCCGGCGAACACCAGCGGTACACTGCACAACGGCGTCAACATGGCCATCTGTGCACCGAGATTCGGGCCCAGAAGCATTAACGCCAGCAGTAACATCGCCGGCCCCAGCGGGATCCGGATGGCGCGAAACTCGCGACCAAAACCACCCGGGTTGTACAACAACGCCTGCCAATGCCGCCCGACAATCAGGCTCAGCACGCTGACGATCTGCAACAAAGCCGCAATCAGTCCGGTCAGGACCGGTGCAATCAGGGACGCGAAACGCGCTTGCTCATCGACCGACAATTGCTTGTAAGTCTCACCGAGAAGCGCTGGCATGACCTTTATCAAGGCCTGCGCGAGCATCTCGATCTGGGCCGCAAACGCAGCCCCGAGCACCACCGAAAACACCACTCCAATCACTACGCTGACCAGCAGCGTGCGAACCCAGGACTCACTTGCGCGCAAAACCAACGCAAGTCCCGAAGACCCCAGCAGCACCAAAAGTGCGCGTGGGTCATCGGCATACAGCCACCAGATCAATGCCGGCAGCAGCCCCAGAGACAGAACACCCAGGGCGTCCGTCAGTCCGCGCCGCAGTAGCACAAGGCTCCCGGCGGCAGCGCCCAACCAATACAACAACGGCAATGTTGCACATCCGGCCACCACGAGAGTGGCCTGCATACGGCCTCGCATGATGAACTCAGCTAAGGCACGCATGCATTCAATCCTTTGCTACTTGTCGACTGCCCGGTCTCAGCGGCCGTGGCTGTCGGTGTAGGCCAGCAGGGCCAGGAAGCGGGCGCGCTTGATAGCGGTGGCCAGCTGACGCTGATAACGAGCTTTGGTACCGGTGATGCGGCTTGGAACGATTTTGCCGGTCTCGGATACGTAGGCTTTCAGAGTGTTGAGATCTTTGTAATCGATCTCTTTCACGTCTTCAGCGGTGAAACGGCAGAATTTACGACGACGGAAGAAACGTGCCATTTGATAGGCTCCTTAATAAGGTCCGTGGATTACTCGTCAGCGTTATCGCTGTCGTTCTCTTCGCCTTCAGCGCTTTCAGCGCCTTCGTGCTCAGGACGATCGCGACGCTCACGGCGCTCACTGCGGTTTTCTTCAGCCTTGAGCATCTCGGACTGGCCGGTAACGGCTTCGTCGCGACGGATGACCAGGTTACGGATCACTGCATCGTTGTAGCGGAAGTTGTCTTCCAGCTCGGCCAGGGCCTTGCCAGTGCACTCAACGTTCAGCATCACGTAGTGAGCCTTGTGAACATTGTTGATTGCGTAGGCCAGTTGACGACGGCCCCAATCTTCCAGACGGTGGATTTTGCCGCCGTCTTCTTCGATCAGCTTGGTGTAACGCTCAACCATGCCGCCGACTTGCTCGCTCTGATCCGGGTGGACCAGAAAGATGATTTCGTAATGACGCATGAATGCTCCTTACGGGTTGTAGCCTGCCGCTCAAAAACGGTCAGACAAGGAGTGAATGACACTTATGGACTTGCTGGCGCGGGGCACATGCGTGCCTGCCGTCACAGCAAGGGGCGCAATTGTAGAGAAGGGACAAGAGAGGTGCAAGGCAATTGGTGATTATTTGAACAATCACTCAGTTATGCCACCCCACAAAACACAGTGGGAGCGAGCTTGCTCGCGAATGCGGTTTGTCAGGCAACATTTACGTCGACTGACACGCCCTCTTCGCGAGCAAGCTCGCTCCCACATTTGAATCGTGTACGACTCAGGATTTCTTGGCAGCAGCCTTGGCTTTTGCCCCGCGCTGACGCTGTGCTTCGAACAGACACACGCCGGTGGCAACCGAAACGTTGAGGCTGCTGACACTACCGGCCATCGGCAGCTTCACCAGATAATCACAGTGCTCGCGGGTCAGGCGACGCATGCCCTTGCCTTCGGCGCCCATGATCAGGATGGTCGGGCCGGTCAGGTCCTGGTCATAAATGCTGACCTCAGCCTCACCCGCCGTACCGACAATCCACAGACCGCGCTGCTGAAGCTTTTCCAGCGTGCGCGCGAGGTTGGTCACCGCCACCAGCGGAATCACTTCCGCCGCGCCGCAAGCGACTTTACGCACGACCGGCGTCAAAGTTGCCGATTTGTCTTTCGGCACGATCACCGCCAGCGCACCGGCCGCATCGGCCGAGCGCAGGCAAGCGCCGAGGTTGTGCGGGTCGGTCACACCGTCGAGCACCAACAACAGCGGCGCGCCTTCAGTGCGATCGAGCAGCTCGTCGAGCATGGCTTCGCCCCAGACCTGGCTCGGGCTGACTTCCGCGACCACACCCTGATGCACGCCTTCAACCCAGGCATCCATTTCGCGACGTTCGGCCTGGCCGACCTGAACGCGATTTTCGTTGGCCAGTTCAACCAGGGTCTGCACACGCGGATCGTTGCGGCTTTCAGCCAGCCAGATCTGCTTGACGCGTTTCGGGTGGTGACGCAGCAACGCTTCTACCGCGTGAACGCCGTAGATTTTTTCCAACTGACTCATGACTTCGCCTTCGGTTTACGTGCCCCGCCACTTTTGGCTGGAGCAGAACCCGCTTTTGGCGGGCCTTTACGGTGTTTGCTCGGTTTGGCTGGCTTGCCGCCGGAGGCCTTTTCAGGCGCCGACCGTCCGGTCTTTCCCCCGGACGCCGCTTTACCACCGTTTTTGGCATCGGAAAGCAGCGCTTTCTTCATTTCACGGCTTTTGCGCAGCTCGGCGTTCTTCGCCACGGCATCGCTAGGGCGATAGGCTTCGGCAGCTTTCTCCTTGGCTGGACGACGGCCGGCGGTTTTGGCCGGGGCCTTTTCTTCCGAAGCCTTGGCAGCAGGAGCCGCGGTTTCAGCGCCACGCTTCTTGCGGCCAATTGGCGCGCTGATGGTTTTTTCGGCCATCTCGAAGTCGATCTTGCGCTCGTCGAGGTCAACGCGCATCACGCGCACTTCAACGGTATCGCCAAGACGGAAGCTACGACCGGTGCGCTCGCCCGCCAAGCGGTGATGCACAGGATCGAAGTGGTAGTAATCGCCCGGTAGCGCGGTGACGTGCACCAGGCCTTCGACGTAGATATCGGTCAGTTCGACGAACAGACCAAAACCGGTCACTGCGGTGATCACGCCCGGGAACGATTCGCCTACTCGATCCTTCATGAACTCGCACTTGAGCCAGTTCACTACGTCGCGGGTCGCTTCGTCAGCACGGCGCTCGCTCATCGAGCATTGCTCGCCGAGTTGCTCCAGTGCCGCTTCGTCGTACGGGTAAATGCGCGCCTTCGGAATGGTCATCGCACCGGCACGACGAACGTGCGGGGTGTCCTGTTTCGAATGGATCACGCTGCGGATCGCGCGGTGCGTCAACAGGTCCGGATAACGACGGATCGGCGAAGTGAAGTGGGTATAGGCTTCGTAATTCAGGCCGAAGTGGCCCTGATTGTCAGCGCTGTACACCGCCTGGCTCAGCGAACGCAGCATCACAGTCTGGATCAGGTGGAAATCCGGACGGTCCTTGATGCTTGCCAGCAAGGCCTGATAGTCCTTCGGCGATGGACCGTCCTTGCCTTTGTGCAGGGACAGACCGAGCTCGCCAAGGAACGCACGCAGTTTTTCCAGACGCTCCGGTGGCGGGCCATCGTGGACGCGATACAGCGCAGGAATTTCGTGCTTCTTGAGGAATTCGGCGGTGGCCACGTTGGCCGCCAGCATGCATTCTTCGATCAGCTTGTGCGCGTCGTTGCGGGTGGTCGGACGGATTTCGGCAATCTTGCGCTCGGTACCGAAGATGATTCGGGTTTCCTGCGTTTCGAAATCGATCGCGCCACGGACGTGACGGGCAGCCAGCAGAACCTTGTACAGCGCATAAAGCTGCTTGAGGTGCGGCAGAACATCGTTGTACTCACCGCGAAGCTGACGCGCCTCGGTAATTTTCGGCGTTTCCAGCATCGCGCTGACTTTGTTGTAAGTCAGACGAGCGTGGGAATGGATCACCGCTTCATAGAAGCAGTAGTCGGTCATTTCGCCGGACTTGGAGATGGTCATCTCGCAAACCATGGCAAGACGATCGACGTGCGGATTCAGCGAGCACAGGCCGTTGGACAACTGCTCAGGCAACATCGGCACGACGCGCTCGGGGAAGTACACCGAATTGCCGCGCACTTGCGCTTCGTTATCCAGCGCCGAGCCGATCTTCACGTAGCTGGAAACGTCGGCAATCGCCACGTACAACTTCCAGCCGCCGGAGAACAGGCGCAGCTTGCCCGGCTTGGCTTCGCAATAAACAGCGTCGTCGAAGTCGCGGGCATCTTCGCCGTCGATGGTGACGAACGGCAGATGGCGCAGGTCGACGCGCTTCTCTTTGTCTTTCTCTTCGACTTCCGGCTTGAGCTTGGCGGCTTCTTTCAGAACCGCTTCAGGCCAGACGTGCGGGATATCGTAGGTGCGCAGGGCAACGTCGATTTCCATGCCCGGCGCCATGTAGTTGCCGACCACTTCGACCACATCGCCTTGCGGCTGGAAGCGCGGCGTCGGCCAGTGGGTGATTTTCACCTCGACGAACTGACCGATTTGCGCGTTGGCGTTGCGGCCCGGAGTTACCAGCACTTCTTGCTGGATCTTCGGATTGTCGGCAACGACGAAACCGATGCCGCCCTCTTCGAAGTAGCGACCGACGATGGTTTCGTGAGCACGCGAAACCACTTCAACGATCACGCCTTCGCGGCGACCGCGGCGGTCGAGGCCGGAAACACGGGCCAGCGCACGGTCGCCGTCGAATACCAGACGCATTTGCGCCGGGCTCATGAACAGGTCGTCGCTGCCGTCGTCCGGCACCAGGAAGCCGAACCCGTCGCGGTGACCACTGATGCGGCCAAGGATCAGGTCGAGCTTGTCGACCGGCGCGTACGTACCACGACGGGTATAGATCAGTTGTGCGTCGCGCTCCATGGCGCGAAGGCGGCGGCGCAGGGCTTCGATCTGGTCTTCTGTGGTCAGACCAAACTCTTCGACCAGTTGCTCGCGGGCAGCAGGCGAACCCCGATCGGCGAGATGCGCCAGGATCAGTTCGCGGCTAGGAATAGGGTTTTCATATTTTTCCGCTTCACGAGCGGCCTCGGGATCGAGGGACTGCCAATCGGCCATTAGAGAGTTTTCACCTTGTCTATATGCGGGTTAGTTTGGCATAGGCGCCATGAAACGGGAAATTTCCGACTATATAAGACCCAACTGAGGGCCTGTATCGACGCCCGAAAGCCGTTTTGACCACCGCCGGTAAAAAAAATCATATTTTTTGCTGACAGGGGTTTACAGTTAAAAAGACGCTCCGTATAGTGCGCGCCATCGACGACGCACAAGCGTTACCGATACTGCCCAGATGGTGAAATTGGTAGACACGCCAGCTTCAGGTGCTGGTGACCTTACGGTCGTGGAAGTTCGAGTCTTCTTCTGGGCACCAATTTCGAGTTTTGAGACTAGATCAGTTTCAAGGCTCACACAAAACCCGCGAAAGCGGGTTTTTTGCATTCTAAGCCCGGGTTTTCTTAAAACTGATTTATTAAAATTAAATCAGGGGTTTACAGATCAAAAGGCGCTCCGTATAGTGCGCCACATCAACAGCGGCAACGCTCGCGAT
The DNA here is from genome assembly GCF_902497745.1 of Pseudomonas fluorescens. GTDB lineage: Bacteria > Pseudomonadota > Gammaproteobacteria > Pseudomonadales > Pseudomonadaceae > Aquipseudomonas > Aquipseudomonas fluorescens_BM. The sequence continues at coordinate 75,807 of NZ_CABVHJ010000015.1, forward strand.
GATTGCCCAGATGGTGAAATTGGTAGACACGCCAGCTTCAGGTGCTGGTGACCTTACGGTCGTGGAAGTTCGAGTCTTCTTCTGGGCACCAATTCAAATTCAAGGTTACAGCCTTGAATTTCACAGAAACCCGCGAAAGCGGGTTTTTGCGTTTCTGGCTTCCGGAAATTTATCGCCACGCCGCCTATCAAAACGCCAGCCCCACCGCAAGGCGCACTTGAGAAACAATATCGTTTATCATTGTTGCAAGTTTTTGCAATGCGACAGTGAGGAACCCCGCGAATGACGTTTCGAAATACCCTGCGCCGAGGCCTGACCTTCACCCTCCTCGGCCTGGCGCTCGCCACTCCCCTCACCCAGGCTGCCGATACGGTTTCCCTGACTCTCTATAACGGCCAGCATAAAGAAGTCGGCGACGCGATCGCCAAAGCCTTCGAAGCCAAGACCGGCATTCACGTCAACGTGCGCAAAGGCAGCAGCAATCAACTCGCCAGCCAGATCATCGAAGAAGGCGACCGCTCCCCCGCCGACGTGATCTACACCGAGGAGTCGCCACCGCTGAACAATCTCGGCGAACTGGGCCTGCTGGCCAAGACCGATGACGCCACGCTGGCAGTGCTTCCGGAAAAATACGTGGCTGGCAACGGCACCTGGATCGGCGTGACGGCGCGCGTTCGTGTGGTCGCCTACAACCCGAAACTGGTCGACGAAAAAGACCTGCCGAAATCGGTCATGGAATTCTCCGATCCACAATGGCAAGGCAAAGTCGGTTTCGTACCGACCAGCGGCGCCTTCCAGGAACAAGCCGTGGCGATCATCAAGATGCACGGTCGCGACGCCGCCGAAGAGTGGCTGACCGGTCTGCGCGCTTTCGGCAAGACCTACAGCAACAACATGGTCGCCCTTAAAGCTGTGGAAAACGGCGAAGTCGCCACCGTGCTGGTGAACAACTACTACTGGTTCGCCCTGCAGCGCGAGAAAGGCAAACTCGACTCGAAACTGCATTACTTCACCGGCGGCGACGTCGGCGGCTTGATCACTGTATCGAGCGCTGCCGTGCTGAAATCCAGCAAACATCCCAAAGAAGCCCAGCAATTTCTCGCCTACATGGCCAGCGAAGAAGGCCAGCGCGTAATCACTCAGACCACCGCCGAATACCCGCTGCACAAAGGCATGGAATCGGATCGCGGACTCAAGCCGTTCAGCGAACTGGAAGCGCCGAACGTAACGCCGGCCGATCTGGGCAATGCCGAAGAAGCGCTGGAACTGGAACGTGAAGTTGGCTTGAACTGATGGCCGCATCGTTATCCGCCCCCGCCGCGCGCGGGGGTTACGTGCCAAAACGCAGGCGGCCTTCGATCTGGCTGGTATTGCCAGTTTTGTTGCTGGTGATACTGAGTCTGTTGCCGCTCGCCTATGTCGGGCTCAAAGCCTGGCAGGCCGGTTGGGCCGAAGCGCTGCACTTGTTGTGGCGCCCATATGTGTTCGGCCTGCTGCGCAACACCTTGGCGTTAATGGTTGGCGTAACCCTTACGTGCGGCGTGATCGGTCTGTCGCTGGCCTGGCTGCTGGAGCGCAGCAATCTGCCGGGACGACGCCTGTGGGGGGTGATTCTGTGCCTGCCGTTCGCGGTGCCGGCGTTTGTCAGCAGCTTCACCTGGGTTTCGTTGAGCGCGCAGTTCGAAGGGCTTGGCGGGGCGATTCTGGTGATGAGCCTGTCGAAGTACCCGCTGATTTTCCTGCCGGTGGCGGCGACGCTGCGCAATCTCGATCCCTCCCTTGAAGAATCTGCCCGCACCCTCGGGCAGAATCGCTGGGGCGTGTTTTTCCGCGTCACCTTGCCGCTGCTCTGGCCATCGTTGCTGGCCGGTTCGCTGCTAATTGCTTTGCACATGCTGGTCGAGTTCGGCGCACTGTCGATCATCGGCCTGCAAACCTTCACCACGGCGATCTATCAGCAATTCGAACTGGAGTTCAGCAACGCCAACGCCGCGATGCTCTCCGCCGTGCTGCTGGCGCTGTGCCTGGTGTTGTTGTGGCTGGAATTGCGGGTGCGCGGCAAGGGCCGACATGTACGCACCGGGCAAGGCGCGGCGCGTCAGGCTGAACAGGTTCGACTAGGGCCATGGGCAGCAGTCGGTCAGTTGTATTGCCTGATGCTGGCGATTGTCGGCAGCGGAATTCCGCTGGGGATGTTGGCGTATTGGCTGGCGGTCGGTTCGTCGGCGGCTTTTCCGGTGGCCGCGATTACTGAAGCCCTGCTCTCGTCTTTGGCGCTTTCTCTTGGCGGTGCGGCATTGTGTCTGGTGCTCGCAGTGCCAGTCGGATTGCTGGTAGTGCGCTACAAAGGCCAACTGGCAATCTGGGCCGAACGCTTGCCGTATCTGCTACATGCACTGCCAGGATTGGTGATTGCGTTGACGCTGGTGTATTTCGCCCTGCATTACGTGCCGGCGCTCTACCAGACTTCGGGACTGCTGCTGATTGCTTATGCGTTGTTGTTTTTGCCATTGGCACAGGCGCCGATTCGCACGGCACTGAACAAGGCTGCGCCGCAACTGGAAGAGGCCGCGCGCACATTGGGTACTTCGTCGTTCACGGCGTTTTGTCGGGTGACGTTGCCGATTATCTTTCCGGCATTGGGCGCGGCGTTTGCGCTGGTGTTTCTCGATGCGATGAAGGAATTGACGGCGACGTTGCTGCTGAGTCCGACCGGGCTTAACACCTTGGCGACCGAGGTCTGGGCGCATACAGCGAATGTAGAGTTTGCGGCCGCAGCGCCTTATGCGGCGTTGTTGATTTTGGTATCGGGGCTGCCGGTTTATTTGCTGACGACCCGGATGTATCTGAGCCGCTGATGCCGCTTTCGCGAGCAGGCTCGCTCCCACATTCTGACCAAGTCCCATCAGAGGAACGCGATCTATGTGGGAGCGAGCCTGCTCGCGAAGAGGCCCGCCCAAACAACCTCAAGCCCTGAACTGCCCCAGACTCGCCTTGAGCTGCGCCGCCAAACCATCCAGCACCTTGCCGCTCGCCGTGGTTTCCACCACCGCCTGCGCCGCTTTCTCGGCCTGCGCATGAATCGTTTCGACCCGCCCACGCACAGCCTGCGCACCCTGCGCCTGATGCGCCGCCGCTTGCGTCGCCAGACCAATCGCCGCATGCACTTGCTCAACCGATGCCTGTACTGACTGCTGCAACCGCGCGCTGTCGCGCAACACCAGCAACCCTTCGCTGGCCTGACGCCCGGCCTGACTGATCGCCTCGACCGCTTCACGCGCGCCCTGCTGCAACGCGACGATGTGCGCCTGAATATCGCCAGTAGAGCTTTGCGTTTTGCTGGCCAACGCCCGCACTTCGTCGGCCACCACCGCAAAGCCGCGCCCGGTTTCGCCGGCACGCGCCGCTTCGATGGCCGCGTTGAGCGCCAGCAGGTTGGTCTGCTCGGCTATCCCGTGGATCACCGTCAGCACCACTTCAATCTGCTCACTCTGCTGCGCCAGCCGCTCGATGACTTTCGCTCCGGTGTCGACCTGCCCCGCCAGCGCTTCGATCAGACTGCCGACCTTGGCGGAGGTGCGAGTGTTTTCGTCAGTCGCCTGACGAATATCCACAACCTGCTTCAACGCCGCTTGCATCGCATGGCTTTCCGATTGCGCTTCATCCGCCATTTGCGACAGTGCGCGCAAACTCTCCGCCACTTCATCACGCTGCATACCCGCCGCCGCATCTGCACCGGCATTGCGCAGGGTCATCGCACCAATCTCGACGCCGGTACGCTGCGCAACATCACCCGCCTCACGCACGATCGGTTGCAACTTATCCACAAAGCGATTGACCGCCGAGGCCATGTCGCCGATTTCGTCTTTGCTGTTGATCTGCACACGCTTGGTCAGGTCGCCCTCACCCGCCGCCAGGTCATCCATCGCTGCGTTGAGCATCTTCAGGCGATTGACGACGCGATGGCCGAGCACGACTGCCAGCAACAGCAACACGCCGCAACCGACCAGCGCCAGTCCCATGCCGATCCGCCAGCGCAGGGTCGCGGCCGCCTCTTGAACAGTATTGGCGGTATTGGCTTTCATCTCGACGGCCGTTGACTGCGCTGATTGCAGGCGCGACTGCATGGCTTTGGCACTGTCCGCTGCGGCGCCCTTGAGGCTGTCGCCGACCAGTTGATCACTGCTCGCGATCAACGCCGAGAAGCGCTTGTCCAGTGCCGCCAGATCGGTTTCCACTGAGGCCGTGGACACCCCCATCAGCACTTTGCCGATTTCCACGCCATTGGGATTGATCGATGCCTCGAGGTAGTAAACCGATGGATCGTTTTTCGCCGCATCCAGAACTTTATCCAGCGCGCGCTCGCCCTGGCCTTTTTCCAGCAAAGCCTTGTTGATCGGATTTTCGCGATTGAGATAGCGGGTCAGGTGCTGGCCGGTAGCGTCGTCGTAGACCACGAACAGCACATTGGGATTGCGCTGGGCCCGGCGGGCGAACTCGGACAGGGTCGGCACGTCGCTGTCCCACATGGCGCGCGGCGCAACGGAGGCGAGCAACTGCGCCATGTCATTGGCCGAATCCTTCAGATCCTTTTCCAGCGTCGCTCGCAACTGCGCCTGCTCGTCTTTCAGCCGCGAAGACAGACCGGCAGTCAGGCGCTGACGAGTGCTGGCAGACAAGGCATCGAGGCTCGACGTGACTTCACGCCCCGCCTGCTCAAGTTCGCCGGAGAGTTTCTGGCTGTCGGCGCCGAGGCGCACCGCCAGATCAGCTTCCAGCGCCGTGACGGTGCTCCGCGTCAGGGCAACGGCCACCAACACCTGCACCAAAAGGGCGATACCAAGGGTAACGAACACGGGGCGCAACAAACGGCTTTGTAACAGTGAGAGAACGGCCGACACTGTGAATACCTCTACTTCTGACGCCATTAATTTGATGGCACTCTTGTAGGCAGATTCACAGCAAAGGTCATGCCGTCCAACAGGCATAAACGACAAAGGCCCCGATTAAGGGGCCTTTGTGTTTTTACATCAACGACTTATCAAGCAAACGGATGACGCAGAACGATGGTTTCGTTGCGGTCCGGGCCCGTCGAAATAATGTCGATCGGCGCGCCGATCAACTCTTCAACGCGTTTGATGTAGGCACGAGCGTTAGCTGGCAGCTCTTCCAGGGTTTTCGCACCCACGGTCGATTCGGTCCAGCCCGGCACTTCTTCGTACACAGGCTGCAGGCCTACGTAGCTGTCAGCGTCGGTCGGAGCAACGGCATTGCCCTGCGCATCTTTGTAGCCGACGCAGATGTTGATGGTTTCCAGGCCGTCGAGTACGTCCAGCTTGGTCAGGCAGATGCCCGAGATGCTGTTCACATCGATCGCGCGACGCAGGATAACGGCGTCGAACCAGCCGCAACGACGGGCACGGCCGGTGGTCGCGCCGAACTCGTGACCTTGCTTGGCCAGATGCGCGCCGACGTCGTCGAACAGCTCGGTCGGGAACGGACCCGAACCGACGCGAGTGGTGTAAGCCTTGGTGATGCCCAGGATGTAATCCAGGAACATCGGGCCAACGCCGGAACCGGTCGCCACGCCACCAGCGGTGGTGTTGGAGCTGGTCACGTACGGGTAGGTACCGTGGTCGATGTCGAGCAACGAACCCTGGGCGCCTTCGAACATGATGTCTTTGCCGGCGCGACGCAGGTCGTGCAGCTCAGCGGTGACGTCGAGCATCAGCGGCTTGAGCAGCTCGGCGTATTCCTTGCACTCGGCCAGGGTCTTTTCGAACTCGATGGCCGGCTCTTTGTAGTACCCGACCAGCATGAAGTTGTGGTAATCCACCAGTTCACGCAGCTTGTCTTCGAAGCGCGGCATGTTCAGCAGGTCGCCAACACGCAGGCCACGACGAGCAACCTTGTCTTCGTACGCCGGGCCGATGCCGCGACCGGTAGTACCGATCTTCAGCTCGCCACGGGCCTTTTCACGGGCCTGGTCCAGCGCCACGTGGAAGGACAGGATCAGCGGGCAGGACGGGCTGATACGCAGACGCTCACGCACTGGTACGCCTTTCTCTTCCAGCTTGGTGATCTCGCGCAGCAGGGCGTCAGGTGCAACCACCACGCCGTTGCCGATCAGGCACTGCACGCCTTCGCGCAGCACGCCCGACGGAATCAGGTGCAAAACGGTTTTTTCGCCGTCGATCACCAGGGTGTGACCAGCGTTGTGGCCACCTTGGTAGCGCACTACGGCGGCAGCATGTTCGGTCAGCAGATCAACGATCTTGCCTTTGCCCTCATCACCCCATTGGGTGCCCAGGACTACGACATTCTTACCCATAACACTTGTCCTCATTCGCGCAAACTTGGTGCCGGCGATGGCCGGCAGGAAAACTCAAGAAGCCAGTGGCGATACTTGCCAAAGCCCGTTCTGCTGAATCAATTGCCGGTCGCAGTCCGCATCACGGGCGGCGGCCAAAGGTTGTCCAGGCAAAGCCTGAACGACACGCTGACCCTCACTGCGCAACTGGCAAACCTGCTGCCAGAGTGCCGCATCCGTACTGTCAGGCATCCAGATACCGCCAGACGGTAGCTCGATCTCAGCACGCCCCAGGGTCACCAGGGTTTTCAAATCGGTGGAAAAGCCAGTCGCTGGACGGGCGCGACCAAAGTCAGCGCCGATGTCATCGTAACGACCGCCCTGAGCGATGGACTGGCCAACACCCGGCACGAACACCGCGAACACCACACCGGTGTGGTAGTGGTAGCCACGCAGTTCACCCAGATCGAAGTACAGCGGCAGCTCCGGGAAGCGCGCCGACAGACGCTCGGCGATTGCCAGCAAATCTTCCAGTGCCGCCAGAACCGGCGCCGGTGCATTGGCCAGACGCTCGCGGGCAGCACTCAGCACTTCACGGCCGCCGCACAGATCAACCAGCGCGCGCAGCATGCCGGACAAGTCTGCCGGCAAGCCTTCGGTCAAGGTAATGACCTCGTCGATGGCCTTGCGTTGCAACGCGTCGAACAAGTGCTGCTCGACTTCACCGGACAGACCGGCGGCACGGGCCAGACCACGGTAGATACCGACATGACCGAGGTCCATGTGCACATCCGGCACATCGGCCAGTTGCAGCATGGCCAGCATCAGGCTGATCACTTCAACGTCGCTGCTCGGGCTGGCATCGCCGTACAACTCGGCGCCCAACTGAATCGGGCTGCGCGAGGACGACAGTGCACGCGGCTGGGCGTGCAGCACGCTGCCGGCGTAGCACAGACGGCTCGGACCTTCGCGACGCAGGGTATGCGCATCGATGCGCGCCACTTGCGGCGTGATGTCGGCACGGAAACCCATCTGCCGGCCCGACTGCGGGTCGATGACCTTGAAGGTACGCAGATCCAGGTCCTGGCCCGCGCCGGTCAGCAGGGATTCCAGGTACTCGATATGGGGAGTCACGACAAACTCGTAACCCCAGCTCTGGAACAGATCCAACACCTGACGACGCGCGACTTCAATGCGCGCCGCCTCCGGTGGCAGTACTTCTTCGATGCCATCTGGCAGCAGCCAGCGGTCTACCGTTGCCATTACGCCATTCCCCTTTGATCCGGGCGGCCAGCCTGCGGGCGAGCCTTGAGTGAAGCAGAAAATGACCGGTTCGTTCAAAACGCACGCGCATGAACGACGCGGCGAAAGGCCTGTTACCGGCTTCGCCCATCACTTTCCTCGAAATACTCTCGGGCCATTCAACCCGATGCCTGCAACAAAAAACAGCAATCAAACGTGCAGACGCAAAAAAGCCGGGAATTTCCCGGCTGCCGCATCATACACACGTTTTCCCAAAGGATCACCCCGCCCGAGGTATTAGCCGCCGGGCGGAATGATTCAAGTCAACGGCGTATCAAGGCTTGGCCTTTTCCAGGTAGTGGAAAAAGTCGCTGCTTGGGTCGAGGACCAATACGTCGGATTTGTTCGCGAAGCTTTCACGGTAGGCGCGCAGGCTACGATAGAAACTGTAGAACTCCTGATCCTGACCGTAGGCCTTGGAGTAGATCGCAGCGGCCTGGGCGTCGCCATCACCGCGAACCTCTTCAGATTCACGATAGGCTTCCGCCAGCAGCACGCGGCGTTGACGATCGGCGTCGGCACGGATGCCTTCAGCCAGTTCGTTACCCTTGGCGCGGTGCTCGCGAGCTTCACGCTCACGCTCGGTGCTCATACGTTCGAACACGCTGCGGTTCACTTCTTTCGGCAGATCGATGGCCTTCACCCGGACATCGACAACTTCGATACCCAGCTCTTTTTCCGCCATCTTGTTCAGTGATGCAGTGATGTCAGCCATCAGTGCGTCACGCTCACCCGACACCACTTCGTGCAGGGTGCGCTTACCGAACTGGTCACGCAGACCGGATTCCAGACGACGGGACAGACGCTCGTCGGCGATTTGCTTGAGGCCGGAAGTCGCGGTGTAGAAGCGCTCGGCATCTTTCACGCGCCACTTGGCGTAGGCATCGACCATCACGGCTTTCTTTTCCAGGGTCAGGAAGCGCTGTGTCGGTGCATCCAGCGTCATCAGACGTGCGTCGAATTTACGCACCTGGTTAACGTAAGGCACTTTCACATGCAGACCCGGCTGAACATCCGCCTGAACCACACGACCGAATTGCAGCAGCACCGCACGCTCGGTCTGAGCGACGATGTAGAAGCAGTTCCAGCCCACCAGTACCACAACAACGCCAACGATCAGGGCGATCAGCGATTTATTGCTCATCAGCGGGTCTCCCTTGTGCGCGACTGCGGCAGGTCAGTGACATGCGGCGTGACGTCCGTGTTGTTGCTGGCGGCAGCCGAACCGGTGACCGGTGCATTGCTGCCCGAACTGTTCTGAATCATTTTGTCCAACGGCAGGTAAAGCAGGTTGCTCTGGCCGTTTTTGTTACCGGTCACGAGTACCTTGCTGGTGTTGCTGAAGACTTCCTGCATGGTGTCCAGGTACAGACGCTGGCGGGTAACTTCAGGTGCCTTGCGATACTCGGCGACCAGTTTGGTAAAGCGATCGGCTTCACCCTTGGCGCGCGAGACCGTTTCGTCACGATAACCGTTGGCATCCTCGAGGATACGCTGGGCCTGACCACGGGCTTCCGGCACGACGCCGTTGGCGTAGGTTTCAGCCTGGTTGCGCGAACGCTGCTCGTCTTCACGGGCGCGGATCACGTCATCGAAGGCTTCCTGCACTTCACGCGGTGCCGCTGCGCTCTGTACGTTGACCTGAGTGACGGTGATACCGGTGCGATAGGTATCGAGGAAGCGTTGCAGACGCTCCTTGATTTCGCTGGCCATCAACTCACGACCTTCGGTCAGGACCTGGTCCATGGCAGTGGAACCCACCACGTGGCGCAGGGCGCTGTCGGTCGCGTGCTGCAGGCTGATTTCCGGCTGATCAACGTTCAGCACGAAGTCCTGCAGATTGCTGATCTTGTACTGCACGGTCAGCGGCACTTCGACGATATTCTCGTCCTCGGTCAGCATCTGGCCCTGCTTGGTGTAGGCACGCTCACGCGTGACGTTTTCCATGTACTTCTTGTCGATCGGCGGGAAGTAGATGTTCAGGCCCGGGCCGACAGTCTCGTAGTACTTGCCGAAACGCAGCACCACGGCTTGTTCCTGCTCATCGACCACGTAGACCGCGCTGTACAGCCAGACAGCCGCCAGCACAACGAGGCCGATGCCGAGCAGACCGCCGAAGCCGCCACTGCTCTTGCCCGAACCACCGCCGTCATCACCACGTTTCTTACCACCACCGAACAACCCGTTCAGGCTTTCCTGCAGCTTTCGGAAGGCCTCGTCGAGATCCGGTGGCCCCTTGCGGTCGCCGTTATTGCGGCGTTTGCCACCCCAAGGATCCTGATTATTCGAGTTGCCACCCGGCTCATTCCAAGCCATAGCGCTCTCCATCTGATAAAGCAAAGACGCACCCACGGCGCGCCGACCAATGCTACAGAATGCCTGCCGTTGCGGCACAACCGCTTTGTCAGGCTTTTATTGCAAAGTGTGTTGCTCGATGAATTCCATCGGCTGCAATCCTTCGCGGCTTACCAGTCGATTCAGCTCGACCCGGGGCAAACGAACGGCCAGCAGACTGATGCCTTCTTCGTCGTGCTCTTCTTTCTGCACCGCACCGAGTTCGAAAAACTGCGCACGCAGTCGCGCGAATCGTTGCGGCAAGCGCAAGGTACCGATAAACAAATCACTGCCAAGTAATTCGGCGATGGCTTGCTCAAGCAATTCCAGACCACTGCCATCACGCGCCGACAGCCAGACCCGCTGGGGCTTGCCGTTTTCGTCGCGCTGGATTTGTGGCTCAACGCCTTCAAGCAAATCGAGTTTGTTATAGACCTCGAGGATCGGCAAGTCCTGGGCACCAATCTCGCCCAGCACCACCATCACCTGCTCGATCTGCAACATGCGATCCGGTTCTGCCGCATCGATCACGTGCAACAGCAGATCGGAATTGCTCGACTCTTCGAGGGTAGACCGAAATGCCTCGACCAGCTTGTGCGGCAAGTGACGAATGAAGCCCACGGTGTCCGCCAGGACAATCGGCCCCAGGTCGTCCAGTTCCAGACGGCGCAGGGTCGGGTCCAGCGTGGCGAACAATTGGTCGGCCGCGTAGACGTCGGATTTCGTCACGTTGTTGAAGAGTGTGGACTTGCCGGCGTTGGTGTAGCCCACCAGCGACACGGTAGGAATGTCCGCACGGGAGCGACCACGTCGCGATTGCTCGCGCTGGCTGCGCACCTTCTCCAGCCGGCCCTTGATCTGGCGCAGGCGGACCCGCAGCAAACGGCGGTCGGTTTCCAGCTGGGTTTCACCCGGACCGCGCATGCCGATACCGCCACCCTGACGTTCAAGGTGAGTCCAGCCGCGAACCAGCCGCGTGCTCATGTGGTCAAGCTGGGCCAGTTCGACCTGGAGCTTGCCTTCATGGGTACGGGCGCGCTGGGCGAAAATATCGAGAATCAGACCGGTACGGTCGATCACGCGACACTCGAAAACGCGTTCGAGGTTACGTTCCTGACTGGGCGTGAGGATGTGATTGAAAATCACCAGATCGGCTTCTTCAGCCTTGACCAGGTCGCGCAGTTCCTCGACCTTGCCGCTGCCGATCAGGTATTTGGCGGTTGGCCGATGACGCGGCACGTTAAAAAACGCAACGGTCTCGGCGCCGGCCGAATTAGCCAATTCCTGAAACTCCTGCGGATCTTCGCGCGCCTCAGGGTCCTGTCCATCCAAGTGAACGAGGATGACTCGTTCACCACCACCGTGGCGCTCAAAGAACAAAGGAGACTCCTATCAGGCGTTACCTGGCTCAGCGTCACCTGCTTCGGATTCGGTTGCGCTAGGCAGACGAATTGGACGAACCGGCACTACTGTCGAGATAGCGTGTTTGTAAACCATCTGGCTTACGGTGTTTTTCAGCAGGATCACGAACTGGTCGAACGACTCGATCGTGCCTTGCAGTTTGATACCGTTGACCAGATAGATGGAAACCCCAACTTTCTCTTTACGTAAAGTATTCAAGTAAGGGTCTTGTAGCGAATGCCCTTTTGACATGTGCCGCACTCCTTTAAGGATTCAATAATAAAAAATAGGTAATTCAGATGGCTTTGGCCGTCACACCCCCAAGGATAGACGGCAATTGCAAGGACTCAGCTCAATATGGAGATGGTCCCAAGGTATTTCAAGGCGCGTGGCAGATTGTCGCAATCAAGACTGTCCAGCCAGTGTATATCTTCCCAGCTGCGCAGCCAGGTGAACTGGCGTTTGGCCAATTGGCGCGTGGCGATGATGCCGCGCTCCTGCATTTCGGCCAATGTCAGCTTGCCATCCAGGTAGTCCCAGACTTGGCGGTAGCCTACCGCACGTATAGACGGCAACCCCGAATGCAGGTCACTTCTTTTACGCAGGGCTACGACCTCGTCGATGAACCCCTGTTCCAACATATTTGTGAATCTTTGTTTAATGCGCTCGTGCAATACCTGACGATTTGCCGGGGCAATGGCCAAGTTCGCGACAGTATAGGGCAATTGTTGCAGTCCCGAAGCGGCTGCTTCAGTACTTTGCGCAGATTGTTGCAGGCGCAGCTCGGTCATGCTCTGACCACTGACCCGATAAACTTCCAGCGCGCGACTCAGGCGCTGCGGATCGTTCGGGTGAATCCGCGCCGCTGACACCGGGTCGATGATCGCCAACTGATCGTGCAAGGCTTGCCAGCCAAGGCGTGCAGCCTCTTCTTCGATCTGCGCGCGGACTTCGGGGTCGGCGGCAGGCATGTCTGCCAGACCTTCGACCAGAGCCTTGTAATAGAGCATCGTGCCACCGACCAGCAGCGGAATTTTTCCGCGTGCGGTGATCTCGGCCATGGCTTGCAGGGCATCGCGACGGAAATCTGCAGCTGAATAGGCTTCGGCAGGATCAAGAATATCGATCAGACGGTGCGGATATTTGGCCAGCAGTTCTTTCGAAGGCTTGGCAGTGCCAATGTCCATGCCGCGATAGACCAGCGCCGAATCGACACTGATCAACTCGCACGGCAGCACCTTGGTCAGCTCGATGGCCAGATCGGTCTTGCCCGCAGCGGTCGGGCCCATCAGGAAAATCGCTGGAGGAAGCTGGCTCATCAACGACCGCGCAGGAACAGTTTGTCCAGATCGTCCAGGCCCAATTGGGTCCAGGTCGGTCGGCCATGGTTGCATTGACCGCTGCGCTCGGTGTTTTCCATGTCACGCAGCAGACCGTTCATTTCCGGCAGAGCCAGGCGTCGGTTGGCGCGAATCGCGCCGTGACAGGCCATGGTGCCGAGCAATTCGTTGAGGTGCGCCTGAATCCGGTCGCTGGTGCCGTATTCCATCAGGTCCGAGAGCACGTCGCCGACCAGGCGATTGGCTTCAGCTTGCTTCAACAGCGCCGGTATTTGACGGATTGCCAGGGTTTCCGGGCCCAGACGCTGCAACTCGAAGCCCAGACGCTGAAACCATGCCGCGTGCTCTTCAGCACAATCGGCCTCGCGCTGGCTCACGGCCAGGGATTCCGGTACCAGCAGCGGTTGGCCACTGAGGCCTTCGCTGGCCATGGCGATTTTCAGACGCTCATACATGATCCGTTCGTGGGCGGCGTGCATATCCACCAACACCAGACCTTGGGCGTTCTCGGACAGAATATAAATGCCTTTGAGCTGCGCCAGCGCGTAACCGAGCGGCGGAATGTCTTCCTGACCGGCCGGCAATGCGTTGGCATTGGCTTCCGGCAGCGGTGCGAAAAACTCTCGATAAGCAGCTTGCGCCTCGGCAGCCGGCGGCACCGCCGATTGGGGGCGTGGCGTGTATTGATACTGATAAGCCCCGCCAGCACTGGCACCGGACGACGTATTGAACGCCGGTTGCGCCTGCGGTTGCTCCAGCAGGGCATTGGCCGCCAGACGCATTTCACCCTGTGGGCCGAACTCACCGGCATCAAGGCCGGTTGGGCGGACGACGGCGGTGGTCACTGACCCGGCCAACTGGTCTTCCGGCCGCACATCGCCTAACGCGCGGTGCAACGTGCCATAAAGGAAGTCATGCACCATGCGCCCGTCACGGAAGCGCACTTCGTGTTTGGTCGGGTGCACGTTGACGTCGACCGCCGCCGGATCAACCTCGAAGAACAATGCAAACGTCGGATGGCGACCGTTGAACAGCACGTCGCGATAGGCCTGACGCACCGCGTGGGCCACCAGCTTGTCGCGTACCGCCCGGCCATTCACAAAGAAATACTGCAAATCCGCCTGACTGCGGTTGAACGTCGGCAATCCAACCCAGCCCCACAAATGCAGGCCATTGCGCTCGATCTCGATCGGCAGCGCCTGCTCAAGGAAACCTGAGCCGCAGATTGCCGCCACACGACGGGCGCGGGCCGCATCATCGTGGGCCTCGTGCAGGCTGAGGATGGTCTTGCCGTTGTGGCGCAGATGAAATGCCACGTCGAAACGCGCCAGCGCCAGACGCTTGATCACTTCTTGCAGATGATCGAATTCGGTTTTTTCAGTCTTGAGGAACTTGCGCCGCGCCGGGGTATTGAAGAACAGGTCGCGAACTTCCACCGAGGTGCCAACCGGATGCGCTGCCGGCTGAACCCGAGGCGCCATGTCGCGGCCTTCGGTTTCCACCTGCCAGGCCTGATCGGCGTCGCGGGTGCGCGAGGTCAGGGTCAGGCGTGCCACCGAGCTGATCGACGCCAGCGCTTCACCACGGAAACCGAGGCTCATCACTTGCTCAAGGTCTTCCAGATTGCGAATCTTGCTGGTGGCGTGACGGGCCAGGGCCAGCGGCAGGTCATCGGCGGAAATACCGCTGCCATCGTCGCGGACGCGCAGCAGCTTGACGCCGCCCTGCTCGACGTCGACATCAATGCGTTTGGCGCCGGAGTCGAGGCTGTTTTCCAGCAACTCCTTGATCACCGAGGCCGGGCGTTCGACCACCTCACCGGCGGCAATCTGGTTCGCCAGCCGAGGGCTGAGCAATTCAATGCGAGCAGCAGCGTTCAGCACTTCGTTCATTCTTTGGACGCCAGTTCGGTGCCAGGAATGGTCAAGTGCTGACCGACTTTCAGCTCATCGCTTTTCAGGTTGTTGGCAGCGCGCAGCGTGGCCGGCGACACCTGATAACGCACGCCGATCATCGCCAGCGTTTCACCCGGGCCGACGCGGTGGTCGCGCGGGCCTTGGGCGATCTTGCCGGAATCACGCAGCCAGGCAATATAGGTGCCCGGTGGCGGGTTCTGCTGGAAGAACTGGCGCACGCCGCTGCTGATCGAACGTGCCAGCGCTTGCTGGTGGCTCGATGCCGAGAGCTTGTTGGCTTCGTTGGCATTGGAGATGAAGCCGGTTTCGACCAGGATCGACGGGATGTCCGGCGACTTCAACACCATGAACCCGGCCTGTTCCACACGCTGTTTGTGCAGCGGCGTAACGCGGCCGATATTGGTCAGGACTTTCTGGCCGACGTTGAGGCTGGAAGTCAGCGAGGCCGTCATCGACAGGTCGAGCAATACGCCCGCGAGCATGCGGTCCTTGTCGTCGAGGCTGACGTTGCCGGCACCACCGATCAAGTCAGAACGGTTTTCGCTATCGGCCAGCCAACGGGCGGTCTCCGACGTTGCACCACGATCAGACAGGGCAAACACCGAGGCACCGAAAGCTGCGGCGGAAGGTGCGGCGTCGGCGTGGATCGAGACGAACAGGTCGGCGCCTTTCTTGCGGGCGATTTCGGTACGCCCGCGCAACGGGATGAAATAGTCGCCGGTACGGGTCAGTTCGGCGCGGAAGCCTTTCATGCCGTTGACCTGACGCTGCAGCTCGCGGGCGATCTGCAATACCACGTCTTTCTCACGCTGACCGCGCGAACCGGACGCACCCGGGTCTTCGCCACCATGGCCGGCGTCGATCACCACAATAATGTCGCGCTTGCCGGCCGGTGCTGGCGGCAGTTTGATTGCCGGTTCGGTCGGGGTTACCGGCACCGCTGGCACGGTCGCCACCTGCGGTGTTGGCGCCGGCGGCGGTGCAGCGTCGGCCGGGTTGTCGAACAGGTCGACCACCAGACGGTTGCCGTACTGCGCATTCGGCGCCAGCGAGAAACTTTTCGGGGTGACGGCTTTTTTCAGGTCGATGACCACGCGCAGGTCAGTCGGCGTGCGCTGGGCCGAACGCATCGCAGTGATTGGCGTGTTCGCGGTCTGTACATTCAGCGGCGCACCGAGGGTGGCGCCGTTGATGTCGATCACCAGCCGGTCCGGTGAGGTCAGGGTGAAGACGCTGTGCTGCACCGGGCCGCTCAGGTCGAAGACCAGTCGCGTGTTGTCCGGCGCCCGCCACAGGCGCACGCTGTTGACCTTCGAATCGGCCACAGCGTTGACGGTTACTGCCATCAACAACAGTCCAGCGGCAGCCACCAACGCGCGAAAGCGCATACCTAACCCCATCATTTAATTGGATTCCAATGCCAAAGCGGCACACCAGGCCTCGCCACGCGAGCCCTGGGATAAAATTTTCAGCGAACGCCCGCTGTCTTGCGGGCTAATGGTAATGGTCAGGTCAGGCTTTGGCAAAAAGCCTGCACCTTTATCGGGCCACTCGATCAGGCACAGGGCATCGTCTTCGAAGTAGTCGCGGATGCCGAGAAACTCCAGCTCTTCCGGATCGACCAGTCGATACAGGTCAAAGTGGAAGGCGCGAATGTCACCGATCTCGTAGGGTTCGACCAAGGTGAAGGTCGGACTTTTTACCGCACCAACATGGCCCAACCCGCGAATGATGCCCCGCGACAGGGTGGTTTTGCCCATGCCCAGATTGCCTTCGAGAAAAATCAGGCCATGGCCCTGGGTCACGCGGGCAATCCGTGCACCAAAGTCGCTCATGGCCTGTTCATCGGCCAGGTACAGGGTTACTTCAGACACGGTGCTTGCTCCTCCAACAACTGACGAATGGCTGGAATCAGATCACTGGCCGCCAGCCCACGGCCGAATTTTCCTTGTTGCCTACCTGCATTGGCGTGCAGCCAGACGGCCAGGCAGGCAGCATCGAAGCCGTCCATGCCTTGCGCCAGCAGTGCACCGGTCAAACCGGCCAGCACGTCGCCGAGTCCGGCGGTGGCCATGGCCGGATGGCCTTGGTGACACAGCGCCAGACGGCCATCGGGGTGAGCGACCAGGCTGCCAGCACCTTTCAGCACCACCACCGCTGTATATTTTTTGCTCAACGCCAGCGCCACTGCCGGACGATCCGCCAGCACATCGGCAGTGCTGATCCCCAGCAAACGCGCCGCTTCGCCCGGGTGCGGGGTGATCACGCAATCCCTGGGCAACTCAACGAAATCGCTCGCCAGCAGGTTCAGTGCGTCGGCGTCCCATACTTGTGGCAATGCCGCGTTGGCGGCCGCCGACAACAGCGCGCGCCCCCAGCTGGCCTGCCCCAATCCCGGACCGACCACCAGCACGGAAACTTTATCCAGCAAACCCATCAATTGATTGGCCGACGACGTGCCGAGCACCATGACCTCCGGCACACGAGTCAGCGCTGCCGCGACATGCTCCGGGCGAGTCGCCAGCGAAACCATGCCCGCGCCACTGCGCAGGGCAGTTTCGGTACTGAGCAGGATCGCCCCGCCAAATCCGTGATCGCCACCGATCAGCAACACGTGGCCAAAACGGCCCTTGTGCGAAGTCGGTGCACGCGCCGCCAATCCCGGAAGATTAGCCGTGTTGAGCCGTCGGGCGATGACTGGAATGTCACGATAGATGTCGGCGCTGGCCTGCAAATCGTTAAACACCAATTCGCCGATATGATCAGCCGCGTCCCCGGTGAACAAGCCGAGTTTCAGCCCGATAAAGGTCACCGTCAGATCGGCTCGCACAGCGACACCCAGCAGGTGCCCTGTATCAGCACTCAGTCCGGAAGGGATATCGACAGCTATTACCGGCAAACCACTGGCATTGATTGCCTCGATCGCCGAGACGTGAGGTTCGCGCACATTCCCGCTCAGACCCGTGCCGAGCAAGGCATCGAGAATGACCCCGCGCAGTTCGCTTTGTGCCTGCCAGCCCTGCACAGCGACACCTTCATTGAGCGCTTCGGCATGGGCCAGTGCGGCATCGCCCTGCAAGCGCTGCGGATCGCCGACCGCCAACACCCGCACCTGCCAGCCAGCCCGTTGCGCCATGGTCGCGACCAGATAACCGTCACCGGCGTTGTTGCCATGCCCGGCCAGCACCGTCAGCTCAGTCGCCGACGGCCATTGTCGCACCAGCGCTCGCCACGTCGCATGCGCCGCGCGCTGCATCAATTCGAAGCCCGGCGTACCGGCGGCGATCAGCCGTGCGTCGAGCTCGCGCACCTGCGCGGCACCATACAGCGCGTCGGGTAATTGATCTTTCGTGTGCGGCATGCGTCTTCGGGCTCCGATGTCTGGCAGAATTATACGCACCTCAGCTCCGGTTTCTCTCGTCTCATGTCCGCTATCACCACAGACCTGCCCGCCCTCGCCCAATCGATCAAGGATTGGGGCCGCGAGCTGGGCTTTCAGCAAGTCGGCATCAGCGGTCTGGATCTGGCCGAGCATGAGCAGCACCTGGCGCGTTGGCTCGAGGCCGGCTACCACGGCGAAATGGATTACATGGGCGCCCATGGCAGCAAACGTTCGCACCCGGAAGAACTGGTGCCGGGCACATTGCGCGTGGTCTCGCTGCGCATGGACTACCTGCCCGGCGACACACAAATGGCGCAAATGCTGGCGCAACCGGAAAAAGCCTACGTGTCGCGTTATGCCTTGGGCCGCGATTACCACAAATTGATCCGTAAACGTGTGCAGCAATTGGCCGACAAGATTCAGGCGCAGATCGGTCCGTTCGGTTTCCGTGCGTTTGTCGACAGCGCCCCGGTGCTGGAAAAAGCCATCGCCGAAAAGGCCGGGCTGGGCTGGATCGGCAAAAACACCCTGGTGCTCAACCGCAAGGCCGGTAGTTATTTTTTCTTGAGCGAACTGTTCGTCGATCTACCGTTGCCGGTGGATGAACCACACAGCAGCGAACATTGCGGCCGTTGCACTGCGTGTCTCGATATCTGCCCGACCAACGCCTTCGTCGGCCCCTATGTGCTGGACGCGCGGCGCTGCATTTCCTATCTGACCATCGAACTGAAAAGCGCCATCCCTGAAGAGCTGCGACCGCTGATCGGCAATCGTGTGTTCGGCTGTGATGACTGTCAGATTTGCTGCCCGTGGAACCGCTTCGCCAAGCCCTCCGGGGAAAGCGATTTCAAGCCACGGCACAACCTCGACAATGCCGAACTGGCCGAGTTGTTTTTGTGGGATGAAGAGAAGTTTTTGAGCAGCACTGAAGGCTCGCCGTTGCGGCGGGCGGGGTATGAGCGTTGGTTGAGGAATCTGGCGGTGGGACTGGGCAATGCGCCTTCAACGATTCCGGTGCTGGAAGCGTTGAAGGCGCGACGGGATTATCCGTCAGAGTTGGTCAGGGAACATGTCGAGTGGGCACTGGGACGGCACTCCAGACCTTCAAACCCATAATGAGCAAGTAAAGTACTCAGGCTGCTCACATGCGAGTTGTATCCATACTTTTGGCCGACCTCATTATTGCGTTAGTCTGCCCGTCGGACCAATGGCCGCCCGCTTGGAGGACTTTGCAAACTCTCGTATTACTGTCCTCTAGAAGGTAAATACGCTCCCCACGTCCTTTCGATCTCGCAAAAAAAACATGCGTTACTTTTCGTCCATTGCCGGCTGCGCCGAACTCCTCGTAATACATCTCGGTCAAGCCCGCTGCTTGTTTGGGGGACATGTTGCTTTCCACGCGCTTGTAGAATTCCAACGCCATTGGTTGATGATTTTTATGCACATTTTCTACCTCGGCCCCGATCAATTGCCAAGGTTCATCCGGCACTTTCTCCCCGGGTGCCTTGGCTTTTTTGGCCGCAGCCTTGGCACCTTTTCCAGGCTTCTTGAAATGTTTTGCCGCTTTGGCTGTGTCCTTGCCGTCGGGACTAAGACCTTTGCTAAATGCTGAAGCCATCTTCCTGCCAGCATTCACAGCAGCTTTTGCACCCGCCGCCAAACCTGCGCCGAGCGAAGCCAGCCCAAGACCGAAACTGATCCAGCCCAGTATCTCGCCTGCCTGAGAATCCGGTGCCAGCTCATTGACCAGCTCGCCGGCGATACCCGCCAGGCCTGAAGCAACCGCCAGTCCCAATGCCGCCGCCGCCCATGGCGTCGCCGCGCCCATCGTCAGCACGCTGGCAACTACCCCGAGAATACTGAGCCCGATGCCCAGGATCGATTGCCAGGAAATATGCGCGGTAGGGTCGACACGATTGACAGGGTCGCCCAAGCAATAACTGTAGGCATTCAACCCGCCCGCATCGAACGGGCTCATGCTGTCGGGGGCGAGAAAACGCATCAGTGTCGGACTGTAGGCCCTGTAACCGTTACCCAGCAGGTACAGACCAGTGACCGGATCCAGCTGCTCGCCGTTGAACCCCGCCAGGCTGAACATTCCACCCTCGGCAGGTCGGTGCCCGTATGGGCTGTAGGCACAATCGGTGAGCTGTTCCTTGCCCAGCGTTGTCAGCACGCTTTGCTGCTGATCGGTGCCAAATAGCTGCGCGCCGGCGTTCGAACCGAGTTGCTGTTGCCCCACAAGCCCGCCACCGTGACGCACAACACTGGATGAGTTTTCACCACTCACCTCATTGGCGACCCGGCCTGCATTGTAGTAACGCTGCGTGGTTACCTTGTCGGGTTGCGACAGTTCAACCAGATCATCGAAACCGTCGTAATGGTAGCCACGAATGACTGAACCGTCTGCGCCGGACAATTGCTCGAGACGTCCGAACGCGTCATAGGCCAGAGTCCGCGCCTGGTCGTCCTTGATCATCCTGCCGTTGGCGTCGTATTCCAGCGTCACTGCCGATGGATAGTCGACATGGGAATGCTTGACTGCGCTGAGCTGTGCAGGGTCGGGATTGTCATAACTGAAGGTGGTCAGATTCACGCCCAGCGGGAACTTCGTCTGCACGGTAAGGATGTTATCCAGCGCATCGAAGGTGAACCTCTGCTGGACAATTTCCTTGCCATACGGATCGCGGGGCTTTTGGGTGCCGGCACAGTCGTACTGGATCAGACGCCCGCGCACATCGTAGGTGAATTGTTCATCGCGCAATAGTTGCGTGCCACGCCTGGAGACTTTCTGCGCCAGTTTGCCAGCAAGGGTATAAGCCGATTCCAGCGCTTGGTCAGGCTGCCCCTGAATCTCGAAAGTACGGCGGGTTTCACGACCGATATCGTCATAGACGAATCGGGTGATCATCTGCCGCTTGATCGACGTTTCTTCGGTTTTCGTCCAGTCCAGCATCCCCGTCTGGACGTTGTAGTGGAACTCGGTTTTCAGCGTACCCTGCGAGGTGGATAGCAGGCGACCATGCTGATCGTATTCGGATGTGCTTGCGGCTCCGAGTACATCGACATGGGTGATCGGTCGCCCCTGCAGGGTCCAGGTACTGGACGTTGCTTTCGTGATAGCGCCGAAGGTCGTCGTTTCGGATTTGACGCGTCCGGAAGGGTAATAGGTAAAGCGCCGTTCCCGGCCGTTTTCGGTACAGGTCAAGGGCTTGCCACTGAGGGGCTCATAAGTCATGGTCGTGACCAGTTCCCCTGACTTGCGCTCAATCAGCAAACCACCCATATCGCGCAAATAAGTGAATTCGGTTTTTTTGCCATCAGCACTCGTGTACCACTGTGGCTGAGTGAAGCCCGCTTCATAACCGGCCTCGGACTTGCGCCCGCCCACGGTACTTTGGATCAAACGCCCCAAACCATCATAAGCTTGCTGCCCCAACACTTTGTCACCGACCTTGATGCCGATCGATAGCCCTTCATCACTATGCTCGGCGTAGTCGGTCACGACCACACTGGCGTCGGGCAGGACAGTGCGGATCATCCGGTCAAAAACGTCGTACTCATATCGAGTGGTATTGCCGACAGGATCTGTCGCGCTGGTTGTACGCCCGAACCCGTCATAGGTGTAAACGGTTTTGCCCAGACTCTTGTTCTTCAGATTGAAGCTCTCGACACTGAGCGGTTTACCGAACTCATTGATGAGGGTGAGTGTCTTGCCCATCCCTTGTAGCCAATTGGTTTGCTGGCGAAGGACCGGATCCGCCTCGCTGTGTTCGATACGCCCATCGGCATGCAGCGTTTTGCTGACCTGGCCCCAGGAATCGAATTCGTAGCGGGTACTGAGCGGATAAGGCTTGCCGTCACGCCAATCGGTCAGCGTCACTTGCACCTTGTGACCGACCGAATCATGCAGGGCAGAATAAAGCGTGCGAGTCGGGATGAGCCCGTCCTCGTCCGGATGGTCGCAATCCTCTTCCTGAACGGTGATCACCCGCTGCAGGCCGTCGTAGCTCACTTTTTGCTTACCGCCGGAGGGATCCCTGGTCACCATTGTGGCCGGCTGCTGTTTGCTGGCGGGCAGATAGTCCCACCGGGTAGCGGCCTCATAAGGGGTCCCGGAAGCAACCGTTTTGCACACTGCACGGCCGATCGCATCGTATTCATGCTCGATGTGCTCGCCATCGACACCGACCTCAGACAGCGGTAATCCGGTCAGCGTCGAAAGTACTTTCTCACTGGTCTGCAGCGCGCCGTCAAATCCGCGTGTACTGGACTTGACCCGCAACTTTTCACCCTCAAGCTCATAAGAAAATTCGGTAGAGGTTTTTTTATCATTCAGGATGATACTTTGCTCTTTCGTGGCCCCGTGCTTGAGTGGGTCTTTGGGTATATCCAGATAGCTGCGTCCGGTTTTCGAACGTATGACCTCAACACCTTCCACAACTTCGAAAAAACGCTCCTCAACCGGTAACACGGACGCCAGTTCCGCACCTTCCAACGCAGTATGCAGGGCATAGTCGTAGTACGTGACAGTCGAAGCACCATCCGACGCGGCAGCGGTGACCGTCCTCTTTTTCGGGAACCTGGAGAAACCCAGCGGATCCTCCGGGCAATTATCTCCACCACCTGCCGGATAAAATTCCGTCAAAGTCGTCACCCCGCTCGGCTCGACGTGCTTGAGCAGGTTGCCCTCGTGATCGAACTCGGTGACGGTGGTTTCCACACGCTGCTGTTGGGTGCGCCGATCAAGGTGAGTCACCGTCTGGACTTTCGGCAGGCGGAACTGAGCCACCTGATCATTGAAGGGCTTGGTGACGGAACAGTGATACTCCGTAGCGGTTGCGATCCGGGCGTCGCCGCAGGTTGTAACTTCAGCCACCAACAGATGGAACTTGTTGTAGGTGCGTTGAATGCGGGTATGCACTCTGCCGCTTATCAACAACTGCTCGTCCGTGCTGTAGACATAATGACCGGGCGCCAGATAGAGCGGATCCAGGTCATTGTCCTTGGCCGGGAGGAGGCCCTGCCCAAGGAAGTTGTGGTCGGAGTATGTGTATACCTTGCAAAGCCTGGGTTGGCCGCGACCAGGATAAATATCGTGAGCGATGACAAACGGCAACGTCTGCTCCGCGTCATTGACGAAGTGATGACCTTGGCGCTTGTAGCGAATGATTTCCACGCCGCGTAATGGATTGACGACGCGGTGCAAATAGCTGGCCCCATCAATCACTTCATATTCCATCTCCCAACCTTTGCCGACCGGAAGCTCGATTGCCGTTACCCGAGCGTTTTTCAGGATTAACTTGTAGTCGACGCTGGACGAAGTCTCGGGATGTCGGGTCAATTTGACCTGACCCGCATTGCGTGTAATTTTCAGCAGGCATCGTTTGGCGTCACGAACTTCGCTCAACCTGGGAAACTGGTTGAACAACTCGTGCTTCAACGCGATGCTCACACCGTTCGCCGCGATTATTTTTTCCGCAACGGCGACTTGAGTGCCAGCCAGGACTTTGAGCAGTTCACGCCGACCATCCTTGTATCGAACTTCATAGCGCCCTGCTCCAGTGACTGACACCTTTGCCGTTTGCAGTTTCATTTCCTTGAACTTCAGACCGGTAGACGTCTCGACAGCCTTGTAGCGTTCACCGTTGGACAGCGTCATGACTTTGCTGCGCAAGTCGTAATTGGTCATGGTCAAAGACCAGCCAGTGCCAAAACCGGAGTCCGCCTGGTTGAGCGGATTGAAGCCCAGTGAAAGTGCAAACTCAGGACCGTTAAGATCTGACGAGTGCAACTTCCCTAATGAAAAGGCGCACGTGTACATGCCGGTGCGAGGATCAACGCCTCCGGAAACAAATTCGCCGAAATTGAAAGCGCTTGAATGAACAGCGGAAGCCAAATTACTTTCCATGGAAAAAATCTCCTTTATTCAGGTGCAGATACGGACAAAGCAAGTTGGCCAGCGAAGCTTCGCTGGCCCTATCAATAAAATCAGGCAAATTGCTTTGTTGACCGTTTCGACTCACCCAGAATGAAAGTTCGCTGTTCTTTATCACCATCGATAGCCAGCCAGTGCTCCGTACCGAACTCATCAATAACTACAAGTTCAAACGCACCGTCGTTGCCCGGCTTTTCCTCTGCCTGAAGAGTAGTGCGCTGCACAAGGGTTAATACCCCCGGCACATCTTAATCGGGAAAGTGATATAACCGAGAGGCGTATTGACCGAGGCCGACCGCCCATAGATCGGCGCCAGATAACCGTAAAAGCTTCTGCCGCCGCCACTGTTGAGGTTTATCGTGCCTGACGAATAAACCATTACCGCATCTTCAGCATCATACGGATCAAGCGCTATATCGTTGCTGTACCAATCGAGCAGGTTAATTTGACGACCGTCAGCGTGAAGCCCGAGATGAAAGTATTGAATTCGCTCTTCGTATACCCGTTCGGTGAGCGGGCCGTACTTATGAAGAGAGAAACTGTTCTGGTTATATCTTTTCGGCGGGATCGCCTCCAGCGTAACACTGCTGTCGAAACCGATTCCGTTGCTTCGCAATACCACGCCGTCCATGAAGATCTCGGCGGCCACTTCCATGATTCCAGGTCTGGAAGCCGAAACCCAGAATTGAAAAATCTGTACTGGATCAGAGTCGTCGCTTATCCGGTTGTACGTGGTACGCGGGACTTCTGTCAGCCGCGTTGCCCCGCCCGACATTTCGTGAGCATAACGATTTTCCTGCTGCGATACACTCCAGTCCCCCTCCAGAGGCCGTGCGCCGTTATAGGCGATCAACCGCAGTGATGGCAATGCGGGATGACCATACAGTGATGCGCCGTCGCCATTGTTATCGATCCCGTGCAGAAGCACCAAAACACGCACCTGCATGCGCCCGTTGGCATAAAGCACTTTATGCTGGCCAGACCTTGTGGCGTCGAGTTTTACCTCGATACGGGAAATACCAATTTGATCATCAAACATTTGACAACACCTTGCTGATTAATATATTTCGCCCTCTAAGGACTCAGCAAACTATTGACGATCGATTTAAATAAGAACAGCCGCGACATTAGACAAATTGTGAGGAGGCAACATCTGATCACCTCCCCTCAACAACTCACACAAATATTAATAAGTTCAAAAAACGCAGACTTCATGATACAGAATCCAACAACACTCTCCCGACCCCTTCTGTTCCTGCACTCAATGAGCCATCTCCCCTCCTGACCTCAACTGCACAAAACCAGAAGGGAAGCCATACGTACTTTATTCTTGTCAGATTATTTTAGGAAAACAAAGAAGCCGGCACTTTCATCAATATTTAGTCACTGTCTGATCCTGTCGAGAAGCCGCTCTCTGAGGACTGACTATCGGAGTCAGATTCAGAAACCGCATCCTCGGTCTGGATTTCCACCTTCCGATCCAGGCTGGAATGTTCCAGGTACTGATTAATCCGTTGCCTGGAAACGTCACTCAGCGGGTTACCCAACAAACCAATGAACAGATCCTGGGTATCCGGAATCTCGAACAATTCATCGCCAACGTCGGAAAAATTATTATCATGTAATGCCATGACCTGAAGTTTCCGAAGCCTGTCTACACCTGAGGGAAGACTGGAAAGATTGGTTTTATACACCATCAAGTCGGTCAAACCCGTCATGTAGCCTACCTGCGGAGCAACTGTCAGAGGGTTGTTTGACAGATTCAACCGGGTAAGCGTTTCGATTCTGGACAATCCTTCAACGGTGACCTCGGATAGTTTCAGCGAGCACCCGTCCAGCGTAAGCTCGCTTAACTGGCGCATTTGAAATATTCCTGACGCGAATTCCTCCATTTCTATGCCAACGATTCCTAAACATTGAATATTGGGAAAGCTGTCAAGAAACGCACCTATCCGTGCGCCCGGTTCATTCGCGGTCAATATTAACTCCGTCACATATTCAAATCGGGTGGACAGCCTTGGTAACTCACCCGAAAAATCTACGTAGTGAGAAAATTGATAGTGTCCCTCCTCCCACTTCGAAACCGACTTGCGCTGCCAGATATCTTGCAACTTTGTGCTGAACTGCGCGCGAGCCTGGCGTCGTTCGGCGGGGGCCGGGGCGCCTTCTGGTTCGAACGCCTGCGAATGTGGTGGTACGCCTTCGGCAGTCCATATCGCTAATTCATCACGCAATGTCGCAAACTCTTTTTCCAGACGGATCAGGACGCCTGATGGATCACTCTTCAAGCGCTCGGTAATAAACGTCTTCACATCCTCCTCTGGAAGATGCGGATAAAGATCACGCACACGATCAGCAACAGACCTGGTCGATCTCGGATTGTTGTCGCCCCCCCCTCGCAACGGCCCCGTTTGCCGGTATTGCGCAGCGGCAGGATCGACGGTAACCGGAAGCGGTGCCAGCCCCAGCAACTCACTCACGGTTTGGCGTGGCGGCAGCGGTTGCGCATGAATCAAGTGTTGCAATGCCGCCCCCCCAACGTCTGTCACACCCAGCATCTGGCGATCCCCGGGCAACAACAGACGCCAGAGTGTGGAATACAGATCCTTCGATCCCTGAGGTGATTGGGCGTCGCTATTCTGAATGACATAGCCATCATCCTGACGAATAAGTACGTGACGAATCGGCGACCAGACATCGCCGATAGCGCCCAGAACATCCCCGTCCATTGCCCCTTGGCGAATCTCGATACGAGTCTGCCGCGGCCAATTCGCGAGATTTCCGAGCATATGCAGCACTAACCGATCACTGTCCGGGTTAGATATCGCCTCTAAATAAATGCCTTCCGCAGCCCTTGCCAGACGAATGTCTCGCAGCGCCACCAATGCCTCTTTCGCCACTCGCTGAGGCATGCCTGGCTCGTTGAACATGTGTAAACGCTCGGCAGCGCCCGTATTGCGCCATATGGCCAGCGCAGCCGTTTTCGGTAGATCTGGAAATACCCGGCGCATCCGCAAAGTATGTTCATCGCAATCGGATTCAAATGCATCTTCCAGATCCTTGAACCGCGCAAACCGCTCTGCCACGGTCCCGCGTCCCTGTGCCTGAATTTTCTGATCAAGTTCGAATCGCCTGAGGGTGTCCTCCAGTAAAAAAGGCGCAGGACGATCATTTACGAGCACATCGCGCAGCAGCGATTCATTGACTCCGCTCACTGCCAGCATGCGGTCAACCATGACGTCGGAAAATTGCGCCACAGAACGGCCCATCCGGCGAAAAAGTTGTGCAGTTTGAGCTGATATGGAATCAGTCGGGGGGGTGACATCACTGGCCAGCGGGATCCAGAATCGGCCCTCGCTGTCCCACTTCATTAGCGGGCCGGAGGGGTCGAGCTCACTGGCCAGCGTGGCGCGAAACAGCCCACTCCGAGCGTCCAGCACCACTTGTACGATATGGTCATCGGCAACGGCGACATACTGACGCTGCTTCACAAGCCGGATGCCGTGCGCATCGGCCTCGTCGAGACTTTGGGGTGTGGGTATCCAGTAATCTGCCAGTGAGGATGTTGTGGCATGCATCGCGAAGTCATTGATCGTGGATGACCTCGGACTCACGCTCACTCTGATCGCTGGCGTCACTGCGACCGGGTCAGGCCCGAAGTAAGGATGCAAGGGTTCCAGGGGACGCGGGATGGGCGGAGGCGGCAGTGCTGAAGAGGCGGACGGTAGCCGATGAGTACCCTCTACGTTGAAATCGGGGGTTTTGGTTGGGGCTGGTACAGGTTTGACCTTAGGCGGTTTGCCAGTCATGACTACTCATCCTTGAGCTGTGGCTATAGCTGGCCCCGCATAACTGAAGGGCCAACTCACGATATAAGTAAAAGCACTTTAGGGGCGATTACCTGATGATTGAACACCACAGCTTATCGATAGTCGCCACGCCAAAAAGCATAGATATCTACTACATCCACCGACATTGCATCAGTGAAAGTGATAATCAACCTTTTTCCAGATATAAATTACGCTCATAAAAATTCGTGCGAATCGCCAGTTTATGCTCTGTACCGTACTGATCAATGGCACGGAAGCGAAGCACATTGCCGGCTTTGTATTTGCCCGCATCTTTCGAGTATTCGGACAGGGCTTGAACAACGGTCAGGTAACCTTCGCGATCATTGACGGATACGCTATAACGCTTCTGTTGCCTTGTTATGGCGTCAGCAGTAAAAGTGTACAGATTACTATTCCCGGCAAACGGCAAGTACGTTATGAACTCAGA
>NZ_CABVHJ010000015.1:104027-171608 GCF_902497745.1 Pseudomonas fluorescens
CGTTCGCGGCGAACAAGCGTAGCCTCCATAAAATTTGTTTTTGATTCGTTAAGTTTGTTACCGCTCGCAAAGACGTCATCATCGCCGGGTTCTACCCCATCTACAATCCAGTCGACCAGTCTGATCTGCTGCCCCTGCGGAAACAGCCCCAGATAGTAGTTCCAGATACGATTGCCGGGTTCTTCATTGCCGCGCCGCGTCTGAAACCAGTCGAACAGCCCTATCGAATACGTCACGGGAGTTTGTGCTTCGATCGTGACGCTACTGTCCTGGACACTGGAAAGGGTGGTTCCATTGGTGAGAATCTTCTCCCCGTTCAGCGTCAGGCGCGCACCGATCTGAGTCGTACCAGCGCTCGATGAGGATACCCAGAACGTGCGAACCTGAGGGTGGGCGCTGTCATTTTCCACATCATCCTCGTCTGCTTCTCTGACTGAGAATGGAGTTTGCGACTCTAGGGTAAATCGTCCTTGTTCAGTGCTCGCGACCCAGCCTTCGCGCAACGTCTTGCCAGTGCTGTAATGAATGAGTTGGATGCTGTCCATTACCTGCGCCGGTACGTGCATAACATTACCGTCGGTATCTACCCCGGAAACCAGAACTTGCACTTTCACCTGCATCCGGCCGTTAGCGAACAGCGACTTGCTGCGAGTAGCATCGTTGGCATCAAACTTGACACTCATTCTGGCAAGACCTGCAAGAATCGGCTCAATGGTTTGCTGACCGTGTGTAGCGTCCATGCTTTCGCTCATGATGTATTCCTTTGAAGAGTTATATTTAAATATTGACATCGAACATATGCCAACAAAAAAATTACAGACCTTTCAAATAAACAGCAAAGCGAAAAATGTAAGAAACATACACTTGCAAGTCTCTAGCTTTTTACGATCTTTTATCCGCTAAACCACTTTCTTCCAGCCACAAGGATTAATGCTCGTCGTTATAAATGAATTTTGGCATTTCCCAATGAAAACGGATGGCCAGCAGACGTAACAAAAACCCGCCGAACAGCGTGATCAGAATGGCTTGTTCGCCTGGCACATTCAGATAAAGACACAGCATGTAGCACCACGCCGCAGCAAACGAGACACTCGCATAAAGTTCACGCCGAAAGATCAGCGGAATGTCGTTGCAGAAAATATCGCGCAAGATGCCGCCAAATACCCCGGTGATCACGCCGCTGACCGACGCCACCAGCATGCCGTGGCCCATTTCCAGGGCGGTCATGCAACCGATCAGTGTGAACGCCACCAGACCGACCGCGTCGAGCACCAGAAACAGCGAACGCAAGTGGCGCATCCAGCGCGCTGTGAATACGGTAAACATCGCCGCGACGGAAGTCAGCACCAGGTATTCCGGATGTTTGACCCACGTCAGCGGGTAGTGCCCGAGCAGCACATCACGTACCGAACCGCCACCCAACGCCGTGATGCAGGCAATCAGCACCACGCCAAACCAGTCCATGCCGCGACGGCCGGCAGACAGGGCGCCAGTCATGGCTTCGGCAGTGATAGCGATCAGATAGAGCATCAGCAACATGGTGGCGATCCAGGCAGGAAGGCGCGCAGTCTAGCCATTTCGCGCCAGTACCAAAAGAGATGACGTTAACCTTGTTCCAGTTTGAAACTGCCGTCCTTGATGACGGAACGGATAGCCAGTTGATGCTCCGTGCCGAATTGGTCTAGCACCTTGAAATGAAATACGCCTTCGTGTGAGGACGCCTGCTGATCTCGCCAAAAGTCACGAGACCACGAAACCACGGCGGTCAACTCCCCGTCCCGATCATTGACCCGGACCGTGTATTGAGCGACCGAATAAGACCTGACCGGGTTCTGCGCGGTTACGCGCCCGGTGAGCAGCGGTAAAACAACGCCTATTTTGCGGCGATCCGGTCTGACCAGCACGCCCTTGAGTGCATTGACCTTTTCGCCCCCGACGTATCCGTTAATGTGGTTTCCATAGGCAAATTCGATACTGCCCGTCTGGTTGTCCTTAACCCAGTCCATCAACTTGATCTGTTGCCCTTGAACATAAAGGCCGAGGTAATAGTTGAAGATTTTGTGCCCGCTCTTCTCGTCTCCGCGGATGACCGGCTCCCAGCGAAAGTTCTCGATCGCATACCGTGGCGGCGCCTGTGACTCTATCGTGACACTGCTGTCATGCATGCTGAACAAAGAGCTGCTGTTGGTGTAGATAAACCGTCCATTGAGGAAGATGCGAGCGGCAATCCGTGTGGTTGCGGCACCCTCAGCCGAGACCCATAGAGTTCGCACCTGTCGTTGAATGGACTCGGTTGCACCGACCGTAGCGGTCGAATTCGTAGCCTTTCTGGCGCTCGGAGCTTCGCTGGTAAACTCACCCGGCTCGACAGTGGCACGCCAGCCATCCTGCAAGGGCTTGCCCGTGTGGTAATGAACCAGTTCTATGCTCTGGAACACGTCATCCGGAATAACAGCGTAGTTTCCGGAGACGTCCACGCCGGATACCAGAACCTGAACTTTGACTTGCATACGACCGTTGCCGTATAGCGTCTTGCTCAGCGTGCTGGCGTCACCACCAAGCGTGACTTCGAAACGGGAAATTGAATCCAGAGTAACAGGTTCAGCCTGCAACTCCGGTGTCTCTTGTACAAACTCTTCCATGAAAGTTTATCCCTTTTGTATTTTCAGAAAAAATTAAAGTATCAGCCTCGTTCCAGCCTCAAGCTTCGTTCCTTAAAGTTAGTGCGGATAGCCAGTTTATGTTCAGTGCCAAAC
Source organism: Pseudomonas fluorescens (assembly GCF_902497745.1). Taxonomy (GTDB): domain Bacteria; phylum Pseudomonadota; class Gammaproteobacteria; order Pseudomonadales; family Pseudomonadaceae; genus Aquipseudomonas; species Aquipseudomonas fluorescens_BM. The sequence goes on from NZ_CABVHJ010000015.1 coordinate 106,784, forward strand.
TGATCCAGGGCGGTGAAGCGGAAGACCTCAGATCTGTCGACGAGCGGTTGATTTCGTGCTGCCGGGGACAGTGCCTGGACAACAGTCAGTTCTCCGATGCGATCGTTGACTTTAATCTCATAATCTTTCTCATGATAAATAAACCTGATGGACTCTGGCGAAACACCGAAAGCCTCGACAAACGGTAACGACATATTAAATGTGTGCCCGTCGGGGTGGATCAGAACGCCAGCCTGAAACGCCGCATTCCATCCATCGACTTTATTACCGAAGGCAAATACAACGTTCTCATCAGCCCCCCCAGCAATCCAGTCCACTAACTTCACCTGTTGTGCATGGGGATACAAGCCAAGGTAGTATTTGTAAATACGCTGATTTTTAAACCCGCCGTCATACCAGACATTTTCCCAACGGAACTGCTCAATCGCATAGGTTACCGGCTCAATGGCCTCAACGCTGATACTGCTGTCATGCCTGCTCGACAGAGTTGTTCCATTACTGCGAATGACTGTGTTATGAAACTTTATGGACGCACCGATCTGAATGGTTTCCACATTTTCGCTGGAAACCCAGAACGTGCGTACCCGGCGCTGGCCCGAAAGATCCTCGTCTCCATCATCCTCATTCGCCATAACGGTGGCGTGCGCTACTGCCAAGGTGAAACGGCCCTGCTCCGTACTGGCTCGCCAACCATTGCGCAAGGTTTTGCCGCTGTCATAGTGAATAAGACGAATACTCTCCATTATCTCGTCGGAAACAGCGACGACGTTACCATCGCGATCCACACCAGCCACTACAACCTGCACCTTGACCTGCATGCGCCCATTGGCATATAGCACTTTGCTCCGACTGGATGCACCCGCGTCAAACTTTACGGCAAAACTACCGATGCTTTCTGCCGCATCTGACTCAACGAGTTGATCCTGTGACGTACTCAATCCTTCACTCATTAACTTCTTCCATGATGTATATTAATTCGAACAATCCAGGGTTCGAACATAGAGCACAATTAATAACATACACCGAGAAAAAAACCGCGCCCAAAGTGTAAGAAAAAACAAAAAAATCAATCATTAATTCAACTGGCGCACTTAATTAAAACTTTCCAGAACCATTACCTTATTCAAGCATTTGGGCCTCAATCAGCATCTGCCACACACAAGCTTGCATTTTTTAACAAAATCACCACCCAACACAACGTCCCCAGTTAACGTCATCAAACTGGCTTGCCCGCTCGTAAATATTAGATAAAGGTAAAAGCTGCAACATCAGAGTATTGCAACAATAACGCTGAAATGAAGTCTTCTTCAAAAGATTGCCGGGATGTTATTGCAATAGATGCCGCCGATCAGGGCAAACGCCATCCAGCCATTTCACGCTGGCTCGACAGAGCGCGAGCGACACGTTCCAATGCAGGAGCCACCTGTGGCAGCTCCTGCACAAACCACATCAAAACTTGATGAAATGCTTGCGGTAATGCTGCAGTTCGGCGATCGATTCGCGAATATCGTCCAGTGCCAGGTGCGTGCTGCCCTTCTTGAAACTGTCGCGCACATCCGGCGCCCAGCGCGCGGCCAGCTCTTTGAGCGTAGAGACGTCGAGGTTGCGGTAGTGGAAGTAGCTTTCCAGCGCTTTCATGTGGGTATAAAGGAAGCGACGATCCTGGCAGATGCTGTTGCCACAGATCGGCGATTTGCCCTTCGGCACCCACTTTTCCAGAAAGGCGATGGTTTCGGCCTCGGCTTCAGCCATGCTGATGCGGCTGTCGCGCACGCGTTGGGTCAGGCCGGAGTTGCCGTGGGTGCGGGTGTTCCACTCGTCCATGCGCGCGAGCACTTCGTCGCTGTGGTGGATGGCGATCACCGGGCCTTCGGCCAGCGTGTTGAGATCGCTGTCGGTAACGATGGTGGCCATCTCGATGATGACGTCGTTTTCAGGATCCAGACCGGTCATTTCCAGGTCGATCCAGATCAGGTTCTGCGGGTTTGGCATATTTCGGCTCCTAGGCAATGCTGCGCAGTTTAGCCTAGGCCGCTTGCCGGGCGTGCTAAACTCGCGGCCGTTTTACCTAATCGCTGCATTCTTCAGACGGAACACCCATGGCCAAACGCCAACTCAATCGTCGTCAAAACTGGCGCATCGAAAAGATTCAGGGCGAACGCGCCGCACGCGCCGCCAAACGCGAGTCCTCGGCTGTCGAAGCCCTTGAGGGCGGCGACCTGGGGCCAGAACAAACAGGCCTGGTGATCGCCCACTTCGGTGTACAGGTCGAGGTCGAAGCCGTTGACGGTGATCAGGCCGGCCAAGTGTTTCGCTGCCACTTGCGCGCCAACCTGCCCGCGCTGGTAACCGGCGACACCGTCGTCTGGCGCGCCGGCAACCAAGGCATCGGGGTGATCGTTGCGCAACTGCCGCGCACCACCGAACTGTGCCGCCCGGACAGCCGTGGCCAGCTCAAACCGGTTGCGGCCAACGTCGACATGATCGTCATCGTCTTCGCCCCATTGCCCGAGCCACATGCCAACCTGATCGACCGTTATCTGGTCGCGGCCGAACACGCCGGCATCCGCCCGTTGCTGCTGTTGAACAAATTCGACCTGATCGACGAGCAGAACGCTCCGGCGCTCAATGCGCTGCTGGCGGTGTACCGCACGCTGGGTTATCCGGTGCTGGAAGTCTCCGCGCATCACGGCAACGGCATGGAACAGCTGCAACAGCAGCTCGACGGGCGCATCAGCGTATTCGTCGGCCAGTCCGGTGTCGGCAAGTCGTCGCTGGTCAACAGCCTGCTGCCAGAAGTCGAAACCCGCGTCGGGCCGTTGTCCGAGTTGTCCGGCCAGGGCACGCATACGACGACCACCGCACGACTGTTCCACTTTCCCGGTGGCGGTGAGCTGATCGACTCCCCGGGCATCCGTGAATTCGGCCTCGGTCACGTCAGCCGTGCCGACGTTGAAGCAGGTTTCATCGAGTTCAATGACCTACTCGGCACTTGCCGCTTCCGAGACTGCAAGCATGACCGCGAACCGGGTTGTGCGTTGCTCAAGGCGTTGGAGGATGGTCGTATCCAGCAGCAGCGGATGAACAGCTACCGCTCGATCATCGCCAGTTTGCCTGAAAACGGCTATTAACTAGCCAGACACAAAAAAGCCGCGATCATCTCGCGGCTTTTTTTTGCCTCAAACGCTGGCCGGCGGTTTCGGCACAACCACCTTTGGCTCAGGCTTGCGAAACGCATACAGATGCTGATGCACAATCCCGCCAGGCAACTCCTTGCCAAAAACGCCGTAACGTACCGGCCATTCTTTAGGCGGCAATTTGAACGTGCCGAACAGCATGTCCACCAGCGGCGTGTGGATCGCGTAGTTCTTGTAGATGTAATCCTTGTGCCGGGCGTGGTGCCAATGGTGGTAGCGCGGCAGCACGATCAGGTAGTTCAGCCAGCCGCCGTTGATCCGCACGTTGGCGTGGGCCAGTACCGCCTGAACACCAACCAGAATCACGTAGGCATTCAACGCTTGCGGCGCGAAGCCCAGCAGCATCAATGGCACCAGCACACCGGTGCGGGTCAGCAGGATTTCAATGAAGTGCACGCGCGAGCCGGCGAGCCAGTCCATGTGGGTGCTGGAGTGATGCACCGCGTGGATGCGCCACAGAAATGGCACCACGTGATAGAGCCGGTGCAGCCAGTATTGGCCGAGATCGGCGACCAGGATTGCCAACAAAAACTGCACCACCAGCGGCAGGCTTTGCACACTTGCCTGCAAGCCTGGCGACACCGCCCAACCGGCGATGTAACTCGAAGAGGCGGTGATGAAGATCAGGATGAACTGCACCAGCATGTGGCTGACGAAGAAGTAGGTCAGGTCGGTGCGCCAGTGCGGACGCAGGATGTTTTGCTCAGGGTCCTTGGAATAGAGTTTTTCCAGCGGAATGAACACGATCGCCGACACCAGCAGCGCCAGCACAAACCAGTCCAGACCGAGCGAGTACGGGGTCTGCCCGATCGAGCTGACTTGGACATTGGTGCCCCCAAGGAATACCGCCAGCCCCGACGCCACCAGTCCGGTAATCCCCAGACGTTTGCGCTTGTTGAGCAGGATATTCAGGGTGCCGAGGCTGAACGACAGCACCAGACCGAGCAACAGCGTGGTGCGCGCGAACTGCTCGTCATAGACCTTGCGCAGTTCGGCCGTGGTCAGCCATTCCGGGAAGAGGAAACAGAACACCGCCAACAGGCTCAACAGCCCGAGGGTGGCCGAAATATAGCCACTGACCCGCCCCTCGCCAAACTTGAAGGGTGCGTTGCCATGCCGTTGAAAATAGGCTTTGAGTCTTTCCATTAACTGATCTTCCGTGATTGCGAAAACTGCGACTGGTCATTGCGACGCAGGCAGAAACAAAAAAGCCACGGTAACCGTGGCTTTTTGTCGATTACTGCTTGGGCGCAGGTGCCGGTGCAGTGGTTGCCGGCGCCGGCGCCGCACTCCCCGGTTCCGCCGGTTTCGGCGCGGCGTCATCAAACAGATTCAACCGTTCACGCAACTCATGCGCCGGCACCGGCTGCTGATCCGCCGGCAGCGCATTCGGATCAATCGGTGTCGCCGGAGCGGCACCGTTCTGGCCTTGATCTGCCGGTTTCGCCGGATCGGCACCTTGCGCACCTTCAATGGCCGCCTGGGCTTTCTTGGTCAGCACAACAATGTCGATACGGCGGTTGACCGGGTTGAACGGGTTTTCCTTATCGAACAGTGCCGACGAGGCATAACCGACGACCCGCGCCACTTGCGCATCCGGATAGCTGCCGGCGATCAGTGCACGTCGGGCAGCATTGGCACGGTTGGCCGACAATTCCCAGTTACCGAAATCACCGGTGCCGGTGTACGGCTTGGCGTCGGTGTGACCGCTGATGCTGATCTTGTTCGGCACCGCTTTGATGGTGTCAGCCATGGCCAGCAGGATGTCTTCGAAGTACGGCTTCAGGCGTGCAGAACCCGAGTCGAACATCGGCCGGTTCTCGGCATCCATGATCTGGATACGCAAGCCGTTCGGGGTGATCTCGAAGAGGATCTGATCCTTGAATTTCTGCAGTTGCGGGTTCTCGTCGACCTTGTTTTGCAGTTCTTGCAGCAGCAGTTCGAGGCGCTCTTTCTCGACCATTTCGGCCATGCCTTCAACCTGCTCGGTGTCGACGGTGACCTTGTCCGGTTGCGGCTGGGATTTCACCTCAGGGTTGAGGGTATTTTCCGGCGCCAGAGTCGGTGTGCCACCCAGGTCGATGATGTACGGCGTGCCGCTTTCGGAGAAGCCGACCGGGTCTTTGAAGTAACCGGCGATGGCGATCTTCTGCTCCGGCGTTGCGGTGGACAGCAGCCACAACACCAGGAAGAACGCCATCATCGCCGTGGCGAAGTCGGCGAAGGCGATTTTCCACGCCCCACCGTGATGCCCGCCGGCTATGCGCTTGACGCGCTTGATGATAATCGGCTGATTATTTTCCATTTCTTAGCGACCGCGAACGGCTTGTTCCAGCTCGGCAAAGCTTGGACGGTGGGCCGGGTACAGCACCTTGCGACCGAACTCGACCGCCAGCGACGGCGGCATGCCGGAAGCCGAAGCCACCAGCGAGGCCTTGATGGCTTCGTAGACGTTCAGCTCTTCCTTGGCGTCGTGGGCCAGGGAATGCGCCAACGGGCCGAAGAAACCGTATGCCGCGAGAATACCGAAGAAAGTACCCACCAGTGCCGCACCCACGTGCAGACCGATGGACTTCTGGTCACCTTCACCCAGCGAGGCCATCGTCACCACGATACCGAGTACCGCCGCGACGATACCGAAACCGGGCATGGCGTCGGCGATGCCGTTCACCGCGTGGGATGGATGCTCGAGGTCTTCCTTGAGGCTGTACAACTCCATGTCGAACAAGCCTTCCAGCTCGTGCGGGGCCATGTTGCCGGAAGACATGATGCGCAGGTAATCGCAGATGAACGCGGTCATGCGCTCGTCTTTGAGCACGGCCGGGTACTTGGCGAAAATCGGGCTCGCGGCAGCGTCTTCGATGTCGCCTTCGATGGCCATCATGCCTTCGCGGCGGCTCTTGTTGAGGATCTCGTAGATCAGGCCGAGCACTTCCAGATAGAACGTGTGGCTGAAGCGCGAACTGAACATGCTCAGAGATTTCTTGAGCACGTGCATCGTCATGTAACCGGGGTTGGCCTGCAGGAATGCACCGAGTGCAGCACCACCGATGATCAACACCTCGAAAGGCTGGATCAGGGCGGCAATCTTGCCGTGGGAGAGCACGTATCCGCCGAGCACGCTCGCGAATACGACGATGATGCCGATAATTTTAGCCATAGGTAGAAAGTACTTACTTAAGTCGGGTTCAAGGTCATATTCGGAAGTTAAAAAATCTCTTCTTCTACTTATCGGCAAAACTGCGCCAGACTATAGCCAGTTCAGGCGAAAAGCCAATTTAGCCCATGCCGGGCGCGTCTACAGTCAGTGAAGATCCCGTCCAGACATGGCTAATGAAACGAACGTCCCACACGCAAAACCGACCACCCTCGACGGCTGGGTAAAGTTGCTCGATGGCGTGCGACTGCCCGTCCCGCAAGAGGCTCACGACAAAGTCTGCCGCGCGATCCGTGACAATCGCAGCTCGCTGCGCGACATCGCCGACCTGATGCAGGACAGCCCGGCACTGGCCTTGAGCATCATCCGTGAGGCGAATCGTCACACCCACGGCACCATGGCCACGCCAGCGGAAAACCTCGAGGTGGCGATCAATCGTCTGGGCCTTGCCCGTACCGAAGAACTGCTGGCGCGGTTGCCTGCAGAACCGCAGATGCAAATCCCCAAGGCCCTGCGTCAACTGCAAATGATCAGCCAGCACGCGACGCAACAGGCCAACGGTTTTTTCGCCAGTCGCCTGGCGCGGCTCTGGCAGGACATTCATTGGGGCAGCCTGCTGTTTCTGTCGCCGCTGTGGCCGTTGGCGCTGACGTATCCGCAATTGCTTGAAGAGTGGGAGCTGCGGGTTATCCATAAGGGCGAATCGGCCCGCGTGGTCGAGAAGCAATTGTTCGGCGTGCGTCTGCTGAAAATCGCCGAAGCGCTGGTGCAAGTCTGGCACCTGCCGATCTGGGTGCAGCAGGGCTACAAGCTGTTGCTCAGTGAGCAGCGCGAACTGGTGAAAGTGTTGCGTATTGCTCGCGACAGCGAGCATCCGCTGCGCCAGCAGAATCGCCTCGACGATGACCCGACCCTGCGCCGCTGGCTCAATCAACCGGCCAACACCGTGCTGCTGGCCAATGGTCTGGCGCTGTCGGCGCAACAGGCCTGGGACAGTCCGCACAGCGAACGCTGGCAATACCTGACCAGCCTTTATCTGCAAATCTCGATGGACGAGGTGCAACAACAGTTGCACCAGCAAGCCGCCAACAGCGCGCGCCATCATGCGATGCCGGACTTGTGGCATCCGGCGGTCTCGTTGTTGTGGCCATTGGGCACTCGTCGTTTGCCGGCCGGCATGCTGCCCGCCGCCGCGCCAAGCGCTGAAGACCTGGGCCTGTGGCGCAAGCAATGTGCCGAACTGCTCGCCGAACCGAGCCGCTTCACCAATGCCATGAGCCTGACCGTCGCCGCCCGTGATGCGCTGGTTGCCAGCGGCATGCGCCGGGTGATGATTCTGATGGCAGACCGTACGCAGTCCAATCTGCGCGTGAATCAAACCGCCGGCCTGCCGAAAGAAGCGGCGGCGCTGAATTTTGTCGTCAGCCAGAGCAGCGTGCTGCAAAGATTGCTGGCGCAACAGGCGCAGGTACGGATCACCCCGGAGAACAACGCGCAGTTCTCCGCCCTGCTGCCGCCGGGCCTGCGCACGCTGTTTCGTGGCGAGCACCTGTTCCTGCGCTCTCTGGTCAACAATGGCCGGGTGATCATGATCGTCGTCGCCGATCAGGGCGGCGGACCGTTCGCCGACATCACCGTGCAAGCCTTTGGCAAAACCGCGCAGTGCATCGAAAAGGCCCTGCACAGCTTTAGCAGCCGTGCCCGATGAGGCTGCGTTACAATCCCCCCCTTTGTGCTCTGGAGACCTCACATGTCTGACTTCTCTGGCTTGCCGCTCGTCATCGAGCCGAGCGATTTGCTCCCGCGTCTCGATTCCCCTGAACTGATTCTGGTGGATCTGACCAGCGCTGCCCGCTACACCGAAGGTCATCTGCCCGGCGCACGCTTTGTCGACCCGAAACGCACTCAGCTCGGCCAGCCGCCGGCGCCGGGCCTGCTGCCGGCGAAAGCTGATCTGGAGGCGCTGTTCGGTGAATTGGGCCATCGCAAAGACGCGGTCTACGTTGTTTACGATGATGAGGGCGGCGGCTGGGCCGGGCGTTTCATCTGGCTGCTCGACGTGATCGGTCACGACAAGTACCACTATATAGACGGTGGTCTTCCAGCGTGGCTGGCGGATGGCATGCCGATGTCGATCCAGGTTCCGCCAATTGTCGGTGGGCCGCTGGCATTGACCCTGCACGAAGAGCCGACCGCCACGCGCGAATACCTGCAAAGCCGTCTCGGCGCCGCCGATCTGGCGATCTGGGATGCGCGCGGGCCGCTGGAATACTCCGGCGAGAAAGTACTGGCCGCCAAGGCCGGGCACATCCCCGGCGCGGTCAATTTCGAATGGACTGCCGGCATGGACAAGGCTCGTCAGTTGCGCATTCGCACAGACATGCCGCAGATCCTCGAAGACCTCGGGATCACCAAGGACAAAGAAATCATTACCCACTGCCAGACCCATCACCGGTCGGGCTTCACTTATCTGGTGGCCAAGTCCCTCGGTTATCCGCGGGTCAAAGGCTACGCCGGTTCCTGGGGCGAATGGGGCAACCACCCTGACACGCCAGTCGAGATTTAAGGTTTTTTAAGGACAACCAATGAAAGAGCGTCTGTTTATCCTCAGCCAGTACCTGCTGCCTCATCACCTGCTGTCGCGCCTGGCTGGCTGCGTTGCCGAATGCCGCGTGCGCTGGTTCAAGAATGCCTTCACCCAGTGGTTCGCCAAGCGCTACCAGGTGGACATGTCGCAAGCGCTGGTCGAAGACCTGACCGCTTACGAGCACTTCAACGCCTTCTTCACTCGAGCCCTGAAAGACGGCGCGCGTCCGCTGGACGAAACCCCGGGCGCGATCCTCAGCCCGGCCGACGGCGCGGTCAGCCAGCTCGGCCCGATCGAACACGGTCGCGTGTTCCAGGCCAAGGGCCACAGCTTCAGCGTGCTCGAACTGCTCGGCGGTGATGCGGCCAACGCCGCGCCGTTCATGGGCGGCGACTTCGCCACCATCTACCTGTCGCCGAAGGACTACCACCGCGTGCACATGCCGCTGGCCGGCACCCTGCGCGAAATGGTCTACATCCCGGGCCGGATCTTCTCGGTGAATCAAACCACCGCGGAAAACGTGCCGGAGCTGTTCGCCCGCAACGAGCGCGTGGCGTGCATCTTCGACACCGAGCGCGGCCCGATGGCGGTGGTACTGGTGGGCGCGATGATCGTCGCTTCGATCGAAACCGTATGGGCCGGTCTGGTCACCCCACCGAAGCGCGAACTGAAAACCTTCCGCTACGACGAAGCCGCCCGTGCGCCTATCCATCTGGAAAAAGGTGCCGAACTGGGGCGCTTCAAGCTGGGTTCGACCGCGATCGTGCTGTTCGGGCCGGATCAGGTGAAGTGGGCTGAAGAACTGGTCGCGGGTTCGCCAGTGCAGATGGGCCAAGGCCTGGCACTGCCAAAAGCCTGAATGCTGTGAGCCACTGATCCGCCCGTTCGCACGTCTGCGAAAGGGCGGATTCAACTCGGTGGCGCCGTTACTCTATCTGCCCACGAAAGCCGATCGGGCCTTCGTTGACATAGGTATTGGTGCCGCTGAGGTTTTTCCCGCCATCACTGGACGTGACGCTCAACGCGATAACGTTCTGATTGTCCCGGCCGCCAATCACCCACTTGCCGCCCGGATGCCATGGGGCATCATTGCCACCCCACTGATTCTCGACGTTGTACTGGTTCTGACCGGTGCGTTGCGCCTTGAAGCCAATGGGACCTTCCCCGGCATAGGTCATGGTGCCGGTGAACGTTTTGCCGTCATCGCGCGAATTGATCTCGATAGCGACGACATTCTGGTTGTCCCGCCCGCCGAGTACCCAGGTTCCACCCGGATGCCACGGCGCCGAACTGCCACCCCATTGATTTGCCACTGCATATTTAGACATGAACCTCATCTCCTTGAAGTTTCGGGAGACCTGCCCGAGGTTGACGGCAGGCCGTGCAACCGTGCGTTTCCGATCGCACGCCTGAGAGACTAGTAGGGCTCACGAACTGGCATCCGGCCAGCAGACCAGCGGTCAAAAAACTTGACGCTATCCGGCGAAACAGGCCACAGCTGCTAGAGTTTTGGGCATTGCCCATTTCGCCGCCGGAGCCATTTACGGCATGAGTGAGTCTCGCCCGCAACCTTCTCTGAGCACCCCGACCCCAACGCAAACGCGCCTGTCGTTTTGCGACGCCACCCCACGCGACCTAAAGCGCTGGATTGCCGACCTGCCCAAGGCCAATATCGGCGAAACCGCCCGCCTGCTTTATCAAGGCCTGGGCGAACTCAACCAATTGCTTACGCCCAGCGACAACCGCCTCAACCTGCTGGAGCTGCTGCGCCCCGAGGTATATTTCGTCTGCCAGCATCTTGAGCGACATTTCCTGCATCAGGCGATCATGCTCGACGAGCGTTCGCGCAAGATCAGCAATCTGTGCCAAGCCCTGCAAAGCCACTTGGCGATCGGTTACAAACAGATCGTTCTGCGGATCGCGCCAAAGTACAGCAAGGATCGTGCAGCGCTGGTCGGTTTGGCTTTGCAACGGGCGGCGCATGCGTTGAAGGGACAGCTGGTTCGCGCCACCCAGCTGTACAGTTCGCCGCCGGAGCATCTGTGGTTTGAATTGCATCAGCTCTATCGCACAGCGTGTGAGTTGCAGCTGCAACAGCGGCGCGTGCATGACGATCTGGCCAGCCTGACCACAGAGTTGAGCCTTGAACAGACCTACATCGCCGCCCTGCTCCTGGGCAGCGCGCGCTGCAATCAACTGCGCCAGAACCAGATCGCCCGGCTCGCCGAAGTGCTTGAACCCTGGAGCGCCCAGCTCAAGCTGCACCCCGGCAGTCCCGACGACGGCTTGTTTGCGGTCAGCGCCGAACTCGATGTCGGGCCGCGCTACCGCAGCATGTTTCGCAGCGAGCAACGCGCCGGTCTGCTTGGCTTTGACCCGCAACCGCTGGTGAACACCCTAGAAGCGCATTTGCTGCATCAGGACACCTCCAGGCCCCTGCCCGTCCCGACCGGCCTGAGTTTCGACACGCTGCAACATTTACATGCAACGTGGGGCGAAGCGGCCGAGCGCAGTTTTCAGCGCACCGTCGGCCAGGGCAATCTGACCGTGTGCGTGGGCATGAGCGCCCTGCACTTCTACCTCGGCGGCGAACGCAGCTTCAGCGACATGCTCAAACATCCCGGCGCCCGCGCAGCGAATTTCAGCAACGCCGTGGCCAAAGGTGAAAAGGACAGCTGGAGCCAGGCGTTCGACGCAGCACCGCAAAATAACGAGCAGTTTTTGCCCTACGAAGAAATCCAGTACGACCATCTCATCGAAGACGAAAGCAGCGCCGACGCTGCGCCGCACTATCCGACTTACGCATTGCCAGTGATCAATCACAGCCCCGGCGGTTACTGCCTGGCGTGGCCAAATGAAGTGCCAGCCGAATTGCAGGCCGGAGAAATGCTCGGGATTCAGGACAGTGTCAGTCAGGGCTGGAGCATCGCGGTGATTCGCTGGATCCGCCAGGTACGCGGGGGTGGCACACAAATGGGCATTGAACTGGTGGCGCCGCACGCCCAGCCCTGCGGTTTGCAACTGGTGCGTTCGCGGGAAGATCACAGCCAATATCTGCGCGGATTACTGTTACCGGAGATCAGTGCGATCGATGTGCCGGCGACTCTGCTGGCACCGCGCCTGCCGTTTCAGGAGGGCAGCAAAGTGCTGATCAATACTCAGGGCGAAGAACACCGCGCCGGTCTGGATCGACGGGTGGCGAGTACGCATAGTTTCAATCAGTTTGCCTATCGCTCGCTGGAGGCCGCGCAGAATGGCGGGAGCGAGGAGGATTTTGATTCGTTGTGGAAATCGCTTTGAGTGCTCACCGATAGTCCGGCGGCGTGGCCTTCGCGAGCAAGCTCGCTCCCGCAGGGATTGTGTGAACACACAGATCCAATGTGGGAGCTTGCCTGCAAGCGATAAGGCCGGTTCAGGCAATGAAGATCTCAGAGCTGCCCATCACGATCGCGAAAGCCCAGCAGATACAGCACGCCATCCAGACCCAACGTCGAGATCGCCTGCTTCGCCGACTGTTTGACCAATGGCTTGGCGCGGAACGCCACGCCCAGCCCGGCAATTGCCAGCATCGGCAGATCATTCGCACCGTCGCCGACCGCGATGGTCTGCTCCAGACGCAAACCTTCCTTGTGCGCCAGCTCTTTCAACAGATCAGCCTTGCGCTGCGCATCGACAATCGGCTCGATCGCCACGCCGGTGCACTTGCCGTCGACCACTTCCAGCTCGTTGGCGAACACGTAGTCGATGCCGAGTTTGGCCTGCAATTGCTTGGCGAAATAGGTGAAGCCGCCGGACAGGATCGCGGTCTTGTAACCCAACCGCTTGAGTTCGGCGAACAGCGTTTCGGCGCCCTCGGTCAGACGCAGCGAGGCACCGATCGAATCCAGCACGCTGACATCCAGACCTTTAAGCAAGGCCAGACGTTCTTTGAAGCTGGCGCGGAAATCCAGTTCGCCGGCCATGGCCCGCTCAGTGATTTCGGAGACTTGTTCGCCAACTCCGGCAGCCTTGGCCAGTTCGTCGATAACCTCGGCCTCGATCAGCGTCGAGTCCATATCGAACACCGCCAGACGACGGTTGCGACGGAACAGCGAATCTTCCTGGAAGGCGATGTCGACATTCAGCTCTTGGGCAACGCTAAGGAATTCGGCACGCAGCGCCTGCGGATCAGCCGCTTCGCCACGTACGGAGAACTCGATGCAGCCCTTGCCTTTGTCCGCCGGGGTGTCCAGCGGCATACGACCCGACAGACGGTCGATGTGATCGATGTTCAAGCCATATTTGGCGGTAATCGAGCTGACGGCCTGCAATTGGCCGGCGGTCACTTTGCGGGTCAGCAGGGTGACGATGTGGCGCTTCTTGCCCTGATTGCCCACCCATTGCTGGTAGTCCTCTTCGGACACCGGGGTGAAGCGCACCTGCTGGTCGAGCTCGTAGCCCTTGAACAGGATATCCTTGAGCACGGATTTACCCTGCTCCGAATCGGGAATTTCAACCAGAATGCCGAACGACAGGGTGTCGTGAATAACGGCCTGACCGATGTCGAGAATGTTCACACCACCCTGTGCCAGAACACCGGTAATGGCTGCCGTCAGACCCGGACGGTCGACTCCCGTGATGTTAATCAGGACGATTTCGCGCAACGCGCACCCCCGCAACTGGAAAAAAACCGCATTCTACCCACTTTCAGTGACCATCGGGCACCGCGAGCGCTTTGCCGGTCTAGGGCCTGTCGCTATACTGCGCGTCAACTTCACGGACAAAAGAGCCGAGCTCAGTGAACCGGCCCACGCCAGTTAAAACCGATAACTTCTTCCTGCTGATCTTCCGTGCACTGCGCCATCGCCGTGTACCGATTGCATTGCGCATTGCCAGCCATAACGTGATCCTGGTCGCTCTGGCCCTGGTGATCTATGCCGGCGTGATGGGTTTGCAATTCAAGCAGGCCATGCACCAGCAAGCCGATGCGCTGGGCGAAAGCCTGACCACGCAGACCGCGACCTCGGCCACCGAGCTGTTGGTGTCCAACGACATCCTCAGCCTCAACGTGCTGCTCAACAACCTGACCAAGAACAAACTGGTGGCCCACGCGGCGATCTACAGCGTGGATAACCGCATCCTCGCCGAGTCCGGTCAGCGGCCCAAGCACAGCCTGCTGGGCGAAGCCGAAGGCATGTACGAGAGCAAGATCACTTTTCAGGACGTGACTGCCGGGCAACTGCGCATCAGCCTGGACATGGATCAGTTCCAGCAGCCGATGACCATCAGCCTGCAAAGCATGGGCATTCTCAGCGGTATTCTGTTGGCACTGTCGCTGGCCCTGAGCCTGCGCATGGGCCGCTACCTGTCGACGCCGCTGCTGCAATTGCGCGTCTGGTTGCGCCGCATCGACGAACACACGCCGGGCATCGATCGTCAGGATGAAATCGGCGATCTCGCGCGTCAGCTGCACGCCAATTACGCGCCGGAGCCTGCTCCTGAACCGGAGCCTGAGTTTGAGGACGAAGAAGACGAGCCGGAGTTCGAGGTGCGCAACTTGCGTGATCCGAGTTTCGACGAAACCCGTCCGATGGCCGCGCAGAAGCCGGCGCCGCGACATCTGGTCAGCACCGTCGAAGACGATGATGACGATGACGCCTTCGCCGACCTGCGCGACGAGTCGCTCAATGACGCACCACAACCCGTCGTCCGCCAACCGTCTCCAAGCGTGCCGCAGCACACCGCCGTACTGGCCGTGCAACTGGGTTCTCAGGAGCAACTGCGCCGCTTGCCACGGGCACGCCTGGAAGAGTTGCAGGAGCGCTATCGCGACTGCCTCGATCAAGCCGCTTCGTTGTATCAGGGCGAAATCGAAACCCTGAACGATGGCAGTACGCTGATGCTGTTCCACACCGAAGACAGCGGCGACGATTACCTGACCAATGCAATCTGCTGCGGCGAGTTGCTGCGGGCGCTGGGTCATCAGTTGCAGATTGAAGTCGCGGACAGTGGCATTACCTTGCAATTGCAGTTGGGCCTGACCTTGGGTGATGAGCTGTTTGGTCTGAGCCAGATTGATCTGTTGCTGACCGATTCGGCGCAGGATGCATTGGCTCTGTCACAACACAGCCGCAATCTGCTGCTGGTTGAACGCAAGATCGGTGACGATGCGCTGATCCGCCAGCGTGCGCGGATCCGTCCGATTGCCAGCCCTGAGGGTGCTTGCTGCGTCGAGCGGTTGATGGAGCCTTATCCGTCGATGCTGGAGCGGCAGCTGGCGCGGATGCATGAGCGTCGGGCGTAAGCCTTGGGCCTGAAACACAGAAGCCCGCAGACGAGTGATTGTCTGCGGGCTTTTTTGTGGGTGTGAGGCCTTAAGAGCCCCTCATCGGAACGCCGCCCGCCTAGCCCTCTCCCAAAGGGAGAGGGAACCGATCCGGGGATATTGCCGGAATACACCGACCTGCACGTCCTGCTTTGAATCCATAACCGCCAAGCGCTTGCAGGTCGATGTATAGCGCCAGACACCTCGGTCAGTCCCCTTTCCTTCCGGGAGAGGGGACTGACCCGGGGATATTCCAGAGCCACACCGACCTGCCCCTGCCCTACGGAATCCATAATCGCCAAGCTCTTTCAGGTCGATGCATAGCGCCAGACACCTGGGTCGGCTCCCTCTCCCTCGGGGAGAGGGCTGGGGTGAGGGGCTTTTGATCTTTCACGCAGAACCCCAGACACAACAAAGCCCGCACAAGGCGGGCTCTGTTCTGACTCGATCCAGCTTAGAAGCGGAACACTTCCATATCGGTACGAATCGGCGATGCCATCGGTATCTTCGGCTGCTTCTCGGCTTCTGCCGCTGGCGCTGCCGGTTTCGGTGCCGATTTACGCGGTGCTTCGGCCACCGGCGGCTGATTGGCCAACGGTTTCAACGCCACCGACAATTGCTCGGCCAGACGCTGCAACAAGATCCCCTGCGCCTGCACCTGCGACGCCGTACTGCCGGCATGCAGCTCCTGCAGATGAACGATGCGGTTATCACGCACCTGACCACGACGGTCGATCAGACGCCATTGCGCATCAAGGATCGCCGGTTGTTTCTGACCGGAGTCCAGACGCGTGATGGTCAACAACACCTGCACATCCGGGGTAAACCCACCGGTAGCCGGTGCCAGCACCACACGTTGGCTGTCCAGATGACCCGCCACCTGGCGCATCAGCAACTGATCGATATCCGACGAAAGGCTGCCAGCCCAACGACCGTCGGTCGCCGCTTGCAGACTGCCGTCCGGTTGACGTTGCAGCAATGTCTCACGTTGCAGGTAATCAGCTACGACTACCGGACCCAACAAAACCGCCATGCCTGCGCTTTGCGCAGGCTGAACCGGACTTCCGCTGTCCAGTTGATACAGCGACACCGGCTGGTGAACGCTGCAACCCGCCAGGCCCAAAACGCCGGCGAGCAGGAAAATAAGGGGGCGCAGAGCAGTCATCATCCCGTCCAGGTGGCCGCCACAAGGCTGACCACAGTGAAAATACTCAATAAATATGAAGAACGCTCAGCCACGCCGGCGCTTGGAAAGGCCATATCATCCGTGAATATGCGTTCCGACTCCAGCGCCAAAGCGTCGATCTACGCGTTAAATCGTGGATCGAGCTCTCTAGGACGCCTAATTGAGGTTTTCGACGAGCAGCGCATCCACTCTCTGGAAGCCCCTCGGCAGCTTATTGCCACGACGTCCACGCTCACCTTTGTAGTGTTCGAGGTCGTCGGCCTTCAGCGACAAGGTGCGTTTTCCGGCCTGCAACACCAAAGTGGCGCCTTCCGGAAGTACGGCGATGTCCGTGACATATTCTTCGCGACTGGCCACACGCTCACCGGAAATACCGATGATCTTGTTGCCTTTGCCCTTCCCTAATTGTGGCAGATCACTGATTTTGAAGATCAGCAGGCGACCTTCGGTCGTGACCGAGGCCAGCCAGTTGTGCTCACGATCGGCAACCGGACGTGGCGCGATCACCTTGGCATTGTTCGGCAGGCTCAACAGGGCTTTACCGGCCTTGTTCTTGGCTTGCAGGTCTTCGCCTTTAACCACAAAACCGTAACCGGCGTCGGAGGCGATCACGTACAACGCGTCGTCTTCCGGCATCAGCACGCATTCAAACGAAGCGCCCGGTGGCGGAGTCAGACGACCGGTCAACGGTTCGCCCTGGCCACGCGCCGACGGCAGCGTATGCGCAGCAACCGAATAGCTGCGGCCGGTGGAGTCGATCACCACGGCAGACTGGTTGGAGCGCCCCGCCGCCGAGGTCTTGAAGCCGTCGCCAGCCTTGTACGACAGGCCGGTCGCGTCGATGTCGTGACCTTTGGCCGAACGGATCCAGCCTTTTTCCGAGAGGACGACGGTGACTTTCTCGTTCGGCAGCAGATCGTGTTCGGTCAACGCTTTGGCTTCGGTGCGCTCGACGATTGGCGAACGGCGGTCGTCGCCATAGGTTTCGGCGTCTTTGATCAGCTCGGTGCGCACCAGTTTTTTCAACTTGGCTTCGCTGCCCAGCAGGGCTTGCAGCTTGGCTTGTTCCTTGAGCAGTTCGTCCTGCTCGTCGCGCAGCTTCATTTCTTCCAGTCGCGCCAACTGACGCAGACGGGTGTCGAGGATGTAGTCGGCCTGAATCTCGCTGAGGGCGAAACGCTCGATCAGCTTGGCTTTCGGGTGTTCCTCGGTGCGGATGATGTGGATCACTTCATCCAGGTTGAGGTAGGCAATCAACAAACCGTCCAACAGGTGCAGGCGACGTTCGACCTTGTCGAGGCGGAATTGCAGGCGGCGACGCACGGTCAGCACGCGGAATTCCAGCCACTCGACCAGCAAGGCCCGCAGGTTTTTCAGCTGCGGCTTGCCGTCCAGACCGATGATGTTGACGTTGACCCGGTAGGTCGACTCCAGCTCGGTGCTGGCGAACAGGTGCTGCATCAGCGCTTCGTGATCGACGCGGCTGTTGACCGGAATGATCACGATGCGGCACGGGTTTTCGTGGTCGGATTCGTCACGCAGGTCAGCGATCTGCGGGGCTTTCGACGGTTTCGCTTGCATCAGCGCGGCGATCTGCTCCAGCACTTTGGCACCCGAAACCTGATGCGGCAGCGCGGTGACGATGATGTCGCCGTCCTCGACGTGGTACACGGCGCGCATGCGCACCGAGCCCTTGCCGGTTTCGTACATTTTCAGCAGGTCGGCGCGCGGCGTGATGATTTCCGCTTCGGTCGGATAGTCCGGGCCCTGAATGTGTTCGCAGAGCTGCTCGACCGTGGCTTTCGGCTCATCGAGCAGACGCACGCACGCGGTCGCGACTTCGCGCAGGTTGTGCGGCGGCACGTCGGTGGCCATGCCTACGGCGATACCGGTGGTGCCGTTGAGCAGGATATTCGGCAGGCGCGCCGGCAGCACCAGCGGCTCCTGCAGGGTGCCGTCGAAGTTCGGCCCCCAGTCGGCAGTGCCCTGGCCCAGTTCGCTGAGCAGCACTTCGGAATAACGCGACAAGCGTGCTTCGGTGTAACGCATGGCGGCGAAGGACTTCGGATCGTCCGGCGCACCCCAGTTACCCTGGCCGTCTACCAGCGTGTAGCGATAGCTGAACGGCTGGGCCATCAGCACCATTGCTTCGTAGCACGCCGAGTCGCCGTGCGGGTGAAACTTGCCGAGCACGTCACCGACGGTACGCGCCGACTTCTTGTGCTTGGAATCGGCGTCCAGGCCCAACTCGCTCATCGCATAAATGATGCGACGCTGTACCGGTTTCAGGCCGTCGCCGATATGCGGCAAGGCACGGTCCATGATCACGTACATGGAGTAGTTGAGGTAGGCACTTTCGGTGAAGTCGGCCAGCGAGCGGCGTTCTACACCGTCCAGGCTGAGATCAAGGGGGTTGCTCATGCAGGCCTCATCGGTTCGTTGTCTGGCGCAGCAGCATGGTGCCACCGCGCTGAGTAAATTCAAGTTTGTTCAGGGCGCTCATGCCGAGCAACACCTGATCGCCATGCAGTCCCGGCGCCACCAGTGCGCGGACGTCCCGCAGCACGATGTCGCCCAGTTGCAGGCGGGCAATTTTGGTCCGATAGCCCTGGCTCAGGCCGTTGGCCGTGCTCAGGGTCACACCGAAACCTTCTTCCAGCTTCAAACGCTTGGCCAGATCCGCCGGGATCGCTACATCGGTTGCGCCGGTGTCGAGCATGAACTCCACCGGTTCGCCGTTGATCTGGCCGCTGGCGACAAAATGCCCTTGGGCGTTGCCGGCCAGCTTAACTTCGATAAAACCTTCGCCCTGCTCCGAGCTGACGACTACGTTCGGATTCTGCTGGCGTTGCTCCCACTGGCCGAAAAACCGTGTGGCCAGAAACAGTGCCGCGCACCACGCCAGAATCATCAGCACCCGACCGGCGCGCTTGCCCGGCGGTTGCTGACTCATGGCTTGGCGCTCCAGCCACCGTCAGGCGCGGCGAAGCGCCAGACGATCGGGCGAACCTCACCGTCGGCCCGCGGGCCGAAATTGTTGTCGACGCCGACCCATGCACCCTCAGCGTCAACGATCAGCGCCTCTTCCAACCCGAAGTTCTGCGAGTAACGGCGGTTGGCCTGCAACAGTTCAGCGGCGTACGACCAGCAACGCTCGACCTTGGCGGTCTGCGCATCACGCCGACAAATCTGGAAGGCGTTGCGCTCAAGGGTAAACAATTTGCCGTTAAACAACGAAAGGTCGGAAAAGTCTCGGTCGACCGCTCTGGCCTTCGGGAACTGCGGTGGCTGCATTTCCTTGCCGCCCTCGCTGAGCAGCACGCAACGACCGTCGCAATCCCACACCGTCTGCTGGCGCTTGATCAGCAGCAAGCCACGGCTTTGCCGCTCGGCGGCAAGCCACATCTGATCGCCCGCCGGGCTGATCGCCAGGCCTTCGAAGATCGCATTGAAATGCAGGAGCATGCCGCTGGCCCGCGCTTCGCGAACCATCATCGGCGAGATCTTCAGCCAGTTGACCGGGCCGCTGACGGGCACCTGCAAGACCGCCGCATGGCCCTCGCTGACAATGTAGCGATTGCCGGCGCTGTCGCAGCTGATGCCCTCGAAATCCAGATCGCCACCGCGCACGAACGACGCGGCCCAATTGCGCGAGCGCAACCCCCACGGCAAACCGGTCTCAGGCACCAGCGGTACGTCGATGTGCAACGCTTCGGCCTGCCAGACCTGATCGGCGGTATTGAGCCGATAGATCTGATCGTCATCACGGTCCGACACCGTCCACAACTCGCCGCCACACATGGCCAGCCCCGACAGGTTACCGCCGCGCATGCCTTCGACCGGGTGCCCGGAGAGCACGCGCAACTCCTGCAACGGCTCGGCCGACACATTCATTGCACTCAGCAGCAACGCACCCGCCAAGGCCCAGCCAAACCGCATCAGGCCAGCACCTCGGCGAGGTTACCTTTGGATTCGAGCCAGGTCTTGCGGTCACCGGCGCGTTTCTTCGCCAGCAGCATGTCCATCATTTCCGAGGTTTCGGCGAAGTCTTCACCCAGCGTCAGTTGCACCAGACGCCGAGTGTTCGGGTCCATGGTGGTTTCACGCAGCTGCGGCGGGTTCATTTCACCCAGACCTTTGAATCGGGTGACCTGTGGTTTGCCGCGCTTCTTTTCGGCGACCAGACGATCGAGGATGCCGTCACGCTCGGCTTCGTCGAGGGCGTAGTAGATCTCTTTGCCCAAGTCGATGCGGTACAGCGGCGGCATGGCCACGTAAACGTGACCGGCATCCACCAACGGGCGGAAATGCTGGACGAACAACGCGCAGAGCAGCGTGGCAATGTGCAGACCGTCGGAGTCGGCGTCGGCGAGGATGCAGATCTTGCCGTAACGCAACTGGCTCATGTCTGCGGCGCCCGGATCGACACCGATGGCCACGGCGATGTTGTGCACTTCCTGGCTGGCCAGCACTTCGCTGCCGTCGACTTCCCAGGTGTTGAGGATCTTGCCGCGCAACGGCAGGATCGCCTGGAATTCCTTGTCCCGCGCTTGCTTGGCGGAACCGCCGGCGGAATCACCTTCGACCAGGAACAGTTCGGAACGCATCGGATCCTGCCCGGCGCAGTCCGCCAGTTTGCCCGGCAGCGCTGGGCCCTGAGTAACGCGTTTGCGCTCGACTTTTTTGCTCGCTTTCAGGCGGCGACCGGCGTTGTTGATCGCCAGTTCGGCCAGCGCCAGACCGGTTTCCGGGTTGGCGTTGAGCCACAGACTGAACGCGTCCTTGACCACACCAGAGACAAACGCCGCCGCTTCACGGGACGACAGACGTTCTTTGGTCTGGCCGGAGAATTGCGGCTCCTGCATTTTCATCGACAGGACGAAAGCGATGCGCTCCCAGACGTCTTCCGGCGCCAGCTTCACACCGCGCGGCAGCAGGCTGCGGAACTCACAGAACTCGCGCATCGCGTCGAGCAGGCCCTGACGCAAACCGTTGACGTGGGTACCGCCCTGCGCCGTCGGGATCAGGTTGACGTAGCTTTCCTGCACCGCGTCGCCACCTTCCGGCAACCACAGCAGCGCCCAGTCGACCGCTTCTTTGTTACCGGCGAACGCGCCGCAGAACGGCTCGTTCGGCAGGCGTTCGAATTCGCTGACGGCGTCGACCAGATACGAGCGCAGGCCGTCCTCGTAGTGCCACTCGACTTTCTCGCCGGTGCCTTTGTCTTCGAAACTGACCAACAGCCCCGGGCACAACACAGCCTTGGCCTTGAGCACATGCTTGAGGCGACTGATGGAGAATTTCGGTGAGTCGAAGTATTTCGGATCCGGCGCGAAGTACACGCTGGTGCCGGTGTTGCGCTTGCCGACGGTGCCGACGATTTCCAGCTCGGAGGCTTTGAAGCCGTCGTTGAAAGTCATCTGGTATTCGTTGCCGTCACGCTTGACGCGTACGCGCACTTCGGTCGACAAGGCGTTGACCACGGAAATACCTACGCCGTGCAAACCGCCGGAGAACTGGTAGTTCTTGTTGGAGAACTTGCCGCCCGCGTGGAGCTTGGTGAGGATCAGCTCGACGCCAGACACACCCTCTTCCGGGTGGATGTCGACCGGCATGCCACGGCCGTCGTCGCTGACTTCCAGCGAGTGGTCGGCGTGCAGGATGACCTGCACCGATCTGGCGTGGCCCGCCAAGGCTTCGTCGACACTGTTGTCGATGACTTCCTGGGCGAGGTGGTTCGGCCGACTGGTGTCGGTGTACATGCCGGGGCGTTTGCGCACCGGGTCGAGGCCCGAGAGGACTTCGATGGCGTCGGCGTTATAAGAGCTAGCGCTGGGAGTGGCCATAGGGTCTCGTCGTCAGTCATTCATGAAATAGGGGCAAGACTTCACAGTGCGGTGAAATCGATTGCCTGATACACATCGGCGCCAATGCCGGCAAAACTCAACAACGCCGGCAATTGCCCGGCAAAACCCTGAAATCCATGGTCGCCACCGGCCTGAATGCGCAAGGCACAGGCGCGGTAATACTGTTGGGCGAGGCGATAATCCAGTGTTTCATCGCCGGTCTGCAACCACACCTGATAACGCTGCGCATCCCGAGGCGCCGGCACTTCCAGTTCGGCCAGCGCCGTGACGTGGTCGTGGGTCAGTTCCCAGGTTTCATCGGTATACAGGTTTTTCTGCGTGCCCAGATAGCCGTCGAACATCCGGTGCGGGCTGACCGCCGGGTTCACCAGCAAGGCTTTCAGGCCATGGCGCTCGGCCAGGTGAGTCGCATAGTAGCCGCCGAGGGAGCTTCCCACCAGCAGCGGGCTGCCCAGCTCCTCGATTGCCTGCTCCAACTGACCGATGGCTTCGCGCGGATGGTGATGCAGGGCCGGGACACGCAGTTTGTCGCTCAAACCCAGTTGCTCCATCACGGAGACCAGCTGACAGGCCTTTTTCGAGGCCGGGGCGCTGTTGAAACCGTGGATATAGAGGATCGAACCGGACATTTGAGCTCCCTGGGTGTCGGTTTGGGTTTGCGGAGTTTACAGGGAGAGAAGAGCGGATTGGGGGGTGGGCTCGATAATTTGGTGTGACAGCACGGGCTGCCCTCACCCTAGCCCTCTCCCGGAGGGAGAGGGGACCGAATGGGGGATATTTGCGAACTACATCGACCTGAACGCTGTGCTGTGAATCCATAATCGACAACGCTGTTACAGGTCGATGGATAGCGAAAGACACCTCGGTCGGCCCCCTCTCCCTCTGGGAGAGGGCTGGGCGGGCGGCGTTCCGATGAGGGTTTTGATTTGTCGCTCAATAACCGTTGGAGCCGTAATCGACTGTGTAGGCGAAACCGGTGACACGTTCAACACCGGTTTCCAACCGCCCATCCGGCAACAACCGCAACCACCGATACCCCGGCGCCTGCTCCCCCACCTTGAAATCCTCACTCCCCGGCTCGAACTGAATGCACGTCGAAGGCGAAGCCATCAACCGCACACCATTGCGCTCGCGATCAAACGCCTGATGCACATGCCCCCACAACACCGCGCGAGCCTGTGGAAAACGATCCAGCACTTCGAAAAACGCGTCTGGATTGCGCAGGCCGATAGGCTCTGCCCACGCACACCCGATCGGCACCGGATGATGGTGAAAGCACACCAGATGATGGCGTTCCGGCGCTTCGCTCAGCGAGCGGGCCAGCAGTTGCAGTTGATCGTCCTGCAGATACCCCGGCACCGAGCCCGGCACTGCCGAATCCAGCAGCGTCACCCGCCAGTTGCCGATATCCACCACAGGCTCCAGCAGCGTGCTCTGCACGGCGGCCTGGGCCATGATCGTCGGTTCGTCGTGATTGCCGGGAATCCAGCGCGCCGGCGCATCGATCTGTGCGCTCATCTGGCGAAACTGCTGATACGACTCCAGCGTGCCGTCCTGCGAGATATCGCCCGTGGCCAGCATCAGGTCGATCTGCGGCTGCTGCGCCAACGCCAGTTCGATGACCTTTTGCAGGCTCTCGCGGGTGTTCATGCCCAGCAGTGTGCCGTCCGCCTCGGCGAACAGATGGCTGTCGGACAACTGCACCAGCAGCGCCGCATCGGCGGTGGTCAACGTAGATACGCTCGGCAAGGCGCTCTCCCAAGGCAAAAGCACGGAATCGATCAAGTGCCGCAATTATGCTGGGGGATCAGTGAAAGAGGAAACCGCCGAACCGGACACAGTTCACAACTAGCGTACGACTTCGTACTCATGCCCCAACGCCAGGCAATGACTCAGCCATTCCCCCAGGAACAGATTGAGCTGGGCCTTTTCATCTGGCTGATGCATGGCCGCGTTCGGGTAAGGATAGATGCCGCGAAAGCGTCGTGCATGTTCGGCGCTGACCACTTCGGCCATGCGTGCGTCGTGATAGACCTGCACTTCCAGTTGCGGCACTGGCAGCCATGGCAGGCTGTGTTCCTGACGCACCTGCAAAGTGGTGGTGTACGGGCAGGTTTGCAGCACTTCAAGGGCCAGCACGCCGAGCATCTGCTCGCCTTGGGTCACGGCGATGCGCCGCGCCTCGGGCTCGTTGCGCATGTCCGGTAGCAGTCGCATCAGGCGCGCGTAGTTGGCCTCGCAAGCGGCTTGCAGCCCCACGAGGTCGACTCGATAGCGATCGCGCAACTTGTTTACGACCATAACCCCCTCACTTCGGCGCGATTGAGCGCCAGCCACTGCAAGGCGATGATGCTCGCCGCGTTGGCAATGCGTCCGTCACGGACGGCCTGCAAGGCATCTTCAAAGGCCCAGACCGTGACTCGGATATCTTCTGCCTCTTCTTCCAGGCCATGCAGGCCGCCAACGCCTTCGGTGCTGCAACGCCCCAGATACAAATGCACGAACTCGTTGCTGCCGCCCGGCGACGGGAAATACTTGGTCATCGGCCACAAGGCCTTGATGTCCAGACCAGCTTCCTCCTGCGCTTCGCGGTGAGCAACTTCTTCCGGCACTTCTTCTTTGTCGATCAGACCAGCGACCAGTTCGACCAGCCACGGGTTATCGGTCTTGCCCATGGCGCCGACGCGGAACTGTTCGATCAACACCACTTCGTCGCGTTGCGGATCGTACGGCAGCATGCACACGGCATCGTGGCGCACGAACACTTCACGATTGATCTCGCGGCTCATGCCCCCGGCGAACAATTCGTGGCGCAGGTGCAAACGGTCGAGCTTGTAGAAGCCCTCATAGCAGCGTTCGCGCCGCACGACGTCGACGGTGGTCGGAATGGCATTGGCAAAATCAGTCATAAGCATCCTCTTTACTGCACATCCATTACGAAGTTGCTTTTGGTGACTGGCAACCTCGACTTCGCGCCATCCTAACGCGCCCGAACGGTTTGATGCAGCCCCTTTACCGTCAGCGGGATGGACGGTGGAGGCGAAACCCACTCTAATTAGCTTAGTGGCGAACTGACTGCTTCGTTGAGAGTCGAAGCGGTAACTTTTTGCCTTCCCCTGCTTTCGAAAGGACGCCCATGTCGCTTTTCAAAATTGCCTCCGTGGCCGCCATCGCCCTGACTCTGGGCGCGTGCGCCAGCCTGTTCCAGCCCAATTACCGTACGCCGCTGGAAACCACCCGCGATACATCGGAACAGCTTAAGCCTGGATGTTCCAACCCTGACTGCCCGCTGGTGAACATCGACACCCTGCGCTTCCCGGCCGAACCTGCGCTGGACGGCATCATCGAAAAACGCCTGCTGCAAATGACCCGCACCGAGAAGAACGCCCCGGTAGCGCCGACTCTGGCGGCCTATCGCGATCAGTTCCTGGCCAGTGCCGGCCCGCACAACAGCAGCTACCTGCAAGCAAAAGTACGTGAGCAGCATGACGGCTTGGTGATCATTGAGGTGTCGAGCTACCTGGATACCGGCGGCGCCCATGGCACACCGGGTCGCGGCTTCATCAACTATTCGCGCCAGCAGCACAAGGTGCTGAACCTGTCCGACATGTTGCTGCCGGGGCAGGAAGAGGCGTTCTGGAAGGCGGCGCAGGTGGCGCACAACAGCTGGCTGATCAGCACCAAGCTCGATCAGGAGCCGGAGTTCGTGGCGAACTGGCCGTTCGTGAAAACCCCGAACGTGGCGCTGACCTATGGCGGCGTGATCCTCAAGTACGACGT
The DNA here is from genome assembly GCF_902497745.1 of Pseudomonas fluorescens. GTDB lineage: Bacteria > Pseudomonadota > Gammaproteobacteria > Pseudomonadales > Pseudomonadaceae > Aquipseudomonas > Aquipseudomonas fluorescens_BM. Next base: position 132,862 of record NZ_CABVHJ010000015.1, read on the forward strand.
GACCACCATTGCGCCTTACGCGCTGGGCCACATCGAACTGAAGATCCCTTATCCGCGTCTGAACGGCATTCTCAAGCCTGAGCTGTTTCCCGGCCGTAACTGAAGGCCCGGCCCAGCACTAGCTGCAACAGCCCTGCCAGCACCAGCGCCGGCAGGGTTGCGCCGACATCCGGATACAGATTCGCCAGCAAGTGGTAGGTGCTCACGCCACCCAGCCACGCCAACAGCGCCGGCCAGCGCAATGCGGCCGACGCGACTTGAGCACTGCGCTTGCGCAGGATGAAGTGATCGACCAGCACCACGCCGAACAGCGGCGCAAACACCGAACCGATCAACAGCAGGAAATTCTGGTACTGCGCCAACGGCGCCAGCAGTGCGATCAGCGTGCAGATCACGCCGATGGCCAAGGCCAGATGCTCGACTTTCAGGCGCAACAGAATCCCGCTTGATACCGCTGCCGAGTGAATGTCGGCGAAGGCATTTTCCGACTCATCGAGCAGAATCAGCAGCAGCGGAATGCCCAGACCGGCACCAGCCAGAGCCAGCAACAGCGCGTTGACTTCACCGCTCGGCGCGAAGGCCAGGGTGTAGGCGACGCCGAGGCTCATCAGCCAGAAATTGCCGATGAAGAAACCCAAAGCGGTGCCACCGAAAACGTTCTTCGCACGCTTGCCGAATCGCGAGTAATCGGCGATCAGCGGCAGCCACGAAAGTGGCATCGCAATAGCGATGTCGAAACCCACGGCAAAAGGCATCGAACCGTCACCGGCGCGCGACCAGAGATCGGCCAGATCGGCTTTGGCAAACAGGTTCCAGGTCAGCCACAGGCACGCCGCCAGCAGCAGCCAGATGCCCCACTTGCGCAGAATCTGCCGCACAAAGGTCAGCGGCCCGCTCACCGCGAGCAGCGTCGCCAGAGCGCCGAAAAACAGCGTCCACAACAGCGGGTTCGACCACAGCGAACCCTCGCTGAACGCACGGGTGCCGAGCAGGCTGGCGGCATCGCGCATGACGATAATTTCGAACGAGCCCCAACCGATCAGTTGCAGCAGATTGAGCAGCGCCGGCAGGCTCGCGCCTTTGCTGCCCAGGCTGAGTTTCAGCGCGGCCATCGACGACAGGCCGGTATCGCTGCCGATCACGCCAACGGCGGCCAGCAACAGTACGCCGACCAGCGTGCCAAGGAAAATCGCCAGCAGCGAACCGGACAGGCCCAGGCCGGGCGCGAGCAATGCGCCAGTCTGCAAAACCATCAGGCCGATGCCGAGGGAGAACCACAGGGAAAACAGATCGCGACCGCCGAATACACGCTTGTCGGCGGGCACGGCGAGGTCGGGGGAATAGGTGCTGGGTTGAATGCTCAAGGGTGTTATCTCAGAGGGACATTTGTTGTTGTGTTGATCGCATTCGCGAGCAGGCTCGCTCCCACACTTGAATGCATTCCAAAGTGGGAGCGAGCCTGCTCGCGAAGGGGCCCTTGCAGGCCCACCCTTTCAGGTCAGATCAAACCTTTTTGTACAGCTGACTGCCTTCCTTCTTGAAGCGCTCGGCCTGTTCCGCCAGGCCTTGGGCGACGTCCACGTCGACCGCGTCGATCCGCTGGTTGGCCGCGTACTCGCGGACTTCCTGCGTGATCTTCATCGAGCAGAATTTCGGCCCGCACATCGAACAGAAGTGCGCGACCTTGGCCGAATCCTTCGGCAGGGTTTCATCGTGATACGAACGCGCGGTGTCCGGATCCAGACCAAGATTGAACTGGTCTTCCCAACGGAATTCGAAGCGCGCCTTGCTCAAGGCGTTATCGCGAATCTGTGCGCCCGGATGCCCTTTGGCCAAGTCCGCTGCGTGGGCAGCAATCTTGTAGGTGATGATCCCGGTCTTCACGTCATCCTTGTTCGGCAGACCCAAGTGCTCCTTCGGCGTCACGTAGCAAAGCATCGCGCAACCGAACCAGCCGATCATCGCCGCACCGATACCCGAGGTGATGTGGTCGTAGCCCGGCGCGATGTCAGTGGTCAGCGGGCCGAGGGTGTAGAACGGCGCCTCGTCGCAGCACTCGAGCTGCTTGTCCATGTTCTCTTTGATCAACTGCATCGGCACGTGGCCCGGGCCTTCGATCATGGTTTGCACGTCGTGTTTCCAGGCGATTTTGGTCAGTTCGCCGAGGGTTTCCAGTTCGCCGAATTGAGCGGCATCGTTGGCGTCGGCAATCGACCCCGGACGCAAGCCATCACCCAGCGAGAAACTGACGTCATAGGCTTTCATGATTTCGCAGATTTCTTCGAAATGCGTGTAGGCGAAGTTTTCCTTGTGATGCGCCAGGCACCACTTGGCCATGATCGAGCCGCCACGGGAAACGATACCGGTCACACGTTTGGCGGTCAGCGGCACATAGCGCAGCAACACACCGGCGTGAATGGTGAAGTAGTCGACGCCCTGCTCGGCCTGCTCGATCAGCGTGTCGCGGAACAGCTCCCAGGTCAGGTCTTCGGCCGCGCCGCCGACTTTTTCCAGGGCCTGATAGATCGGCACTGTGCCGATCGGCACCGGCGAGTTGCGGATGATCCACTCGCGGGTTTCGTGAATGTGCTTGCCGGTGGACAAGTCCATGATGTTGTCCGCACCCCAGCGAATGCCCCAGGTCAGTTTCGCCACTTCTTCTTCGATGGACGAACCCAGCGCGCTGTTGCCGATGTTGCCGTTGATCTTCACCAGGAAGTTACGGCCGATGATCATCGGTTCCAGTTCGGTGTGGTTGATGTTGGCCGGAATGATCGCGCGGCCACGAGCGATCTCGTCACGCACGAATTCAGGGGTGATGATTTTCGGCACGCTGGCGCCGAAGCTGTGACCCGGGTGTTGCTGGTCGAGCAGGCCGGCGGCGCGGGCCACTTCAAGTTTCATGTTTTCGCGGATGGCGACGAACTCCATCTCGGGCGTGATGATGCCCTGACGCGCATAGTGCATTTGCGTGACGTTGGCGCCGGGCTTGGCGCGGCGCGGGTTGTTGACGTGGGCAAAGCGCAGCTTGGTCAGTTCCGGATCAGCAAGGCGCTCGCGACCGAAGTTGGAGCTCAGGCCGGCCAGGCGCTCGGTGTCGCCACGGTCGTCGATCCACGCCGAACGCACATCGGCCAGGCCTTTGCGCACGTCGATGACCACGTTCGGATCGGTGTACGGGCCCGAGGTGTCGTAGACAGTGACCGGCGCGTTGATTTCGCCGCCGAAGTCGGTCGGCGTCACATCGAGGGTGATTTCGCGCATCGGCACGAGGATGTCCGGGCGCGAGCCCTGAACGTAGACTTTTTGCGAACGGGTGAACGGCTTGACCGATTGTTCGTCGACCTTGGCCGAGTCACTCAGGTTGATCGCGTTTTTTGATTTTGTAGTCATCACGGGCTCTCCAGACAGCATCCAGGCAGTGGATTGTCGGAGCAGAACCTGAAAGGCACGGACGCACCAGGACCGGTGCTGTGCATCGTCGTCGAGCGTTCGATTGTCGAACAATTTCCCGGACGAAGCACAAGAGGACTCGCCGGGTGACGAGAAATCTTGTTCCCTACGCAGGCGCTAACCTGATCAGGTTCAACGGGATCCGAAATTATTCGATCTCAGCCTCATAGCAAGGCACCCCGACAAGAACCCGGCCAGTCTAGACACAACCGGCAAAGAACGCCAACACCGCAGCAAACACCATGATGAATGGCATAAATACAGGGGCTTGGCCGATTGTTGTGAGGCAAATGCGCAACTACACTCGCTTTGCCCTGCCATGCCTTGACGCTGCGGAGCCTGCGCCTTACCTTTGGCGCCCGGATTACTTCCATAATATTAATGCTAGGGATCGCCTCATGCTGCGCAAACTCTCACTGGCTGTTGCCGTGTCTTGTGCGTCCAACGCAATGGCCTGGGCAGCAGAAGCGCCCTTGTCGACCAAAACCGATCTGGTCAGCGTCTATCAGGAAGCGGTCGACAACAACGCCGACCTCGCCGCCGCTCGCGCTCAGTACGGTGCGCAGAAAGAAGTAGTGCCACAGGCCCGCGCCGGGTTGCTGCCGAACCTGTCGGGCGGTGCCGAAGTGGCCAATGTGCGCACATCGATCGATCAACCCTCGGCCACTGCCAATCGCAGCGCACACTCGTATCAGGCGACCCTGGCCCAGCCATTGTTCCGCGCCGATCGCTGGTTCCAGTACCAGGCCGCGAAGGACGTCAACGAGCAAGCCGCGCTGCAACTGTCAGCGACCGAGCAGAACCTGATCCTGCAATCAGCCGAAAGCTATTTCAACGTGCTGCGCAGCCAGGACAACCTCGCCTCGACCAAGGCTGAAGAAGCCGCGTTCAAACGCCAGCTCGATCAGTCCAACGAGCGCTTCGACGTCGGCCTGTCGGACAAGACCGACGTGCTGCAATCGCAAGCCAGTTACGACACCGCGCGGGCCAACCGAATTGTCGCCCAGCGTCAGGTCGATGATGCGTTTGAAGCGCTGATCACCCTGACCAACCGTCAGTACAACTCGATTCAGGGCATCGTCCATACGCTGCCGATCCTGCCGCCGGCGCCAAACGATGCGAAGTCCTGGGTCGACACGGCAGCGCGGCAGAACCTCAATCTGCTTGCCAGCAACTACGCGGTCAGCTCCGCCGAGCAGACCCTCAAGCAGCGCAAGGCCGGCCATTTGCCGACCCTCGATGCCGTGGCCAAATACGAAAAGGGTGACAACGACGCCCTCGGTTTTTCCAACCCGAACGCTTTCGGTGTGCCATACCGTGACAACGTCGAGCAAAGCACAGTCGGCTTGCAACTGAACATCCCGATCTACAGCGGCGGGCTGACCAGCTCGCAGGTGCGCCAGTCGTATGAGCAACTGAATCAGAGCGAACAACAGCGCGAATCCCTGCGTCGGCAGATCGTCGAAAGCACCCGCAATCTGCACCGTGCGGTGAACACCGACGTCGAGCAGGTGCAGGCGCGCCGACAGTCGATCATCTCCAACCAGAGCGCAGTGGAAGCCACGGAAATCGGTTATCAGGTCGGTACGCGCAACATCGTTGACGTGCTCGATGCGCAGCGGCAGCTATACACCTCGGTGCGCAATTACAACAACACGCGCTACGACTACATTCTCGACAATCTGCGTTTGAAGCAGGCAGCGGGGACGTTGAACCCGGGTGATCTGGAGGATCTGCGGCGGTATCTGAAGGCTGACTACAACCCGGACAAGGATTTCCTCCCGCCGGATCTGGCCAAGGCTGCCGAGGCGCAGCTCAAGGCCCGCCCTTAAGCCTTAAAAACAAAAGATCGCAGCCTTCGGCAGCTCCTACAGGAAACGTATTCCAATGTAGGAGCTGCCGAAGGCTGCGATCTTTTTGCTTTACTTGATCAATCGGCCCAAACCATCCAGCAAACGCTGCAACGCGCCCTGGTTGCGGCGCATCACCGCCAGCCCGGCCTCGGCCATACGCTGCGCATCACGCGGCAATTCGAACAAGCGTTGCACCTCCACCGCCAGCCCTTCGGCATCATCCACTTCCGCCAACGCCCCGGCTTCACGCAATTGCGCGGCGATGTCGAGGAAGTTGAACAGGTGTGGGCCACTGATCACCGGTTTCGCCAGTGCTGCCGGCTCCAGCAGGTTGTGCCCACCGTTGGCCACCAGACTGCCGCCGACAAATGCGCTGTCCGCCAAGGCATAGAGAAACAGCAACTCGCCCATGGTGTCGCCGAGCAGCACCGACGTCTGCGCATCGACATTGGCTTCGGTCGAGCGCCGAACCGTGGCAAAGCCTTCGCGCTGACACAGTTCGAACACCGAGTTGAAGCGTTCCGGGTGACGTGGCACCAGGATCAGCAACGCATCCGGGTGATTGGCCAGCAAGCGACGGTGGGCATCGAGCACCACTTCGTCCTCACCTTCGTGGGTGCTGGCGGCGATCCACACTGGGCGCTCCAGCGCCTGCCACTGCCCGCGCAGTTCAGCGGCGCGTTGCAGCAATTGCGGGTCGATGGTCAGGTCGAACTTGATCGAACCGGTGACTTCGACTGTCTCCGCACGCGCGCCGAGATTACGGAAGCGCTGGGCTTCTGCTTCGGTCTGTACGGCGAATAAACTCATTTCGGCGAGCATCGGCGCGGTGAGTTTGCTGAAGCGGCCATAGCCGCGTGCGGAACGCTCGGACAAGCGCCCGTTGGCCAGCGCCACCGGGATTCCCCGCTTGGCGCACTGATGAATGTGGTTGGGCCACAGTTCGGTTTCCATGATCACCGCGAGCTTTGGCTGCACGCGATCAAGAAACCGCGCCGCCGCACACGGCAAGTCGTAGGGCAAATAGCAATGCTGGATGCGCGGCTCGTTGGCGAACAGCGCCTGAATGCGCTCCGAACCGGTCGGCGTCATGCAGGTCACGGTGATCGGCAACTGTGGATAGCGTTGCAGCAAGGCGCGGATCATCGGCGCCGCAGCAATGCTTTCGCCCACCGACACCGCGTGCACCCAGATGCCGCCGGGTTGCAGCGTCGGCATGCCGTAGGAGAAGCGTTCGCCAATCCGCTTGGCATACGCCGGCGCCTTGCGCGCTCGCAGCCACAGCCGAATCGCCACCAATGGCAGCCCCAGGTAAAACAGCGCGGTGTACAGAGTTCTATTCATGGCGGCGGAGTTTATCGGCTTTTGCCGCTGATCGCGCGCAAGTGCACGGCAAAACGTTCGGCCAGCCAACGCGCGGCCGGGCCGAGTGGCTCGTCGCGGCGCCAGACCAGTTCCACCACCAGCGCCGGCGGCGTCCACTCACTGTCCAATTCAACCATCAAACCTTGATACGCCGAGTACTGCACCACATGCCGTGGTAACCAAGCCCAGCCGAGATCGCGCACCAGCCATTCGGACATGACGTAGAAACTGTCCGCGCGCCACACCTGCGGGCTGGCCGGCTCGTTGCCGGGATAGACGCTGGTTTGTGTCGACATCAACAATTGCCGGTGTTGGGCCAGTTGCTGGCAGGTGACATAAGACTGCTGCGCCAGCGGATGATTGATGCCGCACACCGTGACCATTTCGACGCTGCCGAGCACGCGGCGCTCCAGCGCTTCAGGGATTTCGTCGTGATAAAACAGCAGGCCAAGGTCGGCGCGACGCTCGACCAGTTTGTGCGCGACCTCGCCTTGCGCGGCGCTGGTCAGTTGCACTTCAAGACTGGGGAATTGCTCGGCCAGTTCACCGAAACTTTCCACCAGCGCCTGATACGGCATCGCCTCATCCTGGGCCACGCGCAGTTGCGCTTCCTGGCCGCGCATCATCGCCATCGCCCGGCCATTCAGACGCTCACATTGGCGCAAGACTTCACGCGCCTCTTCCAACAGCGCCTCGCCCGCCTCGGTGAGCGTTGGCTGGCGGCCGCTGCTACGCTCGAACAGGCTCACGCCCAAATCATCTTCGAGCATGGCAATCGCGCTGCTGATCGCCGACTGCGCTTTGCGCTGCTGCCGCGCCACGGCGGAAAACGAGCCATGTTCGGCGACGTCGACAAACACCCGAAGTTGATCCAGATTCCACTGCATGCTGATTCGCCAACCCATCTTCAGAACAGATAGGTAATGACTTTACCCCATCTGGCGAATCACTAGAATGCCGCCTCAGCAAGCAACGTTTCATATGAGGATTTGAACCATGAACGCCTACGCCTACCTGGCCATTGCCATCTGCGCCGAAGTGATCGCCACCGTGTCGATGAAAGCCGTCAAAGGCATCAGCACGCCGCTGCCACTGGTGCTGGTTATCGTCGGCTACGCGATTGCGTTCTGGATGCTGACACTGGTGGTGCGCACCGTTCCGGTCGGCGTCGCCTATGCAGTCTGGGCAGGGATGGGCATTGTGATGGTCAGCGTGGCGGCACTGTTCATCTACGGACAGAAATTGGATATCCCGGCGATGCTGGGGATGGCGTTGATCGTGCTCGGCGTGGTGGTGATTCAACTGTTCTCGAAAACTGCCGGGCACTAAAATCCAACCACAATTCCTGTGGGAGCGAGCTTGCTCGCGAAAGCGGTTCGTCAGACGCATGATTGCTACCTGACACACCCTCTTCGCGAGCAAGCTCGCTCCCACATTTGGTTCTGCGTTCAACCTGTTGATCATCGACAAATCCCGCGCTTTCCCGAGTCTGTATACTGCGCCCTCGTCTTGAACACTGAGGTCGCTGCATGCCATCCGTTATTTCCACCGACGTTCTGATTGTCGGCGCTGGTGTCGCCGGCCTCTGGCTGAATGCGCGTCTGCGTCGTCAGGGTTTTTCGACCGTGTTGGTGGAAAGCGCCAGCCTCGGCGGCGGGCAGACTGTGAAGTCCCAGGGCATCATCCACGGCGGCGCCAAGTACGCGCTGCACGGTGCACTGACCGGCGCCTCGGAAGCCATCGCCGACATGCCGCGCCGCTGGCGTGAAGCGCTGGCCGGCAATGGCGAGCTGGATCTGTCCGGCGTGCGCCTGCTCTCCGAAGCTCACTATCTGTGGTCGCCGGGCACCCTCGCCGGCAACCTCACCAGTTTCTTCGCCAGTAAGGCCGTGCGTGGTCGCGTTGATCAGGTCAAGGGCGAGCAGCTGCCGCCGGCCCTGCAAGACAAACGCTTCAAGGGCAAGGTCTACCGCCTCGCCGAACTCGTCGTTGATGTGCCGAGCCTGGTACAGCGTCTGGCCGATCTGGCCGGCGATGGCCTGCTCGCCGGGCAGACCATCGAGCCGTTGCTGGAAGCGGGCGTGCTGGTCGGCTTGAAGGTCGACGGCCGCGAGATTCGCGCTCAGCGCATCGTCCTCAGCGCCGGCGCCGGCACTGCTCAACTGCTGGAAGACCTCGGCTTGAGCCAGCCGGCCATGCAACGCCGCCCGCTGCACATGATCATCGCCAAAGGCCCGGGCCTGAAACCGCTGTACGCCCACTGCCTGGGTGGCGGCACCAAACCGCGCATCACCGTAACCACCCACCCGGCCGCTGACGGTCAGTGGGTCTGGTACATGGGCGGCGACATCGCCGAAAGCGAAGGCGTGCACCGCGAGCCGGCCGAGCAGATCGCCACCGCGCAAAAGGAAATCGCCCAGTTATTGCCGTGGATCGACCTCAGCACCACGCAATGGGCGACCCTGCGCGTTGATCGTGCCGAGCCGCTGCAAACCGGGCTGAGCCGCCCGGACAACGCATTTCTCGCCGAACAGGGCCGCTTGCTGGTCGGCTGGCCGACCAAACTGGCGCTGGCGCCGGACTTCGCCGATCGCGTGATTGCCTCACTGGAGCGCGACGGTATCCAGCCGCACGCCAGCGAACCGTTGCCGGCCCTGCCAAAACCACCGATGGGCATTCCCGCCTGGGAGCAACTGCTGCCATGACCATTGCCAGCCTGCATGACTTTCATCGCCCGCTGGGCAGCACCGGCCTGACGGTTTCGCCACTGGGCCTGGGCACGGTCAAACTCGGCCGCGACCAAGGGGTGAAATATCCCAACGGTTTTCAGATTCCCGGCGACGATGAAGCGCGGATGCTGCTGCGGCAGGCACGCGATCTGGGCATCAACCTGATCGACACCGCCCCGGCCTATGGTCGCAGCGAAGAACGCCTCGGCCCGCTGCTACGCGGCCAGCGTCAAGACTGGGTAATCGTCAGCAAGGTCGGCGAAGAGTTCGCCGAAGGTCTCTCGCATCACGACTTCAGCGCAGCGCACACGCGGATGTCGGTGGAACGCAGCCTGCAACGTCTTGAAACCGATTTTATTGACCTGGTGCTGGTGCATTCCGACGGCAACGACATGGCGATCCTCGAGCACGAAGAGGTTTACGCGACACTCGCGGCGCTCAAGGCCGAAGGCAAGATTCGCGGCTTCGGTTTCTCCGGCAAAACCGTCGAAGGTGGTTTGAAAGCTCTGGAGCAAGGCGACTGCGCAATGGTCACCTACAATCTGAACGAACAAAACGAGAAGGCTGTCATTGACTATGCTGCTGCCCACGGCAAAGCCATTCTGGTGAAAAAAGCCCTGGCCAGCGGTCACGTGTGTCTGAGTCCGGGCGTGGATCCGGTACGCGCCAGCTTCGAATTGCTGTTCGCCCAGCCTGGCGTAGCCAGTGCTATTGTCGGCACGATCAACCCGCTGCACCTCGCCCACAACGTTGCGACCGTTGCCCAGGTCCTGCGTGGTCACTGACGCCGCCTCGCGGCCTTAAGCAGGAGCCGATATGCCGCGCACGCTCATCAGAAAGAACCCAAGCAACTTCAAGACCCTGCCGCTGTTCGTCGAAGCCACCCCGGAAGGCCTGACCTACCAAAGCGTCGGCATGCCGCTGAACTTCGCGCAGACCTTGCAGCGGCGCAAACCAGTGAGCGTGGCCGACACCGAGCGCTTCTCGCTGGAACTGGCCAACCTCGGCGTTTCAGTGCGCCTGACCCTGCATTGGCAGAATCGCGATTATTGGGTGCTGGTGCGCCAGCGCCGGCAGGATCGCGGTGACGTCGTGCTGAAGTTGATTTCCGGTTACGTGCCGGCCCACGAACTGAATATTCCGCTGCACACGGCAATTCAGGAAATTGCCGAAGAGTGCTTGCTGGAAACCCCGGAAGGCTGGCTCGGCGGACGCTTCAACGACACCTGGCTGCCAGCGCCCTATTCGGCCGCATTGCATTATCGCGAGGCCCTGCCGTTTCGCCTGACCCCGTTGTCCGGCTCGGCGCGGCCAATACGCTGCGCCAACCTGCAATTGCTGGAGCGGCCACGGGCCTATGTGCACCTGCCGACCGCGTCACTGCAATTGATCTACGATTTGCGCCTGGATGTGCCCAAGGAAGCCAAATCCCTGAGCCTGTTCCACGTCGACGAGCGTCTGGAGGGTGATCAACTGGTGGCCCGGCTCGACCGCAAACGCCCTGATCTGTACTTGATGCCCCTCAAGGACGGCGCGCCACTGGCCGAGTTGTACACACTCAAGCGCGACAAACTGGTACCGGCCAGCACCCGAGGTCTTTATCTGGCCGAGAGCTTTGCCACACAAACCGGTTGGGTTGTACGCGAAGAGCGGATTCGCTGGAAGGACTGGTTGGTGCAACAGGGCCTGCAACCGGCGAAAGCCCCGCGTCAGGGGCTCAAGCAGTTGAGTATCAAGGCGCTGCGATTAGTCGGGCTGGGCAAAAAAACCGCTAAATAGCGGATTAGCGGCGGCGATCCCACCACGTACGCAACGCGGCAAATAAATGGAAGTAGCGATTTTCGCGCTTGCCCATGCCGCGCTTGGGCGAGAACGATTCTTCAGCGAATGCACCGGTAATACGTACCCGAGACGCCTGGGTCGGCAGCGTGCAGACTTTGGCGTCCACCTTTTGCAGGGCATATTTGAGCAAGCGCTCGGAATGCAGCTTGCGGCCCGTCGCCTTGCAGAAATCGAAAATACGCTCGATGCGCTTGCCGTACGCGACATACGTATCGCGCCCGCACACCGCAAAGCGGTCGTTCAAGCCGCCCCACCACTGCCAGTCCGGAATATAAGCGTTGTGCTTGCGAGCCTCGGGGTGAGCGAAGACATAGCCAGGCAATGCCGTGTGAAAGAAATTGTCCGGGCGCACGAACACGACGAAATCCGGATTGAACGGCTCGATCATGTTGGTCACGGTGTGCAATGAGTTGAGCTGATAGATCAAGTTGCGCAATGACGCGTAGTCATCGGCCCAAGTGTCGCCCTGTGCTTTGACCTGCTCGAAATCCCAGCGCTCCAGCACGCCTGCGGTCGAGGTGAGTGTGCCGGTCATCGATTCGAATGGCTGGTAGTTGTCCGCCTTCAGTTCGCCTTTCTCGCCGGATCGCGTGTTCTGCACCTCATCGATCTTGTACAGATGGTAGAAGCACTTTACTTCGCTACCCGCAGGCAACTGCGCCAGCACGTTCTGCTCGATGGAAGGGAAACAGATTTGCGAGTTTCTCGGGATTCCGAAAAAAGCCACGGCAATTTTCAACACTCAACAGCACCTTTTGAAAGTAGATCGGGCCTGCTGGCAACCGGATTCACGACGTGACTTACTTTTGCCGAAACAGCTTTTGCCACCAGCGCCGGGGCTGCAATGGCACCACGATGATGTCTGATTTCTGCAGCCAGTCGCGCTCATAGTCCCAGGCATGGCCACCCCACAGTTTTCCTGCTTCGTTGGAAAACCCGAGGGTCATGAGCTGATAGCTATAACCGGCATGAGCGCGCAACCAGTCGAACAACACCAGCGTGTTGAAGCCAGTAGACGGCCCGACATAACGCTTGCCGCCCGGTCGGTCGACCGGGTAGTTCCACAGTGGCGGCAGTGGAATGCGATCCCAATACATGGCCACGCGTGGCAGTGGGCACATCGGTGCGGCGCAGCCCACCAGCATGCTGAAACAGCGGTCGCTCGCCTGTTCGAACATCTGCTGTACCGGCGGCGCGTAAGGCAGACCAAAAAAATACGCGTCCGGCGCGTTGTAGCCATGCACAAAGACATTGACGCTCTGCGTGTTGAGCAGCGCCGCTTTGATGCAGGTATTGAAGCTGACGACGACGTCATCGGCGCCAATGTTCAGCGCCTGAAAGTCCGCCACGGTGATGGCCGGGTTGTTGGCAATCAGCACAACCCGAGGCGCACGGCTCAGACACTCGAGAAGTTCTGTCGGTAAAGCCCCCAGTACGGACTGATTACCACCGGGCAGCGCATCCAGCGCCATGTGTTCGTCCTTCATTCAGACTGGCACCTTCATCCCGTAACGCAGCTTCACCCAGAAACGTGTGAACGCAGAGGGCGGCTGCCATGGGCGCATCTCACGCTGGATTTCCGTGGCCAGTGCCTGACCGACCCGGGCAAAGGAATAGCGGCTTTGCGCGAATTCCTGGCCGTTACGGGCAATACGCTCTGCCAGTTCCGGGTCGCTTTGCAGCAGCTTGATCTTTTCCACCGCCTCGTCTTCGCTGCGGTAGAACACGGTGTTGTGCATGTCTTCAAAGCCGAGCAGGCGGTCTTCTTCGCCCTGGCTCCAGGCCAGCAGCACACAGCCGCAGGCCATGGCTTCGTAGTTCTTGATCATGAACTCGTTCATGCCGATGTCGGCACTGACAAAAATCCTGATGCGATTGAGCGTCTGCAGGTATTCCGCGCCTGACTTGGTGCGGGTCACCAACATACCGGTACGCCTGGAGAGCGATTCGAGCATGGCTTTGCGCTCGGCATACTCGGTGCTTTTCAGACTGCCAAGAAAACCGATGGGAATGTCCCGCTCAACGCCAGTGTTGTGCAGCATCTGTTCGTCATAACCTTTGGAGACGAACACCGTGTCGATACCTTCCGCCAGCATCTTGCGCGCGACAACGGCACCGGACACCAGCGCCCGACAACTCGGCAGACGACTATAGAGCCGTGAATACACGCCACGGTACTTACTCGCCGGCATGTAGTTCTGGTACGCGTCGTGCTCGAGAAAGACCAGCCCCGGTATACATTTGAGCACCTGCAGTTGCGTGGCCAGACGCTTGACCCGGGAGAAAATCACCACGCGATCGAAGGTCTGGTAATCGACCGAGGCGAGAAACGACCCCAGATTCAACTGCTGCTGTTTGCTCAAACGATAGATGAAACATTCATCACAGTTCTGCTGCACGATGTCGTAGAGCCGGTCGAGAATGACCCGCTGCTCGTCCATCACCAGGAGCATGACTTTCATAGGTTAATTGACCACGCGACGTAGGCTGGCAAGCGCATCGGATTCAAAGCTGCCCAAATCAACGGAAACGGCAAAATCCCCAAGGCAAAATCCGTTCACACGCAGTACACAACGGTAAAAATTCATCTGGTCAACGACTGCGGATTTTTTCGACAATCGCAGTTGTCGAGCTGTTTTCCACAAGTCCCAAGACCTTCACGGTGCCGCCATAAGCCGTGACGATATCTGCGCCGACCACCTGATCGATGCCGTAATCGCCACCCTTGACCAGCACGTCCGGCTTGACCTCGCGCAGCAGGTTTTCCGGGGTACCCTCAGGGAAGCTGATCACCCAGTCCACAGCACCGAGTCCGGCGAGAACGGCCATGCGCCGGTCAACACTATTGATCGGTCGGCCCGGGCCTTTGAGGCGGCTGACCGATGCATCATCGTTGACCGCGACAATCAGACGATCGCCCTGTGCCCGCGCCTGCTCCAGATAGGTGACATGCCCGGCGTGCAGGATGTCGAAGCAGCCGTTGGTGAAGACAATCTTCTCGTTGTGCGCGCGGGCATCGGCGACGGCGAGCAACAATTGCTCCAGACCCAGAACACCGCGCTCGGAACCTTCTTCACGCTGGATCGCGCGACGCAATTCCGGGGCACTGATGGCGGCTGTACCGAGTTTGCCAACCACGATGCCTGCGGCCAGGTTGGCCAGGGCGACGGCATGAGGCAGGTCTTCACCGGCGGCAATCGCTGCGGCCAGGGTAGAAATCACCGTGTCACCGGCACCGGTGACGTCGAACACTTCGCGGGCACGGGCCGGCAAATGCAGCGCCGGCTGGTCCGGACGCAACAGGGTCATGCCGTGCTCGCCACGTGTTACCAGCAGCGCGCCGAGTTCAAGGTCGTGCATCAATGCAGCGCCCTTGCTCACCAGCTCATGCTCATCGACGCAACCGCCGACAATGGCTTCGAACTCGCTGAGGTTCGGGGTAATCAGGCTCGCGCCGCGATAGATCGAGAAATCCTTTCCCTTCGGGTCGGCCAGCACCGGAATATTCTTCGCGCGGGCAGCCTGGATCAACGCCTGATGGTTTTTCAGGGCGCCTTTGCCGTAGTCGGAGAGCACCAGCACCTTGATGCCTTCGAGCAGGTCGTCGACCTGCGAACCGAGGGCCAGGGCGTCAGTGGCGAACGGCTCTTCAAAGTCGATACGCAGCAGTTGCTGGTGCCGGCTCATGACCCGCAGCTTGACGATGGTTGGCTGGTGCGCGATGCGCTGGAACAGGGCGCGTACGCCCGCGCCTTTGAGACTGTTGCTCAGGCTGTCGGCGGCTTCGTCATCGCCGGTCACACCGACCAGCGACGCCGGCGCACCCAGCGCGGCAATGTTCAAGGCAACGTTCGCGGCACCGCCCGGACGATCTTCGATCTGCTCGACCTTAACGACCGGCACCGGCGCCTCAGGGGAAATCCGTGAGGTTCCGCCATGCCAGTAACGGTCGAGCATGACATCGCCGACTACCAAGACCGGGGCTTGATCGAAACGCGGCATGGACAACTTCATGGAGCAACCCACATACAAAATGAACAGGGGCGCGATATTAACACAGGGTAAAGCGCCGTCCGCCTCAATCTGAAAGGTCGCGTACCCAGAACAATTCATGACGCCGGACCGCTTTGCGGAAAAACTCGTTACTGCCTGTTGCAGGCCAGCGACGACCCGCCAGGCCTTGCTGGATCCAGCGGCGCAATTGCCGTTTGAACACTTGCTCGCCCTGCAGATCGTGCTCCATCGCCAGGGCCATGGCTTTGTCCAGTTGCACGTCTGCCGATAACAGCGGGCTCCATAACCGGTCAGCCGGCAATGGCTCGATAGCAGGCGGCAGCGCGATACCGGCACCGGCCGGGCCCATCGGCCAGCGATCGTTGTCGTGCAGGTGATTGGCGTACATCAGCAGGGTTGTCGGTTTCCAGCTACTCAGCTCGATGGCCGCAAGCAGTGCCTGGGTAGACGCCACATGATCACTGTGGGGATCGAGTTCAGGATGCGGTGTCACCACGACTTCCGGGCGATAGTGCTCAAGCAGCGCCGTCAGGTCGCCCAGCAGATTCTGCCAGGTTGGCTGCCCATCAATGTCGGCGGGCAAGGTCAACGGATTGTGCCGGCGCACACTGCGCACGTCGCTTTCCTGCGACTCACGGGAACCGAACGCCTGACCGGGCTCTTCGGCCATCGACGGCAATTGCAGGCAGTAATAACCCAATTGCACGCAGCGATCGGCAGGCACGCCGCCCCACAACGGGATGACCAGACTGTCCCAACTGCGCAAACGGCCCTTCAATCGCGCTGCTGCGGCTTGATCAAGGCCCAGACGCTGAAAGTCTTCGGCCTCGATCTCACCCTGGGTCAGGGTGACGATACTGCTGTCTTCACATCGACTGTAAAGGCCGAATGCAGCGAGTTCGGCATCGTCAGCATGGGGAGCGATGACCATCACCCGCTGGCAGCTGTAGTCAGGATTGGCCATGACCCACAACACGCCCGTCGCGGCGGGCACGCAATATTGACCACGCAGTGCCAGAACTCCTTGCGCCAGCGCATCGGTCTGACCAGACAAATTTAGGAAACGCCGGCCATTGACCCCGCGCTCGAAGTCCTGGCGATCATCGCCTACTTCAACATAGGGGTCGAACCAGCGCCCCAGCCAAGTGGATTTCACTTCAAGTTCGAGTACCAATGTCTCGCCCTGTGCCAGCGGCTCGCTCAGGCGCAAAACACCGCCCTCAAGGCTCACGACCTGCCGCGCGGTTTGCGCCGGGAAGTTGTACTGATAGTCGTCAGAAGGCCGATAAAACAGATGATCGGCAAACCAGGCCTCGTGAGCGACCCAGGCCAGCACCAGCAATACCGGCACCAGCCACCAGGCGATCAGGAAGCCGATCAACAACAGCGCCACCATAAAGGCAATCAGGAACAGACGTTTGTTGCGTCGATGGGCCTTGAGAAGCTGTTGCTTGCGAGCACTCATGGATTCAGACCTTGTAGACCGGCACCGTGTGGCACCAGCGATCCTTGTACTCACGGTCGGCACGACCGAATGAATAGCGCAAAGGCTTGCCCAGCGCTTGCGCGTGCGCCCAGGCCTCTTGGGTATTGACGAAACTCAGCACACTGCCAGGACTGAACTCGCGGCTCTGCGGATCGACGCCACCGTTGATGTATTCGAGCGAAACCCATTGCGGGGCCTCTACGCGATACAGCACCTGAATGGCCACGGGCGCCGAATCGAGCATAGCCACCGAACCGGTCATGAATTCGCGCAGCAAGGTAAAAACCTCAACCAGCCCGGCCTTGCCCGGCACCTCGAAGCCCCAGCGACGCTGAAACAGATCACCGTACGCAGCGGCTTGTTCCTGCGGCGTAAAGTCGGACATCGGCACCAGCGATCCGCCCGCCTCTTCCAGCAGGCGCTGCTCGCGACGCTGGTTGTAGCGAAACTTCTTCGAATACTCTTCCGGCAACCGCGCCAGCGCCAAACCCTCAGGCTGCGGCTTCAATGTGCTGATCTGCGCGGCATTGAGCTGGGATACATACGCCATACGCTGGCGCACCGGGACGATGACATCTGGCGCGATCGGCAGAATGATTTCCGCATTGCCCATATCGAGCAAACCACGCTTGCCCTCGCGCTTGAGCACTTCCTTGGACAAGGCGACATGCCGCCCCCAGCAGGGAATGGCGGCAAGCACTTCACCGCCAACCACCCAGCCCAGGTAGCGCAACTCGATGCCCAGGAATGTCGACAAGCGCTCGACGACTTGCGGATGGGTGGCAAAACTGCCGCCGAAACGCTGCCAGACCCGGGTGTAGCTGTCACGGTCGATTTCGCTCCAGCCACGCTCGCGAAAGCTGCGAAACATCGTCAGCATACGTTGGTCACATGTGCCGGTTGTGGCTCGTCACCCTCTTCGAACTCTTTGGCATGCAGACGCGCGTAATAGCCGTTTTGCTCGAGCAATTGCGTGTGAGAGCCACGCTCAACAATGCGGCCCTCGTCCATGACCAGAATCAGGTCGGCTTTCTCGATAGTGCTCAAGCGGTGAGCGATCACCAGTGTCGTACGGTTCTGCACCACATGATCCAGCGCAGCCTGAATATGCCGCTCCGACTCGGTATCGAGCGCGGAGGTGGCCTCGTCGAGAATCAGCAGCGGCGCATCCTTGAGCAGCGCCCGGGCAATGGCGATGCGCTGACGCTGGCCGCCGGAGAGCAGCACACCGTTTTCGCCGACCATGGTTTCGTAACCCTGCGGCATCTTGATGATGAACTCATCGGCATAGGCTTCGGTGGCCGCGCGCTTGACCTCATCGAACGGTGCGCCGGCCAGATCGCCGTAAGCGATGTTGTTGGTCACCGTGTCGTTGAACAGCGTGACCTGCTGGGTTACCAGAGCAATCTGCCGACGCAGGCTGCGCAGGGTGAAGTCCTGCACCTGCACACCATCAAGCAGGATCTGACCCTGCGCATGATCATGCTGATAGAAGCGTGGAATCAGGCTGGCCAGGGTCGACTTGCCACTGCCCGAGCGGCCGACCAAGGCAACCATCTGCCCCGGTTCGACGACGAAGCTGATGTCGTTGAGGACCGCTTTGTCGGTGTCGGGATAGTGGAAGCTTAAGTTACGCACTTCCAGACGGCCTTCGAGACGATCCTGCTCGACCGTGCCCTGATCTACCTCTGCCGGCTCATCCAGTTGCTCGAAAATGCTTTCGGCACCGGCCACGCCTTTCTGAATCGTCGAACTGACTTCCGACAATTGACGGATCGGCTTGGGCAGCAGGCCAGCCATGGTGATGTAGGCCACCAGATCGCCCGGCGAAGCGTCGCCGCGAAGGTACAGCACGAGGAACATGACCACGGCCATGGCGCTGTACGTCACCAGTTGCAGCATCGGCGTGTAAACCGCGCCGGTCTTGGTCATCGTCAACTGCTTGTCGGTGTTGCTCTGACTGGCATCGCGAAAGCGATCCTTTTCGTACTGCTCGCCGCCGAAGCTGCGCACAACGCGGTAGCCATGAATGGTCTCGGACGCGACGTGCGTGACGTTGCCCATCGAGACCTGGATCTTCTTGCTCTGCTTGCGGAATTTCTTGCTGGTGCTGTTCACCATCAAGCCGATCAACGGCAGGATCGCGACCATCACCAGGGTGAGCTTCCAGTTCATCCACAACAGCGTGCAGAACAGGAAAATCACGGTCATGCCTTCACGGATGACGACTTTGATCGCATCCGTTGCCGCGCCGGTGACCATGGTCACGTTGAAAGTGATCCGGGAAATCAGGTGGCCGGAATTGTTCTTGTCGAAGAAGCGATTGGGCAACTCGAGCAATTTGTTGAACAGCACCACCCGCAGGTCATGCACCAGACCCAGAGAAACCCGCGCCAGGAAGAAGTTACCCAGGTACGAACCCACACCCTGCCACAGAGCAATGAAGACAATCATCAGCGGCACGGTTTCGAGCAACTGCAGCTTGCCCAGATAAGGATTGCCCGGGAACAGACTGGCTTCAGGATTGGCCAGACCGTCGACAAAGTACTTGAGGATGTAAGCGAGCATCGGTTGAGTCGATGCGAAGATCAGAAACCCGACGATGCTGAGAAGGAAAAGGCCGGCATAAGGCCGCACGTAAGCCAAAAGGCGGAAATAGATCGCCAGCGTGGACTGGGCTTTCGGTTCAGGACTGCTCATGGTGATCCGCGCAATTCAGTGAGGCGCCGATGATATCACACGCGTTTTTGCCCCGATAAACATGACTTCAAGCCAGCCTTCGACCAAGTCGGTTAAGATACCCCGCTAATGATGGGGAGCCCGATATGCAATCGATTGATCACAGCACTTACGAGGCACTGCGCGAGGGTGCACACGTATTGGAAGCCGACGGTTCCGGCGACAAGGTGCTCAGATTGGCCGATGGACGCATGCTCAAGCTGTTCCGCCGCAAGCGGCTGCTCAGTTCGGCGCTGTTCTACCCCTATGCACAACGCTTTGCCGACAACACCCGGGCCCTCGAGCAACGCGGCATCCTCTGCCCGAAAGTCATCGCGGTCTATCGCATCCCGAGCATTGAACGTGACTGCGTGTATTACAGCCCGCTGGCAGGCAATACAGTGCGCCAGTTACAAGGTACTGACGATGAGGCTGACTCATTGCGATTCCAGCTGGGCGGGTACTTCGCCCTGCTGCACGAAAAAGGCGTGTACTTTCGATCGCTGCACTTCGGCAACGTGGTGCTGACGCCGGACAACCATTTGGGCCTGATCGATATCGCCGACCTGCGCTGTCAGCGACGCGCACTCAGCGATAGCAAACGCTTGCGCAACTTCGCGCACTTGCTGCGCTACAAGGAAGACCGCCAATGGCTGCTGGGCCAGGATGCCGGCGACACGTTTATCGAAGGTTATCGGCAGGCGCTGCCGAGCAACCGACAAGCGCCGCTGATCTCGCGCCTGCGTCCGCTGCTCGGTTGAATCTCAGCGGCCGATGACTACCACGGTGGCACCTTTGCGATTGGCGAAATGCTCGATGATGCGCAGCTTGTGCGCCACCAGCCATTCGCTCAGCCACGGCTCGTCACCTTTGGCTTCAATGAGGAAATACTGATACTCGCCAGCATGCGCTGCCGACATCGCCTCATCCGCAGTCAGTACCGGCATCACGTAACCGCGTCCGGCGTAATAGCTGATCCGCCCATCCTCGAAATACGTCTTCGCGCCCGGCTCGACATGAGCAGACAACCAGCGACCGGCCTCGACGTAATGCGTTTTACCGGCGCCGGTGGAAATGACGTTGGACAGCATCACCAGCAACCCTAGGATCGCCAGCCATTTGCCCCAACGCGGAAACTCGCGAACAAACGCGGCCAGCCCCATGGCCAGCACAGGCACAAACAACAGATTCAGAAAGCTCAGATAGCGCGTATTCATGAACTGTTGCTTGATGAAAAACAGCACCAGTACCACCAGATACAACACGGCCGCCCAGGCAAAAGGACGATAATCACGCCAGTAAGTACCGAGAACTCCCCAGTTGCGCCGCAGAAGGAAGGGCACCGCGAAAGGCCCCATCAATTTCACGAAACTGATGGTCATGGTCGCCAGAATGCCGAAGAAAATGATCCGGCCGGCTTCATCCTGGGAGTACTTGTTGATGAGAGAGCTGGCAAACTGATCGCTCAGCATCTGGAAGGCGGCAAACACACTGTGCGGCGCAATCATGTCCAGATACAGCATCACGCGCGCCGACATGAGCACACCCGACACCGAAACGGCCAGCAGCCCCAGAACCGGTAGCAGCGAAAACTGAGCGAACTGCATCCGTCGGGTCGGCGACCACAGGTTGGGCAACTGCCACAACGCCAACGCCGGCACCAGCAGCAAGGCTTCCAGCCGGAACAAGGCTGCCGCAACGATTGCCAAATGAATCAATGCCGCCCGCAGCCAGCCGCCACGGGCTTGCCAGCGCAGCGCAAGCCAGAGCGTCAGTGTGCAGAAGAACCAGAAACCGCATTCGCGAATGATGTCATTGCGAAAGGCGTTCACCGCCGGCATGGCCAGTACCACGAGGCAGGCCCAACCGGCGAGATGCGCGGACCGCTGACGAACGCAATCCACCATCAGCGCGCTGGTGCCGGCGAAAAAGAGCGCGCACCAAAGGTAGGCACTCAGCTCCAGCGGCAGATGCAGGGCGGCGTGCGTACCGGCCAGCAGAAAGGAAAACCACGGCCAGTCGAAAGTTGCCCAGGCCACATCTGGCCCGTGCTCGGTGACCTGTTGTGCAATATCAATGTACAGCGCGGCATCACGCCCCACTGTCGCGGTGCCCAGAACCGCAATCAGCGATAACAGTGCACTGCCCAGAAACGCCAGCCAAACCGGATATTCGTCGATGACTCTGGAGACTTGAGCCCCTACCTTGCCGCCCGTACCTTTCACCCAGCCACCTCATCGACACTCATTACAAGGTACGCGCACGTCACCGCGACCCGTTTACCGAAACAGCAATCGCAACGCCTTGCGTGTGTATGACCAACGCGAAAACGTCCGCCAGTCTGCGCGCAAGGCCTGAAAATAGAATGACTTGGCCAGCTTGTACTCGCCATGGGAATAACAGTCACGAAACAACGATAAACAGCGCTGCGCCAGAAAGGCCTGGCGCAAATCACTCATTTCTTCGGGCATTCGTCGACTGGAAAATACTTCGCTGACCACCTGCTCCGTACCGGCGGCAAGGCTTTGGCGCAAGTCATGGCGCATGCTGTCGGCATGCTTGTAAATCAGCGCCAACGGCTTGTCCAGAACGGTACAGGGATAGCGCGCCAGCACTTGGGCAAACACTGGCAAATCCTCGACGTTGCGCAAATGTTCCGGGTAGTTACCCAAAACAAAAACATCGCGATGCATCGCGCAGGCGCCGTTTGAAATCGATACAGTCTTGCTCAACAGATAGCCCTGCAAGCGCTGTCTAGGCGTCACCGGCAACGGCTTGGCCGCCTGCAGGCTGCGTCGTCCGTCAGCGAACACCGACCAGTGCGCACCGATCACCATCAGGCTGTGCGGATGGCTGGCAATGTGCTGAGAAAGCGCAGCCAGTGCGCCGGGAGCCATTTCGTCATCGGAGTCGAGGAATACCAGATACCGCCCGGTCGTCTCCTCAAGCCCACGATTGCGCACCGACGACAAGCCGCCATTGCTTTTGCGCAGCGCACGAAAACGCCCGCCATGCTTGAGCAGGAGCTTTTCCACTACCTCAGGCGTATCGTCCGTCGACCCATCGTCGATGACCAGCAGATCCGCCGTCGTTTCATCCAGCTGCGCCAACACCGACTCCACTGCACGTGGCAGGGTTCGCGCATAGTTGTAAACCGGAATGACGACGCTGATCAGTGTTTCAGTCAAGTTCGTATCCTTTCACACCCTCTTTTACGACCAGAATATCTTCCATGATCAGGTATTCCAGGTCAGAACCGAAAAACATGTTCAGTGCGTCAGTCGGCGAGCAGATCATCGGTTCGCCACGACGGTTGAGCGAGGTGTTCAGCGATACGCCGTTACCGGTCAGGTTTTCCAGCGCCTTCATCATGTCGTAGTAGCGCGGATTGTATTCACGCTTGAGCACCTGAGCGCGAGAGGTGCCATCTTCGTGGACGACTTCCGGCACGCGGGTCTTCCACTCTTCCGCCACTTCGAAGGTGAAGGTCATGAACGGCGCCGGGTGATCGATCTTGATCATCTGTGGCGCAACGGTGTCGAGCATCGACGGGCAGAAAGGCCTCCAGCGCTCGCGGAACTTGATCTGGTGGTTGATCCGGTCAGCCACGCCAGCCACGCTCGGGCAACCGATGATCGAACGACCACCCAGTGCACGCGGACCGAACTCCATGCGCCCCTGGAACCAGGCTACCGGGTTACCGTCGACCATGATCTTGGCGATCTGCTCAGGCATATTGTCGAGCTTGCGCCAGGTCGGCTTGCTCTCGTGACGGGCGCAGGCGGCGATGACGTCTTCGTTGCTGTACGAGGGGCCGAGGTAGACGTGCTCCATCTTCTCGACCGGTACGCCACGAGCGTGAGACACATAGGCAGCAGCGCCGACCGCAGTGCCAGCATCGCCGGACGCCGGTTGCACGAACAGCTCCGTGATGTCGTCACGGGCAATGATTTTCTGGTTCAGCTTGACGTTCAATGCACAGCCACCGGCGAAAGCCAGCTTGCCGGTTTCCTTGAGCACGTCGCCCAGGTAGTAGTCGATCATCTGCAACGCCAGTTTCTCGAACAGCGCTTGCATGCTCGCGGCGTAGTGAATGTACGGTTCGTCAGCGATGTCACCTTCGCGCTTCGGACCCAGCCATTCGATCAGCTTTGGCGAGAAGTAGAAACCTTTGCCCTTCTCTTTGTAGCGACGCAGGCCGATGACGTTGGCATAGTCGGTGTTGATCACCAGCTCACCGTTTTCGAACGAGGCCAGACGCGAGAAATCGTACTTGCTGGCATCGCCATACGGCGCCATGCCCATGACCTTGAACTCACCGTCGAGCATCTCGAAACCGAGGAACTCGGTGATCGCGCCGTACAGGCCGCCGAGAGAGTCAGGATCGAAGAATTCCTTGATCTTGTGGATCTTGCCGTTTTCGCCGTAGCCGAAAAAGGTCGTGGCGTACTCACCTTTGCCGTCGATACCGAGGATCGCGGTTTTTTCTTTGAAACCGGAGCAATGGTAAGCGCTGGAGGCGTGAGCCAAATGGTGTTCGACCGGCTCGATCTTGATTTTTTTCGGATCAAAACCCAGTTGCTCAAGGCACCAGACGATCTTGTTGCGATAGCGCTTGTAGCGACGGTTGCCCATCAGGATCGCATCGAGGGCACGATCCGGCGCGTACCAGTAACGCTTGGCGTAGTGCCAGCGCGCCTTGCCGAACAGGCTGATCGGGGCAAATGGAATCGCAACCACGTCAACATCGGACGGCTTGATGCCGGCCTGTTCAAGACAGAACTTCGCCGATTCGTAGGGCATGCGGTTCTTTGCATGCTTATCACGTACGAAACGCTCTTCTTCAGCCGCCGCCACCAGCTTGCCGTCGATGTACAAGGCTGCTGAAGGGTCATGGCTAAGGGCGCCGGACAGGCCAAGAATCGTCAATGCCACAGGGGTCTAGCCTCTTTAGTCTGCGTGCAGGCGCGATGCGCCTTGAATATTGATGTGCCCTCGCACAGGGCGAGTGACAGCTAAAGGGCGGGATTATAGCGTAAACGAGAGGGGAATTACCCTGTGCGATTGCCCGAGGTTGAATGGTCTGGAGAAACCTTGCCCAAAGGTTCAATAACCACCCTTGCGCCAGTAAATACCAAGATTGCCGTCAGTGACCTGACGATAAACCGTATAGGGCAGCGCTACCGTATCGAATACACCGGACAATGGCAGATCCAGCAGCACGAATGGCAAAAGAACCCCGCTAGGATCGGGAGGCGCGTTCAACACGCAGAAGTCGAAGGCCAGACCGCTGTAAATACGCGGAATGGATTGGCAGTAGGTTTTCTGTTTGCGCATGTCCCGGGCGACGTCGGCATCATCCTGCAATACGGTCATGGTGCTGCCACAGCCAGCCAGAACCCATGAAAATACACCCAGCGTTGCAGCCTGTTTGATGGTCAAGATTCGCCCTCCAAGGTCGTCGGGCAAATTAGCATCGGGGCTGGACAGGGCACAGTTCATGGTTTCTGTAGAAGCCGTAGGACAAGTCGTTAAATCTTGTCCTCCGGAGTTTGATTCAGGCCGCGCCGGAAATGTCTTTCGGCAAACGCTGATCAATAACCTGATACAGCGCGCTGCTTTCCGGCCAGTTACGCATGAATCGCGCACGGTCACGGGCATAGGCCGGGGCAAAACTGCCCACAGCCCCATGCTGGCACATCGAATCCAGATCGATCAGCGCCCAGCGATCCTGCTGCCAGAACAGGTTGTGACCCTTGAAGTCGCCATGGCTGATGCGCTCGTCAATCAAGCGCGCGAACAACTGCTCCAGCGCCTGCAATTCCGCTTCCGGCGCTTCGCCACTTTCAACATACGGGGCAAAGCGCTCAATGATGTCCGGGCCCGACAAGTATTCGGTTACCAGATACGCACGACCGCGCAGCCACAAGAAGCGCTTTTCCAGTACCGCCAGCGGCTTGGGCGTGGCGATCCCGAGGAACGCCAGGCGATTGCCTTCGCGCCACGAATGCCAGGCGCGACTCGGCCGCCAGAAACGCTTGAGCCAATGCGCAAAGCCCTTGATGTTGTAGCGCTTGATCACCAGCGTACGCGCACCTGCCTGAACCTTGCCAACGCTCGCCGCGCCACCGGTCTTGTACAGATGCCCCTGATCGAGCAACGCATCGGCCTGCGCAAGCACCGGCAGCATGGCCGGTTCTTCTTCGCGACGAATTGCGCGCAGTCCGAATGCTCCACGCTGCACACTGAACAGCGTGCACTCGCGACCGACCTTGAGCAGAAAGTCTTTCAAACGCCAGCGGCGCACCTTGTCGATCTGCTTCTGCAAGGCTTCCAGCGGCAACGCGTGCTCACTGTTGCTCAACAGGTAATACACCAAAAGCTCTTCGGTAAATGGCTCCAGCGCTTTGGGTAACTGGGCGAAAAACACTCCGAGGTTTTCCAGGACTTTTTGCCGCGATAGCGGCTGACCGGCGGTCTCGGCGCAAATCCCGGCACCGTCAATCAAGTACAACTGGCCGCCATGACGCAGCAGATTGTCCAGATGCAGGTCTTCCTGCCAGAGCCCCTTACCGTGCAACTGGCCAATGGCACCCAGCGCCTCGGCCAACACCGCCGATTGTTCATCGGCCAGCACCGGCAGCGACTCGACTTTCGCCCAGGCATCGCCAAGGCTTTCGGCGCCTTCAAGGAAGTCGAACAGCAGCCAGCCACCTTCGCCATTTTTCAAACCATCGGCCAGCAGCAACGGTGTCGTCATGCCTTGCGCGGCCAGCAAACGCACGCCTTCCAGCTCGCGTTGAAAATGCCGGGCGGCCTTGCCGCCAACCAGCAATTTGGCCAGCACCGGACGCCCGCGCCATACGCCCGCACCGACGTAACGCTGCCCCGGCAATACCCGCAACAGACTCAGCAGTTGCAGATCCGCACTCCCGGCGGCATCGGCCAAGGTCACCGTCAGCGGCAGTTGCGGGGTTCGCCCGACACCGGCCAGCTCGGACAATTGCATCAGCGCGTCTCCTTGTGACTGCGGCGCGCGGTCAGCCGGGCGAGCCAGCTGTCGAGCAGCGAGCTATCGGTGGGCTGATCGAGATAAGCCGCGAGCAATTCACGCAGTTGCGCCTCGCTCCATTCCGGCGCGCGGCGTTGCAGCGGTTCCAGATCCTTGATCCGGTCGCGCATGCCAAACAACAAAGGGCGGGTCTTTTCCAGGTCGATCAATTGCGCCTGATACCCGTCACCGGTGGCCCGCAGAAAAATATGCTTGGGGTAGAAACAGCCGTGCACCTGACGCACACCGTGCAGATGCCGCGCCAGCAATCCGCAGGCCTTGAGGATCGCCGAATGCTGTGCGGCACTGAGTTGCGCCCAACGCTGCAACAGCGACTCCAGATCGCTCCAGCCATCGAGTGCTCGGGTCAGCAGGATCGCGCGAACCTCGCCGTCGACCTTGCGCTCACCGAAGAACGCCGCCTGCAGCGCCGGAATACCGAGCTTGCGATAGCGACTGATATTGCGAAACTCACGGGCAAAGCTTGGCTCGCCGAAAGGTGCGTGCAAGGTCCGCGTCAGATAGTTGCTCTGGCGCTTGAGGTAATAACCCTGCCCTTCCAGGTCCAGACGGAAGACACTGCTCCAACCGCCACGGGCGGTATTGGGTTCGTCCACAGCCTCAAGCTGTTTCGTCCAAAGCGCGTCAAAAGTGCCGAGACCATGGCGCTCAAGCAGCGCACGGTCTTCAGCGGCGAGAAAATCAGTCATTCGCGTCCCTCGAAAAATCTCACCACGTGCCGAATCCGTTTCTTGTCGGCGCTATCAAGCCGATCGCACTGGCGGTATTGCTTATAGAAGCGCAGGCGCTGGGTATTGGACAGGTGGTATTTGGCGAGTTTATCGAGACAGGCCAGATCCTTGGTGATCCGATACTTGAGCCAGAAGCCGCGCCAGAACTCGCCGTTAGGGCAATCGATCAGAAATATCCGCGCCTGCTCGTCGATCAACAGATTGCGCCATTTCAGATCGTTATGGGTAAATCGGTGATCATGCATCGTCCGGGTATAACCGGCCAGTTGCCGACTGACAGCGTCGACCCAGGCGCGATCCTTGAGCTTCGGATCCTTGCGCTCGGCGAGCGCCGAAAGGTCTTCGGTGTGCGGCAGTTCGCGGGTGATCATCGCGCCACGATCATACGCCGCACCTCGACGCTCCAGGCCCCAGGCCACCACTTCAGCGGTGGGAATGCCCCACTTGGCGAAACGTTTGAGGTTCTGCCATTCCATCTTCACCCGCGGCTTGCCGAGGTAACGGCGCAGGCCTTTACCGGCGCCGACATAGCGTTTGACGTAATAGTTGACGCCATTGCGCTGCACGCGAATCACTTCCGACAGCGGGTCGCGGGTCAGGCGTTCGCCTTGCAATGCGAATACGGCTTCGAGGCTGCCAAAGTCTTCGGCGAGCTCGCTGTATTGCGGCTCGAGAGTCCAACCCGCCATCAGAGCGCATCCCCGTAACGCTGCTTACGTTCATAGAGCTTGTTGGCCTTGCCTTCGAGCCAGTTCAGCAGCGGCGCTTCTTCAGCCAGAATCTGGCGCAGCGGTTGCTGGAAATAGCCTTTGAGGAAGCGCAGCTTGTCGCGGCGGGTCAGGCCGATGTCCAACGCGGAAAAGTACAGCGCCGCCAGATCCTTGTTGCGCCAGCGCTGCGTGATTTTTGCGCGGGTCTGGGCGCGGTGCAGGTCGATCACCGAGAGTTTGAAATCTTCCGGCGTCACCGGTTTATCGGTGTGCAGCAGGAAGTGGCAGATATAGCAATCACGATGGTTGACGCCGGCGCGATGCATCATGCCGGTCATGCGCGCAACCTCAGCGATCAGCGCGCGCTTGAGTTCAGGCGCGGGCGGCTGCTTGACCCAATCGATGCTGAAGTCTTCCAGGCTGATGGTCGGCGCCAGTTCTTCGGTGACGATGAACGAGTGCTGATCCGCCGGATTGCTGCCCTTCTCGCCGTACGCAACAGCGGTCATGGTCGGCACGCCGACTTCCTGCAGACGCTGGATGGCTTTCCACTCCTGACCCGCGCCGAGCACCGGCAGCTTGGCGGTCAGCAGGTTTTTGAAAATTTCGCCCCAGCCGATGCCACGGTGGATCTTGACGAAAAATCCGTTGCCATCGACTTCCGTGCGCAGTGTCCGGCGTGCTTCCAGCTCGCGATATACCTCGCCCTGCAAGCCTTCGACTTCGGCGAACGGGTCGCGTCCGGCCCAAAGGCTTTTGAACGGTTCAGCCAGCATCAACTTCATTAAGCGTGCTCCGCCAGAATCACATCAGCCGCGTGCTGCGGCATGCTGTAGAGGTCGGCCGTCTCGGCAAAAGCCAGACCATTGCGGCTCCAGGCCGCCCGTGCAGCGTCGTCTTTCAACATATCAGTCAGGTATTGCGTCAGTTGCGCCTGATCGAACGGCTCGTCCAGCACTCGCCCGGCGTCGGCCTCGGCAATGTAATGGGCGTAACCGCAGACCGCGCTGACCAGCACCGGCAAACCGGCGACCAGCGCTTCAAGCAACACCGTACCCGTGTTTTCGTTGTACGCCGGGTGGATCAACAGATCGGCGCCGAGCAGGAAACGCGGAATATCGCTGCGGCCCTTGAGGAACGTCACGTTATCGCCCAGACCTAAAGTTGCACTCTGCATCTGGAACAATTTGGGGTCATCCTGGCCGATTACAAACAGCCGGGTACGCTTCTTCAGTTCGGCAGGCAACGCGGCCAGTGCTTTCAGGCTGCGATCGACGCCCTTGGTCTTGAACCCGGAGCCGATCTGCACCAGCAGCAGCTCATCGTCCTTGAGATTGAATTCAGCGCGGAAACCGGCGCGAATCTCATCGGCATCTGCCGGGCGGCGACGATCCTGGGCAATGCCCGGCGGCAGCAGGTGGAAACGCTCCAGCGGCGTGTCGTAATACTTGATGAACAGCGGCTGCTGCACCTCGGAAATCATCAGCACTTCGGTCTTTGCATCTTTGGCGAACACCGCGCGCTCGTACTCGGCGAAGTGGCGATAACGGCCCCAGCGGCGATACAGCGAATTGCGCAGGTTCTGCGCCTTGTCTTCAAAGCAGCCGTCGGCAGCGTAATAGACGTCCAGACCCGGCATCTTGTTGAAACCGATCAGGCGGTCGACCGGACGCTTGGCCAGATCCGCTGCCATCCACGCGCTGAGTTTTTCGTTGCGACGGTGATTGAAGAACGCCTTGACCGGCGCCACCAGCACTTCAAAACCAGGCGGCACGTCGCCTTCCCAGATCAGCGTGTAGACGCGAATCTCATGACCGCGTTTCTGACATTCGAGGGCGATGCGCATGAAGTCGCGCTGCAAGCCACCGAACGGGAAATATTTGTACAGGACGAATGCCAATTGCATCAGCGCAGCTCCTCAGCCATTAACAACGTGCTCAGTCGGCTGGCGACACGCTCGGGGTTCAAACGCGTGAAGCACAACGGCTGCTCACGCTTCAGGTCAAACTGACGGGCATCCTGCGCGGTCGGTTGATAGGTACATTTCTTTTGCAGGCACGGCGCGCACGGGAAGTCGCTGGCCAGGTGAATCTGCAATTTGCCGTAGGCGCCGGTCAGACCCGGATTGGTCGGGCCGAACAGCGAGATGGTCGGCACGTCCAGCGCGGCGGCCAAGTGGCCGAGACCGGTGTCCACCGCCACGCACGCTTGCGCGCCGGCGAGGACTTTGCCAACGCCGGCCAGATTGAGTTTTGGCAGCACTTCAGCGTGCTTGAAACCTGCGGCAATCCGCTCGGCGCGGGCCTTTTCCTGCGGGTTGCCCCACGGCAGTTTGACGCCGACGCCGAGGTAACCGACGCGCTCGGTCAGTTCACGCCAGTAGGCTTCCGGCCAGTGTTTGGTGTCCCACGTGGTGCCATGCAGGAATACCACAAAGGCGTTTTTGCGCGGCAATTCGACCAGACGCTCAACGTTGAGGCCGTAATCGCCCAGACCTTTGGGCAAGTCGTAACCGAGGGCGATGGCGAACAACTGCCGCACCCGCTCGACGGCGTGCTGACCACGGGCGACGGCCAATTTGCGATCGTAGAAACGCGAAGCCATCGGCTCGCGGGCCGAACCTTTGTCGAGACCCGCCACCGGGGCTTTGACGTAACGGGTCAGCCAGGCACTTTTCAGCAGGCCTTGAGCGTCGATGACCAAGTCGTATTGGTTGGCGCGCACGCTTTGCTTGAAGCGTTTCCATTCGCCACTGGTGATGGTTTTCCAGATGTTTTTGCGCCAGCGGCGGATCGCCACCGGAATCACCTTGCCAACGGCCGGGTGCCAGGTCGGAATCTCGGCGAAGCCTTCTTCCACAACCCAGTCGAATTTGATCCCGGGAATGGCCCGGGCAGCGTCGGTCAGCGCCGGTAACGCATGAATCACGTCGCCCAGCGATGAAGTCTTGATCAACAGTACCCGCAACTTATTGAACCTCGACCACAGAGCCCTGCAACTTCTGCAAGGCATCGTTGACCGCGTCCGGCATCAGCTGGCGCAGGCAGTTGTAATGACCGAAGCGGCAGGTACGGTCGAAGCACGGGCTGCAATCGAGGCCCAGCCGGACGACTTCGACGTGTTCGGCCAACGGCGGCGTGAAGCCCGGCGACGTCGAACCGTAGACCGCCACCAATGGGCGGTTCAGCGCTGCGGCAACGTGCATCAGGCCGGAATCGTTGGACACCACCGAGTCAGCGCAGGACATCAGGTCGATGGCCTCGGCCAGCGAGGTGCCGCCGCTGAGATTGACCGACTCTTCACGCAGGCCCGGGATCAGCCGCGCACGGATATCTTCGCCCACCGCATGATCGTTTTTCGAACCGAACAACCACACCTGCCAGCCTTCGCGGATACGCGCTTCGGCGACTTTGGCGTAGTGCTCGGAAGGCCAGCGCTTGGACTCGCCGAACTCGGCGCCGGGACACAGGGCCAACACCGGACGATCGAGGGTCAGACCAAATTTGGCCAGGGCCGCTTCGCGGGTCACCGGATCGATTTGCAGGCTCGGACGTGGATACGGTTTCGGCAGCTCGGCGTTCGCTTCAAAGGCCAAAGCCATGAAACGCTCGATCATCAGCGGATAACGTTCTTTGTCGAGGGTGCGCACATCGTTGAGCAGGCCGTAGCGAAACTCGCCGCGCCAGCCGGTGCGCTTCGGGATGCCGGCGAAAAACGGCACCAGCGCCGACTTCAGTGAGTTGGGTAGCAGGATCGCCTGGTCGTACTGGCCGCGCAGGGATCTACCGATGCGTCGACGCGTTGCCAATTCCAGCGCGCCGTGGCCGAGCGGAAAGCTCAAGGCCTTGCGCACTTCAGGCATGCGCTCAAGGATCGGCCGGCTCCACTCGGGGGCCAGCACGTCGATTTCGCATTGCGGGTGGCGCTGCTTGAGACACTGAAACAGTGTCTGCGCCATCACCATGTCACCGACCCAACTGGGCCCAACGATCAGAATATTCATGTGGTTTCCATAAACGAACCGGGGAGGCATTTACGCCTCCCCGCCTCGATAATCACTGTGGGAACACCGGCGGCTTGCGATGGGTCATTACCTTCAACATTTCTGTCGACTGTTACTCCGCTATCGCGAGCAAGCTCGCTCCTACATTGTTTTTTCGTCCTGCTTCAGATCTACAGACACTGTAGATCCACTGTGGGAGCGAGCTTGCTCGCGAAGGGGCCATCACATCCGAAATCGGTGTCATCTGACACTCCGCCTTCGCGAGCAAGCTCGCTCCCACAGGGTATTGGGTGCTGCACAAACCGACTTCAGCTTAGCCCCATCTCTTTCCATATCCGCAAAACCTGTCGCCGCTCTTCGGCAAACTGGTCGCCCGGTATCACCCCGGCGTCCTTCTGCAACGCCTGCCGGTGGGCGGCGGAGCGGTAGGCTTTATAGGCCTCGCGCAACAGGCTGGCATCTTCGGCCGGCATCAGCCCTTCGTGCTCCAGCTCTTCCAGAATACGGATGTTATCGGTCCAGCGCAGCAGTGGCGGGTGGCTTTGCGACCACGCCAGAGCCGCGTATTGCACCATAAATTCAATATCGACGATACCACCGGCGTCCTGCTTGAGGTCGAACGGCGCCGTGGCGTCGAAGGCATTTGCTGCCGTACCGGCTGCGGTGCTCTTGGTGCCAAGGTTATCGCGCATCTTCGCGCGCATCTCGCTGACTTCCTGTTGCAGTTTGGCCAGATCGCGCGCCTTGCCCAGCACCTGGGCGCGAACTTTCTCGAACGCCTGACCGACATCCTGACTGCCCACCAGCACTCGCGCGCGCACCAAGGCCTGATGCTCCCACGTCCAGGCTTCATTTTCCTGATAGCGGGCAAACGCGCCGAGCGAACTCACCAACAGCCCCGAAGCACCGGACGGCCGCAGACGCATGTCCACTTCGTAGAGCTGACCGGAGTTGGTCTGCGCCGTCAGCAGGTGAATGATCCGTTGCCCCAGCCGCGTGAAGAACTGCGCGCCATCGATCGACTTCGGCCCATCGGTTTCCGCTTGCGGATCGCCGTCGTGGATGAACACCAGATCCAGATCCGAACCATGCCCCAGTTCCAGACCGCCGACTTTGCCATAACCGACAATGATGAAACCGGGATCGCACAAGGTGCCGTCGGTGCGCAGCGGCGTGCCGTACTTGGCCACGGTCTGGCGCCAGGCCAGGGCCAGCACTTGCTCGAGAATCGCCTCGGCCAGCCAGGTCAGGTAATCGCTGACTTTCATCAGCGGCAGGCTGCCGGCGATTTCCGAGGCGGCGACGCGCAAGCGGTGCGCCAGTTTGAAATGGCGCAGGGCTTCCATCTGTTGTTCGAGGTCGTCTTCGGGAATCCGCGTCAGGCGCTCGCGCAACTCGGCGGCCAATTCCGGCGCCAAGGGCGGCTTGAACAGGCGGCCCTCGTTAAGCAATTCATCGAGCAGCAGCGGGAAGCGCGTGATCTGTTCGGCAATCCACGGGCTCGCCGCGCACAGCGTCAGCAAGCGGCGCAAGGCACTGGGGTTTTCTGTCAGCAAGACCAGATAAGCCGAACGCCGGGCAACTGCCTCCACCAGCGGCAGCACGCGCTCAAGCACCAGATCGGGATTGGCGTGCTCCACGGCCTGCGCGAGCAAACGCGGAATAAAGGCATCGAGACGCTCACGCCCCAATCGCTGCATCGCGCGCAATTGCGGACTGCTGCGCAATCCGGCCAACGCTTTCAGGGCTTTGCTGGCATCGGCAAAACCGCCCTCCTCCAACTGACGGCACGCCGCCTCTTCGTCCTGCGCCTCTTCCCACAGCGGCAGCCATTCACCGCCGACCACCACTTCGCTTTCGGCACCTTCATCCTCGTCGGGATCGGCAATTACCTGGGCGAAGTGCCAGGCGACACGACCGCGCCAGAACATCAGTTTTTCGTGGAAAGTATCCCAATCGGCGAAACCGAGCATGAAGGCAATGCGTGCCTGATCCTGCGCGCCATCCGGCAGCATCTGCGTTTGGCGGTCGGCAATCGCCTGGATCGCGTGCTCGGTGTAACGGAGAAATTCGTAGCCCTCGCGTAACTCGCTGATCACTGCCGGCGGCAGATAACCCTGCCCCTCCAGCGTGCTCAACACCTTTAATAGAGGACGTTGTTGCAAACTCAAGTCGCGACCGCCGTGGATCAGTTGAAAGGCCTGAGCGATGAACTCGACCTCGCGGATGCCACCCGAGCCCAGTTTGATGTTATCGGCCATGCCCTTACGCCGCACTTCCTGCTGGATCAGCTGCTTCATGGTGCGCAGCGCTTCGATCGCCGAGAAGTCGAGGTAACGTCGGTAAACGAACGGCCGCAGCATGTCGAGCAACTGCGCGCCCGCGACCTGATCGCCGGCCACCACTCGCGCCTTGATCATCGCGTAGCGTTCCCAGTCACGGCCCTGATCCTGGTAATACTGCTCCAGCGCATTGAAGCTCAGCACCAGCGCACCGGACGAGCCGTACGGGCGCAGGCGCATGTCGACGCGGAAGACGAAACCGTCGACCGTCATCGGATCGAGCGCCTTGATCAAGCGCTGGCCGAGGCGAATGAAAAACTCCTGATTATCCAGCGAGCGCTTCACGCCCACCGTTTCGCCGCCCTCGGGGTAGGCGAAGATCAGATCGATATCCGAAGACAGGTTCAACTCGACCGCGCCGAGCTTGCCCATGCCAAGGATGACCATTTGCTGCGGCTCACCGCTGCGGCGGCCGGTCGGCGTGCCGAACTGTTCGCAATGACGGCTGTACAACCATTGATAAGCCTGATCGATGGTGGCGTCGGCCATGTCCGAGAGATCGCGGCAGGTCTGCACCAGATCGGCCTGACGGGTGAGATCGCGCCAGATGATCCGCACTTGATGGCGGGCGCGCTGACGACGCAGGGCGCGACCGAGTTCATCTTCACTCTGCGCAGCATTCACCGCAGCAGCAATCTGCGCACATAATTCACCCGGCGCGAAGGCCCGGTCGAGTTCGCCGGACTGCACCAGTGACAGCAACATCAAAGGGTCACGAACGCTCTGTTCAATGACAAATTCGCTGGCAGCGGTGACACGGGCGAACTGCGCCCAGCGCTCTGGCGTCCAGTCCGCGAAGCCGTGATCGTCTTCCAGCGCGGCGACAGCCGTACGGAACGACTGCTCGGATCGAGTGACCAACGGCAGGAGAATGGCGGGCAGTTCGGCAAGCACGGGCAGGGTCATGGTCTATCCTTGATCGGCGTGTAAATGGCCGCTTGTAGTGATTGGTGAAAACCCGCTACCCGGAGGACTGTCGAACAAAAGTTAGAAATAGCTGAAATTTCTTTGTCTTTGGCAGCGAACATCAAAGTTTCACCTTTTTCGGATGGCAAAAGACCAACCTTAACGATTATTCTCACAACGCAGCCGGAGGCCACAAGCCATTCTTCTGTAGTTTTACTACTCGTCTATACATTCGAAAGGCTGAAATGCCGGAAGATTTGTAGTAAAACTACACGCCGCCGGAACAACCTATCGGCAATCCAAGAATTTTAAATCGTCTGCCCACAAGGCCAGTCGCAAACTCAGGCAACCGATTCTGGAAGCCTTTCCGCCCTGGAGCAAGCCATGCAAGACCTCGATCCCGTCGAAACCCAGGAATGGCTGGACGCCCTGGAATCGGTTCTCGACAAAGAAGGCGAAGACCGTGCTCACTATCTGATGACCCGTATGGGCGAACTCGCGACCCGCAGCGGCTCGCAGCTCCCTTACGCCATCACCACGCCTTACCGCAATACCATCCCGGTAACCCACGAAGCACGCATGCCTGGCGACCTGTTCATGGAACGCCGCATTCGCTCGCTGGTACGCTGGAACGCGATGGCCATGGTAATGCGTACGAACCTGAAAGATTCTGACCTGGGTGGTCACATCTCCAGCTTCGCTTCCAGTGCGACCCTGTATGACATCGGCTTCAACTACTTCTTCCAGGCCCCGACCGACGAACACGGCGGCGACCTGATCTACTTCCAGGGCCACACCTCGCCAGGCGTTTACGCCCGTGCGTTCATGGAAGGCCGCATCACCGAAGACCAGATGAACAACTTCCGCCAGGAAGTCGACGGTCAGGGCCTGTCGTCCTACCCGCACCCTTGGCTGATGCCTGACTTCTGGCAGTTCCCGACCGTATCCATGGGTCTGGGTCCGATTCAAGCGATCTACCAGGCACGCTTCATGAAGTACCTGGAACACCGCGGTTTCATCCAGCCGGGCAAACAGAAAGTCTGGTGCTTCCTGGGCGACGGCGAGTGCGACGAGCCGGAATCCCTGGGCGCGATCTCCCTGGCCGGCCGCGAGAAGCTGGACAACCTGATCTTCGTCATCAACTGCAACCTGCAGCGCCTCGACGGCCCGGTTCGCGGCAACGGCAAGATCATCCAGGAACTCGAAGGCGTGTTCCGCGGTGCTCAGTGGAACGTGACCAAAGTCATCTGGGGCCGTTTCTGGGACCCACTGCTGGCCAAGGACGTCGACGGTATCCTGCAACGTCGCATGGACGAAGTCATCGACGGCGAGTACCAGAACTACAAAGCCAAAGACGGCGCGTTTGTCCGTGAACACTTCTTCAACACGCCAGAACTCAAGGCGATGGTTGCTGATCTGTCCGACGACGAGATCTGGAAACTCAACCGTGGCGGCCACGACCCGTACAAGGTCTATGCGGCGTACCACGAAGCGGTCAACCACAAAGAACAACCAACCGTCATCCTCGCCAAGACCATCAAAGGTTATGGCACCGGTGCCGGCGAAGCGAAAAACACTGCGCACAACACCAAGAAAGTCGACGTCGACAGCCTGAAGTTGTTCCGCGATCGTTTCGACATTCCGGTCAAGGACGAAGAGCTGGAGAACCTGCCGTTCTTCAAGCCAGAGCCAAACAGCGCCGAAGCCCGCTACCTCAGCGAGCGTCGCACTGCACTGGGCGGTTTCGTACCTCAGCGCCGCGCACAAAGCTTCAGCGTGCCGACTCCGGATCTGGACACCCTCAAGGCTATCCTCGACGGTTCCGGCGACCGTGAAATTTCCACCACCATGGCCTTCGTGCGAATCCTCGCGCAACTGGTCAAGGACAAGGAAATCGGCCCGCGCATCGTTCCGATCATCCCGGACGAAGCCCGTACCTTCGGTATGGAAGGCATGTTCCGTCAGCTCGGCATCTACTCGTCCGTCGGCCAGCTCTACGAGCCGGTCGATAAAGACCAGGTGATGTTCTACAAGGAAGACCAGAAAGGTCAGATCCTTGAAGAAGGCATCAACGAAGCAGGCGCCATGAGCTCGTTCATCGCTGCCGGTACTTCGTACTCCAGCCACAACCGGCCGATGCTGCCGTTCTACATCTTCTACTCGATGTTCGGCTTCCAGCGTATTGGCGACCTGGCCTGGGCCGCTGGCGACAGCCGTACCCGTGGCTTCCTGATCGGCGGCACCGCCGGCCGTACCACCCTGAACGGTGAAGGTCTGCAACACGAAGACGGTCACAGCCACCTGCTGGCCGCGACCATCCCGAACTGCCGCACCTACGATCCGACCTACGGCTACGAGCTGGCGGTGATCATTCAGGACGGCATGAAGAAGATGACCGAAGAGCAACAGGACATCTTCTACTACATCACCGTGATGAACGAGTCGTACCAGCAGCCAGCCATGCCGGCCGGTGCCGAAGAAGGCATCAAGAAAGGCATGTACCTGCTCGAAGAAGACACCCGCGATGCGGCGCACCACGTACAGCTGATGGGCTCCGGCACCATCCTGCGTGAAGTCCGTGAAGCGGCGAAGATCCTGCGTGAAGAGTTCAACGTTGGCGCTGACGTGTGGAGCGTTACCAGCTTCAACGAACTGCGTCGCGACGGCCTCGCTGTAGAGCGCAGCAACCGTCTGAAGCCGGGCCAGAAGCCTAAGCTGAGCTACGTCGAAGAGTGCCTGAACGGCCGTAAAGGTCCGGTCATCGCCTCTACCGACTACATGAAACTGTTCGCCGAGCAGATCCGTCAGTGGGTACCGTCCAAGGAGTTCAAAGTCCTCGGCACCGACGGTTTCGGCCGCAGCGACAGCCGCAAGAAACTGCGTCATTTCTTCGAAGTTGACCGTCATTTCGTGGTGTTGGCAGCCCTGGAAGCACTGGCTGACCGTGGTGATATCGAACCTAAGGTGGTGGCTGAGGCCATCGTCAAGTTCGGCATCGACCCGGAAAAACGCAACCCACTGGACTGCTGAGGAGACATTTTGTGAGCGAACTCATTCGCGTACCTGACATCGGCAGCGGTGAAGGTGAAGTAATTGAACTGTTTGTGAAGGTCGGCGACCGTATCGAAGCCGACCAGAGCATCCTGACCCTGGAATCGGACAAGGCCAGCATGGAAGTGCCGGCCCCGAAAGCCGGCGTCATCAAGAGCCTGAAAGTGAAGCTGGGCGACCGTCTGAAAGAAGGCGACGAACTGCTTGAGCTGGAAGTCGAGGGCGCCGCTGAAGCGGCCCCTGCTCCGGCTGCTGCACCGGCTAAAAAGGCTGAAGAAAAACCGGCTGCCGCTCCGGCTGCTGCCGCGCCTGCCGCTGCCCCTGCTGCCGCTTCGGTTCAGCAAGTACACGTGCCGGACATCGGTTCGGCGGGCAAGGCGCAGATCATCGAGATTCAGGTCAAGGTCGGCGATACCGTCGAAGCTGATCAATCGCTGATCACTCTGGAATCCGACAAGGCGAGCATGGAAAT
>NZ_CABVHJ010000016.1:0-31866 GCF_902497745.1 Pseudomonas fluorescens
GGCTCCCTCTCCCTCGGGAGAGGGCTGGGCAGGCGGCGTTCCGATGAGGGGCAGCCCCAACACAAACCAATAGCCGAACACCGCTTGGCCCTTAACCACTCAATAGGCCGATTGTCAGCTCGCCTGCTTTTGATCTTGGAGCCCGTCGGCAGGCTGAGTGGAGGGATTGATCCGGGGGTAGGCGCGCAGCGCCGTTCGACGAAGTCGAACACATCGAAAGGAGGTGCAGCGAAGCAAACCGGAAGCGATGCCCCCGGATCGATCCCGGAGCGAAGGAACCCCGAGCCTCAGCGAGTGGGCCGAACGTCAGGGCGCAGACCTTTGGTTCCTTTGGGGCGTTTGCCAAAGGGACTCGCTGTAAGAGCGAAACCGCCAGCAGCAACACCCGTAGCAACGGATATTCACCCAAAACCCCAAGAACCTGGTCGGCCCACAGGCCGCCAAGACCAAAGCAAAAAGCCCCCGATGCTTTCACATCGAGGGCTTCGGACAAACCAGTTCAGAACTTAATGATGCTCACGCGTCGCGCGGAATTTCACATCCGGCCAACGCTCTTCCATCAACGCCAGGTTAACCCGCGTCGGCGCGAGGTAGGTCAAATGACCACCGCCATCGACCGCCAGATTCTCCACAGCCTTGTTGGAAAACTCCTCAAGCTTCTTCTTGTCGCTGCACTCAATCCAGCGAGCGGAATACACAGTGATCGGCTCGTACGAGCACTCAACCTTGTATTCCTCCTTCAAACGGCTGGCGACCACATCGAACTGCAGCACACCGACGGCGCCGAGAATGATGTCGTTGCTGCGCTCCGGGAAGAACACCTGCGTCGCGCCCTCTTCGGCCAACTGCTGCAGACCCTGACGCAGTTGCTTGGACTTCAGCGGATCACGCAGACGTACGCGACGGAACAGCTCCGGAGCAAAGTGCGGAATGCCGGTGAAACCCAGGGTTTCGCCTTCGCTGAACGTGTCGCCGATCTGGATCGTGCCGTGGTTGTGCAAACCGATGATGTCGCCGGCAAAGGCTTCTTCCAGCTGCTCACGCTCGGAGGAGAAGAACGTCAGGGCGTCGCCGATGCGCACGTCCTTGCCGGTGCGCACGTGGCGCATCTTCATGCCTTTCTCGTACTTGCCGGAGCAGATACGCATGAAGGCGATGCGGTCGCGGTGTTTCGGGTCCATGTTCGCCTGGATCTTGAAGATGAAGCCCGAGAACTTCTCTTCGACCGGCTCAACGGTACGCTCGTTGGCAACACGGGCCAGCGGACGTGGCGCCCAATCAACGACGGCGTCCAATACGTGGTCAACACCGAAGTTGCCCAATGCCGTACCGAAGAACACCGGGGTCAGCTGACCGTCGAGGAATTCCTGCTGATTGAACTCATGGCAGGCGCCCTGAACCAGTTCCAGCTGTTCGATGAA
Source organism: Pseudomonas fluorescens (assembly GCF_902497745.1). GTDB lineage: Bacteria > Pseudomonadota > Gammaproteobacteria > Pseudomonadales > Pseudomonadaceae > Aquipseudomonas > Aquipseudomonas fluorescens_BM. The sequence continues at coordinate 1,422 of NZ_CABVHJ010000016.1, forward strand.
ACGCTCGTACTCGTCGCCCAGATGCGCACGCGCCTCGTCCGAATCGAGCTTCTCGATGATCTTGGTTTCGGTGCGTTCGTGACCGTGACCGGCGGTGTAGACAATGATGTAGTCATCAGCCAGGTGGTACACGCCCTTGAAGTCGCGGTAGCAACCGATCGGCCAGGTGATCGGCGCCGCCTTGATCTTCAGCACGGCTTCGATCTCGTCGAGCAGTTCGATCGGGTCGCGGATGTCACGGTCGAGTTTGTTGATGAAGCTGACGATCGGCGTATCACGCAGACGGCAGACGTCCATCAGCGCAATCGTACGCGGCTCGACACCTTTACCGCCGTCGAGAACCATCAATGCCGAGTCCACCGCCGTCAGGGTGCGGTAGGTATCTTCGGAGAAGTCTTCGTGGCCCGGGGTGTCGAGCAGGTTGATCATGTGTTCGCGATACGGGAACTGCATGACCGACGTGGTAATGGAAATACCCCGCTGTTTCTCCATCTCCATCCAGTCGGATGTCGCATGGCGATCGGATTTACGGGATTTCACCGTACCGGCCACTGCAATCGCCTTGCCCATCAACAGGAGCTTTTCGGTGATCGTGGTTTTACCGGCATCGGGGTGGGAAATAATGGCGAAAGTGCGGCGTTTCGCGACTTCGGCGGCCTGGTTGGTCATGGGAAATCGCCTGGCGGTGATTCAAAAAAGGGCCGCGATTATAGCCCAACTCGATGCAATAACCGAACCGTTGAGCACATTAAGGGTGGCCAAATGCTGCCGCAGATGGGAACCTTTTAAAGCACGGAGACGTCCATCCCCTGTTACGAATTTTCGTCAGGGGCTGAAAAATCAGCAAGTTAGCCTGACGAGGCTGCGCTCATGGCTCGCTTTCAGACCGCTTTTTGCCGGTGCTGAGGGAGCTGCTTCTCGCGAACGTTTATTCCCGGCAGCCATGTATGGCATGCCACACGGGAGAGCGTTCGCCGACTACAAAAAAAGGAGTCCGCCTGTGGCTATCCGCTATGGCAAAGGGCTGATGGGAGGTGCGGTGGTGATCGCGCTCCTGGCCCTGCTGGTCCACTGGATCGGCATCAACACGATCGAACACTACCGCGACGATTTGTTGTTTTACCTGCAAGCTCATCTGATTCTCGTCCTCGCTTCAATGCTGGCCGCCCTTGTCGTGGGCATCCCCGCCGGCATCTTCCTCAGTCGCCCGACCATGGTCGGCCGCGCTGAACGCTTCATGCAAATCTTCAATATCGGTAACACCGTGCCGCCGCTGGCCGTGCTCGCGATTGCCTTGGGCGTCCTCGGCATCGGCAGTGGTCCGGCGATCTTCGCTTTGTTCCTCGCCTCCTTGTTGCCGATTGTGCGCAACACCTATGAAGGCCTGAAAAATGTCCAGGGCTCGCTGAAAGAAGCGGCCGTCGGCATCGGCATGACCCCGCGTCAGGTGCTGTGGAAAGTCGAATTGCCCAACGCTGTGCCGATCATTGTCGGTGGTGTGCGCGTGGCTTTGGCGATCAATGTCGGCACCGCGCCACTGGCGTTCCTGATCGGTGCCAACAGCCTCGGCAGCCTGATCTTCCCTGGCATCGCCCTGAACAATCAGCCGCAACTGCTGCTCGGCGCCGCGTGCACCGCGCTGCTGGCCTTGCTGCTCGATGGCGTCGTCACCCTCGCCAGCCGTCTCTGGCTGGAACGTGGTTTGCGCCCGTCTTAAGGCTTTTGCGAAGGAATGAATATGAAACGATTTAGTTCGACTCTGGGATTGATAGCAGGTTGCGTCCTGCTGTTCGTGGGCATCGCCCAAGCCGCCGACAAACCGGTTATTCGCCTCGGCGCACGCGTGTTCACCGAGCAAACCCTGCTCGCGGAAATCACCGCGCAATACCTGCGCAGCAAAGGTTACGACGCACAGATCACTGGTGGTCTGGGCAGCAACCTTGCCCGCAGTGCCCATGAAAGCGGGCAACTGGACATGCTCTGGGAATATACCGGCGTGTCGCTGGTGGCCTACAACCATGTCACCGAAAAACTCGACAGCGAACAGTCCTACGCCCGGGTAAAAGAACTCGACGCGAAAAAAGGCCTGATCTGGCTGACGCCGTCGAAGTTCAGCAACACCTACGCCCTCGCCCTGCCGAAGAAAGTCGCCGAGGAATATCCGCAGATCAGCAACATCAGCCAGTTGAACGAAGTGCTGCGCGCCGAGGCCAAGACCAATCATCTGGTGGCGCTGGACACCGAGTTTGCCAACCGCTCCGACGGCCTGATCGGCATGGTCGATCTCTACGGCATGAACCTGACCCGCAAGAACATCCGCCAGATGGACGCGGGCCTGGTGTACACCGCGCTGCGTAACGGCCAAGTGTTTGCCGGTCTGGTCTACACCACTGACGGCCGCCTCAACGCCTTCGGCCTGAAACTACTGGAAGACGACAAGCACTACTTCCCCGACTACACCGCCGCGCCGGTGGTGCGTCAGGCCTACCTTGATGCGCACCCGCAACTGGCCGAGCAACTCAAGCCACTGGCCGAACTGTTCGACGACGAAACCATGCGCCAGCTCAACGCGCGGGTCGACGTCGATCACGAAAGCCCATCGAAAGTTGCCGCCGATTTCCTGCGTCAACATCCGCTGAATTAAGAGAGGAGAAGTCATGGAATTCCTGAACGCCTTTTCCCATCTCGACTGGCAGCAGGTGATGCACCTGACCTGGCAGCACATCACCCTCGTCGGCATTGCCGTGACCCTGGCGATTGTCGTTGGCGTGCCGCTGGGCATTCTGATGACGCGGTTTCCGACTCTCGCAGGTCCGTTGCAAGCCAGCGCCACGGTGCTGCTGACCGTGCCGTCGATTGCCCTGTTCGGTCTGCTGCTGCCGTTCTACTCCAAGTTCGGCCAAGGCCTCGGCCCGATGCCGGCGATCACCGCGGTGTTCCTTTATTCACTGCTGCCGATCATGCGCAACACCTACCTCGCCCTCACCGGCGTGGAACCGGGTATCCGTGAAGCCGCGCGCGGCATCGGCATGACCTTCGGCCAGCGCCTGCGCATGGTCGAATTGCCGATCGCCGTGCCGGTGATCCTCGCTGGCGTGCGCACCGCCGTGGTGATGAACATCGGCGTAATGACCATCGCCGCGACCATCGGCGCCGGCGGCCTCGGTGTGTTGATCCTCGCTTCCATCAGCCGCAGTGACATGTCGATGCTGATCGTCGGCGCGCTGCTGGTCAGTCTTCTGGCGATCTTCGCCGACCTGTTTTTGCAGTGGCTGCAACGCTCTTTGACTCCAAAAGGATTACTCAAATGATCGAACTTCAAAACCTCAGCAAAACTTTCCAAAGCAACGGCAAAGACGTCAAAGCCGTGGACTCGGTAAGCCTGACCGTCAATGAAGGCGAAATCTGTGTGTTCCTCGGGCCATCGGGTTGCGGTAAAAGCACCACGCTGAAGATGATCAATCGCCTGATCAAACCGACCTCGGGCAAGATCCTCATCAACGGCGAAGACACTACCGATCTCGACGAAGTGACCCTGCGTCGCAACATCGGTTACGTGATCCAGCAGATCGGTCTGTTCCCGAACATGACCATCGAAGAGAACATCGTCGTCGTGCCGAAACTGCTCGGCTGGGACAAACAGAAATGCCACGACCGCGCCCGCGAATTGATGAGCATGATCAAGCTGGAGCCCAAGCAGTATCTGCATCGCTATCCGCGTGAACTGTCCGGTGGCCAGCAACAGCGCATCGGCGTGATCCGCGCACTGGCAGCGGATGCGCCGCTGCTGTTGATGGATGAGCCGTTCGGTGCGGTCGACCCAATCAACCGCGAGATGATCCAGAACGAATTCTTCGAGATGCAACGCGCGCTGAACAAGACCGTGATCATGGTCAGCCACGACATCGACGAAGCGATCAAACTTGGCGACAAGATCGCGATCTTCCGCGCCGGCAAACTGCTGCAGATCGATCATCCGGACACGCTGCTCGCGCACCCGGCAGACGACTTTGTCAGCAACTTTGTCGGCCAGGACAGTACGCTCAAGCGTCTGCTGCTTGTGAAAGCGGAAGATGCGGCGGACAACGCGCCGTCGGTGAGCCCGGAAACGCCGGTGGCCGATGCGCTGGAATTGATGGACGAGCATGACCGTCGCTATGTCGTGGTCACCTGTGCCGAGAACAAGGCGCTGGGCTATGTGCGTCGTCGTGATCTGCATCGCCAGACCGGTACTTGCGCGCAATTCCTGCGTGAGTTCAATGCCACCGCCGCGTATGACGAGCATCTGCGCATCCTGCTGTCGCGCATGTACGAGTTCAATCGCGCGTGGTTGCCGGTGATGGATGCCGAGCGGGTGTTCCTCGGTGAGGTCACGCAGGAGTCGATTGCCGAGTATCTGAGCTCCGGCAAATCTCGCGGCGGCAAGACCAGCATCGTCTCGCCAGCTGAGGCCGTAGTCGCATAAAACACGAAACCTGTGGGAGCGAGCCTGCTCGCGAAAGCGCGATATCAGTCAACAATGATGTTGGCTGTGAAAATGCCTTCGCGAGCAGGCTCGCTCCCACAGGATCTGCGTGATTTTTTCTTCATTCGCCTAGCGGAAAAGAATCTCAACACCTGCGGATCGGACAGCACGTATGAGACAACCCGCGAAACAGCCAAAATCCCCCTCACCCTCTCCCCTCGCGGCCAACGTCGCCGATATTGCCGCCATCACACTTACCCACGACTTCGCCGACAAAAGCTGCGAACGTGCAGGTATTTTTAACACTGGAAAATTCTAGGGGAACATCTGCCCGTCATCTCGGTCGGCTACAAAGAGTGATGAACGCGACGCACGTCAGAAGCGTGCAAAAACGCGACATTTTTAGTTGATCTCACGCCCCTCACGCCCTAAAGTTCGCGCCGAACGTCCATGCTGGAAACGATCCATCCGGCTCAAGTACTGACGACGAGACAGCAAGGCCAAGGGAAAGCTGCACATCCCATGGCCTTTTTGCTTTCGGCGACATGCCTTGGGAAGTAGGCGAACCAAAGTGGGGATACGGAGGACGTTCATTTGCACCCATTGATTAACGACGTTTGCCACTAGGAGTCCCAAGTATGTCGATCCAGGTCGAAGACTATTTCGCGCGCGCTACATTCGACAAAATGAAGGCGTTCGCCGACAAACAGGAAACCCCGTTCGTGGTGATCGACACCGCGATGATCGCCCAGGCCTACGATGACCTGCGCGCCGGTTTCGAATTCGCCAAGGTCTACTACGCGGTTAAAGCCAACCCGGCCGTCGAGATCATCGACCTGCTCAAAGAAAAAGGTTCGAGCTTCGACATCGCCTCTATCTATGAGCTGGACAAGGTGATGGATCGTGGCGTCAGCCCGGACCGCATCAGCTACGGCAACACCATCAAGAAATCCAAGGACATCCGCTACTTCTACGAGAAGGGCGTGCGTCTGTTCTCCACCGACTCCGAAGCCGACCTGCGCAACATCGCCAAGGCTGCCCCGGGTTCGAAAGTCTATGTGCGCATTCTCACCGAAGGCTCGACCACGGCTGACTGGCCGCTGTCGCGCAAATTCGGCTGCCAGACCGACATGGCCATGGACCTGCTGATCCTCGCTCGCGACCTCGGTCTGGTGCCTTACGGCATCTCGTTCCACGTCGGTTCGCAACAGCGCGACATCAGCGTTTGGGATGCGGCGATCGCCAAGGTCAAAGTGATCTTCGAGCGCTTGAAAGAAGAAGACGGCATCCACCTGAAGCTGATCAACATGGGCGGTGGCTTCCCGGCCAACTACATCACCCGCACCAACAGCCTGGAAACCTACGCCGAGGAAATCATCCGCTTCCTGAAGGAAGACTTCGGTGATGATCTGCCGGAAATCATTCTTGAGCCGGGCCGTTCGTTGATCGCCAACGCCGGTATTCTGGTCAGCGAAGTGGTGCTGGTTGCGCGCAAGTCGCGCACGGCGGTCGAGCGTTGGGTTTATACCGATGTGGGCAAGTTCTCCGGCCTGATCGAAACCATGGACGAAGCGATCAAGTTCCCGATCTGGACCGAGAAGAAAGGCGAGATGGAAGAAGTCGTCATCGCCGGCCCGACCTGCGACAGCGCTGACATCATGTACGAGAACTACAAGTACGGCCTGCCGCTGAACCTGGCAATCGGTGATCGTCTGTACTGGTTGTCGACCGGTGCGTATACCACCAGTTACAGCGCGGTTGAGTTCAATGGCTTTCCGCCGTTGAAGTCGTTTTACGTGTAAGAGCAGCTGCGAGTTTCAAGCTGCTAGCTGCTAGCTGCAAGTGAAAAGCCCATGACGTGTCATGGGCTTTTTTGTGTCTGGCTTTAAGATTTGTGGTGTGCTTTCGATCTATCCCCCTCACCCCAGCCCTCTCCCCCAAGGGGGCGAGGGGGAAAGGGAGCAGATCGGGGGGCTTTTCAAAACCTGAGGTCGACTGGATATCTCAGGTCGGTGTACCTGGAACATCCAACTCGGTCAGTCCCCTCTCCCTCTGGGAGAGGGTTAGGGTGAGGGCTATTGGCACCGAAGCGCATACCGCCCAGCCAACGCCTGAATCTTCGGATCTACAGCACTCTCCAACGTCTGACTCGCCACCCGCAGAAAATTCAGATTGCCGCCGGCCAAGGCTTTCTGAAGCCAATCGACCGCCTCATCAATCCGCCCCTCATCCGCTAAAACTGCAGCGAAACTGAACTGCCCACGAAAATCCCCACCCTCGGCCGAACGCCGATACCAATCGCGCGCCGCAACCGGATCCGCCGAGCACACCTGCCCTTCTTCCAGATAGCGCCCCAGCAGATTCATCGACTTCGCATGGCCCAATTCAGCCGCACGCCGATACAGCGCCAACGCCTGCCGATGATCCACCGCCACCCCGCGCCCGGTCGCGAGCAGATTGGCGAGGTTATACATCGCCCAATCCAGTCCGGCCTCCGCCGCAATCCGATAGTGCTGCGCGGCAACCGACGTATCCGCCGCAACGCCCCAGCCATGCTCATGACAACGCCCGAGCATGTTGCGCGCCATCAAATGCCCGCGCCCGGCGGCGATGCCGAACCAGCGCAGCGCCAACGATTGATCCTGCGCAATGCCCTGGCCGTCGAGCAGGATCTGCCCGAGCAGCGCCTGCGCTTCGACTTCGCCCTCACCCGCTGCGAGCAAAATCGCTTGCGCGGCACGCGCCGGACTTTCGCCGAGCATCGCGCTGAGTTGTTCGCCGCTGAGGACTTCCTCGCGCCGCAGCAGGAAACTCATACCTCGACCCAGCGCCGCAGCAGGTTGTGATACGTGCCGGTGAGGCGAATCAGTGATGGGTGATCAGGCATGTCTTGAGTCAGTTGCTGAATCGCCCCGTCCATCTCGAACAGCAACGCGCGCTGACTGTCTTCACGCACCAGACTCTGCGTCCAGAAGAACGATGCATAACGCGCACCACGGGTGACCGCATTAACTTTGTGCAGACTGGTGCCGGGGTACAGCACCATATCGCCGGCGGGCAGTTTCACTTGCTGAGTGCCATAGGTGTCCTGGATTTCCAGCTCGCCGCCGTCGTAATCCTCAGGCTCGCTGAAAAACAACGTCGCCGACAAATCGGTGCGCACCCGCTCGATACTGCCCTTGGGCTGGCGCACGGCGTTGTCGATGTGGAAATCGAAACTGCCACCGGCGGTGTAACAGTTCACTAACGGCGGGAAGACTTTGTGCGGCAACGCGGCGGACATGAACAGCGGGTTTTTCCACAACCGTTCCAGCATCGCTGCGCCGATTTCCTTGGCCAGCGGATGGCCTTCGGGCAGTTGCAGATTGTGCTTGGCCTTCGCTGACTGGAAGCCGGCGGTGATCTTGCCATCGGCCCAATCGGCCTGCTCCAGCGCCTGACGAATGCGCTGCACTTCGTCTTTCGCGAACAATCCGGGAATGTGCAGCAGCATGGCGATGTCACCTGATGGCAAAGAGGCGGCAATGGTATTGATTCTTATTGACTGTGTAAAACCCGAGAGACGAATGAACTGGCAAAAACCGTAAGGTTAAATTGTAAAGAATGTAAATTCAGTGCGAATAACAATGTTTCGCAATTGATACGAATACCTGTTTACCCTATATTCCGCGGCCTCAAATCCTTGGGGAGGGGAATAAAAATGGCACGTCAACACGCACAATTACCGGTCAGTTCACCACGTCTGCTCGCCTCTGCAATCGGTGTGGCAATCACCGCCGGCTCCGCTGGCCAGATGGTCTTCGCCGCGGAAAAAACCGACAGCAAAGCCACCGGCAATGCCATCGCCCTGGACGCCACCGTCATCACCGGCGAAGCTCAGGACTCGACGTCCTACCAGGTCGAAAAAGCCTCCTCGCCCAAGTACACCGCGCCGCTGGTCGACACGCCGCGCTCGGTCACCGTTATTCCGCAACAAGTCCTCAAAGACACCGGCGCGCTGAACATGCAGGACGCGCTGCGCACCGTGCCGGGCATCACCTTCGGCGCCGGGGAAGGCGGTAACCCGCAGGGCGACCGTCCGTTCATTCGTGGTTTCGATGCCCAGGGCGACACCTACCTCGACGGCGTGCGCGACACCGGTTCGCAGAGCCGCGAGATCTTCGCCGTGGAAAACATTGAAGTCAGCAAGGGCCCGAACTCCGCCATCGGTGGTCGTGGCGCAGCGGGCGGCAGCATCAACCTGGTGAGCAAGAAAGCCCACTTGGGCAACTCGTTCGACGGTGGTTTCACTTGGGGTTCCGATCAGACCCAGCGTTACACCCTCGACGGCAATTACCAGTTCAGCGACACCGCTGCTGGCCGTCTGAACCTGATGAGCCACGAGAGCAACGTCGCCGGTCGCGACAAGGTCGATTACGACCGCTGGGGTATCGCCCCGTCCCTGGCGTTTGGTCTGGGCACCGACACTCGCGTCAACCTCGACTACTACCATCTGGAAAGTAACGACACCCCGGATTCGGGCGTGCCGTACACCATTCCGGCCGGCGGCTCCGCTGCACGCACCAAGTCCAATCCGGACAAGCCTTACGCTGGCGGTGACCACAGCAATTTCTACGGCCTGGATCGCGACTTCCGCAAGGGCCGCACCGACACCGCGACCTTCGCCATCGAACACGACCTGAGCGACTCGCTGACGATCAAGAACACCCTGCGTCACGGCACCAGCATGCAGGATTACATCCTGACCCAGCCGGACGACAGCAAGGGCAACGTCAACAATGGCAGCCTCTGGCGCCGTGCCAACACTCGGGTGAGCAACACCGAGACCACCACCAACCAGACTGACCTGTTCGGTAACTTCTACGTTGCCGGCTTCAAGAACAGCTTCTCCACCGGTGTCGAATACACCCGTGAGGAAAGCCAGAAGTCCTCGTACAACGTCAACACCGACACCACCCCGCGCACCACCAACGTGCCAGCGAGCACCAACTGCACACCGTCGATGATCGGCGCGTCGAGCGGCTACAACTGCACCTCGCTGTCGAACCCGAACCCGAACGATCCGTGGAACGGCGCAATCTCGCGCAACTACGCCGGCACCGACACCCAGGCCAACACCTACGCACTGTATGTGTTCGATACCCTGGAACTGTCCGAGCAGTGGCTGGTAAACATGGGTCTGCGTTACGACCACTTCGACACTGATTACAAGACCTACAACGCCGCGGGCACCACCACGTCCAAGGGCGATGACACCAGCGAGTTCGTCACCGGTCAGTTCGGCGTCGTCTACAAGCCTGCGGAAAACGGCAGCATTTACGCTTCCTATGCCACCTCCGCCACGCCACCGGGCAACACCCTGGGCGAAGGTCAGGAAGGCAACCCGTTGGGCGGCACCCCGGATCGCAGCGGCAACCTGCTGAGCAGCGACATGGAGCCGGAAACCACCAAGAACTACGAAATCGGCACCAAGTGGGATCTGCTCAACGATCGCTTGTCGCTGACCGCTGACATCTTCCGCACCGAGAAAGAAAACGCTCGTGTGCAAGTCGACACCACGTCGTACGAAAACGCCGGCAAGACCCGTGTGCAAGGTGTCGAACTGTCGGCCAGCGGCAAGATCACCGACAAGTGGCAAGTGTTCGCCGGTTACGCCTTCATGGACAGCGAACAAGTCGATGGTGGTCCACTGGGCCGGGCCAACGATGGCAACGAGCTGCCTAACACGCCAAAAAACAGCGCCAGCCTGTGGACCACCTACCAGGTCACGCCGAAGCTGACGATCGGTGGCGGCGCGTTCTATGTCGACGACGTTTACGGCAGCGTGGCCAACACCACCATGGTTGACTCGTATGTTCGCTACGACGCGATGGCGGCTTACAAGCTGACCAAGAACGTCGACCTGCAACTCAACGTGCAGAACCTGACCAACGAAACCTACTACGACAAAGCCTTCTCGACCCACTTCGCCAACCAGGCGGCGGGCCGTACGGCGCTGTTGAGCACCAACTTCCACTTCTAACACGGTGGAACCTGTGAAACCTGTGGGAGCGAGCTTGCTCGCGAAAGCTGTGGGTCAGTCAGCCTTCATGTCACTGACAGATTGCATTCGCGAGCAAGCTCGCTCCCACAGGTGATGTGATCAACAGGCTTGGCCCCGTTCATTCAATTGAACGGGGCTTTTGTGCGTAAGAAAGAACGCTTCTCGATAACCCACGGCATAATGCGCGCCGTGAAAACAATTTCCGAACGGACGGCGAGTGACGTGTTGAAGAAAACCCTGTTCCAGTTGCACTGGTTTTTTGGCATCACCGCAGGCCTGGTGCTGGCCCTGATGGGCATCACCGGTGCGGCCTATTCCTTTCAGGACGAAATCCTGCGTGCGCTGAACCCGTCCGTCCTGCAAGTAGAAAAACAAGTCGCCGGTGTCTTGCCACCGGTGGAACTGGTCGAGCGCATCGAAGCTACGTCCGGCAAAAAAGTCTCGATGCTCTGGGTTGAAACCGACAGCGGCAACGCGGCTCGCGTCTACTTCACCCCGCCCAAAGGCGAGCGTCGTGGTGAGATGCGCTACTTCGATCCCTACACCGGCGAGTTCATGGGCGATGCCGTCGGCCAGGACTTCTTCGGCCTGATGCTGCAACTGCACCGCTTCCTTGCCATGGGCGACACCGGGCGCAACATCACTGGTGCCTGCACGCTGATCCTGCTGTTCTTCTGCCTCTCCGGTCTGTACTTGCGCTGGCCGCGCCAGTGGAACAGCTGGCGCGTGTGGCTGACGCTGGACTGGAAGAAAAAAGGCCGCGCCTTCAACTGGGATCTGCACTCGGTGGCGGGCACCTGGTGCCTGCTGGTCTATCTGCTGCTCGCGTTGACCGGATTGTCGTGGTCGTACGAGTGGTACAACAAAGGCCTGACCAAATTGCTCTCCGACGCGCCGCAAAACGAGCGCGTGCGCAATCGCGGGCCGGCACCCGAAGGCCCGGCGCCGACTGCCGATTACGCAGCGATGTGGAGCAGCATCTACAGCGCTGCCGGCCCGGGTCTGGCCGCCTATAACATCCGCATGCCGGCGGTGGCTGGCCAACCGGCGACGGTGTTCTACCTGCTCGACAGCTCGCCGCATGATCGCGCCCTGAACCAGATCACCCTCGACCCGGCCACCGGCATCGTCAAACGTGTCGACCGCTACGCCGACAAGAGCTTCAAGGCGCAATTGCTCACCAGTATTTATGCGCTGCACGTCGGCAGTTATTTCGGCCTGGTCGGGCGGATCATCATCACCGTTGCAGCGGTGTGCATGCCGCTGTTTTTCATCACCGGCTGGCTGCTGTACCTCGACCGCCGCCGCAAGAAAAAGCAGATCAAGGATGCACGCAAAGGTCTCGCTCAACCGGCCAGCGATACTCCGGCGTGGCTGATCGGTTTCGCCAGCCAGAGCGGTTTTGCCGAGCAATTGGCGTGGCAGACCGCCGGGCAATTGCAGGCCGCCGGGTTGCCGGTAAAGGTGCAGCCGCTGGCCAATGTCAGCGAACAGGATCTGCATGAATCGAACAATGCTTTGTTTGTCGTGAGCACTTTCGGCGACGGCGAAGCACCGGACAGCGCTCGCGGATTCGAACGCAAAGTGCTGGGCAAGGCGGCAACGCTCGACAGCCTGAATTACTCGGTACTCGGCCTCGGCGATCGTCAATATCAGCACTTCTGCGGCTTTGCCAAGCGCCTGCATCAGTGGCTGAGCGAGCACGGCGGCAAGACACTGTTTGCGCCAGTGGAAGTCGACAGCGGTGATCCGTATGCCCTGCGTCACTGGCAGACTCAATTGGGCCTGCTCACCGGACAAGCGCCGGTCGACACCTGGCAAACGCCGAGTTACGACAACTGGACGCTGGTACGCCGCGAACTGATGAACCCGGACAGCAGCGGCTCACCGGTTTATCTGTTGGGTTTGAGCGCACCGAATACCAGCAGCTGGCTGGCCGGCGACCTGGTCGAAGTACTACCGCGCAACTGCCCGTGGGCCATCGAACACTTCCTCGACGGCCTCGGCATTCGTGGCGAGACCCCGGTGAAAATCAACGGCCTCGACGAGACGCTGGAAGTCGCGCTGGCTTCGCGCCAATTGCCCGAGCACCGCGCACATCTGGTCGGCTTGCACGCGCAATCGCTGGTCGATGCGATGGTGCCGCTGGCCATGCGCGAATACTCGATCGCTTCGATTGCCGCCGACGGCGTGCTGGAGTTGATCGTGCGTCAGGAGCAGCACTCGGATGGCAGCCTGGGCATCGGCTCTGGCTGGCTGACCGAGCATGCGCCGGTGGGCGGCAGCATCAGTTTGCGGGTGCGCCGCAACAGTGGTTTCCATCTGCCGAACGAACCAGTGCCGATGATTCTTTTGGGCAACGGCACCGGCATCGCAGGACTGCGCAGCTTGCTCAAGGCGCGGATTGCCGACGGTCAACAGCGCCAGTGGTTGTTGTTTGGCGAGCGTAATCGTCAACACGATTTCCTCTGCCGCGCGGAGCTGGAAGAGTGGTTGATCAATGGTGACCTGGAACGGCTGGATCTGGCGTTTTCGCGGGATCAGGCTGAGAAGGTTTATGTGCAGGATCTTTTGCGTGAGTCGGCTGGTGAGTTGAAGAAATGGCTGGCGGACGGGGCGGTGATTTATATCTGTGGCAGCTTGCAAGGCATGGCTTCGGGGGTTGATCAAGCGCTCAACGACATTCTAGGTGCCGCTGAAGTCGAGCGCCTGATTGAGCAGGGCCGCTACCGTCGCGACGTCTATTAAAGAGCCCCTCACCCTAACCCTCTCCCAAAGGGAGAGGGGACTGATTGGGGGATGCTTGAGAAGTACGCCGACCTGCGACTGCTTTACCGAATCCATAATCGACTCGATCTCTCAGGTCGATGTATGACGCAAGACAGCTCGGTCTGCCCCCTCTCCCTCCGGGAGAGGGCTGGGCGGGCGGCGTTCCGATGAGGGTTGTTTTTGATCTTTAAACGGGCTGCAATTTTTTCTCAAAAACCGCCACCCCATTCAAATCCCGCAACACCACACTCATCTCCCCGCTCCCCCCTTCAATATTCACCTCGCCAAAAAACTGAAACCCGGCAAACGGCGACGCGTTCTGCACCGGCGGCGCCTTCTCGAACACCACCTCCGGGCCAAAGGTTTTATCCAGCGGATTAGGCCCGAAACTCCCGGCATTCAGCGGCCCCGCGACAAACTCCCAGAACGGTTCGAAATCCTGAAACGCCGCGCGATCCGGGTGATAGTGATGCGCCGCGCAGTAATGCACATCCGCCGTCAGAAAGACAAAATTGCGCACCTGCTGCGCGCGCAGATAACCGAGCAATTCGGCGATTTCCACCTCGCGCCCTTGGGCCGGTCCCGGATCACCGTTAGCCACCGCTTCCCAACGCGCCACACCCGGACTGACCTCGCCATCCGGCACACCCAGACCGATCGGCATGTCGGCGGCGATGACCTTCCATTGCGCTTTGGACTTCTTCAAACCGCGTTTGAGCCAGTCCAGTTGCTCACGCCCCAGAAACGGTTTCGCCGCGCCGAGGTTGTCGTCATTGGCGCCGCGATAACTGCGCATGTCGAGCACGAACACATCGAGCATCGGCCCATAACTCAACTTGCGATAAATCCGCCCGCCGCCGTCGGCAGCCTGCAAACGCATTGGCGAATATTCCAGCCACGCCTTACGGGCGCGACCGACCAGGGTGTGGATATCTTTCTCCTGATAACGCTCGTCGAGTTGCTTGCCCGGCGACCAGTTGTTGACCACTTCATGGTCGTCCCACTGCCAGATCTGCGGCACCTCGGCGTTGAAGCGGCGGATGTTTTCGTCCATCAGGTTGTAGCGGTAGTTGCCGCGATAGTCGTCGAGGGTCTGCGCGACTTTGCTCTTGGCTTCGGTGGTGAGGTTGCGCCAGATGCGACCGTTTTCGGTGGTGAGCTGCGCGGGCACCGGGCCGTCGGCGTAGATGGTGTCGCCGCTGTGGATAAAGAAGTCCGGCAGGCGCAGACGCATGGCTTCGTAGATGCGCATGCCGCCGATGTCCGGGTTGATACCGAAGCCCTGGCCGACGGTATCGCCGCTCCAGACGAAACGAATATTGCGCCGCGCCGTCGGTGCGCTGCGCAAGTGGCCAAGCCATGGCTCGCTGGCGACGCCGCTGCGGGCGTCCTTGAAATACACGCGATAGAAAATTGCCTGATCGGCGGGCAGCCCGGTGAGTTCGACCCGGGCGGTGAAATCAGTACGCGCATCGGCCAGCGTCGATACCACTCGACGCGGATGTCGGAACTGGCTGCGGGTGTCCCACTCGACCACCATATGCGCGGGGCGATCGCTGCGGCTCCAGATCATCGCGCGGTCGCCCTGCAGGTCGCCGGACTGCACGCCATCGGTCAACTGCGGACGATCCTTGACCGAGGCAATCACCGCTGGCGCCAGCCCTGGCATCAGCAGACCGGCGCCGACAACCTGCATGACACGCCGGCGCCCGGGGTTGAAATCGCTCATGGTGTTCTCCCTGAAAAAAGGAAAACTTAAGCACGCTCACATGACCCGGAAATGACACCAGACACACCACACAACCAATATGGGAGCGAGCTTGCTCGCGAATGCGTCCTATCAGTCGAAATCTTATTCGCTGACACACCGCTTTCGCGAGCAAGCTCGCTCCCACAGGGGTTTTGTGGAGCCAGTTAAGCCTTCGCCGGTTCCAGCGCCAGCTCGACGGCTTCGGGGCGTTTGACCGTCGCATAGACCACTGCGGTCAAAAGGCTCCCCGCGACAATCGCCAGCAAATACAACAACGCATGGTTGATCGCATTCGGAATCGCCAACACAAACAAGCCACCGTGCGGCGCCATCAACTTGCAACCAAAATACATCGACAACGCACCGGTCAGCGCTCCGCCGGCAATGCTCGCCGGGATCACCCGCAACGGGTCTTTCGCAGCAAACGGAATCGCCCCTTCCGAGATAAAGCACAGACCCAACACCAGCGCTGCTTTCCCCGCCTCGCGTTCAGTCTGGGCAAACTTGCGGCGCGCAATAAACGTAGCGATACCGAGGCCAATCGGCGGCACCATCCCTGCGGCCATCGTCGCGGCCATCGGTGCATAACTCTGCGACGCCAGCAGCCCCACCGAGAATGCGTACGCGGCTTTGTTGATCGGCCCGCCGAGGTCGACGCACATCATGCCGCCGAGTAGCACACCGAGCAAAATCGCGTTGGTGGTGCCCATGCTGTCGAGGAAATGCGTGAGCGCGCCGAGCATGCCGGCGACCGGTTTGCCGACCACGTAGATCATCACCAGACCGGTAAACAGGCTGGCGAACAACGGGATGATCAGAATTGGTTTCAGCGCCTCAAGACTTTGCGGCAAGGTGACATATCGGCTGATCGCCTTCGCCGCGTAACCGGCGATAAAACCGGCGACGATGCCACCAATAAACCCGGCGCCCAGCGTGCTCGCCAGCAAGCCACCAATCATCCCCGGCGCCAGACCCGGACGGTCAGCAATCGAATAGGCGATGTAACCCGCCAGCAACGGCACCATCAACTTGAACGCGGTCTCGCCGCCGATCTGCATCAGCGCCGCCGCCAGCGTGCCTTCTTCCTTGAACGCGGTGATGCCGAACACGAACGACAAGGCAATCATCAAACCGCCGGCCACCACCATCGGCAGCATGAACGACACCCCAGTCAGCAGGTGCTTGTAAATGCCGGTTTTCTCTTGCTTGGCTGGTGCTTTGCCGTCAGCCGCCGAGCTTTCCACAGCACCTTCGGCCAAGGCTTTTTTCAGCGTGGCTTCGGACTGTTTCAAGGCAATCCCGGTACCGCAACGATAGATCTTCTTGCCAGCGAAACGCTCAGTGGCGACTTCGATATCCGCTGCTAGCAACACCACGTCTGCCTCGGCAATCGCCGCTGCGCTCAATGGGGTTTTCGCCCCCACTGAACCCTGGGTTTCGACCTGCAGTTCATAGCCCAGACGCTTGGCGGTCTGCTGCAAGGCTTCGGCCGCCATGAAGGTGTGGGCGACACCGGTCGGGCACGCGGTGATGGCGACGAGGCGTGGCACACGCGACTCATCAGCAACCGGTTCAGCCGCGCTGGCGACGTAAACCTCAGCCTCTTCAGCACCACGACGCAGCACCGCTTCAACATCCTGCAGCGCCTGCGCCGGGGCGATCTGGAAAACCCGTTTACCGACAAAACGCGTCATGTCGACCGCGCCTGTCGCGACCAGCAAAACCCACTCGGCCGCTGCAATGGTTGCCGCCGACAACTCGCGTTCCGGGTGCGCCGCATCGACCACTTCAACGCTGGTGCTCCAGCCCTGACGCTGCGCCGCCGCATCGAGCAAACGCGCGCACAGCACACTGGTGACCATGCCGTTCGGGCAAGCCGTAACAATGGCTAATTTCATGACAAACCCTCTTATTGTTCTGTCAGGGGACGCACGCGCACGCCCTGTTCGAGCTGCGCCAGTTGCACAGCGTCGTTGATGCCGAAACCGATCTGGGTCACCGCCATCGCAGCTATCGCGGTGGCAGTGCGCAGGGTTTGTTCAGGCGTATCGGCGCTGAGCAAACCGTGGAGCATGCCGGCCAGCAACGAATCGCCGGCACCGACCGTGCTGGCAACGCTGACCTTCGGCGGCGTTGCGTGCAGTGCCGAACCGACGCTGAACCAGTTCACGCCATCAGCACCGTGAGAAATCACCACGTGCTCGATGCCTTGCGCATGCAAGCGCGTCGCTGCCTGAGCTTCTGCCGCGTGAGAAACCACCGCGCAACCGAGTGCATCGGCGAGTTCTTCTGTGTTCGGTTTGATCAGCCATGGACTGGCCTGCAACGCCGCACGCAAGGCTTCGCCGCTGGAGTCGAGGGCGACTTTCAAACCGAGCTGGTTGAGCCGTTCGATCAGTTCACGCAACCACTGCGCGGTCACGCCACGCGGCAAACTGCCGGCAACCACCACCGCATCGTGACCCGGTGCAATCTGCACCAGGCGATCCAGCAACGCCTGCTGCGCGGCGGCATCGACCACCGGCCCCGGGCCGTTGATGTCGGTGATGCGGCCACTCTGCTCCGCCACTTTGATATTGCTGCGCGTCTCGCCCGGCACGCGGATAAACGCGTCGACAAAACCGCGCTTGGCGAACAGGGTTTCAAACGCTTGCAGATTGTCTTCGCCGAGAAACCCGCTGACCGTCAGTTGATGGCCAAGGTCGGCGAGCACCTGCGCGACGTTCACGCCTTTGCCGGCGGCGTGGGTGTGCATCTCGTCGCTGCGATTGACCTGACCGGCCTCCAGCCGTGGCAGTTCGACGGTGAGGTCGAGCGCCGGGTTGAGGGTCAGGGTAAGAATCTTGGCCATTACAGGGCCTCCACTAATGCGCGCACTTCGTTGGCGCTGCCCACGGCCAGGGCCTGTTGAGCAAGGGTTTGCGCCTGGGTCAGGCTGAGTTCGCGGATGCGCGCTTTCACTTCGGCAATGCTGCGCCCGGAGACGCTGAGTTCATCGACACCGAGGCCAACCAGCACCGGCACCGCCAGCGGGTCAGCCGCCAGTTCGCCACAGACGCCGACCCATTTGCCATGGGCATGGGCCGCGCGCACGGTGATGTCGATCAGTTGCAGCACCGCCGGGTGCAAGCCGTCAGCCTGCGCCGACAGCGTCGGGTGACCACGGTCGATGGCCAGGGTGTATTGCGTCAGGTCGTTGGTGCCGACGCTGAAAAAGTCGACTTCCTTGGCCAGCACCGGCGCAAGCAAAGCGGCGGACGGCACTTCAATCATGATCCCCAGTTGCAGATCGGCGACCGGAATTTCCACGCGCAGACGCTCGGTCATATCTCGCGCCTGACGCCACTCTTCGACGCTGCCAACCATCGGGAACATGATCCGCAACGGACGGTTGTCCGCCGAACGCAGCAAGGCGCGCAATTGCGCTTCCATGATCTGCGGACGCTGCAAGGTCAGGCGAATGCCGCGCACGCCGAGGAACGGATTTTCTTCCTTGGCGATCGGCCAATACGGCAGCGGTTTGTCGCCGCCGACATCCAGCGTGCGCACCACCAGCGGTCGACCGGCTAGACCATCAAGAACTCGGCGGTATTCGGCTTCTTGCGTGGCCTCGTCCGGCGCTTGCGGATGGGCCATGAAAATCAGTTCGGTGCGCAGCAGACCGATGCCTTCGGCGCCCTGCTCCACCGCGCTGATCACACCGGCGCTTTCGCCGATGTTGGCGAACACTTCAACGGCGTGACCGTCGGTAGTGTGTGCCGGTTGGTGGCGTTGTTCGGCGGCAATCTTCAGGCGTTGCTCGCGAGTGTCGCGTTCTTCGGCGGCGCGTTGCAGGGTCGCGGCATCGGCGTCGACATGCAGGCGACCGCGTTGGCCATCGAGCAGCAACGGCGTGCCCGGCGCCAGCAACAATACCGCTGCGCCAGCACCGACCAGCGCCGGAATCCCGAGCGCTCGCGCGACGATTGCACTGTGCGCGGTGGCGCCGCCGCGTGCGGTGAGAATCCCCGCCACACGCGCCGGATCCAGCCGCGCGACGTCGGAAGGACCGACTTCGTCCATCACCAGAATGTACGGCTGCTCAGGTTCGCTCGCGGTCTGCACGCCACACAGTTGCGCCAGCACGCGGCGGCCGATGTCGCGCAGATCCGCCGCACGCTCGGCGAGCAACGCGTCTTGCAACGATTCCTGTTGTTTGGCCGCTGCTTCGATCACCGCCATCCACGCCGCTTCGGCGCTTTCGCCTTGCTTGAGGCGGGTGTCAACTTCATCGGTGAGTTCCGGGTCGTCGAGCATTTCCTGGTGGGTAATGAAGATCTCGCGGATGGCTTTGGCTTTGCTGCGTTCGATCAGACCTTGAATGTCGCTGCGCACATCGCTGAGGGCTTGCTTGAGACGGTCGCGCTCGACCGCGGCGGACTCACCACGCAGTGGATAATCGATGACTTGTTGCACCTGAATATGCGCAGGCCCGATGGCAATCCCCGGCGCTGCCGGGATCGCTTGCACCTGAGCACCGGACGCCGGAGCGATCAGCACTTCGGCGATGTCGGCGATAACTTCGCGCTGCTGGCTTACGGCCGGCAGCGGCTCCACTTCTTCGCCAAGGCCTTCTTCGATAGCCGCCAAGAGTGCCGGCAAGGCATCAGCGGCGATGCTCGGCTCGGCGATCAACTCCAGCACCTGACCACGACGGGCACCGAGGCTGAGCAGTTTGCTCAAACTCTTCACCGACACGGCGCTGTCCTGACCATCGACAATGCGCACGCGAATCTCGCCGTCAAAACTCTTCGCCAACTGCGCGAGGATCTTCGCCGGGCGCGCGTGCAAACCGTGGGCATTGGCCAGGGCAATGCGTGCGCTCGGCCAATCGGCGGGCAATTCACCGCCTAGCACTTCGAGAACTTTGCGGCTGCTGGTGGCGCGCCCCAACTCGTGGCCGCGCCCTTCGATGAGCAACGCACAAAGGCGTTCAAGCAGCGCCTGATGCGCTTCGCCGAGGCTGGCCAGACAGAACAGTCCGCTGAGCGGCTGGCCGAGGTAACGCATCGGTTTATCCGGCGTGACAAACGCCAATCCCGGACGCTTCACGGTTTGCTCGCTATGCAACCACCACAAACCATCACCCAGCGGCAGCGCTTCGACCTGCTGCAACACGCCGGCAAAACCGTTACTCACACAATCGGCCTGACGCAACAGACGTGCACCGCGCCAGACCAATTCTTCGAAATCGTCGGCCGAGACACCGAGGCCGATCATCTGCGCATCCAGCGCCAGCTCTTGCGGCGCGCCTTGCAGCAATTTCAGCAGCGCCTCAGGTGAACTGGCGCGACGCAGGGCCTGACCCAGATCGGTCTCGCCGAGGGCACGGGTAAGCAGTTGCAGCAGGCGCAGGTGTTCGTCGGATTTGGCGGCGATGCCAATCGCCAGATAAACGATCTGGCCATCGCCCCAATCCACGCCTTCCGGGAACTGCATCAGGCGCACGCCAGTGGCGAATACCTGATCGCGGGTTTCCGGCGTTCCGTGGGGAATGGCAATACCTTGACCGAGAAAGGTCGAGCCCTGGGCTTCCCGTGCCTGCAATCCAGCGAGGTAACCGTCGGCAACCAGACCATCGGCCACCAGGTGATTGGCGAGCAGTTGCAGGGCAGCGGGTTTATCCACAGCCGATTGGCCCATGGATATCTGCTCTATAGTGAGCTCGAGCATGCGATCTCCTTTTTGGCGCTTCATGAGTGCCAGGTATTGTTTTGGATGGTTTGCAGCTTAGGCGCTTTACCGCTTTGCTTTTCAGCGGCAGTTTTGGCGGTTTCACGGCAGAACCGGCCAAAGACGTCTAAAACGTAGAAAATACGCTTGCTGAAACGTTTAATCTAGATTGATCGGCACGTTACTCGATAATGTCCCATCCTTGAAGTCCAACTTGTCGGATGCGCTGCGACAATAGTCGCCTGCCCTAATCGGGTAGGATTGGCGAAAATGTCGCGGCAAGCTCGAATAAACAAGGAAATCCCGGGTTGAAACTCAGTGATATCGCGCGGTTGGCCGGAGTGTCCGTGACCACCGCCAGCTACGTCATCAACGGCAAGGCCGAACAGCAACGCATCAGCAACGCCACTGTCGAGCGGGTGCGGGCGGTGGTCGATCTGCACGGCTTCACGCCAAACCCTCAAGCGGCCGGGCTGCGCAGTCGGCATACGCGCACGCTGGGCTTTATTCTGCCGGATCTGGAAAACCCCAGTTACGCGCGGATCGCCAAACTGCTCGAGCAAGGTGCGCGAGCGCGTGGCTATCAGTTACTGATCGCCAGTTCCGACGACGCACCGGACAGCGAGCGACAGTTGCTGCAACTGTTCCGTGCGCGCCGTTGCGATGCGCTGATCGTCGCCAGTTGCCTGCCGGCCGGCGATGACAGCTATCGGCAGTTGCAGGCCAAAGGTCTGCCGATCATCGCCATCGACCGCGTCATGGAGCCGGAACATTTCTGCTCGGTGATCAGTGACGACCGCGAAGCCAGCCTGCACCTGACCCAGAGCCTGCTCGATCCGCAACCGAAGCAGATTGTGCTGCTCGGCGCGCGCCCGGAACTGAGCATCAGCCAGGAACGTGCCGCCGGTTTCAAAGAGGCGTTGGTCGACTTCAAAGGCGAAGTGCTGGTCGAACATGCCGAATCCTTCAGCCGTGAGTGCGGCAAGCAACTGATGGAAGAACTCCTGCAACGTCTGGGGCATTTGCCCGATGCGTTGGTGACTACGTCCTACGTGCTGCTACAGGGTGTGTTCGATGCGTTGCATGACTTCCCGTTGAAATCGCGCCCACTGCGCCTCGGCACCTTCGGCGATACGCAGTTGCTGGATTTCCTGCCGCTGCCGGTCAACGCCATGGCCCAGCAACACCAGTTGATCGCCGACAAGGCGCTGGAACTGGCGCTGGCCGCTGTCGAGCAGTCGGAGTACAAGCCTGGCGTGCAGGCCATCGCGCGGACCTTCAAGCAGCGCATTCACCAGGACTGAGCCGTGGAGCTGATCGACAGCCACACCCACCTCGATTTCCCCGACTTCGACGCCGATCGCGCGGCGTTGCTCGCCGAGTGCCGCGCCCTCGGAGTGCGGCGGATGGTGGTGTTGGGGGTTTATGAGGGTAACTGGCAACGGGTGTGGGATCTGGTGCAGAGCGATGCGGATTTGTACGCAGCGTTTGGTCTGCACCCGGTGTATCTCGATCAGCATCGTCCCGAAGATTTGTCGGCGCTTGGTGATTGGCTGACTCGATTACGCGGTCATCGGCAGTTGTGTGCGGTGGGCGAGATCGGCCTGGATTACTTCATCGAAACGCTGGATCGCGAGCGGCAACAGGCGCTGTTCGAAGCGCAGCTGCAATTGGCCGCTGACTTCGAATTACCAGCGCTGATCCATGTGCGGCGCAGCCACGCTGCGGTGATCGCGACGCTCAAACGCTTCAAACTCAAACGCGCGGGGATCATCCACGCCTTTGCCGGCAGCCGTGAAGAAGCGCGGGAATACATCAAACTCGGTTTCAAACTCGGTCTGGGCGGCGCACCGACCTGGCCGCAGGCGTTGCGCATGCATCGGGTGATTGCGCAATTGCCGCTGGAGTCGATCGTGCTGGAAACCGATTCGCCGGACATGGCACCCGCGATGTTTCCCGGTCAGCGCAACAGCCCGGCGCATTTGCCGGCGATTTGTGAGGTGCTGGCCGAGTTGATGAGCATCACAACCCAGCAATTGGCCAGACAAAGTACCGCTAATATCGAGGAATTATTTGATTGGCATTAGACCATACCGGGTTCAGCTCTTGTAAACGCGAATAGCCTTGAATACCCCAACCACTAACCTTAAAAGGCCCGCGACTCTAACAAAAACTTTATAAAAATAAAAAACAAAACGAACGACTGCTTCGACACCACAAACCCAACAACAGCCGCTCGCAAACCTGACTGCTTCCTTACATGTCGAGCAAGACAATCAGACTTCGACTTACCCCTCACACAGTATATTGCTGTCAAGGGTACGTATAATAAATGGAGTTTTCTCCACTCACATCTTCGAAGGGAAGGTCAAAAACGAATCTGACATAAACGCGGGCTCGTCTATTTGCCCCTATATAACCTCCGACGCGCCAAGGATTCCATTGATTGTCTTGGCGCATGCTGTCTGGAGAGTCGATTCCCCACCACTGGTTTGAATCAAAACTGAAATGGATGTTCGCCCTATGCCGGCTAAAACCGTCTGGATCATTAATGGTGTAGTGGGACGCATAGCAATAAAATAAACCGCCGTCATTACCCCACCAGTAAGTATATTTAATTTGCCCACGATAGACTCTATTATCCGCAATCAAAATCCCCTCGTATGTTTTTGCACCTTTGGATAACTTATCAATCTCCTCGCTTGTGAGAATATTTTTCTCAGTGACGTTCTCGATATTTTTTGTAGAGCCAGGAGTAGCATCTTTATCTTTCATGATCGCTCCATGGATCGGGATCAACAATAGTCAAAATATAAGTGCAGCCTTTGTTAGGCCAACATTAGTAAATCTGACTATTTCATCATGCTCTACTGTCAAACCTGACAGTCCCGACAAACGGCTATCGCTGATCTTGCGGTGTTTTTTATACCTGATCACATAGCGTTCAACTGTTCCCGTTGCCAATTATTTCCTGCCGATAACATTCACTCAGCCCACCGATAGCGTTGAGGTGGCCGCAGGCGTTACGCATGCATCGAGTGATTGCTCTTTTGATCCTGGCTTGAAGAAAAGATCAACAGATCGCAGCCTCTTTTCACTCGACAGCGCCTACAAATCAGTGGGCGTGCGCCTTGGCGGCCTCCAGAACCAGCGTCAGATGCTGACGCTGGCGCGCGTAACGGACGACCACGAAGTACACAAAGATCGTGATCAGTGACGCGTTCAGTTGCTCAGTGACGCTAAGCAATCCCACCCATTCCATCACCAACGCCACCAGCAGCGCGGTGCAGACTGTTACTGAAGCGCTGAAACGCAGCAGCGCCAGTGAATCGAGGGACTTGAAGCGTTTGATCTGTTGCGGGCAACGCAATTCCAGCGTTTGCTGGCAATGCTCGCAAGTGAACGGTTCATTGATCGAGATGGCATTGAGTTGCCACGGTTTGAGCAGCAGCGTGGTCTGGCAATGAGCACAACGGCCTTGTACTCCCAGAGTTGCGGCAGACATGAGCGGCCTCCTCTACGCGAACGATTGAGTATGGATACTGGTTCATTGCTTGGGAAATGCCAGAGTCTGCAGAGAAACAGGATTGGGCTTACGGACCGAAGTGAAAAAGTACTACAAAAGGTTCTGATAAAACCCAGAACCCGGTGGGAGCGAGCCTGCTCGCGAAAGCGGTGTGTCAGGTGACAGAGATGTCACTGACAGATTGCATTCGCGAGCAGGCTCGCTCCCACAGGTTTCGTGCGTGCCTCAGACGCGGAAGGCGCTTATCAGCTGTTTGAGTTCTACCACCTGGGCCGACAACGCCCGGCTGGCATCTTCGGTCTGGTGCGCACCCTGCGCCGTGCGCTCGCCGGCGCGGTTGATCTCGACGATGTTCTGGTCAATGTCGTGGGCCACCGCCGTTTGCTGCTCAACCGCAGCGGCAATCTGCTGGTTCTGATCGACGATCATGCCGACCGCGCCGAGGATGTTTTCCAGCGCCTGCTGAACCTTTTCCGACTGACCGACCGTGCCGTTGGCCATCTGATGGCTGACGCCCATGGCCTTCACCGCTGCCCCGACGCCGCCGTGCAGCTTGGCGATCATCTGTTCGATTTCCTCGGTCGATTGCTGAGTGCGTTTGGCCAAGGTACGCACTTCGTCTGCGACCACGGCAAAGCCGCGGCCCTGCTCGCCAGCGCGGGCTGCTTCGATCGCGGCGTTGAGCGCCAGCAGGTTGGTTTGTTCAGCAATGCTCTTGATTACTTCCAGTACACGACTGATCGCCTGGCTGTCACTGGCCAACTGGTTGATCACCAGCACCGACTGATCGATTTCGCTGGCCAGCGCGGCGATGCTGCCCTGTTGCGACTCGACCAGGCTACGACCACTGATGGTCTCGTCATTCACGCTGTGGGCACTGCTCACCGCTGCAGCGGCACTGCGCGCCACTTCCAGAGAGGTCGCCGACATCTGGTTCATTGCCGTCGCCACTTGCTCGATCTGCGTGCGTTGCCCGGCGACCGCCTGATTACTCTGCGCGGAGACATTTTCAACCTGCCCGGCCTGGCGCTCGACCTCGCCGACGGTCTGACCCACTCGCTCGATCAAGTCGTGAATCTTCCTCACCGTGCCATTGAACACCTCGCCCAACTCACCCAATTCATCGCGACTGCTGGCCTTGAAGTTGACGGTCATGTCGCCGGCCGCGACCTTGTCCATCATCGCGCCCAAGCGTTTCAGCGTGGTGCGGGTCGAGGCGTAGAAACCACCGTAGAGATAGAAAATCAGCACAAACACCACCGACAGCGCCACCGCCTGCAAGACCATGTGTGTGCGGTTTTGCGCCAGACGCTGCTGCAATTGAGTGTCGAGGAATTTCAACGTGGCTTCGTTGAGCTGGTAAGTCCGATCGATCAGCCCGGTGACCTGATCGTAAAACGCCTGCCACGGCGCATCGAGGGTATCGGCCATGACGACCTGCTCTTCGAACAGTTCGCTGGCCTGTTTCAGCGAGGCCTTGCTGCTGTCGGCCGCCGCGCTGAGGTTTTCCCGCGCGGCTTTGCTGGAGCCGAGGGCGTCCTGCAGCTTCAGGCCGTATTCGGCCTGGAGTTTTTCGATCTGCACCATCAGCTCATCGAAACGGGTGCTCGAAGAACTGTTGAGAAACCCCTGGCCCAACGAATACGAACCCATGGCCCGGCCTTCGCCGAGGGTTTGCGTGACGGTCGGCGTGATCAGGGTGACCAGTTCGCTGAGCTGACGGATGTCGCTCTGGTTGTCGCGGCTCAGCCCGGCCTGACTGGTGATGATCTGGCTGAAAATCTGCGCACTGGCCAGCAGTTTGCCGATCAACGCGCTTTTGCTCTGCAGCGAGTTTTCCACTTGCTGGGCCTTGAACGCGGCGATCATTTCATCACGCTTGTCGTCGAATACTTTGATCTGCTCGGGATCGTCGGTCATCGCCGTCAGCCCTTGCAGGCGCGCCAACACCGCTTGTTCGAGCGTGGTGATCTGCGCCTCGACATTTCCGGCCTTGCCCGACTGACCGAGGGTGACGTTGATCTGCACAAGATTGTTGAGGGTTTCCAGATCCCGGCGCAGGGCGAGGCTGCTGCCCAGCAGATCAAGGCTTTGCAGCTCAACCCGGGTGCCCTGGAATTCGCGATAGGAATCGCGCACCAGATAGAAATTGGTCACCAGCATCGGCACCAGGAACAGCACGCTGATCAGGCTGAACTTCATGCCGAAGCTCAGACGGTTCATCAGCGAGACGGCGGGATAGAGCAAGCTCTTCACTGGAAGTCTCCCTTGGTTTTTCTTGTTTTTATTGGCAGGCGCGGGGCGACAGCAGATAGCCACTATCGAGCGCCATCTCTGTATAGCTCAAATCGGAGGGAGGTTTTGTAACTTAAGGTTAACGACAAAAAGATCGCAGACTGCGGCAGCTCCCACAGGAAACACACAATCCCTGTGTAGGAGCTGCCGCAGGCTGCGATCTTTTGATCTTTCTTTAAATCAGTGAAATCAGTGGATCAGGACTGTCCACAAGGCAAACCCGGCATACCACAGCACCGCCGCACGTAGCAGCAGTTCCCACAGGCAATCGAGAGTGTTGATGCCTTCCGGCCCGACCACTGGAGGTGGAATCTCGCCCGCCGCCAAACCGACCCGATTGATCAGTTGCGCCGCGCTGATGTTCCAGTTGAGCAGTTCATGCAGCATCACCCGGCTGACCGCGACAAAATTGCCGACCAGCGCCAGACTCGCCGCCAGCAGACGCACTGGCACCCAGTCAAAGGCATGCCGCAGTTGCGCCGCGCGCTCGACCAGTGCCGGGTTCTGCCCGTGTTCTTGCGCCAGTGCCAACAAGCGATACGCCAACGCCGCCACCGGGCCGAGCACGAAATACCAGAAGATCACCGCAAAAAAGCTCTGGTAGGCCTGCCACAACAAATGCCCCTGCACACGTTCGAGCAACTGCTCGCCGCTGTCGGCGCAAATATCCAGATCGCGCTTGGCCACATGCGCCGCCGCTTGCAGATCCTCACGGCGCCAGGCATCGCGAAACGGCCCGAGACCGCCGAGCAAGTCGCCGCGCCCCAGACTGTAAATCACCACCAGCAAATGCACCGGCAACGCCAGCAAGCCGTAAGCCACCGGCTCCAGCACCACCAGCAACAGCGCCAGCAGGGCCACCGGAAACAGCACCATAATGCTCAGCACCAGCCACGGCTGTTTGGCCAGCCGCTCGCTGCTTTCGAGTTTGTTCAGTTCGCGGATCCATCCGCCATCGCGTTGAACCCGATGACGCAGGGCCGAAAACTTCTCGATCCACAGCGCCAGCAGTAACACCAGAAAACTCATTGTCCTTCCTCTTGTGCCAGGGCTGCGCGGTAACGCGCCCAGTCGAATGCCGGGCCAGGATCGGTCTTACGCCCGGGTGCTATGTCGCTGTGCCCGCAAATGCGCGCGCCGGTGATGGCCGGAAATGCGCTTTGCAACTGCCGGGTCAACGCCGTCAACGCCTGATACTGCGCGTCGGTGAACGGCAGATCATCGGTGCCTTCGAGCTCGATGCCCACGGAAAAATCGTTACAGGTTTCGCGCCCTTCGAACACCGATACACCCGCATGCCACGCCCGCTCAAGACAGGAGACAAACTGGGTGACCTTGCCGTCACGTTCAATCAGAAAATGCGCCGAAACGCGCAAGTCGGCGATCCCTGCAAAGTAGGGGTGTTCGGTGACATCCAGACGATTCTGGAAAAACTCCTGCACCTTGCCCGTGGCGAACTGCGCCGGCGGCAGGCTGATGTTGTGGATGACCAACAGGGAAATTTCGCCCGCAGGGCGTTCATTGAAGTTGGGCGATGGGCAGACCTGCACCCCGTGACACCACCCGCTAGCGGGATCCAACTGCATACCGATTCCTTCAACGCCGACTGTGTTGGCGCCCAGTATGCCGTGATCGGCCCCCGGCGCGCGATCACTTGCCGCGATTGAGTCGCCGCAGATTGCCCAGTACCGACTCCAGCGCCCGATCAAACAGCAAGGTGTCATCCAGTGCGCGTACCGCACCACGCTGGAATTCCTCGGCCAGCGCAAGGCGACTGCGCTCCAGTACCTTCATGCCGGTGCGATCGACAAACACATATTTGCCGGTGGCTTCGATGATGGCCGCGAGTTTGCAACGCAGACTGTGTTCGTCGTCCTCCTGAAACGCCACCCAACTGCCCAGACGCAGTTGCTCGACCTGGCGCAAACCGACGGCATCGTGGGACAAACGTGCCGATGACAGCGCCATGCTGCTGTCGTCGGCAGTTTGCAGCACGATCTGTTGCGAGACCTCAATCATCGACGCGGCCGGTTCTGCCTCGACGGAGCGCTCCAGCACCTGCACATGCAGGGCTTCAAGTTCGCTGAAAAATTCGCTGGTGGCGAACGGGTCGAACGCCGAACGGGTCAGGCCATCACGCAGCGACTTGAGCAACCCCGGTACCAGCGCCAGCAAGCGCAGACTGGATTCAGCGTCTTCGTGACGCTGCACACTCCAGATCAATTGCTCCATGGTGTGCACATCGGCCTGCCATTCGGCTGACTGATCGCCATGCTTGAGGCAAGTCAGCAGCAGTACCTTGCTCCAGGCATCCTGTACGAAGGTGACCACGGAAGGCGGCAACGTCTTGCCCAGCAATGCCTGATTCAAAGCCCGTTCGACCCGGCGCCGGGCCAGTTCGGTTTTTGCTCGCCCCTCTTCGGCGTCACGCAGACGCTGTTCAAGCAGCTCGCTGCGACGGCGTTCGTCGCTGGTGAACGCGAGGAAATCGGCGAGCAATTCGGAAAAAATCGCTGGATCATCAACAAAGTCAGTCAACAGGCGCTGCACCACTTGCTCGATACGCAGGTACAAACTGTCACGCGCGTCACCGTCACAATCGCCCCAGCCCATGGCCGCCTCGGCGATTTCATTGAGCAGGCGCCGCGCCGGATGCGTGCTGCGGCTGAAGAAACTCTTGTCGAGCACCGCGACCTTGAGCATTGGGATCTGTAACCGGGCGATCAGGGCCTTGAGCGAATCCGGGACATTGCGGTCTTCAAGAATGCAGTCGAAGACCATGGCGATCAGATTGATCACGTCTTCGTCCGCATCGCCTACGATCCGCGATTTGCCACTTCTGACGCTGACCCGAGTCAGCAGTTGTTCGAGCTGATTGCGTAGATCGAAATCATCCTGTGCCGCCAACTCGGGCACGTATTGCTGCAAATGCGAGAGCAGGCGCAGCAGATCGCGGGTGGAAATCGGTTGCACCGCAAAGCTGGACTCCAGCGTCGGTGCGACAGTGCCACGTACATGCGAAAGCAATTCTTGCAACGCGGCGAAGACCTCTTGCACGCTTTCATCGACAGGCGGCAGATCGTCGCTTTCACCGCTTTCCACATGCGCGATCGCCCGATCAATGGCGCGGCGTGCAGGGGCTGGCTTCAAGTCCGGCAACACACCGGTGGCGAGCAGCAATTGATTGGCTTCAGCGTAAAGCTGTTCGATGTCGGCCAGGACATAGCGCTCGAACAGTTTGAGCAGGATCAGTTTGACCTTGATCTCCACACCCAGATTACGCCCGGCTTGAAGGAAAAACTCGCAGAGCAGCGCCGGGCCGAGCGGGTTGTGCTGATCATCGAGGGTCTTGCCGAGCAGCGCGTTAAGCCGTGCGGTCAGTTGATCGAGGGCGAAACCGTCGCGCTTGAGCACACGACCGACCATGGTCTCGACCGCCACGCTGCGTTCCATATCGTCGTTGCGGGGGGCCAGCTCGTCGTATATCAGCGCGTGCGGCAGCGTGTTGTGCGCAGGATCGTATTGGGTCAGGCCGACGAAGGCTTCGAAGAATTGCTCGAGAAAACCGCGTTCGATGTTTTTGCGCTTCAGGCGCAGGTCGCGCATGGCTTCGAAAAAGATGTTCTGTTCGACGTCGTTGCGCGCCCGGTCGGCCATTTCGAACAGCGTGTCGTCGGCGTTATCGAACAGCTCCTGCAAACCGTGGCGCAGTTGCTGGGCTGCCTTGTCGCGAACCTGAAGCAGAATCACAGGCAGGCGGGCGAGCGGCGAGTGATTCGCCTGATCGGCAGTGCCTTTGTGCAAAGGCACCACTTTCCCGTCGTTGTGCATCCAAGCCTCCTGAAACGGTGTTCGGTCACTTTCAACATAAGCCTCCTGTGGGAG
>NZ_CABVHJ010000016.1:31886-143285 GCF_902497745.1 Pseudomonas fluorescens
CATTCGCGAGCAAGCTCGCTCCCACAATGGACCTCGCAATGCTCTGAAACCTGTACGCATTCGATAGCGCCTGATCGCTGCAAAGCCCTTCCCTACGTTCACCCCACAAAAGTCCAGTGCAAAAAAGTATCGATAAAAGTGCTAGGGATGATTTGTCAGCCCTGCGATTGAAGGCTGTAATCAGTGCACATTCTTCCAGTCGTCGGAAGACACAAAAACAATAACTGTCCTTCTGTAACCCACCGGGTGCAGAAAAGGAGTGCACGATGCAACCCACTGCAAAAGCTCTGCTTGCCCTCACCTGCATGACCCTCAGCAGCGTCAGCCTTGGCGCCCAGACCCTGACCATCGCCACCGTCAACAACAGCGACATGATCCGCATGCAAAAGCTCTCGAAAACCTTCGAGACCGAGCATCCGGACATCAAGCTCAATTGGGTGGTGCTGGAGGAAAACGTTCTGCGCCAACGCCTGACCACCGACATCGCCACTCAGGGCGGGCAGTTCGACGTATTGACTATCGGCATGTACGAAGCCGCACTGTGGGGCGCCAAAGGCTGGCTGGAACCGATGAAGGATCTGCCGGCCAGTTATGCCCTCGACGACGTGTTCCCTTCAGTGCGCGAGGGCCTGTCGGTCAAGGGTTCGCTGTACGCCCTGCCGTTCTATGCGGAAAGCTCGATCACTTATTACCGCACCGACCTGTTCAAGGATGCCGGCCTGACCATGCCCGAGCGTCCGACCTGGGAGCAGATCGCCGGTTTCGCCGAAAAACTCACCCACAAAGACAAAGAGCAGTACGGCATCTGCCTGCGTGGCAAGGCCGGCTGGGGCGAGAACATGGCGCTGATCACCACCGTCGCCAACGCCTACGGCGCGCGCTGGTTCGATGAGCAGTGGAAGCCGGAATTCAGCGGGCCGGAATGGAAAAACGCGCTGAACTTCTACGTCGACACCATGAAGAAATCCGGCCCGCCGGGCGCGTCCAGCAATGGTTTCAACGAAAACCTCGCGCTCTTCAACAGCGGCAAATGCGCGATGTGGGTCGATGCCAGCGTCGCCGGCTCGTTCGTCACCGACAAGACCCAGAGCAAGGTTGCTGATCACGTCGGCTTCACTTTCGCCCCGCATCAGGTGACTGACAAAGGCTCGGCCTGGCTGTATTCGTGGGCACTGGCGATTCCGACCAGTTCCAAAGCCAAGGATGCCGCAAAAGAGTTCAGCGCCTGGGCGACTTCCAAAGAGTACGGCGAGCTGGTAGCCAAGACTGACGGCATTGCCAACGTACCGCCAGGCACTCGCGCCTCGACCTACAGCGACGCTTACATGAGCGCCGCGCCGTTCGCCAAGGTCACGCTGGAATCACTGAAGGCGGCTGATCCAGGCAAACCAACGCTGAAGCCAGTGCCATACATTGGCATTCAACTGGTGACCATTCCTGAGTTCCAGGCCGTGGGTACCCAGGTCGGCAAGCTGTTCTCGGCGGCGCTGATCGGCCAGACCACGGTGGATCAAGCCCTGGCCGCTGCCCAGCAAACCACTGAACGCGAGATGAAGCGCGCCGGTTATCCCAAGTAACCGCTGAACGACTTGCTCCTGCCTCCTGTGGGAGCGAGCTTGCTCGCGAAGGCGATCTGTCAGTGACATTGTTGGTGACTAACACTGCGCTTTCGCGAGCAGGCTTGCTCCCACAGGTCTCAACAACTTTGGCTGCATCACACGTCAAAGCTATGACGTCAAATGCAAGGCGAATTATCTTTCATAACTTGCACCCGGCGCCATAGCCGTCAGGGTTTCCCCTATACCGCCCCTTTCAGTGACCACGCCTGGCCGGGTTTGCTCAAAGAAAATCGACCGGATGCAGGCTGGCACGCGCGTTCTCGCCTTGGGTTGGCTCGTGTCATGCCCCTATAATCGAACCACTTTGTTTGTGGAGCCCGTTATGCCGAATCTACGTCTCGCCGACTTGACCGCCGAAATCGAAGCCAACGTGCGCCGTGCGTTACTCGAAGACATCGGCAGCGGCGACATTACCGCGCAACTGATCCCGGCCGAACGCCTGGCCAAAGCCACCATCATCACTCGCGACGCGGCCGTTATCTGCGGCACTGCCTGGGTCGATGCGGTGTTTCGTCAGCTTGATCCGCGGGTGGCGGTGCATTGGCAAGTGGTCGATGGCGAGCGGGTAAAGCCCAATCAACCGTTATTTCATCTCGAAGGCCCGGCCCGTTCGCTGCTGACCGGTGAACGCAGTGCGCTGAATTTTCTGCAATTGCTTTCCGGCGTAGCTACGCGCGCGCAGTACCTTGCCGATTTCGTCGGCACCACTCAGGTCAAACTGCTCGACACCCGCAAGACTCTGCCGGGTCTGCGTCTGGCACAGAAATACGCGGTGACCTGCGGTGGCTGCCACAACCATCGCATCGGTCTGTACGACGCATTCCTGATCAAGGAAAACCACATCGCCGCCAGCGGTGGCATTTCGCAGGCGATTGCCGCCGCGCACAAGATTGCCCCGGGCAAACCGGTGGAAGTCGAAGTGGAAAGTCTGGAGGAGCTGAAAGAGGCACTGGCCGCCGGCGCCGACATCATCATGCTCGACGAACTGAGCCTGGATGACATGCGCGAAGCCGTGCGTCTGAACGGCGGCAAGGCGAAGCTGGAGGCCAGCGGCGGTATCAACGAAAGCACGCTGCTGCCGATCGCCGAAACCGGGGTGGATTACATTTCGATTGGCGCAATGACCAAGGATGTCAAAGCGGTGGATCTGTCGATGCGCCTCAGTCTCTGAAGGCTGCGCGCAAAAAA
This sequence comes from Pseudomonas fluorescens, assembly GCF_902497745.1. GTDB lineage: Bacteria > Pseudomonadota > Gammaproteobacteria > Pseudomonadales > Pseudomonadaceae > Aquipseudomonas > Aquipseudomonas fluorescens_BM. The sequence continues at coordinate 34,694 of NZ_CABVHJ010000016.1, forward strand.
AAACGCCAGCCCGGTTGAGGCTGGCGTTTTTGTTTCAGACCACCAGATTATTCATCTCGCAGTACTCTTCCCAATCGACACCCAGCACTTCGGCCGCCTCTTTGTGCAGCACAAGGCGCTGCGCCTCGAACTCCTCCGGCGTGCTCGTGTACTTGAGCGTCAGTTCCCACGGCTGCAGGCCCTGGGCTTCGGCTTCATCTTCGAAGGCCCACTGGATCTGGTCTTTCTGATCGTCGGGACTGAGATCCTTGATCTCTTCCAGCAGTTGGGGCGCATCAAGCTTGTACTTTTCCAGCGCTTGTTCGTGGCGTTGCTCTTGGGTCAATTCTTTCACGGTCATGGCGTTCTCGCTGATCATAGGAATGGAGGATGGATCTGGATCATCAAGGATCTCTCTGACGCGGATTGTCCGGCCTTCGGAACCATTCGGGATCATCTGAAAACTGCTGGGCGATGCTCATGCAGGCACCGAATATAGGACGTTTGCATGACGAATTACACGGCTCTTTACATCTCTCCCACAAAAAGCTGACCTGCGGAACATAAATCCGCCTGGCGATAAGTGAGAGTGATGAAGAAGGTGGTGCCCGAGACAGGAATCGAACCTGCGACCTTCGCGTTACGAGTGCGCTGCTCTACCGGCTGAGCTACACGGGCGGTGGGCTAAACCTAGCACCGGTTTTCACAAAAGCAAAGATCGCAGCCAGCGGTAGATCGGGTTATCACAGCGCTTTTGTTGGAGCTGCCGCAGACTGCGATCTTTGGATCTTTATGCCAGACAAAAAAATGCCCCGCCGTTTTCACGGCGGGGCATTTTTATTGCGCGAACGCTTTGGGCTGATTAAACGCCCGAAGCCTTGGCCGCTGCCACGTCTTTGATGGACAGCTTGATACGGCCGCGGTTGTCCACGTCCAGTACCAGCACTTCCACTTCCTGGCCTTCTTTCAGGATGTCGGTCACTTTCTCTACGCGAGCGTCGCTCAGCATCGAGATGTGTACCAGACCGTCCTTGCCCGGCAGGATGTTGACGAATGCGCCGAAGTCGACGATGCGCTCAACCTTGCCGACGTAGATCTTGCCGATCTCGGCTTCAGCGGTGATGCCCAGAACGCGCTGACGTGCAGCTTCTGCAGCTTCCTTGGTTTCGCCGAAGATCTTGATCGAACCGTCGTCTTCGATGTCGATCGAAGCCTTGGTTTCTTCGCAGATCGCACGGATGGTCGCGCCACCTTTACCGATAACGTCACGGATTTTGTCGGTGTCGATTTTCATCGCGATCATGGTCGGAGCGTTGGCCGACAGTTCGGTACGCGACTGGCCGATGATCTGGTTCATCTGACCGAGGATGTTCAGGCGCGCTTCCAGGGCTTGGCCCAGAGCGATCTCCATGATTTCTTCGGTGATGCCTTTGATCTTGATGTCCATCTGCAGCGCGGTAACACCTTTGGCGGTACCGGCCACTTTGAAGTCCATGTCGCCCAGGTGGTCTTCGTCACCAAGGATGTCGGTCAGGACGGCGAATTTCTCGCCTTCTTTAACCAGACCCATGGCGATACCGGCAACCGGCGCCTTCATCGGCACACCAGCGTCCATCAGGGCCAGGGAAGCGCCGCAAACGGAAGCCATCGAACTCGAACCGTTGGATTCGGTGATTTCCGAAACCACACGGATGGTGTACGGGAACACGTCAGCGGCTGGCAGCATGGCCGAAACCGAACGACGGGCCAGACGGCCGTGACCGATTTCACGACGACCAGCACCACCCATGCGACCACACTCGCCCACCGAGAACGGAGGGAAGTTGTAGTGCAGCATGAACGGGTCTTTTTTCTCGCCTTCCAGGGTGTCCAGCAGTTGTGCATCACGGGCAGTGCCCAGTGTTGCAACGACCAGAGCCTGGGTTTCACCACGGGTGAACAGCGCCGAACCGTGAGTCTTCGGCAGAACGCCGACTTCGATGTTCAGCGGACGTACGGTTTTGGTGTCGCGACCGTCGATACGTGGCTTACCGTTAACGATGTTTTCGCGAACGGTGCGGTATTCGATTTCGCCGAAAGCAGCTTTGACTTCGCTGGACGAAGGCAGGCCTTCTTCACCGGACAGCTTGGCAACGACTTGATCCTTCAGCTCACCCAGACGCGCATAACGGTCAGCCTTGACGGTGATGGTGTAAGCCTGGGAGATCGCTTCGCCGAACTCGGCACGGATAGCGCCCAGCAGTTCGGTGGCTTCTGGAGCAGGCGCCCAGGTCCAGGTTGGCTTGGCAGCTTCAGCGGCCAGTTCTTTAACGGCGTTGATCACCACCTGGAACTCGTCGTGAGCAAACAGTACCGCGCCCAGCATCTGGTCTTCGGTCAGCTCTTTGGCTTCCGATTCAACCATCAGTACGGCGTCCGAAGTACCGGCAACGACCATGTCCAGGCTCGAAGCAGCTTGCTGCTCGTAAGTCGGGTTCAGCAGGTAGCCGGTGCTTTCGTGGAAGGCAACGCGAGCGGCGCCGATCGGGCCGTCAAACGGGATGCCCGAGATGGCCAGGGCAGCCGAGGTACCGATCATCGCAGCGATGTCCGGATCGGTCTTCTTGCTGGTGGAAACGACGGTGCAGACAACCTGCACTTCGTTCATGAAGCCTTCTGGGAACAGCGGACGGATCGGACGGTCGATCAGTCGGGAAGTCAGGGTTTCTTTTTCGGAAGGACGGCCTTCACGCTTGAAGAAACCGCCAGGGATCTTACCGGCAGCGTAAGTCTTTTCCTGGTAGTGAACCGACAGAGGGAAGAAGCCCTTGCCCGGATCAGCTTGTTTTGCACCGACTACAGTCACCAACACGCTGACGTCGTCGTCAACGGTGACCAATACTGCGCCGGAGGCCTGACGGGCGATACGGCCAGTCTCGAGGGTAACGGTCGATTGACCGAACTGGAATTTTTTGATTACCGGGTTCACGGTGTCCTACCTTCTTTGTGGCTCTTGGGGGAACTGGTTTCTTGCGAATTCTTGGGCAATGTCGGGAATCGGCCCAACCCTTGTCCAGGGTAAAACGTGTATCCAGATAAAACTTGAGGCTGGGAGCCTGCAAGGCGCCAGCGGTAAACCGCTGACGTCCGACAGACCACCAACCTCATAGCGCAATCGCTGATTAGCGACGCAGACCCAGGCGAGCGATCAGAGCGCTGTAACGGCTCACGTCCTTGCCTTTCAGGTAGTCCAGCAGCTTGCGACGCTGGTTTACCATGCGGATCAGACCACGACGGGAGTGGTGATCTTTACCGTTGGCCTTGAAGTGACCTTGCAGTTTGTTGATGTTGTGGGTCAGCAGTGCAACTTGCACTTCTGGCGAACCAGTGTCACCAACAGCTTGCTGGTAGTCAGCAACGATTTGAGCTTTTTCTTGAACGTCGAGAGCCATGAGGCAATCCTTTTATCAGGAAGCTGTTTCAAAGAAACAACTTCAACAGGCCAGGGACAAATCCCTGTATCTATAAATGAGTAGTGACCGTGCCTGTTAACAGCCACACTCGCCGACCTGCTGTTACACAGGCCGGTTCCGGTCATTCTGACCGAATCAGTCGACGTGGCGCGATACGCCCGTCTTCGCTCACTTCACCGATACCGATGAAGCGACCATTGTGATCCTGTACCCGTACCATGCCGAACTTCGGAGCATCCGGGGCACGTACTGGCTGGCCGTTGAGCCAGTAGAACGCGCTCGCTTCCGAGAAGTGCAGCAACGGCCAATCCTGCAGGCCGCTGTCCGATGGCATCAGGAAGCGGTCAACCGCTTCATTGCCGCCTTCGGCATGTACCGCTTCCAGCTCTTCGAGGGTCACCGTCTGCGCCAGGGTGAAAGGCCCGGCCTGGGTACGGCGCAATTCAGCGACGTACGCACCACAACCGAGTTGCTCACCGATATCCTCCACGAGGGTGCGAATATAGGTGCCTTTGCTGCAATCCACCGCAAGTCGCGCAGTATCGCCTTCGAAGGCCAGTAATTCCAAGCGCGCAATAGTAACAGAACGCGGTTCGCGCTCCACTACTTCGCCTGCACGAGCCAACTTGTAGAGCGGCTGGCCATCACGCTTGAGCGCCGAGTACATCGGCGGTATCTGACTGATTTGCCCACGAAATTTCGGCAATGCCGCTTCGACATCGGCGCGACCAACGGTCACCGGGCGCTCCTGCAAAACCTCACCTTCGGCGTCTGCCGTGGTGGTGGTCTTACCCAGTTGCGCGAGGGTTTCATAAGCCTTGTCGGAATCGAGCAGGTACTGCGAGAACTTGGTCGCTTCGCCAAAGCACAACGGCAAGACGCCGGTGGCCAGAGGGTCGAGGCTGCCGGTGTGACCGGCCTTCTCGGCGTTGAGCAACCAGCGAACCTTCTGCAACGCGGCGTTGGAGGTGAATCCCAACGGCTTGTCGAGCAGGATGATGCCGCTGACGTTACGACGGATACGTTTGACCTGAGCCACCGAGTTACTCCTTGGTGTCTTCAGGTTCAGCAGCGACCGGATGCTGATTGTCTTCAGCCACCGCACGCTCGATCAGCGCCGACAGGTGCGCGCCACGCACGACGGACTCGTCGTAGTGGAAGTGCAGTTGCGGCACGCTGCGCAGTTTCATTTCACGGGCCAATTGCATGCGCAGGAAACCTGCGGCGGCGTTGAGCACCTTGATGCTTTGCGCGATGTCTTCAGCGTTGTCCTGCCCCATCACGGTGATGAAAATCTTCGCGTGACCGACGTCACGGCTGACTTCCACTGCGGTAATGGTGACCAGACCCACACGTGGATCTTTGACTTCACGACGGATCAGCTGGGCCAGCTCGCGCTGCATCTGATCGCCGATACGTTGGGTACGGCTGTATTCTTTTGCCATGATTTGTTACCTGTTACTGCCCTGCGGTGAAACCCGCAAGGTCTGAAAGCGGCAAACGCCCGGCCTGACAAAAGCCAGACCGGGCGTTGCGTTTAGAGTCCGGGTGATGCGCCGCACTGTTGAGTGCGGCCGGCCATCACGGCTCCTGAAGTGCGCGAGTTAGAGGCTGCGAGCAACCTGAACCTTCTCGAAGACTTCGATCTTGTCGCCGACTTTGACGTCGTTGTAGCTCTTCACGCCGATACCGCATTCCATGCCGGCACGTACTTCGGAAGCGTCATCCTTGAAGCGGCGCAGGGATTCCAGCTCGCCTTCGAAGATAACGATGTCTTCACGCAGTACACGGATCGGACGGTTACGGTGCACAACACCTTCGATCACCATGCAGCCAGCGATCGCGCCAAACTTCGGCGAACGGAACACGTCACGCACTTCGGCCACACCCAGGATGTTCTCGCGAACATCGCTGCCGAGCATGCCGGTCAGGGCTTTCTTGACGTCTTCGATGATGTCGTAGATCACGTTGTAGTAACGCATGTCCAGACCTTCCTGCTCGACGATCTTCCGTGCGCCAGCATCAGCACGCACGTTGAAGCCGAACAGTACAGCGTTGGAAGCCAGTGCCAGGTTAGCGTCGGATTCGGTGATACCACCGACACCGCCGCCGACTACGCGCACTTGAACTTCGTCGTTGCCCAGGCCATTCAAGGCACCGTTCAACGCTTCCAGCGAACCACGGACGTCGGATTTGAGGACGATGTTGAGCGTCTTCTTCTCGGCCTGACCCATGTTTTCGAAGATGTTTTCCAGCTTGCCGGCGTGAGCGCGAGCCAGTTTGACTTCGCGGAACTTGCCTTGACGGAACAGAGCCACTTCACGGGCTTTCTTCTCGTCAGCAACCACGCTCATCTCGTCGCCAGCGTCCGGAGTACCGTCCAGGCCGAGGATCTCGACAGGGATGGATGGACCGGCTTCTTTGATTGGCTTGCCGTTCTCGTCGAGCATGGCACGTACGCGGCCATAGTTCGAACCGACCAGGACCATGTCGCCTTGGCGCAGGGTACCGTCTTGAACCAGAACGGTTGCCACCGGGCCGCGACCTTTGTCGAGACGCGATTCAACCACAACGCCACGGCCAGGAGCCGACGGAGTTGCTTTCAGTTCGAGAACTTCGGCCTGCAGCAGAACGGCTTCAAGCAGTTCGTCGACGCCAGTACCGACTTTCGCCGAAACCGGAACGAACGGCGTATCACCGCCCCACTCTTCGGAAGTCACGCCGTGAACCGACAGTTCGCTACGGATGCGATCGAGATCGGCGCCCGGCTTGTCGATTTTGTTCACTGCAACAACCAGTGGAACGCCAGCCGCTACAGCGTGCTGAACAGCTTCAATGGTCTGCGGCATCACGCCGTCGTCCGCTGCAACCACCAGAATCACGATGTCGGTCGCCTTGGCACCACGAGCACGCATTGCGGTAAACGCGGCGTGACCCGGGGTATCGAGGAAGGTGACCATGCCGCGTTCGGTTTCAACGTGGTACGCACCGATGTGCTGGGTGATACCGCCGGCTTCGCCAGCAGCTACCTTGGCACGACGGATATAGTCGAGCAGGGAAGTTTTACCGTGGTCAACGTGGCCCATTACGGTCACGACTGGCGCACGGGAGAACGACTCACCTTCAAACTTCAGGGACTCGGCCAGGGAATCTTCCAGGGCGGTGTCGCTGACCAGGGTCACTTTGTGGCCCAGTTCTTCGGCTACCAGCTGAGCAGTTTCCTGATCAAGCACCTGGTTGATGGTCGCTGGAGTACCCAGTTTGAACATGAACTTGATGATTTCAGCAGCCTTGACCGACATCTGATTGGCGAGATCGCCAACAGTGATGGTCTCGCCGATCTGCACATCACGCACGACAGGGCCGGTTGGGCTCTGGAAACCGTGGGCGTTGCGCTTCTTCAGCTTGGCCTTGCCGCGACCACCACGACGGAAGCCATCGCTTTCTTCGTCGGTAGTGCGTGGCGCCACACGTGGAGCCGGCGCTTTTTCTTTGACCGATGCGCGATGCGGAGCGTTTTTGCGCTCGCCATCACCACCACCGCTGCGACGATTGTTGTCGTCGGCACGTGGCTTGTCCGGACGGCGCTGTTCGTTCTGCTTGTTGCGAACTTCAGCAGACGGTGCTGGAGCAGCAGCCACCGGCGCGCTTTCGCGAACAGGTTCGGCAGCTGCAGCCGGCGCCGCAACGGCGTCGCTGGTAGCGGTCTGCGCAGCAGCTGGCTGGCGGCGCGCTTCTTCTTCGGCGCGCTGCTTGGCTTCTTCTTCAGCCTTCTGACGAGCAGCATTTTCTACTGCGCGGCGCTCATCCAGTTCACGCTTGCGTTCGGCTTCGATTTCTTCCGGGCTACGCTGTACGAAAACTTTCTTTTTGCGAACTTCTACGCTGATGCTTTTGCTACCAGCCACACGCAGGGTGCTGGTGGTTTTACGCTGCAGCGTGATCTTGCGTGGTTCTTCCACTTTCGCCTTGTGGCTGCTTTTCAAGTGAGTCAGCAGGGACTGCTTCTCACTGTCAGTCACATTTTCTTCGGCGGCGGTGTGCGGCAGACCTGCCTCACGCATCTGCTGCAACAGGCGCTCTACCGGTGTTTTGACCTCATCGGCCAGTTGTTTCACCGTGACTTGCGTCATGCACTTCTCTCCTCAGGCCGCGCCTAATTACTCGAACCAGTGGGCTCGGGCGGCCATGATCAACTTGCCGGCACGATCATCGTCAATGCCGTCGATGTCGAGCAGGTCGTCAATAGACTGCTCGGCCAGGTCTTCGCGGGTAATTACGCCGCGCACCGCCAGTTCCATCGCCAAATCCTTGTCCATACCCTCAAGCGAGAGCAGGTCTTCGGCCGGATGGGCGTCTGCCAGCTTTTCCTCAGTAGCGATGGCTTTGGTCAACAAACGATCCTTGGCACGAGCGCGAAGCTCGTTGACGATGTCTTCGTCAAAGCCGTCGATGTTGAGCATTTCTTCCAACGGTACGTAGGCAATCTCTTCCAGGCTGGTGAAGCCTTCATCTACCAGCACCTGAGCCAGTTCTTCGTCGACTTCCAGCTCGTCGATGAAGTTGCGCAGGATGTCGCCGGTTTCTGCTTGCTGCTTAGCCTGGATGTCCGATTCGGTCATCACGTTCAGGGTCCAGCCAGTCAACTGGCTCGCCAGACGCACGTTCTGACCACCACGACCGATGGCCTGAGCCAGATTGTCTGCGCCAACGGCGATGTCCATTGCGTGGGCATCTTCGTCAACGATAATTGCCGCAACCTCAGCCGGGGACATGGCATTGATCACGAACTGAGCCGGGTTGTCGTCCCACAGAACGATATCCACACGCTCACCGCCCAACTCACCCGACACTGCCTGGACGCGCGAACCGCGCATACCGATGCAAGCGCCCTGCGGGTCGATGCGTTTGTCCTTCGAGCGGACGGCGATCTTGGCGCGCGAACCCGGATCACGGGACGCTGCCATTACTTCGATCAGGCCTTCGGCAATTTCCGGCACTTCGATACGGAACAGCTCGATCAGCATTTCCGGCGCGGTACGCGACAGGATCAGCTGCGGGCCGCGGTTCTCGGTGCGGATTTCCTTGAGCAGCGCACGCAGACGCACGCCGACACGGAAGGTTTCACGCGAAATGATGTCTTCACGGGCCAGCAACGCTTCTGCGTTGTTACCCAGATCGACGATCACGTTGTCGCGGGTGACTTTTTTCACGGTGCCGGAGATGATTTCTCCCAGGCGCTCGCGATAGGCGTCGACCACTTGAGCGCGCTCGGCTTCGCGAACTTTCTGCACAATGACTTGCTTTGCAGTCTGTGCAGCGATGCGGCCGAACTCGATGGATTCGATCTTTTCTTCAACGACGTCGCCAACCTTGGCACCAGGATGCGTTTCGGCAACCTTGCTTGGCCAGGTTTCGATAGCCGGATCGTCGAGATCATTCTCTTCGACGACCGTCCAGCGACGGAAAGTTTCGTAAGAACCGGTGTGGCGGTTAATTTCCACACGCAGGTCAACTTCGTCTTCAAAACGCTTTTTGGTAGCAGTGGCCAGAGCCAGCTCCAGCGCTTCAAAAATTACGCTTGCCGGTACGCCCTTTTCATTGGATACCGACTCAACAACCAGCAGTACTTCTTTGCTCATCGTACGCCTCGCCTTTCGCAAGCCATTGGATCCGCGGGATCCGCGTCTCAGTCAAAACTGGGAATAATGTTGGCCTTGTCGATCATATCGATCGGCAACAGGAACTCATGGTCATCTACCTGCACCACGACATCCTGTTCTTCTACACCGCGCAGAAGGCCCTGAAAGTTGCGTCGCCCTTCGAAAGGCGAGCGCAGCTTGATCTTCACTTGTTCACCGGCAAACTTTGCAAACTGCTCAAGAGTGAACAGTGGGCGCTCCATGCCAGGCGAGGAAACTTCGAGGGTGTATTCAACGGAAATTGGATCTTCAACATCCAGTACACCGCTGATCTGACGGCTGACAATGGCGCAATCGTCCACCAGCACGCCGCCCTCTTTATCGATATAAACGCGCAACATCGAGTGACGACCCTGAGCCGAAAACTCGATACCCCAGCATTCATAGCCCAGGGCCACGACCACCGGGGCCAGCAAGGCCTGCAACTCTTCTAGCTTGCTCGACACCTGAACCCCCTAGTGCATGATATGTGCATGCTTTGCAAAATAAAAAAATGGGCTTAACGCCCATCCTTGAAACGCCGTCGAACAGCGGCGTTGAAAGTGTCCAGCTAACAAAAAGCCCCTTAAAAGGGGCTCCTTAAACTGGTTGCGGGGGCCGGATTTGAACCGACGACCTTCGGGTTATGAGCCCGACGAGCTACCAGACTGCTCCACCCCGCGACAAAGCTGGGGCGGAAGTATACGACCGATCCCTTATAGGGTCAATGTAACCTTCCACCTGCAAGAAAGCCCGCAACAGCGGGCTCTCCTGACTAATTGGTACCGAGAAGGGGACTCGAACCCCTACACCCTATGGGCACAACCACCTCAAGGTTGCGTGTCTACCAATTCCACCACCTCGGCAAAACTACGTTTGAAACCCTTCTTACTTCTGCTCTTGAGCTGGAGGTACGTCAGTCGCTGGAGTAGCCGACTTTTGCTCTTGAAGCACCGGGACATCATCAGAAGCCGGTTGTTGTTGCTTGGGTACTTCCAACACTGCTGGATCTGGCAATCCTGCTTGAGTCAGCTGATGAGCCTTCTCTTTAGCAAAGTAACCTAACCCCAAGCTGGTTATGAAGAAACCGGCGGCAAGTATAGCAGTAAACTTACTAAGAAAGGTAGAGGAACCTTGGCTTCCGAACACAGTATTTGAAGCACCTGCTCCGAAAGACGCGCCAGCGTCCGCACCCTTACCCTGCTGCAGCAAAACCAGAGCAACTACGCCCAATGCACCCAGCAGATGAAAAACGACTACGACTGTTTCCAGCATTTTCTCAGTTTCCCGCGGCGCGACAGATCGCACCGAACTCATCTGCATTCAGGGAAGCTCCACCAATGAGCCCCCCATCGATATCCGGCATGCCGAACAGTTCGACCGCATTGGCCGCCTTCACGCTGCCGCCGTATAGAAGCCGCACACCTCGTGCGACTTCAGAATTCTCTGCCGCCAGCTGCTCGCGAATGGCTTTATGCACATCCTGAGCTTGCTGCGGCGTCGCAGTCAGTCCGGTACCAATAGCCCAGACCGGCTCGTAAGCAATGACTGCCTTGGCAAAAGCACCGACACCCAGCTCCTCGATAATGCTGCCCAGCTGACGCCCGACAACCTCAAGAGTTTTTCCGGCTTCGCGCTGCTCGAGGGTTTCCCCTATACACAACACCGGAATCAAGCCACATGCCTGTGCCGCTGCGAACTTGCGATTCAGCATCCCGTCTCGCTCACCCATTATCTGGCGGCGTTCGGAGTGCCCGACAAGCACAAGGGAACAACCTGCATCCACCAACTGACTCGGCGCAATCTCACCGGTCAATGCACCTTGCATGGATTCCACCGCAGAATTCTGCGCGCCGACCGAAATCGACTTGCCTTTCAAGCCATCAATCACTTGATTGATATACAAGCAAGGCGGGAATACCGCGACATCAACACCGCTTGGCAAGGCCAGATGACGAAGGCCGTTGATCAGCTCAGCGACGCTGGCGCGGGTACCGTGCATCTTCCAGTTACCAGCTACCATAGGGCGACGCATGCTGTACCTCGTCGGTCAAAGTGGGCGCAGATGTTACCCAACACAATCATGGCTTGCAAGCCGTATCAGGCAGAAACTTCAGTTACCAGTTTTGCCAGCTCTTCGGCGTAGTTGCGAACCTGGGTTTCGTCCTCGCCTTCGACCATTACGCGCACCAGAGGCTCTGTCCCGGACTTGCGCAAAAGCACGCGACCGCGCCCCGCCATTGCCTGGGTAACACGCGCACTGGCTTCCTTGACAGCCGGGTGTTCCAGCGGACTTTCGCCACCACCGAAACGCACATTGATCAGCACCTGAGGGCACTTGCGCAATGCCTGACGCGTTTGCGCCAGCCCTTCATTACGGGTCTTCAGCGCCATCAATACCTGCAAGGCCGCGATGATCGCATCACCGGTGGTCGTGTGATTGAAGCAAACGATATGCCCCGAATTTTCGCCACCGACCAGCCAATTGCGCTCAAGCAACTCGGCGATCACATAGCGGTCGCCGACATTGGCACGAATGAACGGAATCGAAAGCTCTGCAAGCGCGAGCTCCAGACCCAGATTACTCATCAGGGTGCCAACCACGCCCCCGTGCAATTTCCCGCGCTCATGCAGATCGCGAGCAATGATGAACAGCAGTTCGTCACCATCAACAATGGCACCGGTATGGTCAACCATCAAAACCCGATCGCCGTCGCCATCAAAGGCAATGCCCAGATCGGCGTGCTCCGCCAGTACCGCAGCCTGCAACTGCCCCATATGGGTCGAGCCACAATTTTCGTTGATGTTCAGACCATTTGGTTGCGCCGAGAGCACCACCACTTCTGCACCCAACTCACGGAAAACACTCGGAGCCACTTTGTAGGTCGCACCATGCGCGCAGTCGATAACGATCTTGAGGCCGGAAAAACTGGTGCCCGTAGGCACACTGCTTTTGCAGAATTCGATGTATCGACCTGAGGCATCGTTGATGCGAGACACTTTGCCGATTTTGCTCGATTCAACCACGGTCATCGGGGTATCGAGCAACTCTTCGATCATCAACTCCAGCTCATCGGGCAGCTTGGTGCCTTTACCGGAGAAAAACTTGATGCCGTTATCGTCGTGCGGATTGTGCGAAGCACTGATCACGATACCGGCCTCAGCCTGGAACGTACGCGACAAGTATGCGATGGCCGGCGTCGGCATAGGACCCAGCAGCATCACATCGGCCCCCGCCGATGTCAGACCGGCTTCAAGGGCCGACTCGAACATATAACCGGAAATTCGCGTGTCCTTGCCGACCAGCACCTTGCAGGCGCCCATCTTGCGGAACGCCATGCCGGCAGCCCAGCCGAGCTTGAGCATGAAGTCAGGAGTAATCGGGTATTCACCAACGCGACCACGAATGCCGTCAGTACCAAAATATTTCTTGCTCATAAGTGCTCCATCATTCTTATTCGGCTGATTCCACGGCCGCGATCATCCGCACCACGTCTACCGTTTCCGCCACATCATGGACGCGCAATATACGCGCACCTTTCACCGACGCCAGTGCCGCCAGCGCCAATCCGCCATGCAGCCGCTCGCCAACAGGACGATTCAAGGCGTGTCCGATCATGCTCTTCCGGGAAACACCAACCAGCAAGGGCCTGCCCAACGCATGCAGGGCTTCCATGTGCTTGAACAAGCTTAGATTGTGCTGCAGGGTTTTGGCGAAACCGAAGCCCGGATCAAGAATGATCCGCTCGGCAGGAATACCTGCTGATGCACACACCGACATCCGCTCCGCAAGAAACTCGCCAACCTCGCGAGTGACATCGTGATACTGCGGATTGTCCTGCATATCGCCCGGCTCACCGAGCATATGCATCAGACATACCGGCAAGCCTGTCGCCGCCGCTGCATCCAGCGCACCATCGCGCTGTAGCGATCGCACATCATTGATCAACCCGGCACCCAGTCGCGCGGTTTCGCGCATCACCGCAGGCGTAGAAGTGTCCACCGAGATGATCACATCAAGTTCGCGATTGATCAGCTCGACAACCGGCGCCACGCGCTCAAGCTCTTCGAGCGGAGAAACCGCTCGCGCGCCAGGCCGGGTGGACTCGCCACCGACATCAATCAGCGTCGCACCCGCCGCAACCATCGCTTCTGCATGGCGCAAGGCGGCGTCAAGCTGGCTGTATTGGCCGCCATCGGAGAAAGAATCAGGGGTGACATTGAGAATGCCCATGACGTGCGTCTGGGCCAAATCAAGAACCCGGTTGCCGCAAGGCAACCGGGTCAGGGACTGTACAGAAGTCATTTCAAACCTTAAACGTCAGCAGCCGGACCGCCGATCGGTGTTTCCGGACGCTCGTCGCGCACCACCGGTGGCGGCGGCGTACCGGTGCCACCCGACCAGTCACGAGGCTCGCGAGGTGTACGACCGGCCATGATGTCGTCGATCTGTTCAGCATCGATCGTTTCATACTTCATCAGGGCATCAGCCATGGCATCGAGCTTGTCACGGTTGTCGGTAAGGATCTGCTTGGCTGTGCCGTAGCACTGGTCAATGATACTGCGCACTTCGGAGTCGATCAGCTTGGCAGTCTCACCGGAGAAGCTGGCAGCCTGACCGCCACCGCCGCGACCGAGGAACACTTCACCCTCTTCTTCGGCATACATCAACGGACCGAGTTTTTCCGACAGACCCCACTTGGTCACCATGTTCCGCGCAATCTGGCTGGCACGCATGATGTCGTTGGAAGCACCGGTGGTCACACCATCGAAGCCGAGGGTCATTTCTTCCGCGATACGGCCGCCATACAGCGAGCAGATCTGACTGATCAGCGCGCGCTTGGACAGGCTGTAACGATCTTCTTCCGGCAGGAACATGGTCACACCCAGCGCACGGCCGCGCGGAATGATCGACACCTTGTAGACCGGATCATGCTCAGGTACGACGCGGCCAACGATGGCGTGGCCTGCTTCGTGATAAGCGGTGTTCTGCTTCTCTTTCTCGGACATGACCATCGATTTGCGCTCGGCGCCCATCATGATCTTGTCTTTGGCCAGTTCGAATTCTTTCATTTCAACGATGCGCTTGCCGCTGCGTGCAGCGAACAGCGACGCTTCGTTGACCAGGTTTGCCAGATCAGCACCGGAGAAGCCTGGAGTACCACGCGCGATAACGGCCGGAGCGACGTCGTCACCCATTGGCACTTTGCGCATGTGAACCTTGAGAATCTGCTCGCGACCACGGATATCCGGCAAACCAACCACGACCTGACGGTCGAAACGGCCCGGACGCAGCAGCGCAGGGTCGAGTACGTCAGGACGGTTGGTTGCTGCGATAACAATGATGCCGTCGTTCATTTCGAAGCCGTCCATCTCAACCAGCAACTGGTTGAGAGTCTGCTCACGCTCATCGTGACCGCCACCCATGCCAGCGCCACGATGGCGACCGACGGCGTCGATTTCGTCGATGAAGATAATGCACGGCGCGTGCTTCTTCGCCTGCTCGAACATGTCGCGAACACGGCTCGCACCGACACCGACAAACATTTCAACGAAGTCGGAACCGGATATGGTGAAGAACGGAACCTTGGCTTCGCCGGCAATTGCCTTGGCCAGCAAGGTTTTACCGGTACCCGGAGGACCGACCATCAGCACACCGCGAGGAATACGACCGCCCAGGCGCTGGAACTTGCCCGGATCACGGAGGAACTCAACCAGTTCGCCGACTTCTTCCTTGGCTTCGTCGCAACCGGCAACGTCAGCCAATGTGGTTTTCACCTGATCTTCGGAGAGCAGGCGTGCCTTGCTCTTGCCAAAGCTCATCGGCCCGCCCTTGCCACCGGCACCGCCCTGCATCTGGCGCATGAAGAACATGAACACCGCGATGATCACCAGGATCGGGAAGCTGGCCACCAGAAGCTGGGTCCAGATGCTTTGCTGTTCAGGCTGCTTGCCTTCAACCACAACGTGGTTGTCGACCAGATCGCCGATCAGGCCATTGTCCTGGATTGCCGGACGAATGGTCTTGAAGCTATCGCCATCATTGCGCTTGCCGGTAATCACATAACCATCAACGGCTACGCGCTCGACCTTGCCATCCTTGACCTGCTGGATGAAGTCGGAATAGTTGAGGGTCTGCGGCTCGTTAGGGCTGGAGAAGTTGTTCATCACCGTCACCAGGACAGCCGCGATGATCAACCACAGGATCAGATTCTTTGCCATATCGTTCAATTAACTACCCTCTGAAGCAAGCTCCGCTACTGGCGCGCGCTTCGCATGATATTCACCGGCCTAACTTACTACATTACCTACGGCTCTGGCAGGCGCCGTCTGTAACCCTTTGTGAAACACTTTCTACACAATATTCGTTAATGCTAGCCGGGCGAAATACTAAAAACCTATCACCCCGCACAAAAACCTCATTTTACTCACTACGTCCGCGGTAACCCCAAGCCAGCATGTATTGCTCGCGTGAGCTGCCACGGGAGGAGTCCGGCTTGATCATCTGGATCTTGTCGAACTTTTTGCGAGCGTCCTTCAGGTAAACATCAAATCCTTCGCCCTGAAAAATCTTGATCACAAAATTGCCACCCGGCTTGAGTATCCGCTCCGCCAGATCAAGCGCCAGCTCGCAGAGAAACATGGCTTTAGGCATATCCACTTCGGGCGTACCACTCATATTGGGGGCCATATCGGAAATCACAAGGTCCACCTGCGAATTACCCACGGCTTCAAGAATCTGAGCGAGCACTGCGTCCTCGGTGAAGTCTCCCTGAATAAAGGTCACATCAGGGATGCTGTCCATTTCCAGAATGTCCGAAGCGATCAAACGCCCCTGACCGCCGATCAGACGACTGGTGACCTGAGACCAGCCCCCGGGCGCCGCGCCCAGGTCGACAACGCTCATGCCAGGACGGATCAGCTTGTATTTCTCCTGGACTTCCAGAAGCTTGTAACTCGCACGCGAGCGGTAGCCATCCTTCTGCGCTTGCTTCACATAGGGATCGTTGACATGTCGTTTCAGCCAACCAAGGCTTGTCTTGGAACGCGCCATTGGGCACCTCGATGATAAGGGTCGTGATTAATTGGGCGGATCCACGAACCCTCGGGTAAAATGGCCGCCATTTTACAGAATCCAGACGAAAGGGTCAGATTATGCCGCTCACTCCAGAGCAGAAGAAACAGTACAAATCCATTGGCCACCACCTGAAGCCGGTTTTGACGGTGGCTGACAACGGTTTGACTGAAGGTGTTTTAGCCGAACTTGAACGCGCCTTGGCGGATCATGAGCTGATCAAGATCAAGCTCAACATCCTCGATCGCGAGTCGCGCCTGGCGCACATCGCAGAGCTGTGCAAGGTTGGCAAAGCAGACCTGGTACAGGTCATCGGCAAGATGGCACTGGTTTACCGCAAGAACTTCAGCGTCAACAAGCAACTGTCGAACGTTCATCGCTTCAAGTGATGACAAGGGTCAAGGGTGTGCTTCGCGCACCCTGCCACTCCATCCCGGCACCGGCTGCATCACCAGCACCAGCCCGGAAAACCTCAGAACCAGATAACTGAACACCTGCCAGCGCTGCGCATCCGGCCAGCCGACACGCACTGCGACATACATCGCACACGCATACAACGCCATCAACAGCACCTGCCCACGAAAATCCCGCCATAGACTGGCAAGGCCCTCGGCCTGTACCAGCACCAAAGCCTGAAAAATAACGCATGCGGCGGCAAACCCCACCACCAGCACTTCAAATGCACTGGCGACTTCATCGATCAGCAGCGGTGCCAGGCCAATCTTGCCCAGCGCCGGCTGCAAACCGAGATGTATCAGCCATAGACCGCCGACCCAAAGCATCTGGGTCAGCTGCCAAAGCATGGCGCCCGCATGCAGCGGGCGCCCTTTTTCAGATGTGACGGACTTCGACAATCTCGTACTCGATCACGCCGCTTGGCGTTTTCACGGCGACCACATCGCCCTCTTCCTTGCCGATCAAGGCACGGGCCAAAGGCGAGCCGACGGAAATCTTGCCGAGTTTGAAGTCAGCCTCATCCTCACCCACGATGTGGTAAGTGACGCTTTCGTCAGTCTCGAC
Source organism: Pseudomonas fluorescens (assembly GCF_902497745.1). Taxonomy (GTDB): domain Bacteria; phylum Pseudomonadota; class Gammaproteobacteria; order Pseudomonadales; family Pseudomonadaceae; genus Aquipseudomonas; species Aquipseudomonas fluorescens_BM. The sequence continues at coordinate 51,901 of NZ_CABVHJ010000016.1, forward strand.
GTTGGCGATTTCGACGGTGGTACCGAAAATCACTTTGCCGGTGTGCGCAATGGTTGTGACATCGATAATGACCTGATTCTGGATCCGGCCTTCGATGTCACGAATCCGCGCCTCGACCATGCCTTGCTGTTCGCGGGCGGCATGGTATTCAGCGTTTTCTTTCAAGTCTCCCAACTCGCGGGCCGTACCGATGTCCTGGCTGAGCTTCGGACGGACGACCTTGGTCAGGTGAGCGTGTTCCTCTTCCAGGGCTTTAGCGCCCTGGACGGTCATTGGGTATTTGATCATGCCTTCAATCCTGCGTGTAGATCCTGCAAGCGACGCACGGTCTTTTCCGGACCGAACTTCAGCGCTTCACAGATAGCTTCGCCAGCAGCAATGGTGGTGGTGCAATAAATCTTGTGCTGCAAGGCATTACGACGAATGGAGTACGAATCAGCGATCGACTGACGACCTTCGGTGGTGTTGATGATCAGGGTGACTTCGTCATTCTTGATCATGTCGACCACGTGGGGACGACCCTCGGTCACCTTGTTCACACGGCGCACTTTCAGGCCTGCCGCTTCGATCAGCTTGGCAGTGCCGGCAGTGGCAACCACTTCGAAGCCCAAGTTGATCAGATCACGGGCCACGCCTGCAACCAGAGGCTTGTCGTCATCGCGTACGCTGATGAAAGCTGTACCGCCGGTCGGCAGCACTTCGCTGGCGCCCATCTGGGCTTTGGCGAATGCTTCACCGAAGGTGTCGCCGACGCCCATCACTTCACCGGTCGACTTCATTTCTGGGCCGAGGATCGGATCAACGCCAGGGAATTTGGCGAACGGGAACACCGCCTCTTTCACGCTATAGAAGTTCGGGATGATTTCTTTGGTGAAGCCGATTTCTTTCAAGGTCTTACCGGCCATCACGCGGGCAGCGATCATGGCCAGAGAAACACCGATGCACTTCGATACGAACGGCACAGTACGGGAAGCACGCGGGTTGACTTCGATGACGTAGATGTCTTCGCCCTGCAAAGCCAACTGCACGTTCATCAGACCGACAACGCCCAGCTCCAGGGCCATTTTCTTGACCTGTTCGCGCATCTCGTCCTGGATGTGCGCCGGCAGCGAGTACGGCGGCAGCGAGCACGCGGAGTCACCGGAGTGAACGCCAGCCTGTTCGATGTGCTGCATGATCGCGCCGATCACCACGTCTTTGCCGTCGCAGACCGCATCCACGTCCATTTCGATGGCGCAGTTGAGGAAGTGGTCGAGCAGCACCGGGCTGTCGTTGGACACTTGCACCGCATCACGCAGGTAACGCTTGAGCTCGTCTTCTTTGTAAACGATCTCCATCGCACGGCCGCCCAGTACGTAGGACGGGCGCACCACCAGCGGATAACCGATTTTCGCGGCAGCACGAACAGCTTCGTCTTCACTGCGCACGGTGGCGTTTGGCGGCTGACGCAGGTTGAGGCGCTCAACCATTTGCTGGAAGCGCTCACGGTCTTCAGCACGGTCGATCGCGTCAGGGCTGGTGCCGATGATCGGCACGCCAGCAGCTTCCAGAGCACGCGCCAGTTTCAGCGGGGTCTGGCCGCCGTACTGGACGATCACGCCTTTCGGCTTCTCGACGCGGCAGATTTCCAGCACGTCTTCCAGGGTCACTGGTTCAAAGTACAGACGGTCGGAAGTGTCGTAGTCGGTGGAAACGGTTTCCGGGTTGCAGTTGACCATAATGGTTTCGTAGCCGTCTTCGCGCAGTGCGAGGGCAGCGTGAACGCAGCAGTAGTCGAACTCGATACCCTGGCCGATACGGTTCGGACCGCCACCCAGAATCATGATCTTGTCGCGGCCCGACGGCGCGGCTTCGCACTCTTCTTCGTACGTCGAGTAGAGGTAAGCGGTGTCAGTGGCGAACTCGGCGGCGCAGGTGTCAACGCGCTTGTAGACCGGGAACACTTCCAGCTTCTGGCGGTGCGTACGCAGGTTCTTCTCGGTCACACCCAGCAGCTTGGCCAGACGCTGATCGGAGAAGCCTTTGCGCTTGAGCTTGAACATCAGGTCACGGTCGATAGCGGACAGACCGAGGGTCTTGACCTTCTCTTCTTCCTTGATCAGATCTTCGATCTGCACCAGGAACCACGGATCGATCATGTTCATGCCGAAGATGTCTTCGACCGACAGGCCAGCGCGGAAAGCATCCGCCACGTACCAGATACGCTCGGCGCCCGGCACGGTCAGTTCGCGCTTGAGCACACTCATGCTTTCCGGGTTGCTCAGGTCGAGCTTCTCGTCCAGACCGCAAACACCCACTTCCAGACCGCGCAGAGCTTTCTGCAGGGATTCCTGGAAGGTACGGCCGATGGCCATGACTTCACCGACCGACTTCATCTGAGTGGTCAGGCGTGCGTCAGCCTTGGCGAACTTTTCGAAGGCAAAACGTGGCAGTTTGGTCACGACGTAGTCGATCGACGGCTCGAAGGACGCCGGGGTCTTGCCGCCGGTGATGTCGTTCGACAGCTCGTCGAGGGTGTAACCCACAGCCAGTTTGGCGGCGACTTTGGCGATCGGGAAACCGGTGGCTTTCGAAGCCAAGGCCGAGGAACGCGATACGCGCGGGTTCATTTCGATCACGACCATGCGGCCAGTGTTCGGGCAGATACCGAATTGAACGTTGGAACCGCCGGTCTCGACGCCGATCTCGCGCAGTACCGCCAGGGAGGCGTTACGCAGGATCTGGTATTCCTTGTCGGTCAAGGTCTGAGCCGGGGCGACGGTGATCGAGTCACCGGTGTGCACGCCCATCGGATCGAAGTTTTCGATCGAGCAGACGATGATGCAGTTGTCCTTTTTGTCGCGGACAACTTCCATTTCATATTCTTTCCAGCCGATCAGCGATTCGTCGATCAGCAGCTCTTTGGTCGGCGACAGGTCCAGGCCACGGGCGCAGATTTCTTCGAACTCTTCACGGTTGTACGCGATACCGCCACCGGTGCCGCCCATGGTGAAGGACGGACGAATGATGCACGGGAAGCCCAGGGTTTCGAGAACCGCGTTGGCTTCTTCCATGCTGTGCGCGATACCGGAACGCGGGCACGCCAGGCCGATGGATTTCATCGCCTTGTCGAAACGCGAACGGTCTTCAGCCTTGTCGATGGTGTCGGCGTTGGCGCCGATCATTTCTACGCCGAACTTCTCCAGAACGCCTTCGCGCTCCAGGTCCAGGGCGCAGTTCAGAGCAGTCTGGCCGCCCATGGTTGGCAGCACCGCGTCCGGACGCTCTTTTTCGATGATCTTGGCAACGGTCTGCCACTTGATCGGCTCGATGTAGGTAGCGTCCGCCATGTCCGGGTCGGTCATGATGGTGGCCGGGTTGGAGTTCACCAGGATGACGCGGTAACCCTCTTCGCGCAGGGCTTTACAGGCCTGGGCGCCGGAGTAGTCGAATTCGCAGGCCTGGCCGATAACGATCGGGCCAGCGCCGAGAATCAGGATGCTTTTAATGTCTGTACGTTTTGGCATGGGTTTGTCACTCAAATCCGCAGGTCAGTCGGCAAGCCGTCTTGATCGATTTCTGAAGTCTCGAGGGGGCCACCGGTGTCGGGGCCGCCCTCAAGGGGCTTCTCTCTACAGTCTCAAGGCGAACGCTTAGCGTCGCTTGGCCATCTCGTTGATGAAGCGGTCGAACAGTGGCGCAACATCGTTCGGGCCAGGGCTCGCTTCAGGGTGACCCTGGAAGCTGAACGCGCTCTTGTCGGTGCGTTCGATGCCTTGCAGGGTGCCGTCGAACAGCGATTTGTGGATCGCACGCACGTTGGCTGGCAGGGTTTCTTCGTCTACCGCGAAACCGTGGTTCTGGCTGGTGATCATCACGACACCAGTGTCAAGATCCTGCACCGGGTGGTTGGCACCGTGGTGGCCGTGGCCCATTTTCAGGGTCTTGGCGCCGGAGGCCAGTGCCAGCAGTTGGTGACCGAGGCAGATGCCGAATACCGGAATCTCGGTTTCCAGCACTTCCTTGATCGCCTTGATCGCGTAGTCGCATGGCTCCGGATCACCAGGGCCGTTGGACAGGAACACGCCGTCCGGCTTCAGTGCCAGCACATCAGCAGCTGGGGTCTGAGCCGGCACCACGGTGACGCGGCAACCGCGCTCGACCAGCATGCGCAGGATATTGACCTTGACGCCGTAGTCGTAAGCAACCACGTGGTATGGCAGCTCGGAGGCTTCGATGGTCGCGTGGCTGTCGGTCTTCAGATCCCAGACAGTCGAGCGCCATTCGTATTGAGTCTTGGTGCTGACGACTTTCGCCAGATCCATGCCCTTCAGGCCCGGGAAGCCTTGCGCCGCGGCAATGGCCGCTTCTTCGGAGATGTTGTCACCGGCCATGATGCAGCCGTTCTGTGCGCCTTTTTCACGCAGGATGCGGGTCAGGCGACGGGTGTCGATACCAGCGATGGCCACAACGTTGTTGGCTTTCAGGTAATCGGACAGGGACATCGTGTTACGCCAGTTGCTCGCTACCAGCGGCAGGTCACGGATGACCAGGCCAGCGGACCAGACGCGATCGGACTCTGCGTCTTCCGGCGTGGTGCCGGTGTTGCCGATGTGCGGGTAAGTCAGGGTAACGATCTGTTGGGCGTAGGAAGGATCGGTAAGGATTTCCTGATAGCCGGTCATTGCGGTGTTGAACACCACCTCACCAACGGTTTGACCGTCGGCACCAATGGCTTCGCCGCGAAAAATGCTGCCATCAGCAAGGGCAAGTATGGCTGGCTTAGTCAAGAAGACCTCCCGTAAATAACGCATGAAAGGGCGATCGCAGGTTGTAAAAAAGCGGAGTGACGTATGGACACGTCACCCCGCTTCTTCACTGAATTATTCTGCGCGCTTTTAGTGGACACACTAAAGCTGTAGCTTACAGAAAAAGGCTTTTTTGGTCCACCGCTAAAGAGCCGAAAAGGCCGGAGAATGCGACAGGTCGTCGCCGAGCGGAGAAAAACCGGCGTAAACAGGGCATTTGCGCCGGGTTCAGCAATGAATCAACGCAGGTCGAGCACGTCTTGCATGTCGTACAGACCCGGCTCGCGACCGTCCAGCCACAACGCCGCACGCACCGCGCCCTTGGCGAACGTCATGCGACTCGACGCCTTGTGCGTGATCTCCAGACGCTCACCTTCGCAGGCGAACAGCACGGTGTGGTCACCCACCACGTCACCGCCGCGCACGGTGGCGAAACCGATGGTTTCACGCTCGCGAGCACCGGTATGACCTTCGCGACCGTACACCGCGACTTTCTGCAAATCACGATCCAGCGCACTGGCGATCACTTCACCCATGCGCAACGCCGTACCCGACGGCGCATCGATCTTGTGACGGTGATGAGCTTCGATGATTTCGATATCAGCATCATCGCCCAGCACGCGCGCTGCCATATCCAGCAGCTTGAGCGACAGATTGACGCCGACACTGAAGTTGGCCGCGAACACGATCGGAATATCCTTGCCCGCCTCGACCAGCAACTGCTTCTGCGCCGCGTCCAGCCCGGTGGTGCCGATAACCATGGCCTTGCCTGCCTTGCGGCAGAACGCGAGGTTTTTCAGCATCACTTCCGGCAGGGTGAAGTCGATCAATACATCGAACTCTTCAGCCACAGCCTCGATATGCCCGGACAACGGCACGCCAATGCGACCCAGCGAAGCCAGCTCACCGGCATCGACGCCGATCAGCGTGCTGCCAGGACGAACCACGGCAGCGGTCAACCCGGTCAGCGGCGCGCGCTGCTGCACGGCTTCGACCAGAATCTTGCCCATGCGCCCAGCAGCGCCCATCACAGCTATACGTCGCATGCCGACTCCTTACAGATCGCCGAAGAAGCGCTTCACACCGTCGAACCAACCGGTGGTTTTCGGCGAATGGCTATTGTCGTCTGCCAGCGAGCTGCGGAATTCTTCCAGCAGTTCGCGCTGACGACGATTCAGGTTGACCGGAGTCTCGACTGCTACACGGCACATCAAGTCACCCGCACCGCCGCCACGCACCGGCGCTACGCCTTTGCCGCGTACGCGGAACTGCTTGCCGGTCTGAGTACCTTCGGGGATTTTCAGTTTGACGCGACCGTCGAGGGTCGGAATTTCCAGCTCGCCACCCAGCGCCGCATCGACGAAACTGATCGGCACTTCGCAGAATAGATGCTTGCCATCGCGCTGGAAAATATCGTGCTCGCGGACATTGATGACCACGTACAGGTCGCCAGTCGGGCCGCCCTGCGTACCCGCCTCGCCTTCGCCGGACAGACGAATGCGGTCGCCGGTATCGACGCCGGCCGGCACTTTGACCGACAGGGTTTTGTATTCTTCAACGCGACCGTCACCGTGGCAGGAGTCGCACGGATCGGAAATGATCTTGCCCTGGCCATGGCAACGCGGGCAGGTTTGCTGCACCGAGAAGAAGCCCTGCTGCATACGCACCTGACCGATGCCACCGCACGTCGGGCACGTCGATGGCGACGAGCCTTTCTTCGCGCCGGAACCATCGCACGGCTTGCAGTTGACCAGTGTCGGAACGCGGATATTCACCGACGTGCCACGCACCGCTTCTTCCAGATTCAACTCCAGGGTGTAGCGCAAGTCGCTGCCACGCTGGGCACCGCCACGGGAACCGCCGCGACCGCCACCGAAGAAATCACTGAAGACATCACCAAAGATGTCCGAGAAATTCTGACCGCCGAAACCGGCACCGCCGCCACCCATGCTCGGGTCGACACCGGCATGACCGTACTGGTCGTACGCCGCACGCTTGCTCGAGTCGGACAGCACTTCATAGGCCTCGTTGGCCTCTTTGAACATTTCTTCCGACGCTTTGTCATCGGGATTACGGTCCGGGTGATGCTTCATCGCCAGACGACGGTAAGCCTTCTTCAGGTCCGCATCGCTTGAGCCGCGCTCAACACCCAACACTTCGTAATAGTCACGCTTTGCCATAAGTCTTCTGCACTCTTGAGGACGTCCGACAAACCCCTCCTGAGGATCGTCAAACTCGTTGAGCCCCAATACAGGCCCGGACCCAACTCACGTCAATTCAACGATCCTGGTCTTTGTTTCTTGTGGTACTTGCGGCACGGAAAGCAGGAGCATTCCCGGCCATACCAGCAACACACGAGGCTTGTCGCATGCTGTAAAAATTCGCGTATTCCAGATACGCCAACGCGGGAGCTAGCTCCCGCGCGGCGACATCCTACCAGTCACTGCCTAAAGGCAGTCAACCGGCCGACCAACAACTTACTTGTGGTCTTTGACTTCTTCGAACTCTGCATCGACAACGTCGTCCGCCTTGTCAGCCGATTCGCCTTGCGGGGCTGCGCCATCAGCTGGCTGAGCCTGTTCGGCGTACATCTTCTGAGCAACCGGAGCGGAGACTTTCGACAGCTCCTCAACCTTCGCTTCGATAGCAGCCTTGTCGTCGCCTTTGACAGCAGCTTCCAGAGCAACCACAGCAGCTTCGATCGCAGTCTTCTCTTCGGCGGTGACTTTGTCGCCCGCGTCAGCAATCATCTTGCGCGTCGAGTGAACCAGTGCGTCGCCCTGGTTACGGGCAGCGGCCAGCTCTTCGAACTTGCGGTCTTCCTCAGCGTTCGCTTCGGCGTCACGCACCATGCGCTCGATTTCTTCATCGGACAGACCGGAGTTGGCCTTGATCACGATCGACTGAGTCTTGCCGGTTGCCTTGTCTTTCGCACCAACGTGCAGGATGCCGTTAGCGTCGATGTCGAAGGTCACTTCGATCTGCGGCACGCCACGTGGAGCAGGTGGAATGTCGGCCAGGTCGAACTTGCCCAAGGACTTGTTCTGAGTGGCTTGCTTACGCTCGCCCTGCAGCACGTGAATGGTCACAGCGCCCTGGTTGTCGTCGGCAGTCGAGAACACTTGCGATTTCTTGGTAGGAATCGTGGTGTTTTTCTCGATCAGCGCGGTCATCACGCCACCCATGGTTTCGATACCCAGAGTCAGCGGGCTGACGTCGAGCAGCAGAACGTCTTTCACATCACCGGCCAGAACAGCACCCTGAATCGCAGCACCCATGGCAACAGCTTCGTCCGGGTTAACGTCTTTGCGTGCTTCTTTACCGAAGAAATCGGTAACCAGCTTCTGCACCAGCGGCATACGGGTCTGACCACCGACCAGAATCACGTCGTTGATCGCGCCAACGTCCAGACCAGCGTCTTTCATGGCGATGCGGCAAGGTTCGATGGTGCGCTGAACCAGGTCTTCAACCAGTGCTTCGAGCTTGGCACGCGAGATCTTCACGTTCAGGTGCTTAGGACCGGTCGCGTCTGCAGTGATGTACGGCAGGTTGACGTCGGTCGACTGAGCGGACGACAGCTCGATCTTGGCTTTCTCAGCGGCTTCTTTCAGGCGCTGCATGGCCAGCGGATCACCTTTGAGGTTCATGCCGCTTTCTTTCTTGAATTCGTCAACGAGGTAGTCGATCAGACGAATGTCGAAGTCTTCACCGCCGAGGAACGTGTCACCGTTGGTGGCCAGTACTTCGAACTGGTGCTCGCCATCAACTTCAGCGATCTCGATCACGGAAACGTCGAAAGTACCGCCACCCAGGTCATAAACGATCACGGTGTGATCGCCCTTGGCCTTGTCCATACCGTAAGCCAGAGCAGCTGCGGTTGGTTCGTTGATGATACGTTTTACGTCCAGACCGGCGATGCGGCCGGCGTCTTTGGTCGCCTGACGCTGGCTGTCGTTGAAGTAGGCCGGAACGGTGATCACGGCTTCGGTCACGGTCTCGCCGAGGTAGTCTTCGGCGGTCTTCTTCATCTTTTTGAGGATTTCAGCCGAGATTTGTGGCGGTGCCATTTTCTGGCCGTTCACTTCTACCCAGGCGTCGTTGTTCTCAGCCTTGACGATCTTGTAAGGGACCATCTGGATGTCTTTCTGCACAACTTCTTCGTCGAAACGACGACCGATCAGACGCTTTACCGCGTACAGAGTGTTGTGCGGGTTGGTCACAGCCTGACGCTTGGCCGACTGACCTACCAGGATTTCGCCATCGTTGGCGTATGCGATGATCGACGGCGTGGTACGCGCGCCTTCAGCGTTTTCGATAACTTTTGCTTTGCCGTTTTCCAGCACGGAGACGCAGGAGTTGGTAGTCCCCAGGTCGATACCGATAATTTTGCCCATGTTAACTCTCCCGAAACTTTGGATTTTGTTGCCGCAGCAGTGGTGGCTAACTGCGGTAATACTTAAACGCTTGACTTCTAAATGGGGGCCTTGCGGCTAATTTCAAGCCTTCTCGTCAATCGAAGGCGAAATTGGCGCAGGCGCCTTGCTGACCACAACCATGGCCGGGCGCAACAGGCGACCGTTGAGCTGGTAGCCCTTCTGGAACACCTTCAAAACGCTGTTCGGTTCTACGTCGGCGCTTTCTTGCATGGCCATCGCCTGATGCTGAACGGCGTTGAACGGCTCACCATGCGGGTCGATCGCTTCCAGCTGATAACGCTTGAGGGTGTCGTGGAACATTTTCAGCGTCAGCTCGATGCCTTCGCGCATCGGACGGATGCTTTCGTCGTCCGGGTTCGACAGCTCGAGGCCGCGCTCCAGGCTGTCGACGATCGGCAACAGGTCACCGGCGAATTTTTCCAGGGCAAACTTGTGCGCCTTCTCGACGTCCTGCTCGGCACGGCGACGGACGTTCTGCAGATCGGCAGCAACACGCAGAGACTGATCCTGCGCGGCGGCCAATTGCTCTTCGAGCACTTGTACACGGGTCGCCAGGTCATCACCCGAACCTTCGGGCGCCTGATTGGCTTCTGGGTTTTGCGTATCTACTGTCTGTTCGTCAGCCATAGAATTCTCCTTTCAATTTCGTCCGCGAGCCTGACTCGCGCTTCTGTCCCGATATATGGGGCCGCAAAATCAGGCTTCAAGGGCCTTCAACCATTAACCCTACAAAAAAGTGCCACATTCTCATTCCTGAATGCGCTAAGCAGTTTTTACGTTCAAGCGAATCGAGCTAAGGCAGGGCATTGTCAGCCCGAAACAAAACACTGTATAAATAACCAGACCTAAAGCCTGGGAGCGGCCTTTATGCTGGTGCACCTGTCCGTACATAACTACGCCATCGTTGAACATCTCGATCTCGAACTCGATCGCGGGATGAGCGTGATCACAGGGGAAACCGGCGCCGGCAAGTCGATCATGCTCGACGCGCTGGGCCTGACACTGGGTGATCGCGCCGACAGCGGCGTGGTGCGTCCCGGTGCCGATAAGGCCGACATCCTCGCGACCTTCGATCTGGCGGACATCCCTGAAGCCAGCGTTTGGCTGGCCGAGCGCGATCTGGAGACCGATGGGCCGTGCATCTTGCGTCGAGTGATTACCAGCGAAGGTCGTTCGCGCGGCTATATCAATGGCACACCCTGCCCGCTTGGCGATCTGAAAGCACTCGGCGAACTGCTGATTGATATCCACAGCCAGCATGAACACCAGTCCCTGCTGAAAACCGATACCCATCGTCGGTTGCTGGACGAGTATGCCGGCGCCACTGATCTGGCCCGTCAGGTGCAGCTCGCCGCGCAGCGCTGGCGCCAGACTCGTCAGGAACTGGAGCGACTCTCCAATTCCGGTGACGAGCAACGCGCCCGCCACCAATTGCTCAGCTACCAGTTGGAAGAACTGGAAAACCTCGGTCTCGGCGAGAACGAACTTGAGCAACTGGAGCAGGAACACAAAAACCTGACCAACGCCGAGACGCTGCTTGGCATTTGTCGGCAAGTGGTCGAGCAATGCAGCGAAAGCGATTCCGGCAATGTGCTGAACGCACTGACCGCCAGCCTCAATCGCCTGTCGAGCGTGAATAACTCCGTCGGCGCACTGGGCGAAGCCAGCAGCCTGCTGACCAGCGCGCAGATTCAGGTCGAAGAAGCCGTCGGCGAACTCAACCGCTTCCTCGACAACTTCGATGCCGATCCGGCGCGCCTGCAATATCTGGAAGAGCGTCTCGACGCGATTTACACGCTGGCGCGCAAACATAGGATTCAGCCGACCGAGGTCGGGGAAATGCAGCAGAAGCTGCTGGATGAGATCGAAACCCTCAACGCCAACGACGAATCCATCGAGCGCTTGGGAGAAGAGCTGGCTTCCTACGCCCGCCACTATCAAGAGAAGGCGCGGGAACTGAGCGATTTGCGTCATCAGGCTGCCGGCAGTCTCGCCAGTGCAGTTGAACAGGAAATTCAGCGTCTGGGCATGCCCGGAGGTCGATTCACCATTGAATTAAAGGCCAATAGCAGCGACGAATTGCTGCCCAACGGGCTGGAACAGGTCGAATTGCTGGTCAGCGCCAACCCGGGTCAGCCGCTTAAAGCGCTGGCAAAAGTAGCCTCTGGTGGTGAGTTGTCACGGATCAGCCTGGCTATTCAGGTCATCACCGCACAGACATCTCGCGTACCGACGCTGGTGTTCGACGAAGTGGACGTGGGTATTGGTGGCCCGACGGCGGAAATTGTCGGCCAACTGCTGCGTCGCCTCGGCGATCGCGGTCAGGTACTGACCGTGACGCACTTGCCTCAGGTGGCAGCGCAGGGTCATCAGCATCTGTTCGTGCACAAGGTGCGTGGCGAACAGGCGACGCACACCGCCGTCTCCAAACTGAGCAAGAACGACCGCATAGAAGAAGTGGCGCGGATGCTCGGCGGCATCGATCTGACCAAGGAATCCCTGGCCCACGCGAAAAAAATGGTTGTGACCGCCAAGGTTTGACAACGACAGAAAGCACGAAGGCGACCCTTGGGTCGCCTTCGTTCGTTTCGCGAATATGAAATTCGCGCGACATGCTTACTTTTTCTTGCGGATGTACAGCACCAGGTTGTGATCCACCAACTCGACACCGTGCTCTTCGGCAATTGCCTTCTGGAGCTTTTCGATTTCCAGGCTGACGAATTCGACAACCTCACCGGTTTCCACGTTAACCATGTGGTCGTGGTGACCACTGTCGGCCAACTCGAAAACCGCGTGGCCACCGTCGAAGTTGTGACGGACCACGAGGCCAGCTGCTTCGAACTGGGTCAGAACACGGTAAACCGTGGCCAGACCGACGTCCTCACCAGCTTCCATCAACGCCTTGTAGACGTCCTCGGCACTCATGTGGCGCTGCTCGGTGGAGTCGAGCATTTGCAGGATCTTGACCCGTGGCAGGGTCACTTTAAGGCCGGCTTTGCGTAGTTCGCTATTTTCAACCATGGTCAGCTTTCTCGCGATGCTGCTTCGCAGCTTCTCTTAATGCGGGTATGATCGGCGTTTACGTTGTCCCAGCCAAGATAGTGGAAGTCGCCCACCGATGCAAAACACCAAGCTCTTGCTAACCAGTTTCACCTTTGTGGGACTGCTCGCACTCGCCGGTTGTTCATTCCCCGGGGTTTACAAAATCGACATCCAGCAGGGCAATGTCGTCACGCAGGACATGATAGACCAGTTACGCCCGGGAATGACCCGGCCGCAAGTACGGTTTATCATGGGTAACCCTCTGCTTGTCGACACGTTCCATGCCGATCGCTGGGATTATCTGTACAGCCTGCAACCGGGTGGCGGTGAACGCCAACAGGAACGCATCAGCGTTATTTTCAACTCAAACGACCAGCTTGTCAGCCTGTCCGGTGACTTTATGCCGGGCGTAAGCCGTGACGAAGCCATTCTCGGCAAGGACAGTGGCACCACCGTGACCGCTCCTGCTGAAAACGCCGAGAAGCCAACACCGGAAAAACCGGTGAAGCCAGGTTCCTTGCTGGATCAGATCCAGAAGGACGTCGATGGTGTAGAAACCGTTCCGGTTCCGACACCAGAGCCGCTGGACACCTCGCCGCAATAATTGGCGAGACAATAAAAAACCCGGAAACTCCGGGTTTTTTATTGTCTGCGATTTGGTTTTTACGCGTTTTGGGCCTTGGCTTCGGCAGCCTTGGCCGCACGCAGACGCCGTACCTCTTTGGGATCGGCAAGCAATGGACGGTAAATCTCGATGCGCTCCCCTGCCTGAATCAGCCGCGAATCCGGGTCAGTAACCACTTTGCCAAAAATGCCCAATGGACATTCCGCCAGATTCAGCTCAGGAAACTCGCGACCGATACCCGACGCAAGCACCGCAGCCCGCACCGTTGCGCCGTCATTTATGCTAACCGAGCGCAAAACCTGACGATCCACGGCCGCGTACACCACCTCTATCTCGATCACCGGCTCAACCATGCATCTGCTTGGCGCGCTGGCAGAACGCGTCCACCAGCGTATTAGCGGCCTGATTGAACAGCGGCCCCAACGTGGCACGCACCAGCGGCCCGGCGTAATCGAACGACAGATCCAGACTGATCTTGCAGGCCTTCTCGTTCAACACCTTGAACACCCAGACACCGTGCAACTGATTGAACGGCCCCTCTTCAAGGTTCATCTCGATCGACTGCCCCGGCACCAGCGTATTGCGCGTCACAAAATGCTGACTGAGACCGCCCTTGGCCACCCCCACACTGGCGCGCATGTGCTCCGGCGAACTTTCCAGCACTTCCGCAGAGGAGCACCACGGCAGAAATTCCGGGTAGCGCGCCACGTCGTTGACCAGGTCGTAGAGAAATTGCGCCGGGTACGGCAGCAATGCCGATCGTTGAATATGTGTCGTCATGTGAGCGTTACTTCCAGAGCTGAGCGGCAAACACTACAAGAATGCCGATGGGCGCCACGTAGCGCATCAAGAACAAAGACAGGGCGAACAGTGCCGGGTTGCGGATCGACAACTCGTCGCGTACCGCTTCACGCCCCATCACCCATCCGGCAAACAGCACGAAACACAGGCCACCGAGCGGCAACATGATCCGCGAGGTGAAGAAATCGATCACGCCAAAGAAGTCCAGACCGCTCTGCGCACCCCATTGGTAGAGATGGAACATCCCGCCTTCGTTCACGAAAAATTTGGCTTCCTTCCAGATATTGAAGGAGAACACTGTGCCCAGACCGACGAACCAGCAGATGAACGCCAGCCAGAAAGTCACCCACGCGCGACTGACTTTCGTGCGCTCAACCAGATAGGCAACCATCGGCTCCAGAAGGGAGATCGCCGAACTCCAGGCCGCAATCGCCACCAGCACAAAGAACACCACGCCCATCAACTGACCGAAAGCCACATTACCAAAGGCAAATGGCAGGCTGACGAACATCAGCCCAGGACCTTCGCTAGGATTCAGACCTCCGGCAAACACGATCGGGAACAGAGCAAGACCGGCGACCAGCGAAACAAAGGTATCAAGCAGTGCCACGCCGACAACCGTGCCAGACAAAGACGAACTCTTCGGCATGTAAGCGCCGTAGATCATGATCGAGCCGACACCGACGCTCAGTGAAAAGAACGCGTGGCCCATCGCTGGCAACAGACCGTCGAGGACTTTTTCCGGGTGGAAGTCGAACATGAAATGCACGCCTTCCATGAAATGCCCGGTGGTCATGCTGTAACCCAGCAATACCAGGATCATCACGAACAGCAGCGGCATCATGATGCGCAAGCTGCGCTCAAGTCCGGCGACCACGCCTTTGGCGATGACGAAGGCCGACAGCAGCATAAAAATCGTATGCCAAAGTGTCAGGCGCCATGGATTGGAGATGACATTGCCGAAATAAGCGCCGACCTGATCGGCCGTCGCGCCCTGAAAGTCACCGCGGCCCATATCGACGATGTAGTCCAGCGACCAGCCGCCGACCACACTATAAAAAGACAGGATCAACAATGCCGTGATCATCCCGGCAAATGCGCCCCACGACCACTTGCCCGAGTGCCCGGCTTCCAGCGCCAGCACCTTCAAGGCGTTCGCCGGACTTTGCCGGGCGCGCCGGCCGATCAGGGTTTCCGCGAGCATGACCGGGATGCCGATCAGTGCGATACACGCCAGAAACATCAGTACAAACGCACCGCCGCCGTAAACCCCGACCATGTAGGGGAACTTCCAGATACTACCCAGTCCCACGGCCGAACCGGTCGCGGCGAGTATGAATACCCAGCGGCTAGCCCAACTGCCGTGGACAGAAACCTTGTCTGTCGACATCGTTTATCACGCCCAAGCGTTAGAAAAAGAGGCCGCATTGTCCGGGATTCACTCAACCTGCTCAAGCACGCAGCATCACCGTAGCCGACAGCCGTTTATCTCCATATAATGCCGCCCCTATGGCTAAACAGAAGAAACACCCAACAGGGACCATCGCGCAGAACAAAAAGGCGCGACACGATTACTTCATCGAGCACAAGTTCGAGGCTGGTCTGGTCCTGGCCGGCTGGGAAGTAAAAAGTCTGCGGGCAAGCAAGCTACAGCTGGTCGACAGCTATGTCCTGCTCAAGGATGGCGAAGCGTGGTTGCTCGGCAGCCACATCACGCCTCTGATGACCGCAAGCACCCACGTCATCGCCGACCCGGTGCGCACACGCAAATTGCTGCTCAACCGCCGCGAGCTGGAAAAGCTTGCCGCGATGGTGCAGCAAAAGGGTTACGCCTGCGTCTGCCTGTCCTGGTACTGGAGCAAGCACATGGTCAAGTGCGAGATCGCTCTGGGCAAGGGCAAGAAGGAATACGACAAGCGTGACACCGAGCGTGAACGCGATGCCGGTCGTGAACTGCAGCGTGCGGTGCGCAACAAGGGCAAGGAAGACTAGTCTCCCCCCCTTGAAAGTAAAGATCGCAGCCTTCGGCAGCTCCTACACTGGGATCCGCATTTCCCTGTAGGAGCTGCCGCAGGCTGCGATCTTTTGCTTTAAAAAATCACATCCCCTTGCGCCGCTCCGCCCGAGCCATGCGCTGAACCTCTTGCCGCACCTCTTCCAGCACTTCCTGCACATACAAAATGTGTCGGCTGGAAACCTCACGTGCCTGCTCTGCACGACCTTCAATAATCGCCAGATACAATTCCCGATGCTGGGTAATCAGCATGTCGCGGGTTTCCGTGCGCTGCTTGTACATGCCGCCGATGTTGGTGACGACGTTACGTTTGAGCAGATCGAATAACCCGCGAATGGTGTGCAGCAACACCGCGTTATGACTGGCTTCAGCAATCGCCAGATGGAATTTCGCATCCGCAGCGCCCTCCTCCGCCCGGCTCACTTCATCGTGACGCGAATAGCAGTCCTGCAGTTCTTCGAACGCTGCGGTCAACCGCTCGCGATCGACATCAGTCGCGCGCAATGCTGCGTAGTAGGCGCACGATGCCTCCAGAGTGTGCCGAAATTCCAGTAAATCGCGTTGCGCCTCAGGATTGCTTTCAAGCAGCTGCAGCAACGGATCACTGAACGTCGAGCCCAGACTCTCCACCACATAGTTGCCGCCACCCTGGCGACTGACCAGCAGCCCTTTCGCCGCCAGTTTCTGAATAGCCTCACGCAGCGACGGCCGTGATACGCCAAATTGTTCGGCCAGCGTGCGCTCCGCCGGCAGCCGCTCACCGGACTTCAGCGTGCCCTCAAGGATCATCCCCTCGAGTCGCTCGACAATATCGTCAGACAAACGGCGCTGCCGAATCTGATCAAACCCCATAACTCATTTCTCCACGATCCCGACCGCTCGCCGGGCTCTCTATTCTGGCCTATCGGCGCCTTGCCGACACCTACCAGACACCACTTGCCGAAACCGGATCAGATGCGATCTGCACCGCTTGTTCGACAAAAGTTCTAGGGCGGCAAATTGACACACCGACATCAAGGCTTTTACCCTAGCCAACAGCGATTGTAAATTGGTCTTACCAATTATCCAAAACGCTGACAGTGCCTGACCAACAACAATTAGGGGCCACCCCATATGCAAACCTGGCAACAGCTCTACAGCCCGCTCGGCAGTCTCGGCGTGTCCGCACTCGCGGCCGTCATCCCCATCGTTTTCTTCTTTCTCGCGCTGGCGGTGTTCCGCCTCAAAGGCCATGTGGCCGGGAGCATCACCCTCGCGCTGTCGATTGCCGTGGCGATCTTCGCGTTCCAGATGCCGGTCGATATGGCCTTCGCCGCCGCCGGGTATGGCTTCGCCTACGGCCTGTGGCCGATTGCCTGGATCATTGTCGCGGCGGTATTCCTCTACAAACTGACGGTGAAAAGTGGTCAGTTCGAGGTCATCCGCAGTTCGGTGTTATCGATTACTGACGACCAGCGCCTGCAAGTGCTGCTGATCGGTTTCTGCTTCGGTGCATTTCTGGAAGGTGCCGCCGGTTTTGGTGCGCCGGTGGCGATTACTGCCGCACTTCTTGTTGGACTGGGCTTCAACCCGCTATACGCCGCCGGCCTGTGCCTGATCGCCAACACCGCACCGGTTGCGTTTGGCGCATTGGGGATTCCGATCATTGTTGCCGGTCAAGTCACCGGCATCGACGCGTTCAAGATCGGCGCCATGACCGGTCGCCAACTGCCACTGCTGTCGCTGTTCGTGCCGTTCTGGCTGGTGTTCATGATGGACGGCCTGCGCGGTGTGCGTGAAACCTGGCCAGCTGCACTGGTCGCGGGCCTGAGCTTCGCCGTCACCCAATACTTCACCTCAAACTTCATTGGCCCAGAGCTTCCAGACATCACTTCGGCGCTAGCCAGCCTGATTTCCCTGACCCTGTTCCTGAAAGTCTGGCAACCAAAACGCGCTGCCGGCCAACACATCGCCGGCGCCGTTTCCGCGTCGGTGGTGACTGCCAGCGTCGGCGGTTTCGGCCAGAAGCGCACTACCGTGGTGTCGCCTTACAGCCTCGGGGAAATTTTCAAGGCGTGGTCGCCATTCCTGATCCTCACCGTGCTGGTGACCATCTGGACGCTGAAGCCTTTCAAAGCGATGTTTGCCGCTGGCGGTTCGATGTACAGCTGGGTGTTCAACTTCGCGATTCCGCACCTTGATCAACTGGTGATCAAAACCGCACCGATCGTGGCTGCTCCAACAGCAATCCCTGCGGTGTTCAAACTCGACCCGATTTCCGCGACCGGCACGGCGATTTTCTTCTCCGCGCTGATTTCGATGCTGGTACTGAAGATCAATTTCAAAACTGGTCTGACCACTTTGAAAGAGACCTTCTACGAACTGCGCTGGCCAATCCTGTCGATCGGCATGGTGCTGGCCTTCGCCTTCGTCACCAACTACTCCGGCATGTCTTCGACCATGGCCCTGGTATTGGCCGGAACCGGCGCGGCATTCCCGTTCTTCTCGCCGTTCCTCGGCTGGCTCGGCGTGTTTCTCACCGGTTCGGATACTTCGTCCAACGCTCTGTTCAGTTCGCTACAGGCGACCACCGCGCACCAGATCGGCGTCAACGACACCCTGCTGGTGGCGGCGAACACCAGCGGCGGCGTGACCGGCAAGATGATCTCGCCACAATCGATCGCCGTGGCCTGCGCCGCGACCGGGCTGGTGGGCAAGGAATCGGATCTGTTCCGCTTCACCCTCAAGCACAGCCTATTCTTTGCAACAATTGTCGGTTTGATCACGCTGGCTCAGGCCTACTGGTTCACCGGCATGCTGGTCCACTAAACCTACAAGAAGCATGGAAAAAACCGACGCCGGTTCGTGATGCCGGCGTCAGCAATTCACAACCCGGTCTGTAAGGCTGCTGAAAGCAACGCTCTTTATATTCAGCAGCCGCCACAGACGGATAACCGGGCCCACCCGGAGACACGCCTGATGAGCGAGCTTTTTTACAACGCCGTGCCAAACGCGACCCGTGTGGCACCGCCGCTGCCCGAACCTCGGCAATACCCCAGCGAGAAACCGTCGCGGGTTTACCTGTTCGGCACCTGCGTGGTCGACCTGTTCTACCCCGAAGCCGGGATGGACGCGATCCACTTGCTGGAGCGCGAAGGGATTCGGGTCGAGTATCCGCAAGGGCAGAGTTGCTGCGGCCAACCAGCCTACACCTCGGGTTACACCGAACAGGCGCGGACGGTAGCGCGTTCACAACTGGCGCTGTTTGCCGGGGATTATCCGGTGGTGGTGCCGTCGGGTTCCTGCGCCGGCATGCTGCGCGAGCACTACGCCGACTTGTTCAAGGACGAGCCGGAAACGTTGAAACAGGTTCAGGCCCTCGCGGCCCGCACCTATGAACTGGCCGAGTTTCTGCTGTTCGTCTGCAAAGTGCGGCTCAAGGACAGTGGCGAACCGGTCAAAGTCGCGCTGCACACTTCGTGTTCGGCACGCCGCGAGATGAACACCCACCTGCACGGCCGCGAGTTACTGGCGCAGTTGAGCAACGTGGAACGGGTCAACCATGACCACGAAAGCGAATGCTGTGGTTTCGGCGGAACATTCAGCGTCCGTATGCCAGACATTTCCGGCGCGATGGTGGCTGACAAGACCAAAGCGTTGAAGGATTCCGGCGCGCATCAGGTGTTAAGCGCCGACTGTGGCTGTTTGATGAACATCAACGGCGCATTGGAGAAACAAAAAGAAGCGCTACGCGGGCAACATCTCGCCAGCTTTCTTTGGCAACGAACCGGAGGTGCGCAATGAGCACTTCCGCGATTATTCCTACGGTCGCCGTAGAAGAAGATTTCCGCACCCGGGCACACAACGCCTTGGGTGATCAGCAGCTGCGGAACAACTTCCGCACTGCCATGGACTCACTGATGGTCAAGCGGGCAGCCGCTTTCAGCGATGCCCACGAAAGAGAACATTTGCGCGCACTGGGCAATTCGATCAAGGCCCGCGCGCTGTCCAAGTTGCCCGACCTGCTCGAGCAACTGGAACAGAACCTGACCCGCAACGGTGTGACAGTGCACTGGGCGGAAACGGTGGACGAGGCCAATGGCATCGTCTTATCGATCATCCGCGCTCACGAGGCGCGGCAAGTGATCAAGGGCAAATCGATGGTCAGCGAAGAGATGGAGATGAACCATTTCCTCGAGGCTCGGGACATTGAATGTCTGGAGTCCGATATGGGGGAATACATCGTCCAGCTCGACCACGAGAAGCCTTCACACATCATTATGCCGGCGATCCACAAGAATGCCGGTCAGGTCGCGTCCTTGTTCCACGACAAACTTGGCGTGGAATACACCAAGGACGTTGACCAACTCATTCAGATCGGTCGCAGAGTCCTGCGGCAGAAATTCTTCGAAGCGGACATCGGCGTCTCCGGTGTCAACTTCGCCGTCGCCGAAACCGGCACCCTGCTGCTGGTGGAAAACGAAGGCAACGGGCGCATGACCACCACCGTGCCGCCGGTGCACATCGCCGTCACCGGCATCGAAAAGGTTGTGGAAAACCTGCGTGACGTGGTGCCGTTGCTGTCACTGTTGACGCGCTCGGCGCTGGGCATTCCGATCACCACTTACGTCAACATGATCTCCGGTCCGCGCAAGGAACACGAACTCGACGGCCCGCAGGAAGTGCATCTGGTGCTGCTCGACAACGGTCGCAGCCAGGCGTTTGCCGACAGTGAACTGCGCCAGACCTTGAACTGCATCCGCTGCGGCGCCTGCATGAATCATTGCCCGGTCTACACCCGCGTCGGTGGCCACACCTATGGCGAGGTGTATCCCGGGCCGATCGGCAAAATCATCACCCCGCACATGGTTGGCCTGGCAAAAGTGCCGGATCACCCGAGCGCCTCTTCGCTGTGCGGAGCCTGCGGCGAAGTGTGTCCGGTAAAAATTCCGATCCCGGCGATCCTGCGACGCCTGCGCGAAGAAAACGTCAAAGCCCCGGACAGCCCGAATCAAGTGATGCGCGGTCAGGGCAGCAAATACTCGCGCAAGGAACGCTTTATCTGGAACGCCTGGGCCAGGCTCAACAGTTCGCCAACCTTGTATCGATTGTTCGGTTTCTTCGCCACGCGCCTGCGTGCACTGACCCCGAGTAACGTCGGCCCGTGGACGCAAAACCACAGCGCGCCGAAACCCGCCGCCCGCTCACTGCACGACATGGCCCGTGAGCATCTGGCCAAACAGGGAGACCGCTGATGAGCGCCAAAGAAAATATCCTCGGCAAGCTGCGGAAAAGTCTGACCGGCGCCACGCCGATTGCCGACAACTTCGATGTCGATCTGGTGACGCAGCCTTACACCTACAGCGCCGAACAACGCATTCCGCAACTGCGCAAATTGATGGAAGCGGTGCACACCGAAATCCACCTGACCTCGGACGCTGAATGGCCGGCGCTGCTTGCGCAATTGCTGCGCGATCGCCAGTTGCCGAGTCTGTTGATCGCGCCGAAGACAGCACACGGGCAACGTATCACACAGCATTGGGCGAACAATCCTGGTCTACCGGCACTGAAATCCTACGACCGGCCGATGGAAGAGTGGAAAGCCGAACTGTTCAACGACACTCCGGCGAGTCTCACCGGAACCCTCGGCGCCATCGCCGCCACTGGCAGCCTGATCCTGTGGCCAACCCGCGAAGAACCACGCTTGATGAGTCTGGTGCCGCCGGTGCATTTCGCCCTGCTCAAGGCCAGTGAAATCCGCGACAACTTCTATCAGGTGCAGCAGGAATTCGAATGGGCGCAAGGCATGCCGACCAACGCACTGCTGGTGTCCGGCCCGTCGAAAACCGCTGACATCGAGCAAGTATTGGCTTACGGCGCCCACGGCCCGAAAGACCTGGTGGTTCTGATCCTGGAGGACCAATGACGCTTCCAGCGAATTTCCTGCGTGATGCGCAACAACTGATTCCGGCCGAGCGCCGTTTTGATGATCCGTTATCGAGGCTGGCCTTTGGCACCGATGCCAGTTTTTATCGACTCATTCCGCAACTGGTGATCCGCGTCGAGTCCGAAGATGAAGTGGTGGCGCTGCTGAAACTCGCTCAGCGCGACCATGTCCCGGTGACCTTCCGCGCTGCCGGCACCAGCCTCTCCGGCCAAGCGATCAGCGATTCCGTTTTGATCGTGCTTGGGGATAACTGGAACGCCCGCGAGATTCGTGGCCAAGGCACGCAGATTCGCCTGCAACCAGGCGTGATCGGCGCGCAGGCCAACGCGTGGCTGGCACCGTTCGGGCGCAAGATCGGCCCGGATCCGGCGTCGATCAACGCCTGCAAAATCGGCGGCATTGTTGCCAACAACGCCAGCGGCATGTGCTGCGGCACGGCACAAAACACCTATCACACACTGGCCGGGATTCGTCTTGTACTGGCCGATGGCACGCGACTCGATACCGAAGACGCTGCCAGTGTTGCAGCGTTTCGCAGCAGTCACGGCGATCTGCTCGAACGCTTGGCGACATTGGGCCGCGAGACCCGCGCCAATGCCGAACTGGCTGCACGAATCCGCCACAAATACCGTCTGAAAAATACCACCGGCCTGTCGCTCAATGCCCTGGTGGATTTCGATGAGCCTGTGGATATCTTGAGCCATTTGCTGGTCGGCTCCGAAGGCACCCTCGGCTTCATCAGCGCGGTGACCTACGACACAGTGATCGATCATCCGAACAAGGCCTCGGCGCTGATCGTGTTCCCGGATGTGGAGACCTGCTGCAACGCGGTCACCGTGCTGAAAAACCAACCGGTGTCCGCCGTAGAGTTGCTGGATCGCCGCAGCCTGCGCTCGGTGCAAGACAAACCAGGCATGCCTGCTTTCGTACAGCAACTGTCGAACAATGCCTGCGCATTGCTCATCGAGTCCCGCGCTGCGTCTTCCACTTTGTTGCAGGAGCAACTGGGGCAGATCATGGCGTCACTCAGCGGCTTCCCAGTGGAAAAACAGGTCGACTTCACCGAAGACCCTGCCGAAAACGCCAAACTCTGGGCGATCCGCAAGGACACCTTCCCCGCCGTCGGCGCGGTGCGCAAAACCGGCACCACGGTGATCATCGAAGACGTGACCTTCCCGGTCGAACAATTGGCCATCGGCGTCAATCGCCTGATCGAACTGTTCGACAAACATGCCTACGATGAAGCGATCCTTTTCGGACACGCGCTGGAAGGCAATCTGCACTTCGTCTTCACCCAAGGCTTCAACAACCCGGAAGAAGTCGCACGCTATCAAGCGTTCATGGACGACGTCGCGCAATTGGTGGCGGTGGAGTTCGGCGGCTCGTTGAAGGCTGAACATGGCACCGGGCGTAACATGGCGCCGTTCGTGGAACTGGAATGGGGCAGCGACGCCTATCAGTTGATGTGGCAGCTCAAACGTCTGCTCGATCCGAACGGTATTCTCAACCCGGACGTGGTGCTCAGCGAAGATCCGCAGATCCACCTCAAGCATCTGAAACCGCTGCCGGCGGCTGACGAGATTGTGGATAAATGCATCGAATGCGGTTTCTGCGAGCCTGTTTGTCCGTCGAAAGGACTGACCCTGAGCCCGCGCCAGCGCATTGTGATCTGGCGCGATATTCAGGCGAAAAAACGAGCCGGCGTCGATACCCGCGAACTGGAAGAAGCCTACGAGTATCAAGGCATTGACACCTGCGCCGCGACCGGTCTGTGCGCACAGCGCTGCCCTGTAGGTATCAACACCGGTGAGCTGGTGAAAAAGCTGCGTGGCCGACACGCGACGCATCAGAAAACCGCTGACTGGATCGAAGGAAATTTCGCCAAGACCCTGCAAGGCGCACGCTTCACTCTGCACGTGGCCAACGGTGCGCGGATAATGCTCGGCGCACCGCGTCTGGCGAAACTTTCGGCAACCATTACGCGGCTGTCCAAGGGCCAGGTGCCGTTGTGGACGAATGCGATGCCGCAACCGGAGAAAGCCATCCGCTTCAGCCCGAGCGTGTCAGACGAACGCCCGCGCGTGGTCTATTTGGCTGCTTGTGTGTCGCGGGTCATGGGCCCGGCGGCGGGCGATAAAGAGCAAATGTCGCTGTACGACAAAACCCGTGGTTTGCTGGAAAAGGCCGGTTACCAAGTGGTGTTCCCGGACAATCAGGACAACCTCTGCTGCGGCCAGCCTTTCGCCTCAAAAGGCTATGCCGAACAGGCCGAACACAAACGTCAGGAGCTGATCAGCGCACTGCTGCATGCCAGTCGCGGCGGTCTCGACCCGATCTACTGCGACACCAGTCCGTGCACGTTGCGTCTGGTTCAGGACGTAGGAGAAACCCGTCTGGATCTGTACGACCCGGTGCGCTTCATCCGTACGCACCTGCTCGAACGACTCGACTTCACCCCGCAAGACGCGCCGATTGCTGTGCACGTGACGTGCAGCACGCAACATCTGGGCGAAAGTCAGGCGTTGATTGATCTGGCGCGCAAATGCAGCAAAACCGTGGTGATTCCGGAAGGCATTCATTGCTGCGGATTTGCTGGCGACAAAGGCTTCACCACGCCGGAGCTGAACAGCCACTCGCTGCGCACGCTCAAGGATGCGGTGCAGCACTGCAGCGAGGGGATTTCCACCAGCCGCACCTGTGAGATCGGCCTGACGCAACACGGCGAAATTGACTACCACGGACTGGTCTATCTGGTGGATCGAGTGACCCGGGCGAAGGCCTGCTGAAGAAAAATAGAACCCTTGAGTTCGACTGTAGTCCACAGATTAACCCCGGCTGATCGGGGTTTTTCTTCCATACGGTTGCCCGTCCTGACGGCCAGCGAAGTCTGGACCCACTCGGTTCAAGGAGATATACATGAAACGTTCTGTACTGTTAGGTCTGTTCGTTACTGCATCGATGATGGCGTCCACTTCGTTTGCTGACGGCAAACCTGCCGATCTGTGTGATGCCAATATCCAAGAGATCACCAATCTCAAGGCCGGGCTCTCAGCTTCGCCAGAAAAGGCCCAGCTTGCTGAAACCAGCTTGAGCAAAGCCCAAGCGCTCAAACAGGCTGGCAGAACCGACGACTGCGTTGCAGAAACCTCCAAAACCAAACTGGAACTCCAAAAAGCTTCCGGCACCAACAATTGATTCAAGCCCGGCCAACCTTCGGGTTGGCCTTGTGGGCTGATTGGCGTACACTGCGCAGGCTTGTTGCTCAAACAGATGTACTGAGCAATGAGTTCGGGGCCGTTTAGGATTCGACGCCGGTTGCAAAACTTTAGGTGCATGCCGACTTGGTAACAGAAGTCGTAAATCCACTGTTGCAACTACTTATAGTTGCCAATGACGACCAATACGGTGTTGCTCTCGCTGCTTAATTGCAGCTGACAATGCTCCTGGTACCTTCGGGTCCAGCAATCATCAGGGGATGTCTGTAAACCCAAAATGATTGTCATATAGAACAGAATCGCCGTGCAGTACGTTGTGGACGAAGCGGCTAAAACTTACACAACTCGCCCAAAGCACCCTGCCCTTCGGGTCGCTGAGGGTTAACTTAATAGAAACGGCTACGCATGTAGTACCGACAGCGGAGTACTGGCGGACGGGGGTTCAAATCCCCCCGGCTCCACCAACTCTCAACGACAAAGCCCGCCAAGTGCGGGCTTTGTCGCATCTGGCCGTCCCGTCCAGCCCCTTCCGCCAAAAACCACCCCGCCCACACACCTCAATGCTCATGCCGATGATGCACATCCGGAAAATGCGCATGCCGATGCCGCATCGGCGTATGCACATGCGGATGGCTGTGCGGCTCCGTTCCATCCCATTCAAACCCGTGCGTATGCTGGTGATGCTCATCGTGTGTGTGGCGATGATCATGCTCGAGCCGTTCATGCTGATGCTCATGCGTATGGTTCTCCATCAGATGAATCCATACCCCCACGGCCATTAACGCGGCAGCGAGCAGGAACATCAGCGATACCGACTCGCCCAGCAGCAGAATCGAGATACCTGCGCCCAGAAACGGTGCTGTGGAAAAATACGCGCCAGTGCGCGCACTGCCCAGCCCGCGCAGGGCGAGGACGAACATCGCCAGGCTGACGCCGTAGCCGAGAAACCCGACCAGCAGGATGGGTACCAACGAGTCGGCTGAGGGCAGTTGTTTGCCGATGAACAAGGCGAGGCCGCAGTTGACCATCCCCGCCACAAGACCTTTGCTGCCCGCGATAAACAGTGCATCCGAAGCAGAGACCTTACGCGTCAGGTTGTTGTCGATGGCCCAGCAAAAGCAGGCGAAGGCGACGGCCAGCGGGCCTGTCCAGTCCTGCGCCGACACGGCCTCTTGCGGCCATGACAACACGACACCGCCGGCCACGATGGCGAGCATGCCGATCACGATTCGCCGGTCGGCGTTTTCCTTGAACACTACCCACGCCAGCAGTGCCGTGAGCACTGATTCCAGATTGAGCATCAGTGACGCGCTCGCACCGGACGTTCTGGTCAAACCGAACATCAACGCCACCGGTGCCAGCACACCACCAAAGCCGATGGCTCCGACCAGCCACGGCCATTCGCCGGTGCCGAGTCCCAAACGCTGCCAGCCTCGATCGCGGGCAAAACGCAGGATGGTCAAGCCCAGACCGCTGCCCAGATAGAGCAACCCGGCCAATAGAATCGGTGAAATCTGTACGCCCAACAGCTTGGCGAGTGGTGTACTGGCGCCAAACAATGCTGCTGCAACCAACGCGTAGAGCACGCTCACATTCATGAAGGGATCACTCGCTCGGGCCGATGAAATATCGGCAACGATCATGGCAAAACTCAGGTGAGAATTATGTGAACCGTTACCTGAAGGATCCCCTCTCCTTCAAGCACACACTCCCCTCCAGCAACATTTGATCTGTGCAATCCAGGGCGCAGTGGCGACACAGCCTCTATGTTGCGAACATCGAGATGGGAATTGTCACCGGACTCAAGCCAGCGGATAAACCTCGGAAGCGCTTCTACACTCACAGCGTCCTAGCGTCAGACCGAGCCCCCATGACCGCACTCAAAGATCGCATGCAACAAGGCAAAGACGCCCGCAAGCAGTGCTCGCGCAGCGCTCAGGCATCCACCGGCAAGATGAACCGTGACCCGATTCCGTTGATCAAGGCATCCAGCCAGGGCCGCGTCGAGTCACTGGTCGAACTGCGTTACGGGCGCATGTTGGTGTCGCCGTTCACGTTCTTTCGCGGCAATGCCTTGTTGCAGGCGCACGACTTGTCGGGCACGGCGAACATGGGCCTGAACTTGCCCATCTGTGGTGACTGCCATCTGATGAATTTTGGCGGTTTCGCCACGCCTGAGCGCAATCTGCTGTTCAGCGTCAACGATTTCGACGAAGCGCATCCCGGACCGTGGGAGTGGGATCTCAAGCGTCTCGCGGCAAGTTTCGTGGTAGCCGCCCGCGACTTGCGCCATGGCGAATCGGTCGAGGAACAGGTGTGCCGTGAAATGGTTGGCGCCTATCAGACCACGCTGCTGGAATGCGCCGAACAGAGTTCGCTGGAAAACTGGTACGAGTCCATCAGCTACAACGATCTGCTCGCTCAGGCGCGCAAAAGTACCCTCGAACATGTGGAGCGCGCCATCGAAAAGGCTGAGCGGCGCACCCACGCCGAGTTGCTGCCCAAAATCAGTGAGCGTAATGCCAGTGGTCGCCTGATTATTCGCGATGACCTGCCGGAAATTTTCCACCTGCACAAAAACACGACGCTGCTGGACGCGGACGATGACTGGCTGCGGTTGTCGGACTGGCGCCCGCTCTACGACGCGTTCATGCGTGATTATCGAAACACGCTGCAACCTGACCGTCGCGAGCTGCTCTCACGGTTTCACGCCCAGGATCTGGCCTTCAAAGTGGTTGGCGTCGGCAGTGTCGGCACTCGCTGTCTGGTGGCGCTGCTGACCGACGATCAGGAATTTCCGTTGTTCCTGCAGTTCAAGGAAGCGCGACGCTCGGTGCTCGCCGATTACGTCAAAGTCAAATCACGCACGCGCCACGAAGGCCAACGTGTGGTCGAGGGGCAGCGGCTGATGCAGGCCGCCAGCGATCTGTTTCTCGGCTGGACCACCGGTCCCAGCGGTCGGCACTTCTATGTGCGGCAACTGCGCGACATGAAAATCTCTGCTGAGCTTGAGACCTTCGACGCCGAAACCTTCGCCGCCTATGGACGTGTTTGCGGCCGAGCCCTCGCCCGGGCACATGCCAAGGCATCCGGCCTCGCGGCGCAAATCAGCGGTTACATTGGCAAAGGCGATGCGCTGGCCGATGCGCTGCTGAAATACGCGCAAAGTTACACCGCGCAAAACGAACGCGACTTCGAGCGTTTCCAGGTGGCTTGTCGCAAAGGCCGTTTGCGTGCCCGGTCAGAGGCTGATTTTGCGGCTGACCACATGCCTTGAGCCGGGCGCAGCGGCATCAATCCTCAGACCTACTGCGGCCGTTTAACCATCCACGTTTTTAGGACTGGGTCTATTGCTTGCCCGGATACTATTTCAGCCGGAGTTTGACTGAAGGTCATACCGTTCCCGCAGAACGCCGTGAACACTTCGCGATTGAAGTTGTAGAGGTCAACACTCGTTACCGTCTCACAAGCGTCGCTTGCTACCACTTTTCTAGCGAGCTTGATTCTCGACGACTGATAAGTGTCATAGCGTTCCTTGTAATAGGCTTTGGATCGGGCCGCCGAGGCGCCTGGATTAAGGACATCGTCGGCGATTCTGCCGTCAAGGGGACCTGCTGTGAAGCTTGAATAGGGCCGGATATCGTCGACATCAACGGTATAAACGCGCGCATCGCCCCTTTGCATGTTGAGCATGACCACTTTCAAGGGGACTTCTTCTGGATAAACCTTGTAGACAACAACCAGAGGCGCCAATAGAAGACTGGATGTGTAGTGACCTGTATAGATGAACTTTTCGTCTTTTTTCAGTCGGAACCGCTGAACTATCGAGTCGATTCGATCAAGCCGCTTTTGCGCCTCCACATCGCTCTGCGCAACAGCGACGGGCTTCAGATTTTTCAAATCCTCAGGAATGGGCATGACCTGGATCTGGACATCTGCCTGCGCGCCAAAAGCTAACGCAGCCAGGAACAGGGGGATAACGTGATTCAGCATACCTTCTACTCCTTGTAGATAAAGCTTCCCGATTTATCGACGTGTGTTTGCTTTAAAGGGAGGCACTGCACCGTGTGTCAGAGAAGTCCGCCATGATTTCCGTTGAACATAATGACCGCCCGAGAGCACGGCGACACCCGTTTTTTTTATTCGCGGTTCGCCCTCCTTCCCACACCGAACGTCCTAGGAAAATTCCTGCAACACGCGTCGACTTTGATGAACTGGTGGACAGTTCCTCAGGGCGTTACCCTCCACGACCACTGCCATCCAGCGGACGGTTTGGCAGCCGAAATTGCAGTGAATGTTCACTTCACGGAGCTACGTCATGAAAAAAATCCCACAGCTTTCGCTGGTTGGTTCGGCACCTTCCGAAGCACCCGCTTCCAGCACCCAACCTCAGTCAAACACCACCGCAAGCACCGAGGTGAACCGTCGGCGACGTAGTGTTCCTCTCAATCAGCTCATCAGGGTGCGCGACGATGTCGACACACTGACCCTGCTCACCCACGCCAGTGAAATCCTCGATTCCCTAGCGGCCATCAGCGCAAACTTTGCCGATGAGTTCGATGGCTCGAAACGTCATGTGGCGGTGGCGATGAAGCAATTGAGCGCACTGGCCGAGATCCTGATTTGTCGGGCACGGGACAATCTTGATCCGCAGAAACCGCAGAACACTACCGGGCCTGAAACCCGCCATTGACGGGCGAAAACTCGACGCTCGGTTGCGCATCGGACGGCATTTGGCACCACCCATCGAGATGAATTTTTCTTCACTGCAGCTGCGCGGCCAACCCTTGTACAGTCCGCTCGCTCATTCAAGAAACTACGGTTCGCCCGCGCTCCTGCGGGCTTTTTTTTGCCTTGGGTTTACCGCGCTAACCTGCGAGGGCTTGCTCTCCCACAGGCGAGTGCGCCAACCTGCCGGAAGATCCCCCATTCCGGAGCGCCCGATGCCGCTGTTGACCCTGCCCTGCCAACGCCTGACGCTGGCGATACTCGCTCCGGACCAGGCCGAACTTGAAAGCGAGTTCTACCGACGCAACCAGCGCCACCTCGCGCCATGGTCACCGATCCGTACGACCGAATATTTTTCCACCGAGCAGATTCGCCGCCGCCTCGAAGTCCAAGCCAGCGCGTTCGAGGCCGGGCTGGCCATGCATTTCGCGCTGCTGACCCCGGATGGCCAGGAGATGATCGGCGCCTGCAACTTCAGCGGCATCATTCGTGGTGCCTTTCAGGCGTGTTATCTGGGTTATCACATCGACGAGGCCCAACAGGGTCAAGGTTTGATGCAGGAAGCGCTGGAGGCTGGCATCGCTTACATGTTCGATACCCAGAACCTGCACCGGATCATGGCCAACTACATTCCCGGCAACGAACGCAGTGCACGCTTGCTGGAGCGCCTGGGCTTCGAACGTGAGGGTTACGCCAAGGCGTATCTGAACATTGCCGGGCGCTGGCAGGATCACGTGCTGACGGCGCTGGTCAATTCAAGGTTCGAGACACCGGAAAAGCGCTGGTCTAAACCTTTGGCGTGAGTTTCACAATTCGTTAAGGATTGCCGTCGTATGCTCAGGCCTCCCGCCCCTTTCGGTTGCCTGAACCCTATGTCGCGTGCCGTCACTTCGCTGTTTCTGCTTGCCGCCCTGCTGTTTTTTTTCGCGCTGGGTAACCACCAATTGCAAGGCTCCACCGAGGCCCGCGTCGCCGGCATCGCCATGGAGATGCATCTGGACGACGACTGGGTGACGCCACGCCTGTTCGGCGAACCGTTTCTGGAAAAACCACCACTGAGCCTGTGGCTGGATGCTGGCGCGATGCGCGTGTTCGGTGTTTCACCGTGGGCCGTGCGGCTGGCGTCGGCGGTGGCTGGCTTGCTCAGCGTGATGCTGCTGTACGGCATGCTGCGGCGTTTCGAACGACCGAAAATGGTCGCCTGGACGGCGGGCATTCTGCTCGCGACCATGGCCAGTTACTGGAGCAATGTGCGCGGTGTCGGTGAGGATGCATTGCTCGCCCTCGGCGTGACGACGGCACTGCTGGCCTTTTTCCAGGCGCAACGAGCATCGACTCTCGGCACCTCGCTGTTGTTTGTCGTCGGGATCGCCATCGCTACCTTGAGCAAGGGTGTGCTGGGGCTGGCGATGCCGGGGGTGGTGATTTTTGCCTATCTGCTGGCGGACAACCTGATGGACAAGCGCCTGAAAATCGCCGACTGGCTGCGACCCGGTTTACTGACTCTGGTCGGTTTGATTCCGCTGCTGATCTGGCTCCTCATCCTCTTCCAGCACGGCGGCGCACAAGCCGTCAAAGAAGTGCTGCTGACCAACAGCGTCGGACGCTTCAGCGGTTCGTTCGTCGAGGCCGGGCACTACGAACCGTTCTATTACTACCTCGCCAAACTGCCGGAAGCCTTCCTGCCGTGGAACATTCTGGTGTACTTGGGGCTCTGGCATTTCCGCAAACAACTGAAAGCCAACCGTTACCTGCTGTTTTTCAGCCTGTGGATCGTGGCGCAGTTCATCATGCTCACGTTGGCGTCGAGCAAACGCACGGTGTACCTGATGTCGATGACACCGGCCGCTGCGGTGATCGCAGCGGAGTATGCGGGCGTGCTGTTCGAGCGCTTGAAGCAGTACGAATCCGGCAATGGATTCGTAGGCCGAATCGCCCGGCAGCGCCAAACACTGGCAGTCGGTGTGCTCACGCTGGTGTTCGGCAGTTATCTCGCCGCCGCACAGTGGGCGTTGCCTCATGCCGACAAAAAGCTTTCGTTCCTGCCGTTGAGTGCAGAGATTCAGACGCTGCAAACCGTCGGGCATCAAGTCGCGCTGTTTCAGGCCAATGAGCGGCTCGGTGGCGCCACGGTTTTCTATACCCAGCAAGTGCTCAAAGGGCTGGATACCGAAGCGCAGTTGCGAGATTTTCTCGCGGCATCACCCTCGCATGTCGCGGTGATGGCCGGTGACAGTGAACCCGCGCCGCCACTGAAAGTACTCAAGACCATGATGGTCGGGCGTCAGGCGTATTACTTCGTCAGCTATTGAGGGACCTGCGCAGCCCCATAAAAAAACCCGCCGATGATTGGCGGGTTTTTCATTTGATCCGCACGGGCTCAGATAGAGACCTCAGCACTGAAAGCTTTCTGCTCACGCTTGCCCAGCACCGGCACCTCCAGCCGCGCGCGTCCGTAGAAGGCCAACGCCGTCAGCAAACACGCCAGCCAGACGAAGATTCCGGCCCAGAACGTGTGGGACATGTAGTGCCAGCCTTGCAGGACGCGAGTAGTGCCATAAACGAATCCCAGCAACAGCGAGCCCCACAAGATTGCACTGGAAAAACGCCATTGATAGCGCCGCGCCACGAAATACAGCGCCAGCATGGTGAAGCCGCCCGACGCATGGCCACCCGGCCAGCACCGGCCACTACCCGCTTCATGGAACAGTTGAAAATTGCTGTACCACTCGATGTGGGCCATTTTCCCGCCGTACAGCGTGGTCTCGATCGGGCAGTAAACGCTGGTGTGGGATTTGAGGAAATGAATCACCCCGGTGCAGACCGCGAATGCGACCACCACAAACAGAAAATCCCTACGGTGATCAGCGGCAAATCGCAGCACCGGCGCGACTTTGCTGCGTTCCAGCATCGCACCGAGTCGCGGACGTTTCTGCGGATTGACCAACGGCCAGACCACCGATAGCAGCGCGCCGATCAGGGCGATTTCCGCCGTCCAGTTGGGAATGATCCGCGCCCATTTATGCGTGAGCTTTTCGAAGAAGTGGATTTTGTCGAGCGGGAAGGTCTGCGTCATCGGGTCGAACAGCAGGTTGCTGAAGGCGATGTCGATTTTGGTCATATCGAACATCAGGAACACCAGCGCCCCACAGGCCAGCGGAATACCAAAGTTGTAAGCGTAGAAGCGTGATTTCATCGGGTATTCACCGTGCGCCAGTCGGAGGCTTCAATAAAGCCGAGCATCTTGGGAGCCGCCGGGCTGGCAGCGGAAACAAACAATGACGAGCCGTAACCCATGTCCGAGGCCGAAACTTTGAGGTCTTTCTCGATTTGCGCCATGCATTCGCTGTGGGTCACCAGTACCAGGTTGCGCCCCGGAGTTTTGTGGGCCAACGCGTCCTGCAACATGCGCCCACGGCAGTTGATCAGCCAGTCGTCACCGCTGGCGGCATGGTTGAACATGTAACCGGCGGTCTGCACCGTGCGCATCGATGGGCTGTTATAGATGTCGGCGTTGTTCAAGCCCAGTTGTTCGAACCTTGCACCGACCGCCACCGCGACACTGCGTGAGCGATCGGTGATGCCGTCGTTGCCACTCAGGCAGGCAGCTTTAGAGTGATCGCAGCGCTCGACGTGACGCACCAGCACGATCATCTCGCCCTTGGCCCAGCCCGTCGCCAACGCTTGCGCACCAGCCACGTTGCCGTGAGCCAGGTCCGGCACCGCCGCCGGCGCCAGCAACCACAGGGTCAGTGGCATCACCAATACCGATGCCGCCAACACCACCCAAGTGTTGCGAAAACGCGCAAAAAAGCTCAGATCGATCAAGCGTTTGACGCCGAACAGACTCAGTCTCAATTCCACAAAAACCGCCTCGCCACTCTGCATCACGGGTTCATTCGATGCGGCGAAGGTACAGAGGCGGGCGTGGGCAGCCAGTGAAACCCATGTGAAAAAAGTCTTGGGATCCGATGTTACAAATTCCGTAGGACAAAATCCTTTCAGCTCTGGGAAATGCGGCCGATACAGACCTGCTAACACCCTTGCTGGCTCAAAAAAACAACAATCTTCCAGCCTAACTGACGACAAGAAACCCAACGTTTCTGGAGGATTTTTGATGAATAGCTGGTTCGGCAACATCAGCGTGAACATGAAACTGGGCCTGGGCTTCGGCCTGGTGCTGGCCTTGACCTGCGTGCTGGCCCTGACGGGCTGGACCAGCCTCGGTGGCTTGATCGACCGCAGCAACTGGATGAGCGATATCACCCAGCTCAATGCCGGCCTGACCAAACTGCGCGTGGTGCGCCTGCAGTACATGCTGACCAATGGCGATGAAACCGCCGCGCAGAATGTGCAGACCACCCTCGAAAGCTTCGCCGCGCAGCAACAGAAGCTGATCAACAGCTTCAAGAGCCCGGAAAACGTCAAACTGCTCAAGGAGCAGGCAGCGACCATCGCTGAATACCAGACGTCGCTGAACAAAATGCGCAACGCCTACCGCACCGGCAACAGTGCGCGCGATTCCATGAGCGTGAGTGCCGAGACCGCGTACAACCAGATCGAATCGATCAGTAAACGCGTGCAGCAGATGGACATGAGCGAGCAGCGTTTCGAACAGTTCCAGGCGATCACCGCCGCCAAGGAAGCGTTCATCCTCGCGCGCTACGAAGTGCGCGGCTACACCGCTACCACCAACGCCGAAACCGAGCAGAAAGCCGTCGGCCAAATCGACGCGGCCATCGCCAGCCTCAAGTCATTGAATGCGCAATTTGCTGCGACTCAGCAGGATGCCTTGCGCCAATTGGAAACTGCGTTGACCAGCTATCGCGGCGCGTTGATGGCGTACAAGAACGCCAACACCGATGCCGTGCAGGCGCGTAAGGAAATGACCGACCAGGGCACCACCATCGTCGCCCTGAGCGAGCAGCTGTATCAGATCCAGCTCGATCGCCGTGACGCTGAAAGTGCCCAAGCGCGTACCTTCCAGCTGATCAGCACCCTGCTCGCCCTACTGGTTGGCGTGATTGCTGCGGTGATCATCACCCGTCAGATCACCCGTCCGCTGCAAGAAACCCTCGCCGTGGTCGAGCGCATCGCCAGCGGCGACCTGACCCAGAACGTCACCGTCACCCGCCGTGACGAACTTGGCGTACTGCAACAAGGCATCGCCCGCATGGGCGTCACCCTGCGCGACTTGATCAGCGGCATCCGCGACGGCGTCACCCAGATCGCCAGCGCCGCCGAAGAACTGTCGGCCGTGACCGAACAGACCAGCGCCGGTGTGAACAGCCAGAAAGTCGAGACCGATCAGGTCGCCACCGCCATGCACGAGATGACCGCCACCGTGCAGGAAGTCGCGCGCAATGCCGAAGAAGCTTCGCAAGCAGCCGCGGCTGCTGACGGCGAAGCCCGTGAAGGCGACAAAGTGGTCAACGAAGCCATCGCCCAGATCGAGCGTCTGGCCAGCGAAGTGGTGCGTTCCACCGAAGCCATGAGTGTGCTGCAACAGGAAAGCGACAAGATCGGCAGCGTCATGGACGTGATCAAGGCTGTTGCCGAACAGACCAACCTGCTGGCGCTCAACGCCGCGATCGAAGCGGCACGTGCCGGTGAAGCCGGTCGTGGTTTTGCCGTGGTCGCCGATGAAGTTCGTGGCCTGGCTCAGCGCACACAGAAATCCACCGAAGAAATCGAAGGCCTGGTCGCCGGTCTGCAGAACGGTACCCAGCAGGTTTCGGCGGTGATGAGCAACAGCCGCGCCCTGACCGATAGCAGCGTGGCGCTGACGCGCAAGGCTGGCGCATCACTGGAAAACATCACCCGTACGGTGTCGAACATCCAGTCGATGAACCAGCAGATCGCCGCCGCTGCCGAACAGCAGAGCGCCGTGGCCGAAGAGATCAGCCGCAGCATCATCAACGTACGCGACGTGTCGGAACAGACCGCTGCGGCGAGTGATGAGACGGCAGCGTCGAGTGTTGAACTGGCGCGTTTGGGTGGTCAATTGCAGCAGATGGTCAGCCACTTCCGCGTTTGATCTTGATCTCGCGCTGAAGCAAAAAACCAATCGCGGGCAAGCCCGCTCCCACAGGGTTTTGAGTCGTTCACAGATGTCGTGTTCGACTCATGACGTGTGGGAGCGGGCTTGCCCGCGATTGCGTCAGGCCTTTCACCGCTTAGCGTCAAACCACACCGTGCATAAAAAACTCGACTGGCACTTTAAAGAACTCGGCGAATCCCTTTATCTGAGCAACGGTCATTTTTCGCTTGTTATTCAATATCTCTGAAACAGCACTCTGAGTTGCGATCTCAGACAAGTCCTTCTGTTTAACGCCTCTTTCCGACAGCAGAAACGCCAGCGCTTCAGATTGGGACGAATAAGCAATCAACACCGTTTCATTTTCGTACTCATAAACCCGATCAGCCACAAACTCCGCAAACCGTGCCGCAGCATGATCCTCGGTGTTCGCGTGGGAATAAAGCTCATCAATCAGGGCCATTCGCACTTGCAGATCGTCATCATTTTTTATCGGATCATGGCAGGCAGACAACAACTTGGACAAAGTCGCTAGCTGATCGCCCAGCCCCTCAAGCATGGGTGAAATATCGGCTATGAAGGAATCCAGTCCTGTCGCTTCGACTTTATTACGCTTCATTGAGATCACCTTTATTTTCGTTAAACATAAATAGCGTATTTCATTCTGGCCAACTACTTGACATCACTCTTCCACCATTTGTCGTATCCGGAATGGGGAAGAATGTCCTTGATATAGATAGTGCCAGTCTTCGTGTTGATCCACGTAATGACACGGCACTCGTTTTTCTTGATATCAAAAACGTAAATATCAAGCGGGCCTTTCTTGCTCGTCAGCCTCAGCTTCGAGTGAGGGATACGATCGACGTTCCAACCTGAGGCGCTGGTCCAGTCTTGACGAAGCTTCTCAAACGACTCGAAACGCAGCGATGCTCTGTCGAAGATGGTTAGCCACAAGGTGAGAGGATCTCTCCACTGGCCATGAGTCTCAATGGCCCGCGCAACCGCCGCTTTTGTGATCACTCTCATACAATTTTCGGTTCTGGTATCCCTACATGCGGCCAAATTATCTCAAATACAGATATCTGTAAAGCAGATATTTTTAACTCCACAGAACCAACCCGAAGCCAAATGCATCAGTGGCTTCGGGTTTTTTCTGTCAGTGATGGACTTAGACTTCGGCCATCACCGCGTCCCACGCTGCCGCAACGCCGACGGCATAAAGTAAGCATCCTCCGGCACCGGCTGCGCGAAATCCACCGTCTCCGCCTCTTCGTTATCAAGGTTCTGCACGTAGTAACGACGCGCCTGCAAATCGTGGAAAACATCCAGCGCACTCCACGTGGTCGGCAGGTCATAGAAGTTTTTCAGATAGGCCATCGACACCCGCCACAACTCCCCGCGCCCGTCGTATTGATCGACCAGTGCCGCGCCCCAGCTGTCTTCATCGAGAAACAGCACGCGCTTGGAATAGATATGCCGCGAGCCCGGTTTCAGATTGCCTTCCACTACCCACACGCGGTGCAGTTCATAGCGGGTGTATTGCGGGTTGAGGTGGCCCGGGGTGAGCAGTTGCGCGTACTTCACGTCGGGGCTGGCGACTTTGTAGTTGTTGTAGGGGATGTAGATTTCCTGTTTGCCCTTGAGCTTCCACTCGTAGCGATCCGGTGAGCCGTTGAACAGGTCGGTGTCGTCGGCGGTGCGCAGGCCATCGGAGGATGCGATCGGCGTGTCGTAGGTGAGGTTCGGTGCGCGGCGCACGCGACGTTGGCCGGCGTCGTAGATCCAGGCTTGGCGTGCGTCTTTTAGCTGATCGAGGGTTTCATGCACGAGTGCGGCACCGCCGGCCAGGCGTGCGGGGCTTTTCACGAAGGCGAGGTAGTAGAACAGGATGTTCTTCAGGTCGGCGAACTGGCCGTTCGGGCGGTAGTAGTTGAACAGGGCTTCCTGCTGCGAGGTCACCAGCGCGAAGCTGCCGTTGCGCTGGACCGGCGCTTCGGAGGCGCGGCGCACGACGTAGATGCCGCGGTAGCGGGTGATGTGGTTCCACAGCACTTCAACGCCATCCTTGGGCACCGGGAATGGCACGCCGCCGTAGGCATCGGAGAAGCCGCTGCCGCCTTCGAGCAATTTGGCCGAGGTCGCATTCTTGAGGGTGTTGTCGTACAGCCATTGCGGTGCCGAACCGGAGCGGCGGGACGGGTAGATCGGCATCTGAAAGGTGTCGGGGTAGCTGTTGAACAGGGCGATCTGGCCGGGGCTGAGGTGGGCTTTGTACTGGTCGAGATTGGCTTTGGTGATGGTGGAAAGCGGTTTGTCGGCGGCGTACGGGTCGGGATGGTGTTGGCCGGGTTTGTAGCCGGCCGGGGCTTGAGTGATGCCGCCGGTCCACGCGGGAATCGTGCCGGCGGCATTGCCCGCGCGCTCGGCGCCCATGGGGGTCAGGGTGGTTTTCAGTTGTTCGGATTGTTGTGGGGTGATGCCCGCGAAGACGCTGCTAGCGGCAAGGCCTAAAACAAACCCTAGCGAAGCTTTGGTCAATCCCGAAGTGTGAACCATGATCTTCTCCAAAATACAAAAACCTGTGGGAGCGAGCCTGCTCCGGGCGGCGTTCCGACGAAAGCGGTGGGTCAGTCGACATCAATGTTGAATGTGCCGGCCTCTTCGCGAGCAGGCTCGCTCCCACAGGGGCTGTGTGTAGCCTTTAAAGGAAATACTTGAGGTTGAACCCGACGTTATCGCGGTCGCGAATGCCGTTGTTCTGCCCGCCGCCGTAGAACTCGGTGTACTGCAGTTCGGCTTCGAGCTTGTTCTGGTAGTTGGCCTTGATCCCCAGCGTGTAGGCCTTGCGACCTTCGATGGTGTTGCCGGCCTGATAGCTGTTGCCCTCGAAATCGTCCTTGTAGACGATGTACGGCGAGACGTTGACCCCGGCATACACATCGTTCCAGGTGCCGTTGAGCATCGCCGTGTAGCTGTAGGAATTGCGATTGACCTGATCGTCGCGATCACCGCCGGAGACATAGGAATAGTTGCCCGTACCCGCGTAAAAACGACGACTGCCGTCATACGCGGTGTATTGCAGACTACTGCCGCGCAGGTGTTCCGAGGCCAGTTCGAAGATGCCGAACAGCGAGTCGAACGAAGCCGTGGGGCCGAAGTTGTAGATGGTGCCCAGCGAGGTGTTGAACGCTTCCACGCGCTCGGCGTTATTGATCTGGCTGTCGAGCGTCACCATCTGCCCGCCGACATTGATCGACCTGCCCGTCACCGCCACGGCAGCTCCGTTGGCCAGGTCTCCGATCAAATCGTTGGTCGCCGCGACACCGATTGGCAGGTTCGGCCGATAAGCGATTTCACCGAATACCGACGCCTCACCCAGCGTGGTGTTGAAGCTGAAGCCGTACATGCGGATGTCTTCGGCATAGCGCCGATGCGCCTGGATATTGCCCATCACATCAGCGGTGGCCAGACCATTGGCCAGCGCCCCGGCCTGACTGCCGGCAACACCGGACAACAGGCTGGTCAGCGCATCCATGTCGATGCCGTTGTACCCGCCCAGATCCGCCGCGATGGTCGGTTCCTTGGCGTGGTAGTTGACCATGTACAGACCGAACTCGGTGCTGTTGAGCTGCTCAGCGATGTAGCGAAAGGCAAAACCAAACTGCCCATCGTTGCGCGCGTTGTAATCCTTGCCGATGCTCGCCACTTTCAGCGTATTGCCATACGCCGGGGTCACGCCGTTGGCGTACAGTCCTGTTGTTTGCAGGGCGGAGTTCAGCAGCGGGTTGTTGCCGAGTGCGCTGTACAAACCGATGACGTTGCCAAACTCCGGCACAGGCGTATCCAGCGCGGTGCCGCTGAAGTTGTTGTAACCGGTGTTGCCGCCGTCGGCGAACAGGTCGGTCTGCGAGTAGAACGTGCCGACCGGGTCGATGCGGGTTTCCTTCCAGTTGGTCTGGTAAAAACTCTCCATGGTCAGCGAATCAGTCAGGCCGATGTTGAAGCTCAGCGCTTCGACCGGTACCAGCACTTCCTTCACTTCGGCGCCGGGCAAGCGGTACTTGGCGGCGTCCACCGGGTTGGTGGTGTTGATCCCGCCGCGATAGAAAATCCCCTCGCCCCAGTTGAACACTTGGCGACCAACACGCGCCGTCACCGGCATCTGCGCAACGTCCCAACTGCCATGCACATAGGCGTCGAGCATCTCGATGCGGCTGCCGGCGATGTCGCGAGTCTGACTGGTGAAATGATCGTCCTGCGGGTAGCTCTGGCTCGGTTGCGACGGGCTGTTGTTGTCGTAGTAGTCGTTGCGCTTGTCCATCAGTTGCGTGTCGTAGAACGCGGTGCCGCGCACGAACACGCCGTAGTTCTGATAATTAGCCTCAAGCTCGGAGGTGATCTTGTACACCTCGGAAACCAGCCCGGTGTCGAAGTTGCGATTGCCGTCGTTGGTGTTGACGTCATCGTTAGTCTTGTCGCGGCCCTGCACCCGCCACAAACGGCCGTAAGACAAGGTCGTGTCGAGGGAGCCAGTGACCTGCTTGTCCATCAGGCTGAACTCCACCGCGTGCGCCGCATCGACTGCGCACAGTTGCAGCAACCCGGCCAGGCCGACACCGGGGAGCCCGGCGCCCGTCAGGCGCAATCGAGAGTTGATCATGTGTTCCTCCTTCCCTGTGTTTTTATTGTTTTGGTGTACGTTGCCACGCTACGGCGCCAATCCCGCGCTGACGTAAATCCGGCTGTGCGCGCCGAAATGCCCGAGCAACTTGAACAGCTGCTGGTTGAGTGCCGGGTGGTCGAAATCTTCGCTATGAAGTTGATTGCCGCTGCTGAAATCACTGCTGACCGGCGCCGTTTCCAGCCACTGGCCGATGGCTTCGTCGAAGGCTGCGGAGTCATTGACGGATTCTGCACTGACCACTTCGCGCAGATAATCGACCGAGTACGGTGGGTAGCTTTTGTCCCGAGCCACATCGGCGTAGGCAGCGAGCATCGGATGCGGCTGACCGGCGCGCAGCACGCGGCGCAGCCAGGTCGACTGGTACTTCTCGACTTCCATGTGCCGAGTAGCGACGCGCTCGATGGAGGCTTGTTTGTCCTCAGCGAAACCGGCGATTGCCTTGCCTTCCAGCAACAGAAGACTGGCAAGGTCGACGCCTGGCAACGGCTTGGCGTGATACGGCTGGGTCAGGTCCTGAATGTGGTGCAGGCCCCAGCCGAGAAAGCGATACCCCCAATACCGATGACCGCTGGCAAACGCCAATCGCGCCAGGCCCATGTATTGATACGCGCGCCAGTCCGGCCAACTGCGCTCGAGGAAACCGGCAGCGGCGTAGACCACCGCGCTTTCATGGAAGAAGCCCATGTGGAACGGCGCCTGCGAGCTGTACTGGAACCGCGCATCACCGAACGGTTGCGGGCCGAAACCGTAGATCGCGCCGACCTCGCCAGGGTTGTCGCTGAACAGATTGATGTCGTGGCCGTAATCCGGTTCGTCGGCGGCACTGGCGAGTATGGCCAGCGGGGCGACTTTTTCATGCTCGGCGACCACGATGAAGCGTTGACGATTCCACGGCGAAAGGGTTTGCTCGACCATGACCTGATTGGCCTGCAAATGCTCACGTTCGGGCAGGTCTTTGCCGGGCAATGGCTGGATGACCGTCGCCAGATGAATCTCGGGATTGATGCGCAGCGCCGTGAGAAAGTCGTGGCGCAGATTATCACTTGGCACCGCTGGCAATTTCAGGTTATCGGGGCGTGCCGGGTACTGGGCGAAGTGCGCACGGGCGAAGGCTTCCTGTTGCTCCAACAGCGCCAGCACGGCCGGGTATTGCTCGCTGAGAAACCGCTCCAGTGGCTCGACTTCGACCGCTGGCGCATCGCGCAACGCCGGCAGATCCTGCAACGCCAGATAGCTGCCGACCGTATGGTTCGACCAGCCCCAGGCGCTCGGGGCCGTTGCACAAAGCAGCAACAGGAGGAAGGTCAGCTTCATTGCTTTTCGTTCTTATTGGCGGTGCCGAGGGGGATGAGCCTAACAACCGACCCCGGCGCTGACACTGTCCGATCTCACCAGAAAAGTTCTCCGATGGCGCCAATTCAAATCGCAATACGGTCCCTGTAGGAGCTGCCGAAGGCTGCGATCTTTTGACTTTGATCTAAAAAAACAAGATCAAAAGATCGCAGCCTTCGGCAGCTCCTACAGGGGATTTGTGGTGGTCAGCTAAGCGGGGTAACCGGTGATTTTGCGGATGCTTTGATACAGCGGTTTCAGCTGGCGGTACATGCGCAGGTAGACGTCTTTGTAAAGTTGCTCGTAGATTTTTTGTGCCTCGGGTTGTGGGGTGAACACCGCACCGACGCGGGTCATCGCGGCGATTGCAGTTGGGAAATCTGCGTGCAATCCGAGCCCCACTGCACAGCAGATCGCCGCCCCCAAGCCAGATGCTTCGTAGACATGCGGACGCTCCGCCGGCAGGCCGAAAATATTCGCCGTCAGCTGCATCGCCGCATCACTCTGCGAGCCACCACCGGCCACGCACAGGCGCTTCACCGAAACCTTTGAACGCCGCTCGATGTTCTCCATGCCCTGGCGCAACGCATACGCCAGCCCTTCAAGAATCGCCCGGTAAATATGCGCGCGGGTGTGCACATCGCCGAAGCCGATCATCGCGCCCTTCGCTTCCACGCCCGGCTCGCGAATTCCTGGCGACCAATACGGTTGCAGCATCAAGCCCATTGATCCTGGTGGCACCGCATCGACCAGCGCATCGAACAACTGCTCCGGCTCGATACCCTGCTCTTTGGCCTGCTGCATCTCGCGCAAGCCGAACTCGTTCTTGAACCAGCTGACCATCCAGTAACCGCGATAAATCATCACCTCGCAGTTGAACTGATCGGGCACCGCTGACGGATACGGCGGAATCAACGGGACGATTTCCAGATAGCGCGAACGGGTGCTGGTGATCGTCGCCGTGGTGCCGTAGGACAGGCACACCGTACTCGCATCGACCACGCCAGAACCGACCACTTCGCAAGCCTTGTCGGCGCCTGCAGCAATCAGCGGCAAGCCTTCGGGAATCCCCGTATGGCGAGCGGCCTCGGCGCTAATGTGGCCGAGGGTTTCTCCGGGTTTGTGCAGGGTCGGCAATTGCTCGGGGCGCACCGCCAGCGCCTGCCATTTCCAGTCACTCGGCGCGGCCCATTTCAGCCGTTTGAAGTCGAACGGCAGGTAGCCAACGCAACAACCGACCGAGTCGACAAAGCGCCCGCACAGTCGATGGGTGAGAAACCCCGAGAGCAGCAAAAACTTGTCGGTCGCCGCCCACACTTCAGGCTGATGTTTTGCTATCCAGTTAGCCTCAGCCTGAGCACGAAAATAATCCACCGTGCCTTGCGCGCCGATCAGTTTGAACAGCCAGCCCCACGGCCCTTTGATCCCGCCCTCGACCTCGCTCTGCCTTTGATCGAGCCACAGAATCGCCGGACGCAGCGGTTTGCCCTCGGCATCGACGTTGATCACCGTGCCGCGCTGCGTGGTCAGGGAAACACCGGCAATCTGTGAGCGATCAATCCCCGTTTGCTGCCAGACCTGCTGACACGCCTCGCCGAGTTTTGCCCAGTAATACTCCGGATCCTGCTCGGCCCAGC
Source organism: Pseudomonas fluorescens (assembly GCF_902497745.1). Taxonomy (GTDB): domain Bacteria; phylum Pseudomonadota; class Gammaproteobacteria; order Pseudomonadales; family Pseudomonadaceae; genus Aquipseudomonas; species Aquipseudomonas fluorescens_BM. The sequence continues at coordinate 95,165 of NZ_CABVHJ010000016.1, forward strand.
CCGGTTGCGTCGAGTAGTACGCCTGCAATTCAACCTTGCCTTTGCCGAGCAGATTGCCCTGCAAATCGAAGAGCAGCGCGCGCACGCTCTGGGTGCCGTTGTCGATGGCCAGCAGGTAACGCTTGTTCGGGTGGTTGTCCATGGAGCTCTCTTCAAGGGGCATCAAGGCGTGGCATCCGGCAAACCGTGATGGCGTTGCCACAACGCCCGATAACGCTGTTCTTCCTGCTGCCAGTGTTCGTCGCTCCAGGCCAGTCGCGGCTGGCAGAGATGGCGGATGGCAGCAAAATACGCTTCGCCACCACGCGGCAATAGCAGACCGAGACGCGTGCGGCGCAGGAGCAGATCGTCGAGGTGCAGAACCATTTCCGACTCACAGGCGAAAGCCAGTTCGGCCCACAGCGTATCTGTAGCGCCGACTGTGTCATGGCCGATCTCCCTGAGCAGTTGCGCCAGCCTTGGCAAGTCGCGCCCATGTCGCCCGGCGAGACGTCGCCATTGATGGCTGCTCAACTCTGGAATCGCCAGCGCAGGGACAGCGGCAAACACCGGCGCGGCGTCATCGACCAACGGACGTTCGAGCATGGCCGCGCAGGCCTTTAGCACTTCGATGGCTTGTGGACGAAACGTGGTCAGCTTGCCGCCGGCCAGGGTCACGCAACCGGGCTCCTGCCACAGCACATGTTCACGGGTTTCGTTCGAGGGTTTGTCTTGATGATTACCCGCTGCACTGCCGACCACCGGACGCACGCCGGACCATGTCGACAGCACATCCGAAGCACTCACTTGCGCGCCGGGAAATTGTTGCGTGCAGGCGGCCAGCAGGTAGTCGAGCTCTTCGTTAGAGATGCTCGCGCTCTGATCCAGATCCTCACGGTGATCGAGGTCCGTGGTGCCGACCACCGTCGCGCCTTCCCACGGAAAAACGAACACCGGACGCCGATCGCGCTCATGCAGAAACGTGAACGCCTGCGCCACCGACAAACGCCAGCCCGGCAGCAATAAATGACTGCCGCGCAACGGCCGCAATTGCCGTGGCGTCTCATTCGGCCGCAAGCGCTCAGCCCAAGCGCCAGTGGCCACAGCAAGCACGCCACAGCGCAATTGCAGGGTGGTGCCGGCCTCGCAATCCTCGACCTGAACGCCACACACTCGGCCGTTCTCTCGCAGCAAATGCTCAACGCGAACGCCGTTAACCACGACAGCGCCATCGGCCCGCGCTTCGCTCAACACCCGCATCACCAGTCGCGCGTCATCGGTCAGCGCGTCGACAAAACAGGTGCCGCCGAGCAAGTCGTTTTCCTTCACCCCCGGCGCCAGATAGCGAAGCTGTTGCGCGTCATGAAAGCGATGGCTACGCCGTCCAGCCAAGGCGTCGTACACGCTCAGCAAACCACCCAACACCCGAGGCCCGGGAAAGCCGCCACGATAGTGCGGCATCATGAAACTCATCGGCTCGACCAACCCCGGCGCTTCGTCGAGCAAGCGCTGACGTTCGCGCACCGAATCACGGGTCAGGCGCCATTGTCCCTTGGCGATGTAACGCAAACCGCCATGAACCATTTTCGATGATCGACTGGACGTGCCCCAGGCAAAATCGCGCTGCTCCAGCAGCAGGCAACGCCAACCTCGACGCGCCGCTTCGCGCAGAATGCCGGCGCCGCTGATGCCGCCACCAATCACGATCAGGTCCCAGGTTTCATCTGCCAATGTCGGCAGAATCTGCTGGCGCCACGCGGCGTTCCAGTCCTGACTCATGGCCGTCACTCCGGCAGCAGCGTGCCGGGGTTGAGGCGCCCGGCCGGATCGAAGTGTTTGCTCAGCGCCTGCAAGGTATCCATCGCCAATGCGCCCTTCTCGCGCAACAGGTACGGCGCATGATCCTTGCCGACGCCGTGCTGGTGACTGATGGTGCCGTGGTTGTCGACGATGGTCTGGCTGGCCGCGTGTTTGAGCGCTTTCCAGCGTGCCAGCGTCGCGGGGTAATCCGCCGCCGGGCGAAACACGTAAGTGGTGTAGATGCTCGAACCTTCGCCGTAGACGTGGGACAGGTGGGTGAACACATGCACCCGCTCGCCTTCAGCGGCCAAGGCATCACGCAAACTGTTTTCGACGAGGTTGAGCAGGCTGTCGACGTTGCTCCAGTCGGTGGCGGTTTCGAGGGTGTCGACCACGTAACCGGCATTCCACAGGTTCTCGCGCAGGTAAGGAAAACGGAAACGGTTCTGCGCCCACTTCTTGCCGAGCAAGGTGCCGGTGAATACGCCGCCGAAGGCTTTGAGGTGTTGTCGTGCCTGTTTCAGCGACAGTGCGTTTTGCCGGCGATTGCCGGTTACGCCGAAGGTCAGCAGACATTTGCCCGTGCCTGCGCCGCGCAGGTTCAGGTACTTTTCCAGCCAGGCGATTTGTTGCGGATGACCGGCCAGCGCCAGTTGCGTTTCGGTTTCCACGGCGTTAGATAAACGCAGCATCGACAGCGGCACGCGTGCCTGGGCCAATTGGCGAATAGCTCTGAGAGCCTGCGGCCAGTCGGGGAGAAACACACCGTAGAAACGCTCATCAGCAGGCAATGCGCTGACCCGCACCTTGACCTCGGAAATGATCCCGAAACGGCCCTCGCAACCGAGCACCACTTCGCGCAGATCTGGTCCGGCGGCAGAGGCCGGGAAGGTAGGAATGTTCATCGGCCCGGCAAAGGTTTCCAAGGTTCCGCCAGCAAATAACTGCTCGATCCGGCCATAGCGCAACGACTGCTGACCGCTGGACCGGCTGGCGACCCAACCGCCCAACGTCGAGAGCTCCCACGACTGCGGGAAATGCCCAAGCGTGTAGCCCCGCGCACGCAACTGACTTTCCACCTGCGGGCCACTCGCACCGGGGCCGAACGTCGCCAGCAGGCTCTGTTCGTCGAGGTCGATCAGGCGATTCATCCGCGCCATCGAAACCGTCACCACCGGCCGCGCCGAATCCGGCGGATTGATGTGCCCGGCCACCGACGTGCCGCCGCCATACGGGATCAGGCACAGGTCCTGCTCGTGAGCGAGCGCCAGCAACTGGCGAATGTGTTCAGCGGTCTCGGGGAAAGCCACCGCATCGGGATAATTGCCCAAAGCACCTTCGCGCAACGCCAGCCAGTCCGGCAGGCTCTGGCCCCGCGCATGCAGCAAGCGGTCATTGGCATCGACGCTGTACAAGGTGTGCGCCTGCAACCGGGAGGCCGGTACGCGGGCCAATGCTGTTTCGAGCGAAGCATCGGGCAGCCCGCGCCCCTCGCCCAGTCGCTCATGAAGAAACTCCGCGCCCTGGGCCGGCAGTTCGACCACCGTGCTTGCCTCTCCCCAGCCGTTCCAGCGTCGCATGCGTGTGTCCTTCTAACCGTCAGATCAGTGATATTTCAGGCCCCCATACTAGCCAGCGGCCGCAAAGTGTCACGGTCGCATCCGGCCAGTTCGTGTAGCCAATTGAGTCAAACGTCGCGCAAGCGTCAGCCATTTACTTTAGTCGGGGTTTCAAATTACCTTTCAGGCTATTCGTCCGCCTCCGCTGCCGTTGATCAAAGGAATGGGATCATGCAATCGCTCGGCTACACCTCGGTTCCGCCGCTGCTCAAGTACCTGCGCCATGCCGAACAACTGGGTATGGATATCGAGCCTGCGTTGGCGGCAGCGGGTTTGCAGGCGCAGCAGTTGAGCGACAACACCCTGCGTTTGCCCGGTGAGGCGCATGAACGCTTGCTGGATTATTTCTGCGAGCACTCGGGCGATCCGCTGTTCGGGCTTAACGCGGCGAATTTCGTACTGCCCAATTCGTGGAGTGTGCTCGGTTACATCACCATGAACTGCGCGACGCTGGGCGATGCGATGAGCCGGATCATGCCGTTCGAAAAACTGGTCGGCGACATGGGCGTCAGCCGCGCCGAGGTGCAGGACGGCCATGTACATTTGATCTGGACCTGCCGCTATCAGCGTCCACGGATTCGTCGGCATCTGGTAGAAAACGTCCTCGGTTCGTGGCTGCACTATGCGCGCTGGATCGCCGACACGCAGATGTCGCCGGCCGGGGTCTGGCTGGAACATTCCTGCCCGGCCGAGGCCACGCCGGCGCAGTACGAAGCGTTTTTCGATTGCCCGGTGCTGTTTGATCAGCCGTATTCGGCGCTGGTCGTGCCGCTGGCTTATTTGCAGTTGCCGTTGCGTCAGGCGGATGCGCAGTTGCTGCGCACGCTGGAAGAACATGCGCTGGGCTTGATGGCGACGCTGGAGGATGCGTCGCTTGAGCAGCAGGTGAAAAACATTCTGCGGCAGTTGCTCAAGGAGGGTTTGCCGCGCAAGGAACAGGTCGCCGAGCAGCTCGCCGTTTCAGTGCGGACGTTGCAGCGGCAGTTGCATCAGGCGGGGACGTCGTATCAGCAGATTCTCGATGATTTGCGTCAGGAGCTGGCTGAGCATTATTTGCTTAACAGCACGCTGCCGATTCAGGACATTGCGCAGTATCTGGGGTTTACCGAACCGAGGTCGTTTCACCGTACGTTCAAGAGTCGGCGGGGGATGCCGCCGGGGGAGTTTCGGCAGATGCATCGCGGGTGATTATTCGGGCCTCTTCGCGAGCAAGCTCGCTCCCACATTGGGTCGGCGGTGAACATCAACTTTGTGAACAACGGAGATCAACTGTGGGAGCGAGCCTGCTCGCGAATGCGCCAGTTGCCGCACCCAATTCCTACAGGTAAATCTTCGATACTTGTGCGCAATAAACATCCCGCACCACAGGTGTTTAAAGACACTCAGCGTTACGCGAAACAGCCCACAAATCCTTGCGCCGTAACCTACGCCTAAGCCAGAATCCGCCGGCTTGTGCGCCCTGAGCATGCTGCGTAACTTGATTGCGTCACTGATTCCCAGTGATCGGGTTTAGTAGCCCGGTGGTAACTCTGCTGGTCGTACATTCATCACAGGTACTCGCGTACCTGAGCTTGATGGTGGCTGTACGCAGGGCGCTTCGGCGCGCCGGCTTTTAGCTGAGTTCCCCGGTCTACTAACCTGCGTACAGCTGCCACCCTTTCGTTTAGTAGCCAAAGGGTTGCCGCTCAACAAAGGGAACACAGCTATGTTCAAGATAACGCCAAACCCGCCGGTCACCGACCCGGCCTCCCCCTACGAATCCCCCGACTCAAAGAAATTCCACGAAGCCGCCGAACGCGCTCTCGACCACTATCTCGGTCCGACAAACGCCGACCTCATGGCCACGCCCTACTCCCCCAACACGCTGTACATGGCCAATCCCCAAGCCGACACCGAATCACTACTGGCCGACGCCAGCGAAACTCTTGGCTCAGCGACCGTCATGCTCAACAACCATGCCGCGCAGGTTGAAGGCACTCACCGCAAAACCCTGCAGGGCATTGCGCAAGTGGTGATGGTGGCGGAAATGGCCGTCAATCGCGTGTTGGACAGGTTAGTGCCGACCAACTAACGAAAAAGCCCGCTGCCCAACTGGAAGGGTTGGATGGCGGGCTTCTTTTTGTGGTATGTCATTTTCCCCTCACCCCAGCCCTCTCCCGGAGGGAGAGGGGGCCGAACGGGGGATATTGATTAGATACGCCGACCTGAAAGTGCTGCGGTGAATCCATAATCGACTCGGTCTTTCAGGTCGATGTACAGCGTCAGACACCTCGGTCAGTCCCCTCTCCCTCTGGGAGAGGGTTAGGGTGAGGGGCTTTTCAGCTCAGAGACAGATCGCATTGGTAAACACCAACCGATTACCAAACGGATCAACGATCGTCATGTCCTGGCTCCCCCACGGCATCGCCTGAATCCCCGGATGCGAGAACTTGTAATCCTTGGCCTCCAACTGCTGCTGAAACGCCTCCAGCTCATCCGTCTCGATGCGCAGCGCCGAACCCGGGCACGCATCGCCATGATGCTCGGACAAATGCAACACACACTCGCCACGCGACACCTGCAGATACAACGGAAAATTCGCCTCGAAACGATGCTGCCAGTCGATCTTGAAACCGAGGAAGTCGACGTAAAACTCGACAGCTTTGGCTTCATCGAAGATCCGCAGGATCGGGGTGGTTTTGCCGAAGCTCATGGGGTGCTCCCTGACTGATTGGCCCCACAGTGTAGACGGGGTGGATGTAAGCAATTCGGCTTGGGCTGGCGTTTCTTTAATTGCACAGTGCCACCATGAGACATAGATCAAAAGATCGCAGCCTTCGGCAGCTCCTACAATGGAACGCATACCTCTGTAGGAGCTGCCGCAGGCTGCGATCTTTTGGCGCCATCAGAATCAATGAAATCCTTCGCGCAAATCACCTTCGCGCGCCAGAAAACGCCCCTCCCTCCGGCCATTCGCCTGACCATCGTGATAACTCAACGCGCCATTGATCCAAACCCCATCAATCCCCTTCGCGGGCCGTTGCGGATCATTGAAATCCGCGACATCACGCACGGTCACCGGATCGAACAACACCAGATCCGCCCAATAGCCTTCACGAATCTCGCCTCTTTCCTTCAAACCAAATCGCGCCGCCGACAACCCGGTCATCTTGTGCACGGCGGTGTGCAGCGGAAACAGCCCGACATCGCGACTGAAATGTCCCAATACCCGTGGGAAAGCGCCCCACAGGCGCGGATGCGGGAACGGGTCCTCCGGCAGTCCGTCAGAACCGACCATCGATAACGGATGGGCGAGGATTCTTCGTACATCCGCCTCGTCCATGCCGTAGTACACCGCGCCGGCCGGTTGCAGGCGTTTCGCGGCATCAAGCAACGGCAGATTCCATTGCGCAGCGATGTCGATCAGGTCGCGGCCACTGACTTCCGGGTGCGGCGTCGACCAGGTGATGGTGATGCGATGCGCATCGGTGACTTGCTTCAGATCCAGCGTCGAAGAACTCGCCGCATACGGGTAGCAATCGCAGCCGACCGGGTGGGTTTTCGCGGCCTCTTCCAATGATGCAAGCAGCTCGGGACTGCGCCCCCAGTTACCGACACCGGCACATTTGAGGTGGGAAATGATCACTGGCGATTTCGCATGTCGACCGATTTGAAAAGCCTCATCCATCGCTTCCAGCACCGGCTCGAATTCGCTGCGTAAATGCGTGGTGTACACCGCACCGAACGCCGTGAGTTCTTCAGTCAGTTGCATCACTTCATCGGTGGAGGCGCTGAAGGCGCTGGCGTACGCCAGACCTGTGGATAACCCCAATGCACCGGCCTCAAGGCTTTCGCGTAACTGTTCGCGCATTGCGGCGATTTCGTCCGGCGTCGCTGTGCGGAACAAGTCATCCAGGTGATTGCTGCGCAGCGCCGTGTGGCCGATCAGTGCCGCCACGTTCAGCGTGGTATTCGCCGCTTCGACCGCCGCGCGGTAATCGCTGAAACGTGGATAAACAAATGCCGCCGCCGTGCCGAGCAGGTTCATCGGATCCGGCGGATTACCCTTCAGGGTCACGGGCGAAGCGCTGATCCCGCAGTTGCCGACAATCACCGTAGTCACGCCCTGGCTGAGTTTTGGCAGCATCTCTGGCTGACGAATCACCACGGTGTCGTCGTGGGTGTGCACGTCGATGAAACCCGGCGCCAGCACACGGCCAGCGGCGTCGATTTCCTCGCTGGCGGTGGCATCGTGCAAGTCGCCGATACGCTCGATGCGGCCATCGCGAATCGCCACGTCAGCGCGGTAACCGGGGGTGTTGCAGCCATCGATGATCAGGGCGTTGCGAATCAGGGTGTCGTACAGCATGTCAGTCTCCCAGCGGCAGGTGATCGTCGCCGCCACGGTATTCGTCGAGGGCCAGTTTGATCCGCCGCAGACGCTCTTGATTGTCTTCAGGATTGGCCAGCGCCAGCTCGGTCGCGAGCACGTCGATGGCGAGCAGCATGCCGTAGCGCGCCGCCGTCGGTTTGTAGATGAACGAGGTTTCTGCGCCTTGCAGCGGCAGGACGGTGTCGGCCAGTTCTGCCAGTGGCGAGTCGGCGCGGGTGATCGCCAGAATGCGCGCGCCGTAGTTGCGCGCCAGCTCTACAGTCTCGAGCAATTCCGGGGTGATGCCGGTCAGCGAACAGACAATGAGCACTTGCTCGGCGTTCAGGCTGGCCGCAGTGACGCGCATCATCACCGCGTCATGACACACGGCAATCGGGTAGCCGAGGCGCACCAGGCGTACCTGCAATTCATCGCTGCACAGGGTCGAGCAACCGCCCATGCCGAAGGCGTGAATCATCCGTGCCTGGCCGAGCAATTTCACCGCATCGGCAAAGCGTGATTCGTCGAATCCGGCCAGATGCTGGCGCAGGGTGGTTTCGATGTCGCCGACAATCTGCCCGTAAAACGCCGACTGTTCAGGCGTGCCCGCCGGGTCGAGAAAACGGCTGCCAACGCCGCTGGCCTGAGCCAGTTGCAGGCGCAGATCACGCAGGTCGCGGCAGCCCACCGTGCGGGCGAAACGCGACAGCGTGGCGGTACTGACTTCGGCGCGTTGCGCGAGGTCTTCGAGGCTGGCGCTGGCGGCGAAACCAACGTCATCGAGCATCAACCGAGCGATGCGGCCTTCACCGGCGCTGAAGGAATCCTGACGTGCGCGGATCTGGTAGAGGATGTCCATGGGCGGCGGGCTCCGGTTACAGCAAGTAAGAAAGGCCGACGGTCAGACCGAACGCGACTACCGAGATCAACGTCTCGAGCACGGTCCAGGTCTTGAACGTCTGCGCGACCGTCATGTTGAAGTATTCCTTGATCAACCAGAAGCCGCCGTCGTTGACGTGGGAAAAGATAACCGAGCCTGCGCCGGTCGCCAGCACCAACAGCTCAGGGTGTGGATAACCCAGACCAATGGCCACTGGCGCGACCACGCCGGACGCGGTGGTCATGGCCACGGTCGCGGAGCCTGTGGCAATGCGCATCAGCGCGGCGAACAGCCAGCCCATGATCAGCGGCGACAGCTGGAATTCGTGGGCGAGGCCGACGATCTGATCGGTGACGCCCGCGTCGACCAGAATGCGGTTCAAGCCACCGCCAGCACCGACCAGCAAGGTGATACTGGCGGTGGGTGCCAGGCATTCGTTGGTGAATTTGAGGATCGATTCACGGTTGAAACCTTGAGCTATACCCAACGTCCAGAAGCTCAACAAGGTCGCCAGCAACAGCGCAATCACCGAGTTGCCGATGAACAACAGGAACTGATTGAAACCGCTGCCCGGCGTGGAAATCAGGTTGGCCCAGCCACCGATCAGCATCAGCACCACCGGCAACAGAATGGTCGCCATGGTGATGCCGAAACCCGGTAGTTTGTCGCGCGGTTCGCGGTCGAGAAATTGCTTTTCCAGTGGGTTATCCGCCGGCAATTGAATGCGCGGCACGATGAATTTGGCGTACAACGGCCCGGCAATGATCGCGGTGGGAATGCCGATGGCAATCGCGTACAACAAGGTCTGCCCGACCGACGCCTGATAAGCCTGCACCGCGAGCATCGCCGCCGGGTGCGGCGGCACCAGCGCATGCACCACCGACAGGCCGGCGACCATCGGCAAACCGACCATCAGAATCGACACGCCAACACGCCGGGCCACAGTAAATGCAATCGGCACCAGCAACACAAAACCGACCTCGAAGAACAGCGGCAGCCCGACCAGAAAGGCGATGCAGACCATCGCCCAGTGCGCATTCTTTTCACCGAATTTATCGATCAACGTGCGCGCCATCTGCTCGGCACCGCCGGATTCGGCCATCATCTTGCCGAGCATCGTCCCCAACGCAACCACCAGCGCAATATGCCCCAGCGTCTTGCCCACCCCGGCCTCATACGCCCCCACCACACCCGACGGCGGCATCCCCGCGACCAGCGCCAGGCCGATGGAAATCAGGGTGATGACGATGAACGGATTGAGCCGGTAACGGGCGATCAACACGATCAGCGCAATGATGGCGACGGCGGCATAGACCAGCAGCCAATAGCCGAAGGAAGGCGTCATGCGGTACTCCTCGAAAGGGTCACGTTCGAATGGGTTGTGAAACTCATAAATCATTTCGAGATCGAGATTTCAAACCGTATGAAAGTAATTTTCGTGGAGAGGCAAGGCGTGTCGCTGATGGGTATGTCTTGTCATGATTAATGAAAATCATGGGGCGGGATTTACATGGCTTTTCAGTGAACGAGAAACCAATGTGGGAGCGAGCCTGCTCGCGAAGGCGGCTTCACATTCAGCATCTTTGCCGACTGATCCACCGCTTTCGCGAGCAAGCTCGCTCCCACAGTTTTGATCGCATTCCTCCAGACAGAAATGCGCAAAACCTGTGGGAGCTGGTGGACAACTCACACCATTTCGTTACGAATCCATTCAACCACCGACGTGCGCTTCGGCTCCCAGCCATGGACATGTTTTTCAAATCCAGCCAAGCGCTATACTCGCCTGACAACCTCCGCGGAGTCCCTGCCATGAGCCCCACGCCTCGCACCCAAAAAAAACTGACAACCGAAACGTTGATCCGCGCAGTTGCCAGTTCGACAGCCATCGAGACAGGTCAAAGCGTGGAGACCATTGAGCGCAAACTCAAACTCAGATCCAGTAAGTTCCTGCACTTGTCCCTGGCCAAGTAGCTCCGTGTCAAGTCGCAAAGCCCGAAACGAAAACGGCTGCCCAATGGCAGCCGTTCTAAAGGGTGATAACAAAGCCCGGCGGGGCTCAAACTGCAATCACACCATTTCGTTACGAATCCATTCAACCACCGAAGTACGCTTCGGCACCCAGCCCAGCAGTTCGCGCGCATGTTTGCCGCGCACTCGGCTGTTGGAGCCGAGGCCGTAGTTGGCCATTTCGTAGCCCCATTCGGCTTCGGCGTCTTTCAGCGGCCAGTCTTGCGGTTGACCCAGATTCAGCGCTTCGGCCATGGCGGTGGTCATGTCGATGAACGATGCTTCGCCGCTTTCGACGAAGTAGAAAGTACCTGGTACGTTCTTGGTCAGCGCCAGCAGATACAGGGCGACGACGTCTTCGATGTGCACGTTGGACCAGATGTTCTGGCCGGTGCCGACGTGGCGCACCACACCGCTTTTACGCGCCTGCTTGAGCAGACGTGGCAGTTGCACGCTGTCGCGATTGACGCCCAGGCTGTGGCCGTAGATCAGTGTGTTGCAGATGACGGCGGAGTTCACGCCGTCCTTCGCTGCCGCGAGGATCAGGTTGTCGATGGCCACGCGCGCCGCTTTGTCGACGGTCGGCTCCGGCAGATTGTCCTCGTAGTAAATGACATCGCTGGATTTACCGCCCGAGGCATCACCGACGATGCTCGAACCGCTGGTGTGCAGGAACACTTTGTTCGAACCGCGCAAGGCATCGAGCAACGCTTCAACTGCACCGCGATGATCGCTGCTGGCGGCGTTGATCACCGCATCGGCAGCACGGGCATGTTCGGTGAGCAGTGCTTTGTCATCGAGGGTGCCGATGACCGGGGTGATGCCCAGTGCTTGCAGTTCATCAGCCTGTTCGGCGCTGCGCACCAGACCGGTGACTTGATGCCCGGCCTGAACCAGACCGGTAGCGATCGAGCCGCCGATAAATCCGGCAGCGCCGGTGACGAATACGTTCATGGAGTAACTCCCTGCGTGAGTAAGTGATGGGACGAGTATCGGCCCGTGAGCCGGAGGGAAAAACCCGCCCTCACCCAATTCACTGTTGCGCAGAGGTCACGAATCAGCCCTTGAAGTCGGCGCTGGCGTAAGCAGCGAGTTTGCTCTGGATAAAGTCGAGGAAGCACTGAATGCGCAGCGCCAGTTGCGAGTTACGGTAGTACACCGCGTTGATTGGCTGGCGATAACCGCTATTGAATTCGCCCAGCAGGACTTTCAGGCGCCCGGAGCGAATGTCGTCGATGGTCATGAAGTGCGACAGGCAGGCGATGCCCTGCCCTTCCAGCGCCAGGTGGCGCACGGTCTCGCCGCTGGAGGCGCTGATCGCCGGGGTGATCGGCCAGCGATCACCGTGTACATAACGCAGCGGCCACTGGTTGAGACCTTCGTTCTGGGTGAAGCCGAGCAGGGTGTGTTCACTCAAGTCCGCCACTTGCAGCGGCGCACCGTGTTTTTCCAGATAGGCCGGGCTGGCGACGATCAGCAGCGGACTGCAACCGAGCGAGCGCGCATGCAACGTCGAGTCAGCGAGAGTGCCGATGCGGATGGCGACGTCGGTGCTTTGTTCCAGCAGGTCAATGATCAGGTCATTGCTGTTGAGTTCGAGCTGGATGTCCGGATAGAGGCGGCGGAATTCGTCGATATACGGGACCACCGCGTGGAGCATGAACGGCGATGCGGCATTGATCCGCAAGCGTCCGGACGGGGTTTGCTGGCGTGAGGACAGACGCTCTTCGAGTTGCTCCATCTGATCGAGAATCAGTTTGGCCTGCTCGAAGAAATACTTGCCCTCTTCGGTCAGGTCCATGCGCCGCGTGGTGCGGTTGATCAGCGTGGTGTCGAGCTTGGCTTCCAGCTTCGACAACGTGCGGCTGACCGCCGAAGGCGTTTGCCCGACCTGCTCGGCGGCGGCGGAAATCGAACCGCATTCGATCACGCAGACGAAAATCTGCAACTCATCGGATCTGGCTTTCACGGGTGTCCTCTTTGAGATCGCCAAGATCGCAGATGACTGCAACGCACTGTAGGAGCTGCCGCAGGCTGCGATCTTTTGCTGTTACCACCGATAGTAGCCCGAAACCATTCAGGCCTTGAGACCAAACACCTCGGTCAAATGCTGCTCATAACGCGCCACATCAGCCTCGATGTTCGGACGCTTCATCACGTCGACACAGAGGAACGTCGGCAACCCGGTCATACCGAGAAACTCGTTGGCCTTGTGGAATGGGAAGTACACCGCGTCGACGCCTTTGGCTTCGAAGAAATCAGTCGGGTCATCGAACGCTTGCTGCGGCGCATTCCAGGTCAGCGACAGCATGTATTGCTTGCCCTGAATCAGACCACCGCTGCCGTACTTCTGCGAGGCATCGGAACGGGTGCGGCCATCGCTGGCGTAGAGGCTGCCGTGGCCTTCGGTGAAGACTTCGTCGAGGTACTTTTTCACCGTCCATGGCGCGCCCATCCACCAGCCTGGCATCTGATAAATGATCACGTCGGCCCAGAGAAATTTCGCCACCTCTTCGGCAACGTCGTAGCCCTCGTCGATGAAGGTGGTTTTCACATCGACACCACCACGATCGAGCACGCTCAGCGCGGCCTCATGCAGGGTGGCGTTGTAGCGACCGTCGGAGTGAGCGAATTTTTTACCGCCATTGAGCAACAGCACTTTTTTCATGAGAAAGCCTCGGCGCAGCCATTGGGCTGGGTGGAGAAGAGAAACTGGAATGGCGGCAGATTAATGATGTGTCTCGCGCGGAATAAGGCCTGATTGCGCAAAATACATTTGATCAAAAGGCACGAATCTATCGCCGATTGCTGCAATAACATCCGCGGCATTCTGAAATTGAGGAGTCGTTGTGATGAGTGAACGCTTGGGTTTTATCCTGCACGCCAAGACCCGCCCGGAAAAAGCCGAGGCTTTCGAAGCGCTGTTTCGCGCTTACGTTGAGCCGAGCCGCGCGGAGCCGGGCTGCATCGAGTACCACATGCTGCGCGACAAGGAAGATCCGACGCTGTTCATCTTCTACGAGATATGGGCATCCCAGGCGCATCTCGACGTGCACTCGAATCTGCCGCACATGAAGGCATTCTTTGAGCGACGCATGGATTATCTGGAGCGCGATTTCGATATCCGCCAGATCGAAATGCTCAGCGAAGCCTCGGCTAACCGCTGATCAGCAGATGGGCGCCGAGTGCGCCCATACCAATAAAGAACACCCGCTTGAACAGCACGGCGCTGATGCGTTCGCGCAGCCATTGACCAAGCAACATGCCGAGAATGGCCGGGATCAGCGCCAGCAACGAAGCGCTTAGTTCGCCGCCACCGAGGGCGCCGCGCCAGAGCAATCCAGCGGCCAGTGCCAATGTCGAAACGGTGAATGAAAGGCCCAGCGCCTGCACCAGTTGATCGCGACTCAAACCCAGCGCTTGCAGGTACGGCACCGCCGGGATCACGAAGACGCCGGTGGCCGAAGTGATGACACCCGTGATCAAACCGCACGCCGGACCCAGCCAGCCTTCATGACGTGGATTGACACTCAGCGTTGGCAGAAACAAGCCGCTCAACGCGTAGAGCAACAGTGCCGCGCCGAGTCCGCGTACCACCCAATGCCCGCCTGCCATGCCGATCCACATTGTGCCGACGCCGGTGCCGAGAAAGATCATCAGCAGCATCGGCCACAGGCGTTTGATCAGTCCTTTCAAATGTCCGCCGAATGCCAGTTGCCAGACATTGGTCAGGGTTGCCGGAATGATCAGCAATGCGGCTGCCTGCGACGGCGCCATAGCCAGACCGAGCAAACCCATGGCGACGGTCGGCAGGCCGAGGCCGATCACGCCTTTGATCAGGCCGGCGAGGATGAAGGTCATGATGACCAGCAGGGACAGGGCCAGACCGAGGTTTTGGTAGAAATCTGTGAGTGTGTTCATGGCACTACTTTGCGCCAGTCGAGGTTGGCCGAAAATCTGCCATATACTGAGGCTGCCTCTGCCCATACAAGAGGCTGAGATTTTCTTTGAAGCTTCGGGCCTCTTCGCGAGCAAGCTCGCTCCCACATAGGATGGGTGTCGTACACAACTCCCTGTGAGAGCGAGCCTGCTCGCGAAGGGGCCAGCCCGAACACCCTAAAATCAGAGGCCACCCTCATGCACTTCGACCTCACCGACCTGCGCCTCTACCTGCACATCCTCGACACCGGCAACATCACCGCCGGCGCCGCCCGCAGCCATTTATCCCTGGCTGCCGCCAGCGCCAGAATCCGCGCCATGGAAGCCTCGCTCGGCAGCGATTTCCTTGAGCGCGGCCGCCGTGGCGTCACCCCGACGCCCGCCGGCAAAGCCCTCGCCCATCACGCGCGCATCCTTCTGCAACAGGCCGAACGCATGCAGCAGGATCTGGCCGACTATGCCCAAGGCGTCAAAGGTCAGGTGCGCTTGCTGTGCAACACCACGGCGATCACCGAATACCTGCCGGAAGTGCTCGCGGATTTCTTGCGCGACCATCCCAATCTGGATATCGATCTGCAAGAACTGCCCAGCGCCCGCATCACTCACGCCCTGCGTCAGGGCGCGGCAGACCTGGGCATCGTGTCTGACGCGGTAGACACCAGCGGCTTGCAAACCCGCGCGTTTCGCGATGATCCACTGGTACTGGTTTTGCCGCCGGGTCATGCCTTGGCGAGTCGGGCCTCGCTGACGTTCGGCGAAACCCTGGCGCATGACTACGTGACGCTAAGCGCCAACAGCGCACTGGCCATTCATCTGGAGGAACAGGCCCTGCACATCGGCCAGCGCATGACCATCCGCATCCGCACCGATGGCTTTGACAGTGTCATGCGCATGGTCGCTCGCGGCGCCGGCCTGGCCATCGTGCCAAAGGTTGCCGTCGAGCGTTGGGCCCCCATGCATGCGCTGATCTGCCGTCCGCTCGACGACCTCTGGGCGAACCGCACCTTGAAACTGTGCGCGCGGGATTTCGCGCACCTGCCCGGATACGCCCGTGCCCTGCTCGATGCGCTGATGCCTTGACTCTACCGCTAGGGGCAGACTCTATCCTGTGAGCTTCATTTCAGGAGTACACATAATGAGCAAACGAATGCTCGTGATTCTGGGTCACCCCTCCACCGACAGTTTTTGCGGGGCATTGAGCGAGACCTACGTGCAGGCGGCCAAAGACGCCGGGCATGACGTCCGTCTGTTGCGCCTGGACGCGCTGGCGTTCGACCCGGTTCTGCACGAGGGTTACAACAAGGTTCAGCCGCTGGAGCCGGATCTGCTGCAAGCCCAGGCCGACATCACCTGGGCTGAACACCTGACGTTTGTCTATCCGATCTGGTGGGGCGGGATTCCGGCGTTGCTGAAAGGATTTGTCGACCGGATTTTCCTGCCCGGTTTCGCCTTCAAGTATCGCGAAGGCAAAGCGTTCCCGGACAAGCTGCTCAAGGGCCGCACCGCGCATCTGCTGGTGACCATGGACACGCCGTACTGGTATTACAAATGGGTCTACGGCATGCCGGGGCTGCATCAGATGCGCAAGACCACCCTGGAGTTCTGCGGGATCAAGCCGTTGAAGACGCTGACCTTCGGGCCAATTCTAGGCTCCAAACCGAAACAGCGCGAAAACTGGCTGGAGCAAGCCCGCGTGAGCGCTGCCTGCTGACGCAACACGGCTGAAACACTGACGGCGCGTGGCCGTCGTCAGTCCGTCTGCGGGTTCCCGTCGGTGCCCGTCCGTCGCCTGTGCACGTCATTTACGCGCAGTTGCAATTTTCAGATGCTATTGGACATATAATCGCCGCCGATCAGGCATGACGCCTGATCGCGCTAGCTATGTTTGACCATCGAGACGGACCTTTATGTATATCGGCAAAGCCGCCCAGCTGTCGGGCACCACTGTCAAAAGCATTCGCCACTACGAAGAAATCGGCCTGTTGCCCGAACCCAAGCGTGAAGGTAAATACCGCATCTACAGCCAGCAAAGTGTCGAGGTGTTGACGTTCATCAAGTGCGCCCAGCAACTGGGCTTCAAGCTCAAAGAGCTGCAGGTGATCCTCAACAACTACCGCGGCGACGAATTCCCGTGGGACATGGCGCAACGAGCCATTGCCGAAAAAAAAGCCGAACTGGTGACCCAGATCGGCGATTTGCAGCAATTGCACGACGGCCTCGAGGCGTTCGAAAGCAACCTCAACGACGCCCGCCAGGAATGCCAGTTCGAACGCATCGCTCGCTATGGCGAAAAAAACCCGGTCAATACACTGAACTGAAAACCCTGCTGCGCCGCATGAGCAGACTCGCCTGCCGCCTCAGGGCAGGTGCGCCCGCCCGTTGGCGAATCAGCCCGGCACCGGCTCCCCTTCTGTGCGCAATGCTGGAGCCGGCGCATGCACAGGCGCAATCGCCGCAAAGAACCACGGCGATACCAGCGTCACCAGGACAATGGTCATGACCCCGCTGGAAAACAGCGCCATCGCCACCAGTGCACCCAGATCGACAATCGGCTTGAAGTCGGAAAACAGCAGCGCCATGAAGCCTACCGAGAAGATCACCACGTTGATCACCGTCGAACGGCCGACGCTGTGCATCGCCTGCAAAATGGCCGCGTCGATTTCAATGCCCTGCTGCACCAGCAACTTGATGCGTGACAGCAGGTGCACCGCGTAATCCACCACGCCGACCACGAGGAACGTCACCAGCGTCGTGCCGATGTTCAGCTCGATGCCGAACAGGAACATGAAGCCGTAGACCGTCACCGAGGTGGTCAGCAAGGTCAGCATGCCGAGCACACCGAGGCGCACCGATTTGAGCCAGTACATCATCATCAGCGTGACCACCAGCAAGGCCAGGGAAAAACTCAGCACCTGGCCCTGAGTGATTTCCTGCAGTACGCCCGTCCAGATCAACGGAGTACCGGCGTGGGTCACCTCAAGGTTGGCCGGTTTATTGATCAGCAACCAGGCATCGAGGCGGTCGAGCATGCCCTGATAGTCGCTGGCGACCGACGAGGTCATGGTGTACAGGGTCAAGGCCTTGGAGAAATCGGCGTTGAGCACGTTGTTCAGGTCCGAGCCGCCACCGTTTTCGAACAGCATCACGTGCTGCTCGATCAGCGAATTGCCCGGTACTTCAAACTGCTCGACCTGCCCGTCGTCATTGACTGACATGACCTTCTCCACGGCATTCGGCACCCGCAGATAATCCGGGTTCATGTCGTTGAGCACCAGGTTCATGCGTTTGACGTAGGTGGCCAGCGAGTAGCCGTAACTGACGTTCGGTTGCTGTTTGATGAAGTGGTCGAGCTTGTCGATGAACTGCACCACTTCGGTGGTCAGCACGCCGCGCGGCTCCTTGCTGTCGATGGCGATCCAGCCCGGCGCCGTCCCCGCTACTTTGGCGTGGTTGATGAACTGATCGGACACGCGAATGTGGCTTTCCGGCTTGAAGTAGGCGATGCCGGAGTCTTCAATGTCGACGCGGAAGGTGAACACGGTGGCCAGTGCCAGCAGCGGCAGAATGACCATCAGGATCGGTTTGCGGAAGCGGATCATCCAGGCACAGAACGCCACCAGATACCGCGAGATGATCGATTCCTGGTGCACGACAGCCTTGGCTTGCTGCGGCTGATCCTTGCCCCAGATCGAGATCCACGCCGGAATCAGCAACAGCGAAATGATCAGCGCCGCGGTCAGGCCGATGGACATGAACACGCCGAAATTACGGATGCTGACAATGTTGTTGGTGGTGGAAATCATGAACGTGGCGATGGTCGTCACGGTCGTCAACACCACCGGCACCACCATCAAGCGCTGGGTTTCACGGTTGGCCTCGCGATTGCTCTTGCCGGCGTTTTTCTGCTCGTAATACTCCGCCATCACGTGGATCGCATCCGAGCAGCAGATGGTAAACAGGAATACTGGCAGCACACTGGTCAGCAGGTCGAACGGCACCCGCAATAGCGCCATCAGCCCCAACGTCCAGATGGTGCAGAACAGAATATTGAACAGCGGCAACAGCACGCCCAGCGGTTTGCGGAAGAAGAAGATCAACAGCAGTGTGATCAGCAAAAACACGATCGGAAAAAGCACGGCCAGGTCATGGTCGATGATTTCCTGCTGCGCGGCGATGAAGATCGGCATGCCGGCAATGAAGATTTCGTCCTTGTACTCCGGGTGCTCCGCCTGATATTGCGCGACGATGCCACGTACGATCTGATAAGCCCGCAGTTGCGCCTGAGCGTCGTCCTGCTTGGTGCCGAGCTCAGCCACCAGCATCGCGACCTTTTTGTCCTTGGACACCACCCCGTCGACCATCAACTCGTTGCCCATGATCTGCGACTCGACCAGCGCCGGGTCCATGTCATAGGCATTCAGGGTTTTGTGGATCAACAGCTCGCCGTCGTCGGTCAGGACGATGTTTTCCAGATCGCCCATCGAGGCCATTTCGCGGATCGGGTTGATCCGCTCGGCGAGAAAGGTCAGGAACAGCTGATCATGGGAATCCCAGTTTTGACTCTGGGCATGATCACGCAATGCCTTGGCGTTGGCGTAATCGTTCTGCGAAAAGCCACCCTCGAGAATATCCCGGGTCAACAACTGCGCACGGCTGTCGTCTGCATGCCGGGCGACGATCTGCGCCAACTGCTCCTTGTCGGCATCGTTGGCCAGGATCATCTTGCGCACCGACTGCGACATCGAAAACAACGCGTTGAGTGTTGATTTGTTGAACACCGTTTGCGGGTTGTTCAGCGCCACCATCACCGAGTCGAACGTGCCGGTGAACTCACCCTGCAAGTCGATGATGGTCTTGCGCGCCGGGTGGCTTTCCTTGAGCAGATAAGGGTTGGTGTCGGACACCAGCGCGCCCAGCGTATAAGTGAAATACGCCGTAATCGCCACCAGCAGGAAAACAATCGCCCGCGCATAGCGCTCGACGAAATTCAGATATCTTTCCATGATCATGCGGTTCCAGGTCGTCGGGGTCGGCGCTTAGCGGGCAGACACGGCAAATTCCGGCAGGTCACCGGTTTTCAGCCCGCGCTTGATGGCGGTCTGGGTGAACAGGCGATCTTCCAGCGAGACGTTGTACTGCAACTGGTTGAAGCGCATTTCCGAACGGGTGCCGTCGATGAAGTGCTCGGTTTCGCTGAGCACAATGCTGTCGATCGAATCGATGGTCGCGACTTTCTGCGTGCGCATCTGCTTGATCAGCACACCTTTGACGTCGAAGAAGTCCTGACGCATGACCAGGAAATTCTGCTTGTCGATCCACACCTTCAGCTTGTTGTAACCGGTCTTGGCCAGCACCTCGGGGGACGCCGGTTCACGCTCGATCACGTAGCAGTCGCGGCCCTTGATCTGCTCTTCACCGACGAGTTTCTGCGAGTAGTCCTTGACGCGGATCTTGTCCAGATCGGCGTACGAGTACTCACTGCCCATGAACGAGCCACGCTTGTCGGTGGTGGAGATGCGGCGGGTCTGACGGCTGACCGGCAGGTACATCCACTGGCTGTCTTCCAGGCCGAGGGTTTCGTGCGGGTTTTCGATGTGGAAGGCAACGTCACGCACGTCAGTCGGCGCGGAAAAGTACATGCTGAATTTGTCGCTGTCCGGGTAATCCTTTTGCAGGTAGGTGAACTCGCGAACGCGGGTATTGCCTTTCTTGTCATGCAGGATCAGCGAAACCTGGGACATGAAGCTGTTCCCGTCATTGCGATCGCGTACCTGGCGGATGATCTCATCGGCATTGCCGGCCTCGGCGGCACTGGCGCAAGCGCTGCCAAGGATCAAAGCGGCGGTGGTCAGACTTTTCAAAAACGGCAACATAACAACTTCCTTTTCGTTGGATGAATGCACCTGCGCGCGAGAGCGGCAGGCGTGATGGGTCAGAACAGATAGCCGGCCGACAGCCGCACTTGATCGCGCTTTCTGTACTCGCCGAAAGTCTTGTCGGGCTTGCCGAAAAACACGTCCACCTCCAGGCCGAGCTTGATGTAGTCCACCGGCTTGTAGGTGAAGATGCCTTGCAGCAAGGCGTCGTCCTGAAACGGCGGTGAGCCAGCGACCACCAGACGACTCTTGAGGCGGTCCTGCCAATGGGTGCCTTCGGCCGACAGGGTGAACAGCGGCTCACGCTTGTCCTGCAACATGCCGTCCTGCCAATCGAGCAACACCTGCTCCTGCCACTGCGCGGAAATCAGCCAGTCGCGCAACAGGTAGTCGACGCCCAGCAGCGACTTGACCATGGGCGTGCTGTCGGCACCGTAGGCGCGGGTCGGATTGGTCACGCGCCAGTTGTCGAAATACGCGACCTCGCTGCGCACCACGATGCTGTGCCCGGCGTCGATCGCCAGCCCGGCACCGCCCATGGTGTAACGGGGAAACTGCCGTTCCAGCCGTGTGCGACCGTCGTCGGCGAGGCCTTCGACCGCGTACACCGGGTCTTGCTGACGAGCGCTCAAGGCAACAAAACTGGTGTCCACCGCGCCGATCCGGCCGTTGGCGCTCAGGCCATAGGAATAGCCCTTGTCGCCGTCATAGCCGGGCTTGGAATCGAGCAGGAAATACTGTGGGTCCGGCGTAGCAAACAGTGGCGCGGCAAATTCACTGCCCTCAACCGGCGCCCGGTTTTTCACGAAGTCGGTGATCCACAACGCCTCCAGTTCCCACTCGCCCACCGGTTGCGCAAAACGCACCATGGGCACGGCGATGCGGCTGTCTTCGAGCAGCGGCGTCAGACCATCACGATAGTCCAGCGGGTTGATCTGATCGAGCACGCGCAATTCATCCGCGCGGCCCCAGACCACTTGCTGCCAGCCCACTGTCACTTCACCGTCACCCAGCGAATGGCCGACGTAGAGGTGCCGCCAATCGGCATCGAAACGGTACTTGTCCCGCGCCCGTTCGCTGTACGGATTGTTGCCATCGTAGCGTGCGTCGTAACGCACGCGGCCCTTGGCCTTGTAGTAACCGCCCTCCCAGTTGTCTTCCAGGTTGGCTTTGAAATACACGGCTTTCTGCGTGACCTGATCGTCACCGTGCAGGCGCAAAGCCGTGGCCACGCCGACTTCACCGTCGGCGTAATCGGGCTTGAGATCAGCGACGGTAAACTCGGCCATCGCGGTGGGCGCAGCCATGCACGCCCACACCGCACCCACGATGTGACTGTTGTGAAATCGAGGCATCGCTACATTCCCAACCCGACACCGCCATCGATCACCAGACTCTGGGCAGTCACCCCACCAGCCTCGGGGCTGGCCAGGTAACGCACCATCGCCGCCACTTCTTCGCTCTGGATGAAACGGCGCATCGGCAGTTTCTTCTTCGCGTTGCGTACGATCTGTTCCTGGGTCAAACCGGCAATTGCCGCTTGCGTCGCCAGTTCACCCTGCAACATCGGCGTATCGATCCACGCTGGCAGAATCGCATTGACGGTGATTTGCCGCGAAGCGAGATCCAGCGCCAGCGCTTTGGTCATGCCGACGATGCCGTGCTTGGACGCGCAGTAAGCGGTGTTGCGCACCTTGCCGGCACGGCCGAGGATCGACGACATGTTGATGATCCGCCCACGGTCCGGCATCAGTGCCAGACACAACGAGGTCACATAGAACGTACCGTTGAGATTGACCGAAATCACCTTGTGCCAGTTGTGCAGATCCTCCGGTTCGTTCTCGTTGCAGATGCCTGCACTGTTGACCAGCACGTCGACGTACTCGACTTGCGAGCCGAGCGCCTTGAAGAACGTCTCCATGGCCGGCAGGTCGGCAATGTTCGCCGCATGGATCTCGATCCGCGCCTGGATCTGCTCCTGTTGCTCATCGACCCAGCGCTGCAGTTCGGCCAGATCGAGATCCAGCAGGATCAGGCGATTTTCGGCGTCGGCGGCAAAACCCTCGGCGACCGCACGGCCGATGCCTTTGGCTGCTCCGGTGATCAGAATGGTCCGGCTCATGGCATCTTCAACCCGCCGTTAACCGACAGGACCTCCCCGGTCAGGTACAAACCGCGATCGGCGAGGTACAGCACCGCTTCGGCAATTTCCTCCGGTTCGGCGTAGCGCTTGATCAGCAGACGCGACTGGATTTCCTCCTCCTGACTGCCGATCAGCGCCGTACTCATCTCGGTCTTGACGATGCCCGGGGCGACCGCGTTGACGCGAATGTTGCGCGGCGCCAGCTCCACCGCCAAGGCACGGGTCAACGATTCGACCCCGCCCTTGGCAGCGGCATAGTTGCTTTGGCCTTTGCCGGGCTTCTGCGCCGCCACCGAACTGATGTTGACGATGCAACCGCTGCGCTGGCGCAACATGCCCGGCACCACCTGCTGACAGCACAGCATCGTGCCGATCAGGTTGGTCTGGATCACGTCGACCAGGTCGCGCGCCGACATCGTCGCCAGCAAACCATCGCGAGTGATACCGGCGTTGTTAACCAGCAGATCGATACGCTGAAAATGCTGATCGACCCGCTCGAAAAACGCCTTGATGCTGTCGCCGCTGCTGACATCGCACTGCAACGCCAGGCAATCGATCCCCGACGCCTGAACCTCATCGCGCAAGGTCATTGCCGCGACTTCATCGCGCACGTAACTGAACGCGATCTGATAACCCGCCCCGGCCAGGGCCAGGACAATCGCCCGACCGATGCCACGACTGCCACCGGTCACCACTGCTACTTTATTCGGCATGACCGTTCCTTAAAGCGAGTTGTCGGTTTTGAACTGCGCGAGGCTGAAGCCGTGGGTCGCCGCCAGTGCACGAATCTGCTGCACTTGCTCGCGGCTGATGTCGCCGTAGGAGTAGTGCTGTTTCATCCCGGACAGGCCCATCAATACCGACTCGGCCATGCACGCGTACAACTGACCTTGCTTGAGATAGGCCCGTACGTTTTTCACCAGGCCATCGCCCAGCGGCGTCTGCACGATGCCGCCGTGCATGTAGAGCACGTCGCTGCGTTGACTGGCGAGATTCTGGTCAACGTTCAGCGGAACGGCGATGTCGCAGATCACACTGTTTTCGGCGAAGTGCTCGGCAAAGAGAAACGGCTGCGGTGCGTTCGCCGCGCAGAGCACGATGCGCGCCTGTTTCAGCACATCAAGATCGTTGCTGACGGTGATGAAAGCGTTTGCGCCCAAGCGTTCTTCGACCAGCTTCGCCACACGCTGCCCCAGATCGGCACTGCTGCCGTGGGCCTGCAACAGCGCATCAATACCGTCGATTTGCTGCAAGCGACGGGCAAGACGGTCGTGCTCGGCGACACCCTTGAGGATCGCGCGGGCGGCTTCGGCGTAAATCAGTTGCGCGGTTTTTTCCAGACGACGCAGGGAGCCGTCGCGGCCGCTGCCGATAAGGATCAGGTGCTCGACGCTGGTCGACAGCAGTGAGGCGTAGGTCGAGGCAATATTGCCCGCCGCACCGACCACCGCAGCGGTCTGCTCGCTCAGTTCCAGGCCTTGCTGCTTGCAGCCCTGTTCGATGGCTTCCAGGCCCATGCCGATGGTCAGCGCGTTGCCGGAAGTCAGCGCCATGTCGGGAATCTGCAAGGCCTGGCAGTTGTTGGTGACGATCGAGGTGTACATACCCAGCCCGGCGACGGTGTAACCATCGGCGCGGGCATCCTTGATGCGATTGCCGACTTCTTCGCGGATGGTTTGCAGATCACCGCTGGCGATATAAGCCGCCATGGCATCGGAGTCCATGCACAGCGGGTACAGGGTGAATTCCACGGCGGTGCCGAGTTTCGAGCGGATCTGCACCGGGCCGATTGGCGCGGCACGGCGCTCGGGCGCCATGCGTTTGATGAACTCGCGCTTCTGCTCGGCGCTCAGGGTCGACAGTGAAGGATCGACGTCGCTGAGCATGTCCGAATCAATCAAATGGTTGATGAACGCCACGCGCGCCACCACGCGTACGTTCTCGTCAGACTTTGGGAGGCTTTCGTTCTCCTTGAAGCTGACCTCACGAGCCGGCACCTGCGCAATGCTGTCGGCGCACACACCGGCCGCCAGCGGAAACGCATCACGCCGACGCAGCATGTCGCAGACTTTCTGCAAGGAAGCGATCAGTCCGTCGATTTCTTCGAAGGTGATGCACACCGGCGGCTCCAGACGAATCACATTGGCGTTGCTGCCCGACGGCGCCACGCGCAGGGATTCGAATTGCAGCAGGTAGCCGGCGATGATGTAGCCCAGCGCATCGTTGTACTGCGCCGATGCCTGAACCAGCGAACTGGTGCCGGTCAGGTCGTGCAGTTCGAAGCCCAGCAGCAAGCCACGACCACGCACGTCGGCGATCACGTCCGGGTAGGCCGCTTTGAGTTCCAGCAGCGAAGACTTGAGGTATTCGCCCTTCTTGTTCACGTCCTTGAGCATCGCGCTGTCGTTCTCGAACAGACGGCGCAAGGCCGACAAAGCGATATGGCAAGACGCATCGTCTTCGGCGAAGGTCGAGCTGTGGATGTAGCTGAAATCGTTTTCGTAGTGGCTGGCGCGGATTACCGTCGCAGCGATTTTCATCAAGCCACCGCCCAGCGCTTTCGACAGGCAGTAGTAATCACCCTGCAAGTTGAAATGGCTGGCGCCGAGCAAGGTGCCGGTGCGGCCGAAACCCGATTGCACTTCGTCGATGATCAGCGGGCATTGCTGCTCGTTGCACAGGCGCCGCAGGCCCAGATAGAACTCATTGGCGAATTCGTTGATGCCACCCTCGCCCTGAATCGGCTCGAGCAATACCGCCGTGATCGCGCTGAATGCTTCGCGGCGTACCTGCAGGGTTTCGCCGCTCCATTCCAGGCTCAGCCAGTGACGCACATGACGGGCCGGCAGGTCGTGCAACTGCTGTGGCTGTTGCGGGTCGATGAACTCGACATTGAGGCCGAAACGGGCGAACGGCTTGCGGTACTGCTTGCCATAGGTCAACTGAACGGTGTTCACCAGTTTGCCGTGGAAGCTGCCGCGCACAGCCAGGAACACCGGCTCGACATGCAGTTGCGCCAGGTTGTGCTGACGCACCGCTTCGGCCACTTGGCGCACGGTGACGCAGGACAGATTCTGCGGCAGCAGACCGGTTGGCAAATCGAGATCGTCGACGTCCAGTTCGACATAAGCCTTGTCGCTGGCAACCAGATTGGCGAGGGCGAAATCACGCTCGTCGAATTGCGTCTGCAGGTTTTTCTGACGACGGTATTCGGCGTGCTTGACGGCGATTTCCACCGACTCGGCGCCACTGTTGGAGAAGGTCGAAATGTAGCGCTCGCTGTTGTTCAGTTCACGGTTGAACGCTTCACTGAGTTCACGCCCCAATTGACCGGCCGCACCGCGCACCGACATCTGCGCGTTGAACGGGACATCGGCACGCAACAGGTCGACGAGCTGATCGACAAATTGCGGATCGTTGTGGCCATACAGCGCGGCGCCGTAACCACCGAGGAAGTCGGTGACGGTTACTTCATCGCCCTGGCGGTCGCGGTAAAACAGTTTGCTGCCCAGCGCTCTGTGGAACTGACATTCCAGGCCCAGGGCCTGCATCAATTCAACGAATTTCGGCCGTACGTAATCGCGGTAATCCATGACAGTTCTATCCCTTGAGTAAAAAATCAGCTGCGTTTCGTTGCATGCCGACGGTCAGTCGGCCGCGTGAAATTCGAGTTGGTAGCCGGCACTGAAACCGTTGTCGTCGCGGTTGATCACCAGGCAATCGTGCAGCACGGCATCGCGCGGCCCGCCGATCACGAACGGCAAGTGCGCATCCACCGGTTGTTCCAGCCCACTGACCGGCGGGATGCTTTGCGCCTGCAACGCCTGCCTGGCTAGGATCAGATCCACCAGGCTCGGCGCACCGCTGAGAATGCCGGTCAGCGCTGTGCTGCTAGTGATGTGTGCGGCGCCGGTTCGCGCCAGGGTGCGAGCCAGATCGGCATCCTTGTGCGGATCGCCAGTGGCGCTGCTGACCAGCAGATCCACCTGTTTGTCTGGCAGGTTCAGCGAGTCCAGACGCGGATGGGCGAACAGTGCTGTCAGGCAAGTTTGCGGCCCTGCCGGCAGATCATCGGCGCGGCGCAGTACCAGTGCCGCCGCGCCTTCGCCGGCAATACCACCACGGCCGTGGCGATCAAAGGCGCGCAGACTTGGCGAAGCGTCGGTGCTGATAACGCCAGCCTCGGCCAGTGCAGCCAGCGCCAGCGGATCCAGTTCACTGCCGGCGCCGACCACAATGGCCGCATCCACTCGACCGCTTTGCAGCGCGGCGCAGGCCTCGCGTAGCGCCGCCAGATTGCCGGCGACGCCTTGCATGTAAGCGTTGCTTTCGCACTCCAGTTTCAACGCCAGACTGACCACCCCGAGCAAACCGTTGCTGAGGCTTTTGAGGACCAGAAACGGATCGAGCGCGCGCTCCTGCAATACGCGTTTGGCCAGACGCTGCATGTCGGCACCGGTCTTGGTCTGACATTCGTGCAGCAGCTCACCGTAAGAGGCGAGCGACGGATGGGTGTACCCGCCCTGGCAGCAATAGAGACCAAAACGTACGTTGTCGCGGCCCGGTTCAAGCCCTGCCTCGGCCAGTGCCTGACGCACGGCGCTGACGCCCCAGATCACTGCCGGCGGACAATAACGCTGGAGGTTTTGTGCAACGTCCTGGCGACTGCGTTGATGATCGTCCTCAGCGACGTGACCGAACGCGACAACACGCTCACTGTGAAAAAGCGGCGACTGCAAGGCCGAGATCGCGCTGCGACCTTCGCGGGCTGCCGACCAGAAACGCTCGATACCCCAGCCGCTGGGTAAGACACAGCCGCTGCCAGTGATGGCGATTCGTGCAGAGGCATTGGTCATTGTCCGTGCTCCCGATATTTGCCAAGGGCCAGCGAGGTGTTGAGGCCGCCAAAACCGAAAGAGTTGCTCAACGCGTAATCCACGCGACGACTGACGGCCTGACCGGCGCAGTAATCCAGATCGCACTGTTCGTCAGCGTCATGCAGGTTCACCGTGGGCGTGACCAGATCGTTCAGGCAGGCCAATGCGGTGACGATGCATTCGGGTGCGCCGGCCGCCGCGATCAGGTGACCGAACTGCGATTTGTTGGCGCTGACAGCCAAGACTTGATAGTGCTTGTGTTCGGCAAACACACTTTTGATCGCGAGGGTTTCGGCCACGTCGTTGAGCGGCGTCGAGGTGCCGTGGGCGTTGATCAGATCGATCTGTTGCGGGCGTAGCCCGGCGTCGTCGAGTGCGGCCTGCATCGCCAGCGCCGCGCCGCGTCCTTCGGGTTGTGGTGCGGTGACTTTATAAGCGTCCAGGCTGCTGCCGAAACCCAGCACTTCGGCATAGGGTGTCGCGCCCCGCGCCAAGGCGTGTTCGAGGCTTTCGAGGACGACAAAACCGCCGCCTTCGCCGGCGATCAGCCCGCTGCGGTCACGATCGAACGGCCGACACAGGTCGGCGCCCCAGCGTTGCTCTCCCGAAGCGGCGCCGAGCAGGTACAGCGCGGCCATGGTGTCGAGATTGAGCACCGAGTCGGCCCCGCCGGCCAGCGCTACGCTGACTTCGCCACGACGGATCATCTGAAAGGCATTACCGATCGCTTGGGAGGCACCAGCACAGGCACTGCTGATATTGATCACGGGGCCTTCGCAGCCCAGATCGTCGGCGATTACTCGCGCCAGACGGTCGTTGCTCTGACGCAGCGAGCCATCGGCACTTACTTGCCCGGCACGCGGCATCAAGTGTTGCCAGCCCGGGGCAGCGCCATCCGGGGCGGCGGTCAGGAGCATGTCGGCGAGCATGTGTTGCGGCGCGCCAGAGGCACACAGCACCGCTGCGCCGCGCAATTGCTCCGGTTGCAGGCCACTGTCGTTGACCGCTTGCGTGGCGGCCACCCAGCCAAAGCGGCTGCGTTTCTCCAGTGGCAGGGTCCAGGCCGCGTGGCTGTGCAGTTTTTCCGGCAACAGGCTCATGTCGACGGGCGCTGCATAACGCACCGCGAACGACGCCTCTTGCAGGTCGTCCGGCTGCCATGGCCGCACACAATGTTCGGCACCGAGCATTTTTTCCCAGAGGGTCTGCCATTCGAAACCGAAACCGGTGACGGCGCCCATGCCGGTGATCACAATCCGTGTCGCACTCATGCGTGCCTCTCCATGGTTTCACTGCTCAACAGCAATGCGCCCCAGTGACCGGCGCGAGTGTGGCTGACCAGCAGCGTGTAGCCTGGCGTCGCCGTCGCCTCATGACTGAGGTGCAAGGTCAGGGCTACTTCAGTCAGCAAGCCGCTGGCGCCCAGTTCACCGGTCATGGCGCGGGTACTGCGAACCTCGCGCGGGAAGGCTTCGAGCAACTTCATCAACTGCTCGTCAGCGCAATTGCCGACGACCTGTTCGACGTCGCCCACGCGCAGTTTCTCCAGACTCAAGGCTTGGTCGATCACGCGCTGGCCTACGGCTAAAGAACGTTGCGGATCCGCGCTGTAACCCCGAGCGAACCCGGCTACGCGCAAGACGTGTGTCGTATCCGCGGGTGGTGTTGACGCCAGCAACAGCGCCGCGGCGCCCTCACCGAAAACCGGCTCGTTCGCCTGATCCGGCTCGCGCAGGTACAGGGCCGGTGTCAGGTTCGGACTGCTGCTGACCACCAGCGCGGCGTCGGCATGCCGCTCGCCAATCTGCTGGCAGGCTTCGATCAGCGCATCCAGCCCGGCGTTGTCCTGGGAACAAAATCCGCCCATTGGCCCGTGGCAATTCAATGCTTCGGCGACATAAGCCATGACGCTGCTGTTGAGCAGGGTCAGCGCATGCAGGGGCGGCGTGTTGGCCAACAGTTGGCCGAGTTGTTTGTGTGGCTGTTCGATGATCGCCTGCACCGCGTCCCAACAAGGGCTCGGTGCGTCGACTTCGGGAATGGCCGCGGTCAGCGCAACGCGCGAGGCGGGCAGTTGCAGCGCCGCCAGCGATGGCGCCAGCCGTGCTGCGCAATGCAGTAGACGCAAACCCTGCGGCTCGACGCTGCGCTGGATCTTGCGATCGAACAAATCGCTCGCCAGACGCGGCGTCGGCAATGCAAAGGCCAGACGTCGCGTGTCAAAGGCCAGTGGCTGTGCAGAACGCGGTGTGCCGAGCAAGTCGGCACATTCGCTGCCAGCTGTATTCAGGACAGCAGCGGCGTGCAGATAGATGGCTCTGTTCATGTCATGCCCTTCCCAGAACCAGCGAACTGTTGATACCGCCGAAACCGAACGAGTTGGACATCACCACGTTGATCGACTGGCGAAGCGGCTCGCTCAGAAACTTCAGCGATGGGTATTCGGCACGTTCAGGGTCGTAATTCAAGGTCGGTAACAGCACACCGTCACGCAGGCTCATCAGCGACAGCACGGCTTCGATTGCACCGCTGCCGGCCAATGAATGGCCGACGGCCGATTTGTTGGCGGTGAAGGTCATGAAGTCCTGGCAGCCGCCAAACAACCGCTGCAAGGCCAGCGCTTCACAACTGTCATTGGCTTGGGTGGAGGTGCCGTGGGTGTTGACGTGTTGCACGGCACTGCGCAGCAGTCCCGCATCTTCGATTGCAGCTTCCATGCATTCCTCGTATTTGCTGCCATCCCGGCTGCTGGAGGTCATTTTCTGCGCCTCGCAGACATTCGCGTAACCGAGCACCCGGCCCAGTGGCGCAGCCTTGCGTCGTTGGGCGTGTTCAGCGGATTCGAGAACGACCATGGCCGCCCCCTCGCTGAGCACAAAACCACTGCGGTCAGGCATGAACGGGCAGCTTTGTTCGCTCGCCGGCAAGTCGGCCTGACAGAGCGCGCCGAGACTGTTGAACATGTAGTAGGGCAATTCGTTGGCCATCAACTCGACGGCACCACAAATGGCCAGATCGATCTCACCGCGCTCGATGGCCCGGTAAGCACTGCCGATGGCCATAGTGCCCGCGGCACAGGCATCGGAATGGGTCGAGATGTGATCGCGGATGCCGAGCCGATCGGCCAGGTGTTGTGTCTGTTGATCGACTCGCCTGTTGAAGATCGCGCCGGGCGATGGCGGATGATCCAACAGACGGTCGAGGTCGACGCGCCCCGCCTCATTCATGCAACGGCTGACACGATGCAGGTCGTGGCTGTCGGCACAGTACTTGTTGGCGCCCAGAAACAGACCGCTGCGACTGTGAGCAAAGTCTGCCGGCGTCAGGCCGGCATGCTCCAGCGCCTGCCGGGCAACGTATTCGGCCAGCACACTTTGCCGTGGGTGCAGCGCCGCGTTGCCGCCGAAACCGGCGCCGATCCGCTGCCACTGCGCATCGTCGATAAATCCGGCTGCGCTGTTGTTGAATCCCAGCGCCTTGAACCGGGGATGTTCGCGGACACAGGATTGCTTCCGGCAAATCCGCTCGAACAACGTGGCAGCGTCCAGCGCCATGGGCGCCACCAGGCCGAACCCGCTCACATAGACTTCTCGTGCCCGCATGAGAACTCCTACACCGCTTCTTTGGCGTGAGTGGTCACAAACTGCTCAACCAATTGACGCGACACTTCATCACCATCGGCCGGCACAAGGCGCGCACTGCAGGCGCCACAGACCACTTGTTGGCGCTCGTTCAGAACCGCCTGGTGAGCGTTGCAATCCGGGCAGGTGGCCGGCAGGTAGTTGAAGAGATTGCGACACTGGTTGGCCCAGTTAAGCACGGTGGTCGCGGCGAACACCTGAGCCGGTTGCATGCCCGCCTTCAGTTGATCCGGGGTGTAGGCGCTCAGGCTTTGCTCAAGCAAAAGCTTGCCGCTTTCGGTAATGCGACCGTTGGCGAGAAACTCGCTGGCATCACCGCAAACCGCCACCGCATGGTCGAGTACGCTGGTTTTCGGCAGTGTGCAGCCATATTGGCGGCCCAGCTGGAAGCTCAGGTCGACGATGTCCAGCGAATCGGCACCCAGATCCTCGACGATGCTGCTGTCCTCATCGATCTCATCCGCGCCCATCACCAACAGCTGTGCCAGGATCTCGCGAGTGCTGGCAATGACATGTTCCAAGTCCAATGGATTGTTCATTTCTATCTCCCTATATGTCGTGACTACTTCATGAATTCGACTTATGAAAAGTAACTTTTCCCACAGCAACTTCTCACGCGGCGGAAATCTAAACTCTGCCCTTAAGGGGAGAGTCAACGAACTATTCAAGGTTTTTTTACAACTTGAAAAAAGTCTGAAAAACCTCGCAAATACCGCACCTCCCTGGTGCGGCCAAGGACTTATTTACTTAACAAAGACGGGGTATGGTGGGGCGCCCGCGCTATCGGGTAGGTTGGTTCTCGAAAGCAACTAAGGACGCAACGGAACCGACGTACTAAAAGCAAAAACCAGACAAGTAAAATAGTTATAACTTCATAACCTTTGTTTTAGATCAGTACTGCCGTTAATTGATTTTGCTGGAAGGTTTACGCCTCCATCCGTAAAACCAGGCAGCGTTTATGGATATCTGAATGTCGAGCACAGACATCTAGGCCAAAGCACGGCGCTATAGGGTGCAGCTTCCGTTTGATCGCCTTGTCTGGAGCCGACACATGACCGCCCCTATCACCGTTCTACGCGACACCCACCCGTTGCCGGTACTCGACGCCTGCAAATGGGAAAAACTCGAAGGCGACCCGCACACCGTCAACCTCAACGCCTACACCAGCGAAGACGGCAGCAAGATCATGGGCACGTGGATCTGCACACCGGGTAAATGGCGCGTCGAGTATGTGAAGTGGGAGTACTGCCATTTCCAGGAAGGCTATTGCGTGATCACCCCGGACGGCATGGCGCCAATTCACTTGCGTGCTGGCGATATCTTCATGGTTGAGCCGGGGATGAAAGGCACGTGGGAAGTGGTCGAGACCGTGCGCAAGTATTTCGTGTTCGCCTGATGCAAAAAAGCCGGGAGATCACCCGACGTGATTCCCGGCAAACAATATCGGATACCCAAAAATCCCCTGTGGGAGCTAGCAGGCTAGCTCCCACAGTTTGTTCAGCGCTGCCCTTCTATTGCAGGCTTGCGATAGCTGTTGATGATCGCCGAGAAATCCTTCCCGCCGTCACCACGCTGACTCATCGCCTGATACAGCTGCTGCGCCACAGCGCCGAGCACCACCGGTTGGTGAGCCTGACGCGCCGCTTCCGTCGCCAGACCCAGGTCCTTGAGCATCAGTTCTGCACCAAACCCACCGGTATAACCACGCGAGGCCGGTGCCGTTTCGACGATGCCCGGCCATGGGTTGTACATCTCCGAACTCCAGCAACGCCCGGTCGAACTGTTGATGATCCCGGCCAGCACAGTCGTGTCGATGCCCAGTGCATCGCCCAGCGCCATCGCCTCACTGACACCGACCATCGAAATCGCCAGCAGCAGGTTGTTGCAGATCTTGGCGATCTGCCCGGTGCCGACTTCACCGCAATGCACGATGTTGCGGCCCATCTGCGCCAGCACCGGTTGCAGCGTGGCGAACAGTTCCGGGGTGGCGCCAACCATGAAGGTCAGCGTGCCGGCGGTCGCACCTCCGGTGCCACCAGATACCGGCGCATCGGCCATGGCCACGCCTTGTTTGGCCGCCGCCGCTGCCACATCACGCGCTGTCTGCGGATCGATGGTGCTGCAATCCACCGCTGGCACACCTTGGCGAATGCCAGCCAGCACACCGTCCTCACCGAGCCAGACACCGCGCACATGCACAGCGGCCGGCAGCATGGTGATCACCAGTTCAGCATCCTCGGCCGCCTCACGTGCCGAACCGCGAATAGTGCCGCCCAGTTGTTCCAGTTCCGCCAGCACGGTTTTGTTCAGGTCGACCAGATTCAGCGAATGGCCGGCCTTGATCAGGTTGCGCGCCATCGGCGCACCCATGTTGCCCAGACCGATAAATGCGATTTTCATGGCAGTTCCTCAGCGCAGGTTGATAGTGGTGTTCACGCCGTCGTTGACGCTGTCGTCATCGAACCAGCGCGCCGTGACCGTTTTGGTCTGCGTGTAGAACTGCACCACTTGCTTGCCGTACGGACCGAGGTCGCCGAGTTTCGAGCCGCGCGAACCGGTGAAGCTGAAGAACGGCACCGGCACTGGAATCGGGATGTTGATACCGACCTGACCGACGTCGATTTCGGTCTGGAATTTACGCGCCGCCGCACCGCTCTGGGTGAACAGGCCGGTGCCATTGCCGAACGGGTTGGCGTTGACCAGCGCAATCGCCTGATCGAGGGTGTCGACTTCCAGCACCACCAGCACCGGGCCGAAGATTTCCTGGGTGTAGATCTGCATGTCGGTGGTCACGCCCGAGAACAGGGTCGGGCCGACAAAGTTGCCCTGCTCGTAGCCCGGCACCTTGATGTCGCGGCCATCCAGTTCCAGCTTGGCGCCTTCCTTGATGCCGCTTTCGATCAGATCAAGAATTCGCGCCTTGGCTTTTTTCGAGATCACCGGGCCGACGTCAGTGCCCGGCTCGCTGCCGGCGTTGACGGTAAGTTTTTGCGCCAGCGCTTTCAGGTCCGGCAGCCATTGTTTCGCCGCGCCGACCAGCACCACCACCGATGTGGCCATGCAACGTTGCCCGGCCGCACCGAAACCGGCGCCGACCAGCGCATTCAGCGCTTGCTCGCGGTTGGCATCGGCCAGCACCACGGCGTGGTTCTTCGCGCCCATCATTGATTGCACACGCTTGCCGTGTTTGCCGGCCAAGTCGTAAACGTGAGTGCCGACTGCGGTCGAACCGACGAAGGACACCGCTTTGATGTCCTTGTGCGTGCACAGGCCATCGACCACGTCTTTACCGCCGTGAACCACGTTCAACACACCGGCCGGAACGCCAGCCTCGATTGCCAGCTCGACCAGCAACATGGTCGACAGCGGATCCTGCTCCGAAGGCTTCAAGACAAAGGTGTTGCCGCAGGCGATGGCCATCGGGAACATCCACAGCGGAATCATCGCCGGGAAGTTGAACGGCGTGATGCCGGCGCACACGCCGATTGGCTGGCGCAGGGTGTAAGTATCGACGCCGCCGGCGACGTTCTCGGCGAACTCGCCCATTTGCAGGCTGCCGATGGAGCACGCGTGCTCGACCACTTCCAGGCCACGGAAAATATCGCCTTCGGCGTCGGCAATGGTTTTGCCCTGCTCGGCGCTGAGCACCACGGCGATGCGTTTGGAGTGTTCGCGGATCAGCGCTTGCAGCTTGAGCATGATGCGCATGCGTGCGCCGATCGGGGTCAGTTTCCAGGTCTGGAAGGCGCGCTGGGCGGCGCTGACGGCGGCATCGACTTCAGCGGCGGTGGCGAACGGGACTTTCGCCAGCACTTGCTGGGTCGCCGGGTTGACGATGTCGTGCCATTCGGTGGTCTGCGACTCGACCCATTCGCCATTGATCAGCAGCTTGACCTTCTGGACCGTGGTTTCGTTGGGCGTAAGCGATGCGTTCATGCTGGTCTCCGAAACTTGTTTTTATCGTAGGAGCCAAGGCGAAAGGTTCGCCTTGAGATGAGGCGTGTGTCACGAATTGGTTGTCGGACTGTTTTTGGAGTATAGATGTGCAAACTTCTAATAAGAACGCACATATAAGCCCGTCCATCATGCAAAAAAACATCACCTCTCTAGGCTCGCTGAACTGGGACGACCTCAAGTTTTTCCTCGAAGTCGCCCGTACCCGCAAGGCCAGCACCGCCGCCAAACGGCTGGCCGTCGACTACACAACCGTTTCGCGGCGCATCAGTTCGCTGGAAGCGGCATTGGGCACTTTGCTGTTCGAGAAGTCGCGGACCAGCGGCTTCGTCCTGACCACCGAGGGCCAGCGTTTGCTCGGCTATGCGGAGTCAATCGAAAGCACATTGCACATGGCCTGCGAGCAGGTGTCAGGCTCCGGCGTCGCGTTGTCCGGGCATGTGCGCATGGGTTGCACCGAAGGTTTCGGCAGCTTTTTCATCACCCCGCAACTGAGCCATTTCGTCGACGCCTACCCGGCGATCTCGGTGGACATCCTGCCACTGCCGCACTTCATCAGCCTGTCCAAGCGCGAGGCCGATATCGTCATTGCCCTGGAACGGCCGGAGCACGGGCCGTACGTGTGCTGCAAACTCTGCGACTACCGTTTGCAGCTCTATGCGACTCAGGAATATCTCGACAAACACCCACCGATCCGCCGCCCGGCAGACTTGGGCAAGCATCAATTCATCAGTTATGTGGATGACCTGGCGTTCAGCTCGGAGCTGCTGTACCTGGCGAACGTATTGCCGGGCGCCAGCGCCAACTTGCGCAGCACCAGCGTGATCGCGCAGTTCGTCGCGGCGCAGCAAGGGCGCTCACTGGCGATTCTGCCGTGTTTCCTCGCCGCGCAGGATCCGCGTTTGCTGCCGGTATTGCCGGAGGACATCGACATCACCCGGCAGTTCTGGATGTACTGCCGGGAGGATCTGCGCAAGTTGAAACGGATCACCCTGTTGTGGGATTACATCCGGGAGGTGACCGAGCGAAATCAGGATCTGTTGATGGGGCAGACCCGCGACATGCAGTTCGCCGACTAGTCGGCGCTGACCACAATCGAGACCCGGCGGTTTTCCGTTCGGCCCGCGACCGTATCGTTGGACGCCACCGGCTCTTTGCTGCCCAGGCCCTGCAACTGGATGTTCTCTTGTTTCATACCAACCGTGCCCAACACGTTGGCGACACTCTTGGCGCGACGCAGCGACAGTTGCTGGTTGTAGGTTTCCTTACCGGATGCGTCGGTGTGGCCATCGACCCGTACGCGCTCGATACCGACACCCAGCAGTGCCTTGCCGATGCGCCCGACGATTTCGGTACTTTCCTTGTTCAGGCTTTCAACGTCGCTGCCAAACAGCACTTTGCCGGACAGGCCAAATTCCCAGCCCTCGTCGGTCAGCTCGAAGCCCTGTTGTTTGAGAACGGCGACCTGCGCTGGCGTCAGGCCTTTTTGCGGCGCAGTCTGGCAACCGGTCAGGGCCAATACGGCCATCAATAGCACAGCGTAAAAAGATCGAATGGACAGTGTGAACACGAGAATCAGCTCCTGGTTTGAACGGAATCGACCGGGTGCTCCGCCCCAGCCGTGAATTGGGCGCCGCGCGACAGGCGCTTGGCTTGATACATCGCCACATCGGCAGCATCGAGCAAGGCTCCCGGCGTTGCACCATGATCGGGATAAACCGCGATGCCGATACTGAGCGAGGTCACGACACTGGTGTCGCCCGGCAGGGCGATGGGCATGTCCATGCTGGCGAGGATCTTGTCGGCGATGCGCTCGGCGTCTTCGACCTTGTGCAGCGGCGTGAGCAGCACGGCGAACTCGTCACCGCCCAGCCGCGCCACCAGATCCTCCTCGCGCAACTGCGCACGAACGCGATTGGCCACCGCCACCAGCACCGCATCACCGGCGGCGTGACCGAAGTTGTCGTTGATCCCCTTGAAGCGGTCGCTGTCGAGAAACAACACGGCAACGCGTTCATTGTGTTTGCCGGCATTGCGCAACGCGCGGATCAAGCGTCCTTCGAAAAAGGCGCGGTTTGGCAGACCGGTCAGGCTGTCGTGACTGGCCTGGTGAGCGAGGGTTTCGTTTTCGTTTTGCAGATGGGTTTGCCACGACTCCAGTTCATCGAGCAAGGCGTTGAAGTCATTGCCGAGGTTGTCGAGTTCGGCGATCTGCGCTGGCGGCACGCGGCGATCCAGCGCTCGTTCGCTGCGGGCGGCGTGGGCCACATTGGCCAGACTGCGCAGAGGACCGGTGATCGCGCGTAACTGGCGACGCGCCAGGTAGAGCGCCACCCAGGCGCTGATCGCGGTGCAGAGGACGATCCCCGCCAGACCGCTGAGCAGAAAGCGCATCAGGCTGCCACCATGGCCGGTGAGCAGCACACGACCGATTTCACGGTCCTGATGCTCGATCGGCAGGCTGATGGGTTTTTCCAGGATGGCGCGGGTGATCTGCATTTCCAGCTCAGAGAACAAACCGTTTTCCGGGCGTTGCCAATGCGCGAGCAGTTGTCCCTGACTGTCCAGCACCTGGGCGTCAGCGACCTCTTCGGTGGAAGCAATCAGCGCCAGCGATTCGTTGGCGGCCGACTTGTCGTTGAACACCACCGCGGCTTCCACGGTGTAGCTGATAGAACGGGCGATCAAGTGCAGGTTGTGATCGGCGTACACCCGTAAAGCCAGTACGCCGAGCAACGTCAGCGAAACGCTGGCCATCGCCACGCCCACCAGTGCGACCGTCAAATGGCCTCGGCCAATGACCGAGCCCAGCGTTGGGCGGCTATTCGATCTGAACAGGTTCATGGCGCCGCCGGTTTGCGACGCGACAATTGCAGCACGCTGGGGTGAATGCGCACGCCGCTGCGGGCAACGGAGTCGAGATTGACCTCGAAGGACACTTGCTCATCGCCAACGCGCAGACAGAACAGGCTGCCGACCGTGCATTGATCGCCACCTTCGCTGATGCTCAGCACCGGATGACCGATCAGCGCAGCGAACAAGCGAGTGCGCTCATCGGCGGTCAGTTTGCCGATGTACACCGCATCGCATTCGCTGACGATCGCCGGGTTGTCAGCCAGCAGGCGACGTACGGTAACCGGTCTGCCAGTGGCTTGCGTGGTGCCTTTGACCAGGTCGTCGGTGTATTCGGTCGGGCCGACGATGCACAGGCGCAATTGCGCTGGCTCAACCGGCCAGCGCGCGTAGCTGAGAATGCCAAGAACAACCTGCGTGACAGATTTTGCCCGTTGTTCGGCCATGCCCGTCGGCGCTTGCGGCTGCGCGACAGCTGCACCCGTCAACAACCAGAGCAGACCGACAAGCAACGCGTGCTTGCAGACAACTACGCGCCCTGTCGCCCAGACAGACACCTTCATGCAGGGATTCTCTTGGATCGTACCGAAATGATGCCGCAACGATAGCACAGCGCTGAAACACCAGCGAGACAGCGACCTCTGACCGGTTGGTCAGTAATCACCTCCAATCGTCGGGATTTTCACCTCGCAGGCACGCTCCCCTCCTCCAGTTCCAGCATCAACCCGCTCAGGCGTTTGACCTTGCGCTGCACCGCTTCTTCAAACACGCCCGCTCGGGATTCGATCAAGGTGAACCAATGCTTGGCCCGGGTGATACCGGTGTAGATCAACTCTTTGGTCAATACCGGGTTCAAGGCGTCGGGCAGGATCAGCGCGGTGTGGGCAAACTCCGAACCCTGAGACTTGTGCACCGTCATGGCGTAGACGGTTTCGACGTCGTTGAGGCGGCTTGGCAATACGAAGCGCACACCGCCCTGACCGTCGTTGCGCGGGAAGGCTACGCGCAGCACCGGTTTGCCTGCATCAGGTCCTTCGCGCTCGGGCAGCTTGAGGGCAATGCCGATGTCGCCGTTCATCAAGCCCAGACCGTAGTCATTGCGCGTCATCAGGACTGGCCGGCCTTCGTACCATTGCTGATCGTTTTCGATCAGTCGTGCTTTGAGCAGCGCGGCGGTGATGCGTTGATTCAGACCTTCAACACCCCATGGCCCTTTGCGCACTGCACACAGCAACTGGAACGTGTCGAACGCCTGCAAGACTTCGCGGGCCCAAATGACCCAGTCCGGATGTTCGAGCGGCCTACCCGACGATGGACGCTGCTCGCGCAGCACGCGCAAGTAATGGCGATAGCCTTGTGGCCCGTCGCCATGCCCTTCCAGCAACAGCCGCTCAAGTTTCTGATCGTGCTCCCCCTTGAGCGGCAGCGAATACACATCGTCGTAGTGCCCGGCAGTGAGTAACTGACGTGCTTCATCCGGCAACTGTTGATTGACTCGCCGCGCGAGCTGGCCGATCCCGCTACCCTCGCCGAAGCGCCGCGAGTAGCGGAGCATCACCACTTGCTGGGCCAGTGGGTGAGCACCCTCGACGTCCTCATGCAAGCCACTGTCCTTAAGGGACTCACCGCTGACCGACTCCAGCCACTGTCGGGTCTGCGGGTTGTACCAGCCACTTTCGGCATCCCGGCACAAATCCCCCAGCACTGCGCCAGCCTCAACAGAGGCCAGTTGATCCTTGTCACCGAGCAACACCAGTCGTGCATGGGGTGGCAAGGCATCGAGCAGATTGGCCATCATTTCCAGGTCGATCATCGAGGCTTCGTCGACCACCAGCACATCCAGTGGCAGGCGGTTGCCTGAATGGTGACGGAAGTGTCGGGTGCCGGGACGACTGCCCAGCAGACGATGCACGGTGGTGACGTCGCAAGGAATCTTCGCCCGCACCTCTTCGCTGACTTCCAGTGACTGCACTTGTTGGCTGATGGACTCGGTCAACCGCGCCGCAGCCTTGCCTGTCGGCGCCGCCAGACGAATCCGCAGCGGATGACCGGCCGCGACTGCGGGGGCTTGAAGCAATGCCAGCAAACGCACCACCGTGGTGGTTTTACCGGTCCCCGGCCCGCCGGTAACGATGCTGAAGGCGCCGCGAGTGGCGAGAGCGCAGGCGAGTTTCTGCCAGTCGATCACCTCGCCAGCCTTGGCTGGTCCGAACAGTCCATCCAGTCGCTGCGACAGATCGTCCGGCGTTGGCTCTACTTGCTGCAGGCGCTGACGCAACGCCGAATCGATGCGCCGTTCGTAGGCCCAGTAGCGTCGCAAATACAGACGTTTACCGGCCAACACCAGCGGACGTTGCTGTGCGATGTCACGGGTATCCGCCGCCAGTGCGACCAAAGAGCTGCCCGCGAGAACCTCGCACCAGTGCGCACCCTCGAGCGCTTCAAGCAACTGCGAAGGCAGTAACAACACCCCCCCTTGCACGTCACCTTCGGGGGGCAGCGACAGAGCGAAGTCGGGAGCTTTCAGGGTTTCGTACAGATCGAGACAAACATGACCGTGGCCAAGTTGATGGCTGGTCAGGGCAGCTGCGAGCAGCACCAGCGGATCCGTATCGCGCTCAAGTTCGTGAAGAAACGCGACAAACGCTTTGTCCAGCGCCCGCAGCCAGCCACGCTCGACCCAACGGGTCAGCAATATCAACAGGTCATCGGCGCGGGTCAGGGGCGATAGTCTCGACAAACTGTCGGCTGCCAGCGGCGTGGGGAGCAGATCGGCAAAGGTGCGGCTCATAGCAGGACTCCCTGTTCCCAGGCGGGTTCGGACTTGGGTTCGGGTTTTCCTTGGAACATTCGGTCGAGACGTTCGATCAGCTCTCGGGGCGGACGAGCAAAATACACGCCGCGACTGTCAGCACGGGTGCCGCGCAGGAAGAGATACAACGCGCCGCCGACATGCCGGTCGTAATCGTAATCAGGCAGCCGTGCCTTGAGCTGGCGATGCAACGCCAACAGGTACAGCACGTATTGCAGGTCATAGCGGTTGTCGAGAATCGACTGTTCCATGGCTTGTTCGGTGTAAGCCAGATCATCCACGCCAAGCCAGTTGGACTTGTAGTCAGCCACGTAATAACGGCCGTCGTGTTCAAAGGTCAGGTCGATGAAGCCTTTGAACATGCCGTTGAGCTGCACCGGTTCTGCCGCCACACGGGCCACGCCCCTGTGAGTGTGCTGTCGCACCAGTTCGTCGAGTTTGAGGACATCGACTTTATGGCTGGCGAACCAGAACTCCATCTCGACCCGATACTGCTTCAGTTGCTCCAGAACAACTGGCGGCTGCCCACCTGCAATCGGCAATGGTGACTGCAGCAAATGTTGCAGCCAGTCACTCAGGGTGTTGATCCAGCCCTCCCAGCCGCGCAAATTGCAGCGCCGGGCAATCGCATCTTCCAGCGCTTCGCGGGAAACGGCGAAGCCGTCGTCACCGGCCCATTCCAGCAAACCGTGAAGAAACGTTCCCGGATTGGGGCCGCGCGGAAAGCGGTGGATATCGGCGCCGCCAGCTATGATTTCTCTCGGCGCGTCCGGGTCGAGGCGTTCGTCGTCAAACAGCTTTTGTGCCTGCGGGCTGTCCGGCGCTTCATCGCTGCCGACACTCAGCACATCGCTGATGCGCAGCGCACTGTAAGACGCAATCCACCAGTTTTCGCTGGCCTTGCGCTTGGGCAACAGGGTGGCGCTCAGCACGGCGTCGTTGCGTGGTGGCCGGTAATGCTCGTCGGTGGATTGTGGCATTTCACTGGTGTGGATGGCCGGGCAGTCTTGTTGCAGGTCTTGCAACCAGCGCTTCAGTTCGCTCGACTCACCCAGCGATACGCCACCGCCGAGCAAATAACCCAGCGCTG
This sequence comes from Pseudomonas fluorescens, assembly GCF_902497745.1. Lineage (GTDB taxonomy): Bacteria > Pseudomonadota > Gammaproteobacteria > Pseudomonadales > Pseudomonadaceae > Aquipseudomonas > Aquipseudomonas fluorescens_BM. Next base: position 136,986 of record NZ_CABVHJ010000016.1, read on the forward strand.
AAAGGTGCAGCACCGAGCTATTGTTATTGCCTCGCTTGAGATCCGTCACGCCCAACCAGCAGGCATGCTGCGCGCGGGTCAGGGCAACGTAGAGCAAGCGCAAGTCTTCGGCGAGACGCTCATCATCCGCTTGTGCAATCAGCTCGGCAGTCGGTTTGAGACTTACCTGAGCCTTGCCTGCTGCATCGTGGTAATGCAGCGGCAGACGACTGCCATCAACGGGTTTTGCCGAGCAAATGAACGGCAGGAACACCAATGGATATTCCAGTCCCTTGGACTTGTGGATAGTCACGACCTTGACCAGTTGCTCGTCACTTTCCAGGCGCAGAATCTGCTCTTCGCCAGCCTGACCGGACACTGCCAGCAGTTCGCCGAGATGACGAATCAGCGCTTGTTCTCCGTCCAGCTCCGCAGCCGCTTGCTGCATCAACTCCGACAGATGCAACAGGTTGGTCAGCACGCGCTCGCCATCGCTGCGTGTCATCAAGGTTTGCGGCAAATGGAAGTCGTGCAACAGGCGTCGCAACATCGGCAGCACACCCTGTTTGCGCCATAGCTCGCGATAGCCACGGAATTGCATGACCCGGGCTTCCCACACCAGTTCGTCCTGGTTCAGACGTTCCAGCTCGGCCAATGGCAGGTTCAGGGTGATACAGGCCAATGCGGCTTTCAGGGAGCGCTCGACATCCGGCTCGGCGCAGGCCTTGAGCCAGGACAACAGGTCGTGGGCCTCTTGCGCCGCAAATACCGAATCCTTGTCCGACAGGTAAACGCTGCGCACGCCACGGGCAGCAAGTTCACCGCGTACGGCCTGCGCCTCTTTGCCGTCGCGCACGAGAATAGCGATGTCGGACGGCCTCAGACCTCTGAAGTCTTTGCCGTCCTGAGTGAATCCTGCGCTAGCGTTTTGCCCACCATTGAGCAGCGCGGTGATTTCGCTGGCGCACGCCGCTGCCAACTGCTGACGATAGACCGCGCCCGACAGTGGCTGGTCGCTGGACAAGTGCCAGACATTCAACGCCGCGATAGCTTGCCCGGCAACTTGCAGATGTTCCTTGCGACCTTGAGATTCGACGGGAAGAAATGGCACTGGGTTGTCGCCATTTTTCTCGCGGAACAAAAACGCACCGCGACCCAGCTCTCGGGACTCGGCGCGTGCGAATACATGGTTGACCGCGTTGACCATGCCGTGGCTGGAGCGGAAGTTGGTGCCCAGCGTATGCAACCGACCAGTGGTGGCCTGACGCGCGCGCAGGTAGGTGTAGATGTCCGCACCGCGGAAAGCGTAGATCGCCTGCTTCGGATCACCGATCAGAAACAGCCCCGTGTCTGGACTGTTGTCTTCGATACGATAGATGCTTTCGAAGATTCGGTACTGCACCGGGTCGGTGTCCTGAAACTCATCGATCAGTGCGACCGGGAACTGCTCGCGGATCAACGTCGCGAGACGTTCGCCACCATCGGATTGCAGCGCGGCATCCAGACGCAAAAGCATGTCGTCGAAGCCCATTTCGGCACGACGGCGCTTCTCTTCTTCAAAGCGTGCGCCTACCCATTTGGCGGCATGTTGCAGCACAGCAGCATCGGGAGTGGGTAATGCATCGAGATTCGACTTGAGCTTCGGCATGGCGTCCAGGCCCGGGTGGCTCGGGGCCTGACCTTTCCACGCTTCGGCCATGCCGTCGGGGGTCAGTCGGGTGAAACCGGTGCCGATATCCAGTTGCTCCAGGGACTCGTCTTCGGCCCATGCCTTGAGCTTTTCAAACCAGGGTTCGAAGTAACGCGCCTGCATCTTGCGCCCGTCGACGGTTTTGCTCGCAACGCCCTGATGACAAATGGCGAGCAATTCGTCAGCCCACTGGCGCCAGGGCATTTTCAATTCGGTCAACGCCGCCCGGCGTTCTTGCAGGCATTCTTCGATCAGCTGCGCAGGCGCCTTCCCCTCGTCGCTGTCGCGCTCACTGGCGAACAAGCCGCGTATGCGTGGCAACAATGCCGCAGGTCCGCCCCAGTTGCTGCGAACCCAGTTCAAGGCATCGCCTTGCATCGGATAACAGAACAGCCGCCAGTAATCGCGCAACACCTCGCCAAGCAAGTCGCTGTGATCGGTTTCCAGGGATTGGGTGAACAAACTGCCGCTGTCGAACGCGTGTTCACGCAGCATACGCTGACACCAACTATGGATAGTCGAAACGGCCGCCTCGTCCATCCATTGCGCGGCGACATCGAGACGGTTGGCACAACCGGGCCATTGTTGAGAGTCGAACTGATCACGCAATTCGGCAATCAATCCGTCGGGCGCAGGCGTTTCGTCGCGGAAAAATCGGGCGGCCTCCGCCAGACGCGTGCGTATGCGTTCGCGTAATTCCTTGGTCGCAGCATCGGTGAAGGTCACGACGAGAATCTGTGGTGGCAGCAACTCGCGACCGAACCCGCTCAACTCGTCACCGTGCCCCAGGATAAGTCGCAGATAGAGCGCAGAAATCGTGAAGGTTTTACCGGTACCGGCACTGGCTTCGATCAACTGGCTGCCCTGTAGCGGAAATGCCAGTGCGAGGGGTGTCTTGGTACTCATGCGCGAGCCCCTTCAGTGGATAGCGAACGCCAGGGCGCTTCAAACAGCGGACGGTACAAAGCATCACACCAACCGGAAAACGTCTCGTCAGCAAGCAATGCCTCGAAATCGGCAAATTGACGTGACAACGCCGGGCTCTCGCGGCGCTCACCTTCGCTGGTCTGCCCGTCACCGTCATAGGTTTTACGTGCAGCAGCTTCTGCCTTCAGCGGGTCGGTCTGAGAAAGCCACGCGAAAGCGGTCTTTACTGCGATGGGCAGCGGCTGTCGCATACCCGCCTGCCAGGCGAGGAGCAAATCACCGAGGAACCGTATGGCGCGATCTGGCTCCATGGGATCAAGCAGCAGGGTGTCATCGCTGGCAACCAGTGCAGTGCTCAGGGAAAGTCCGCTGGCGCAGGCCACCAGATGATTGACCCAGGGTCTGGTCAGGCGATGCCATTTACGGCTTTTGATCGAGCCAATGCTGTTGGGGATGGTCGTGACCGACAACAGGCCACCGTCGGCGCGCTGATGCAAACCGGCAAGCCAGCCTTCAAGGCGTAACCCCTGCAATTCAAGGTTGACCGGTAACGCACTGGTCAAAGGGCCAGGCCAGAGTGTCAGCAGTTGTTGATAACGCTGCAGCAAATCCGGCAGAGGTTCGATCAACTCTCGTTGCAGGCACTCGCCGAACCCAGCCATTGGCAACAGGCCGCTGTTTTGCAGACGCCGTGCCTGGGCAGTCAGCGCCTCATCGACATTGTCCGGTTGCCTGAGAGCGGCTTCGAGCAGGCTGTCGCTGAGTGTGTAACGCTGCAATGCGTCCAGCACGAAGGGTTCTTCATCGGCCAGAGGAGCTTCGGCGGCCTCGAAATAGACCTTGAGGCGCTGGGTGAAAAAGTGTCGAACCGGATTGCGCAAAAAATCCTGCAGCAAAGCCAGGCTCAACGGTTCCTCTTGTACATAAGGGGTAAGCAACTGCACTTCGCGTTGAGGCTCATGCTGCTGATGCAGAACCTGCCATTCGCTGGCGTAGCTGAAGAGGTGATCGCCGTCATGAAAATAGCGCGCGCTGAACGGTTGCAGCGGGTGCTCTTGCGTCATGGCACTTAACAGATCGCCGCTTTCGTCGAGCAATCGCCAACCGCTGGCGAGGTGATCGCGCAACTGGCCGATCAACACGGAAGCCGGTCGCTCACTGTTGTCGCGAATGCTGCGGCCGACCCAACTGATGTACAGCTGATTGCGCGCTGACAAAAGTGCTTCGAGCAAAAGGTAGCGGTCATCTTCACGCCGCGAACGATCTCCCGGACGGTAGTCGCTGCCCATGAGGTCGAAGTCCAGCGGAGGCTGTGCGCGGGGATAATCGCCGTCATTCATTCCCAGCAGGCAGACCAGTTTGAATGGAATGGCACGCATGGGCATCAGCGTACAAAAATTCACGGCACCGGCCAGGAAGCGCTGAGATAAACGCCCCTGATCCAGCCCGGCGAGCCAGGCTTCGCGCACAACTGTCAGTGGCAGCTCATCCGCAAGACCTACGGCCTCACATGTTTCCAGCCAGGTTTCACGAAGCTCTTCGAGCTGCGTCAGCAAGTAATCGTCATGTTCGTTACTGGCTTTGAAGAACAGTTGCATCAGCGCTTGCAACCGATAACCCCACTCCTTGGGTTGAGCGGGTTGAGTGAGCTGCTGATGAGCAAGTTCCAAAGCGTCGAGCAAGGCTACCAACGGCCCGATCAGTGCGGCGTCGAGTCCGCCGATTTCATCATAGGGCTCAATCCCTTCACACGCGTTGGCGCTGCCGACGGCGTAGCCCAAGAGCATCCGGCGCAGACCGAAATGCCAACTGTTTTGTTCAAGCTCATTCGGTAAACCCAGGCCCGCCCGCTGCTCGGCGTTCATGCCCCAACGCACGCCTGCACCTTCGATCCAGCGGTGCAGCGTTGGCAGGTCGCGCTCCTCCACACCAAAGCGTGCGCGAAGTGCGGGAACGTCGAGCAGGTCGAGGATTTCACTGACCGGGAAACGGCTATCGGGAAGCTTGAGCAGGTGTTCGACCGCGATCAGCAATGGATCGCGGCCGCGCTGCCCCTGATCGGCCAATGTGAAGGGTATGAATCGCGGGTCGTGGCGATCAAGCTGACCAAACACCGCGCGGATATGCGGCGCGTAGCTGTCGACATCCGGCACCATCACGATCACATCGCGAGGGCGCAGATCCGGGTTGGCACTGAAGCGCGCGAGGAGCTGGTCATGCAATATCTCGACTTCACGTTGAGCACTGTGGGCAATGTGAAAGCGTATCGACTCGTCATCAGCCAGGTCGACAGCGGGCCAGTGTTCACGAGTTTCATTGAGCGGGCGCAACTCCAGGATGTCGTCCTGGAGTTGATTGAGCAGATTCTGTGGCTGGGTGTCGCTGAACAGGTCTATGCGACCGTCGCGAAAAGCCGCTCGATAGCTATTCGGATCATCATAACTGTCGAGTAGGCTGATGTAGTCCCGGCCTTGCTTGCCCCATGCTGCCAACAGCGGATGGGCATGTTGATGCAGTGTTTCAGGATCAAGCACGACGGGCATTCCGCTTTTGCGCGATTGCCGCTTGTATTGATGGCGCAGCAGATCCTTGTCGGCGACGATGTCGGCCCAGTGATGGCGGCAGGGGTTGTGCACACACAGCAGAACCTGACTGAAACGCGCGAGCCCGGCCAGCGCTTCAAGCACTTGGGCTGGTAACGAAGAAATCCCGAAGACGATCACTCGTGATGGCAAACCCACCGGGGCCTCGGTGAGATTATTGATGCGCTCGATGAATCGCTGATGAACACCCGCACGACTCTGCGCCATTCCCAGTTCGCCCACGTCATCGAGCAATGCACGCCACAACTCCGCTTGCCAGCAACTGGTCGGTGGCAGCGGTTTTACTTCGCCTCTGACATTTCGCAGTTGATGCCGCCCTTCGGCCCAATCCTCGAGCCAGTCGGCGCGATAGACCTGATATTGGTCGAAGAGATCCGCGAGGCGCTCAGACAGTTGATAGCGTTTACGCAAGTCAGTGTCGTTGGTGAGGAAGCGTTGTAACGGCTCGAAATGCGGGCGATCGATCACCTGGGGTAGCAAGCGCATCAGACGCCAGGTTAACGGTGCCTTATCGAGCAGGGATTTGGCCGGAATTTCTTCTCGTCCAAGAACCATGCGGTAAAGCTGCCACATGAAACTGCCCGGCAGTTGCACATCAATCGCTGCCGCAATACCGCAGCCGCCCAGATCCTCGTCCTGCGGGTCTTCCGCCAGAGCCAATTTGAGCCATTGGGCAATACCGTTGCTCTGCACCAAGGCAATTTCATTTTCCAGGGGAGCTAGTGGATAGCGCCGCATGATGCTGATCACAAGGCTGCGCAGTTCGTCCAGGCTGTTGCTCTGAACCACCATGAATGCAGCGTTGAGGGACTGGGCGTCCGGCATAAGGGTTTCCTTGGAGAAGTACAAAAGCCAGGGCAGAACCTTAGCATTGTCGGCAGGTTGTGACAGCCGGACGGCGTCCGTGAATGCTGTACGAACTTTCCTGCGGGCAAAACAAAACCCCAACTGCTTTCGCAATTGGGGTTTCGGAATTTAATCTTGACGATGACCTACTCTCACATGGGGAAACCCCACACTACCATCGGCGATGCATCGTTTCACTGCTGAGTTCGGGATGGGATCAGGTGGTTCCAACGCTCTATGGTCGTCAAGAAATTC
>NZ_CABVHJ010000017.1:2500-141302 GCF_902497745.1 Pseudomonas fluorescens
CGCACGGTTCCGCTGGGTATTGCCGTCGCGCTCGAATTTACCGGGCCACTGGCCGTCGCCATCTATGCTTCCCGGCGTGCCATCGACTTTCTCTGGATCGCCTTGGCCGCCATCGGCTTGATGTTGCTGATTCCAACAGGCGCGACCAGTGCTGGAATCGACCTGGTGGGCGCCGGGTATGCGCTGGGAGCGGGTGTCTGCTGGGCGCTATATATTCTGTTCGGCCAGAAGGCCGGCGCCGATAACGGAATTACGACTGCAGCGTTGGGCGTCATGATCGCGGCGTTGTTCGTCGCTCCTATCGGCATCGTGCATGCTGGTGCAGCCCTTTTGACCCCCTCGCTGATCCCGATTGCCATTGGTGTCGCCATCCTGTCCACCGCCCTGCCCTACACCCTGGAGATGGTCGCCCTGACCCGCATGCCAGCACGCACCTTTGGTACATTGATGAGTATCGAACCAGCCTTCGGAGCGTTATCGGGCCTTCTGTTTCTGCATGAATTCCTCACGCTGTCACAATGGATGGCGATCCTGTGCATTATTCTGGCGTCCGTCGGCGCAACCATGACCATGGGCAGCGCTGCGAAACCCGCCATCGCGGCTGATTGAAAGAGGTTTTTACGAAGGTCTGGCAATTGGCGCGCATTTAGGCCATGTTTAGACCCGTAACCCAATGCCAGACATGGATTTTTTCGGACAGGGATTTCAAAAAGCTTAGAGCGCACGCGAACACAGGCAAACCCGAGCATTAGACTCGTGGCCGCTATAAGGACGGTAATGAAACGAATTTTGATACTGATCGCCATACTGGCTGTTGCGGGTTGTGCGGCGACTTCGGAAACTCAGGTAAAACGCGGAAAAAAAGGGCTGCACATCAACTGCTCCGGGCTATCGTCCTCCTGGGACAAGTGCTACGCCAGTGCCGCCAATGCCTGTTTGCCGAAAGGCTACAAGGTCATCGCCAAGTCCGGTGATGCCGTGGAAGAACCCGGCGATTACCCGTTCGGTCTCAATCCTGCGGGCTACACCAGTCGCAGCATGATCGTTATCTGTAAATAGATCAGCGCTGCCCGGCAATCTGCCGGCCGATCTCTTCATGGCTGGACTTCAGCACCGCTTGCTGAACGTCCGGCGTGGCCAACATGCGCGCCACCACCAATGCTCCGACGCATTGCGACAGCACCGACCAAGCCAGAGTCTCGCTTTCCAGTATCTGTGCCCAACGCTCCTGGAGGCGACAAATCCACCGCTCGGCCTGTTCGCGCACCTGGACATCCGAACGGGCGATTTCTGCGCCCAATGCCGGTAACGCGCAACCGGCCTCAGGTTGTTCGACGTGGGCCATGCTCAGATAGTGTTTGAGACAACGCTCCAGTCGTTCACGATCCTGCGCCCCCTCTCCCCCCAACCGCTCAAGGCTTTGACCCAACTCTCGCTCGACGATAGCAGTGAACAGCGCATCTTTGGACGAGAAGTGACTGTAGAACGCCGCCCCACTCAACCCGATAGCCTTCATCAGACCATCGACGCCTACCGTGGAAAAACCCGATCGCTTCGCTGAAAGCGCGCTGCTCTGCAAGAGCTTTTCCCGGGTCTCCAATTTGTGACTGGCGGAGTAACGCATGTATTTGCCCTCGAATCGACTGCCTTGACGTTGCCTGGATCCTAGCATAACGTTCGTTCACTTAACGATCGTTTAATAAAGGGATTCACCCATGAACAACAAGAAGGTCGTATTGGTTGTCGGCGCTGGCGATGCCACGGGCGGTGCAATTGCCAAGCGTTTTGCCAAAGAAGGGTTCATCGCCTGCGTCACCCGGCGCAGCGCCGACAAATTGCAGCCACTGGTGGATGCAATCAAGGCTGAAGGCGGCGAAGCCCATGGCTTTGCCTGCGATGCGCGCAAGGAAGAAGACGTCATCGCCTTGATTGAAGACATCGAAACCCGCCTCGGTCCGATCGAAGCCTTTGTGTTCAATATCGGCGCCAACGTGCCGTGCAGCATTCTTGAAGAAACCGCGCGCAAGTATTTCAAGATCTGGGAGATGGCCTGCTTCTCGGGCTTCCTCAATGCTCGTGAAGTAGCCAAACGCATGGTCACTCGCCAGCGCGGCACGATTCTCTTCACCGGAGCCACCGCCGGACTTCGCGGCGCTTCCGGATTCGCCGCATTCGCCGGCGCCAAGCACGGCATCCGCGCACTGGCGCAAAGCATGGCGCGGGAAATGGGGCCGATGAACATCCATGTTGCCCATGTGGTTGTGGATGGCGCGATCGACACCGACTTCATCCGTAACAGCTTCCCCGAGAAGTACGCGACCAAGGATCAGGACGGCATCCTCAACCCCGAGCACATTGCCGAGAACTACTGGTATCTGCACAGTCAGCCACGGGATGCCTGGACGTTCGAGCTGGATCTGCGCCCGTGGAACGAACGCTGGTAAGCCCACGCCATAACAATAAAGAGAGAGAGAAGCCCTAATGACCAAAACCGTGGAGTTCTATTTCGACCTCGGCAGCCCTGCCACCTATCTGGCCTACACCCAGTTACCGAAGATTTGCGCCGAAACGAACAGTGAACTGATCTACATCCCGATGCTGCTCGGTGGCGTCTTCAAGGCAACCGGCAATGCATCGCCGGCGATGATTCCGGCGAAGGGTCGGTATATGTTTGAGGATCTGGACCGCTACGCGAAACGCTACGGGGCGCCGCTGACATTCAATCCGCATTTCCCGATCAACACACTGATGTTGATGCGTGCGGTCACTGGCATCCAGTTGCGTCAGCCAGAACGCTTTCAGGCGTTTATCGATTGTCTGTTCACGGCGCTATGGGTTGAAGGACGCAGCCTGGACGAACCCGAGACAGTCGCTGCCGTGCTGAGTGAACACGGCTTCGATCCGCTTGAAGTGCTGGCACTGACTAACGACGAGTCCGTCAAAGCCGTACTCAAGGACAACACCGAGACCGCAGTTAAACGCGGCGTGTTCGGTGCGCCGAGCATGTTCATCGGCAATCAACTGTTCTTCGGCCAAGATCGGCTCGACTTCGTTGAGCAAACCTTGCGCCAAGGCTAAGCAATCATCCAGGCGCTGATAACAGAGCCTGGATTGCAACCGATCAGATGGCGGCAGTGCGGGTATTCAGCCATTCCAGCGCGGCACCCTCAAGCAATGGACTCAAGCGCTCACGCACTTGTGCGTGATAGTCGTTGAACCACTGCTTCTCTTCCTCCGACAGCAGCGCTGGCAGCAGGCAACGCGTGTCGATCGGGCACAGTGTCAAGGTTTCGAACTTGAGGAATTCACCGAATTCGCTGCTACCCGCCTCGCGGTTCATCGCCAGGTTCTCGATACGCACGCCCCAACGACCCGGACGATAGGTGCCCGGCTCGATGGAAGTAATCATCCCCGGCTGCATGGCCGTCTGCGGTGCAGGCGCGGCCTGATAAGCGATCACCTGCGGACCTTCATGGACGTTGAGGAAGTAGCCAACGCCGTGACCAGTACCGTGACCGTAATCCACGCTTTCGGCCCAGATTGGCGCACGGGCAATGGCGTCCAGCAGCGGCGAGAGAATGCCTTTCGGGAACTGCGCGCGCGACAGGGCAATCACGCCCTTCAACACACGCGTGCAATCGCGTTTCTGCTCTTCAGTCGGCGTGCCGACCGGCACCATCCGCGTGATATCCGTGGTGCCGCCCAGGTATTGACCACCCGAGTCGATCAGCAGCAAGCCGTCACCCTCGATCACCGCATGCTCTTCTTCGGTGGCGTGGTAATGCGGCATGGCGCCATTGGCGTTAAACGCCGCAATGGTGTTGAAACTAAGCGAGACATAATTCGGGCGACGTTCACGAGCAGCGGTGAGCTTCTCGTCGATGGTCAATTCGGTAATGCGCTCGCGACCCCAGGCCGATTCCAGCCAGGCGAAAAACTCGCACAGTGCCGCGCCGTCCTGCTCCATCGCTTTGCGGATGTGCCGGGCGTCGGCTTCGCTTTTCTGCGATTTGGCCAACGTAGTCGGGTTCAAGCCTTCAACCAATTTCACGCCGCTGTCGAGGTTATCCAGCAGACCACTGGTCACCCGGGCCGGGTCGACCAGCAGGCTCGCGCCACTCGGCACGGCACGCAGGGCTTCGGCGACTTCGCTGTAATCGCGCAGCGTCACGCCATCCTGTTCCAGCACGGCGCGCAATTGAGCATCAACCTTGCTCAGCGCCACAAACAATGTGGCTTGCTGTTGATTGATCAACGCAAACGAAACAAACACCGGATTGAACGACACATCGCCGCCACGCAGGTTGAACAGCCAGGCAATGTCGTCGAGAGTGGCGATGAAATGCCAGTCCGCCCCGCGCTCTTGCAAGGTTTCGCGCAGTTTGGCGAGTTTCTCGCCACGGCTGACGGTCGCTTGCGGCGGCAGATGCTGATAGATCGGTGCATTCGGCAGGCTCGGGCGATCGCGCCAGACTTCCTGCAGCAGATCGATGTCGTTACGCAGACGCGCGCCGCGTGCTTCCAGCTTGCTGCTCAGCGTACGCGCCGATGCCACGGCCATCACCGCGCCGTCGACCGCGACCACACCACCTTCAGGTGTCTGCTCGGCCAGCCAGTCCAGCGGGCTCGGCTGACCCGGTTGCAGTTTGACCAGTTCGATGCCGCTGCCTTTGAGCTCCTTGCTCGCTTGCTCCCAATAACGACTGTCGGCCCAGACGCCGGCGAAATCAGCGGTAACGATCAACGTCCCGACCGAACCATGGAACCCCGACAACCATTGCCGGCCCTGCCAGTAACCCGGCAGATATTCCGACAAATGCGGGTCGGCGGACGGCACCAACAGTGCGTGAATGCCTTCGCGGCGCATCAATTCGCGGGTGTGCGCCAGGCGCTGGGGCACCGATCCTTCGGTCGAGGTCTGGGTACTCATCATGTCTCCTGCTAATCACTTCATCGTTATTGTTCGTAGCCGTGAGGTCGGCTCGTTTAAAGCCCTGTCGCCCAGAATGCCGGAGCACTGGCGCAGGCGGTCTTGATCAGTTGAACGGCCTTGTCGACATCTTCGGCGGTGGTGAAGCGGCCGAGGCTCAAGCGAATGGTGCGACCGGCCAGATGCGCGTCATGTCCCAACGCCAATAGCACGTGGGACGGCGCGTTACTCGCCGAATTGCAGGCCGAGGTCGCGGAAAACGCGATCGAATGACTCAACGCCGCGCTGTTGAATTCGCCTTCGCTGAAGGTCAGGCTCAAGGTGTGCGGAATACGTTGAGTGGCGCAACCGTTCAAGCGTACGCCCGGCAAACTCAGCAGTTGTTCGAGCAAGCGTTCGCGCAGTGCGACGATGGTTTTTTTCTCGGCATCGAACGCCTCGGCGGCCAAGGCAAATGCTGCGCCCATCCCGGCAATCTGGTGCGTCGCCAAGGTTCCGGAGCGCAAACCACCTTCGTGACCGCCGCCGTGAATCTGCGCCTGCAACCGTTGCTGCGCCCGCGGGCCGACGTACAACGCGCCGATGCCTTTGGGGCCGTAAAGTTTGTGCGCCGAAAACGACATCAGATCCACCGGCCATTGCCCCAGATCGATGGCCACTTTACCGGCCCCCTGTGCTGCATCGACGTGGAACAACGCTTCTCGACTGCGCACCACTTCGCCAATCGCTTGAACATCATTGACGGTGCCCAACTCGTTGTTGACCAGCATCAGCGACACCAGAAAGGTGTCTTCACGCATGGCTTCACTGACTGCTTGCGGCGTGATCAGGCCATCGGCGTCCGGCACCAGATAGGTCACGGCGATGCCGGCGTCCTGCAATTGGCGGGCGGTATCGAGGATGGCTTTGTGTTCGATCTGGCTGGTGATGATGTGGCCGCCGGACACGCCGCGCGCCTGGGCCACACCTTTAAGGGCAAGGTTATTGGACTCGGTGGCACCGGAGGTCCAGACAATCTGCTGAGCTTGCGCGCCGACCAGTTCGGCGACTTGCCGGCGGGCCTGCTCGACCGTCTGCCGGGCCTGCTGGCCAAACGCATGGGAGCTGGAAGCCGGGTTGCCAAAGTTACCGTGAAACCCCAGACACTCGATCATCACCTGGATGACCCGCTCGTCAACCGGGGTGGTGGCGGCGTAATCGAAATACAACGGACGTGTGTTCATAAAAGACTCGCAGAGCGTGTTCCGGGATCAGGAGGCTCGTGTCTGCAAACGGTACGGCGCAGCCTTGTGAGCTGCGCGTCGGTTCGAGAGCGTCATCAATACCTGATCGGATGCCGTTAAAGAAGAACAACTTCATTTAAAAGTGCGTAGGAACGCTCCTGAAGTCGAGCTTAACAGGCATCCGGCCTGCGGTTGAAGCGATGCGTCAGCTAAAGCTTTCGAGAAGTAACGGGTACAGCGAAATCACCAGCAATGCGGCCATGCCCCAGTTGAACACGCGCAACCAGCGCGGATCCTTCAGCACATTGCGCAACAACGTACCGCAGGCCGCCCAGACGCCGACGCTCGGCAGGTTGATGATGGCGAACACCGCAGCAATCACCACGACATTAGTGAAATAACCCTGCATCGGCGTGTAGGTGCTGATGGCACCGATGGCCATGATCCACGCCTTGGGATTGACCCACTGAAACGCAGCGGCGCCAAGGTAGCTGATCGGCTTCGCTTCGCCTGCGGCGCTGTCACCGACCGGCCCCGAGTGAGCGATTTTCCACGCCAGATACAGCAGATACGCCGCGCCGACGTAGCGCAGAACTGTATAGAGAATCGGATAAGTCTGAAACACCGCGCCGAGGCCAAAGCCCACGGCCACGACCAGAACGAAGAAGCCACAGGTAATTCCGAGCATATGCGGGATGGTGCGGTTAAAGCCGAAATTCACCCCCGATGCCAGCAACATGGTGTTGTTCGGCCCCGGCGTAATCGAGGTGACAAGGGCAAACAGGGCAAAGCCCAACAGCAGGTCAAGCGAGAGGGTCATGGCAGGCAATCCATCAGGGTCATTCAGGTGTTGACCCTATCCCACGCCGCCCGGCAAGCCCACGGACAGTTGGGTAAAACTTCGAGCAGTACAGTTTGCTTTCAGCTAGGACGACCGTGCAGCTGTACGGCACGTTCGGCACTCATTTCAGCTTTTTTGTCGAACTGGGTCTGACCGAGCAATTGCGCTTTTTTCGCGTGGTATTCGTCGAAGGACAGGCCGCTGCGATTAAGCGCTTCCATCGCTAATTCGCGGGACTCTTCATCGGTGTAAGGGCGCAGCTCCGGCGAAACATGTCCGGCACAACCGGCGAGTACGGAGAAAGCGAGTAACAGGGAAACAGTCAGTAAACGATTCATGGGAGCGTCCTGGCGAGCAATGGGGAGTCGATGAACAAAGGCTACGCCCGGGTGCGCTCGTGCAGAAATCAACGCTCTCAATAGTGGCTATCAGGAAATCGACACAGGTCGGCTTATATCTCCGAACGATCTATAAATATAGATTAACGTTCTTTTACGGAATAACAAACTGCCTTTATAACTTCATTCAAGCGCTGAGCACTGTTGCTCCAGCAACTGTTGCTCAGCCAACACCGATTCAACAAAGCGCCTCGCTACTCACAAGGGCGACCGCCACGCTAACGCTCAACGCCTTGTTAACCGGGGCTTGCAGGAATTGGTACAGCGCTTGCTCAAGCCTGGTGACTCACTCACTGCTCGCTGAGCAACTGTTGAAAAAAGGAACTGATCATGTCGCGTCCCCTGAAAGTCGTCGCCCTCTCCGGCGGCACCTGGCGTCCGTCCCGCACTTTGGTGCTGACCCAAGCCTTGCTCGCCGAACTGGCCGGGCACCTGACCATCGAAAGCCATTTGATCGAACTCGGTGATATCGCCCGTCCGCTCGGCAGCGCCCTGTCGCGTCAGGAACTCAGTGCCGAGGTTGAAGCCGAGTTGCAGGCCATTGAACAGGCCGATCTGTTGATCGTTGCCGCGCCGGTTTATCGCGGTTCCTACCCGGGTCTGCTCAAGCATCTGTTCGACCTGATCGACCTCAACGCCCTGATCGACACGCCGGTGCTGCTCGCCGCAACCGGCGGTAGCGAACGTCATGCGCTGGTGCTCGATCACCAGTTGCGCCCGCTGTTCAGCTTCTTTCAGGCCATGACGTTGCCAATCGGCGTGTACGCCACCGAAGCCGACTTCGCCGATTACCAGATCACCAGCGAACTGCTGAAGGCGCGTATCCGCCTGGCCGCCGAACGCGCCGCGCCGCTGTTCGCCACGCAAATCAAACCCTTGCTGAAAATCGCCTGAGGAGCCGTTCATGGATGTTTTCTGGTTCCTGCCGACCCACGGTGATGGCCACTATCTGGGCACCACCCAAGGGGCGCGCCCGGTCACTCTCAATTATTTGAAACAAGTAGCGCAGGCCGCCGACAGTCTCGGTTACCACGGCGTGTTGATTCCCACCGGGCGTTCCTGCGAAGACTCGTGGGTGATCGCCTCGGCACTGGTGCCGTTGACCGAACGCCTGCGTTATCTGGTGGCGATTCGTCCGGGGATCATTTCGCCGACGGTCTCGGCGCGGATGGCCGCAACCCTTGATCGCCTGTCCAACGGGCGTTTGCTGATCAACGTGGTGACCGGCGGCGATCCGGACGAGAACCGTGGCGACGGGAGTTTTCTCAGTCACGCCGAGCGCTATGAAGTCACCGATGAATTCCTGAAGATCTGGCGCCGCGTGTTGCAGGGCGAGGCGGTGGATTTCGACGGCAAGCATTTGAAGGTGCAAAACGCCAAAGCACTGTATCCGCCGGTGCAGAAACCTTATCCACCGCTGTACTTCGGCGGCTCTTCCGATGCCGCGCATGATCTGGCCGCCGAACAAGTCGATGTCTACCTGACCTGTGGCGAGCCTCCGGCCGCTGTCGCGGAAAAACTCGCCGACGTGCGCGAACGTGCCGCACGGCATGGGCGCAAGGTGAAGTTCGGCATCCGCCTGCATGTGATCGTGCGCGAGACCGCCGAAGAAGCCTGGAAAGCCGCGGACAAACTGATCGAACACATCAGCGACGAGACCATTGAAGCGGCGCAAAAGTCCTTCTCGCGTTTCGACTCAGAGGGTCAGCGACGCATGGCGGCACTGCACGATGGTCGTCGCGATAACCTCGAAATTGCCCCGAACCTGTGGGCCGGTGTCGGTTTGGTGCGCGGCGGTGCCGGGACGGCGCTGGTTGGCGATCCGCAGCAAGTGGCGGCGCGGATCAAGGAATACGCGGATCTGGGCATCGAGAGTTTCATCTTCTCCGGTTATCCGCATCTGGAAGAGGCTTACCGCTTTGCCGAGTTGGTGTTCCCGTTGCTGCCTGAGCCTTACGCCAGTCTCGCCGGGCGTGGCGTGACCAATCTGACCGGGCCGTTTGGCGAAATGATTGCCAATGATGTGTTGCCCACAAAAGCCTCGGCGTAAACCGGATCTCTTGTGTAGGAGCTGCCGCAGGCTCGGGCCGCGATCGGACGATCTTTTGATCTTAAAAACAACATCAAAAGATCGCAGCCTGCGGCAGCTCCTACATGGGCAGTTTGAATTCAGGAGTGTTGGTGTGACCGCCAAACCGCAAAGTACTTTGTTATCCCCGTTGCAGACCGCCCGCCAACTGGCTGCCGAGTTTGCCCTGACCGCCGTCGAGCGTGACGAGCGTGGCGGCACGCCGAAGGTCGAGCGCGATGCCCTGCGCGACAGCGGCTTGCTGGCCCTGAGCATTCCCACCCGCTACGGCGGCCTCGGCGCGAGCTGGAGTGAAACCCTGCAGGTCGTTCGCGAATTCGCCAAGGTCGACAGCTCGATCGCTCACGTTTTCGGCTTTCATCACTTGATGCTCGCCACCGTGCGCCTGTTTTCCCGGCCGGAACAATGGCAGCCGTGGTTCGAACAGACCGCACGGCAGAACTGGTTCTGGGGCAATGCGCTCAATCCGCTCGACACTCGCACCGTGGTCAAGGATCTCGGTGGCTGGCGCGAGTTTTCCGGTAAGAAGAGTTTCTGCTCCGGCGCCAGCGACTCACAAATGCTGATCGCCTCGGCGGTGGATGAAAGCGCTGGCGGCAAGTTACTGATCGCGGCGATTCCCAGCGGCCGCAGTGGCATCACCCTGCACAATGACTGGAACAACATCGGCCAACGTCAGACCGACAGCGGCAGCGCCACGTTTGAACGGGTGCGCGTCGAAGAATCGGAATTGCTGCTCGATCCCGGCCCGCTGAGCACGCCGTTCGCCTGCTTGCGACCGCTAATCGCGCAGCTGACGTTCACGCATATGTTTCTCGGGATTGCCGAAGGCGCTTTCGAAGAGGCCCGGCAATACACCCTCAGCGAAACCCGCCTCTGGCACAAATCCACGGCGCGCGATGTGCGCGAAGATCCCTACGTGCTCGCGCATTACGGCGAGTTCTGGGTGGCGCTGGAAGGCATTCGCCTGTTGGTCGAACGCGCGGCGGCGTTGCTCGATGAGGCCTGGGCCAAAGGCGCGAATCTCAGCGCCGAAGAGCGCGGCCAAGTCGCGACAGCGATTGCCACCGCGAAAGTTGCCGCCAGCCGCCAAGGCCTGGAAATTTGCAGCCGTTTGTTCGAAGTGACCGGCGCGCGTTCGACCCACGCCTCCCTGCGCCTCGACCGTCACTGGCGCAACCTGCGCACGCAAACCCTGCACGACCCGCTGGACTACAAACTCCATGAGTTGGGCGACTGGGCGCTGAATCAGTCGCTACCGGTGCCGACCTTCTATTCCTGACCTGCCTGCATTTGAACTAAAAAAAAGGACGAGCCCATGCAACTGCTGACCCTACCGCCCTCCCCCGCGCTCGCCACGTCGATCCGCGCCACCGCGCAGGTCTTCGAAGACCCGAAGTCCCAGGCCTTGCTCGCGCATTTGCAACAGGTCGCGCCGAGTGAAGCGAGTGTGCTGATCATCGGCGAGACCGGTACCGGCAAAGAGCTGGTGGCGCGGCATATTCATAACCTCAGCAACCGTCGTCATCGGCCGTTTATCGCGGTCAATTGCGGGGCGTTTTCCGAATCGCTGGTGGAAGCGGAATTGTTCGGTCATGAAAAAGGCGCGTTCACCGGCGCGCTGAGCGCCAAGGCTGGATGGTTCGAGGAAGCGGATGGCGGCACGTTGTTTCTTGATGAGATCGGCGATCTGCCGATGGCGATTCAGGTCAAGTTGCTGCGGGTGTTGCAGGAACGCGAAGTGGTCCGACTGGGCTCGCGCAAAAGCATTCCTATTGATGTACGAGTGCTGGCGGCGACCAACGTGCAGCTGGAAAAAGCCATCAACGCCGGTAATTTCCGCGAGGATCTGTATTACCGCCTCAATGTGGTCAATCTGGAATTGAGTCCGTTGCGCGAGCGTCCCGGCGATATCCTGCCGCTGACTCGACATTTCATCGAAGCCTACAGTCAGCGCCTCGGTTATGGACGCGTGAGTATCAGCCCCGGCGCCGAGCACAAGCTGCGCGCTTACAGTTGGCCGGGCAATATTCGCGAGCTGGAAAACGTCATCCACCACACCCTGTTGATCTGCCGCAATGGCGTGATCGAGCGCGACGATCTGCGCCTGTCGAACCTGCGTATCGAGCGACCCGACGATCATGCCGGCACCGACGATTCACCGGAGGCATTGCTGGAACAGGCCTTTCAAAAACTGTTTGCACAACAAGCCGGTGCTTTGCACGAAAAAGTGGAGGACGCCTTGTTGCGCGCGGCGTATCGCTTTTGCCATTACAACCAGGTGCACACCGCTGCGTTGCTCGGGCTGAGCCGCAACGTTACCCGCACGCGACTGATCAAGATCGGCGAACTGGCAGTGAACAAGCGGCGCCTCACGGAAAACCTGAAAGGTGAGCGTTTGATCCAGTTATCGATCTAGCCGACCAGGTGGCAGTGCAGCGCATCGTCGTGACTGCGGGCGATGCTGCTCAGCACCTGGAACGAATTGAAGGTGATGGTTTTCGCCTGATGGGTGTGAATCAGTTGCCAGAAATCCTGCTCGCCACTCTCGAAGCTGCGAAAGGCCGCCTCCCCCGCCTCGCGGGTCTGCCATTGCAGAAAACCCAACACGCGCCGGCCGTCATCGCTGGCCTGCACACTGGCGCTGACAAAACCTGCATAACGCTGAGCCAGACGTTCGGTCTGCATCGATAACGCAGTGACCAAGGCCGGTTGCTGACGTGGTTCGATTTCGAATTCGATCAATTGGGTGAAACTGCGGTTGTTCATGGAAAGCCCCCACTCATCGTAAGCCGAGCCTTGCGACTCGAAGGCCTGCAGGGTAAAACCTCTAGTTAAGTCAAGGTCAAGAGCATTTTTGCAATGATCACCAAGGACACCGTGCACAAGCAGCTCACCGTCGGTGAAGTCGCAGAACGCAGTGGCGTCGCCGTCACCGCCCTGCACTTTTATGAATCCAAAGGCTTGATCAAGAGCCAGCGCAATGCCGGCAATCAGCGGCGCTATCCGCGCGAAGTACTGCGCCGCGTGGCGTTGATCAAAGTCGCGCAGCGGCTGGGGATTCCGCTGGCGGAGATTGGCGAAGCACTGAAAATTCTCCCGGATGATCGTGCGCCCAGCGCGGCCGACTGGAAAATCCTCTCGCAGCAATGGCGCCGGGAGCTGGATCAGCGAATCGAGCAATTGACGCTACTGCGCGATCGGCTCAATGGCTGCATCGGTTGTGGCTGTTTGTCGATGGAGGCCTGCCCGCTGCGCAATCAGGGTGATGTGCTCGGTGAACAGGGACCGGGGCCGCACTTTCCCGAAGACTGACGCTCGTCGGGCAAAAATCTGCAGGGCGAGGACAGTTCTATAGTGAATTTTCCACAAATCCGGTGGAGCCACTTCTCATAGAACAAAAAATCAGGGAGAACGTCATGAGCGTCAAACCCATTCCCGAGGGGTATCACAGCATCACCCCGTATCTCGGCATCCATAAAGCCGCCGAGGCCATCGACTTCTATAAAAAAGCCTTCGGCGCCACCGAAGTCATGCGCCTGGACATGCCCGACGGCGGCATCGGCCATGCCGAACTGCGCATTGGCGACAGCGCGATCATGCTCGGTTCGCCGTGCGATCAGGGGCCACTGAGCAATCCGGATCAAGCAGTGTCAGTTGGTTTGCATCTGTATGTAACCGATGTCGACAAGTCATTCCAACGGGCGCTGGATGCCGGGGCGACCTCGGTGTCCGAGGTCAAGGATCAGTTTTACGGTGATCGCAGCGGAACATTGAAGGATCCGTATGGGCATCTGTGGTTTCTGGCCTCGCGCAAGGAGGATCTGACTGAAGAGCAGATCAAGCAGCGGGCGATGGAGATGTTCAGCCAAGGCTAGCTTCTTGGTTGTCTGGGCTGGCCCTTTCGCGAGCAAGCTCGCTCCCACAGGGTTTCGTTGGGTGGCATAGATAATCGTCATACCGGAAATTACTGTGGGAGCGAGCTTGCTCGCGAAGGGGCCGGCACTGGCAACCCGAGCCTCATCAACACACTTCATGAACCGGCCGACCACGCTTTGCCCCTTGCCGCAAACGCCGGACGATTTCAGGATGCAGCCAACCAGAACCCTGAAAAAGGATCAGCCCGATGTTTGCCGGATTCCGCAAAGAGCAGCGCCACGTCAACGGCGTCGACATTGCCTACCGCGTCGGCGGCAGCGGGCCGGGCCTGCTGCTGTTGCACGGGCACCCGCAGACCCACGTGATCTGGCACAAGATTGCCGAACAACTGGCCGAACACTTCACCGTGGTTGCCACCGACCTGCGCGGTTACGGTGACAGCAGTCGCCCGGCTGCGGATGAGTTGCACGTTAATTACTCGAAACGCGAAATGGCCCGCGACAATGTCGAGCTGATGCAGTCGCTGGGCTTCGAGCAGTTTTCGATCCTCGCCCACGACCGTGGCGCACGAGTTGCCCATCGTCTGGCCCTCGACCACCGCGCCGCCGTGCAGCGCATGATGCTGCTGGACATCGCGCCGACCCTGTCGATGTACGCACAGACCAACGAAGCTTTCGCCCGTGCGTATTGGCACTGGTTCTTTTTGATCCGCCCGGCGCCACTGCCGGAAACCTTGCTCGAAGCCGATCCCGAAAGTTATCTGCGCAGCGTGATGGGCAGTCGCAGCGCCGGACTCAAACCGTTTACCGATGAAGCTTTTGGCGAATACCTGCGCTGCTTGCGACAACCCTGCAGCGCCCGTGGCATCTGCGAAGACTATCGCGCCAGCGCCGGCATCGATCTTGCGCACGACCGCGCCGACATCGCTGCCGGAAATCATCTGAATCTGCCGCTGCGCGTGTTGTGGGGCGCCGAAGGCACGGTCGGGCGCTGCTTCGATCCGCTCAAGGAATGGCAGCAAGTGGCGACCAACGTCAGCGGCCAGGCACTGCCCGCCGGCCATTACATTGCCGAAGAAGTCCCCGAACTGTTGCTTGCCGAAGCACTGGCCTTTTTGCGCTGAGCCGAGCCGCCGGATGCCAGTGCTATGCTGGCGGCTTCTGCCGCCAGTGTGCGTTTTGACATGCCCCAGAAGAAAGACATCGTGCCCCTGCCTGAAGACCTGCGCGTGCTGCTCACCGTGATCCGCAAAAACGGCTTTGCCGCCGCAGCCGATGAGTTGGGCCTGTCACCGGCCTACGTCAGCAAACGCATCCAGATTCTCGAAACCACCCTCGGCACTCGCCTGTTGCACCGCACCAGCCGGCGCGTCTCGCTGACCGAGGACGGCGAACGCGTGCAACGTTGGGCGTTGCGCATTCTCGATGATTTCCAGCAACTGCACGACGAACTCTGCGACGCCCACGACAGCCCGCGTGGGCGTTTGCACCTTTGCAGCAGCTTCGGTTTCGGTCGCAATCACGTCGCGCCAGCGGTGTCGTTGCTGGCGGCACGTTATCCAGAACTGGAGATTCGCCTCGACCTGTTTGACCGGGTGGTGGACATCATCAATGAAGGCTTCGATCTGGAGATCCGTGTCGGCGATGATATTCCCGGCCAGCACATCGGTCGGCGTCTGGTCAGTAACCGGCGCGTGTTGTGTGCCGCCCCCGGTTATCTGCAACGTCGAGGCACGCCGCAGACGCTGGACGAACTGCAACAGCACGATTGTCTGGTGATCAAGGAGCGCGACAACGCCTTTGGTATCTGGAATCTGGATCGCGATGGCGGACAAGAGAGTGTGCGGGTCAGCGGGCCGTTGTCGTCCAACAACGGCGAGATTGTTTTGCAGTGGGCGCTGGATGGGCGTGGGGTGTTGTTGCGGTCATTGTGGGATGTGAAGCCACTGCTGGAGCAAGGACGCTTGGTGCAGGTGCTGGACGATTACAGCCAGAGCGCCAACGTCTGGGCGGTGTACCCAACACGGCTGGCGCATTCCGGGAAGTTGCGCGCGTGCGTGGAGTTTCTTCAGGGGCATTTCAAAGGGCTTTCCCTTTAGTTGAAATACCCGATATCAAATGTGGGAGCGAGCCTGCCCGCGAATGCGTCCAGTCAGTCAACATTGATCTCGACTGAACGACCGCTTTCGCGAGCAGGCTCGCTCCCACAGGGGATCAGTGGTGTGTCAGCAAAGCCAAGGGTTGTTGGCCAGGTGTTGCCGTTCGAAGGCTTTGATCTGTTCGCGGCGTTGCAAGGTACTGCCGATAGCGTCCAGACCGAGGAGCAACGCAGTCTTGCGCAGGGTATCGATCTGAAAGTCGATCACGCTGCCATCCGCCAGGCCAATCCGCTGCGCCTCCAGATCAATACTGATTCGCGCCGTTTCAGCCTGACCGACAAGCTGTCCGACCCGCTGTACCTGCGCCTCTTGCAGGGTGATCAACAACACCCCGTTACGCTGGCAATTGTCGTAGAAGATCCCGGCGAAACTGCTGCCGATCAAGGCGCGAATGCCCATCTGCTGCAAACCCCAGACCGCGTGTTCGCGGCTGGAACCGCAGCCAAAATTCGGCCCGACCAGCAGAAAACTTGCGCCCTGCCACGCCGGTTTGTTCAACACGAAATCGGGGGCTGGGCTGCCATCGCGCAGAAAACGCAGATCGAAAAACAAGCCGCGATCGAGTCCCTGGCGATCAATGCCTTTGAGGAACTGCTTGGGCATGATCACGTCTGTGTCGACATTGGCCGCCAGTAACGGCGCGGCCTGACCGCTGACTTGCGTGAAGGGTTGCAGGCTCATGGGCGTTCTCCAAAGTGGCGGATATCGGTGAGTCGCCCGTTGATTGCAGCGGCGGCGACCATGGCCGGGCTCATCAGATGAGTGCGGGCGCCGGCGCCCTGACGGCCTTCGAAATTGCGATTGGTGCTGGATGCGCAGCGGTCGCCGGGCGCGAGGACATCGTCGTTCATCGCCAGGCACATCGAGCAGCCGGACTGCCGCCATTCGAAACCGGCGTCGATAAAGATCTGCGCCAGCCCTTCGGCCTCGGCCTGCGCGCGAACTTCACTGGAACCGGGAACAATCATCGCCCGTACATGCCCGGCCACCTGCTGACCGCGCACGACGCTGGCGGCATCACGCAGGTCTTCGATCCGCGCGTTGGTGCACGAGCCGATAAAGGCATGGCTGATAACGATGTCGCTGAGCGCCATGCCCGCTTCGAGCCCCATGTAGTTGAGGGCACGACGCATGTCCTGACGCAGGATCGGATCGCTGACCGCTTGCGGATCCGGCACCCTTGCGCCGATCGCGGCGGCCTGATCGGGGCTGGTGCCCCAGGTGACCATCGGCTCCAGCACGCTGGCATCGAGGTGAATCTCGCGGTCAAACACCGCGCCCGGATCACTGCGCAGTTCGCGCCACTTCTCCACTCCCCGCTCCCAAAGCGCACCTTCCGGCGCGCGGGGCTTACCCTTGAGATAGGCGAAGACCTTTTCATCCGGCGCCATGAATGCGCCCCGCGCGCCGGCCTCGACCGCCATGTTGCAGATGGTCATGCGCGCTTCAACGCTCAAGGCATCGATGGTCGAGCCGCAGAATTCAATGGCGTAACCGCTGGCCCCGGAAGCGCCGATGCGGCCGATCAGGGCCATGATCACGTCTTTCGACGTCAGGCCCGGTGCCAGGTCGCCGTCGACGGTCACGCGCAGGCTTTTCAGACGTTTGTAGACCAGCGTCTGTGAAGCCAGCAGATGTTCGATCTCGGACGTGCCGATGCCAAAACCGAAGGCGCCGAGCGCGCCATAGGTGGTGGTGTGGCTGTCGCCAGCGGCAATCACCATGCCGGGCAGAATGAAACCCTGCTCGGGGGCGATCACATGTTCGATGCCCTGACGCTTGTCGAGAATGTCCAGTAACTCGATGCCAAAGTCCCGACAGTTCTGCGCCAGATACGACACTTGCCGCGCGCCACCCGCATCGGGCATTGCCGCGACGCGCACAGGCGTGGTCGGGTTGACGTGATCGACCACCGCCAGCGCCGTGCCCGGCCGCCATACATCGCGCCCGGCCGCGCGCAAACCGCTGAAGGCCTGCGGGCTGGTGTACTCGTTGATCACTTGGCGATCGATGTACAACAGAACGTGGCCCTGGTCGTCGAGGCGGCACACGGTGTGCGAATCGATGTGTTTGTCGTAGAGGGTTCTGGCGGTCATCAAGGCGCTCACTCAGGCATTCGTCATGATTTCCATCATAGGCAGCGCGCAGCGGCCATCAATTGCCTGACAGTGATGGCGGGAATCATGAATCGTGTTTGATCCCATGCACGCAGCAAAACCCTGTGGGAGCGAGCTTGCTCGCGAAAGCGGTGTGTCAGTCACATTAGTTGCAACTGGCCGTCCGCCTTCGCGAGCAAGCTCGCTCCCACAAGGGGATTTGTGGTGATCGGGGAATTGGGAAACATTTGCTTTCATATCACCTTTCGGGATTTACCTCGCTCATCCGTCCTATAGAGATGCAGGCCGTTCGCGTAGGCAAAAGCCACGTCCGGCCTTTCGGGGACTCCCGTGCTGCGAAGCCCGTAGCCACGCGCCCTTTCACCGCTATCAAGACGCGCAATCATGTCGAAGAAATCCCGCTCCAAACTGTGGTTCCTCGTTCATAGCTGGCTGGCGTTACCGATCTGGTTTTTTGTCCTGATCGTCTGTGTCACCGGTACCCTGGCGGTGGTCAGTCAGGAGATCGTCTGGCTGACCAACCCGCAGATGCGGGCCAGCCAGCCATCGGATGACGCACCGCGACTCGGTTACGACCAGATCATCGCGGCGATCAAAACCTCCGAGCCGCAGGCGCTGGTTCAGCGCATCAGCCGTCCGGACGAATCGCATTTCGCACTGGAAGTGACCCTCAGCTATCCCGACGGGCGCTCGCTGGTGACCTACGTCAACCCGTACACAGGGGTGATTCAGGGCACGGCGCCGGAATTCAATTTCCGCGGTTTTACCCGCGCACTGCATGGCTGGTGGCTGGTGCCATTCACCAATGGCTACAGCTGGGGCTGGTATCTGGTGTCGGCGCTGAGCCTGCCGATGCTGGCTTCGCTGATTACCGGACTGGTGGTCTACAAGCGTTTCTGGAAAGGCTTCTTCAGTCCGACCCTGCGTCTGCGTCACGGTGCGCGAATTTTCTGGGGCGATTTCCATCGCCTGAGCGGTATCTGGTCGATCTGGTTCATCGCGGTGATCTCGATCACCAGCACCTGGTTCCTGATTGAAGCCACGCTGTCCGATTACCAGATCTCCATTTCCAGCGAGAAGATCCTTCCGGCGCTGGCGCGCGACAGCGTGCCGTTATCCGCCGATGGCCAACCGCCCGCACAGATCAGCCTTGATCGCGCCATCGAAATTGCCCGACAGAAGATTCCCGGGCTTGAGGCCAGCGTCATCAGCATGCCGTTCAACGCCTACAGCCACCTCGATATCCGTGGCCGTGGCTGGTATCCACTGATGTTCCAGAACGCGTCGCTCAACCCATACAGTGGTGATCTGGAATCCTCGCGGGTGCTCTCCGACCGCACGTCGCTGGAGTTTGTCACCGAGTCCATGCGGCCGTTGCATACCGGCGACTTCGGCGGTTTATGGATCAAAATGATCTGGTTCTTCTTCGGCCTGCTGCTCAGCATGATGGTGCTCAGTGGCTTGTTGATCTGGACCAAACGCACGGCCCTGGCCACCGCCAACGCGCTCAAGCGCGAGCACAAGAAACAACGCGCCAATGCGCAACCACTCATCAACCGTGAACCGTCGGAGGTCAACCTGTGAGCAAGATCACCACCGCCGTTCAACCTTCACGACTGAGCGTGTTCTGGCATAAATGGCGCTTTCACATCAACGTTCTGTTGCTGCTGATCCCGCTGGGGTTCATGCCCAAATACTTCTCCGACGCGGCGCTGTTTCGCGGTGACGCCGGCCTGGGCGAGCGCGAAATCGGTGAAATACAGGTCGGGCCGTGGAGCCTGCGTCTGGCCGAATTGCGCATTGAAGCGCCACGCTCCGACGGTCCCGGCGGCTACTTGAAAGCCTTCAGCGCCGCCCTGTGCACCGCCTGCGTCGAACCGGTCAAGGCAACTTACCTGCGTATCGGCAAACCGCGCAGCCTGCGCGCCGCCGGGGTGATTTTCTTCGGCACGCCTTACCGCATGGGCACGCAACTGCCGGTCCCGGTAAAAACCCCGGCCGACGCCGAACTGTGGATCACCATGGAAGGCTGGGACGGCAGCATGCATCAAGCCTCTATTCCCCTGAGTCAGGCATCCCCCGCCACGATTGCCTGGCTGAACAAACAAGGAGCCAAACCATGAGCTGCTCTTATCGCCTTTTGCGCCTGCACCTGAGTGCTGCGCTGCTGGTGCTGGGCGCCGGCTTCAGCGCCAGCGCCCTCGCCCACAACCCGATGTGCGAATGCAAAGCCATCGATGCCGAACAGATCAAATGCACCGGTGGTTTCTCCGACGGCAGCGGTGCGCCGGGGGTGACCCTCGATGTGATCGGCTACGACGAAACCATACTGGTGCCGGGCAAGCTTGGCAGCGACTCGACCCTGACGTTCAAGAAACCTGGCGCCGAGTTCTATGTGCTGTTCGACGCAGGCCCAGGCCACGTTGTCGAAATCGACCAAGCGGATATCGAATCCCCATGAGTACGCCAACCACACAAATCGTGCGCCCGGCCGGTGCCGGCCATGAAACCCTCAATGTGCTGCTGTTGTGCCTGTTGATCCTCGCGGTCGCTGGCTCAGTCGTCGCGTGGCGCGGGGTTTCCCATGAGCCGGAGCCCGTCGCCAGCAACCAGCTCGATGCACGCCGCGACCTCAGTGCTGCCGAGCAAGGCATCTACGCCGACCTGCGGGTGACTCTCGACGAAATTCGCTTGCTGCGCGAAGAACAGCAAGCCCTGCCGACACCGCAGAATCTGGCCGACGAAGGCTTCGCGCCGTTTGCCCAGGATGCAAGTTCGGTCAGCCGTGGCGGTCATGCCTGGCAATTGCTGGCGGACACCGCCTATTTCGGCCATAGCCAAAACCCGGCCATCGCCGGTTCGTTCGTCATGCTGCTGAACAGCGATGACAAGGCTGCACCAGACATCTGGCTCAACCGCGATGCCAGCCTGCAAGTGCCGACCGCATTGACCGAAGCCGCCCTGTCCGCCGCCGGCTGGAAACAGATCGTCGCGCAATACGATGCCGGGGTTACCCGCGAACATCGCCATTGATTCCTCGCCCTCATCCGAGAGAAGACCGCTTGCCCATGTCTATTTCATCGCCTCGCCGTCCATTGCTACGTTTGTTTCTGGTCGGCCTCTGTGCCTGCCTGCTGAGTCCGCTGGCCAGCGCCGATCAGGCCAAGCGCCTGCGCATCGGTATTACCTTGCACCCCTATTACAGCTATGTGGCGAACATCGTCGGCGACAAGGCCGAGGTGGTGCCACTGATTCCTGCCGGTTTCAACCCGCACGCCTATGAGCCGCGGGCCGAGGACATCAAACGCATCAGCGGGCTGGATGTGATCGTGCTCAACGGTGTCGGCCATGACGACTTCGCCGACCGCATGATCGCCGCCAGCGAAACGCCAAACATCAAAACCATCGAAGCCAACGAGAACGTGCCGCTGCTGGCCGCCACCGGAGTTGCTGCACGCGGCGCCGGCAAAGTGGTCAACCCGCACACGTTCCTGTCGATCAGCGCCTCCATCGCTCAGGTCAACAACATTGCCCGCGAACTGGGCAAGCTCGATCCGGACAACGCCAAGACCTACACCCAGAACGCCCGCGCCTACGGCAAACGCCTGCGGCAGATGCGCGCCGATGCCCTGGCCAAACTGACTCAAGCGCCGAACGCCGAACTGCGCGTGGCCACGGTACACGCGGCTTACGACTATCTGCTGCGTGAGTTCGGCCTGGAAGTGACCGCTGTGGTCGAACCGGCGCACGGCATTGAGCCGAGCCCGAGTCAGTTGAAAAAAACCATCGATCAACTGCGCGAACTCGATGTGAAAGTGATCTTCTCGGAGATGGATTTCCCCTCCACCTACGTCGAAACGATTCAGCGTGAATCCGGCGTGAAGCTGTACCCGCTCTCGCACATTTCCTACGGTGAATACACCGCCGACAAGTACGAAAAGGAAATGACCGGCAACCTCAACACCGTGGTGCGGGCGATTCAGGAGTCTGGCGCATGACTTCCAGAGAAACGATCTCGAACGAACTCGAATCCCCTGTGGGAGCGAGCTTGCTCGCGAAGGCGCCGGGTCAGCCAACATCTTTATCGAATGACACACCGCATTCGCGAGCAAGCTCGCTCCCACAAGTCTGTGGGCCGACTCTGGATTTTGCGGGGGTTGGTCTGACGCTGGGGCGAACCACAATTTTGGATAACGTCACCTTCCAGGTGCAGCCCGGCAGCGTACATGCCCTGGTCGGCCCCAACGGTGGCGGCAAGAGTTCGCTGATCAAGACCCTGCTCGGACAGATGCCACACCAGGGCCAACTCAGCCTGCAATGGCCCGGCGAGCCCGGCATCATCGGTTATGTGCCACAGGCGCTGGAGTTCGATCGCGGGCTGCCGATGACCGTCGACGACTTCATGGCCGCCATGTGCCAGCGACGCCCGGCATTTCTCGGTTTGAGCAAGCGTTACGCCGGCGCCATCGGCGAGGCGCTGGAACGCGTCGGCATGCAGGACAAACGCAAGCGGCGCATGGGCGCGTTGTCCGGCGGTGAGCGGCAACGGGTTCTGCTCGCACAAGGCTTGATTCCGGCGCCGCAACTGCTGGTGCTGGATGAGCCGATGTCGGCCCTTGATGAAGCCGGAATTCAGGTATTCGAACGCCTGCTCGGCGACTGGCGCGCGGCGGGCATCACCGTGCTGTGGATCGAGCACGATCTGGAAGCGGTCGGGCGTCTGGCCAGTCGCGTTACCGGTCTTAATCGTCGTGTGCTGTTCGACGCCACGCCACAACAGGCGCTGACCCCGGAACGCCTGCTGACCCTGTTCTCGACCCATCCACGGAGTGCTGCCTGATGAGTTACGAAGCCTTTCGTTTGATGGTGCAAGGCTGGGCCTCGTCCGGTTACCTGCCGGAGGCGCTGGCCTACGGTTTCGTGGTCAATGCGCTACTTGCCGGGCTGCTGATCGGCCCGGTGCTCGGCGGCCTCGGCACGCTGGTGGTGGTCAAGCGCTTCGCATTTTTCTCTGAAGCAGTGGGTCACGCGGCGCTGACCGGTGTAGCCATCGGCATCCTGCTCGGCGAACCGTACACCGGCCCCTATGGCAGCCTGTTCGGCTACTGCCTGCTGTTCGGCATTCTGCTCAATTACCTGCGCAACCGTACCGGTCTGGCACCGGACACGCTGATCGGCGTGTTCCTGTCGGTGTCGCTGGCACTGGGCGCGAGTCTGCTGCTGATTCTTGCGGGCAAGATCAATGTGCACATTCTCGAGAACGTGTTGTTCGGCTCAGTGCTGACGGTCAACGGCAACGATCTTGCGGTATTGGCCATTGTCGGTTCGCTGGTCATGGCCCTCGCCTTGCCGCTGTACAACCGCATCATGCTCGCCAGCTTCAACCCGCAGCTGGCAGCGGTGCGCGGGGTAGCGGTGAAGACCCTGGATTATCTGTTCGTGATTCTGGTGACGCTGATCACCGTGGCGGCGGTAAAAGTCATCGGCGCGATTCTGGTCGGCGCACTGCTGGTGATTCCTGCAGCGGCGGCGCGTTTGCTCAGCCAGTCGCTCAAAGGCTTCTTCTGGTGCTCGGTGCTGATCGCCACCGTCAGCACGCTGTGCGGGATTCTTGCACCCATCGTGTTCGATCTGCCGATTCCGTCCGGCGCCGCGATCATTCTGGTCGCCGGCATCGCTTTCGCCCTCGCCGCCATTGCGCGCGGGGTTGTCCCGAGCCTGAAAGGGAATCTTGGATAAATGACTTTTTCACTGCGCAAACTGACCCTGGCCATGACCCTGTGCGGCGTCATCTGCACGCCGTTGATGGCCGCCGAAAACACAAAACCGCTGCGGGTGCTGGCCTCCTTGCCCATCACCTTTGGCTTGGCTGAAGCGCTGCTCAAAGGCACCGATGTCAATCTCGAACGGGCGGCGCCAGCGAACCTGCCGGGCAGTCGTCAGAGCGCCTACTTCACGGGACGTGGCGCTCCGGCATTGAGCAAACTGGCAAACGATGCCGATGCCGTGATTGGCGTGCGCTCGCTGTGGCCGGATGACCAGCTGTACCCGATCGCCCGCCGCAGCAATATCCGCATCGTTGAAGTCGATGCGGCGCGCCCGGTCGACGGCGCCCTGCCCGGCATTGCCGTGCAACCAGGTCTGAAGGTCGATGGTTTGAACAGTCAACCATGGCTGGCCAGCAACAACATGGGACGTATGGCGGACGTGATGGCGGCGGATCTGGTGCGCCTGGCACCTAGCGCAAAGCCTGCGATCGAGGCGAATCTGGCGACGTTGAAGCAACGTTTGCTTAAGCTCAGCGCCGACAGCGAAGCGCGACTGGCCAGCGCCGACAATCTGAGCGTGATGAGCTTGAGTGATCACTTCGGCTATCTGATCGGCAGTCTGAATCTGGAGCTGGTTGGCCAGGATCCACGGCCTGATGCCGAGTGGACGCCTGAAGATCTGAAAAAACTGACGGCGACGCTGAAAGACAATGATGTCGCGATGGTGCTGCATCATCGGCAGCCGTCGGAACCGGTGAAAGCGGCGATTGCCGAATCGGGTAGTCGTCTGGTGGTGTTGAGCACCGATGCGGCGGACCCGGTGGCGGAGCTGGAAGGCAATGTGGATCTGGTGTTGAAAGGATTGAAGGGCTGAAGATCAAAAGATCGCAGCCTTCGGCAGCTCCTACTGGGTGTAAACGCTGCACTGTAGGAGCTGCCGAAGGCTGCGATCTTTTTTGCTGGCATAAAAAAACCCGCTGACCGTTATCGGTACAGCGGGTTTGTTTTTGCCCGGTCGCTTATTGCGCGGCGGCCTGCCCTTCCATCTTCTGGCGCAGGCTCAGCGGACGCATGTCAGTCCAGACTTCTTCGATGTAGGCCAGGCATTCCTTTTTCAGGCCGCTCTTGCCCACGGTGCGCCAGCCTTGCGGCACGGCTTTGTAATCCGGCCAGATCGAGTATTGCTCTTCGTGGTTGACCACGACCTGAAAGAGGATGTCCTCGCGGTCGAATACTGACGTCATGCTGGTTCTCCATCGTTGTAAGGGTGGGCTGCACGAGGGGTGCAGCCGGGTATGTAGAAAGAACGTTCGGCGCGGCGAAAAATTTACAGCGCCGCCGTGGCAGCGGCCAAAGCGCGACCGAAGATTTCCGCAACGCGATCGATTTCGGCGGCAGTAATCACCAGTGGTGGCAGGAAACGCACCACCGCACCATGGCGACCGCCCAGTTCCAGAATCAGCCCACGCTTGAGGCATTCGCGCTGGACCAGCGGCGCCAGTCGCGCAAACGCCGGCGGGTGGCCGAGCGCATCCGGCGTGCCGTTCGGCTCGACCAGTTCGACGCCGAGCATCAGGCCACGACCGCGTATGTCGCCCAGTTGCGGGAAGTCGCGTTGCAGGATGCGCAGGTGCTCGCCGAGGCGCTCGCCCATGGCAGCGGCGTGTTCGCAGACCTTGTGTTCAACCAGATAACGCATCACCGCAGAACCTGCCGCCATGGCCATCTGATTGCCGCGGAAGGTGCCGGCGTGAGCCCCTGGCTGCCAGGTGTCGAGCCAGTCGCGGTAGACCACGACAGCCAATGGCAGGCTGCCGCCGATAGCCTTGGACAACACCACCACGTCCGGGGTGATGCCGGCGTGTTCGAAGGCAAACATCTTGCCGGTGCGGGCGAAACCGCTCTGGATCTCGTCGACGATCAGCGCCACACCGGCCTTCTCGGTGATCCGGCGCAAGCCGCGCAACCACTCGATATCCGCCGGAATCACGCCGCCTTCGCCCTGCACCGCTTCGACGATCACCGCCGCAGGCAATTGCACACCGGCCTCGGGATCGTTGAGCAGGTTTTCCAGGTAACTCAGGTTAGCCTTCACGCCTGCTGCGCCACCGAGGCCGAACGGGCAACGGTAGTCATACGGGAACGGCATGAACTGCACGCCACTGCTGAGCAAGGCGCCCAGCGGCTTTTTCGGCCCGAGGCTGCCCATCAGGCTCAGCGCGCCTTGGCTCATACCGTGGTAACCGCCGGAAAACGACAGCACGGTGCTGCGCCCGGTCGCCGTGCGTACCAGCTTCAGCGCCGCTTCCACGGCATCGGTGCCAGTCGGGCCGCAGAACTGGATTTTCGCTTCAGCCGCGAGGGCCGATGGCAGCAGGCCGAACAGGTCCTGCACGAACTGATCCTTGACCGGCGTGGTCAGGTCGAGGGTGTGCAGCGGCAATTCATCGGCCAGCACCTGCTGGATCGCTTCGATCACCACCGGGTGGTTATGCCCCAGCGCCAGCGTGCCGGCACCGGCCAGGCAGTCGATGAAGGTGCGGCCTTCGACGTCTTCGACATACAGGCCTTTGGCACGTTTGAGCGCCAGAGGAATACGCCGCGGATAGCTGCGAGCGTTGGATTCCTGCCGGGCCTGGCGGGCCAGCAATGGCGACTCATTGAACTGGTACAGCGTTTCGGCCGGCGCCGAGCTAACCCGGGCCGACGACTCTTCGATAAGGCTGGTGGCGACTGACATCTCTCGACCCCTCAATTGGCTATGGATAGTGACCAAAACAGCACACCGGACAGGTGCGCATTCCGATTGCGGGGCGCACTTGCAGGTTTTCCTGTTCTGGAAACGCTTAAGGGGCTTGAGGATTTAGCCTGTGATCGAATTGTCAGACCGGCGATGCCAGCGACTTGTGCATGGGCAGGGTCTGCAAGCCTTGGTATTCGAGCGCTGGCGCTGATTCGCGGTAACCCAGTCGGTGATAAAACGCACGACCGGTGCGCGTGCTGTTGAGGTCAGCATGAGAAACGCCGCAAATCCGTAACCAGCCCTCCAGATCCTGGATCAACGCTCGCCCGACGCCCCGGCGAAATGACTCTGGCTGCACGTAACACAGCGAAATATCGCCACTGACCTCGGCCATGCCGACACCAACCGGTCTGTCCGCCCACAAAGCAATACATAGATAGAAGTGGGGATCGGCAAGTCGAGCGCTGATGAAATCGGCGCATTGCCGGCCGATCCATTGGCTGACGAGTATCG
The DNA here is from genome assembly GCF_902497745.1 of Pseudomonas fluorescens. Classification (GTDB taxonomy): domain Bacteria; phylum Pseudomonadota; class Gammaproteobacteria; order Pseudomonadales; family Pseudomonadaceae; genus Aquipseudomonas; species Aquipseudomonas fluorescens_BM. The sequence goes on from NZ_CABVHJ010000017.1 coordinate 29,160, forward strand.
GATCATTACGGTGGTCGAGCGCACAACCGATGCGAATCGAACGTTCGATGATGCGGCTGATGATACCGGCGTCGGCCAGGATGGCCGGACGAATGCAGATGGGTGCTTCCATGGCGCAGTTCCCTCAATCCATTGAGTCAAAGCTGCGTTGACCTTACCCCTCCCCCTGCCGGATAGCGAACGCCGAGAAGTTACATTTGATGTGTCTGGCGCGATTTACTGCAGGAGCTGCCGAAGGCTGCGATCTTTTGATCTTGATCTTGAAAAACAAAATCAAAAGATCGCAGCCTTCGGCAGCTCCTACTCAGGCGGTGCTGGAATCAGACAGGCTGCAACGGCATGGTCAGCTCGACGCGCAGGCCATCCGGGCGGCTGTCGAAATGCAGGGCACAGTCGCAGCGCTGGACGATCGCCTGAACAATTGCCAGGCCGAGGCCACATCCGGTGCTCTGGCCGTTGCGCCAGAAGCGTTGGGTCAGGTGTTGCAGATCATCCGGCGCAATCCCCGGGCCATGATCGCGCACAATAAAACGTACGCGGTTGCCAATGGTTTCCAGGCTCAGTTCAACCGCACAGTCTTCGGCGGTATGGCGCAAGGCGTTATCGAGCAGATTGCGCAGCGCCGCAATCGACAGCACCGCCGGCATTTGCAGCGGTGCAACGGAAAGGCTGGTCGGCAGGTGCAATTTGATCCGCAGGCGCTCGCCCCCCGTGGCGTCCTGAATCGCCAGGCGTGCCACTTGCTCGGCGCTGCATTGCGAGCCGTCATCGAACGACAGACTGCCCTCGACCCGCGCCAGCAACAGCAGTTGTTCGAGGGTGCGATGCAGACGATCGGCGCCCTCCTCGGCCCGCGCCAGCGACTGATCGCGGGCATTGCCTTCAGTCATGCGCGCGACTTGCAGGTGCGTCTTGATCGCCGTCAGCGGGCTGCGCAGTTCGTGCGCCGCGTCACCGGTCAGGCGGCGTTCACGCTCGATGGTTTTGCCAATGCGCTGGAACAACTGGTTTTGCGTTTCGAGCAACGGCTTCAGTTCACTGGGGAAGGTCTGGATCTGCAACGGCTCAAGCGAGTCGGCGTTGCGTCGCATCAGCGCTTCACGCAGGCGATTGAGCGGCGCCAGCCCTTGGCCGATACCCAACCACAGCAGGCACAGACAACCCAGCAACGCCACCCCCACCGGCACCGACGCCGCGAGCAGGATCGACATGTTCAGAGCTTCGCGCTCGATCTGCCGGTCAGCGGTGGTAATCCGCACATCGCCTCGGGCAAGGGTGAAACTGCGCCACGGTGCACCGTCGATCATCTGATCGTGGAAGCCCATTTTCTCGGCTTCCAGCGCTTGTTCGGGGTTGTTGTGACTGCGCGCGAGGATTTCCCCGCGTAAGGAGCTGACTTGGCAGGCCATGCCGCCGGGGATATTCAGTTGTTCGGCACTGAAATGGGTGCCCTCGCCTTTGCTCGGCAAAGTCGGCAACTGTTCCAGCAGCCCGGCGACCATGCGCGCCGACGCCACCAGACGCTGGTCGAGGGAAAACATCATCTGATTGCGCAGATCACTGAGCATCCAGGCCGCTGCCAGTGCCCAGATCAGCGCAAACGCGGCGCCGAGGGTCAGGCTCAGGCGCAGTCGCAGACTCATCACTTGCCTTGGTCCCCACCGTCGGCCGGGCCGAGGCGGTAGCCCAGACCGCGCACGGTCTCGACGATGCCTTTGCCCAGTTTGCTGCGCAGGTGATGGATGTGCACGTTCAGCGCGTTGCTTTCCAGTTCATCGTTGAAGCCGTAGACGCTGTCTTTCAACTGTTCGGTGGACAGCACCCGGCCGCGATTGTGCAGCAGCGCTTGTAACAGCGATTGCTCGCGACGCGACAAATCCACCGGTTGTCCGGCCAGAGTGGTTTCGCGACTGCTCGGATCGTACGTCAGCGCGCCGTGCTCGATCAGGTTGACGCTGCGCCCAGCGACCCGGCGCAGCAAGGTTTGCAGACGGGCGAACAGTTCACGCAGATCAAACGGTTTGAGCAGGTAATCGTCAGCCCCGGCCTGCAAGCCGTCGACACGGTCGGTGACCGAGTCGCGCGCGGTCAGGATCAGCACCGGAATTTCCAGGCCGCTCTGACGCAACTGTTGCAGCAATTTGAGGCCATCTTCGTCGGGCAGGCCGAGATCGAGCACCATCACGTCGAATTCGGCCACCTTGAGCATCGCCCGCGCTTTCGACGCGGTGTTGACGTGCTCAACAGTCAAACCCTGAGCCGTGAGACCGGCAACGATGCCGCTGGCGATCAGCTCATCGTCTTCGCAAACCAGTACGTGCATGGGTGCTCCGTGGATAAAAAAGGCGAGTGAAGCAGGTGAGGATTAAGCGGCAATTATGGCCGTCACCGGCGTTTACCGAAAGCCGGGCAAGAACATCGGGCGCCACCCGACGCAGGGGCTCCCCCGGTTCTGAAACTTTCCCACCAATAAAGAAACAGTTTCTCCCTATGGAATAACCCTTCGATCCTTTAGTTTTCGGCTGGCAACCACCGACAACTTTAAATGGACTTGATAAACATGCCTAAACTAAAAAACTTCGTCGCGATCGATTGGCGCTCCGGCCTTGACCGTATTTATTTCTTCTTCAAGGACAGCGACACCTATTCCCGATTCGACCTCGGTGACAACAAGGTATCTGCCAACTATCCCGCTTCTGTCGACGGTAGCTGGGACAGCTTTGACCCCTATGCCAAAGACTTGCGTTTCGGACTGACGACCACTTCATTCGGCTGGAACACCAAGTCCGATGAAGACATTGCCTGGTTGTTCTTCTATCAGGGAACCACACCCATGGTGTGTAAATACAACCAGGACAAGGACAAGGTCGATGCCTTCTATAAAGTTGCCGATTCGATCTGGAAGCCGATACTGCCCTACTTCGACAAGATCATCGCCGGCACCTGGTTCCAACTGACCGGTCACCCGTTTCTGTTCAGGTTCATCCTCAACGACGGACACTATCTATCGTTCAACTACAAGGCAAAGACCCTGACTTACAAATCGTTCGGGGATTATCAACTTGGCGCGCTGAAACCGTACAAGGATCGCATCATCACGGCAGCGCAAAATGACCGCACTTTGGCCGACAGTTACTGGTACATCTTCCTGACCGACAACCAATACCTGACTTACAACATTCAGTCCGACCGCCTGGTCTCCGGCCCGCAAACCATCAACGACAAGAACTGGCCCGGACTGCTGCGCGGCTGATTGGCCGAAGCCCGGAGGGCCTTGTAGGATAGGGTTAATTATCGGTTAATCGCCGCCGCCCATTCTGCACCTCACTTGCACAGGGACAAGGCTCCTCCATGCGTCATTTTTTTCTTTTGTTTGCTCTGCTGATTTCCAGCCTGGCCCAGGCCGGGAACAATCCATTTGATACCAAACCCGAGTTTCTGCCGGTCGACAAAGCGTTCGTGCTCACCTCCGAACGTCTGGAATCCGGTGAAACCCAGCTGTTCTGGCAAATCACCGACGGCTATTACCTGTATCAGAAACGCCTGAAATTCGATGGCCTGAGCGTCGAACAGCAGCCCGCACTGCCCGAAGGCGAGTCCCACAGCGACGAGTTTTTCGGTGAGCAACCGGTCTATCGTCAAGGGCTGGAGGTGAAGATCCCGGCAGCAGCCACAGGCCAGATCAAGGTCAGCTATCAGGGCTGTGCCGATGCCGGTCTGTGCTATCCGCCGCAAACCCGGGTTATTGATCTGGGCGGCAAAGCAGCAGTGGCTGCAAGCGCTGAAGCGCCGGATCAGGCCTTGGCCAGCAGCCTGCAACAACGCGCGCTGGGCTGGAGCTTGCTGGTGTTTTTCGGCCTCGGACTATTGCTGGCCTTCACACCGTGCACATTGCCAATGCTGCCGATTCTCGCCGGTATGGTGGTCGGCAGTGGCGCCACCCCGCGTCGCGGTTTCGCGCTGGCCGGCAGTTATGTGATCTGCATGGCCCTGGTGTATGCGGCGATGGGTGTTATTGCTGCGCTGCTCGGTGCGAACCTGCAAGCGTGGTTGCAGAATCCATGGCTGCTCGGCACGTTTGCCGCGATTTTCGTGGTCTTGGCCTTGCCGATGTTCGGTTTCTTTGAACTGCAACTGCCGGTGGCCCTGCGCGACCGCCTCGAACACGCCTCGCGCAGCCGCAGCGGTGGCAGCCTGATCGGCGCCGGGGTGCTTGGTGCCTTGTCCGGTCTGCTGGTCGGCCCGTGCATGACCGCGCCGCTGGCCGGTGCATTGTTGTATATCGCGCAGAGCGGCAATGCGCTGCACGGTGGCTTGATCCTGTTTTCGCTGGGTATCGGCATTGGTGTGCCGTTGCTGTTGCTGGTCACCGTGGGCAATCGCTTCCTGCCTAAACCCGGTGCGTGGATGAACCTGCTCAAAGGCGTGTTCGGCTTCCTCTTTCTCGCCACCGCGCTGTTGATGTTGCGCCCTGTACTGGACGCTTCGTTGTGGCTGGGCCTGTGCGGTGCACTGCTGTTGATCGCCGCGTTCTGCGCCTGGAAACAGTCCGAGGGTTTTGGCCGCGTTGCCCAGTTGTTCGGCGCAACCTCGCTGTTGCTCGGGTTGTGGGGCAGTTTGCTGGTGATTGGTGCGGCGGGCGGCAGCGATGATCCGTATCAGCCGTTGCAGGTCTACAGTGCCGGCCGCGCCAGTACGGCGGCGCCATCGGCGCATGACGCGTTCACCACTATCAAGGAACCGGCGGCGCTACAACGCGAACTCGATGCCGCCAAGGCTCAGGGTCAGTGGGTGCTGCTCGATTACTACGCCGACTGGTGCGTGTCGTGCAAAGTCATGGAGAAACAGGTATTCGGCAAGGACAAGGTCATGCAGGCGTTGAGTGACGTGCGCCTGCTGCGGCTCGATGTCACCGAAGATAACGCCGCCAGCCGTGAGCTGCTCAGCCGCTACAAAGTGCCGGGGCCACCGAGTTTCGTCTGGATCGGCACGGATGGCGAAGAACGCCGCAGCCAGCGCATCACCGGCGAAGTCGATGCCGAGACATTCCTGCAACGCTGGGCTACCACCCGGGAAGCCAATTAATGCTGACTTTCACCCTCGGCACCTTCGCCATTGCGCTTAATCACCTGCTGCTGATCAGTGCCTTGGCGCTGGCGACCTTTGTCGGCTGGCGGGTGGCCAAGCGTGGTGGCGATAACCCCGAGTCGGCATTGTTCAGTCTGTTTCTGCTGGGCATGCTCGCAGCGCGTGTTGCCTTTGTGCTGCTGTACTGGTCGCACTATCGCAGTGATCCGTGGCAGATCATCGATTTGCGTGACGGCGGTTTCCTCGCCTGGCCGGGGGTGATCGCGCTGTTACTCGCGGCGCTGTATCGCGGCTGGCGCCGTCCGGGCTTGCGTCGTCCGTTGGGTTTTGGTGTGGCCAGCGGTGTGGCGTTCTGGCTGTTGGCCACGCTGTCGCTGAATATCTATGAACAAGGCACCCGGCTGCCGGACATCTCCCTGCGCAATGCGGCTGGGGAAACCATCCAGCTCAGCGACTATCAGGGCGGCCCGCTGGTGATCAATCTGTGGGCGACCTGGTGTCCACCGTGCCGACGTGAAATGCCGGTACTGGAAAACGCTCAGCAACAGCGCCCGGACCTGACCTTCCTGTTCGTCAATCAGGCCGAAAGCATGCAAAGCGTGGCGACGTTTCTCGAAACCCAAGGCCTGAGCCTGAACAACGTGTTGTTTGACCGCAGCGGTCGGCTGGGCCAGGCCGTGGGTTCCATGGCATTGCCGACTACGCTGTTCTATAGCCCCGACGGTCGGTTGCTGAGCAGTCACCTTGGTGAGCTATCGAACGCCAGCCTGGCGCGCGCGCTGGAAAACTTCGACACCCCGACCCCGAATTCGAACCCGGCCACTGCACCGGCCACCTCTGCAAGGAAACTGCCATGCCCCGCCTCCGCCACCTGCTGACGCTGACTCTGGGCACCGCCCTGCTGCACTTGCCGTCGGTGCAGGCTGCTGAAGAGTTGCCTGCGGCGATCAAACAGATCGAAGCCAAAGGCGCGAAAATCGTCGGCCAGTTCGACGCCCCCGATGGCTTGCGCGGTTATGCGGCGCAATATCAGAATCGCGGCATGGCGCTGTACCTGACCCCGGATGGCAAACACGTTTTACTCGGTAATCTGTACGACGCCGACGGTAAGGACTTGAGCAGCGAGCCGCTGCAAAAACTGGTTTACGCGCCGATGGCCAAGGAAGTCTGGACCAAGTTCGAGGCAAGTAACTGGATTCAGGACGGCAACAAGGACGCACCGCGCACCGTGTACCTGTTCAGTGACCCGAACTGCCCGTACTGCAACATGTTCTGGGAACAGGCGCGGCCGTGGGTCAAGGCTGGCAAGGTGCAGTTGCGGCACATCATGGTCGGCATCATCCGCGAGGACAGTCCGGGTAAATCGGCAGCACTGCTGGCGGCGAAAGACCCGGTCAAGGCACTGGAGGATCACGAAAAGGCTGGCAAGGGCAGCTCGCTCAAGGCCTTGAAAGATATTCCGGTGGCGGTGCAGAGCAAACTGGCGGCGAACATGCAGTTGATGGAAGACCTCGATTTGCAGGCGACACCGGCAATCTTCTATATGGATGACAAGGGTGAGCTGCAACAGCAGCAAGGTGCGCCTTCGCCGGACAAGTTGGCGAAGATTCTTGGACCGAAATAATCTTTCAGTCTTTATTGCCTGATCTGGCCTCTTCGCGAGCAAGCTCGCTCCCACATTGGCTCTGCGTACACAAAACCAAATGTGGGAGCGAGCTTGTCTCCGGGCGGCGTTCCGACGAAGAACGATTATTCGGTGTGTCGGTTGCGCTCGCCGAGGAAGGTAAGCAACGTCTCGGTGACAAACTGCGGATTCTCCAGATTGGAGATATGCCCCGCATCCGGCACCAACACCCACGGGCAACCGATCAACTCGGCCATTTCCTGCGCTTCCGACGGTGGTCGCGGCTTGTCCTGATCGCCGCACAGCACCAGCGTGGTCGCCGCATTCAGCTCACCCAGGCGTGGCAACAAATCATCACGACCAAAGGTGATACGCCCCATCGGTACGATGCTTTCGCGCAGTCGATCCGACGAGTACGCCGCCAGTTTCGCGCGAAAATCCTGATACAGCGCCGACTGCGGATCGATGCCCGGGCGGAAGAAAATCGGCACGACGATATCGAGCAACTGCTCGGAGATTTCGCCGCTTTCTTCGATCTGTTTAAACAGTGAGAAGTAGTACTGGCGGGTCGGCTCAGGCTCGACACCGACGTAGGTGTCCATCAGCACCAGACCATTGACCCGCTGCGGTGCCGACAGCGCCAGACGCACACCCCACATGCCGCCGACCGACAGCCCGACCAGCGTGACCTGATCGATGTCCAGATGATCGAGCAAGGCCTGCGCCTGACGGGAGATATCATTCAGGGACGTCGTGCCTTCAGGCAACCGGCCCGATTCGCCATGGCCCCACAGATCCAGCGCAATCACCCGATAGTGCGGCGACAAAGCGGCAATCTGCGGCGCCCACATGGCCTGGTCCCACAAGTAGCTGCCGGCCAGCAACACCGCCGGGCCTGTGCCTTGATCAATGTAATGCAGCGCTTGTCCGTCAACCGTGAAAAAAGGCATCGACCACCCCCGCGACAAAAAAAGAGAACCGGCAGACTGAGCTGGCGGTTCTTTATCGTCAACCCTGCAAATGTACGCGATTGTTCCGCCGCCATTCGCGAGCAGGCTCGCTCCCACACTGGATTATTGGCGTTCACAAAATCCCTTGTGGGAGCGAGCCTGCTCGCGAAAGGGCCGGTACAGGCACTAGAGAACTAAAGGCCCTCCAGCTCCGCCATCAGATCATTCAACCGATCAACCTTCTCCTCGGTGATATCACTCGCCGCCAGCCCATCAATGTACTCGGCCAGTTCCTCCACCGTGCTGCACTCAAACATCGCCCGCAACGGCACGTCGCGCTGCAGGGTTTTCTGCACCCGCGAAGCGATCTGTGTGGCCAGCAACGAATGCCCGCCCAGCTCGAAGAAGTTGTCGCGCACACCGACCTGCTCGACCTTCAACACCTCGGCCCAAATGTCAGCCAATGTTTGTTCAAGCTCATTGCGCGGCGCCAGATAATCCTGGCTCTGCAATTGACCGATCTCCAGCGCCGGTAAGGCCTTGCGGTCGAGTTTGCCGTTGGCATTGCGCGGCAGCTGATCGAGCCACAACCAGTGCAGCGGCACCATGTATTCCGGCAATTCGGCGCGCAGGCGCTGTTTGATCCGCTCCAGGCGTTCGCTCGGATTGAGTGCCGAATCGGCCGCCACCAGATAGCCGACCAAGTGCTTGCCGTTGACGCCTTCCTGCACACCGACCGCGCCATCGCGTACTTCCGGTTGTTCATGCAGACGCGCTTCGATCTCACCCAGTTCGATGCGGTAACCACGAATCTTCACCTGATGGTCAACCCGACCAACGTACTCCAACACTCCGTCGCTGCGACGTCGCGCCAGGTCACCGGTGCGATACAGACGTTCGCCTGGCGCACCGAACGGGTTCGGCACAAACACTGGCGCGGTGCGTAGCGGATCGCTGACATAACCGCGACCGACGCCCGTGCCCGCCACGCACAACTCGCCCACCGCACCCAACGGCACCAGTTCCAGCGCGCCATCGACCAGATACAGCAAGTTGTTGTCGGTCGGCGTACCGATCGGCAAGTAACTGCCGCGCGTCGAGGCCATGTCGACACGGAAGAACGCCACGTCATCGGAACATTCCGCCGGGCCATAAGCGTTGACCAGACCGATGTCCGGGTAACGCAGCAGCCATTGGTGCGCCAGTTCCGGCGGCATCGCCTCACCGGTCGGCAGCATCCAGCGCAAGCCATCGAGGCTCAGGCGCTCCGAAGCGAGCATGCCCTGAATCAGCGACGGCACGCTCTCCAGCACGGTGATGCCCTGCGCCTGCACATGCACCAACAAACCTTGCGGATCGTGGGCAATCGTATTCGGCACGATGTCCACCCGCGCACCGAACAGCGGTGCGGCGAGGAACTGCCAGACCGAAATATCGAAGCTTTGCGAAGCGGTCTGCGCGATCACGTCGGCGTCGCTCAAGTTCAAGTACGGCACCTTGCTCAACTGGTTGTTGAGCATGCCGCGCTGCTCGACCATCACGCCTTTCGGCAGGCCGGTCGAACCCGAGGTGTAGATCACGTAGGCGAGGTTGTCCGGGCCGCTGTAAATGCCCAGGTCCTGCGCCGAAGTCGCTGCCGCCTGAATCTCCTCCCACACCAGCAAGCGTGGGCGATTGGCGCAGCTGAATTCATCCAGCAACGTCTGCGCCTGTTCAAAGCAGGCTTTAGAGCAAACCAGCACCGGCGTGCGGCTCAGCTCGATGATGCGTTGCAGACGCTGGCTCGGCAGGCCCGGATCCAGCGGCAGATAACCCGCGCCAGCCTTGAAGCTGCCGATGATCATGCCGAGCAGATCGAGATTGCGTTCGCCGAGCAACGCCACCGGTTGATCCATCTGCACACCCGCGGCGACCAGTGCATGGCCGAGACGGTTGGCGTTGTGGTTCAGCTCGGCGTAGCTCTGTTGCTGATCAAGACACGTGGCTGCAATGCGCTGCGGATGCGCGGCAACCTGCGCTTCGAACAGCGCAACGTAGCTCTGCTCCAGCGGATAATCGTGGGCACTCTGGTTGCAACCATGGAGCAGGAAGTCCTGTTCCTCGCCACCCAGCAGCGGTAGATCAGCCATGTCGCCATGGAAACCATCGACCAGCGCCAGCAGCAGACGTTTGAACTCGCCGAGCATGCGCTCGATGGTCGATTCGTCGAAATAACGCTGGTCGTAAGACAGATGCAGACCGAGGTCATCGCCCGGGTAGCACACCGCCGTCAGCGGGAAGTTGGTGTGGGTTCGGCCCGAGTCCGACGTCGCGTTCAGGCTCTGCGCGCGGTCCAGCACCGAGACTTCCACCGGGGCGTTTTCGAAGACGAACAGGCTGTCAAACAGCGGCTGGCCCTTCGGCAATTCGCTTTGTTCCTGGATGTTCACCAGCGGCAGGTATTCGTACTCCCGAAGCTGCATATTGCTGTCGAGCAAAGCGCTGAGCCACTGACGCACGCTGCTGCGCTGATCGTCCTCAGGCATCTTCACTCGCAGCGCGATGCTGTTGATGAACAGGCCGACGGTACGCTGCATCTCCGGCATTTCCACCGGACGCCCGGCCACGGTGACGCCGAAGAGCACGTCACGATCACCGCTCATGCGCCGCAGTACCAAAGCCCACGCGGCTTGAGCAAAAGTGTTGATGGTCAGTTGATGGGCCTGCGCCAGTTCACGCAGACGCGCTCCGTCCTCGACATTGAGGCGGGTGTAGCGGTCGCCGACGATCATGCCGCCGCTTTCACCGGCGTGTTCACGCAGGAACGGCCGGTCGCTCGGGATCGGCGTGGTGCGCTCGAACCCTTGCAGGTTCTGTTGCCACCACTGCCGCGCTTCGGCCAGGCTCTGACGTTGCAGCCAGCCGATGTAATCGCGATAACGCGGCGGCACGCTCAATTGCGCTTCGCGACCTTCACCGAGAGCGGTGTAGATCTCGAAAAAGTCGTTCATCAGCAGCGAGCGGCACCAGGCATCGATGAGGATGTGGTGGTTGCTCATCATGAACCAGTAACGCGCTGCGCCGACCTTGATCAGACGCAGGTGGAACGGCGCCTGATTGAGCAGATCGAAACCGGCCTCGCGCTCGTTTTTCAGCAGCGCTTGCAGCTTCGGTTCCTGCTCGGCTTCGGCGATGGCGCTCCAGTCCAGATACTCGATCGGTGTGCGACCCGGCGTGTGAATCACTTGCAGCATGTCTTCGCCGACGTTCCAGCAGAACGACGCGCGCAACGCTTCGTGACGGGCGATCACCGCTTGCCACGCCTGGGCGAAACGCTCGGGGTCGAGTTCGCTGTTGATGCGGTAGCGATCTTGCATGTAGTACAGACCGGTGCCCGGTTCGAGCAAGGTGTGCAGGAGCATGCCTTCCTGCATTGGCGTCAGCGGATAGACGTCTTCGATGTGCGCGGCCGGCACCGGCAAGGCATCGAGTTGCGCCTGGGTCAGTCTGGCCAGCGGGAAGTCCGACGGCGTCAGGCCACCGGCCTCATCTTGCAGGCAATGGCCGATCAGGCTTTGTAGCTCGCCGAGGTAAGCGTCGGCCAGATCGTTGATGGTTTGCGCGTCGTAACGCTCGGCGCTGAAGGTCCAGCGCAGGAGCAATTCACCACCGTAAACCTGACTGTCGATGCTCAGTTCGTTCGGCAATGGCGCCTGCGGATCGTGGGCGGCACCGACCGCTTCATCCAGCGGACGGAACAGCGCATCGCTGCCGAAGCTCTGGTCGAACTGGCCGAGGTAGTTGAAGGTGACCGGCGCCTGCGGCAACGCGGCCATGCTGCGCTGGCTGAGGTCATCGGCGAGATAACGCAGCACGCCATAACCCAGACCTTTGTGCGGCACGGCGCGCAGTTGCTCCTTGATCGCTTTGATTGATGCGCCCTGCCCGGCGGCTTCTTCGATGTTGTGCGGGGTCAAGCGTAACGGATAGGCGCTGGTGAACCAGCCGACGGTGCGGGTCAAGTCGATCTCGTCGAACAGGGTTTCGCGACCGTGGCCTTCCAGTTGAATCAGCGCCGACGGCTGACCGCTCCAGCGGCAGAGTACGCGCGCCAGTGCGGTCAGCAGCAAGTCGTTAACTTGCGTGCGGTAAGCGGCCGGTGCCTGTTGCAACAGCTGTTTGGTGTGCTCTGCGTCGAGCCGTACGCTGACGGTTTGTGCGTGACGATTGTGCTGGCCGCCCTGCGGATTTTCGCAAGGCAGATCAGCGTTCTGACCGGCCAGTTGGGTCTGCCACCAGTTGAGTTCTTCGCGCAGGGATTCGCTGCCGGCGTAGGCCTGCAAGCGCGCCGCCCAATCCTTGAAGGCGCTGGTTTTCGCCGGCAGTTTCACCGCTTGGTCGGCGTCGAGTTGGCGATAGACCGTTTGCACATCGTCGAGCAATACGCGCCACGAAACTCCGTCGACCACCAGGTGATGAATCGCGATAAACAGGCGCTGCTGGCCTTCAGGGCCGTCGACCAGCACGGCGCGTACCAACGGGCCTTGTTCAAGGTCGAGGCTGCGTTGCGCATCAGCGAACAGCGCTTCGCACTTGTCCATCGAGGTGACGCGCACTTGCCACAACACCGCCGCATCGGAGACCGGTTGGTGCGTCGCTTGCCATTGACCGTCGGCCTCGGTGAAGCGCAGACGCAAGGCATCATGCTGCACGATTACCGCCAGCAGCGCCTGCTCCAGACGGTGCGGTTCCAACGACACGGTCGGTTCCAGCAACAACGCCTGGTTCCAGTGCTGACGCTGAGGAATATCGGTGTCGAAGAACCAATGCTGAATCGGCGTCAGACGCGACTCACCGGCCACCAGACCTTGCTCGGCCGTGACCTGCTCGGTGCGGCTGGCCACAGCGGCGAGGGTTTGCACAGTCTGATGCTGGAACAGATCGCGCGGGCTGAAATGAATGCCCTGCTGACGGGCACGGCTGACCACTTGAATCGACAGAATCGAATCGCCGCCGAGTTCGAAGAAGTTGTCGTTGAGACCGACCTGTTCGACGTTGAGCACTTCGCACCAGATCTGCGCCAGGGCCTGCTCCAGCTCGTTGCTCGGCGCCACGTAGTCCTGACGATTCAACTCGGGATCCGGCGCCGGCAAGGCGCGGCGGTCGAGTTTGCCGTTGGCGGTCAGCGGCATGCTCGCCAGCAGAATAAGGTGCGTCGGTACCATGTAATCCGGCAGCTGTGCCTTGAGGTGTGTTTTCAGCGCTTCGCGCAGCTCGGCCTGCCTGGCTTCGTTTTGCTCAGCGACATCGGTGACGAGGTAACCGACCAGTTGCTTGCCGCTCGGCGCATCCAGTGCGAGCACGACGGCTTCGCGGATCGAGTCGTGATCGAGCAGGCGCGTTTCGATTTCGCCCAGTTCGATACGGAAACCACGGATCTTCACCTGATGGTCGATCCGGCCCAGGTATTCCACCAAACCATCGGCGCGCTGGCGCACCAGGTCGCCAGTGCGATACATGCGTCCGCCATTGGTAGCGAACGGGTCAGCGACAAATCGCTCGGCGGTAATGCCCGGACGATCGTGATAGGCCTGCGCCAGACCGGCGCCGCCGACGAACAGTTCACCCGTCGCACCTTGCGGCACCAGCGCCAGATCGGCGTCGAGAATGTACGCGACACGCGCACCGATCACGCTGCCAATCGGCACACTGCCGGCGCCCTCTTCCAGCACCTCCGGCGCCAGACTGGCCAGCGGCATGACCACGGTTTCGGTCGGGCCATAGGCGTTGAAGAACGTCACCGGTTTGAACGCTGCGCGAATTCGTTGCAGGTGTTCACCGGTCAAGGCTTCGCCACCGGTGATGATCATCCGCACCGGGAGGATTTCGTTTTGCGTGGACAGGAACTGCGCCAACTGGCTGCCGTAGCTCGGGGTGAAACCGAGCACGTTGATTTTATGCGTACGGATCAAACCGCAGATTTCTTCCGCGTCCCACTGACCTTGTGCACGCAATACAACCTGCGCGCCACTGAGCAGCGGCACCAACAGACGCTCGGTCGCCGCGTCAAAGTTGATCGAATAGAAGTGCAGCTCGCAGTCGTCGGGGCGCATGCCAAACCGCTCGATCACGGCTTGGCAGTGCATGGCGATTTCGCCGTGGGAGACCACCACGCCTTTCGGCTTGCCGGTCGAACCCGAGGTGTAAATCAGGTACGCCTGATGCTGCGACAGGCTGATAAATGGCAGCTCGCTGGCCGGATAATCAGCAAGTGCTGCGCTGTCCTCTTCCAGGCACCAGCGCGCCACGCTCGACGGCAGATCGCCAAGGGCGTTGAACATAGCGCGATCACTGAGCAGCAGGCCAATGCGACTGTCTTCGATCATGTAATGCAGACGGTCGAGCGGGTATTCCGGGTCCAGCGGCACGTAAGCACCGCCAGCCTTGAGAATCGCCAGCAGGCCGATGACCATTTCCAGCGAACGCTCCAGTGCCAGACCAACCCGCACTTGCGGGCCGACGCCACGCTCTCGCAGAGCCCAGGCCAGACGATTGGCGCGGGCATCGAGTTCGGCGTAGCTCAGGGTCTGCCCGGCGAAGGTCAGGGCCGGCGCGTCTTTGCGCGCCAGCGCCTGTTCGGCGAACAGGTGATGAATGCACTGGTCGAGACGATGCTCGCCCGGCTCAATGCCAAGGCTGTCGAGCAGGTGCTGTTGCTCGGGTTGATCGAGCAGCGGCAATTCGCTGAGGCGCTGTTGCGGATCGGCGATCAGCGCTTCAAGCAGATTGCGCCAATGTTTGGCCATGCGCGCGATGGTCGGTTCATCGAACAGATCGGTGCTGTAGGTCAGGCAGCAACCGAGGCGATGGTCGAGGTCGGTGACTTCCAGGTTGAGGTCGAACTTGGTCGCCCGCGCATCGTTGGCCAGGTACTCGACGGTCATGCCGGCGAGCATGCGGCTCTGCTGGAATTCCCAGCGCTGCACGTTGCACATCACCTGGAACAGCGGGTTGTACGCAGCACTGCGCGGCAGCTGCAACGCTTCGACCAGATGATCGAACGGCAGATCCTGATGCGACTGGCCTTCGATCACGGTGTGGCGCACCTGCTCGAACAGTTCGCCGACCGACATCATGCCGTTGAGCTGGCAACGCAATACTTGGGTGTTGAGGAAGGCACCGATCAGCCCTTCGCTTTCCGGGCGGATGCGGTTGGCCACTGGCGCGCCGATGCGCAGATCGGTCTGGCCGCTGTAGCGGTACAGCAGGGTGGCGAGTGCGGCGGTCATGGTCATGAACAGGGTCAGACCGTGTTGCGCGTTGAAGGCACGAACCCGCGCCGCGAGGTCATCGCTGAGGTCGAAACGGAACAGTTCGCCCTGATGACTTTGCACCGGCGGACGCGGACGGTCGCCCGGCAATTCCAGTAGCGGATGTTCACGACCGAGTTGCGCGGTCCAGTAGTCGAGCTGACGCTGACGCTCGCCGGACTCCAGCCAGTTGCGCTGCCAGACGCTGTAGTCGAGGTACTGCACCGGCAGCGGCTCAAGCGGCGAATCACGGTCGTCAACGAACGCTTCATACAGCGCGCTGAGTTCACGGGCGAAGATGTCCATCGCCCAGCCTTCGGTGACGATGTGGTGCAGGGTCAGGACGAAGTAATGCTCGTGCTCGGCGGTCTTCACCAGACAGGCGCGCAGCAGCGGGCCGGTTTCCAGATCGAACGGCAGATGCGCTTCTTCGTCGGCGAATTGCTGAACTTTTTGCTCGCGCACATCGGCGGAAAATTTTGAGAAATCCTTCCAGCCCATACGTACGCCGGTTTCGGCATGCACCTGCTGACGGGCGATGCCATCGACGCTCGGGAACGTGGTGCGCAGGGTTTCGTGACGCAGGATCAACGCTTGCAACGCCGCCTCGAAACGCTCGACATGCAACACGCCGCGCAGACGCGCCATGCCGCCGACGTTGTACGCGGGGCTGTCCGGTTCCATCTGCCAGAGGAACCACATGCGCTGTTGCGAGTACGACAACGGTACCGGTTGGCTGCGATCAACCTTGTCGATCGGCGGCTGTTTGTTGGTCCGGCCGCTGACCTGGATCAGGCGGATCTGTTCGGCGAAATCACCGAGTTCGCTGTGTTCGAACAAGGCGCGCAACGGCAGTTCGACATCGCAAGCCTGACGGGTGCGCGAGATGATTTGCGTGGCCAGCAGCGAGTGACCGCCGAGGGCGAAGAAGTCGTCGCGCAGGCCGACTTGGGTCAGGCCGAGCACTTCGCGCCAGATCGCGGCGATCTGCTGTTCAAGCTCAGTGACCGGTTCGACGTGTTCGCGTATTTGCCACTGCGGCTCGGGCAAGGCGCGGCGGTCGAGTTTGCCACTGGGGCTTAGCGGCATTTCATCCACGCGCATCAGTTGCGCCGGGACCATGTATTCCGGCAGCTCGGTGGCCAGCGCGGTTTTCAGGCGTGTGATTTGCTCGTCGTGATCTTCACTGGCATCGGTGGCGGTGAAGTAGCCGACCAGTTGCGCGCCGGCAGCGGTATCACGCACCAGCACCACGGCTTGGGCGACGCCGTCCTGTGCGAGCAAGCGCGCTTCGATCTCTTCCGGTTCGACGCGGAAGCCACGCAGTTTGACTTGCTGATCGAGACGGCCGAGGTATTCGATCACGCCATCGCAGGTCCAGCGCGCACGGTCGCCGGTGCGGTACAAACGTGCGCCCTGCTCGCCCAATGGATCAACGACAAAACGCTCGGCTGTCAGCGAAGGACGGCCGAGGTAACCCCGGGCCAGACCGATGCCGCTGATGCACAGCTCACCCGGCACACCGGCCGGCACTGGATTGAGGTCAGCGTCGAGCACGCGGCAAATCACGTTGCCCAACGGACGACCGATCGGCGAGCGTTCGCCGTCGGTCGTGGTGCAATGCCAGTGGGTGACGTTGATCGCGGTTTCGGTCGGACCGTAACGGTTGTGCAATTGCACCGCTGGCAACTGCGCCAGCACGCGATTGCGCAATTCGGCCGGCAGTGCTTCACCGCCGGAAAACACTCGGCGCAGGCTGGTGCATTCGGCGCTCAGCGGTTCGTCGATAAACAGCGAGAGCAGCGGCGGCACAAAGTGCAACGTGGTCACGCCGTACGCCTGAACAAGTTGCGCGATGCGATGCGGATCGCGGTGTTCGCCGGGGCCGGCAATCAGCAGACGCGCGCCCGTGATCAGTGGCCAGAAGCATTCCCACACCGACACGTCGAAACTGATCGGCGCCTTTTGCATCAGCACGTCGGTTTCATTGAGGGCGTAAGCGTTCTGCATCCATTGCAGACGTTCGGCCAGCGCGGCGTGAGTGTTGCCGACGCCTTTCGGCTGGCCAGTGGAACCCGAGGTGTAAATCACATAGGCGAGGTTGTCGCCGTGCAGGTGCAAACCCGGCGCCTGGCTCGGCCAGTTCTCCAGGTGCAAAGCGTCCATGGCGATCACGCTGACGCCGTCGCTGGCCGGCAAACGGTCGAGCAATTCGGTCTGGGTCAGCAGCAATTCGACGCCGCTGTCGCTGAGCATGTAGGCCAGACGATCGGCCGGGTAATCCGGGTCCAGCGGTACATAGGCGCCGCCGGCTTTGATGATCGCCAGCAGACCGATCAACAGTTGCGGCGAACGCTCGGCGGCGATGGCCACGCAGACATCCGGGCCGACGCCTTTGTCGCGCAGATAGTGCGCGAGACGATTGGACTGGCTGTTCAATTCGGCGAAATCGAGGCTGCCGCCGTCCCATACCAGCGCCGTGCGCTCAGGGGTCAGACGCGCCTGTTCGTTGAGCAGTTCCGGCAGCCATTGTTGCGCCGGGGTGCAGGGTGCAACGCCCCAGACTTTTTGCTGATCGTACTCGCTGGTGGACAGCAATTGCAGATCGCCGATGGCTTGCTCCGGGCGTTCGCAAACTTCGCGCAACAGGTTGCTGAAGTGTTCGGTCAGACGAGCAATGGTCGTGGCATCGAACAATTCACTGGCGTAGTCGAACGACAAGGTCAGGCGACCGTTACGGTCTTCTTCGCTGTGCAGTTGCAGGTCGAACTTGGCTTCGCGGCTGTGCCACGGCAGTTCTTCGGCGAGCAGGCCCGGCAGGCGTTTCAGCGCGCTGAGGTCGCGTTGCTGGTGGTTGAACATGACCTGGAACAGGCCTTGTTCGCGGGCCTGCGGGAAGGCTTCGAGCAGTTGTTCGAAGGGCAGATCCTGATTCGCTTGGGCTCCGAGGACGGCCTCGCGGGTCTGGGCCAACAGTTCAACAAACGGCAGGCGCGAATCAATCTCGGCGCGCAGCACTTGAGTGTTGATGAAGAAGCCGATCAGGCCTTGGGTTTCCAGGCGCGGACGGTTGGCATTCGGCACGCCAATGCGGATGTCGCGCTGACCGCTGTAGCGCTGCAGCAAGCTCTGCAATGCCGAGAGCAGCAGCATGAACGGTGTCGACTGGTGCACTTGCGCGGTGTTGCGGATCGCATCGCTGAGGCTGGCGCCCAGACGCACAGTGTGGCGTGCTGCGCTGTGATTTTTTTGCGCCGAACGCGGATGATCGGTGGCCAGTTCCAGCGTCGGATGCTCGTCACCCAACTGCGCTTTCCAGTAGGCCAGTTGTCGCTCGCCCTCACCTTGCGCCAGCCACTGGCGCTGCCAGCTGCCGTAATCGGCGTACTGGGTTGGCAGTGGCGCGAGGTTAGCCGTCGCGCCTTGAGAAGCGGCGGCGTACAGGCGCGAGAACTCGTCGATCACCACGTTCAGCGACCAGCCGTCGGCGATGATGTGGTGCATCGTCACCAGAAGTTGATGATCTTCGTCATCGAGGCGCACCAACGTCACCCACAGCAGCGGGCCTTTTTCCAGATCGAACTGGGTGCGTGCTTCTTCTTCGCGGATTTGTTGCGCGCGGACTTCACGCTCATGGGCCGGCAGTTCGCTGATATCGATCAGTTGCAAATTGAACTCAGCGGCGGCATCGACTTGTTGCAGGGCCACGCCGTCGCGCTCGAAGAAGCGCGTGCGCAGGGATTCGTGGCGCTCGATCAGTTGCTGGAAGCTGGCGCGCAAGGCGTCTTCGTCCAGTTCGCCGCGCAGACGCAGGGCACCGGGGATGTTGTAGGCGCTGCTGTGCGGGTCGAGTTGCCAGGTGATCCACAAACGGTTTTGTGCCAGCGATTGCGGCATTGGTTCAGAGCGCGACAACGCGGTGATTGCGCCTTGGGCGCTACCGCCGTCCTGCTGTTGTTGCGCCACGGCAGCGGCGAACGCGGCCAGCGTCGGCGCTTCGAACAGCAGGCGCAGGTTCAGCTCAAGCGCGAGTTCTTCGCGGACTCGGGCGATGACTTGGGCGGCGGCGATCGAGTTGCCGCCGAGCAGGAAGAAGTGATCGTCGGCGTTGACCTGTTTGACGTTGAGTTGCTCGGCCCAGATCTTGCCGATCAGGGCTTCGAGTTCCGAAACACTGGTGGTTGCTTCCAGGCTTTCGGACGATGTCGGCGGGAACACCGCGTAGCTGTCGAGGCTGCCATCGGCCAGACGATTGCGGCACGCCGAACGCTGCAACTTTCCGCTGGAGGTTTTCGGCAGCGCGCCCGGGTTGAGCAACACCACCACGCTCGGGGCCTCTTGATAAGCCTCGGCCACCGCTTGGCGGATGGCTTTGATCAACGCCTCCGGCGGCAGGATTTTCTGCACGCTGCGGCTGATTTCTGCGGCGATGCCGATGCCCTCTTCGCCATTCTGACTGACGGCGAATGCAGCGACGCGGCCCTTGCGCACCACCTCCACTTCGTTCTCGACGGTCTTCTCGATGTCCTGCGGATAGAGGTTGTGGCCGCGCACGATGAGCATGTCTTTCAAACGGCCAGTGATGAACAGTTCGCCGTCGCGCATAAAGCCCAGGTCACCGGTACGCAGCCAGGTGCGGCCGGCGTGCTGGACGAACGTCTTGGCGCTGGCTTCGGGGTTGCGCCAGTAACCGAGGGCGATGCTCGGACCGGCGGCCCAGACTTCGCCCACCGCGTTATCGGCGAGCTCTTCGAGACTGCTCGGCTCGACGATCAGCACGGCGTGTTCCGGCTGGCTGATGCCGCAGCTCATGATCGGACTACCCTCACCCGACTCTGCGCGGTTTTGCGCCAGCGCCTGATCGTCCACGCGCAACGCAGGAATACCGGTGCCGCGCGGGGTGCCAGCGACGAACAGCGTCGCCTCGGCGAGACCGTACGAAGCCATGAAACTGTCGGCGCTGAAACCGCACGCGGTGAACTTCTCGGCGAAGCGTTCGAGGGTGTCTAGACGGATCGGCTCTGAGCCGGAATAGGCCACACGCCAGCCGCTGAGATCAAGGCGTTCAAGCGCCGATTCGCTGATCCGCTCGCTGCACAAGCGATAAGCGAAGTCCGGCCCGCCGCTGATGGTGCCGCCGTATTGGCTGATCGCTTCAAGCCAGCGCAATGGCCGGCCGAGGAAGTAGGCCGGCGACATCAGGATGCATGGCACACCGCTGAAAATCGGTTGCAGCAGACCGCCGATCAAACCCATGTCGTGATACAGCGGCAGCCAGCTGACGATGACGTCGTCGGGGTTCACGTCAATGCCGAAACCGTGGCGGATCAGCAATTCGTTGGCGACCAGATTGCCGTGGCTGACTTGCACGCCTTTGGGCAACGCGGTGGAGCCGGAGGTGTATTGCAAGAAGGCGATGTGGTCTGGTGGCAGATTCGGCTCAACCCAGTTTTGCGCCAGTGCGCTGTCGAGGCTGTCAACACACAGCAGCGGCGGCGCGCCTTCGATTTGCTGCAAGGCGTCACGCAGGTCAGCGCTGGTCAGCAGCAGACGCGGTTCGGCGTCGGCAATGATCGACAGCAAACGCTCCTGATGGTGACGACGCGCGGATTCCGGCGGATAGGCCGGCACCGCGATCACCCCTGCGTACAGGCAGCCAAAAAACGCCGCGACGTAATCCGGACCGCTTGGGAACAGCAGCACCGCGCGATCACCGAATTCAGCGTCAGCCTGCAATGCAGCGGCAATGGTGCGCGCGCGCTCATCCAGTTCGCGATAACTGAGCACCACAGCCTGCTCTGGGTTTTCGGCAAGAAAACGCAAGGCCAGTTGATCCGGCGTCAGGGCCGCGCGGCGCTGGAGGGCTTGGACCAGGGTGCTGGGGAGTTCGAACGCGTCGGTCATGAGGTTTCCTGCCTGAATTCGGCTTGCTAGTGGAATCGGGTTGCTGCGTCACGCCCCTCAAAGGGCATGCAGGGCGCGGTCTGTGCCGACCGCGCGAGGCATTGGAATGCTGTCTGGCCGAGCGCATCACCCGGAACCATTCACCAATGAGAACGGATGACGTCTTGAAATAATTAGTCGGCAGGCTGGATCGCCAATGGGGCCGGGGTGTGGCGGCGTGTCGCAGTTCTCACATCGCACCGATTTGGATCATTAGTTCTCTTTCTCAATTGACAATCATTATCATTCAACATAATTTGTCGCTCGATGTGTAGGACGGCCCCGTCCCCGAAGGCGTCCCACTAACCTATTTGGCAGCAAGGTGATTTCCATGACGGAACAAGTATCCACAAGCAAGTGCGATTCACCGCTACTTCAGGCATTCGTCGACAATCGACTGATTCTGGTCAAGATTGCAGCCCGCATTACCGGCTGCCGGTCGCGCGCCGAAGATGTGGTGCAGGATGCGTTTTTCCGACTGCAATCGGCGCCACCGATCACGTCGTCGATCAAGGCGCAACTGAGCTATCTGTTCCAGATCGTGCGCAACCTCGCCATCGATCACTACCGTAAACAGGCGCTGGAACAGAAATACTCCGGCCCTGAAGAGGAAGGGCTGAATGTGGTCATCCAGGGTGCTTCGCCGGAAACCTCGCACATCAACTTTTCGACCCTGGAAAACATCGCCGACGCACTGACCGAGCTGCCGAGCCGCACTCGCTATGCGTTCGAGATGTACCGCCTGCACGGCGTGCCGCAAAAGGACATCGCCAAGGAACTCGGCGTTTCGCCGACCCTGGTCAACTTCATGATTCGTGATGCGCTGGTGCACTGCCGCAAAGTCTCGGGCAGTCGTCGGGATGCGGTGATTGCCGGTCGTCGCTAAGATCTGAATTCGGCGTCAAGACATTCGCGAGCAGGCTCGCTCCCACATTGGATCTGTGTACGCAGAACACATGTGGGAGCGAGCTTGCTCGCGAAGGCGGACTTGAGACCGCAATGGATCTCAAGCCCGACTGCCTCAGGCCAATTTGCACCGATCAAAAAACCGCTCACGCCCCAGAATCATCAGCGCCGCGCGCTTGTGCGGGAAGTCGAATTCCTTTTCGCAGTGAAAGCATTGATTCTGCATATGGCCGATCATCTTCGCATTGTCGGCCCGTGGTTCAGCGACCACCCGCTGCGTGCGCGGATCATCCAGAAACAGGTAATGCACCAACGCCGATAACCAGCTCGCCACTTTGTGCGGGCCGCGATGATCCTCTTCGCCGACCAGCATGTGAATGCCACGATCGTAATTGTCGGCATCGTAGAACGGCGCGATGCGATCTTCCTTGGCCCAGTAGGCTTCGAAATAGGCAAACGGCTGATCATCGAAACAGCCGATCAAGGTCAGCGTGTGCGGGTCAGCATCGAGTTTGCTCAGGTATTCGCGGTGCTTGTCGAGACTGCCCTCTTCCTGCCAGAAACTGGCGACGCGCGGGCTGTTCTGCCAGCGGTTGAAGCGCGGCAGGTCTTCTTCGATCTCTACGGTGCGCAGAGAAATCCACGCACCCAGACGCGCATCGAAACGCCGATAGACTTCACCGCGCGGCTTCACCGGCCGCAGTGGATGACGCTTGCCTTGGCTGATGATCATCTGCTGCGGATAGCTGCCGGTCAGTGAAGTGCCGAGCCACGGTTGTGGCAGTTGCCAGAACAGCGTGCGTTCGCAGCGATATTCGCCAGCCACTTCGGTGCTCACCAGCAAACCGCTGAGCAAAGCTTCGGTCGGAGGCTGGTCTAGCTGCCAGGTCAGTTGCTGGCACGCCGGATCCCGCGCGAACAGCCAGTAACACGCTGCCCACAGCGCCTGCCCGGGCGGCAGCGCGAAGCGCTCATCGAGCTGGATCGAGCCCTTGGCCTCTCGATCGAGGCGCAGGCGAATCAGCGGTTGCCCGTCCAGGCTCAGGCTCAGACGGCTTTCGGTAGCATCAGCGATCAGTTGACTGCCCGAAGGCAAGGCCAGGGCAGTCAGGTCATTCAGATTGGACATGGGTCGGGCTCACGATAATCGTCGACAGTTAAATGCTGGAACGTGATCGCGCCCGGAAAATTTAGAGATTCCCACCAACAATCTGACGATGCTGTTTGCTGGCGGGGCTCTATGAAGCTGACTAACCCAATGCTCTCAAACTAAACAGACCTGACACAGATCCTTTTGATTGCGTAATCGTTTCCGCTGCCACTCGCCGTATGACTGATGATTGCCAACGTGCACTGCGAAGAATCCGCAGTAAACGTGCCCTCCAGTGATTCCCAAGTCATGGCTGGAAAATCCTTGGCTTCAGTGACGGTCTGGGTGCCTGCTGCAAGCGACAGACTCGGCACACTGGAGCTGGTGTTGGTTCGACGAACCTGTAAACCGAACTCATAACGCGTACCGGCTTCAAGGTTCACGAAGTTTTTTTCCAGAATGATGCCAGCCGATGCGTTGGTGTACGTGCGGTTGTTGAGAACGTAGATGTCCCCGTCCTTGCCGACAACCAGATCTCCGGGGTCGATTGCAGCCGGGCCTTTTGTCCAGCCGTTCCAGGGCGCTTCTTCAGCGTCGGAGAAGGTCGTCAGATCCTCGAAGGGAACTCGCACTTTGAGGCTGATCGGAGGAAACAGCAGTGGACAATCACAACCCGCGTTATTCAGGGCCGCCTGAAAGACAAACACCAGTTGGCTGTTGTGTTTCAGATCCTGCAGGTCATCCCACGCAATCGTTCTGCGCCAGCCCGCCTCAAATTCCTGCTGCGTCAATGGTTCAGCATCGGCGATGCGCAACATGATTGGCGAACCAGCGCTTGTCTGACCACAGGCATGCAGCGTCGTCGGTTGCCCGAGCGCCATAAAGGGCCAGCTCGACACTTCGACTGTAAGGCCGGTCGAACCATCGGGCTTGTTCAAGGTGAGGACATTCCCGCTGGCTTGCTCTACGAATGGAACAGGCACACAACGCAGTGAAATCGGGGATGGATTGGACATGGCAAATTCCTTTTTCTCAAGCCGCTCACAAAGAGCGGGTGTGGAAAGGAATCAAAACCTGAAGCCAATACAGCGTCTACTGTCAGATCTGACAGGGTCACCCAAGTATCCGACCAACGGATGGGCATGACACGCCGTTACTTCGGCACCGGCACCACCGCAATCTTGTACGGCTCGAAAATTTTCAGCATTTCACCATTGTCGCGCAGCCCCTGAAGCAACTTGCCAAACGCAGCGCCGGTAATCGGCGCCGTCGGACGAAGAATGGCGTAATGGTGATAGACCTGATCGATGCGCTGCGACACCAGCAACTCATCGCGCACCTTCTCGTTACGCAGCAGGTAATCGAACAGATAGGAACGGGTCACCAAGGCAATATCGGCGCGACTACGAAGGACCATCAGCAGGTTGCTGTCATGGGAATAGGTCAGCGTGGCGTTATAATTCTGAGCCAGATACTTGGGGTCGGCATTGAAGTTAGCAAATTCGTAGTGATAACCGCTGAACAGCGCCAGGCGCTTGCCGGTGAGGTCGGCAAAGTAGTTCTGCTGACGACCGTCTTCGCGTTGCGCGACGAAAATCTCCGCGTCCTCGAGGCCCATGTCGACATCCGTGTGAGGAATATCTTTCCAGCCCCACTCAGGGTTCTCGAAAATCGCCATGTCGATCCGGCCTTGCTTGAAGTCACCGAAACGCCGGGGGATCGAGGTGGGCACAAGGACGAACTGATAGTCGCTTTGCAGGCGATTGAGGGCCTCGACCAGTTGCGGCAAGAGACCGGTGTCGGCACCGTTTTCCGGGCGAATGGTGTAAGGCGGAAAATGCGCCGCGCCGACCCGAACCAATTGCGCTGCCTGAGCGGGCAATACCCAGAATGCAGCCAGCGCTGCGAGCATCAACCCCGCGGCCGTCCGAATTGGCAAAGACTTCAAAACACCCCACTCCCCGAAAAAATACCGATCAATGCATTCAAGCTAGGCGGTTTCGCCCAGTTAGCCAGTTTCCCGGCTGGATAGAAAGTGCTTCAACGTTCTTCGAGGACCAGAATCAACGCCTCGTCGGCCAGTTGATCAAGGCTCAAACTGCCGCCGGCACGGAACCATGTGGTCGTCCATGACAGTGCGCCAGTGAGGAAACGTCGGGTAATAAATACATCGCCACGGATAAATCCGGCGTCCTTGGCTTCACCCAGCACTTGCAGCCAGATGTCTTCGTAAACATCGCGCAGCGCCAGCACTTTGGCCTGGCCCTCTTCGGACAGCGAGCGCCACTCATAAACCAACACCGCCATGGCTTCACCGCTGCCGCCCATGATCGACTGCAATTCGCAGCGAATCAGTGCCAGCACGCGCTCGCGTACATCTGCGGCGTCGGCCAGCGCCGCGCGCATCAGGGCCGTGTTGTAGCGGATGGTTTCTTCCATCACCGCGCGGAGGATTTCATCCTTGCTTTTGAAGTGATGAAAAATGCTCCCGGACTGGATACCGACGGCACCGGCCAGATCGCGCACTGTGGTGCGTTCGTAGCCTTTGTTGCGAAACAGGTGAGCCGCCACTTGCAGCAATTTGCCACGGGCGCTGTCGGGGTCGGTCAACTGACCTTCGTCGACCAAATCGCGCATGACCCTCAAGGCTTTTTGCTCGTCCACCCGTTCTCTCCTACAGTCGATCAGTCTGTTGCCCCCTGAAACCGCAGGGTTGCGCGCAATTTAAGCCGCCAGCGGCAACCAAGCAAGCGCTTGGGCAGAAGATAGTTTCAACTGTTTACAAACCAAGCGCTTGCTTGGTAGCCTCCAGACACTTCTGTCGCAGGTTGCTGAGTCGGAGATAAAAATGCCCACCACCGTTCGCATCGGATGCGCCAGTGCATTCTGGGGAGATACGTCCACCGCCGCCGCGCAGCTAGTGGAAGGCGGCGAGCTGGACTATCTGGTGTTCGACTACCTCGCCGAGATCACCCTGTCGATCATGGCCGGCGCACGCCTGAAAGACCCGCAGGCGGGCTTCGCCAGTGACTTCATCGAAATCCTCACGCCCCTGCTGCGCGAACTCGCCAGGCAGAACATCCGCGTGATCAGCAATGCCGGCGGGGTCAATCCGCAGGCCTGCGCCGCCGCCCTGCAGGCGGCATGCGACAAGGCCGGCGTCCCGCTGAAAATCGCCGTGTTACTCGGCGATGACCTGCAACCGCAATTCAAAAACCTCAGCGGCATCACCGAGATGTTCAGCGGCGCTCCGCTGCCACCGATGTGCGTGTCGACCAACGCCTACCTCGGCGCACCGGGCATCGTCGAAGCACTGCGCCTGGGCGCCGACATTGTCATCACCGGGCGCGTGGTCGACAGCGCTGTGGTCAGCGCCGCACTGGTGCACGAACTCGGCTGGTCGTGGCACGACTACGACAAACTCGCGCAAGCCGCGCTGGCCGGGCACATCATCGAATGCGGCGCGCAATGCACCGGCGGCAATTTCACCGATTGGCGCGAGGTGCCGGACTACGAACACATCGGCTTTCCGATCGTGGAAGTCAGCGCCGACGGCCAATTCATCGTCAGCAAGCCTGAAGGCTCCGGCGGACTGATCACGCCGCTGACCGTTGGCGAACAGATGCTGTATGAAATCGGTGATCCACAGGCCTATCTGCTGCCCGACGTGGTCTGCGATTTCACTCAGGTCAAACTTCAGCAGCAAGGCAAAAACGCGGTGCATGTGCACGGCGCCAAAGGCTTGCCGCCCAGCGACAAGTACAAGGTCAGCGCCACTTACCCGGACGGTTTTCGCTGCACCGCCAGTTGCCTGATCGCCGGCATCGATGCGGTGGATAAAGCACGGCGCGTCAGTCAGGCGATCATCGCCCGAACGGCGGAGATGTTCAGCCAGCGTGGCTGGCCGCCCTACAGCGAAACCCATATCGAACTGCTCGGCAGCGAAGCCACTTACGGCCCCCACGGCCAACGCCACGACAGCCGTGAGGTGGTGATCAAACTCGCCGTGCGTCACCCGAACAAGCAGGCACTGGTGCTGTTCTCCCGGGAAATTGCCCAGGCCGCGACCGGCATGGCGCCGGGATTGACCGGCATCGTCGGCGGACGGCCAACGGTATACCCGCTGATCCGCCTGTTCTCGTTCCTGATTGATAAAAGTGCCTGCACCCTGCAAATCGACATGGCCGGTAAAAGCCATCCTTGCGCCCTGCCCTCACTGGTTGCGCTCGACAGTGACGATTTGCCGATTGCCCAGCAGCCAGACAAACCTCAAGGCCGCGCCGATGCCAGCGTGGCGCTGGTGAAACTGGCCGTGGCGCGCTCCGGCGACAAAGGCAATCACAGCAACATCGGCGTGCTGCCGCGCCAACCCGAATACCTGCCGTGGATCGCCGAAGCGCTGACCCCGGCCGTCATCGTCGACTGGATGAGTCATGTTCTCGACCCGATCCACGGCCGGGTCGAGCGCTGGTATCTGCCCGGCACCCACAGCCTGAATTTTCTCCTGGAAAACGCTCTCGGCGGTGGTGGCGTGGCCAGTCTGCGCATCGACCCGCAAGGCAAGGCCTTCGCCCAACAACTGCTGGAAATCCAGATCCCGGTGCCACAGAGCATCGCCGAACAGCTCGAATAGAGGATGGTTTGCATGGCTTACGCGTCTATTTTCAACGCCGATCTGTTCAGCGGCCAGACCATCATCGTCACCGGCGGCGGCAGCGGCATCGGTCGCTGCACCGCGCATGAACTGGCAGCCCTCGGCGCCCATGTACTGTTGGTCGGGCGCAAGCCGGAAAAACTCGAAAAAGTCGCCGCCGAAATCGCGGAAGACGGCGGCCGTGCGCACTGGAAGGCCTGCGATATCCGTGATGAAGAAGCGGTGAAGCAATTGGTCAAAGAGCTGATCGCCGAGCACGGGCCGATCCATGGACTGGTCAACAATGCCGGCGGCCAATTCCCGTCGCCGCTGGCTTCGATCAATCAGAAAGGTTTCGAAACCGTGTTGCGCACCAATCTGGTCGGCGGATTTCTGATGGCGCGGGAAGTGTTCAACCAGTCAATGAGCAAACACGGCGGCAACATCGTCAACATGCTCGCCGACATGTGGGGCGGCATGCCCGGCATGGGCCACTCCGGCGCCGCGCGGTCGGGCATGGACAACTTCACCAAAACTGCCGCGTTCGAGTGGGGTTATGCCGGGGTGCGAGTCAACGCGGTGGCGCCGGGATGGATTGCCTCCAGCGGCATGGACACTTACGAAGGCGCGTTCAAAGCGGTGATTCCAACCCTGCGTGAACATGTACCGCTCAAACGCATCGGCACCGAGTCGGAAGTCAGCGCAGCGATTGTATTTCTGCTCAGCCCGGCGGCGGCGTTCATCAGCGGCAGCACCTTGAAAATCGACGGTGCGGCCAGCCTTGGCAGCCGTGCATGGCCGCTGCACAAGGCGAATCACAGCGAGTCGTTCAACGGCTTTCACCGGGCCTACCTCCCCGATGTCCTCAAGGACAAGGAGTAAGCCATGCCGCAGATCCAGTCCCGACTCGATCCGCACAGCGAAGCGTTCGCCCGCAACCGTGCGGCCATGCTTACGGCCATCGAACAAGTGCAGCAACTCGAACAGAGTCTGCTGAACAAGGCCGCCGAAGCCAAGGCGAAATTCGACAAGCGCGGGCAATTGTTGCCCCGTGAGCGCCTGAACCTGTTACTCGATCCCGGTGCCCCCTTCCTCGAACTGGCCAGCCTCGCCGGCTACAAATTGCACGACGACAAGGACGGCAGCTCGGCCGGGGGCGGACTGATCGCCGGCATCGGTTATGTCTGCGGCATCCGCGCGATGATCGTGGCGAATAACAGCGCGATCAAGGGCGGCACCATCTCGCCGAGCGGCCTGAAAAAATCCCTGCGCCTGCAACAGATCGCTCAGGAAAACAAGCTCCCGGTGATCACCCTCGCCGAAAGCGGCGGCGCCAACCTCAACTACGCCGCCGAGATTTTCGTCGAAGGCGCGCGCAGTTTTGCCAACCAGGCGCGAATGTCCGCCATGGGCTTGCCGCAGATCACCGTGGTGCACGGTTCAGCCACGGCTGGCGGCGCTTATCAGCCGGGGCTGTCGGATTACGTGGTGGTCGTGCGCGGCAAGGCCAAGCTGTTTCTCGCCGGGCCGCCGCTGCTCAAAGCCGCCACCGGCGAAGTCGCCACCGATGAAGAACTTGGTGGCGCCGAGATGCATGCGCAGGTCGCCGGGACCGCCGAATACCTCGCGGAGAACGATGCCGATGGCGTGCGTCAGGTGCGTGACATCCTGCGCATGCTGCCGTGGAATGAACAACTGCCATGGTTGCCGGAGCCGCAGTACAAAGAACCGCTCTACCCCATCGATGAATTGCTCGGACTGATTCCGGATGATCCGAAAAAGCCCTATGACGTGCGCGAAATCATCGCGCGCATTGCCGACGAATCGAACTTCGTTGAGTTCAAAGGCGAGTTCGATCAGCAAACCATCTGCGGCCAATTGAAGATTCAGGGCCGCGCCTGCGGGTTCATCGGCAATAACGGCCCGATCACCCCGAACGGCGCAAGCAAAGCGGCGCAGTTCATCCAGCTTTGCGACCAGAGCCAGACCCCGCTGCTGTTTTTCCACAACACCACTGGTTTTATGGTCGGCACCGAATCGGAACAGCAAGGCGTGATCAAACACGGCTCGAAACTGATTCAAGCGGTGGCCAATGCGCGGGTGCCTAAACTGACGATGGTCGTCGGCGGTTCCTACGGCGCCGGCAACTACGCAATGTGCGGGCGCGGTCTCGATCCGCGTTTCATCTTCGCCTGGCCGAACAGCCGCACGGCAGTGATGGGCGGCACGCAGGCCGGGAAAGTCTTGCGCATCGTCACCGAAGCCAAACAGCTCAAGGACGGTCTGACGCCAGACCCGAAAATGCTCGACATGCTCGAACAGGTCACCGCGCAGAAACTCGACAGCCAGTCCACCGCGCTCTACGGCAGCGCCAACCTGTGGGATGACGGGCTGATCGATCCGCGCGACACGCGCACCCTGCTCGGCTATTTGCTCGATATCTGCCACGAAGCCGACATTCGCACGTTGCAACCCAACAGCTTCGGCGTCAGCCGGTTCTGACCGCCACGGATTCTACGGAGAACAAGAACAATGATCTTCACCCCGGAACACGAAGCCTTGCGCCGTACCGTCCGCCAGTTCGTCGAGCATGAGATCAATCCGCACGTCGACGAATGGGAAAAGGCCGGGCGCTTTCCCATCCACGAGATTTTCCGCAAGGCCGGCGACCTCGGTTTACTCGGTATTTCTAAACCGGAAAAGTTCGGCGGCATGGGTCTGGATTACAGCTATTCGATTGTCGCCGCCGAAGAGTTCGGCACCATCCATTGCGGCGGCATTCCGATGTCGATCGGCGTGCAGACTGATATGTGCACCCCGGCGCTCGCCCGCTTCGGCTCCGACGAACTGCGCGAAGAGTTCCTGCGTCCGGCGATCACCGGCGAGCAGGTCGGCTGCATCGGCGTCTCCGAAGTCGGCGCCGGCTCTGATGTCGCCGGGCTGAAAACCACCGCGCGCAAGGATGGCGACGACTACGTGATCAACGGCAGCAAGATGTGGATCACCAACTCGCCGAGTGCCGACTTCATCTGCCTGCTGGCCAACACCTCGGACGACAAGCCGCACATCAACAAGTCGCTGATCATGGTGCCGATGAACACGCCGGGGATCAGCCTCAGCTCGCACCTGGACAAGCTCGGCATGCGCAGTTCGGAAACCGCTCAGGTGTTTTTCGACAACGTGCGCGTACCACAACGCAACCGCATCGGACATGAAGGCGCCGGGTTCATGATGCAGATGCTGCAGTTTCAGGAGGAACGCCTGTTCGGCGCGGCGAACATGATCAAAGGCCTGGAATACTGCGTCGACAGCACCATCGAATATTGCAAAGAGCGCAAGACCTTCGGCAATGCACTGATCGACAACCAGGTCATCCACTTCCGCCTCGCCGAATTGCAGACCGAAATCGAATGCTTGCGCGCGCTGGTCTATCAGGCCACCGAGCAGTACGTGAAAGGCCAGGACGTCACGCGCCTGGCGTCAATGGCCAAGCTCAAGGCCGGGCGCCTCGGCCGCGAAGTCAGCGACAGTTGCCTGCAATATTGGGGTGGTATGGGCTTCATGTGGGACAACCCGGTGGCCCGCGCCTATCGCGATGTGCGGCTGGTATCGATTGGCGGCGGCGCCGACGAAATCATGCTGGGGATCATCTGCAAACTGATGGGCATCCTCCCGGGGAAAAAGAAATGAGCAGCCTGCCGGATTGCCAGACGCTGTTGCTGGAACTGCATGGCGGCGTGCTGCACATCACCCTCAATCGCCCGGACAGTCGCAATGCGATGAGCCTGCAAATGGTCGACGAATTACGCGCCGTGTTGAGCGCAGTTCGAAATGACCGATCAGTTCGGGCCTTGGTACTCAGCGGTGCCGGTGGGCATTTTTGTGCCGGCGGCGATATCAAGGACATGGCCAGTGCACGCGCTCAGGGCACCGAGGCTTACCGCGATCTGAATCGCGCGTTCGGCGCCCTGCTGGAAGAAGCGCAACACACGCCGCAAGTGTTGATCACGGTGCTGCAAGGCGCGGTGCTCGGCGGCGGTTTCGGTCTGGCGTGTGTCAGCGATATTGCGATTGCCGATCATCAGGCGCAATTCGGTCTGCCGGAAACCAGCCTCGGCTTGCTGCCAGCGCAGATCGCACCGTTTGTGGTGCAGCGCATTGGCCTGACCGAAACCCGTCGGTTGGCGCTGACGGCCGCGCGTTTTGACGGGCATCAGGCACGGCGTCTGGGGCTGGTGCACTTTGTCGAACAGGATCCGCAGGCGCTGGCCGAGCGGCTGGATGAGGTACTGCAACATGTGTTGTGTTGCGCCCCGGAGGCGAATGCGATGACCAAGAAATTGCTGTTGGCGAGTGCCGGCCAGCCTTCGAGTGAATTGCTTGATGAGGCGGCGAAGTGGTTTAGCGAAGCGGTGACGGGCGACGAAGGTGTGGAGGGAACCATGGCATTCATGCAGAAACGCAAACCTCGATGGGCCAGCTAAAAGCTTCGCGAGCAGGCTCGCTCCCACAGGTTTTGTGAACGACGCAAATCCCTTGTGGGAGCGAGCCTGCTCGCGAAGAGGCCAGCCAATCCACCGCCAAATACTCAGGAAGATCACCATGCCCGCCATCCACAAAATCCTGATCGCCAACCGCGGTGAAATCGCCTGCCGCATCCAGCGCACTGCGCAAGCGCTCGGCTACCGCACCGTCGCCGTTTTCTCCGACGCCGACGCCGACGCCCTGCACGTCAAAATGGCCGATCAAGCCGTACACATTGGCCCCGCCCCCGTGCAGCAGTCGTATCTGAATATCCCGGCGATCCTCGACGCCGCCCGCCGCAGCGGTGCTGACGCCATCCACCCCGGCTACGGCTTTCTTTCGGAAAACGCCGAATTCGCCCGCGCCTGCGAACAGGCCGGGCTGATCTTCATCGGCCCCAGCGTAGAAGCTATCGAATTGATGGGCAGCAAACGCCGCTCGAAAATCGCCATGCTCGAAGCCGGTGTACCGTGCATCGCCGGTTATCAAGGTGCCGAACAGGACGACGCCACTCTGCTGCGTGAAGCCGAATGCATTGGCTATCCGCTGATGATCAAGGCCAGTGCTGGCGGCGGCGGGCGCGGCATGCGTCTGCTGCACAACGCCGCTGATTTGCCCGCGCAACTGCGCACCGCGCGCTCCGAAGCACTGAACGGTTTCGGCAGCGACGAGTTGATCCTTGAACAGGCGCTGATCGAACCAAGGCACGTCGAAGTGCAACTGTTTGGCGATCAGCACGGTAACCTGATCTATCTCGGCGAACGCGACTGTTCGATCCAGCGCCGCCATCAGAAAGTCATCGAAGAAGCGCCTTGTCCGGTGATGACCGCCGAGTTACGCCGGGCCATGGGTGAAGCAGCATTGAAGGCTGGGCGCGCAGTGAACTATGTCGGCGCCGGCACCGTTGAGTTTTTGCTCGATGCGCGCGGACAGTTCTACTTTCTCGAAATGAACACGCGCCTGCAGGTCGAGCACCCGGTGACTGAGTTGATCACCGGGCTGGATCTGGTCGCGTGGCAATTGCTGATTGCCGAAGGACAGCCGTTGCCGCTGACCCAGGATCAGGTTCAGCTCAACGGGCATGCCATGGAAGTGCGGCTTTACGCTGAAGACCCTGCGCAAGACTTCCTGCCGCAAACCGGTCGAGTAGAAGCCTGGGAGCCAGCGCTGCAACACGGTTCGCGAATCGATCATGGCTTGCTTGAAGGGCAATCGGTGAGCCCGTTCTATGACCCGATGCTCGGCAAACTGATCGCCCATGGCGCCAGCCGTGAAGAGGCCCGGCGCAAACTGCTGCGCGCGGTACAGGACACGGTGTTGCTCGGCGTGCAAAGCAATCAGCGTCTGTTGGTCAGCCTGCTGCAACATCCGCAGTTCATCAGCGGTGAATTCAGCACCGGGTTTATCGCGCAGCACTTCAGCGATCACCCGTGCCAGCAACGATACACTCCGGGTGCCGAGGAACTGGCCATCGCCGCTGTGCTGTTCTATCAGACCAGCGCCAAAAATCATCGCGCACCGCTGAGCGGCTGGCGCAACAACGCCAGTGTGGCGCTGCATTATCGCCTCGGGCTTGATGATCAGAACTGGACAGTGCAACTGCTCGCTCACGCGCAAGGCGCCTTCACCGTGCAGGTTGCTGAGCGCGCGCTCGAGTTAAAACTGATCGATCAGAACACGCAATCGCTGACACTGGAAATCGACGGTTTGCGCCAGCGTCACGCGTATCGACTGGATAGCGGGCACCTCTGGCTGTTCACCCATCCCGGCAGTCTGCGCCTGGAGGATCGAACTCACGCCGTGATCGACAGTCAGACCAGCGTCAGCTCCGGCACCCTGAAAGCGCCGATGGACGGTGCCATCGTCGACGTACTGGTCAGCGAAGGCAGCCCGGTCAGTAAAGGTCAGTTACTGGTGGTGCTGGAGGCAATGAAAATGGAGCACCCGCTCAAGGCCGGCATCGACGGCATGCTCAAGCGGGTGCAGGTCAAGGTCGGCGATCAGGTAAAAAATCGTCAGGTTCTGTTGCAGGTCGAGTAGTCGCCCACACACGCATGCGGGTTTTGACTACGCTCTGAGTTATCAGAACGCGGAAATCAGGAACCCTGCGATGCCTCACTGGCTGGTCATAGATCTGGAAGCCACCACTGATGAGGGTGGCTGGCCGGTCACCGAAATGGAAATTATCGAGATCGGCGCCACTTTGGTCGATCGCGCCGGGCGCGAGCAGGATCACTTCCAGCGCTTCGTCAAACCGACGCGGCGGCCACTGCTGACACCTTTTTGTCGTGAACTCACGCACATCACTCAGGCCAATATCGACTCGGCGCAGCCGTTGAACGAAGTCTGGCCGGCGTTCGAACGCTGGCTCGCGCAGCATCAATCACGCCTCGAAGGCTGGGCCAGTTGGGGTGATTACGACCGCAAGCAGTTGTTGCAGGAATGGCAGCGTCTGCAAATCGACAGTGGCTTGAGCAAAGTGCCGCACATGAACCTCAAACAACGCTTCGCCAAGGCTCGGCGCCTCGAACGGCCGCTGGGCCTTAACGGCGCATTGCAATTGGCCGGCATGCAGTTCAGCGGTCAACAGCATCGGGCGCTGGAGGATGCGCGCAACACCGCGCGGCTGTTACCCCTGGTCTTGCCACTCTAGGGTCAATTCGAGAACTCAGCGGACAGACGCCGGGCAGGTGACGGCGCCAAACGCCTTGTGCATACTGGCCGCCTCCATTTTTCAGCCCTTTGCGAGGAATCGCCCATGTTTAAAGTCAACGAGTACTTCGACGGCACCGTCAAGTCGATCGCCTTTGGCACCGCTGAAGGTCCGGCGACCATCGGCGTCATGGCCCCGGGCGAATACGAATTCGGCACCGCTCAGCGTGAAATCATGCACGTCGTGTCTGGTGCACTGACCGTCAAACTGCCCGACAGCAGCGACTGGGAAACCTTCGCCGCTGGCAGCCAGTTCAACGTCCCGGCCAACAGCAAGTTCCAGTTGAAGGTCGCGGTCGACACCGCTTACCTGTGCGAATACCGCGGCTAACCCCAAGGCTCGCAGCGAAACAAGAAGTACTGCCCCATAAAAATGCCCGTGTCCAAAGACACGGGCATTTTCGTTTCAGTGGCGGGTTACTCGAGGATCTCCACCGGCATGCCGACCTCGAGTCGGCCATTGCTGTCATTCACCAGGTTCTGGCCGAACATCGCGCCATCGGCTTCGGTGCGGTATTTCTGCAGGGTTGCCAGCGGTTCACGATCGGCACTGCGCTCACCGGTTTGCGGGTCGATGGTGGTGAGGATGCAGCGCGAACATGGCTTGACCACGCGGAACTCGACGTCGCCGATGCGAATCCGCTTCCAGCCGTCCTCGGCGTATGCCTCGCTGCCCTCGATGACCAGGTTCGGCCGAAAACGCAACATTTCCAGCGGGCGTCCAACCTTTTGCGAGAGATCCTGCAAAGAGGCTTGGCCGATCAACAGCAGAGGAAATCCGTCGGCGAACGCGACCTGATCATCTTCGTGGCCATAGCCAGCTTGCGTGGTGCGAGCTCGATCCAGCGGCACCTGCACCAGACGGGTCGGTTTTCCAATGAAATCGCTGACCCATCGGGCAGCCTCATCACCGGCATCCGGCACGCGCAAGGTGTCACGCCAGATCGTCACGCCGCGCAGTTCAGCGTCGTTGCCCGGCAAGGCGATATCGATGCAAGACTGTTGCGGCGCACTGAGGGTCAGACCGCCCTGCGCATTCCACAGGGCCGACAACTGGCTCATCTTCGCTTCAGCGCGCTGGGTCAGGAACCGGCCGCTGGCCTCGTCCACAAGCATCCAGCGTCGGTCGCCATCAAGCCCCAGCTTGTCGAGGTCGACATTTTGCAGCACATCGACTTTGCCGGATTTCAACGGGTAACGATAAAGCGCGCTCAGACGCAGCATGGCCAGCTCCCTGGAGGATAAAAACGCCACCCTATACGAGCTTGATCAGGAATCAAAGAGCAATAACTGTGGGAGCGAGCCTGCTCGCGAAAGCCGTGTGTCAGGTAATGATTCGGGGCTGACACACCGCTATCGCGAGCAGGCTCACTCCTGCAATGGATGTGTGATCAGGCCGGGACTTCGTCGAGCATCAAGCGCTGGCGAACCACATCGACCAGTTTGTCCGGCTGGAACTTGGAGAGGAAGTTGTCGCAACCGACCTTCTTCACCATCGAATCGTTGAAACTGCCGGACAACGAGGTATGCAGCACCACGTACAGGCCACGCAGACGCGGGTCGTTGCGAATTTCTGTAGTCAGACGATAGCCGTCCATTTCCGGCATTTCCGCATCGGTGAAAATCATCAACAGCTTGTCGGTCATGTTGACGCCGGTATCGGCCCAGGCCTTGAGCATGTTCAGCGCCTTCAGACCATCGCTGGCAATGTGCATTTTCACGCCGAGCTGGCCGAGGGTGTCACGCAATTGCGAGAGCGCCACGTTGGAGTCGTCCACCAGCAGCACTTCGCGGCCACGGGCGCGTTCCAGCACCGGGTCTTCGAGTTTTTCCCGCGAGACCTTGGCGTTGTACGGGACGATTTCGGCGAGGACTTTTTCGACGTCGATGATTTCCACCAGTTGATCATCGACTTTGCTGATCGCGGTCAGATAATGCTGGCGCCCGGCGCTGGTCGGCGGCGGCAGAATGGCTTCCCAGTTCATGTTGACGATGCGATCTACACCGCCGACGAGGAAGGCCTGCACCGAGCGGTTGTACTCGGTGACGATGAT
Organism: Pseudomonas fluorescens; assembly: GCF_902497745.1. GTDB lineage: Bacteria > Pseudomonadota > Gammaproteobacteria > Pseudomonadales > Pseudomonadaceae > Aquipseudomonas > Aquipseudomonas fluorescens_BM. Next base: position 65,973 of record NZ_CABVHJ010000017.1, read on the forward strand.
CGTGCTGTTCGGGCCTGGCACCAATGGACGCATGCCGATCGCTTGCGACAGATCGATCACCGGCAAGGTCTGACCGCGCAGATTGACCACACCGCAGACAAACGGGTGACGCTGCGGCATCAAGGTCAGCTTCGGCAGTTGCAGCACCTCCTGAACCTTGAACACGTTGATCGCGAACAACTGACGCCCGGCCAGTCGAAACATGAGAATTTCCAGGCGATTCTCACCCACCAGTTGCGTGCGTTGGTCTACCGTGTCGAGAATGCCGGCCATCAATGACTCCTGGGCTTGTTCTGATGAATTCACTATGTGGGGTTATCGGCGGCAAATAGCAGTTCTTGATTGCCATACCCGACCCCGTCAAAAATGCCATGATCGGGCATTGATGTCACATTAACATCATGCTTTACTGGCGCAGTGATTTTCATCTGCTACATTCTCTGCGGCGCGACCTCGGTTTGCACGGTAGGTTCCCATGCCTAAGGGATTCCCCTAGTAACAATCAGGCCCAACCTGATATTCGCAATATCCAATAGCCATTAATGTGACGCCATTCTCATTGCATGAACGGAGTCAGGCTATTGTGTGCGATCGCAGTTCAGTGGAAACAACCCCTCTGGAACCCCTCAGCCTGTGCACCTGCACGTCTGGGCGCGATCTCCCGACGATTCATGATCGTCGCCACACACGGCATTCCCTCATCAGACATGACGTGGTGGAGATAAGCATGCCAATGGACCGCAAAGAGTGGGTACAACGCTTCCCCGAATTCCTTGTCGAGGCCGAACAACTCCTGGCCAAGTCCGAAGAATGTCTCAGCCATCTGCAACTGATCAGCAATGACAAGGACGCCATCGAGTGCATACTCAGTACCCTCCTCAAACTCGCACGTCGCGCTGAAGCCTTGGCGCTGGAGGCGATTTCCGAGTTTTCCCTGCACATTTACAGCCTGCTCAATCTGAACCAGGATCACGTCGACCTTCACGAACAAGCGCTGCAAGCGTTGCAGGACTGCTTCACGCTGATGGCCTGGCAACTGGAACTGGTCGACCAGCAGACCGGGCAACTGAGCCTTGATGAAAGCGAACAGACTTCGCTGATCGAAGCATTCGCCTTCCAGGTCGGGCAAAGCCAATTGCAGCCACCGCTGACGGGCAAACGTTTGCCTCAACTGCCCTACTCGGGCCAAGCCTGAATTGCCCCTTGTACCCCGCGCAGGTACTTTGGACTCAAACGCTGATGTCGTAATTGGATAGTTCATACCTGTCAGCGACAAACCGAATTAAATAATCAGCTTTGACAGACACAAATGTTTTCTGCCGGCCTCAGGGTTTGCCTGTGTGTAAACAAGCACACTTTCAGGCAACACCGACATCTCCCGCACACAATAAATCGGCTTTTTCCATTATGGAACTTGCGTCCAATATTGCGTATTTCCTGACTCAATGGACATATATAGCAAACGCGACCAACGGTATCTTAAGTGGTATTATGCCGGGCACTAATTGCTTTCAAATTAATGGCACAGTGACTTCAGAGAGCGCTATCTGCTGAAGTAGGCGATCAATACGTTCACTGAACCGCGTTGAAATCAATAACATAATTCACAGCATTTTCAGACAGAGACCCGCCCGCCTCCGGCCGGTCTGCCCGCAGCGAACATCCATTGGCTCCATCCGTTATGTACGCCAGCCTCAAGTCAATCACTACATGGCCACCTTCCCGGGAAAACGCACGCCGGTTCACACTCATACTGTGTATCGCGGCAACGCTTGGCAGCCTGCTGACCTACAGTCTTTCGACTCCACTTTGCCTTGGATTGCTATTGCTCGACATTGCGGCTACCGCGTGTGTCTGGGTGCAATATCGCCTGTCGCGCAAATCGATCAAGTTTCAGCCGCAGGAGCTCGCCGACCGTCTGCTGGAAGTCCAGGAAAACGAACGCCATCGCCTCAGCCGTGAACTGCACGACGATATCGGCCAGTTGCTGACGGCCGCCAAACTGCAGAGCGAGTGGCTCAAACGACGCATGCCGGCTGACTTGCAGGAACAATGCACGGCGTTGTGCGACACCCTGGAAGAAACCCTTAACAAAGTGCGCGACGTTTCGGCCATTCTCAATCCGCGTCAATTGACCAGCCTGGGACTTGAAGCCAGCCTGCGTGCGCATCTGCTCAAGACCTTGACCAACAGCAACGTGCACTGGAGCCTTGATTGCCAGCAGCGCCTTAACGGTATTCCAGAAGAAATGGCGGTGGCCGCTTTTCGCATCACCCAGGAGGCTGTTACCAATATCCTGCGCCACGCACAGGCGAAAAACCTGGTGATACGTGTGCAACGTCTGCCAAAAGGCCTGACCTTGCTGATCAGCGATGACGGCCTGGGGTTCGCCCCGGCTGCCAATCCGGGTCGTGAAGGACAACGAGGCATGGCCGGGATGGCCGAACGAATCGAACAACTGGGTGGCACCCTGAACGTCATCAGCGAACCGGGCAAAGGCACTCAAATCGAAGCACTCTTCCCCTGGGCGCCTCGCGCACTCGAGCGGGCCAGTACGAATAAGGTTATGCGTTGACTTGCAACTTACTTCTAGTGGATGACCACTCGCTGATCAGGGCCGGCGTGCGCGCTCTGGTGCTGGATATTCCCGGTTACGCGGTAATTGGCGAGGCCAATGACGGTTCGCAACTGCTCGAAATGGTCGAGCAATTGAGTCCGGACATCGTCTTGCTGGATATCTCCATGAAAGAAACCGGTGGCCTGGAAGCCTTGCAACGGCTCAAGCGGGTGCGCCCGCAGAGCAAGGTGCTGATCCTGTCGATGCATACCGATCCAGCGCTGATCATGCAGGCCCTGGAGTCCGGCGCCCATGGTTACCTGCTCAAGGACACGACGGCTACCGAACTCGAACATGCGCTGGAAGCCTTGCGCAACAACGAGCGCTATTTGAGCCCGGCCATCGCCCATACCGTGATCAATCAGGCCCTGACGCGCAATCAGAAGCAGCAGCCGGAAATCGCCGACTCGCACAATCTGACCGCCCGACAACTGGAAATCCTGCGCTTGATCGTGCGCGGGAAATCCACCCGGGAAATCGCCAATGGCCTGGGACTGAGCATCAAGACGGTCGAGACCCACCGCTCACAGATCATGAAACGCCTGCAAATCTACGACGTTGCAGGCCTGGTGCTGTTCGCCGTGCGCGAACAGATCATCAGCCTGGACGACTGACCGATCCGGCGCCGCCCAACAATGGAGAATGCTCCGGCAAATGCACACGCAACGCCGCCGGACGCACTTCGAATCGCATGCTGTCGCCTTCCAGCGGTTCGCCATCAAGATTGATGCAGAGCCCCTCGGCGACCTTGATTTCGACCCATGGCAAACGGGTTCGTACAAACATGTTGTCGATCCCGAAACCATCACTGAGCAGCGTCTTCAACGTGCCAACCAGCTCCTGCGGTGCCGGCAGGATGCTGATATCAAGCAAACCGTCATCGGCCAGCGCCTCTGGACACAATACGTGCCCGCCGCCGGCCTGACGGCCATTGCCGATGCCCAGCGCCAGCAACTCGCCACGCCAGTGAAAGTCCGGCCCCTGAAGTTCGCCGTAAGCGGCATGCAGCTCGCTGAACCGTGACAGACCGGTGAAAAGATAGGCGGCACCACCCAGCACCTTTTTCAGGTCCTCGGAGGTATTGGCCGTGACCTGACTTCCGAAACCGCCAGTGGCCATGTTGAGGAAAATCTGCCCGCCCACTTCACCCAGATCGATATTGCGCGGCGGAACATCCAGCAGCTCGAGTGCCTCGGCGGGCTCCAGTGGCACACCGGCTGCGCGAGAAAAATCGTTGGCGGTGCCCAAAGGTAAAAGCACCAGACTGGCTTTGCCCGGATGCGCCGCGAGCGCTTCGGCAATGTCGCGCAACGTACCATCTCCGCCACCGGCAATAATCTTCGTGTAGCCGTCCGCCAATGCCTGTTCGACCCAACGCTGAGCATCCCCTGCCTCCCAGGTCAGGCGTACGGCGAGTTCCCAGCCCTGTTTACGCTTGTCCTCGACGGCGGTTCGAACCTCTTCGTTGAGAGCCTGCTTGCCATGCAGAATCAACAGCGCTCGGCGTTCAGTCATTACGTCACTCCACAAATCGAATCGGTTGAAACATCTTGACCGCCGCAGCACACAAAAAAGCCGTGGGAATCACAATTAATTCAGCCTTCCGGCCCGGACGTCCTACACAGCGGTATTTTTTCTTACAAAACATGCGGAATCGGCTTAATTGACCCGGTCCGAGCATTGAGTCACCGTGTGCTGGCGGTATCAATCTTCAATCCAATACACAAGGACGTGCATGTAATGAGCGGATACACCCCCAGTGCTCTTGTCAGTTCGGGAGCTGGAACAGGCCACAAGCGAACACTCGAAACAACCGGTGGATGCTTCCATGCCAAGTCATGAAGCAAGAATGCCAGTGAGCCCGGTCGGCCCTCTCGTCGAAAGTCGCGCGAATCACAAGTCCGAATTCAAAAACAGCGCCAGAGCTACTGGAGAAGTTGATATGGAACCTCGTGTAACCGAGCTGGAAACCCATCTCAAATATCTACGACGGGACATGGACGAAGTCCGCGGTGATGTCAGAACGATCAAACACCGGCTTGCCTACTCGGCAGGCGCGACAGCAGTAGTTCTGGGACTGCTGGGATGGGTGGCCAACAGCCGATTCGACCAGCTTGTGACATTGATCAGCAACTGACGATTGAGTCATTGCAGGCGCCGCCAGAGTCAACCGACGCCTGCATTTGCAAGACTGCGTTCAGCCCAGCAGATCACTCAACGGAATGAAGGCAACTTCGTCTCCTTCAATCAGCGTGCGACCTTCCAGTACTTCGACCAATCCATCTGCCCACGCAGCACTACGCAGTACGCCTGAGCTCTGGTTGCGGTAAACAGTCGCCCGCCCTTGCTCCAGACGACCACGCAGATATTCGCGCCGATTGCCTGCCACCGGCCAGACAAAACCAGCCGGGACAGTGAACTTCAGCGGCTCGACGTCCCGCACACCCTGACGGCGTAACAGGTAAGGCCGAGTGAGCAGCGCGAAGGTCACCAATGTTGAAGCCGGATTCCCGGGCAAACCAATGACCGGCACCCCGCGGAAATGCCCAAACGTCAACGGCTTTCCGGGCTTGATCGCCAGTTTCCAGAGGGCCAGCTCACCCTCTTCGCGCAAGGCAATACCCAGAAAATCCGCCTCACCCACCGAGACGCCGCCCGTGGAAAGAATCAGATCAACATCTTGCAACTCACCCAGGCGGGCACGGGTAGTGGCCAGATCATCCGGGAGAATGCCGGCGTCGACTACCTCACAGCCCAGACGTTGCAACCAACTGCACAGCAACACCCGATTGCTGTTGTATATCTGACCCGGCCCCAGTGCCTGGCCTGGTTCGACCAATTCATCGCCGGTGGAAATCACCGCGACTCTCACCTTGCGCACCACCTTCAGTCCGGCGCAGCCCAACGATGCAGCCAATCCCTGCTCAATCGGACCCAATCGAGTGCCGGCAGGCAGAATCAGCTCCCCGACGGTAGTTTCCTGGCCTTGCGGGCGGATGTTCTGCCCGGCTTTCATCGGTTCCAGGAAACGCACCATTGCGTCGGCTAGAACCTCAGCGTTTTCCTGCATTTCTACACAGTCAGCACCCGCCGGCACCGGAGCCCCGGTGAAAATCCGCGCACAAGTGCCGGGCTTCAGCGGTTCGGGGGATTGCCCGGCAAACACTTTCTGACTGACCGGCATCGGTTGGCCATTCCAGTCAGCCAGATTCAACGCATAACCGTCCATGGCGCTGTTAGGCCAGGGTGGCAGATCCAGCGCCGAAATCAGGTCCTCGCTCAGCACCCGCCCCTGTACCTGTGCCAGCGGCAAATACTCATGCTCGACAATTGCCGACGCTTCAGCCATTTCGAGCAAACGCGCCAGCGCCACCTCGACCGGCATCAGTGCCCCCGTTTTGCCCGGCTTACCCACGGGATTCACAAGGTGCCGCCTGCTTCAAATGGGTGACGAAATTGCACGGGCGGTGACGAGCATCCAGTTGCTCACCAAGGATGCCGTCCCAACCAGTGCGTACGGCATTGGTCGAGCCCGGCAAACAGCAAACCAGCGTGCCATTGGCCAGGCCGGCCAATGCACGGGACTGCACCGTCGAAGTGCCGATATCGGCTACCGAAATCTGCCGGAACAACTCACCAAACCCGTCGACCTGTTTGTCGAGCAGACAGGCAACCGCTTCGGGTGTGCTGTCGCGGCCAGTGAATCCGGTGCCGCCAGTGATCAGCACCACCTGCACGACATCGTCGGCAATCCAGTTGGCGACTTGCGCGCGAATTTTGTAGAGGTCATCTTTGAGCAAGACCCGCTCTGCCAGATGGTGGCCCGCCGCCGTCAAGCGGTCGACAAAGACCTGACCTGAGGTGTCGGTTTCCAGAGTTCGGGTGTCACTGACTGTCAGCACCGCAATATTGAGCGGCACGAAAGGTACATCAGCCTTGGCTTTCATAGGCTCGTCCAGTTGTAGGAGAAACAGCCCGGTGTTATATCACAGCGCCTCATTTTTTCGCCGCCCCTCTGGAGAGCTGCCATGCCCCTGAATACGCAATTGCCACTCTGCTCAATTCTCCTCCTGGCAGGCGGACGCGGCCAACGCATGGGCGGTCAGGACAAAGGATTGGTGGAGTGGCTGGGTGAGCCGTTGATTGCACATTTGCAGCGCAAGGTTCGTGCAATGACTGACGACCTGATCATTTCCTGCAACCGCAATCGCGAGCGTTACGCGCCATTCGCCGATCAATTGGTCGTCGACGACGAGGGCGATTTCCCAGGGCCATTGGCCGGCATTCGCGCCGGCCTGAAAGCGGCGCGCCACACGCACCTGCTGGTCTTGCCCTGTGATGTCCCGCGAATTGACGCAGCACTGCTGCAAAGCATGCGTGAAACCGCCAATCTGAATCCTGAAAAACCTTTAATGTTGCGCCATGACGAGCACTGGGAACCGTTGCTGTGTGTAATTCCGGTGGCACTTTTATCGGCCTTCGAAGATGCCTGGAACGCCGGTGAACGCAGCCCCGGCCGGGTCATGCGCGGTCTCGGTGCCACCGCCCTGCAATGCCCGGACAACGACCCGCGGCTGGCCAACCTCAACACCCCCGAACTGTTAAATTCCCACAACACTGTGTCAGACTGACACTATTCAAGGAACTCTCACGCCTTGTATACGTCTCAAGCTCAGTAACCAAAAGAATTTCCATTCGGAGACACACCATGACTCAACGGACCCTCGCCACTTTCATGCTCGCACTGGGCCTTGCCACCCTCGCCGGTTGCTCCTCGCCTACAGTGATCACCTTGAATGACGGTCGCGAAATCCAGGCCGTCGACACCCCGAAATACGATGATGATTCGGGCTTCTACGAGTTCAAACAGCTGGACGGCAAAGAAACCCGCATCAACAAGGATCAGGTTCGTACCGTTAAAGAGCTGTAAGCTCTGGTTCGACACCGGATACAGAAAGCCCGCATTGATTGCGGGCTTTTTTATGGGCGCTCGAAAAGTGAAGTCGGTATCACCACTGCAGCGTAATCCGACTCTCGAATTCACGCTCTTCACCGGTCACCGGGTCGATAAACCGCAGACCTTGCGCCAGCAGTTTCAGCGGATTGGCGTAATCGTCCTCGATGTTTTTCAACACCTGCGGATAAAACGGATCGTTGCAGATGCTCGCGCCCAGCGCAGTCATGTGGACGCGCAGTTGATGTTTCTTGCCGGTCACCGGAAACAATCCATAGCGCCACAGATCGCCATGTTTTTCCCGAACCTCCACCGCCGTTTCGGTATTGCTGGCACCTTCGCCTTCCTGCATGCGGAAAAACGGTTCGCCATCCACCAGACGGCTTTTGTGCACCAGCGGAAAATTCAGATCCGGCAGCGCCGGAGCGATGGCTTCATAGCGCTTGTCGATCTGCCGCGTAGGGAACAGCGACTGATAAGCCGAACGGGTTTGCGGATTGGCCGAGAAAATGACCAGTCCCGCCGTATGCCGGTCGATGCGGTGCAGTGGCACCAGGTGAGGATTGTCCAGACGTCGGATCAAACGCCGCAGTAATGTTTGTTCGACGTACTCACCGGCTGGTGTCACTGGCAGAAAATGTGGTTTGTCAGCCACTACCAGATGCTCGTCCGCATACAGGATCGACTCGACCACCGGGATTGTCTTCTCGTCCGGCACTTCGCGAAAATAATGAATTCGCAGGCCTTCCTTGTAAGGCAGATCTACCGGGATTGGCTGACCTTGGCCATCCAGCACCCGCCCCCGAGCGATCCGGTCCAGCCATTGCTCGCGATCAATGGCGCGGAAATGCTCGCACAGGCAATCGAGTACGGTCAGCCATTTACCGGGTGGCAGATAAAGTGTGCTCGCCTGATTCTGCGCAGCAGAGAATGTAGACATGGACATACGGAAAATCGAATCCTCAATACAGGGCGGCATTATCCAGCACTGAGGGAAGCGAACCTAGCATTGAATGCTCAGGCCGGGATCGTTTTCAGCGCTGCGGCGTCGGTGAATTCCTTGAGCCAGCGCAACACTTCGACGGCCTCCCAGCGGCCCGGGTCATACAAGGCGTAGAGCAAACCCTGATAACCGACCACATCCAGTTGCTTGTGGTAGCCGGCGCGCTGAAACAAGGCCTCGATCTCGGCGAAGCAGGTGTTGAAATGCAGCTTGTTGAACGGCGTCTTGCCTTCCGTGACCAGCCCGTCCAGGCGCAATTCGAGAACCGCCTCGCGCACCACGTCAACCGACATCCGGTTCACGCTGTTCTTCAACTGTTCGACATTGACCACGGTTCATCCCTCTGACGCATTTACTGTATGCACATACAGTAACCGAACAATCCGCAAAATGCCAAGGAATGGATGGCGGCGGCGACCGGCGGGATTAGCCAGGAAACTCGGATTAACGCAGAAACGCCACGACTTGATCAGCGCTGAATGGCCAATCCAGTTCAGCCCCGGTGTCGATGCGACGCAAAACCGGAATTCGCAGACTGTAAGCTTCAAACCACATTTCGTCGTCAGCAATATCGACCAATTCAACCAGCAGGCCATGCTCAACGAAAGGCATCAGTTCGGCCTCGGCGACTTCACACAAATGGCATCCAAGGGTGCCGAACAGCTGACATTCAGGAGGCATGATTGCTCAACCAAAAAATGAGTGGGCCTATTCTAGGCCGCACCTGAAAACCCGTCGAGCCACCGCCGCCCAAAGGCTCCAGCCCCCCTACAAAGGCTCACAGGCAAAACCCTGACGCAAATCAGTCTGCACAAAACCCAATTACGCGATCCTCCCGGCCTTTTTGCCTCTACGCTTGAAAAGCCTGATCTGACATCGGAGTGTCCAGTGTTTGCCAATCTGTTGATCATCCTCGCCTCGTCCCTCGTGGTGATTGCCCTGTTCCGGCGCCTGCGGTTGCCGCCGGTTCTGGGTTATCTGTGCGTGGGACTGCTGGTCGGGCCGAGTGCCTTCAACTGGGTCAACGAAAGCGAACACCTGCCTGACGTAGCCGAACTGGGCGTGGTGTTTCTGTTGTTTTCGCTGGGTCTGGAATTCTCCCTGTCGAAGATGATCGCCTTGCGCCAGGTGGTGTTCCGTCTCGGTAGTCAGCAGGTGCTGATCAGTACCGCGCTGCTCGGTTTGTTGCTGATGCTGCTGGGCATGCCGATGACACCGGCGCTGCTGCTCGGCGCCGGGCTTTCGCTGTCATCAACGGCAATTGTGACCAAAGAGCTGGGCAGTCTCGGCGAGGTGTTCAGCAGCCATGGGCAGAATGCCGTTGGCGTTCTGCTGTTTCAGGACGTGGTCGCGGTCTTGCTGCTGACGTTGGTGCCAGTGTTCGCCGGCAGCAGCGAGCAAGCCTGGTATTGGGCGCTGCCACTGACGCTGGCGAAAACCGTGGTGCTGTTTGTCGGTCTGCTGCTGGCCAGTCGCTGGTTACTGCCGAGGCTGTTTCATGAAGTGGCCGCGTCACGCTCGGCAGAGTTGTTCGTGTTGCTGGCGCTGGTGATTGTGCTGTTGACCGCGTGGCTGACTCACCTGTTGGGCCTGTCCCCTGCCCTCGGTGCATTTCTGGCCGGCATGCTGCTCGGTGAAAGCCACTATCGGCACCAGATCGAAGCCGACATCCGGCCATTCCGCGACATCCTGCTAGGGGTGTTTTTCGTCAGCATCGGCATGCTCATCGACCTGCAACTGTTCGTCAGTCACAGCCTGTTGATTATCGGACTCACCGTCGGGTTGATGGTGATCAAAGGCATCGTCGTGGCCTTGCTGGTGAAGTGGCGCGGCAGTGACAGCGAAACGGCGTGGCGCAGCGGTCTGGCGTTGGCTCAGGGTGGCGAGTTCTGCTTCGCACTGATGGCGCAGATGCAGCAAAACAGCATGATGCCCAAAGCACTGGGCGACCTGCTGCTCGCCGCAACGTTTTGCTCGATGCTGCTGACGCCGCTGTTACTGCGCGCAGCGCCACGCATCGCGGCAGTGCTGCACCGCAAACCCAATCAAGAGGCACAGATCGAAGAGATCAGCGCACTCAACGCCGACCTCAATCAGCACGTGGTGATTTGCGGTTACGGCCGTGTCGGCCAATCCATCGGGCGCTTCATGCGCAATGCCAAACAGCCTTACATCGCGCTGGACAATGAACCGGTCCGGGTCCAGGAAGCCGCCAGCGGAGAAAGTGATGTGCATTATGGCGACTCGTCGCGCGGCGATCTGCTGACTGCGGTTGGCCTGCTACGCGCCAGATTGCTGGTGGTTGCTGTGGATCAGAGTGACATTGCCCTGCGCATCCTCAAGGAAGCGCGCCGGCTCAACGCCCACGTGCCGATTCTGGTGCGCACTCGCGACGACAGCCAATGGGCCGAATTGAAAGCCGCCGGCGCCACCGAAGTGGTGCCGGAGCTGTTGGAGTCGAGCCTGATGCTCGCCTCCCACGCTTTGATCATGCTTGGCTTGCCGGCGCATCAGGTGCAGGAAAAAGTCGATCAGGTGCGCATCGACCGCTATCGCCTGCTCCACGGTTTTTATCCGGGTAGCGACGATGCCGAGACTTAGTCCTGACTCACCGCGCCGATCTTGTGCAGCGACAGATCGGCGCCGTAATACTCTTGTTCCTGACTCAGGCGCAGCCCGTGCAGCGCCTTGATCACGCCGTATACGATGAAGCCACCGATCAGCGCCACGGCGACGCCGAGCGCAGTGCCGATCAACTGACTGATCAGGCTGACGCCGCCAATTCCGCCGAGTGCGGTCTGGCCGAAAATCCCGCAGGCAATCCCGCCCCACACGCCGCACAAACCGTGCAGTGGCCATACACCCAGGACATCATCGATACGCCATTTCACCTGCGCAGCGGTAAAGCACCAGACAAACAGCGCCCCAGCGATCGCGCCGGTCAGCAGCGCACCGACCGGATGCATCAGATCGGAGCCGGCACAGATCGCCACCAGCCCGGCCAGCGGCCCATTGTGCAGAAAGCCCGGGTCATTGCGCCCGACAACCAGCGCTGCCATCGTGCCGCCGACCATCGCCATCAACGAATTGACCGCCACCAGACCGCTGACCCCTTGCAGCGTTTGCGCGCTCATCACGTTGAAGCCGAACCAGCCGACAATCAGAATCCACGACCCCAGCGCCAGAAACGGAATGCTCGACGGTGCGAACGCCACCAGGCGACCGTCGCGATAACGGCCATTACGCGGCCCCAGCAGCAATACCGCCGCCAGCGCCAGCCAGCCGCCCATCGCGTGCACCACGACGGAACCGGCGAAATCATGGAAAGCGGCACCAAACTGCGCCGTCAGCCACGCTTGCAGGCCATAGTTGCCGTTCCAGATCATCCCTTCAAAAAACGGATAGATGAACGCAACGATCAACGCCGTGGCGCACAACTGCGGCACGAAACGCGCGCGCTCGGCGATGCCACCGGAAATGATCGCCGGGATCGCGGCGGCAAAGGTCAGCAGGAAGAAAAACTTCACCAGTCCATAACCGTGATCGGCACTCAGCACCGCCGCCGGTTGCATGAAGGTCACACCATAGGAGATCCAATAGCCTATAAAGAAATAGGCCAGCGTCGAGACGGCGAAGTCACTGAGAATTTTCGACAGCGCATTGACCTGGTTTTTCTGACGGACCGTGCCGACTTCCAGAAAGGCGAAACCGGCATGCATTGCCAGCACCATCACCGCACCAATCAGAATGAACAAGGTATTGGAGCTGTGAACCAGGGTGTCCACAGCGCTTTGCAGATTTTCCATAAGCAGGCAGACCTAAAGGCGAAAAAGGCACCAAAGCGGTTCATGCGCACATTTCATGCACCAAGTTGCGACCACGCAGTCACGGATCCGCAGATGCGGCGAACTGCTTTGGCGCACGAGGTCGATGTCCTGACACGAACCGGGCTTGTTTGAGATAAGGTTTCTCGAGGCGCACCCCCGGCAACAGCGCACAACGGCCGGGCGACGCACCACGACACAGCAAAAGTTGTACCAGTCATTTGTACTGAACCTTCGCGCAAGGCTCATACTCGAACGCTTCAGACGTCACTTACGGAGATCCAACCATGGCCAGCATCAAGGCAAAGACTGCTCAAGAAATCCTCATGAACGACTTCCAGACTTTGGTCGCCGACACCGAACGCTTGCTCGAGCACACCGCCACCCTGGCCGGCGATCAGGCCGATGAGCTGCGCGAGCAGATCCACGACAGCCTGCTGCGCGCCCGCGAAACCCTGAAACTGACCGAAGAAACCCTGCGCGACCGCGGTCAAGCGGCGGTAACCGCCACCGAGGATTACGTGTCGGCCAACCCTTGGCAGTCCGTTGGCATTGCTGCCGGTGTCGGCTTCCTGATCGGCCTGCTGGCTACTCGGCGCTGATTATGTCGATCGGTGAATCCGGCCCGACTGCGGGCACCGCCTCTTCCACGCGACGCTTGGGCGCCGCCGTTCTGGGTCTGCTGCACAGCCACGTCGAATTGTTCGGCATCGAATTGCAGGAGCAGAAATCCCGTACCGTCAGCCTGTTGCTGTTCGCCGGCCTGGCCCTGGTTTTTGCTCTGTTGTTGCTGGTGGGTTTATCGACATTGGTGATGATCGTGTTCTGGGACACTTACCGCTTGGCCGCGATCATTGGCCTGTGCGTTTTCTATACCCTGGCCTCGATCTTCTGCGGGCTGCGCCTCAAGGCGGCGATCTTCGATGAGTCCTCACCTTTCCACGGCACGCTCGAAGAGCTGGCCAACGACCGGGAGCGCCTGCTGCCATGAGCCTGCCTGAACTGCCACACAACAGCTCGCGTCGGGAAATGCGCAAGGCGTTGATCCGCTTGCGCATGGAAATGCATCGTCAGGAAATCCGCCATGAGGCCGGGCAAGTGCTGCAGCCTCTGCATCGCATGCGCGGCATGTCGCAAAACCTGCAAGGTGGCTTCGGCATCAAACACGCGCCGTTGTGGGGCGTGGCTGCCGTTACGCTGCTGGGCTTTATCACCGGCAAAGGCGCGAAAAGCGGCGGCGCTGGCGGATTGACTCGCTTGGTCCGTCTCGGCACCAGTCTTGGGCCGCTGATCAAACTAGTGATGCAGAGTTCGGCAAAACGCTAAGCAGATACATCTGGCTACATTCTTGCAATAGCGGCGGGATGAACCTCTTTATCCGGAGGTTCAATCCCGCACGCCTACGCGGCTGGCGGGGTTCAACCAAAACAAGAACCAAGGAGGCCCCGTGATCGACGGGCAACCGCTCGCCTGCTTTCAGCCTTTCATCGATACCGCCACGGGACGTATTGCCGGCGTCGAAGCATTGGGTCGCCTGCGTCAGGCCGACGGTCAGCTGACTTCGGTCGGAGCATTGTTTGCCGACTCGCGGACACCCGCCCTTGCCCTGCGCCGTCTCGACCGACAAATCCGCGATAACGCCTTGAGCCGCTTGCACGAAGCGCCGGCAGACTGGTTTCTCAGTCTGAACATGTCGCCGCGCTGGATCAGTCGCCTGCGCGCCGATCAAGCCTTGCCCAGCCTCAAGCAATTGGCACGCTACAACATCGATCCGCAACGTATTGTTTTCGAAATCACCGAACTGGGTGGCAATGGTCAACGCCTGGCAGAAGTCGTCGCGCGTTACCGCGACGCGGGCGCAAGAATCGCCATTGACGACTTTGGCGCCGGCTACTCGCAACTGGATCGGGTGCTGGCACTGCAACCGGACATTCTCAAACTCGATATGCGTCTGTTTCAGGCCGCGGCACTCGGCGGGCCTAGCAGTGATGTGGTCAAGGCTCTCGCGCAGATGGCCGAGAAGACCGGCTGCTGGATCATTGCCGAAGGCGTCGAGACCGAAGCGCAATTGAATTTCGCCCTGGAATGCGGTTCGCGCTACGTGCAGGGATTCCTGTTCGCGCGGGCGCAGGAGGCGTTCTTCCCCACCGATGCATTCGTGCCACGCTTCGCCGAGCTGCGCCAGCGCTATGTTCGGCAAAAACTCGCGGAACGCGGTCGGCTGATGCAAATGCGTCAGCAACTCGCTGAACTGATGTCGATCCTGCAAGCCTGGGCTCAGGCGCATGCTCCCTTGAGCGCGTTGCCGCAACTGGACGCCTTTCCCTGGTTGCTGCGTTTTTATCAATGCGATCGTCACGGCACGCAATTGACCCCCAACCTCGAATGGCGCCAGCACGGCTGGGTCGCCGACAATCGTTATCTGGGGCACAACTGGTCGTGGCGTCCGTACTTCTATCATTTGCTCGCCGAAGGTTGGGAGGAGCGGCGTTTGACGCTTTCCAATACTTACCGCGATGCCACCAGCAATCAGTACTGCCTGACGGCCGGGCAGTTTTTCGACAACGGCGAGCGCTTGCTATTGATCGACATCGATGCCGCAGGACTGTAGTTCCGCTTGCAGGGCCGGGCATGAACCGGGAAGCTAGGGGCTACCGCCCCCAGCCACCTGACGGAGAGAATCAGCCTTGGATTGGCAAACCCTGCTCAACCGCGAACGTCTCGGCAAGCCGCTGCACAGCCCGCAAGAACTTGGCCGCAGCCCTTTCCACAAAGACCATGACCGCATCATTTTCTCCGGCGCGTTCCGCCGCCTCGGGCGCAAGACCCAAGTGCATCCGGTCACCAGTAACGACCACATTCACACGCGCCTGACCCACTCACTGGAAGTCAGTTGCGTTGGTCGCTCGCTGGGCATGCGGGTGGGCGAAACCCTGCGCAGTGCCCTGCCCGAATGGTGCGACCCGGCCGACCTCGGCATGGTGGTGCAGTCGGCGTGTCTGGCCCACGACATTGGCAATCCGCCGTTCGGCCATTCCGGTGAAGATGCCATTCGCCACTGGTTCCAGCAGGCGGCCGGCCGTGGCTGGCTCGACGGCATGAGCGAAGCCGAGCGCGCTGACTTTCTCAATTTCGAAGGCAACGCCCAAGGCTTTCGCGTACTGACTCAGCTGGAGTACCACCAGTTCGACGGCGGCACGCGGCTGACCTACGCCACCCTCGGCACCTACCTGAAGTACCCCTGGACCGCGCGCCACGCCGACTCTCTGGGCTACAAGAAACACAAATTCGGCTGCTATCAGAGCGAGCTGCCGCTGCTTGAGCAGATCGCCCACAAACTGGGCCTGCCGCAAATCGAAGACCAGCGTTGGGCGCGCCACCCGCTGGTGTACCTGATGGAAGCCGCCGACGACATCTGCTACGCGCTGATCGATCTCGAAGACGGCCTGGAAATGGAGCTGCTGGACTATGCCGAAGTCGAATCGCTGCTGCTCGGGCTGGTGGGCGATGATCTGCCGGAAACCTATCGTCAGCTCGGCCCGCAGGATTCGCGTCGACGCAAACTGGCGATTCTGCGCGGCAAGGCCATCGAGCATTTGACCAACGCCGCCGCGCGAGCCTTTGTCGAGCAACAGGACGCACTCCTTGCCGGCACGCTGCACGGCGATCTGGTCGAACACATGCACGGTCCGGCCAAGCGTTGTGTGTTGAATGCCAAGGACATCGCCCGCAAGAAAATCTTTCAGGACAAACGCAAAACCCTGCATGAGATCGGCGCCTATACCACGCTGGAGATCCTGCTCAACTCGTTCTGCGGCGCGGCGCTGGAACAACACAACGGTCGCACGCCGTCGTTCAAGAGCCGACGCATTCTCGATCTGCTGGGCAGTAACGCACCGGATCCGCAGGGTTCGTTACACACCTCGTTTCTGCGCATGATCGACTTCATTGCCGGCATGACCGACAGCTACGCCAGTGACATGGCGCTGGAAATGACCGGTCGCTCCAGTCACTGATCCATCGCACGCGGGCGGCTATTGATATTGGCCGCTCGCAGGTGTCGCGCTCACTGCCGCCAATCGATGATTCAGCAACTTTTAAACAGCTATAAAAAACCATTTACAGCCAGCACTTGCAAATCATTCAAGTAAAACTATAAGCCCGTTCAAATCCTGCACTTCCTTACGTCAAACCTAGTTTGGCCGTAGTCTGTTTCCTTATTAGTTGTAGGAATAATCCGATAACGTGGCTAGAGCCATGTCACTTCATGCGAGCGTTCATTCATCTGAGCTAAGGTGCGCGCTTTATTCGTGCTTGCATGGGATTTGATTATGAACTCCGTTTTTATTGTCGACGATCACCCCGTCATCCGTCTCGCCGTTCGAATGCTGCTGGAGCATGAAGGTTACAAGGTCGTCGGTGAAACCGATAACGGGGTCGATGCCATGCAAATGGTGCGCGAATGCATGCCCGATCTGGTCATTCTCGATGTGAGCATCCCCAAGCTGGACGGCCTGGAAGTGCTGACCCGCTTCAATGCCATGGGCTCTCCGCTGAAAATCCTGATTCTGACGGCACAGTGTCCGACCCTCTTCGGCATTCGTTGCATGCAATCCGGCGCATCGGGTTATGTGTGTAAACAGGAAGACTTGAGCGAACTGGTCAGTGCGATCAAAGCGGTACTTTCCGGTTACAACTATTTCCCCAGTCAGGCATTGAATCCGGTTCGCAGTGACGACATTCGTTTTGCCGAACTGGAACTGTTCAAATCCGTCAACGACCGCGAATTGATGGTATTGCAACTGTTTGCCCAAGGTCGCACTAACAAGGAAATAGCCAAGGGCATGTTTCTGAGTAACAAGACTGTCAGCACTTACAAAAAACGCCTGATGCAAAAACTCAAAGCCAAATCCCTTGTAGAACTTATCGAGATGGCCAAACGAAACGCACTCGTGTGAGAGCCCGCATGCCCAGCCGTTTAAAGGACTATTTAATGGCGTTGAGTGCAGGTCTTTGCCTGAGCACCAACGTATTCGCCATGCCCGGCACTTCACCGGACTATGCCCTGCTGAGCCGATCGGCGAACGAACCGGTGCCGGTCACGCTCGAACAGTCCCAACGGCAATGGCTGCTTGCACGTAGCGAACTGGTTCTGGGCACCTCCGCGCCCGACTATCCGCCTTTTGACATGACGGTCAGTGGCAAGGACTACGAAGGCCTGACGGCCGACTACGCCGGACTCCTCGGCCAGGCCACCGGTTTGCCGATCAGGGTGCAGCGCTTTCCCTCTCGGGATGCGGCCATTCGCGCATTGGTCGACGGCCAGGTCGATCTGCTCGGTACCGCGAACGGCTTCGAAGCGAGCAATGCCAACCTTGCGTTATCGACCCCCTACGCGGTTGACCAACCTGTACTGGTCACCCGCGAAGATGAAACCCGCTCTCTCACTGAAGGCCTGGCCGGCTTGCGGCTGAGCATGGTCTATCACTATTTGCCGCTGCCCGAAGTCAAGGCGCTGTATCCCAAAGCACTCATTACCTGCTACCCCTCCTACCAGAATGCGATCAATGCCGTAGCGTTCGATCAGGCCGATGTGTTTCTCGGCGATACGCTCTCCACGCACTACATGATCAACAAGGGCTACCTGAACAACGTGCGCATGGCCAACTTCGGCAAACAGGAAGCCCAGGGATTCAGCTTCGCCGTACGCCGCAACAACCCGCAACTGCTGGCCATCGTCGACAGCGTGCTCAAGGCTGTGCCGGCCAGTGCACGCGACAACATTGCCAAGCGCTGGAGCGCGGGCAGCGATCTGCTGCTCACCGACCAGAAACTGCAACTGACCCAGCGCGAAGAAGCGTGGCTCAAGCAGCATCCAGTTGTCAGTGTGGTGGTGAACGAAGCGTTCGCGCCCCTGACATTCTTTGACAACGACGGCAATTTCCGCGGCATCAGCGCCGACTTGCTCGAGTTGATTCGCCTGCGCACCGGCCTGCGTTTCGAGATCCGCCGCAGCCGCAACGACGCGGAAATGATCCAGCAGATAGACCGTCATCAAGCTGATCTGATCGCAGCACTTCTGCCATCAACGGAGCGCGAAAAAACCCTCAACTTCAGTCGTCCCTACCTGGAGAACTCTTACGTTCTGCTGACCCGCAAAAGCGCCGATGGCCCGACCAATCTGGGCCAGCTCAAAGGCAAACAACTGGCGATTGCCCAAGGCAATCCGATGGTCGAATACCTGCGCCGAGAGTATCCGCGCATCCAGTTGATCGAAACGGCGGATACCTTCAGTGCGGTCTCGCTGCTCGCTGAAGGCCACGTCGAAGGCGCTGTGAACTCGCTGGTCATTGCCAACTACTTCATTTCCTCGCGGATCTTTAATCAGCCATTGCAGATCACCACCACCATCGGCACCGGTCAGGCGGCCTTTTCACTGGCGACCGCGCGGGACAACACGGAACTGACCTCGATCATCAACAAGGCGTTGTTGAGCATCGCACCCGATGAACTGGGCGTGATCAATGGCCGCTGGCGCGGTTATTCCACGGCGTCTCAAAACATCTGGCACAACTACCAGCGCCTGTTTTATCAAGTGATTATCGGCGCCTGCCTGCTATTGCTGTTGCTCCTGGCCTGGAATGCCTACATGCGCCACCAGATCAAACAACGCCAGGCTGCCGAGCGCGCGCTGAACGACCAGTTCGAATTCATGCGCTCACTGGTCGATGGCACGCCGCACCCGATTTATGTTCGCGATCGCCAGGGTCTGCTGCAAAGTTGCAACGAAAGCTACCTCGAAGCTTTCAATGCCAAGCGTGAAGACGTTATTGGCAAAAGCGTCATCGAGGGCACCCTGAGCAACGCGTTCGAAGCCCAGGCCTTTCAGGCCGATTATCAGCGCGTCGTTGCCGAAGGCGCGCCGATGGTCGTCGACCGACCTCTGCACATCGGTAACCGGCGCCTGACCATCTATCACTGGATCCTGCCGTACCGCGACTCCAGCGGCGACGTGAAAGGCATCATCGGCGGCTGGATCGACATCAGCGAACGCCGTCAGTTGTTCGAGGAACTGCGCACGGCCAAAGAACGGGCGGATGAGGCCAACCGGGCGAAAAGCACGTTTCTGGCGACCATGAGTCATGAAATCCGCACGCCGATGAATGCCGTGATCGGCATGCTCGAGCTGACGCTCAGACGCATGGATCAACAGCATCCGGATCGCTCGTCAATCGACACGGCCTATCATTCGGCCAAGGATCTGCTGGGGTTGATCGGTGACATTCTCGATATCGCGCGGATCGAATCCGGACGCCTGAGTCTTTGCCCGGAACGGGTCAATCTGGTCGACACCGTGACGTCCGTGGCGAGGATCTTCGACGGTCTCGCCCGGCAGAAGAATCTCTCCCTGCAAGTCATCTTCAATCCGCCGGATCTGGCCGTCGATGTGTATCTGGACCCTTTGCGGTTCAAACAGGTGCTGTCGAATCTGGTCAGCAATGCGATCAAATTCACCGAACAAGGCCATGTGCGCATTACCCTCGATCTCATGAATACCGATGCGCCCGCCCGCGCCTTGCTGCAACTGACCGTGCAGGACAGCGGTGTCGGCATCAGTGCGGAGGATCAGCAACGCTTGTTCGAACCGTTTGCCCAGACCGAAAACAGCAGTCAGCAAGGCAGAAGCGGTGCCGGCCTGGGGCTGGTGATCAGTCGCAACCTGTGCGAAATGATGGGCGGCCAACTGCAATTGAGCAGTCAGCCGGGCATCGGTACCCAGATCTGTCTCTCACTGGCCCTGGAAACACTGCCGATACAGGTGAATACGATCAAAAGTGAACCTGCGATCAAGACATCCTGCTCTCCCCTGCGTGTGCTGGTGGTGGACGACCACCCGGCCAATCGCCTGCTGATGTGTCAGCAACTGGAGTTTCTCGGCCATCACTTCAGCATTGCCGAGAACGGCTGCAGTGGCCTGGAACTGTGGACGGCTGGCCATTTCGATCTGGTGATTGTCGACTGCAACATGCCCTTGATGAATGGTTATGAACTGACTCGCGCCATTCGTCAGCATGAACTGCAGACACGCAGCCCGCCGTGCACCGTGCTGGGCTTCACGGCCAATGCGCAACCTGAGGAAATCCAGCGTTGCAAACAGTCCGGCATGAACGACTGTCTGTTCAAGCCCTTGAGCCTGAGCCTGCTCAGCCAGTGGGTCGATGGCATCACGCCGATGTCGACATCACCGGCATTCAATCTGCAAAACATGAATATGCTCACAGGTGGTAACCCGGCGCAGGCTCGTCGGCTGCTGGCCGAATTGCTTAAAAGCAGCCGTCTCGACCGCCAGGAATTGCTCGCGCTGTCGCCCGAACATGATCGCGGTGCGCTGGCAGTGGTTGCACACAAAATCAAGGGTGCCGCGCGCATTGCTCAGGCCACGCGAGTGATCGAAAGTTGCGATGCCCTCGAGCAGGCCTGCGCCGAGGCGCTGGCGACAACCGAGATCGCCCGCCGTTGCGAAGCGAGCAACCGCGCGATGCTCGAACTGGAGCAGGCCCTTCAGCAACAACTGACGTTGTCGGATCGAGGCACAATGAGCGTGCCTTAACTATGCTTGGCGCTGAGCAGTGAGTTAACCATCATGGAGAGCCAGAAATGCCCAGCCCACTGCGTCCGGAGCAACGCCGGTTCCCGCTGCACGTGCACATCAGCGTCATGTTCACATTCCTGCTGCTGCTCACCGGGGTCGTGCTGGGATTGTTCAATTACCGTCAGACCACGCAGATCATCCTTTCGAGCAGCGAGAAGCTGTTCGAGCGGATCGAACAGGACGTGCGCCTGGACATGTCCGCCACCTATCAGCCGATCCGGCATCTGCTCAGCCTGCTGGCGGACAACCCCGCCGCGCAGGCCGAGCGCCTTGAACAACGCTTGCCTTTGCTCAGGCCTTTCAGCCAGTCGCTCACCGACAACCCGAATCTGGCCTCGCTGTATCTGGGTTATGCCAACGGCGACTTTTTCATGGTGCGCCCGCTGCGCAGCGCCGCTCTGAAAACACTGCTCAAGGCCCCTGAAGCAGCGGCATATCAGGTCTGGAGCATCGAGCATGACGCGCAGGGCGCCATGCACTCACAGTCACTGTTTTTCGATCAGGCACTGATGCCGATCAGCCGTCAGGACAACCCTGAAGACCGCTACGATCCGCGCAGCCGTGCGTGGTTCACCGATGCCCGCCAGCAAAATGAACAGATAACCACCGAACCATACGTGTTTTTCTCCACGCACAATGTCGGCACCACGCTGGCCCGACGCAGCGGCGAGAATGCCGTGATCGGCGCTGATCTGACGCTGGTCGCGTTGTCTGCCGCCCTGAGCAAACATGTCGTCACCGCGTCCACCGAAATTGCTTTGTTCGATGCTGACGGCAACGCCGTGGCCTACCCCGACAGTCAGCGGCTGATCGTCGATGGCAACACCGCACATCTGGCAAAAGCCGCAGACCTGAGTCCCGGCCTGCACGCGCTGTTGTCCGGCGCGCATTCCGGCAATCGCCTGCAGGCGGACGGCCGGCAATGGATCGTCGCCCGCAGCAGCATTCAGGAGGGCGGCCCGAAAGGTTTGCAACTGGCGCTACTGGTACCGGAAGACGAACTTTTGGTCGATGCCTACCGCTTGCGCTGGCAAGGTGCGCTGATCACCCTGGCGACCTTGCTGCTGTGCCTGCCCTTGGGTTGGGTGATTTCGCGGATTCTGGTCAAGCCGTTGCACGCGCTGGTCAAGGAAGCCGACGCCATCCGCAGTTTCGATTTCAATTTTCCGTTGGCACGTCGCTCGCCAGTGCTTGAAGTCGACCAATTGAGTGTGTCGATGGCGCGGATGAAAGACACCCTGGCGAGTTTTTTCCGCATTACCGACACCCTCGGCGCCGAAACCCGCTTCGCCCCCCTGCTGCAACGGGTGCTGTTCGAAACGGTGCAGATTGCTCAGGCGCAGGCGGGGCTGATCTATCTGCGTGAAAGCGATAGCAGTCGCATGGAGCCTCACGGACTGGTCATCGACGGCACGCCCCAGACTCTGGAGGCGTTCGACATTGAGGGCCATGATCTGCAACACAACCAGGGGCCGACGTGGTTCGAGCAATTGGTCAACGCCAACAATGTGGTGAGCAACTTCGGCGTCGATCAGGCCGGCGATCTGCAGAAAGTCCTGCTGGCGATGCAATCGCCACGCGTTCATCTGATCGGCATCCGCCTGCACAATCGCCACGACGAAACCATCGGTCTGCTGATCCTGCTGGTGAACGACAGCGGCACGGCAGTCGATCTGGAAAAACTGCGCCCAGACCGCATCGCGTTCCTCCAGGCCGTGTCCGGCGCGGCGGCGGTGAGTATCGAGAGCCAGCGCCTGCAAGCCCGCCAGAAGCAGTTGCTCGATGCCTTCATTCAATTGCTCGCCGGCGCCATCGACGCCAAGAGCCCTTATACCGGCGGACATTGTCAGCGCGTGCCAGAGCTGACGCTGATGCTTGCTCAGGCAGCGGCAGCCAGTCAGGCGCCAGCCTTCAGCGCCTATCAACCCAGCGAAGACGAGTGGGAAGCCTTGCACATTGCCGCGTGGCTGCACGATTGCGGCAAGGTCACAACGCCGGAATACGTGGTCGACAAGGCCACCAAACTGGAAACCATCAACGACCGTATTCATGAAATTCGCACCCGTTTCGAAGTGCTCAAGCGTGACGCCTGGATCAGCTATTGGCAGGCGCGGGCCCTAGGCGGTGATGAGACAGCACTGGCCGAACTGCGCGATACGACACTGACGGCGCTGGACGACGACTTCGCGTTTGTCGCGCGCTGCAACCTGGGCAGTGAGGCCATGGCCGAAGCGGATCTGCAACGCCTTGATCATCTGGCCCGACGCACCTGGATGCGTACTCTCGATGACCGTCTGGGTGTGTCCTGGGAAGAGAACCGGCGTCAGTCGCGCACGCCGGCGCCGAGCTTGCCGGTCAGTGAACAGCTATTGGCAGACAAACCCGAACACTTGCTCGAACGCGACCCGAACGAGTTGATTCCCGAAGACAATCCGTGGGGCTTCAAACTGGAGGTGCCGCGCTACAAATACAATCGCGGCGAGCTGTACAACCTGAGCATCAGCCGTGGCACCCTGACCCGCGAAGAGCGTTACGTGATCAATCACCACATGGTCCAGACCATCATGATGCTCAGTCACCTGCCCTTCCCCGGCCACCTCGACAGCATTGCCGAAATCGCCGGCGGTCATCATGAAAAAATGGACGGCACCGGTTATCCGAAACGCCTGAAACGCGAAGAAATGAGCCTGCCGGCACGGATGATGGCGATCGCCGATATTTTTGAAGCGCTGACGGCGGCTGACCGCCCGTACAAGAAAGCCAAAACCTTGAGTGAAGCATTGGCGATCATGGCCACCATGTGCCGTGAGGCGCACATCGATTCCCAGCTGTTTGGATTGTTCATCAGCGAAGGCGTGTACATGCAGTACGCCGTGCGCTTTCTCGATCCAGCGCAGATCGACGCCGTGGATCCGGCCAGCCTGCTGCACAAGGCTGGCCTCAGCGCGTGATCAGCAGTCGGTCAGACGCAGGAAAATCGCCGCCAGTTGTTCGATACCGGCCTGATCCTGCGCGCCGAAACGCGCCAGTTTCGGGCTGTCGAGGTCGAGCACACCGATCAGGCGTCCATCCTTGACCAAGGGCACGACCAGCTCACTGTTCGAAGCGCTGTCGCAGGCGATATGACCGGGGAACGCATGCACGTCTTCAACGCGCTGGGTTTGCCGACTGGCTGCCGCCGCGCCACACACACCACGACCGAACGGAATGCGCACGCAGGCGATCTGGCCCTGAAACGGGCCGAGCACCAGCTCTTCGTTGCGGTTGAGGTAAAAACCCGCCCAGTTCAAGTCATCGAGCTGGTTGTACAGGAACGCCGAAAACTGCGCGGCGTTGGCAATGAAGTCGCGCTCATCCGCCAGCAGCGATTCCAGTTGCGCGGCCAACATGCCATAGCCTTCGAGGCCCTGGCCGCTTTGTTGCAAATCAATCATGCCTTGTGCTCCAACAATTTCAGTCCCACCCAGTAACGGGCGAATTGGTACGCGCAACGTCCGTTGCGATTACCGCGGCCGGTGGCCCAACGCACGGCGAGGATGTCCAGTTCTTCGTCGCGCTGCCAGCTCAGGCCGGCCTTGGCGGCCAACTGGCCGATCCAGTGCTCGACGACGTTAAGGAAGTGTTCTTGGGTAAACGGGTAGAACGACAGCCACAGACCGAAACGGTCCGACAGGGCGATCTTGTCTTCAACGGCTTCGCTGGGGTGCAGTTCGCCGTCGACACGTTTCCAGTTTTCGTTGTCGCTTTCCTTCTCCGGCACCAGGTGGCGGCGGTTGGAAGTGGCGTACAGCAAAACATTGTCCGGCGCCTGTTCAAGCGAGCCGTCGAGCACGCTTTTGAGAACACGGTAATCGCCTTCACCGGATTCGAACGACAAGTCATCGCAAAACAGCACGAAACGTTGTGGCAGCTTGCCGATCTGCTCGACCACCCGTGGCAGATCCGCCAGATGATCGCGCTCGATCTCGATCAGGCGCAGGCCAGCCGCGGCGTGTTCCGCCAGCAAGGCCCGCACCAGCGAAGACTTGCCGGTACCGCGCGAGCCCCAGAGCAGCGCATGGTTGGCCGGCATGCCATCGAGAAATTGCCGGGTATTGCGCCCCAGTTGCTCCAGTTGACGGTCGACACCGATCAGGTCGGACAGGCGCATGTCGAGGCTGACTTCCAGTGGCAGCAGGTAGCCGCTGCGTCCGTCGCGCTGCCAGCGCGCAGCCAGACAAGTACCCCAGTCGATCACCGGCCGTGGTGCCGGCAACAACGGTTCGATCCGCGCCAGAACCGACTCGGCGCGTTCAAGAAAAGCATTCAATCGGGAATCCACGTCTTCTCCTCGGGCACGTTCACAGTGATGATGACGATCCAGCGACGACGCACAGATCAGAATTCACCTACCAAGCCTTGTTACAAGGCGATTCGGGAACCTCGGTATCCATACATGATCGACTATGCTTGAGCAGCGAAGGGAAACGGAAGTGGTTCAACACCCCATGGATATCAAATTCACCCACCGGCTGTCTTACAAGCAAGCCAGGCTTACCGTGCTGGTCGGGTTCATTCTGGGCACGCTGCTCAGCCTGCTGCAAATCGGCATCGATTATGCCAGTGAAGACGCCTCTATCAACCGTGAAATCCTGTCTTTACTGGAAATCAGCCATAACCCGGCGTCACGGATCGCCTACAACATCGACGCCGAGCTGGCGCAGGAACTGACCCTGGGGCTGTTGCGCTCGCCGGCGATCATTTCTGCGCAACTGATCGACAACAACAGCACGGTGCTGGCCAGCGTAAAACGCCCGGAACTGCAAAGCGGTTATCGGGTGATCAGCGACTTCCTGTTTGGTGCCAAGCGCCAGTTCGAGGATCGTCTGTATCTGGATCATCTGCCCAATGAATCGCTGGGCGTCTTGAGCCTTGAAGTCGATACCTACGCCTTTGGCAGCCGTTTCCTGCGTCGGGCCGAGATTACCTTGCTCAATGGCTTCGCCCGCAGCCTGATTCTGACCGGCCTCCTGCTGGCGCTGTTCTACGTGATGCTGACCAAACCGCTGGTGCGGGTGATCCGCGAGCTCAGTGGACGCGACCCGCGCAGTGCCGAACCGACCACGCTGGAATGTCCGTCCGGCCATGCCAACGATGAAATCGGCGTGCTGGTCAAAGTCGCCAATCAGCAATTCGAGAACATTGCCACCGAGATCCAGCAGCGGCGCAACGCTGAAAACCGCCTGACTGACTATCTCGGACAACTGGAAAACATCGTCTCGGCGCGCACCGCCGAACTCAAGGCGATCAATACGCGGCTCAGCCAGTCCAATCAGGAACTCGAAGTCGCTCGCAGCACCGCCCTGGAAATGGCCGAAGCCCGCTCGGCCTTCCTCGCCAACATGAGCCATGAGATCCGCACACCGCTCAACGGCCTGCTGGGGATGATCGCGCTGTCACTCGACGGGCCGTTGAATGCCGAGCAGCAGCAACAGCTGTCGATCGCCCACGATTCGGGCAAGGTGCTGGTCGAGTTGCTCAACGATATTCTCGACCTGTCGAAATTCGATGCCGGGCAACTGGAGCTCGAGCACATCCCGTTCGACCTCGGCTCATTGATCGAAGACACCGCAAACCTGCTCTCGCAGAACGCCGCGCCGAGCGTCGAGCTGACCTGCCTGATCGACCCACACTTCCCGGCCCTGGTATTGGGCGATCCGACCCGGGTACGACAGATCGTCAGCAACCTGCTGTCCAACGCACTGAAGTTCACCCGATTCGGCCGGGTGGATGTACGCTTGGCGACCTTCAGGGATGGCGTGCGCATCGAGGTCTGCGACACCGGCATCGGTATCGCCCAGGATGCGCAGCTGAAAATCTTCCAGCCGTTCACCCAGGCGGGCGCCGGGATCACCCGTCAGTATGGCGGCACAGGGCTGGGACTGGCGCTGACGTACAACCTCTGCGAGGCCATGCAGGGCCGCCTGACCATCAGCTCCGAGACCGGTTTCGGCAGTCAGTTCTGTGCCGAGTTGCCACTGCCCTGCCATACCCGCGCACTGGCACCGGCGCCGCTGCACGGCAAGATACTCGCCATCACCGCAGCGAGCAGCGGTCTGGCGGAGCTGTTGCAAAGTCTGCTGCCGGTCTGGGGACTTGCGTATGAACAGCGCACCATTGATGACTCGTTGCTGGGCCTGACCCCGGACGTGGTGATCACCGATTGTCCGGAGTGCCTGTTCGGCCTGCGCCCGACACTCGCTGCGCCGATTTTGCTGGTGACCGCCTACGGCAGTTTCCTGCCGAGCGAAGAAGCGGCCGCCCTGGCTCCGCTGCAGCAGCAGGCACGCCCGTTGGCGCGCAATGCGCTCTACCAGAACCTGCGGCGCACCCTGCAACCGGACGTGGTTGCGATCAACGGTGCGCAGCTCGAAACCTCTCCCTCGGTGCGACGCGGACGGGTGTTGCTGGTCGAGGACAACCCGGTCAATCAACTGGTGGCCAAAGGCATGCTCGGCAAACTGGGCTGCGAGGTCATCGTCGCCGCCCATGGTGCCGAAGCGCTGGATCAACTGGAGTATCACGAATTCGATCTGGTACTGATGGACTGCAACATGCCCGTCATGGACGGTTACGAAGCCAGCCGGCAGATCCGCCAGAGCGGGCGCTGGCCGCACCTGCCCATCGTCGCTCTGACCGCCAACGCGATGTCCGAAGAACGCGAACGCTGCCGCGCGGCAGGCATGAGCGACTATCTGGCCAAGCCGTTCCGACGTGAAGAACTCGCGGCACTGCTCGATCAATGGATCCCGACTACGACAGCGCTTTGATCTGCCCCAGCAAGTGATCGAGACCGTTGCGCAGGTCATTGAGGCGGTCCAGATCCACCCCGCTGTCGCACAGCAGTCGGGCCTTGAGCGGCCCGACCTGCTCGCGCAAGGCTTTCCCTGCGGGCGTCAGGCTCAGATGGACTTCCCGTTCGTCGCGTGTCGAACGCTGGCGCTGCACCCATTGCAACTGCTCCAGGCGCTTGAGCAACGGCGTCAGCGTGCCCGAGTCCAGCGCCAGACGCTCGCCCAACGCCTTGACGGTCGGTTGCTCCGGCGCGGCGTCCTGCCATTCCCACAACACCAGCATCGCCAGATATTGCGGGTAGGTCAGACCGAGCTGATCGAGCATCGGCTTGTAGGCCCGAATCACCGCCCGGGACGCCGCGTACAACTTGAAGCACAACTGGCTGTCGAGCTTCAGCGAATCGACCGGCAGGCTGTTCATTTGAGCAGAGCTTCGATCTCGCCGCTCAGCTCCTGCGGCTTGGTGGTCGGGGCAAAACGCTTGACCAGTTTTCCGTCCTTGCCAATCAGGAACTTGGTGAAGTTCCACTTGATGCCCTGGGAGCCAAGCAGGCCCGGCGCGCGTTTTTTCAGTTGCACGAACAGCGGATGCGCGTCTCCACCGTTAACGTCGATCTTCTTGAACAGCGGGAAGCTGACGCCGAAGTTCAGCTCACAGAACTCACTGATCGCCCCTTCGTTACCTGGCTCCTGCTTGCCGAACTGATTGCACGGGAAGCCCAAAACCACGAGCCCCTGATCCTTGTAGGTCTGCCACAGTTCTTCGAGGCCTTTGTACTGTGGAGTGAAACCGCATTTGCTTGCGGTGTTGACCACTAAAACCGCTTTACCGGCGAAATCGGCGAGGGTCTTTTGCTCCCCCTTGATGGTGGTGCACGGAATGTTCAACAGGTTGTCGCTCATGGCGTCGGGCTCCGCAGACAGTCAAGAAAGATCAAACATAGCGAGCAATTAAATTGTGTGCAATTTAATTATCGAATAATAAGGCGACCCGAAGGTCGCCTTCATTCGTTTATGCGCGTGGAACCAGATCCAGGCAAACAGAATTGATGCAATAACGCAAACCAGTCGGCGGCGGGCCGTCCGGGAACACATGGCCCAGATGCGCATCGCAGCGCGCGCACTTCACTTCCGTACGGATCATGCCGTGACTGATGTCACGGATTTCAGTCATGGCGCTTTCGCCGATCGGCGCGTAGAAGCTCGGCCAGCCGCAGCCGGAGTCGAATTTGGTCTTGGAGTCGAACAGCGGCTCATTGCAGCAAACGCAATGATAGACACCGTCGGTCTTGGTGTCGTTGTATTTGCCGGAGAACGGGCGCTCGGTGGCACTCAGACGACAAACGTTGTACTGCTCGGGGTCGAGCATCTCACGCCATTCTTCCAGGGTTTTTTCCAACTTTTCCATCATCACACCTCAGCGGCTGAAAAAGCCCGATCTGTACCTTTTCCACGGATCGGGCGGCACGTATGATTGCGCCTCGTCACGCACCAGTCTGGCAGCCAGACCGGGCGCATTCAAACGGATTATGGGAGCCACGGCTCAAGACGTCCGCCTGTGTGAAGACGCAGGAATCCCAGCACGGTTGTCCATCCGCCGCCTGGATCGTTCATTTTCGGGATCACATCGCCATGCAGTTCAGCAAATCGAACAAGCTCGCCAACGTCTGCTACGACATTCGCGGCCCGGTGCTCAAGCACGCCAAACGACTGGAAGAGGAAGGCCAGCGCATCCTCAAGCTGAATATCGGCAACCCGGCGCCGTTTGGTTTCGAAGCCCCGGACGAAATCCTCCAGGATGTGATCCGCAACCTGCCGACCGCGCAAGGCTACAGTGACTCCAAAGGCCTGTTCAGCGCGCGTAAAGCGGTGATGCAGTACTACCAGCAGAAGAATGTCGAAGGTGTCGGCATCGAAGACATCTATCTGGGCAACGGCGTTTCCGAGCTGATCGTGATGTCGCTGCAGGCGCTGCTCAACAATGGCGACGAAGTGCTGGTGCCAGCCCCGGACTATCCGCTGTGGACTGCCGCCGTCAGCCTCGCTGGCGGTAACGCCGTGCATTACCTGTGCGACGAAGGCGCCGACTGGTTCCCGGATCTGGCCGACATCAAGGCCAAGATCACCCCGAACACCAAAGCCATGGTGATCATCAACCCGAACAACCCGACCGGCGCGGTGTATTCGAAGGAAGTGTTGCTGGGCATGCTGGAAATCGCCCGTGCGCACAACCTGGTGGTGTTCTCCGACGAGATCTACGACAAGATTCTGTACGACGATGCCGTGCACATCTGCACCGCCTCCCTGGCGCCGGACCTGCTCTGCCTGACCTTCAACGGCCTGTCGAAGTCGTACCGCGTGGCCGGTTTCCGTTCCGGCTGGATCGCGATTTCCGGGCCGAAGCACAATGCGCAGAGCTACATCGAAGGCATCGACATGCTGGCCAACATGCGCCTGTGTGCCAACGTGCCGAGCCAGCATGCGATCCAGACCGCATTGGGCGGCTATCAGAGCATCAATGATCTGGTGCTGCCGCAGGGTCGCCTGCTCGAACAGCGCAACCGCACCTGGGAGCTGCTCAACGACATTCCGGGTGTGAGCTGTGTCAAGCCGATGGGTGCGCTGTATGCGTTCCCGAAGATCGACCCGAAGGTCTGCCCGATCCACAACGACGAAAAATTCGTCCTCGACCTGTTGCTTTCCGAGAAGCTGCTGGTGGTGCAAGGCACGGCGTTCAACTGGCCATGGCCGGATCACTTCCGCGTGGTCACCCTGCCCCGCGTCGACGATCTGGAAATGGCCATAGGCCGTATCGGTAACTTCCTCAAGTCCTACCGCCAGTAACTGGCCAGCAGTGCGCAACGGTCAAACGTTGCGCACTGTCTGATTCAGCAACACTTCTGCGTTCCGCCTCTGCGCACGCCTTCTACACTTGCGATTCATACCGTTTACCTGCGTCCAGCGTAATGGCGACGGGTCGCGGCTGGTCGTCATCCCTATCGTTATCCGTTGTGGGAAATGTGCCGAGCACCAAAGAATCCGCTGTAGGACACAGTTTGAAATAGTCACTCAGTTGAATAGCCCGGTGCGGCACCTTATATACCCCGCAGTACGCTACATCTTTAGCTTGAGGAGATTTCTACAACCATGATGCGCATCCTGCTGTTTTTGGCCACTAACCTGGCGGTCGTGCTGATAGCCAGCATCACCCTGAGCCTGTTCGGCTTCAACGGGTTCATGGCGGCCAACGGGGTTGATCTCGACCTTAGTCAGCTGCTGGTTTTCTGTGCGGTCTTTGGTTTCGCCGGCTCGCTGTTCTCTCTGTTCATCTCCAAGTGGATGGCGAAGATGAGCACCGGCACCCAGATCATCAGCCAGCCACGTACCCGGCATGAGCAATGGCTGCTGCAAACCGTCGAGCAACTGTCCCGCGAAGCCGGGATCAAGATGCCCGAAGTCGGTATTTTCCCGGCCTACGAAGCAAACGCCTTCGCCACCGGCTGGAACAAGAACGACGCGCTGGTCGCGGTCAGCCAGGGCTTGCTTGAGCGTTTCTCACCCGATGAAGTGAAAGCCGTGCTCGCCCACGAAATCGGTCACGTGGCCAACGGTGACATGGTCACGCTGGCGCTGATCCAGGGCGTGGTGAACACCTTCGTGATGTTCTTTGCGCGGATCATCGGTAACTTCGTCGACAAAGTGATCTTCAAGAACGAAGAAGGCCAGGGCATCGCCTACTACGTGGCGACCATCTTCGCCGAACTGGTATTGGGCATTCTCGCCAGTGCGATCGTCATGTGGTTCTCGCGCAAGCGTGAATTCCGTGCCGACGAAGCCGGCGCACGTCTGGCCGGCACCAGCGCGATGATCGGCGCACTGCAACGCCTGCGCGCCGAACAGGGCCTGCCGGTGCACATGCCGGACACCCTGAACGCCTTTGGCATCAACGGTGGCATCAAACAGGGCTTTGCCCGTATGTTCATGAGCCACCCGCCGCTGGAAGAGCGTATCGACGCGCTGCGTCGCCGCGGTTGATCCGACTGGCGTAACAATGAAAAAAGGTCCGCAGTGATGCGGACCTTTTTTGTTCCTGCCAATAATGGATTGTTGCTGATGGCCTCTTCGCGAGCAGGCTCGCTCCCACACGGGCCCTGCAAACACCCATCCAATGTGGGAGCGAGCCTGCTCGCGAAGAGGCCGGCACTGTCAGCAAACATCTATCGAGAAGAAACCCGGTAAACCCGCTCCTCAAGCCGCGTAACGCCTGCCTGCAGGAACTTCCAGCTCTCACCCAGCACATCCTGCTCTTCCAGCGCCTGCACCTGCCAGACATCCCCCAGCAACCGCTGCACTTCATCATCCCCCGCCGCAAACGGCGGCCCCGGCATCTGCGCCTGATCGTAATCCAGCGTAATCAACAACCCTTGCACACCCAGCGGCAGAATCTGCTGAAGATGCGCCGCATAACGCTCACGCATCGGCCCTGGCAAGGCAATCAGCGCGGCGCGATCGTACAACGCGGTGCAATCGCCCACATCGCTCGCCGTCAGCGCGAAGAAGTCACCGCACCACAGTTCGATGGCGTCACTGCGATAGACCTTGAACGCGCCCTTCTGGCTGATCTGCGGCTGCACTTGATGCTCACCGAAAAAGTCTTCAATTGCCTTTTCCGACAGCTCAACCCCGAGCACCTGATGACCCCGCCCGGCCAGCCACGCCAGATCCAGACTTTTCCCACACAAAGGCACGAACACTCGCGCCGCTGCCGGTACCGCCCAGTGCCGCTGCAAATAAGGGTTCACCTCCGGCAGATGAAAACCGATCTGCCCCGAATCCCACTTCTTGTGCCAAAACTCAGACTGCATGCATCACTCCGAATAATTCGATCAAAAAGCGTTAAAACTTATATTAGATTTAGATCAATGATCTGACTGAAGATGAGCCCATCTTAACGCTCAGGAACCCATCATGTTTCCCAGCCTGTTTATTTCCCATGGCTCACCCATGCTGGCGCTGGAGCCCGGTGCCAGTGGCCCGGCGTTGGCGCGTCTGGCAGCCGAATTACCGAAACCCAAAGCCATCGTCATCGTCTCTGCGCATTGGGAAAGCCACGAACTGCTGGTCAGTAGTCATCGGCAACCGGAAACCTGGCACGACTTCGGCGGTTTCCCTCGCGCGCTGTTTGAAGTTCAGTACCCGGCGCCGGGCAATCCGCAGTTGGCCGCTGAGGTGGCCGATCTGTTGACTGCCAATAATCTGCCAGCACGTCTCGATCCGCAGCGTCCGTTCGATCACGGTGTCTGGGTGCCGCTGTCGTTGATGTACCCGCAAGCGGATATCCCGGTGGTGCAGGTCTCGCTGCCGAGTCGCGCTGGCCCGGCGTTGCAAACCCGGGTCGGCCGAGCGCTGGCGAGCCTGCGTGATCAGGGCATCTTGCTGATCGGCTCCGGCAGCATCACCCACAACCTGCGCGAACTGGACTGGCACGCCGGCCCGGAAAGTGTCGAGCCGTGGGCGCGGGATTTCCGTGACTGGGTAATCGAGAAGTTGGCGGCCGACGATGAGGCGGCGCTGCATGATTATCGCCAGCAGGCGCCGCATGCGGTGCGCAGCCATCCGAGCGACGAGCATTTGTTGCCACTGTATTTTGCCCGGGGCGCGGGAGGAGAGTTCAGCGTGGCGCATAAAGGCTTCACGATGGGCGCGTTAGGGATGGACATCTATCGCTTTGGTTAAAAGCAAAAGATCGCAGCCTTCGGCAGCTCCTACATTTGGAATGCGTTCCCTCTGTAGGAGCTGCCGAAGGCTGCGATCTTTTGATCTTTCAGGCAGACAAAAAAAATCCCCGAACCAGTCGGGGATTTTTTATGTTCGATCAATCAGCCCAAGGGCGGATCAATCTTCGCGATAGCGACGCAGTTTCAGCTGCTTACCGGCAACGCGAGTGTCCTTCAGTTTGGTCAGGAGTTTGTCCAGACCATCTTCCGGCAGCTCGACGAGGCTGAAGCTGTCACGCACCTGGATGCGACCGATCGCTTCACGGGCCAGACCGCCTTCGTTGAGGATGGCGCCCAGCAGGTTCTTCGCAGCGATACCATCACGCGCACCCAGCGCGGTACGGCAACGAGCACGGCCTTCGCCCAAAGGCATTGGCGCGCGACGCTCGCGGTCACCACGATCAGGACGATCACCGGTGCGCTCAGGACGGTCGCCACGCGGTGCGTTGTTCGGCACCAGTGGACGTTCCTTCTCGATCGCAGCCAGGTTCAGCGCTTGACCGTTGGTGGCTTTGCGCAGCAGCGCAGCAGCCAGAGCACGCGGGGTGCAGCCGATGTCTGCAGTCAGACGATCGAGCAGCTCACCGTGAGTCGATTCGGCGTCAGCGACCAGCGGCGACAGGCTGTTGGTCAGTTTCTTGATGCGCGCATCGAGAACGGCTTGAGCGTCCGGCAGGCGTACTTCGGCAACTTTCTGACCGGTTACGCGCTCGATCACTTGCAGCATGCGGCGCTCACGTGGAGTCACCAGCAGCAGTGCACGACCTTCGCGACCGGCACGGCCGGTACGGCCGATACGGTGAACGTAGGACTCTGGGTCGTACGGCATGTCAACGTTGAACACGTGAGTGATGCGCGGAACGTCCAGACCACGAGCAGCTACGTCGGTCGCGACAACGATGTCCAGACGGCCATCTTTCAGCGAGTCGATGACGCGCTCACGCTGGTTCTGGGCGATGTCACCGTTCAGCGCCGCGGCTTTGTAGCCTTTGGCGTCGAGGGCGCTGGCCAGATCCAGGGTCGCTTGCTTGGTGCGCACGAACATGATCAGGGCGTCGAAATCTTCCACTTCCAGCAAGCTGAGAACGGCCGAAGTCTTCTGGTCAGCGTGAACCAACAGGTGAGCCTGTTCGATCGCGGTAACGGTCTGGGTCTTGGTCTGGATCTTCACGTGTTGTGGATCGCGCAGATGGCGTTCGGCAATGGCGCGGATCGACTGCGGCAGGGTAGCCGAGAACAAAACGGTCTGACGGGTCGCTGGCAGAGCCTTGAAGATGACTTCCAGGTCATCCATGAAGCCCAGTTTCAACATTTCGTCAGCTTCGTCGAGAACCAGGTGGTTCACGGTCGACAGGACTTTTTCGTCGCGACGCAGGTGGTCGCACAGACGACCCGGGGTGGCGACAACGATCTGTGCGCCATTACGGATTGCTTTCAGTTGTGGGCCCATCGGCGCGCCGCCGTAAACGGCCACAACAGTAACGCCCGGCATTTGCTTGGCGTAGGTTTCAAAAGCGGTTGCTACTTGCAGCGCCAACTCACGAGTTGGCGCCAGGATCAGGGCTTGCGGTTCGCGCTTGGCAGGATCGATGCGGTGCAGGATAGGCAGTGCGAACGCGGCGGTTTTACCGGTACCGGTTTGCGCCTGGCCAATCATGTCCTGGCCGGCCATGATGATCGGGATCGATTGCTGCTGAATCGCCGAAGGCTCTTCGTAGCCGGTCGCTGCGACGGCTGCAAGAATATTCGGGTTAAGATTAAAAGCGGCGAATCCGCCGGTTTCCTGGGTCATGGGTCTGCCTCTAAGTGCATCCGCAAAGACCCATGCTCCAAAGCTGCGCATGCCGTGTTGAGACTCAAGAGTCGCCCTGGCAGCTTTGTCGGCGGGGATTTGCGAAAACGAATGAATGAAAAAAAGAATCGTCCGGGAAGAGCCCGCAATGCGGACGTGCAGCCGAAGCTGACTTCGGGAAATGCGCTACCTAAACGCGGCCCGGTTAAAGGCCGGCGCGCACTATACCGGATTTTGCCCAAAAAGGGAGCTTTTTTTATCGTCAAAATACCTGTGTCACCGCTGTGTAACGGGGTTTTGCGGATAATCGCGCCAAGGTCTATTTTTCATAGGCCCGGCCCTGCGGGCGAAGACGCTTAAACGATTCATCGATGTGCGGCATACCGTCGCTGCACCCGCCCTCCCCGCTCGAGGATTTCGCCATGAATCAGCCCTGCCCCGGCCGCGTCAGCCGTGAACGCCGTGGTCACGTCCATCTGATTGGCCTCGATCGAGCGGCCAAGCGCAATGCTTTCGATCTCGACCTGCTCAATGAACTCAGCCTGGCCTATGGCGAGTTCGAGGCCGACAGCGAGGCACGGGTCGCGGTGGTGTTCGGCCATGGCGAGCACTTTACCGCCGGTCTGGATCTGGTGAATGCCAGCGGCGCAATCGCCGAAGGTTGGCAGGTTCCGACCGGTGGTTGCGATCCATGGGGTGTTTTCGTCGGGCCACGGGTGAGCAAACCGGTGATTGTCGCCGCGCAGGGTTACTGCCTGACCATTGGCATCGAGCTGATGCTGGCGGCGGATATCAATCTCTGTGCGAGCAATACCCGCTTCGCGCAGATGGAAGTACAGCGTGGGATCTTTCCTTTTGGTGGCGCGACTTTGCGATTTCAGCAGATTGCCGGCTGGGGTAATGCGATGCGCTGGTTGCTGACCGGTGATGAATTTGATGCGCACGAGGCGTTGCACCTGGGGTTGGTGCAGGAAGTCATGGCCAGCGAAGACCTCTTGCCGCGAGCGATTGCGCTGGC
Organism: Pseudomonas fluorescens; assembly: GCF_902497745.1. Taxonomy (GTDB): domain Bacteria; phylum Pseudomonadota; class Gammaproteobacteria; order Pseudomonadales; family Pseudomonadaceae; genus Aquipseudomonas; species Aquipseudomonas fluorescens_BM. The sequence continues at coordinate 102,444 of NZ_CABVHJ010000017.1, forward strand.
CGAACGGATTGCGCAACAAGCCCCGCTGGGGGTGCAGGCGACGTTGATGTCGGCGCGGCAGGCAAGGTATGAGGGTGAAACGGCGGCGGCGCAGGGTTTGCCGGCGCTGGTGAAGAAGTTGCTGGCCAGTGAAGATGCCAAGGAAGGGGTGCGCTCGTTGGTGGAGCGGCGACCCGGGATCTTCAAAGGGATCTGAAATTTTCGCAGGCTATCAGGCCCTCTTCGCAAGCAGGCTCGCTCCCACAGGGAAAATGCATTCCAATGTGGGAGCGAGCTTGCTCGCGAAGGGGCCATCACAGATGCCTCAGGTGGCCGGGCGAATACTGTTGATCAACGACTGCAACGAATACCCCAACCTCGGCGCCAACGCCTCGGCCCGGGCGGTCAGCGCCTGCATGTCCAGCGCCTGATCGAGATCCGCCGGCACAATCAGAATCACATTGCCCTCCTTCACCGGCAGCTCCCAGTAGTGCCGGTGATAGAGCCCGCGCAACAACGCCGCGCCCAACGGCTTGCCATCATCGGTGGCCCACTGGTTGATCACCAGCCAGCCGCCCGGATTCAGCCGTTTCTGGCAGTCACCGAGAAAACTCCAGGCCAGATGGCCGACACCCGGCCCGACATCGGTGTACAGGTCGACAAAAATCAGGTCAGCCGGCTCGGCAGTCGGCAGCAGTTCGAGGGCGTCGCCGACGCGAATGTACAGGCGTGGATCATCATCCAGCCCAAGGTATTCGATGGCCAGACGCGGCACATCCGGGCGCAGTTCAATGGCTTCGACATCTTCGAGCGGCAGAAACTTGAGGCAGGCCTGCGTCAGCGTACCGGCACCGAGCCCCAGAAACAGCGCACTCTCCGGCTGCTCATGGCACAACGCACCGATCAGCATCGCGCGGGTGTAATCGTATTCGAGCCAGCTCGGGTCTGCGGTGAACACGCAGCTCTGCTCGATCGCATCGCCGAATTCGAGAAAGCGGTAATCGGCCACTTCCAGCACGCGAATCACGCCGAACTCATCCTGTACTTCGGCGAGCAGATGCTCGACGCGCTCCTCAGTCATTTCGTCTCCTGATGGTCACCGGGCGCGGTGACGCGATGGCACCGCTGTGGCGCCGTGGCAAAGCGGCGATTGTCGGTGATGGGGCGGGAGCAGGTCACGTACTAATTGCTGCTAACATGGCCTTCCGTGCGTAGAACCAATTAGAGACCGTGATGAGCCAACCGTGGAGCCCTGACAGCTGGCGCGCCCTGCCGATCCAGCAACAACCCCAATATCCTGACGCTGCGCATCTGCGCCAGGTCGAGCAGACGCTGGCCAGCTATCCGCCGCTGGTGTTTGCCGGCGAAGCGCGCGAACTGCGCCGGCAGTTTGCCGAAGTCACTCAGGGCCGCGCATTCCTGCTGCAGGGCGGCGATTGTGCGGAAAGCTTTGCCGAATTCTCTGCGGCAAAAATTCGCGACACTTTTAAAGTGTTGCTGCAAATGGCGATCGTCATGACCTTTGCCGCCGGTTGCCCGGTGGTCAAGGTCGGGCGCATGGCTGGCCAGTTCGCCAAACCGCGCTCGGCCAACGACGAGACCATCAATGGTGTGACCCTGCCGGCCTACCGTGGCGACATCGTCAACGGCATCGGTTTCGACGAGAAAAGCCGCGTGCCGGATCCGGAGCGTCTGCTGCAGTCCTATCACCAGTCCACCGCCACGCTGAATCTGCTGCGCGCGTTTGCCCAAGGCGGTTTTGCCGACCTGCATCAGGTGCACAAGTGGAACCTCGATTTCATCGCCAACTCTGCGCTGGCGGAGAAGTACAGCCACCTCGCCGACCGCATTGATGAAACCCTGGCATTCATGCGCGCCTGCGGCATGGACAGCTCGCCACAACTGCGCGAAACCAGCTTCTTCACCGCCCACGAAGCGCTGCTGCTGAACTACGAAGAAGCCTTCGTACGTCGCGACAGCCTGACCAACGATTACTACGATTGCTCGGCGCACATGCTGTGGATCGGCGACCGCACCCGTCAGCTCGACGGCGCGCATGTTGAGTTCCTGCGTGGGGTGAACAACCCGATCGGCGTCAAGGTCGGCCCGAGCATGAACCCCGACGACCTGATCCGCCTGATCGACGTGCTCAACCCGGACAACGATCCGGGGCGCCTCAACCTGATTGCGCGGATGGGTGCGAACAAGGTCGGCGATCACCTGCCGGCGCTGATCCGCGCGGTGCAGCGTGAAGGCAAGCAAGTGCTGTGGAGTTCCGACCCGATGCACGGCAACACCATCAAGGCCAGCAGCGGCTACAAGACCCGTGACTTCGCGCAGATCCTCGGTGAAGTTAAACAGTTCTTCCAGGTGCACGAAGCCGAAGGCAGTTATGCCGGCGGCATTCACATCGAGATGACCGGGCAGAATGTCACCGAGTGCATTGGTGGCGCGCGGCCGATTACTGAAGATGGCTTGTCGGATCGCTATCACACCCATTGTGATCCGCGGATGAATGCTGATCAGTCGCTGGAATTGGCGTTCCTCATAGCCGAAACGCTGAAACAAGTCCGCCGCTAGACCGAGTCGCCACCTTCGCGAGCAAGCTCGCTCCCACACCGGATTTGTGTCGTATACAAACCCCATGTGGGAGCGAGCCTGCTCGCGAAGGCGTCCGTTCAGACGCCCTCAATTTTCGCCAATGCCACCCGCAACCGCGCCGCACTCTCACGCTGACAATTGAGCTGCACCCGCGCAAGCCCCAACCAGTCCGCCATCTGCCGCAGATTAGCAGCCAGCGCCAACATCCCTTCCTCATCCAGCCCCGGCTCTTCCTCGTGCACCGCATGCACCGCCAACTGCCCCGCCGCCCGTTCGGCACGCAGATCAACCCGCGCGGCAATCCGCTCGTTGTGCAAGAACGGCAGCACGTAATAGCCGAAAACCCGCTTGTCCTGCGGTGTGTAAATTTCCAGCCGATAACGGAAATCGAACAAGCGCTCGGTGCGACTACGCTCCCAGATCAAAGAATCAAACGGCGACAACAACGCACTGGCCACCACCTTGCGCGGGACTTTCGGCTCCGGCAGGCAATAAGCGATCTGGCGCCAACCAGCGACTTCGCACATTTGCAATTGCCCCGCCTCGACCAGCTCAGCCAGTCGCGGCCGTGCATCCGCCGGATTCAGACGGAAGTAATCTCGCAGGTCTTTTTCTGTACCGACGCCCAACGCCTGCGCCGCATGCAACAGCAAGCCACGCTGCGCCTCGGCTTCATCAGGCAACGCTTGCTGCAAAATAGAAGACGGGATGACCCGCTCCGGCAAATCATACAAGCGCTCAAATCCACGCCGCCCCGCTACCGTCACTTCGCCCGCCGCAAACAACCATTCCAGTGCATGCTTTTCCGCGCTCCAGTCCCACCATGGCCCGGCCTTGTCTTCGCGAGTCGACAAGCTGCCGGCACCCAACGCGCCTTGCTCTTCGACCGAGTTCAACACCCGGCGAACAACGTCCTGCTGCTCACGACCGAACTTCGCCAGTTGCTGATAGATATCCTCGCCGCGCCTGGCTCGCTGCATCCGCCACGCCATCAGCGGATACATCGACAGCGGCAGCAACGACGCTTCATGGCCCCAATATTCGAACAACGTGCGGCGTCGCCCCGAACTCCAGGCAGCCTGGTCGAGCAAATCAGAAGAATAGGAACCCAGACGGGAAAACAGCGGCAAGTAGTGCGAACGCACCACGGCGTTGACGGAGTCGATTTGCAGCAATCCCAGCCGTTCGATCAGCCGGTTGAGGTGTGGCGCCTTGACAGTCGGCGGCTGGCGCCCGTTGAAGCCTTGGGCTGCCAGCGCCAGTCGTCGCGCCTGTTTGAGGGAAAAGGATACTGTTGCGGGCATGAGCATCTCCTTGTCTGCTCGCAACCTACCTCACTGGAAGTTGGTTTGTGTAGCGCTCTGCTCATCATTTATGCAGGGGTCATTTATGCATCGGGTCATCCCAGAACGGCCGCACGGCTTCGTGTTCAACGTCAGCACGACTGACGCCGATGTCCTTCAACGCTTCGTCGCTCAGACTGGCGAGCAATTCGCGTTCACGGTGCAGTTCGTACCAGCGGCTAAACTTGTGCAGCAGGTCGGAAACGATATGGCCGTGGCCGGAAAATTTTGATTCGTCTACATACTCTCTTTGACCTTTCATCGTGTTGCCTCCTTTGTGGATGGCTCAAGTCTCGCGCCGGCGCTAAGATCAATCCAACGAATGTTTCTGATGGCATGCATCACGGAGATTCATCAATTGTCGGCCTACCCCAGTATCGATACCGATGTACTGCGCACCTTTGTCGCCATCGCTGATCAGGGCGGTTTCACCCGTGCCGGCGAAATGGTCAACCGCACGCAATCGGCGGTGAGCATGCAGATGAAGCGTCTGGAAGAGGACGTGTTGCAGCGGCAGTTGTTCGAGCGCGACGGACGCCAAGTGCGCCTGACCGCCGAGGGCCAGGTGTTGCTCGGTTACGCGCGGCGCATCCTCAAGTTGCACAGCGAAGTGTTCAACACTTTGCGCGAGCCGCACATGGTCGGCACGGTGCGCATCGGTACGCCGGACGATTATGTGATGCGTTTTCTGCCGGGGATTCTGTCGCGGTTTGCGCAGTTCTATCCGCTGATCCAGATCGAAGTGCATTGCGAGTCGACCAAACAACTGCTGCAGCGTACCGATCTGGACTTGTCGATTGTCACCCGCGAACCGGGCAACGAGATCGGCCAACTACTGCGCAAGGAGCGTTTTGTCTGGGCCGAAGCGCAGAATTTCAGTGCCCACGAACAAACGCCGCTGCCGCTGGCGATGTTCAACAGTGATTGTTTCTGCCGCTTGTGGGCGTGCAATGCGCTGGATGCGATGGGCCGCGACTACCGCATCGCGTACAACAGCACCAGCCTCTCGGCGTTGATGGCCGTGGTCAGCGCGGGTCTGGCGATCACCGCGCAACTGGAAAGCCTGATCACCCCGGACATGCGAATTCTCGGCGCCGCCGAAGATCTGCCGCTGTTGCCCGAAGCCAGCATCATGCTGATCCGCAATCTGAACAATCCGTCGCCGATCACCGAGTGCCTGGCCGAGCACATCGTCGAAGGCTTCAAACTTTAAACGCGAGCATCACCGCACACAGCACCAGGAAACCGCAGAACAGCCCGCGCAGGAGTTTTTCCGGCATGGCGTGGGCGACTTTCACCCCCCAACTGATGCTCGCCAGACCGCCGATGGCCAGCGGCAGGCCGATCATCCAGTCCACTTCCTGGTGCACCGCGTAGGTCACCAAGGTCACGCCGGTGCTCGGCAAGGCCAGCGCCAGCGACAAGCCCTGAGCGACCACTTGCGTGGTGCCGAACAGGCTGGTCAGCACCGGCGTCGCGACCACCGCACCGCCGACACCGAACAAACCGCCCATAGTCCCGGACGCCGCGCCAAGCACGCCGAGCCATGGCCAGGAATAACGCATTTCGGAAGTCGCAGCGGGTGGTTTGCCGAACATCTTCAGCAGGTTGTACGCGGAGAGCACCACAAGAAATGCCACAAAGCCGATGCGCATGGTTTGCGCATCGATACCCACCGCCCAGATCGAACCGATCCAGGCAAAGCAGAAACCCATCACCGCCAAGGGCAGCGCATGCCGCAGTTCGATGCGATTGCGCTGGTGATAACGCCACAGTGCCAGCATCACGTTCGGCACCACCATGACCAGCGCTGTGCCTTGGGCGATTTGTTGATCAAGGCCAAACCACACGCCAAGCAACGGAATGGCGATCAAACCGCCGCCGATGCCGAAAATGCCGCCAAGTGTGCCAAGGGCGGCGCCGAACAACAGGTACAACAAAAACTCCATCACAGCCGAATTCCTCTCACGTCAGGCGATTCATCCTACGCAGTCGCGGCTGGCGGGGAAACGCACAGCAACGCACAATGGCTATGCCGATTTCGCACAAGCGTTGAACCGATATGAATCCCAATCAATTGACCGATCAACTCGGGCTGTTTCTCGATGTGCTGGAGAGCGGCAGTTTTTCTGCCGCCTCGCGCCGTCATCCGCTGACACCGTCGGCCGTCGCTCGACGAATAGACAATCTGGAAAGCGCCGTTGGCAGCCAGTTGTTTGTCCGCAGCACTCACGCAGTGCGCGCAACGCCAGCGGGACTGGCGTTTGCCGAACGCGCGCGACGGATTGTTGCCGAGTTGCAGCTGGCCCGCGCAGAAGCGGTGTCCTTGAGCAGTGCACCCGAGGGCTTGATCCGTATCGATGCCCCCGCCGCTTTCGGGCGACGGCATCTGGCACCGGTGATCGCTGACTTTCTCGTTCTGTATCCGGGGCTGGATGTGCAACTGCACCTGATTGACAGCTTTGTCGACATGGGCGGCTCGAACCTGGGCAAAGTCGATCTGGTGCTGCGCGCCGGACAAATGGCTGATACCCGATTGGTGGCCACACCCTTGGCGAGCATGGTGCGTATTGCCTGCGCCAGTCCGGACTATCTCAAACGCCGTGGTGTACCCGGCAGTCCGGCGCAACTGAGCGAGCATGATGGCCTGGACTGGGAAGGCCTCGCTCCGCCCTTCGCCTGGCGCTTCGAGCAGGACGGCCAAATGCAATTGCACCGTCCGGCGCGCATCCGCATGAGCGCCAACAATGCCGAGGCCTTGGTCTGCGGCGCCTTGGCTGGCTTGGGCATCGCGCATCTGCCGACATGGCTGGCCAGCGAATACCTGTTGCGCGGCGAATTGCTGCCGTTGTTCTGCGAAAACGGCCTGCCGACCCCAGAGTCCACCGGCATCTACGCGCTGCGCATGGAGCAACAAACCAACTCGCGCAGCCGCCTGTTGCTCGAATATCTCAAGACCCGTTTCAGTCCGGTGCCGCCATGGGATCTGGCGTTACAGCGAGATCTGGGACGGCACTAGCGCCGGAAAATTATCTGGCGCATTAAAGATTCGAGCGCTAGATTCATGACCATTACCGCACAAGGCTTTTGAAATGACTTCCGAACGCGACACCTGCGACGACCTGCTGCTGGATAACCAGGCCTGCTTCGCTCTGCATTCCACTTCGCTGATGATGACCAAGGTCTACAAGCCGCTGCTGCAAGCCTTGAACCTGACCTATCCGCAGTATCTGGCGATGATGGTGCTTTGGGAGAAGGATGGTTTGACCGTCGGAGAAATCAGCTCGCGGTTGCTGACCGATCCCGGCTCGCTGACCCCGCTGCTCAAACGCCTGGAAGGCGAAGGCTTGCTCAGCCGCACGCGCAGTCGTGAGGATGAGCGCGTGGTAATTGTTGAACTGACCGAACAGGGTCGGGCGCTACGCGACAAGGCACAGACCATTCCGCAATGCATCCTCGGCGCCAGCGGCTTCACTCTGGAACGCCTGCAGAAGCTGCAATCAGAGTTGCAGGCGCTACGCGGTCACTTGCAGGAAAGCCTGATCTGACCTCCACACAGTCCCTGTGGGAGCGAGCCTGCTCGCGAATGCGTAGTGTCAGTCGATATGAATGGTGACTGATACACCGCATTCGCGAGCAGGCTCGCTCCCACATTGATTTCATCGACAACAAAAATATTTTCACCACCTGATCTACCGCGCAAATCGCTCTAACTCAAGCCTTACAGCCACCCTCTCATACCCGCCCCTTCGTGGAAGTGCAGCTTTTTTATAAATTTATCTTGCGCGCAATATATTAGCGCGATACATTCACCTCGCACTTACTTAGCGCGCAAACAATTAGCGCACATAACCACACCCAATGAGGCTCACACCATGCAAACTCTCTACACCGCAATCGCAACCTCCACTGGCGGCCGTGATGGTCGTGCGATCTCCAGCGACAATATCCTCGACGTCAAACTCGCCACCCCGAAAGAACTCGGCGGTGCCGGCGGCGCGGCGACCAACCCAGAGCAACTGTTCGCGGCCGGCTACTCGGCCTGCTTCATCGGCGCACTGAAATTCGTCGCCAGCCAGACCAAACGCAAAATCCCTGACGATGCCTCGATCACCGCCCATGTCGGTATCGGCCAGATCCCCGGTGGCTTCGGTCTGGACATCGACCTGCACATCAGCCTGCCAGGCCTGGAACAAGCCGACGCACAAGCGCTGGTCGACGCTGCTCACCAGGTCTGCCCGTACTCCAACGCCACCCGTGGCAACGTCGATGTACGTCTGCACGTCACCGTTTAACTGCTGATATCCCAGGCCCGAACAGGAAATGAACATGCACACTTTCAGCAAAGTCTTGACCGGTACCCTTCTCGCCCTGTCCATCCACAGTGCATTTGCCGGTGATGTCGAACACAACACTCAGGCATTTCTCGATGTGCTGAATGCCGGCACCGGCAAACCGATGGAACAGCTGACACCCAAAGATGCCCGCGCCGTGCTGGTCGGCGCGCAGTCCGGGGTCAAGTTGACGCTGCCCAAAGCGGACGTCAGCGAGAAAACCATCCAGGTCGATGGCCAACCGTTGAGCCTGACCATCGTCCGGCCGGCCGGGGTCAAGGGCGAGCTGCCAGTGTTCATGTTCTTCCACGGTGGTGGCTGGGTGCTAGGCGATTTCCCGACGCACGAGCGGTTGGTGCGGGATCTGGTGGTCGGTTCGGGAGCGGCGGCTGTGTTCGTCAATTACACGCCTTCACCGGAAGCGCATTACCCGGTGGCGATCAACCAGGCCTACGCGGCAACTAAGTGGGTCGCCGAGCACGGCAAAGAAATCAACGTCGACGGCAAACGTCTGGCCGTCGCTGGCAACAGCGTCGGCGGCAACATGGCGGCCGTGGTTGCACTGATGGCCAAAGACAAAGGCACGCCGGCGATCAAGTTCCAGGTGCTGCTGTGGCCTGTGACGGACGCCAATTTCGATACCGGCTCCTACAATCAGTACGCCGAAGGGCACTTCCTCACGCGCAACATGATGAAATGGTTCTGGGACAACTACACCACCGACGCCAAGCAGCGAAACGAGATTTACGCGTCGCCGCTGCGGGCCAGCACTGCGCAACTGAAGGGCCTGCCGCCAGCACTGGTGCAGACCGCCGGCGCCGATGTGCTGCGTGATGAAGGTGAAGCGTATGCGCGCAAACTCGATGAGGCCGGTGTGGCAGTGACGTCGGTGCGTTACAACGGCATGATCCACGATTACGGTTTGCTTAACGTGGTCAGTCAGGTGCCGGCAGTGCGTTCGGCGATGTTGCAGGCATCTGAAGAACTCAAGCAACACTTGAAGTAACCACAATCCCATTGTGGGAGCGAGCCTGCTCGCGAAAGCAGTGTGTCATCCAGTGATGTGCTGGCTGACAGAATGCATTCGCGAGCAGGCTCGCTCCCACAGGGAATTGTGTGAAGCTCAAATCGCAGGCACAAAAAAGCCCGACTCAATGGTCGGGCTTTTTCTTTCCGCAAAAAGCAGTGCTTATTTGGCACGGCCTTTGTAGGAACCGCCTTCGCGGGTGTCGATTTCGATCTTGTCACCGATTTCGATGAAGTCGGCAACTTGCAGCTCAGTACCGTTGGCCAGCTTGGCTGGCTTCATGACTTTGCCGGAAGTGTCGCCACGAGCCGAACCTTCGGTGTAGTCAACTACGCGCACGATGGTGGTCGGCAGCTCTACGGAAACCAGACGCTCTTCGAAGAAGATCGCTTCGCAAACATCGGTCATGCCTTCTTCAACGAAAGGCAGAACGGCTTCGATGTCTTCAGCGTTCAGCTCGTACATGGTGTAGTCAGTGGTGTCCATGAACGTGTAGGTGTCGCCGCTGATGAAGGACAGGGTCGCTTCTTTGCGGTCGAGGATTACGTCGTCCAGTTTGTCGTCAGCGCTGTAAACGATCTCGGTCTTGTAACCGGTCAGCAGGTTTTTCAGCTTGGTCTTCATGATCGCGCTGTTACGGCCCGACTTGGTGAATTCAGCTTTCTGAACCAGCCAAGGATCGTTTTCGAGACGGATCACGGTACCGGGTTTCAGTTCTTTACCAGTTTTCATTGCGAATATCCGAATTTGGATGGGATTTACAAAAATCTAGGCCGCGTATCATATCCAATTTAGGTAAAACTGTACCAGCGCTGCGGCAAGATCGGCCTGCAAGCCTTGTTCCAGACACCACGCTTCGGCATTTTCCTGCAGTTCTGGCCAATGATTGCGGGCCGCGAGCCAGTGTTCGCCGATGGGTTGACCGGCGCTCCAGGCCCGCCAGAGACCGTTCATCGCCTCGGCAGCGGCTGGTGACAGGCCTTTTGTGTAGAGCACGAGAAAGGCGTCGAGCTTGTCCAGATGGATGTCTTCGTCCTGCTGATAGATGTGCCACAGCATCGGCCGTCCCGCCCACTGCGCGCGTACGAACGAGTCTTCACCGCGCACGGCGTTGAAATCGCAGCACCAGAGCAAGTGGTCATATTGATCCTGACGGACGAACGGCAATACCTGCACGGTCAGCGACTGACGCACATTGATCTCGCCCACCGTCAGGGTTTCCACTCCAAGCCAACGCGCTACGTCGCCAAGAATCCGCCCTTCCGGCACCAGAAGATGGGTCGGTGCAGCATCGGCCGCCAGCACATCAAGCCAACTCGCCAGCCCGGCATTCTCATAAGCAAACAGCGAAATCAGCTGCGCATCCGGTGCGCGATCGACCCCCAGACCTTGCAGAAACTGGCGCTGAGCCTCGGTATCCTGCTGAAACAGTCGACGCTGCTCGAGCAATCCTCGTTCACGAAGCAGCCCGCCAGTGCCCGCCTGAAAGCCCGGAAAAAAGAAGAACTTCTGCACGGTTTTGTATTTGACCGACGGCAACCCGTGGCAACCGATCACCCAGTCTTCGGCGCTGAGATAGTCGAGGTTCATCCACAGCGGCGGTTGTTCGCGCACGGCCATCGCCTCCATATAGTCAGTAGGCAACTGACAGGCAAACGCGGCGATCACCACATCGGCGGCGTCGGTGTGCGACCACTCGGCCGGCCAGTGGCGCACTTCGACACCCTGCCGGGATTGCTGTGCCGCGTTGATATCGATCTCGGGGCAAATGCGCTCGAAGGCGCGCAGATCATCGACCCACAGGCGCACCGCCAGACCGTGCTCGCCCGCCAGTTGCCGGGCCAGACGCCAGGTCACACCGATATCACCAAAGTTGTCGACGACGGTGCAGAAAATATCCCAGCGGGTTTTCAATTGCGGCATTCAAGACTCCCGTTGGCAAAAGCGCCGATTGTCCGCATAAATGACCTCGCGCAGAAGAGCCGACGGCGATTAATCTTCGTGCGACAATCGCCACTTGCCCGCAATCACCCGCCAGGAGGCAGCCATGCCCTATCGCCCCAATCCACGCCGGCCCTTGCCGGTACAGCTTAGCGCGCTGCATCTGACCGGCAGCATTGCCCTGGGCATGTGGCTGGGCTTCCTCGCCATTGCGCTGACCTGCTGGCTGCTGGCGCATTTTCTGTTCAAAGAACAACTGGCACCGGTTGCCCAGGCTGTGCAGCAATTGGCCAATCCGCCGGCGACTGTTCAGGTACAGCCGGATATTCCGCCGCAGAGCCCGTTGTTCCAGCAATACGAGGAAAATCTGCGCAAGAACGAGCAGCAGGCACGGCTGGATCAGGCGCGCGGCAGCACGCGTAATCTGTCGAATCCAAAGTGTCAGTTCTGGCTGCAACAGGATCAAACCGCTCCGAGCGAAAAGAGCCGCGCCAACGTTTTGCAATTCTGCGATTGATCATGAACAAGCACATCGTCCACCAATTGATTCTCGACAAACTGCGCATCGATCTCGACATCGCCGAACGCGCCGCGCAAACCGCTTACGAAACGGCGACCCACGAAGAAAACATCGCCGAAAACAAATACGACACGCTGGGGCTTGAGGCGTCGTATCTGGCGGCGGGTCAGGCGAAAAGGGTCGAAGAAATCCGTCAGTCACTGGCGCTGTGCCAGAACCTGACCTTGCGCGCCTATGACGAAAATCGTGGTATCGAAGTCGGCGCCCTGCTCGGCCTGGAGGACGAAAAGGGTCGCGAGCAATGGCTGTTTCTGGCGCCGGATGCGGCAGGCCTGAAAGTCGATGTGGTCGGTCAGCCGATAACCGTCATCACCCCGCGCTCGCCGCTGGGCAAAGGTCTGCTGGGCAAGTGCGAAGGCGATGAGGTGGAGATTCTGGTGGCAGGCACCCGGCAACAGTTCGCTGTCACCGAGGTGCTCTGAAACAACTGATCAGTGAACCGGCAGTTCGACGCCGTCGAACAGTTCTTCCAGTTCCTGCTTGTTGTGGCATTGAATGGCTTTGGCCATCACTTCGCGGGTCAGGTGCGGGGCGAACTTCTCGATGAAGTCGCACATGAAACCACGCAGGAAGGTGCCGCGACGGAAACCGATCTTGGTCACGCTCGACTCGAACAGTTCGCTGGCATCCAGCACCACCAGATCGTTGTCGAGTTTGGTGTCGACCGCCATTTTAGCGACGATGCCCACGCCCAGGCCCAGACGCACATAGGTTTTGATCACATCGGCATCGGCGGCGGTGAACACCACTTTCGGCGTCAGACCGCGATGGCTGAAAGCTTCGTCGAGTTTCGAACGGCCAGTGAAACCGAACACGTAAGTCACGATCGGGTATTCGGCCAGAGCTTCAAGAGTCAGCTTCGGCAGCTTGGTCAGCGGGTGGCCCTGCGGCACGACTACGCAACGATTCCAGCGGTAGCACGGCATCATCACCAGATCGCCGAACAGCTCCAGCGCTTCGGTAGCGATGGCGAAATCGACGGTGCCGTCAGCGGCCATTTCGGCGATCTGCATCGGCGAACCCTGGTGCATGTGCAGCGCCACGTCCGGGTATTGCTTGATGAAATTGCTGATCACCGGTGGCAGCGCATAACGTGCCTGGGTGTGGGTGGTGGCGATCGACAGGGTGCCTTTTTTCTCGTTGGAGAATTCCTGGGCGATCTGCTTGATGCTTTCGACCTTGCGCAGAATTTCACCGGCGGTGGTGATGATGCGCTCGCCGGCCGGGGTTACGCGGGTCAGGTGCTTGCCGCTGCGGGCAAACACTTCGACGCCAAGTTCATCTTCCAGCAGACGGATTTGCTTACTGATGCCCGGTTGCGAGGTGTAAAGGCTTTGGGCTGTAGCGGAAACGTTGAGGTCGTGGTGCGCCACTTCCCAGATGTAGCGCAATTGTTGAAGCTTCATATGAATCCCTCAAAGCAGGTAGACGCCACGGGCATCAGCGACGGTATATAACTATATTAATGGTTTGAATAATAAATCTAGAACTTTTTTATCAAAGCGCCATTATTCCTGCTTCAGCGATCCTCTCGCCGCCGGCGCTCCACCAACGGCACGAGATAAACCGGCACCTTGGCCAATTGCAGTACCCGCGCTGCCGTGCGCCCCAACGGCGTTTCCGCGCCCACCCCGTGGCTGTGACTGCCGACGATCAGCAGATCGACCGAGAGTTTCTGCACCTGGTCGAGAATCACCTGCGACGGATCACCCTGCAGCACGCGCACGGCGCGAATGCGCTGCAGATCCTGCTCGCCTTCATCCCCCAGTTCTTCGCGAAAGCTTTCCAGCACTCGCTGCTCGATATTGGCAATGACAGTTTTCAGACCCTGGCTGTGAAATTCGTTCAATGCCTGTTCGTCGAGGTAACTCTGCAACACCGATTCGGCAAACAGCCCCATCGGCTCCACCGCGTGCACCACGTACAGATCGGCATTGAACGTTCGCGCCAACGCCAGGGCATGCTGCATCACTAACGGTGCGTACAGACCGAGGTCAGTGGCATACAGCATCGAACGAATCATATGACCTCCTCGCAAGCCAACATGGCGGAGATTTGATTCAGCTTAGCAGTGCCTTGGCGAGTACGACGTGCGGCGCAACGTCTTGAACCACAGGGCTTTAGACCGACGGTTCGTTGCTGATGCCATGCGGCACGTGGCCGGTGGCAACGACTTCGCGGGCGAGTTCGCAGTGGCCGGCCTGATCGTCGAAAAACACGTCGGCAGCGAAGGCTTCAAGGAACGCCGATTTGGTCAGGCCGCCGAGGAACAGGGATTCATCGAGGCGAATATCCCACTCGCGCAAGGTCCGAATCACACGTTCATGGGCCGGCGCCGAACGCGCGGTGACCAGTGCCGTGCGGATCGGGCAATCGTCATCGGGAAACTCGCGCTGCAACAGATTGAGCGCTGCCAGAAAGCCTTTGAACGGCCCACCGCGCAATGGCTCGCGGGCCGACTCACGCTCCTTGGCCTGAAACGCTTCCAGCCCGCCGGACTGATAAACGCGCTCCGACTCATCGGAAAAGATCACCGCATCGCCGTCGAAGGCGATGCGCAATTCGTCGCTGGCCGCGCGACTGGCGCCACCGGACAGAATGGTTGCTGCGGCGAAACCGGCGTCCAGCGCCGCGCGCACGTCTTCGGCATGGGTCGACAGAAACAGGTCGCAACCAAAGGCTTTCAGGTACGGATACGGACTGCGCCCGCCGACAAACGCTGCGCGGGAAATCGCCAGACCGTAATGGTGAATCGAGTTGAAAACACGCAACCCGGTGTCGGCGCTGTTGCGCGAAACCAGAATCACCTCGACCCGCGCACGGCCGAGGCGACTGTTCAGGCTCAAGAGTTTTTCTACCAACGGGAAGGCATCGCCGGGCGCAAGAATTTCGTCTTCGTGTTCGATCTGGTATTGCCGGTAGGCTTCGACGCCGCTCGACAGGTAGACCTTGTGGCTCTCGCTCAGGTCGAACAAGGCGCGCGACGAAATCGCCAGCACCAGTTTGTCATCGATGTTTTTGGCCATGCTTTCCCCCAAAGCAACCGGCTTAAACGTTGCGCCGGTCGATAAAACTTAAATTGCGATACAACGCTTCGATTCGCGGCAACTCACAACCTGCTGCGTTTGCTGCCGCCAAGGGCCGAGCGTAGATCGCTTCCAGCTCCAGCGGTCGTTTATGTAAAAAATCGTGGTGCATGCTCGGCCAGTAGTCGGGCATTTTCTCGGTCATCATGAACAGATAGTCGGCGTAACCTGGCGGAATATCATGACCGCTGGCCTTGGCGCCCTGCACCACTTCGGTCATCAACGCCTTGATCAGCAGGCGGCTGTCGGCATCCGCCATCAGCGGTGTGGTACTCGCACCGAGCAACACCGAGAGTCCGTTATAGGGAATATTCCACACCAGTTTCTGCCAGCGCGCCTGTTGCAGATTGGGCATCGCCTGCGAATCGATTCCGGCGGCGCGGAACAGACCGGAGCCCTCTTCGACAATAGCCATGCGTGCGAAGTCATCAATGACCGGGCCGCTGTGATAACCAACATTGACTGCGCCGAGAGCTTGATGGGTGACCTGTCCGGGGCCCTCGCGGTGTACGCAAATCAGACACAAGCCGCCCAGCAGGTGCAGGGAATCGGGGAGCAGTTCACGCAAGCTGTCTTCGACGTCGAGACCGTTTTGCAGCACCAGTACTTTCGCATCCGGTTTGGCCGCTTGAGTGATAGAAGGTGCGAGACCGGCATTGCTGGTAGTTTTCGCCCCCACCAACAGCCAGTCGCACTTGGGCATGTCTTCGGCAGCCGAATAGGCTTGCACCGGCTTCAACGTCAGCGGGCCATGCACCGCGCTGTTCACCTGCAAACCACGCTCGGCCACCGCCGCAAATTCGCTGCGCAACAGAAAGTGCACATCGAAGCCGGCGCGCGCCAGCATCACCCCGTAGAAACCACCAATTGCGCCGGTGCCAATAATCCCTACCACTGGTTTTTTGACCGCCCCCATCATGGCAACTCCTCTGCAATTCGACCCAGTGCCTGCGCCAATGCCTCGTTGAGTGCATCGGCGGTCAGGCGCGTGTGCAATGCCCCAAAGAACTCGCCGTCGCGCACCACAAACAGCGCCGGCAAATGAAAGACCTGATAGCGCTCGACCAACCCGCCGTTGTCGCCGGCATCGATCCAGCACAGGTGATCAATCCCCAGCGCCATATCCGGCAACACCTCGCGGGCATAACGGCAACTGGCGCAACCGACGCTGGTGAAAATCACCAGCGAAACGCCGCTCATCGCCAGCAGCCGTTGGTCGGCGTCGAAATCAGTCAGTTCGGATTCGACCACTATACTGGGGGAAACAATGTCAAATGGCCGACACAGGGAGTCTGTGCTCATGGGACGTTTCATTCCTCATCCGGACGAGGTGCCGGTTGAATTAACCTTGCTCAAGCCTGAGTGTATTTCCAGGCAACAGCTGCACACTATCAGCCTCGGCGGCATCGCTTGCAATTACCACCGTGCCTGGCGCCATGGCACCGCCCTGCAAGTGCGCATGCCGACACTGAACGCCGACATCTGCTATCCGGGCTATGTGGCTTGGTGTCTGCGCCGTAAAAAAGGCTATCTGGTGGGCATCGCCTTCACCGATGAGCAGACGCTGTTCAGTGCGCGAATGGGTGAGCAAGTGTGTCAGATCGAGCGCTACTGCCGCATGCACGACACCCACGATGACCTGCAAGAAATTCAGGCGGTGGCCCTGCAATGGGTCGAGCAACATGCCGACGAGTTCTCCCACGACAGCGTGCGCAAGGCTTTCGCCCAGCCAGTGCCGGACTGACCGTCTTCTCTAAACAGTTACATGCCCATTGTCGAGCAGGCGCTTTACGCGCTAATGTTCCGCTCCCCGACGCGCTTAAATCTGCTGTGCTCCGCCGCGCGGGGATCGCTGGCGGCCGGCACCCGTGACCTGACGAGTAAACGATGGCTGATTTACCGATCAACGACCTAAACGTCGCCTCTAACGAGACCCTGATCACTCCCGATCAGCTCAAGCGTGATATCCCTCTGAGCGATGCTGCCCTGCGCACCGTCACCAAGGGCCGCGAAGTCATTCGCAACATTCTTGATGGCACCGACCACCGTCTGTTCGTAGTGATCGGCCCGTGCTCGATCCACGATATCAAGGCTGCCCACGAATACGCCGATCGCCTCAAGGTGCTGGCTGCGGAGGTCTCCGACACTCTGTATCTGGTCATGCGCGTGTATTTCGAGAAGCCACGCACCACCGTCGGCTGGAAAGGCCTGATCAACGATCCGTACCTGGACGACTCGTTCAAGATCCAGGACGGTCTGCACATCGGTCGTCAGTTGCTGCTGGATCTGGCCGAAAAAGGCCTGCCAACCGCCACCGAAGCCCTCGACCCGATCTCCCCGCAGTATCTGCAGGACCTGATCAGCTGGTCGGCGATCGGCGCGCGTACCACTGAATCGCAGACGCACCGGGAAATGGCTTCCGGCCTGTCCTCGGCCGTAGGTTTCAAGAACGGCACCGACGGCGGCCTGACTGTGGCGATCAACGCCTTGCAGTCGGTGTCCAGCCCGCACCGTTTCCTCGGTATCAACCAGGAAGGTGGCGTGTCGATCGTCACCACCAAAGGCAATGCCTACGGTCACGTGGTGCTGCGCGGTGGTAACGGCAAGCCGAACTACGATTCGGTCAGCGTTGCCCTGTGCGAGCAGGCGCTGGATAAAGCGAAGATCAAGCCGAACATCATGGTCGACTGCAGCCACGCCAACTCCAACAAGGATCCGGCCCTGCAACCGCTGGTGATGGAGAACGTCGCCAACCAGATCCTCGAAGGCAACCAGTCGATCATCGGCCTGATGGTCGAAAGTCACCTGAACTGGGGTTGCCAGGCGATTCCGAAAGACCTCGCCGACCTGCAATACGGCGTGTCGATCACCGATGCCTGCATCGACTGGTCTGCCACCGAGAACACCCTGCGCAGCATGCACGCCAAGCTCAAGGATGTTTTGCCGAAACGCCAGCGCAGCTGATCAGCGTTTTACAGGCATAAAAAAACGCCGGGCAATGCCCGGCGTTTTTTTATGTGCGATTCAGAACTTGGCGGCGCGGCGCTGATGGCGCTCCATGTAGCGCTCGACGTAGGAGCACGACGGGATCACCGTGTAGCCCATTTCTTCGGCGTACTGCAGCGCGCTTTCGGTCAGCGCTGCGGCAATGCCACGGCCACGCAGGGCGTTGGGCACGAAGGTGCGATAGATATCCAGAGTCTGTTTCCCCAGATCCATATAGGTCAGGTAGGCACGATGACCGTCCACATTGGTCTCGAACTGATGACCAGCCTGGTCATGGTGGATGGACAACGCCTCGCTCATCACTACTCCTCGCGGGTCTTGAATTCTGACCCCTACCTTACCGATGTTTTTCCGGCGAAGAAACAACTACGCCACCCCGTGCCTGATGGACACCGAGAAGAGCCACACCGATCTCGCGCAACCTGGCACTTGATAAATAGTAGGCACCATTGGCAAAAATGCTCAAGGTACGCTCGTCATCAAGCGAGTTGGCGGGGGGTAGCTCCGATGGACGCAGGGTGAGCTTTCGAGAGGTTCTTCGCGGTCCGCTCACCTGAACATTGCCGGATGTTGAGATTTAAGACGTGCGACCTTTTTTAAAGTCACCTCAACATGGACAAAGATAAGCGAAGCAGCGCGCAAATTCGCAACAAAAGTGTGGACGAATTCATCTAGACAGACTTATCCAAAACTGCAAAAAACAGCAGGCTGTAACGGGAACTTTTTCTCAATAACTCGCTCTGCGCGGGGCTTGCAGCTGGGTATTTTTTATACAGTGCAGTTAAAAGTTGCTCGAAAAAGAATCAGCGCCTACAATTTTTTTTGCTTCTTGCCTTACGTCAGTTTACTTACTACAAGTAATGGGTAGTATGTACGCCGGCTATTTCCTCAATCGTGAGGAGACAGCCACTTAATTTGAAAGTCCTTGAAGGGGAACACGATGAACAACGTTCTGAAATTCTCTGCTCTGGCTCTGGCCGCAGTTCTGGCTACCGGTTGCAGCAGCGCATCGAAAGAAACCGAAGCACGTCTGACCGCTACTGAAGACGCAGCTGCTCGCTCCCAGGCTCGTGCAGACGAAGCTTACCGTAAAGCTGATGAAGCTCTGGCTGCTGCTCAAAAAGCACAACAGACTGCTGACGAAGCTAACGAGCGTGCTCTGCGCATGCTGGACAAAGCTAGCCGCAAGTAATAATCCCTCGGGATTGTTATCGAGCCGACCCGATTTTTCGGGTCGGCTTTTTTATTGCCCGCGGTTTTGTTCAGGCAATAAAAAACCCGCCGACGCTTCACGCATCGACGGGTTCCGGACTTCGACTTACTGCTGCAGGTCGATCGGTGTATTGGCAACAATCGGTGCCGAAGTATTCGGCGTGCCGATTTCCGTTGGCAGGCCATCTTCGGCCGCGACCACATCCCGCACCACATCCCAGTTCACACGCAGGTTGCTGGTGACGTCTTCACGCTTGAGCATCGCGTTGATCACTGCGGTGTGCTTGTCGACCACCGACGGGTTGCCCTTGTCGTCGATCGGCGTGTGCGCTTCCAGATAAACCTTGCCGCCACTGCTGCCGAACTTGTAGGCATCGTTGAGGATGCGCACCGACGTCCCGACCGGGACCATGCCGGCCATTTCCAGCACGTTGTTGTTGAACATGCGGAAGCAGCCGTGGCTGGTGCGCATGCCAATACCGAATTTCTTGTTCGAACCGTGAATCAAGTAACCGGGGGTGCCCAAAGTGAACTTGAACGGGCCCAGCGGATTATCCGGGCCGGCCGGCACTACGTTCGGCAGCGGGTCACCGTCTGCGGCGTGTTCGGCCTTGATCGACGCTGGAGGCGTCCAGGTCGGGTTTGGCGTCTTGGCGGTGATCGAGGTGTGCGCAATCGGCGAACCCCAACCCTCACGACCGATACCCAGCGGGAACGTGTAGACCACGTTGCGGCCTTTCGGGAAATAGTAGAGGCGGTATTCGGCAAGGTTGATGACGATGCCTTCACGCGGACCCGGCGGCAGAATGAATCGGGTCGGCAAGACGATTTCGGTGCCGGCGCCCGGCAACCAGGCATCGACGCCCGGGTTGGCTGCAACCATCTCCGAGTAGCCCAGATCGTACTTCGTGCCCAGATCGGCGAAGGTATCTTCGTACTTGGCTTTGATCACCTGCACCTGACCGATGATGTCTTCACCGGGTGGTGGCAGGGGAAACTCCAATGCAGCAACGGGACCGGCCACACACAGGGCGGCAAGTGACAGGCAGCGGGTGACGGCAGGAAAGCGCGGCAACATCCGGAAAATCCTTCGCATGATCAACAAGGGTATAAGAGCGCGATTGTACACCGCACTTTGAATATTCGGGGAGATCACCCCATTGCAGGCGACAAGGTGTTCCAGGTGGGAGCGAGCTTGCTCGCGAAAGCGGTGGGTCAGTCGCCAAAAATGTTACTGACATGGCCTTTTCGCGAGCAAGCTCGGCTCCCACAGAATCAGAGCTCGAACCGCAACTCCGGCCAGATCGGCGAAGTCCCGCGCTTCTGCGATTCCAGAATCGCCCGGCACAACGAGCACAGGCGCTGATCCTGAAACACCCGGCGATCCACGCTCGACCAGCGCGGTTGCGCCGGCAGCAGGCTGCCGCACAAGGTGCGATCAGCCGAGCCACCGAGTTCGAGTTGCCGCGTCACCAGATGCACACGCACTTCCTGGCAGGCGAACAGATCCAGCTGCTCGTCAGGCTCGATCAGTTGGTAGGCAAACAGGGACCAGGCAGAACGCGACATCGGGGGCTCCAAATAAGGGGGCGCCACATTAGCCGAAAGCCTGCCCTTAGAAAAGCCTCATAACAGCGGTTTTAGCGTCGGCCAGACATTTTCCAGCAACTTGCCCTGAGCCCCGGCCGCCGGGTGCAGACCATCGGCCTGCATCAAGTCCGGATGCCCGCCCACGCCGTCGAGGAAAAACGGTACCAGCGGGATCTTTTTATCGTCGGCGAGTTTGCCGTAGACCTCGGCAAAAGCATCGGTGTAACGCTTGCCGTAATTGGGCGGCAGTTTCATGCCGAGCAACAGCACCTTGGCCCCGCTCTGGCGCGAGCTGTCGATCATCGAGGCAAGATTTTGTTGCAATTGAGTTGGCGACATTCCGCGCAAGCCATCATTGCCACCCAGTTCGAGGATAACCAGTGCCGGTTTATGCTCTGCAAGCAGCGCGGGCAGCCGCGCCTGGCCTCCGGCACTGGTATCGCCGCTGATGGAGGCATTGACCACTTTGTCGTCGAAACCCTCCTGTTTGAGCCGTTGTTCGAGCAACGACACCCACCCCAACCGGGTATCCAGTCCGAAACCGGCGCTGATACTATCGCCAACGATCAGGACAGTACCCGCCGCTGCGTTCTGGGCCATGCACATCAAGGCCAGGCCAGCACTCAAAAACCACACACGCATCGGATTCTCCATGGGCGCAAGCATTCTCACCGCGAAGAACCTCAGCAAAGTGGTTCCCAGCGCGGAAGGTGAACTGACTATCCTGCACGAACTCAGCCTGGAACTGAACAAGGGCGATAGCCTGGCCATCGTCGGCGCATCCGGTTCGGGCAAATCCACCCTCCTCGGCCTGCTCGCCGGGCTCGATCTGCCGAGCAGTGGCGAAGTCATTCTCGCCGGCCAGGGCCTAAGCAATCTCGATGAAGACCAGCGCGCACGCATTCGTGCCGAACACGTCGGTTTCGTCTTTCAATCGTTTCAATTGCTCGACAGCCTCAACGCACTGGAAAACGTCATGCTGCCGCTGGAACTCGATGGCCGCAAAGACGCCCGCGAACGTGCGACTGAATTGCTTCAGCGCGTCGGCCTCGGCCAGCGGCTCACGCATTCGCCGCGACAGCTCTCCGGCGGTGAGCAACAACGTGTGGCGATTGCCCGCGCGTTTGCTGCCGAGCCTGACGTACTGTTCGCCGACGAACCCACCGGCAACCTCGACAGCCACACCGGTGAGCGCATCAGCGACTTGCTCTTCGAATTGAACAAGGAACGCGGCACCACCCTGGTGCTGGTGACCCACGACGAACGCCTCGCCCATCGCTGCCGGCGTCTGATCCGACTTGAAGCCGGGCTGTTGGTCGCCCCTCTGGAGCCTTGATGGCACGTTTGCCGCTGTTGCGTCTGTTCAGTCTCGCCATTCGCCAACTCATGCGCGATGCCCGCGCCGGCGAATTGCGCGTGTTGTTCTTCGCTTTGGTCGTCGCGGTGGCGGCGAGTACCGCCATCGGCTATTTCGGCGCTCGCCTGAACGGCGCCATGATGCTGCGCGCGACCGAGTTCCTCGGCGCCGATCTGGTGCTCGAGGGAAGTTCGCCGGCCCGTGAAGAACAGATCAGGAGTGGCACCGAGCTGCGCCTGAATCACGCACAAGTGGTGGAGTTTTCCAGCGTCATCGCCACCGACAATGGCATTCAGTTGTCGAGCATCAAAGCCGTCGACCGTGCCTATCCGTTGCGCGGTGAACTGAAGAGCGCGCCCGCCCCCTTCGCCGCCGAAGAAACCGGCGGTGAACCGCAACCCGGCGAAGCCTGGGTCGAGGCACGCCTTCTGACCGCACTGGATCTGAAGATCGGCGACAGCATCGATGTCGGCATGAAGACATTGAAAATGACCCGCGTGCTGACCTACGAACCGGATCGCGCCGGCAACTTCTATAGCCTGACGCCGCGGGTGATGATCAACCTTGACGACCTCGCCGCCACCGGTGTCGTGCAACCCGGCAGCCGCGTAAGTTACCGCGAACTGTGGCGTGGTGAACCGCAGGCGCTGGAAACCTATCGACAGCTGATCAAACCCGGGCTCGCTGCGAATCAGCGAATTCAGGATGCCCGCGATGGCAACCGGCAGATTGGCGGTGCACTCGGTAAGGCCGAGCGTTATCTGAACATGGCCAGTCTGGTCGCCGTGCTGTTGGCCGGTGTGGCAGTGGCGTTGTCGGCGAACCGTTTCGCCAGCCGCCGTTTCGATGCCAGCGCCTTGCTGCGTTGCCTCGGTCTTTCGCGCCGGGAAACCATGGTGCTGTTCAGTTTGCAGTTGACCGTGCTCGGCTTGCTCGCCGCACTCAGCGGGGCATTGCTCGGCTGGTTGGCACAACTGGGCCTGTTCGCGCTGCTGCATGATTTGTTGCCAAGCGACGTGCCGCCGGGCGGTCTGTTTCCAGCCATCGCCGGGATCGGCACCGGACTGGTGGCGTTGGCCGGTTTCGCCTTGCCGCCGCTGGCCGCATTGGGTCGCGTGCCGCCGCTGCGTGTGCTGCGCCGGGACATGCTGCCGATTCCGTCGAGCACGTGGATGGTTTATGGCGCAGCTCTGGGTGCGCTCGGCCTGATCATGTGGCGCCTGAGCCTCGATCTGCTGCTGACGTTCGCCTTGCTCGGTGGTGGTGTAGTTGCCGCGTTGGTGTTGGGCGGTCTGCTGTTGTTACTGCTGCAAAGCCTGCGGCGGATGCTCGCCCGCGCTTCGCTGCCATGGCGCTTGGGCTTGGGCCAGTTGTTGCGCCACCCCTTGGCTGCGGCCGGTCAGTCGCTGGCATTCGGTCTGATTCTGCTGTCGATGGCCTTGATCGCTCTGCTGCGCGGCGAACTGCTCGACACCTGGCAAAACCAGTTGCCGAAAAATGCGCCGAACTACTTTGCTCTGAACATCCTGCCAGCAGACAAACAGGCATTCACCGATCATCTGATCAAAGTGTCCGCGCAAGCGGCGCCACTGTATCCGGTGGTGCCCGGCCGACTGATCAGCATCAACGGCGAAGCCGTGCAGCAAATCGTCAGCAAGGATTCGGCGGGCGACCGCGCCGTGCAACGCGACTTGAGTCTGACCTGGGCCGCTGATTTACCGGCGGGCAACAAGCTCACTTCGGGTGAATGGTGGAAGGATCAGCCGACCGACGATGTTCCCGGGGTATCGGTGGAAGGCAAAGTCGCCGAAAGCCTCAAGCTCAAGCTCGGCGATCACATGGTGTTCAGTGTCGGTGGGGTCAATCGTGAAGCGAAGGTCACCAGCCTGCGCGAGATTAACTGGGACAACTTCCAGCCGAACTTCTTCATGATCTTCCAGCCCGGCACGTTGAAGGATCTGCCGGCGACTTACCTGACCAGCTTCTATCTGGCTCCGGGTCATGATCAGCAGATCGTCGAACTGTCGCGTACCTTCCCGGCTGTGACCATTCTTCAGGTCGAAGCACTGCTGGAACAACTGCGCAGCATCCTCGCCCAAGTCACCCTGGCCGTGGAATATGTGTTGTTGTTTGTTTTGGCAGCGGGCATGGCCGTGCTGTTTTCCGGCTTGCAGTCGACGCTCGATGAACGTATTCGCCAAGGTGCGCTGCTACGTGCCTTGGGTGCGGAGCGGCAGTTGCTGATCAAGGCGCGGCGCATCGAGTTCGGCTTGCTCGGTGCGGTCAGCGGACTGCTTGCGGCGATCGGTTCGGAAGTGGTGAGTCTGTTGTTGTATCGCTACGCGTTCGATCTGCCGTGGCACCCGCATCCGTGGTTGTTGGTGCTGCCGTTGATTGGCGCCGCGCTGATTGGGGGTGCCGGTGTGTTCGGCACGCGCCGGGCGCTCAATGCAAGTCCACTGACAGTGTTGCGTGAGGGTTGATAGACTCAAGCGGTCTTAATCACAAGAAGTTGCCATGAGCCGTTATCGCCCTCCACGCCCCGCCGGCACCGCGTTGATCACCCCTGAAGGTGAAGCGCGGATGCGTGCCGAATTTCATGAGCTGTGGCATGTGCGCCGTCCGCAGGTGACGCAATCGGTCAGCGAGGCCGCGGCTCAGGGTGATCGCTCGGAAAACGCCGAATACACCTACGGCAAGAAAATGCTGCGCGAGATCGACAGTCGCGTGCGCTTTCTGACCAAACGTCTGGAAGCGTTGAAAGTCGTCAGTGAAAAACCCAGCGATCCGAACAAGGTCTACTTCGGCGCGTGGGTGACTATCGAAGACGAAGACGGCAAGCAATCGCGCTATCGCATCGTCGGTCCGGATGAACTGGATCTGAAGCTGGGCCTGATCAGCATCGACTCGCCACTGGCCCGCGCCTTGATCGGCAAGGCGCTGGATGCAGAAGTCCGGGTGCAGACTCCGACGGGTGAACAGTTCGTTTACATCGTCGCTATCGACTATCCGTAAAGCCTATCAGCGGCGAGTGATCAAACCTTGGCGTGCAACGCGGACCAGTTGCTTGATCATCTCCGGCGCATCTTCCGCACTCGGTGCCTGAATCACTGCCAGATCAAAACTGTCACTGGCAAAACGCGCCAGCGACTCGCCGTCTTCGACAAACTGGATGAGGAACGCGGCAGGACCGCCGCTGCGACGTGGCCAGCCATCGAGGTAACGCAACAGCGTCGGCTGATGCTTGCCACCAAGAAGGATTTTCGGGTTGCGCTGGGTGATATGTG
This sequence comes from Pseudomonas fluorescens, assembly GCF_902497745.1. Lineage (GTDB taxonomy): Bacteria > Pseudomonadota > Gammaproteobacteria > Pseudomonadales > Pseudomonadaceae > Aquipseudomonas > Aquipseudomonas fluorescens_BM. Next base: position 127,787 of record NZ_CABVHJ010000017.1, read on the forward strand.
CCGTGATCGGCGCGGGACGTGCTGGAGGGCGTAGTGCATTCATCGTGTCGTGTCTCTGCCTCAAAAGTCTGCATGGCAGGTGAGAGGCAACACCGAACCAGCGCTTTAGCGGTATTTCGAAGCCCTGTTCCGGCTTCTGACAGCAACTGTTGAAGTCACCTGGCGCCCCGCAAGTAGCTGTTTAAATCGGCGCATGGGCAACATCCTAGATAACGTGACCGATCAGTGTCAAGAATCAGCCGCAACAAAAAAAGGCCCGCACAATGCGGGCCTTTTCCTTGAGCCAGAGCGCTTAACCGGCGATGGCGCGATCCACCGAAAGCTTGCCGGCGCCTTCGATCAGCACGGCGAGACTGCCACCGAGCAGGGCCAGAGCAAACTCGTAACCGTTGTTGGCCATAAACAGACCGTTGCTGATGTGTACGGTGAAGATCGCCACCAGCGACAGGAAGGTCAGACCCAATGCTGCCGGACGCACCAGCAGGCCGATGATCAAGGCCAGGCCGGCGAAGAACTCAGTGCCGCCAGCCAGGGTCGCCATCAGGTAGCCCGGGTGCAGACCAATGCTGTCCATGTACTGCGCCGTGCCCGCCAGACCATAACCACCGAACAGACCGAAAAGCTTTTGCGAACCGTGCGCAGCGAAGATTACGCCGACCGCAATGCGCAGGATGGTCAGACCGTAGCCAGCGCGGGTGAACAGTACTTTGTTGATCAGAGAGCTCATGGGGCATTCCTTGTTTTGCGAGAAGTTGTGTGTGTTGGTTGGCCGCTATATTAATCAGTAAATTTCATGTTAAAAGCGCAAATATTCCGCCATAACAATCAGTTTATTAGATCATTTCCGTAAGACGACTTTTTGCGCCCCGGGCTCCAACGACTCCCGCTCCCGGTCGAACGCCAAGTAATACTTGTTCACGCTATTAACATAGCTGACGGGCCCCATTCCTACCTGCTCCATGGCGATGCGCTCGACCTGGAAGAACCACTGGTTGGGATTCAGCCCCCGGCGTCGGGCCTCAGCGCGCATGCCCTGCACGCGCTCGGGGCCGATGTTGTAGGCCGCCAGCGTAAACGCCATGCGCTCGCGTTCATTGAGCTTGGGGCTGTTGAAGAACTTGCGGCGAATCATTGCCAGGTACTTGGCCCCGGCCTGCACATTCGCATCAAGATTCTGAATGTTGCTCACGCCGACTCGCTGAGCGGCGGAAGGCGTGATCTGCATCAGCCCGGTCGGGCCACTGCCGCTGCGGGCATTGGGTTGCAGGCGTGATTCCTTGAACGCCAGTGCGGCCAGATTGAGCCAGTCCATGTTCTGCGCCTGGGCGTGCTTTTGCAGGGTCGGGCGCAGTTTTTCCAGACGTTGGCGATCAGCCTTGGCCAATGGATAGTGGACTTGATAGAGACGGCGATAGATGCGCAGAAACGCGGCATCTTCGTTGGACGGTTTCTTGTAACCACCGAGGAAGCGGTCAATGCTCGCGCGCAACATCGCAGCATCGCGGCGCACGAACCAGTACTCCTCGCCCGGCTCGCTGATCATCAATTGCCGGTCAAAGCGCAGTTTCGGCAGGATTTTGCCCCAGCGCTCGGCGATCGGTTGTTCGACGATGGTCAGGTGAAAAATACCGCCCTGAACCATCTCCAGTACATCCTCGACCGCCAGGGTCGGATCAACCCATTCGATCTTGATCGGCGCCAGTTTGTGCAACGCCAGTTTCTGATTGAGCTGACTGACCGCCTCCCCCGCCGCACTGCCGGTGGGCAGCGCGAGGGTTTTACCGGAGAGCTGCTCGACCTTGGTGTAGCGGCGCTCACCCTTGATCCCGACCAACACCAGCGGCACGTTGCTGGCGATCGGTTCGCTACTGGCCACGGCATAGCCAGATTGCAGATCGAGCAATTCACCCGGTGCGACCAGATCACCTTCGCCACGCTGCAAGGCGCCGAGCAATTGGTCCTTGGCTTTGGGAATGATCTTGAGGGTGATTTCCTGGCCATCGCGGGCATGGCCATTGAGGTATTGCTCGAAGGCACGCAGGCGATGGTATTCGACGCCGATGGCCTGACCCTGAACTTCGCCGGAGCTGTTGCGGCTCTGGTTGACCAGTACGCGCAACACGCGGCTGCTGCGAATCTCGGACAAGTCACGCACCTTGGCCGCCGGCACGGCTTGCAGCGGCCCGGGCAGGCGCGCAACCGCCGTTATCGGCAGTAGCAGCGATCCACACAACAGCAGCAAAACCGAGGGACGAACCATCCACTCTCCGAAAAGAATACGGGGCGATTTCATCTCTTTGAGTTCGAAATCACCGACGAAAACAGAGCGCTTGGAGCGCTGGCAAAGTGCGAGAGACTGGCACAGTAATGGCACTTCTGCCAAACCGGGCTGCGTCGCGGCATCAAGAGACAGCTATAACTCGTTGTAGTTCTTAGCTTTTCTTATGAATCTACAGCTCTGGTATGCTTTCCGGCCTTCGGCCCGAGGTAGCAACCATGCAACTCATCGATATCGGCGTCAACCTGACCAACCCCAGTTTCGCCGACAAACACCAGGCCGTACTCGACCGCGCCTATGCGGCCGGGATCTGCCAACTGGTGCTGACCGGCACCAGCGTCGAGGGCAGTGAGCAAGCCTTGGAGCTGTGCCAGCAACTCGATGAAAGCGGCCAACGGCTGTTCGCCACCGCCGGTATTCACCCGCATTCGGCCAGTGACTGGAACGCTGACAGTGCCCGTCGTTTGCGCAGCTTGCTGCAAGAGAAAAACGTCGTTGCCGTAGGTGAATGCGGTCTCGATTTCAACCGTGATTTCTCGCCGCGCCCACAGCAGGAAAAAGTTCTCGAAGAACATTTGGCCTTGGCCGTTGAACTGCAATTGCCGGTGTTCCTGCATGAGCGTGATGCCAGCCAGCGCCTGTTGGAAATCCTCAAAGGCTTCCGTGATCACCTGCCCGCTGCTGTGGTGCATTGCTTCACCGGTGAGCAAAAGGCGTTGTTCAGCTACCTTGATCTGGATCTGCACATCGGCATCACTGGCTGGATCTGCGACGAGCGCCGTGGCACGCATTTGCATCCGCTGGTGAAAGAGATCAAACGTGGACGCTTGATGCTGGAAAGCGACGCGCCTTATCTGCTGCCACGCACCCTGCGACCGAAACCAAAGAACGGACGCAATGAGCCGGCGTATCTGAGCGAAGTGCTGCGCGAAGTGGCGTTGCATCGTGGCGAAACCGAGGAAGATCTGGCGGCGCACACCACCGCGTGTGCCCGCGCGTTCTATAAACTCCCCGCCCTTCCTGACACACCATAATTCCCTTGTGGGAGCGAGCCTGCTCGCGAATGCGGTGGTTCAGATGGAAATGATGTTGATGACACGCCCTCTTCGCGAGCAGGCTCGCTCCCACAGGGTGAACAATGCGCCCTGTTGACTCATATCAAGATCTTCCGACCTGCATAGCGGCACAATGCTGGCACCTTGCCAAAACTGTTTCCGCTATCAGAGAAGACCTCCATGGGTGCCTGGCTTAGCAATATCTCGCTGAAATACAAATTCTGGGCGGTCAATGCGGTCGCCTTCGTCACCACCCTGTTGCTGGTGCTGTACGCCGTGCAGCTCGAACAACAGGCGCGCAGTCACGCCTCACAGGCCTCGGCACAAGCCCAGGCGCAACTGCTCAAAGCCTGGCCGGACGGGCAACCGCTGCCGAAGACCGATCAGGTACTGACCTTCAAGCGCGGCGAAGCACCGCGCCTGAACGATCAGCCCTTGCTGGAAATCACGGAAAGCAACGGCTGGAACGACATCAATCACCTGCCGCTGTTCGGCGACAACCCATTGATGGGCGCTGAGGTGTTCAGCCGTGCCGATGGCCAGCAGGTCGCGGTGATTGCCTATGGCCCGAGCCTGAGTCAGGTGTTCAGCGAGCGTTTCGCCAATTACGCTGTGGCAGTGTTCATCCTGATGTTCGCCATGCTGTGTGCCTCGCAACTGCTGATCCGTTTCCTGCTCAGCCAGTTGAACACCTTGAAAGACGTGATGCTGCACGTTGAGAAAAGCGGCGATCTCTCGGCCCGCGTGCCGCTGGCCGGCAAAGACGAAGTCGGGCAGATGGCCAATGCGTTCAACGCGATGCAGGCCGGTTACCAGCGCGTCGTCACCACCGTGGCCAACACCGCACGGCAACTGGATGTCGGCGCGGCGCGGCTGGCGTCGAGCATGAACGAAGTGCGCCACGGCATGCTCGGTCAGCAGAGCGAAACCGATCAGGCCGCTACCGCTATCAACGAAATGACTGCCACGGTTTATCACATCGCCCAACACGCCGGCGCCACCCGCGATCTGTCGCAGACTGCCGATGGCCTCGCTGGCAGCGGTCAGCAAGTGGTTGCCCGGGTGCAGCACTCGATTGCCGGGCTGTCCAGCGGTGTGCAGCAGACGGCCGAGATGATTCAACGGCTGGCCGAGGACAGCCAGAAGATCAACGGCGTGGTCAGCGTGATTCACAGCATTGCCGAGCAGACCAACCTGCTGGCGCTGAACGCGGCCATCGAAGCGGCCCGCGCCGGTGAGATGGGCCGAGGGTTTGCGGTGGTCGCCGATGAGGTGCGCAATCTGGCAAAACGCGTGCAGACCTCGACCGACGAGATCACCACGATGGTCTCGGCCTTGCAGGCTGGCACTCGCGACGCGGTGGATTTCATGCAGGAGAGTTCGTACAAAGCCGACGATTGCGTGCAGCAGGCGCAAGAGGCCGGCGAGGCGCTGGCGGAAATCACCGGCGCGGTGGCGCAGATGCGTGAGAGCAACACGCAGATTGCCGTGGCAGCGGAGCAGCAGAGCCAGGTCGCTGAGGAGATGAACCGGGCGGTGGTGAGTATTCGCGATGTGACCGAGAACACCGTGCAGCAGACGGTGGATTCGGCGACGACCAGTAATGAGTTGGCGACGTTGGCTGGGGAGTTGAGCAGGGCCATAGGTCAATTGAAACTCTGAAGGCCCTTTCGCGAGCAAGCTCGCTCCCACAAGGGAATTTGTGTGCGCACCGGTCCAATGTGGGAGCGAGCTTGCTCGCGAAGGCGTCAAGCCATTCAGCATCGAATCCTGCGATGACGCCTATCACTTCAATAGCCAACCTTGATTCGCCGCCCTCACCGCCCGGGTCTATTCTTCAACCATGAGTTCAACATGGATCGAGGAGTACAAAACATGGGCAAACGTCACCCCAACCTTCCCGCGTGGCAATGGCGCGCGTACCCGGGCAATCATCAGCATCCGACCAATCTGGTGTTGCACCTGATCGCCGTGCCGCTGTTCATCGTTGCGTTTCTGCTGATCGTCTCCGGGGTGTTCAGCCTGAGTCTGGCCAGCGTCGCCATCGGCGTGATCGGTATCGTCGCCGCGCTGGGTTTGCAGCGCCACGGCCACAGCCTGGAGGCGCAAGCCTCCGAGCCGTTCAGTGATCGTAAAGATGCGGTGTCGCGGTTACTGGTCGAACAGTTTCTGACTTTTCCGCGCTTCTTTCTCAGTGGCGGCTGGTGGCGCGCCTGGTGTGAGCGCCACCGTCGGCATTGAGTCAGGCGAAGATCGTGACCGTCTGACGACTCATTGCAATCAACTCCCCTTCTGCGCTCCATAACTTGGCGGCGACATGGCCGTAGCCATCGGCGGCGTACTCGATGTCGGCCAGGTATTGGCACCAGTCCAGCGTGCTCAAGTCGCGTAACGGCTGAACGAATTCGATGGTCCAGGTCAAGGTGCTACCCGGTGCCGGCTTCTTCAGATACGGCAGCAATGCGGGCGGCCATGCATCCACCAGGGCCAGCAGATGCGCCTCTTTGACCGGCTCTTCTTTGACATCGCCGCGTAAGCGCACCCAGCCGCCCATCAGCCGCGATTGATTGCCGGTGAACGGCATGCCGCCGACGCTCCAGCGCATTGCCAGATGACGCATGAATTCCGGGGTCACGCCTTTGATGTAAGGCAACTCCTGGCATTCGTCCCAGTGTTTCATTGCCGGCGCCGGATATGCTTGCACGGCGACTTCCGAGGGCCGCGAAGCACCGAAGCTGCCTTGAACGATGGTCACCACCTGACCATTCTGCATCGCCCGGCCCATGACCTGGCTGACGGCTTTGCCTTCACGCAGCACATCCACTTCGAAACTCACCGGGATTTCAGGCTCGACCGGGCCGACGAAGGTAATTGCCAGCGAACGCACCGGGCGATCCGCCGGGACTTTTGCACGCATGGCTTCGTATTGCAGCGCGGCCACCAGACCGCCGAAACTGGCACGGCCCTGGCCCCATTCGGCAGGAATCGTCAGTTCCGGTTGGCGGCGGACCGCCTCGAGCAGATCGCTAAAGCGCATGGCAACCTCAGAAAACGAGAAAGGAATGCAGGGATCTTAACCAGACCTGCAGAGCGCCGCAGCGTCTATTCCGGTCAAAGAGACTGACAGAAAGGCCTTAGCGTATTTCAAATACAGACACAAAACCCTGTAGGAGCTGCCGAAGGCTGCGATCTTTTGATCTTGTTGTTAAAAATCAAAATCAAAAGATCGCAGCCTTCGGCAGCTCCTACAGGGGATATCGCGGGGCTAAGGTTATTTGAAACAGGCTGAACTGAGTTTTTCCAGCACGCGATCAGCCTTGCTTTCAGCGTTGATCATGGTCGCCTGCCAAGTGGCGACGCACGGTTGAAGGTCCGCCTCAAGCTCAGCTTTCGCCAGCCATTGCCAGCAATCGTGCCAGTCGCCCAACGCGCCTTGCGCTGACTTCAACCGCGCCAGCGCCGCTTCGGGCAAGCGGTCCAGTTCGGGATAGGCTTCGATGCCATATCGCACGCGTTTGATCAGCAAACGCAGACGATGACGGTCGTGAGCGGGATCATGCAACGCCTCGTCAAGTTTCTGCCATTGCTTGCCCAAGCGTTTTTCGATGCGTTTGTCCAAGCCCTTGAGCAAACCCTGACGCTGTGAGGCACGCAGGAAACGCGGGAAAGCGTCGAGAATCATCAACAGCGCAGCCACCTCGGCACTCGCCGCCAGCGCCGGATAAGCCTCGGCCATCTGCGCCATGCGGCGTTGCGCGGCTTCAGGCTGATCATGCTTGAGCAAGTACGCCGCAAGTACTTCGCGATCACGCCACGGGGTGGTCAATTGGCCGACCGCCGAGGCGGCATCTTCGAGTTGTTCGATACCCGGCAAACCGCGCAATGGCCGCAACAGGCTGCGCAGGCGCCGCACCGTGGTGCGCAGATCGTGCAGCGCTTCGGGGTCGGTGCGTGCCGTCAATCGCGCCTGACAGGCCAGCAGCCGCACTTCCAGGCTCAGGACGTGAGCCACCAACCGGTCAACCAACGCAGACATCACTTGCTCCTGATTCAAATGGCTCTGAAGAACATGCTGCCGTCCTGTGAACGCAGCCTCCTTGCTTCACGTCAGCAGCTTAGCGGCCGGCGCGGGATTCGCGAATGTAGAAACGCGCCTTCTCGGCTTTCTTGCTGCAGCCTTCAAAGCCCTCGAATTGCTGCTGGGTCTTGGCGGCGGTCAGCAGCGACAACGCTTTGGAGTAGCTGACGGTGCCGGCAAAGCCTTCGGCCTTGGCCAGATCCAGCTCATGCCAGGCCGCGTCGAGCTGGCTGCCGCAGCTGTCGCGGTAAGCGGTTTTACCGGCGCAACCGGCCAATGCCAGAGCCATCAACGGCACACAGATCCAGGCTTTCATCACTCACACCTCAAAATAGGTCAACAGTCGTGCAGGTAAGACGGTAAGGCTGCGAAAAAGTGCCTTGCCGGCGGGTGAAACCGCGCAACTGAGAAGGATAGCGCCGAAGGGTCATGCAGTATCGAAAAAACGACGTCACCGGCGCACTCAACGACCTCGGCGATTGAGCCGGCCCGGCGATGGGTGCATTGTGCAACCTTGTCGGGAGGAAGTTTGATGAAAAAGCGTGTCGCACTGGTGCTGGGCTCCGGTGGCGCCCGGGGTTATGCCCATATCGGAGTCATTGAAGAGATCGAACGACGCGGTTACGACATCGCCTGCATTGCTGGCTGTTCGATGGGCGCCGTGGTCGGCGGGATTTATGCCGCCGGCAAACTCGACGTATACAAAAACTGGATCGAAAGCCTCGACTATCTGGATGTGCTGCGGCTGGTCGACGTCAGTTTTCGTCTCGGCGCAATTCGCGGCGAAAAGGTCTTCGGGCAGATCCGCAAGATCGTCGGCGAGGTCAACATCGAAGACTTGCGCATCCCCTACACCGCCGTCGCCGCCGACCTCACCAATCAACAGGAAATCTGGTTTCAGGAAGGCTGCCTGCATCAGGCCATGCGCGCCTCGGCGGCGATTCCCAGCCTGTTCACCCCGGTGATGCAAGGCAATCGCATGCTGGTCGATGGCGGCATTCTCAACCCGTTACCGATCGTGCCGGTGGTGTCGAGCCACTGTGATCTGATCATCGCGGTCAATCTCAACTCAACCAACCAGCGTCACTACAAATTGCCGGTGATCCAGCGCCCGGCCGCGTTCCGCTCACGCTTCGACAACCTGATCAGATCGCTGGGGTCGAAGATGCCGTTCCGCCGAACACAGGCCGAGCAACTGTTGCGGCTCGAGCAGGAAGCGCTGCGCGCCGAAGCGGCGGACATCAATCCCTGGCTCGACGGTGCCGAGCCGGAGAGCCAGCAACCGGCGGCCGCGCCTGAGCGTGAAGGCGCGCCGAAATCGGCGACCGGTTCATTCATCATCGATAATGTCGGGCCGGCCTCGTTGCTGGACTTGATCAACCAGAGTTTCGAGGTGATGCAGACCTCGCTGGCGCAGTACAAGATCGCCGGGTATCCGCCAGATATCCTGATCAACGTGCCGAAGCGGGTGTGCCGGTTTTTCGAGTTTTACAAGGCGCCGGAGCTGATCGCGCTGGGGCGCGAGATTGCGCGGGATACGCTGGATCGGTATGACAGTGAGCAGGGATGACTGGCTAAAATTCTTCATTGAATTTGAGGGCCTCTTCGCGAGCAAGCTCGCTCCCACAATTGGAATGCACTCCCCTGTGGGAGCGAGCTTGCTCGCGAAAGCGCCCGATCGGCCAATACAAAACTACAGGCCGTTCTCGTTCAGCAGACGATACCCAACCCCCGCCTCTGTCACGATAAACCGCGGCCGCGTCGGATCATCCGCCAGTTTCTGGCGCAAATGCCCCACCACAATCCGCAGATAATGGCTGTCCTCGGTGTGCGTGGGTCCCCAAATATCCTTGAGCAATTGCTGCTGGGTAATTACCCGCCCGGGATGCCGAGCCAACTGCGCCAGCACCGCGTATTCCTTGCGTGTCAGCGCTACTTCAACACCGTCGAGCAACACCCGCCGATAGGCCAGATCCACGGTCAGCGGGCCGAAGCTCAACGCCGCCTGCTGCGCCTCCCCTGCCGGCGCCTGACGCAACAAGGCGCGGACCCGGGCAAGAAACTCCTGAATACCAAACGGCTTAGTTACATAGTCATTGGCACCGCCATCCAGCGCCTGGACTTTCTGCCCTTCGCTGGCCCGCACCGACAACACCAGTACCGGCGCCGTGGCCCATTCGCGAAACTCGCGTAGCACTTGCTGGCCGTCCATGTCCGGCAAGCCGAGGTCGAGCACCAGCAAATCCGGTTTATTCAAGGCTGCCTGCGCCAGCCCCTCAGCACCCGTGCCAGCCTCGAGCACTTTGTAGCCTTGGGAAGCGAGGCTGATGCGCAGGAATTTGCGGATCTGCGGTTCGTCGTCGATTACCAAAATGGTCGCGGTCTGGCTCATGAATTCACATCAACACAAAAGAGTGGCAAGAGAGTAGCGCAGTCGCAATCAGGCTTCATCGTCCATCCCCGGTTGCGTCTGCAACGGCAAGTGCAAGGTGATGCAGGTGCCGCGCCCGTCGATGCCGTCGGCGACACTGATACGACCGCCGTGCGCGCCGACCATACCCTGACAGATCGCCAGCCCGAGGCCGGTGCCCTGCCCCCCGCGATCACCCCGGGCAGCGGTGTAGAACATATCGAAAATCTTCGCCCGCTCGTCCTCGGGAATTCCCGGCCCCTCGTCACTGACCGAGAAAAAAATCTCCTCGTCATTCGCTCCCGCACTGAGTTGCAAGCGACCGTGAACGGGTGAGAAACGTGCGGCGTTTTCCAGCACATTGACCAGCGCCTGTTCGATCAACGCGGCATGCACGAACAGCAGCGGCAGCTCGGCCGGTACATCGGTGCTGACCTGCAGCGGCGCGAGCACTGCACGCAGACGATTGAGCGAACTGCCGACGATGTCGGCGGGCGACACCCAGTCCCGCGCCAGCTTCAGCGCGCCATGGCCGAGCCGGGTCATGTCGAGCAGATTCTGAATGTAGCGGTCGAGACGTTCGGCTTCGTCGCGAGTGCCTTCAAGCAGTTCGCGACGGTCTTCCAGCGGGATCGCTTCGCCGAGGGCCAACAGGCTGTCGATACTGCCGCGCATGGCGGTCAGCGGCGTGCGCAAATCGTGGGACACGGAGGCCAGCAAGGCACTGCGCAGTTGTTCGGTTTCACCGTGCAGGCGCGCGGCTTCCAGATCGTCCGCCAATTGCGCGCGCGCCAGCGCTTGGGCGAGCGGCTGACTTAATGCGGTGAGCAAGCGGCGACGCTGGCCACTCAAGGTCTGGCCTTCTTTCGCGCAGACACCGAGCAACGCCAGCGGCCCGTCTTCGACTGACAGCGGCCACCACCACCAGCGTCCGAACGGCAATGTGCCGGTGCCCATGCCCGCCGGTTGATCGTGTTGCCAGGCCCAATCGGCAGCGGCGCGTTCGGACTCGGTAAATTCCAGCGGCCCGCCGGTCTCGACTTTCCAGCCGCCTTGGCCGTCGCGATTGAGCAGGCACAGTTGCAGATCGCTCCAGCCGTTGAGGTGTTGCGCAGCGGCGCTGACCACGGCTTGGCGATCGGTCGCGGCGGTGAGTTTGCGCGACAGGTCGAGCAGTTCGGTGGTCTCCTCCTGGGTGTCGCGCAGGGCCTGCAATTGCCGTCGCTGACGCGCCGCGAGGTTACCGGTGAGCGCTGCCATCAGCAGGAAAAACAACAAGGTCAGCACGTCTTCTTCGCGCTGAATGCTGAAAGAGAAATTCGGCGGGATGAACAGAAAATCGTAAGTCAGAAACGACAGCGCCGCACAGGCCAGCGCCGGGCCGAGACTGCTGCGCACCGCGACCAGCAACACCGCCGCAAGGAACACCAGCGAGATATTCGGCAGCGGCAACACACTCGACACCGCCCACGCCAAGGCACTGGCCAACACCGTGGCGACCAGCGCCAGCGCATAGTCGAACCACACCAGTGTCAGCGGGTTTCGCGGGCGCGACTGCGGGTGTTGATGATCGTTGTCGAGGACGTTGATTTCCAGACCATGGGCCTGACGCAACAGACGCGCCGCCAAGCCACCGCCGAACAGTCGACGACGCCAACTCGGTCGAGACTGGCCGACCAACACCAGACTCGCGCGGCGCTCGGCGGCATGCTGGACCAAGGTTTTCGCCACTTCACCGGCGCGCAATAAAACCACTTCACCACCGAGGCGCTCCGCCAATTGCTGAGCGCTTTGCAGACGCAGGCGTGATTGCTCGTCGCGCACCGCACCGTTATCGACGTGCACCAGACTCCACGGCAGATGCCGGCGCTGAGCGACGCGACTGGCGTGGCGCACCAGGCGTTCGGCCTGCGCATCGCCATCAACGCCGACCAGTAATCGGCCACGTACCGCCGGCGCGGCCTGGCCGAGTTGGCGATAGCCTTGGGCGAGATCATTGTCGACCTGCGCGGCGGCGGTTTGCATCGCCAGTTCGCGCAATGCGGTGAGGTTGGTCTGGGTGAAAAACGCATCGATTGCTGCGCGCGCCTGCTCGGGCACGTAGACCTTGCCTTCGCGCAAGCGCTCGAGCAATTCGCGCGGCGGCAGGTCGATCAGCAGCAGTTCGTAAGCTTCTTGCAGCACCCAGTCGGGAAGAGTTTCACGCACCTGCACACCGGTAATGCCGCGCACTTGGTCGTTGAGGCTTTCCAGGTGCTGGACGTTGACCGTGGTGAACACGTCGATGCCGGCGGCGAGCAGTTCCTGAATGTCTTGCCAGCGTTTCGCGTGGCGACTGCCGGGGGCATTGCTGTGGGCCAGTTCGTCCACCAGCACTAGTTTAGGCTTGGCGGCGAGCAGGCCGTCGAGGTCCATTTCTTCGAGCATCACGCCACGGTATTCCGAGCGTACCAGCGGTTGCTGCGGCAGACCGCCGAGCAGCGCTTCGGTTTCCGCCCGGCCGTGGGTTTCGACCACGCCCGCAATGACTTTCACGCCTTGGCGCAGTTGCGTGTGCGCAGCCTGGAGCATGGCGTAGGTCTTGCCGACACCGGGGGCGGCGCCGAGGAAAACCTTGAGCCGACCACGGCCGTCACGGGGCAGGTCTGCTAACAGCGCGTCGGCGCGGCCGGAGTCGCTCATGCTTGATATTCTCTCTTGCTGATAGTTATGCGGTGTTCTTTCGGCCCTCTTCGCGAGCAGGCTCGCTCCCCCATTTGGAACGCATATCCCTGTGGGAGCGAGCCTGCTCGCGAATGGCCGCGCCACCGATCTACAGTTTTTCCAGTGCCATGTTCAACTCAAGCACATTCACCACCGGCGGCCCCACCAGCGGCTGCTCGATGTGCGCATCGAGCAGTTGCTGCAAGGTCGATACCGGCAGATTACGTGCAGTCGCGACACGCGCCAGTTGATAGGCAATTGCTGCCGGTGGCAAGTGCGGATCGAGGCCGCTGCCTGAAGTCGTCAGTAGCGCCAGCGGCACCGGGCCTTGGCCGGGAACCTGCAATTTGTTGGCGTCGTCGATCACCCGTGTGGCGAGTGCCGGATTGCTCGGCGCCAGATTGCTCGCGCTGCTGGAAACGGTAGCAAACGCACCGGCGGAGGGACGCGGGTGGAACCACGCATCGCCGACAAAATCCTGAGCAATCAGCGACGAGCCACGGACTTTGCCATCGGCGTCATGCACCAGGCTGCCGTTGGCTTGAGCGGGGAATGCGACTTGCGCGACACCCGTCACCACCAGTGGATAGGCAACGCCGGTGACCAGGGTCATCAGCACCAGCAGGCTCAGGGCCGGACGTATCATTGTGGACATAGCAAAATCCTCGAATTCGTTGGGCAAACTTTGGTGGGGTGTCAGGGGGATCTTTCCCCCTCACCCCAGCCCTCTCCCCCAAGGGGGCGAGGGGGAAAGGGAGCCGATTTATGTGCTTTTCAAAACCTGGGTTCAGCTCGGTATCTCAAGTCGGTGTAGCTCCCACAAGCACCTCGGTCAGTCCCCTCTCCCCCGAAGGTGACAAGAGGAAAGGGAGCCGATCTTTGTGCAGTTCAAAACCTGAGTTCGGCTCGGTATCTCAAGTCGGTGTAGCTCTCGTAAACACCTCGGTCAGTCCCCTCTCCCACGAAGGTGACAAGAGGAAAGGGAGCCGATC
>NZ_CABVHJ010000018.1:0-1406 GCF_902497745.1 Pseudomonas fluorescens
GTCATCGTCAAGATTAAATTCCGAAACCCCAATTGCGAAAGCAGTTGGGGTTTTGTTTTGCCCGCAGGAAAGTTTTTACTCGCGACAGCGAACAAATTTGCACAGTTATTTTCGAATCAGAACACTAGAATAGCCCCACCTTATTCGGAGCCAGAGCCTTTATGTCAGAGTCGGTTGACGCCCCCGGGCTGTCAGATTTACCGCTGGAAGACTTGGTGGCCTGTCATGAGTGCGACCTGCTGATGCGCAAGCCCACACTTGCCCACGGTGAGAAAGCGCTCTGCCCACGCTGCGGTTACGAGTTGTACGCCCACCGCCATAACGTGGTGCAGCGCAGCCTTGCCTTGGTGATCGCAGCATTGCTGTTGTACATCCCGGCAAACTTTTTACCCATCATGCAGCTCAATATCCTCGGACAGTCTTCGCAGGATACGGTCTGGAGTGGCGTACTCGGCCTGTTCAACACCGACATGCAAGGCGTGTCGATTGTCGTATTCCTGTGCAGCATGGCCATCCCGCTGCTCAAGTTGCTGTGCCAGTTATTTGTTTTGCTGACTATTCGCTTCAATGTCGGACGCAGCTATGGCTTGCTGCTCTATCGCATTTATCACCACCTCAAAGACTGGGGGATGCTCGAGGTTTACCTCATGGGCGTACTGGTGGCGATCGTCAAACTGGCGGATATGGCCGCCATTACCGTAGGGCTGGGTTTGGCGTGTTTCATTGGCTTGTTGTTGGTGCAGGTCTGGCTGGAAGTGGTGATGTCGCCGCATCAGATCTGGCAGGCGTTATCAGGAGAGGACGCTCATGCGGGCGATTGATGCGGGCATTCTGGTGTGTACCGAATGCCACGAATTGAACAAACAGGAAGCGGATACCGACGAGCAAACCTGCTCCCGTTGCGGTGCGCTGGTCCATGCCCGGCGTCCGAACAGTCTCACCCGAACCTGGGCGCTGCTAATCACCGCGGCGATCATCTATATCCCGGCCAATGTCTTGCCGATCATGACGGTCAGCTCCTTGGGTCAGGGTGATCCGAGCACCATCATGTCCGGGGTGATCCAGTTGGTGCAGCACGGCATGATTCCGATCGCGGCCGTGGTGTTTATCGCCAGTATTCTGGTGCCCACCTTCAAACTGGTCGGCATCGCACTGCTGTTGTTTTCGGTGCAACGACGTCAGCCATTGTCGGCTCGTCAGCGCATCTGGATGTACCGCTTCATCGAGTTCATCGGCCGCTGGTCGATGCTCGATATTTTTGTGATCGCCATTCTCGTGGCGGTCGTCAACTTCGGCCGGCTTGCCAGTGTCGAAGCCAATCTTGGCGCCATCGCCTTCGCCAGTGTGGTGATTCTGACGATGCTTGCCGCAGTAACTTTCGATCCCCGACTGATTTGGGATAACAC
>NZ_CABVHJ010000018.1:1427-53036 GCF_902497745.1 Pseudomonas fluorescens
TTGGGATAACACGGAGTCGGACGACGACCATGACTGATTTGCCCGTAGCGAAAACCCGACCGGCTTCGAACTGGTCTGCCATTTGGGTACTGCCCCTGATCGCGCTGATCATCGGCGGCTGGCTTGGCTGGCGTGCCTACTCCGAGACTGGTATCGAAATCCAGATCCGCTTCGAGAGTGGCGAAGGCATTCAGGCCAACAAGACCGAGGTCATGTACAAAGGCATGTCGGTCGGCAAGGTCAAGGCGCTTAAACTCGACGATGAGGGCAACTCCAAAGGGGTGATTGCCACCGTCGAGATGAATAAAGACGTCGAGCAATACCTCAAGACCAGCACGCGCTTCTGGCTGGTCAAACCGAGTGTGACCCTGGCCGGTATTACCGGTCTGGAAACCCTGGTCTCCGGTAACTACGTGGCCATCAGCCCTGGCGAAGGCGAACCGGTGCGCAAGTTCAAAGCGCTGGCCGAGGAGCCGCCGCTGTCGGATGCCAAACCTGGTCTGCACCTGACCATCAAGGCTGATCGTCTCGGTTCTTTGGATCGCGGCAGCCCGGTGTTCTACAAGCAAATCAAGGTTGGCCAGATCAAAAGCTACGTGCTCTCGGAAGACCAAAGTACCGTTGAGCTGAAAGTCTTCATCGAGCCGACCTACGCCAAACTGGTGCGCAAACACACGCGTTTCTGGAATGCCAGCGGCATCAGCATCGACGCCAACCTGTCCGGGGTGAAAGTGCGCAGCGAATCGCTGGCCAGCATCGTCGCCGGCGGCATCGCCTTCGCTACGCCGGAGAACCGCAAGGACAGTCCGCCGACCGATCCAAGCCTGCCATTCCGACTCTACGAGGATTTCGACGCTGCTGCTGCCGGGATCCGTGTGAAGGTCAAACTCAGCGACTTCGAAGGCCTGCAGGCCGGCCGTACGCCGGTAATGTACAAAGGCATTCAGGTCGGCAATCTGAAAGCGCTGAAGGTCGATCCGGATCTGAACAGCGCTACAGCCGAGCTGACCCTTGATCCACTGGCTGAAGACTATCTGGTTGACGGCACGCAGTTCTGGGTGGTCAAACCATCGATTTCTCTGGCCGGTATCACCGGTCTGGAAGCCTTGGTGAAAGGTAACTACATCGCTGTGCGTCCAGGGGATAAAGGCGCTGCACCGAAACGTGAATTCGAGGCCCGGCCGAAAGCGCCGCCGCTGGATCTGCGTTCGCCGGGTCTGCACCTGGTGTTGTTCACCGATACCCTTGGCTCGATCGATGTCGGCAGTCCGATTCTGTACAAACAGGTCAAGGTCGGTTCGGTGCAGAGCTATCAGTTCTCCAAGACCAAGAAGCAATTGGTCATTGGCGTGCACATCGATAAGGAATACGAAAACCTGGTCAACGCCTCGACGCGCTTTTGGAATGTCAGTGGCATCACGTTGACCGGCGGACTGACCGGTGGCATTCAGGTCAAGAGTGAGTCGCTGCAGACCCTGATGGCCGGTGGTATCGCCTTCGAGACACCGCAAGCCAAGGCGCCGTTGCAGAAACGCATTCCGCGTTTCCGTCTGTTCGCCAATCACGATGACGCTAACCAGAAGGGCGCCGTAGTGACGATCAAGGTCGATCGCGCTGATGGTTTGCGCAGCGGCACGCCGGTTCGCTTCAAGGGCCTGGATGTCGGCAAGATCGAAAGTGTTGATCTGACTGATGATCTGCAATCGGTAATCCTCACGGCGCGCATCACTGAAGTGCCGGAGAAGATCGCCCGGGTCGGCAGTCAGTTCTGGGTGGTCAAACCGGAGCTGGGCCTGATCAAGACAGAGAATCTGGAAACCTTGGTGACCGGGAAGTACATCGAAGTGCAACCAGCGGCGAAGAACCTCGGCCCGCAGAAAAACTTCGTTGCCCTGGCCAGTGCGCCGGAAGTGACCAAGCAAGAGGCGGGTCTGAGTCTGGTACTGAGCGCTGCCCGTCGTGGTTCGCTGAAACCGGGTGTGCCAGTCACCTACCGCGAAATTACTGTGGGTAAGGTCACCGGTTATGAACTGGGCCAGACCGCTGATCGCGTGTTGGTGCACATTTTGATCGAGCCGAAATACGCACCACTGGTGCGCAGTGGCAGTCGTTTCTGGAACACCAGCGGTGTCGGTTTTGATATCGGTTTGTTCAACGGACTGACAGTGCGCACCGAGTCGCTGGAGACGGCGATTCAGGGCGGGATTGCTTTTGCTACGCCGGACGGCGAGCGCATGGGCAACCCGGCGCGGGCTGAGCAGACGTTTCCGTTGTTCGACAAGTTTGAGGATGAGTGGCTGACGTGGGCGCCGAAGATTTCGCTCGGTAAATAACCTGAAGTTGATGTGGCGTCTACAAAGACGCCTTCGCGAGCAAGTCGAAGAGGCCTCAAAGCCCAGCACAAATCCCCAGCCATAAAAAAGGGCCGCGATCCAAACAGATCGCGGCCCTTTTTATTGCCTTCAGTTAACGCCGATCAAACCGCATCAAGTTCCGGTTCATCCGCCTCGACATTCAGCGTTGCCTTCACCACATCATGGCGACGGATGTACTTCCAGTCCGCCTCATCAATGTAGATGCCTGCCGGGCCGCTGCCGCCTTCCAGGTCGATCGCGACACTGGCGCAGACCTGCGGCTTCACACTCGCCAGAATCGGCACGAAGCCCAGTTGCAGACTGGTTTCCAGCAGCGCGGCCTGGTTCTTCTCGTCGATGTCCGCCGCCTCATCGAGGTAGTAAGGCAGACGCACGCGACCGGCCTGGTCGCGATCCATCAAGTGCAGCAACAAGTACATGTTGGTCAGCGCCTTGATGGTCATGGTCGTGCCGTTGGACGCCGCGCCATCGATGTCTGTGTGGATCACCGGCTGGCCGTTGACCTTGGTGATCTCGAAGGCCAGTTCGAACAAGTCCTTGAGACCGAGTTGGTTGTGGTTTGCCGCCACCAGCCGCGCCAGGTATTCCTTGGCCTCTTCGTTCTTGTTGTCCTGCTCGGCACTTTGGCTGAGGTCGAACACCGACAGGGTTTCGCCTTCTTCGTACTGACCGGCGCTGTGGATGATCTGGTCGATGTGCTTGAGGGCTTCCTTGTTCGGCGCGAGGACGATGCGGAAGCTCTGCAGGTTGGAGACCTGACGCTTGTTGATCTCGCGGTTGAACAGCGCCAGTTGATGCTCGAGGCTGTCGTAGTCGCTGCGAATGTTGCGCAGGGTCCGGGCGATGTCGGTGACTGCCGCACGACGGGCCTTGCCCAGCGTCAGCGCTTCATCGGTGCGGTGCGCGTAAGCGTTGATCAGCAACGACAGGCGGCGCTCCATGTCGTCTTCGCTGTCGAACTTGGCCACGCCTTTGAGGCGCACTTGCGCGTACAGCGCTTCGATCTGACCGTCGGCGCGCAGCAGGCCTTGCCAGCTGTCCTGATAGTCGTTGAGCAGCGGTAGCAGGTTGTCCATCGAATCGTCGACCGGATCCATGAACGGCGTACCGAACGGCAGATCCGCCGGCAGCAACTGACGACGACGCAGCGCATCGTCGAGGGTGCGTTGCTTGGCTTCCATATCCGCGATCTGGCGACCGACCAGTTGCAGCTTGGCCGACAGTTGCTGGACGCGCTCGGTGAACGCGTCACTGGAACGCTTGAGTTCGTCCTGCGCGCCTTCCATCTGCGCCAGTTGCTCGAGCTTGTCGCTTTCTTCGGCGCTCAAAGTCTGCGTGCGGCGGAAGTCTTCCAGGGCTTTCTGCGCATCCAGAACCTGCTGGTACAGCGCTTCGGTCTGGGTCTTGCTCGCGGCGCGGTCGGCGGCCACGGCCTGCTGGGTTTTCAGTTGCTTGAGTTCTTTTTCCAGACGCTCTTTCTGATCACGCAACGCGGCGCGGTCAGCCAAGGCCTGCAGCGCCGGCGGCTCGATGTGCGAGATGTCGATCGACAGGCCCGGCACTTCGAAGCGCTCGCCTTTGAAACCATCAAGAATCAGCTCGACCGATTTGACCCACTCGCCATCGTCGTCGAGGGTGATGCCGTGTTCGCCCAGCGGCAGGCTGAACAGGGCACTGTTGAACAGCCGCATCAGACGCTCGACGTCCTGTTGCGAGAACTCCTCGCGCAGGCGGGCGTAGCTGTTGTTGTCGGCGTGATCAAGTTGTTGCTTCACCGACTTCAGGCGTTTTTCCAGATCGCGTACGCGCTCTTCCAGATCTTCCGCACTGAACTGGCGGGATTGCGCCAGGGCGCCGGCCAGTTCGTCGTGAGCGTCCTTGGCCGCGAGCAATTGTTGCTCCAGCACTTTGACGTCATCGACCAGCGCGAAGCGGTTCTTCAATACCGACAATTCACCGAGCCAACGCTGGATGCCGGAGATTTCCCGCTCCAGACGCATCAGTTCCTGGGTGCCGCCGCGTTGATCGTTTTGCAGGCTGTCCTGCTCGCCACGGTAGTGATCGGCCTGAATCGTCAGCTCTTCCTTGCGCGCACTGGCGTAGTCCGACCAGGTGCCAAGCAACGAGTCGAGCAGTGGCGACAGACGATGCAGTTTGCCGCGCAGCACGTCGCGCTGTTTCACGCCGTTGGCCAAGGCTTCAACCAGCGGGCCGGCAGCGACCAGCGAGTTGTAGTCCTGTTCCATGCGGCGCACGTCGCGGAAGGCTTCTTCACACGCGGCGATGTAATCGACACTGCCGGAACGCAGGCTGTGTTCGAAGGCATCGAGGAACAACTGCTTGAGCTTGGCCGCGGTGATTTCACGCATGTGCAGCAGGTTGATAAACAACGCGCGGAAAGTCTTCAGGCTCTGTTCGCTGGTGGAGCGCAGCGGAATCAAAGTCAGGTCGAGCGGGATCGACGTGTGACCGCCAACCAGCAAACGGCGCAGTTCATCGGGCTTGAGTTCGTAGGCTTTCAGGCCTTCTTTCTCAAGGTTGCTGAACAGTTCTTTCTGACGCAGGCAGGTGTCGTTTTTCTGGTAATGCGCCAGATCGAGCTTGCCGGCGTAGGCGAAGAACTGGTGACCGAAACCACCGCCCGGGCCGCGCCCGACCACGCCGATCACGTGCGGGCCGTGGGGCAGGTTCACTTCGACGAGGATGTAGCTGGTGTCGGACGCGAAGTAGAAACGCCGCGATTGTTCCAGGCTGTATTTGCCGAAACTCATGTCCGACATGCGCGCCAGAATCGGGAACTGCAAGGCGTTGATCGACGCCGATTTCCCGAGGTTGTTTGCGCCGTAAACCGACAACGGTTCTTCCAGCGGGAACAGGCCGAGGCTGTAACCTGCGGTGTTCAAAAGGGCAAAGCGGCGGATGCCGTAGCGTTCCTGGCTCATGCGTCGGACTCCTGTTCTTCGGCAATGGCGCGGGCCAGTGCGTCTTCTTCGCTTTCTTCTTCAAATTCCGAAAGATCGAGCGGGTCGTCGGTTTCGAGGAATTTGGCTTCGGCGGCTTCGTCGATCAGCACCGGCGCCGGCAGCGGCAATACGCTGTGCACGCTGGCCGCCAGATCGCGATCCTGCTGCACCGACAGGCACACGTCGAGGAAACGGTGCATCGGCGGCAGGAAGCGGTACACGCCGTTTTCTTCGCTGGCGAAACCGAGTTGAGTCATGCGGCGCATGATCTTTTCTTCGAGTTCTTCGACGGTCTGCACTTCGGCCTGAATGAACAGATCGCGGTATTTCTCCAGTAGCGACGGCAATTCTTCGCGGCCGAGGCTGCCGCCATCGAGCACGGCAATCGGGTCACGGCCCTGATCGGCCAGATGCTCTACGAGGATGAAGGTGAACAGCGCCAGACGTTGGGCAGTCTTGTTCACCGCCGCAGCGGCCATGTCCGGCACGAAGTAGTAAAAACCACGGGTGTCGCAGACCATTTCAAAACCCAGCGCCTTGAACAGCGTGCGGTACTGATCCTGGAAGTTCGACAGTTGCGCGTACAACTCCGGGTCGCGGCGGCTGACGTGGTAACCCTTGAACAGCTCGCGGAAGATCGGCGCGAGTTGCGACAGTTCGGAAAGATCAAGATGCATTGGGGATGCTCGCAGAATTCTCGGCGGCGCTGTCGCTGGCCGAGAGCAGGGCGAAGGAGCGCAGGCTGACCTGGTGCTCGTGAGTGTGGTATTCGCGGCGTTCCAGACGCTCGCGCTTGAAGCGTTTTTCCCGCGACAGGCGCGAGAACCAGTAGAGCAATTCGTCGGTGGCGCCGTCTGGTTCCTGCTCAAGCAGCCAGGTCATCAGGTCCGGCATCGGCAGGGCTTCTTCGCAGCGGTCGACCATCTCGCGCACGGTGCGTGGCGCGCGTGGCGCTTCGCCTTTCTGAATCTTGTGCGCCTTGGGGAAACGCGCCGGTTTCGGCTCGAAACGCGCCAAGGCATACACGTAGGCTTCAACCTGACTGGCGCTGCCGAGGAAGGTGCTCTGCGGGCGGGTGAACAGCGGCATCGCCGCTTGCGGTACGGCATCAATGCCTTTGCGGCGAATCGCTGCCAACGCCAACGCGGCGCCACGGGTAACGGCGTTGTGCCGGCGCGCTTCTTCACGCAACGGCAGCAGCAGTTCACGGGCATGACGCAGGGTCAATTGCGCGCTGGTCTGCATTTCGAGGATGCGCGCGTGAGTTCGCAGGAGCATGTCGTCATCGACCAGATGGCCGAGGCGCTGCTGTTCGCTGAGCATTTTCAGCAGCACGGTTTCGACCTTGCGCACGCCTTGTTCGAAGGCGCCGTCGGCGTTGACCAGATCGATCATCGGCTCGACGTATTCGTCCCACGTCGCCAGCACTTCGGCGTAACGCTGACGCAGCGGGATCTGCCGGTCGCTGGTCTTCGCCCGTTCGGCGACGGCGACCAGCGCCTGTTCGTCGTTGTCGAGTTTCTTCAGCACGTCGCGTACACGCATGTCGAGCAGGCGCAATTGGCGGGCGAGGTCGTGGCCATCGCGGACTTCGAACGCGTCCTGGATGTAACCGGCCAGACGTTCGAGGTGACGCAGATAGGCTTCGATTTCCAGGCACAGGCCCAGTCGGTGTTCACGACGCAGGTAAGCGAGGAAGTCATGAATCTGTGCGTTCAGCTCGAAACGGTTCGGGCTTTTCGCCACCGGAATCAGAATATCGAGGCGAATCCACACGTCGAGCAGGCTGGTGATGTCCTGCGGCGTGCTGTCCAGTTGTTGGGCGGCCAGTTGCGAGCGCAGTTCGTTGAGGCTCAAAGTGCCTTGGTCGAAGTGCTCACACAGTGGCTCAAGCAGTGCCCAGTGTTCAGCGAGGGCGCGCAAGACGCGCTTGGGTTCGATCATCGGAATGCCCGGCTGGTTGGCAATGAAAAGCGGCGATTGTACTGCATCACGAAGGATGCGATTCACTCTCGGGACGGGCTGTCGCATTCTTTGTATAAAGAGCGTGGTTAAAGCGCCTCGTGAAAGAGTATCGATCTACAACGGGCGATCTTGAACGAAGGGCGGTAGAATCAGCGCACTTCAGTTATCCACAAGTGGCCGACCCTTGCTAATCGAGTCCCGCCGCCGCGCCTATTTGAACGCCATGCAGGTGGTCAACTGGCTGCCGCGCACCGAATTGCCTTTTGCCGCGCCTTCACGGCCCGAGCTGCTGGACATGCCCGAGCCCGAGGTAGAGGCGCCGGTCGTGCTTGCACCGCAGGCCGAAGCCCCGGTGCAAGCGGCTGCCGCTCGTCCGGTCGAACGGCCGAAGATCGAAGTACCGCGTCCGTCGTTGGCCAGCACCCGGACCAACGCCAAACCGGTGGAAGAGGCCGACGACACGCCAGTCATCGCCAAACCGGCACCGGTGCCGCCACCGCGTTTCGCCCTGCAATTGCTGCGCGCCGGACGTTGCCTGCTGCTGGTTGAGTTACCCACAGGCGAACCGTTCCAGAGCCGCGATCCGGCTTATCTGTTGCTCAAAGACATGTTGCGCGCCGCCGGTCTGCCGGATGCGCCGCAAATCGTCGGCGAGCCGGTGCGCTGGCCGTGGCTCAATCGCGGCACCATGGATCAGGGCCCGGAAGCGGCGCGTGACTTTGTGCAGGGGTTCCTTTCCGTGCAAATGGAAGCCGCTCCGTGCGCCTGCCTGTGGCTGATCGGCCTGCCGGCAGTACGTTTTGCCGGTGAAGCGGATGCCGAAGCGTTCAATCGTGAATTGCAGATCGAAGGTCTGGGCTCGGCCTGGGCCATTCCCGGTCTGGAATTGTTAATGGAAGAGCCACAGCGCAAAGCCGCTGTGTGGCAAGCCATGCGTCGGCTGATGGCGCGCTGGAAAGAATCGAATGAGTGACGCTGTATCGTTCCGCCCGATGACCGAGGCGGATCTGGAAACCGTGCTGAAAATCGAGTACGCCGCCTACAGCCATCCGTGGACCCGGGGGATTTTTCTCGACGGGCTGGGCAAGTACCAGATCTGGCTGATGTTTGAAGGTGAGCAGCAGGTTGGTCATGGGGTGGTGCAGATCATTCTGGATGAGGCGCATCTGCTCAATATCACCGTCAAACCGGAGAATCAGGGGCGCGGGCTGGGGCTGACGTTGCTCGAGCACTTGATGTCGCGGGCGTACGCGGCTTCGGCGCGGGAATGTTTTCTGGAAGTGCGTGACAGCAATACGGGCGCATTCAAGTTGTACGAGCGGTATGGCTTCAACGAGATTGGCCGGCGTCGGGATTATTATCCGGCGGTGGGCGGGCGTGAGGATGCCGTCGTCATGGCCTGTACCCTGGTTGACTGATGACCTGTAGGAGCTGCCGAAGGCTGCGATCTTTTGATTTTGCTTTTGATCTTACGAAACAAGATCAAAAGATCGCAGCCTTCGGCAGCTCCTACAGGGACCGAGTTTCAGCTCAAGTGATCAGCGGTTACCATCCAGCGGATCGCGCCGCGCCAGTTCCGCCTCATCCAGTCCATTACCTCCGCCAATGTCATCCTCATCGACAATGCTCAGATCCCAATCGGCCTGATTGCCTTCCCCGGCCTCTTCGGCATCCCGCGCGCCATCTTCATGAATCAGTGTTTCCGGGCTCAGATCATCGTCGGTGGGTTCATGGTCCGCGGTCGATGCGCCGGTCAATCCGGCCTCACGCACCCGCTCACGCGGCATCAACTGCTCGCGTTCACGTTCGGGAATCTCATCACCAATCTTCGCGCTTGGCTCGTCTTCATCGAAATCCAGCTCATGCACCGAACCCATGCGGTCTTCGTTATCATCGATGGGCTCCGGTTGCACCGCATCGTAAGGGCGTCGTGAATCAGTCATGGCAATTCCTCATACTGTGGGCCTTACTTAGGTGGACTCACCGGGCACACGAGAATTCCAATGAAATCACTTGCGCTGACGGCGTGACCCCGACGGGCGGTCGTCTGTCATACCAGCGCATCTTTCTTGAGGCCTTACAGCATGCACGACTTACAAGACCTGATTGATAACAACGAGCGTTGGGCTGACGCGATCACCAAGGAAGACCCGGATTTCTTCGCCAAACTGGCGCGCCAGCAAACGCCGGAATATCTGTGGATCGGCTGTTCCGACGCACGCGTGCCGGCCAACGAGATCGTCGGCATGCTGCCGGGCGATCTGTTCGTGCACCGCAACGTCGCCAACGTGGTGCTGCACACCGACCTCAACTGCCTGTCGGTGATCCAGTACGCAGTCGACGTGCTCAAGGTCAAACACATCCTCGTCACTGGCCACTACGGCTGTGGTGGTGTGCGCGCGTCGATGCAGGATCGTCAGTTCGGCCTGATCGACGGCTGGCTGCGATCGATCCGTGATCTGTACTACGAAAAACGCGAAGAGCTGGCCAAGCTGCCGACCGAAGAAGAGCAGGTTGATCGGATGTGCGAACTCAACGTGATCCAGCAAGTAGCCAACGTCGCCCACACCAGCATCATCCAGAACGCCTGGCATCGCGGGCAGAGCCTGTCGATCCACGGGTGCATCTATGGCATCAAGGACGGCCGCTGGAAAAGTCTGAACACCACCATCAGTGGTTTCGAGCAATTGCCGCCGCAGTATCGTTTGCGTCCGGTTGGCGCGGTATAACTCAGCTTTCAGCGCGACCCTGAATGCCGCCAGCGCTTTAGAAAGTGCTGACCTTCGAGGGTGGGTGGTTCGTCGTAACCGGTGATCCACCCACGGCAGCGTGGCGAACCGCAACCGCAGGCAAACTGGTGCAGCAGTTTGTCTTCAGTGGCGGTGTAGTCCATGGTCAGCCGTTCGCCGCTGTGGATATCTTTCAACGCCCACAACCATAACTCGCTCATATCAAGAAACACGTTGGGGTCACACGCGTGTTCGATCAATCCGCAAAAGCGCGGATCGTAGATGTGGATGCCCGTCAGCAATTGTCGGGTCTGGCGGCAGCGATACGGCAGTAATTGCCCGGACACCCGGCACATCCGGTGGGTGTGCAGGAACTCGCGCCGCGCGGCGACCGCCGTAGGGGCGCCGTATCCATCTTGAAGGATTTCGAAATCGGCGCTGGCCGGAAACCCCAGACGCACGGGCAGGCCGGCGAAGGGATAGATGCCTTCAGTATCGCGTGGCGGCGAATGCGCCATAGCGTGGATATTCATATCAGTCCTTGTCGCAAGGTTTGGCGACTTCCTTGGGTTGACGTCCTGTCAGCGCTGCAATACTGCTGGTTGGATCCAATCGTGTCTTATTAGGTATAGCCGGTCTACTGGCAGATCTGACAGGCGATTTAGACGCTTTCCCGCGTCAGCCTTGGCTGACACGGGAATGCCTCAAGCGATTACAGGTGCGGGGCGGGAACGGCGGTGGCCGGCAGCGGTGCCTGCAATTGCTTCAGTTGAGTCTTGATCGGGGTGGTCGCGCACTTGGCCGTGGCCTGTTCCGGGGTCAGATTGCGGATCGAGGTGTAGAACAGCTCGCAGGTTTTGACTTTCTGCGTGAACTGCCACGTCTGCGTGCAACTGTTGAGCGTCGTTTGCGCATCGCTGCCCGGTTTGCTGCCCATGCCGGCCTGCCAGCAGGCGGCGCTCAAATCCTGACCCATGACTTTCAGGCCCGCAGCATCGGCCTTGGCTTGCGCATCGTCGCCGGTGTAGCTCTTCGGGTCGGCGGCGTACCAGATATAACTCGGGTGGTTGGAGCCCAGCACCGGCACTTTCACGCCTTCGCTCGGGCTGATGGTCGCCAGTCCCAATACATTCACGGTTGGCCCGTATTGCTGCTTGATCCAGTTACGCACCGGTGCGCCGAACGCGACCATCGGCAATGTCGTGCCGCTGGCGGTCTGGCTGAACTGTTTGACCAGCGTGGTCTGGTAGTCCTTGAAATAGTCATACACGCCTTCCAGGTCGCTGCCGGCATTGGACGGCGCAGCAATCGGGGCAATGTCGATGATGGTTTGATAAGCCGGCGTCTGCTCGGCAGGAATGCCGTTGTCCGTCAGCAGCGTGGCCCAGCGATCGGTGGTGTTCGAACGCAGATAATCCTGCGCCTGGGTCAGCGAGTAATCCGGCGGGAAGTGCAGCAACTCGACGCTTTTGCGGTTTTCCAACGCCATACCCAACGGCAAGAACAGATACCAGCTGTAGGCCCATTTGCCGTCGGCGTTGAGTTTGCTGGCGCCGGTGTAGGCCAGATCCCCCGCATCCAGCAGCGCCGACAGCGGTTTGTCGTAATCCTTCGGCACGCCGGTGATTTCGGCGTAGAGCTGGCCGTTGTCGGTTTTTACCAACACCTTGGCATCGGCATACCCATCGCGTTGCACACTCTGGCTGAGGTAATGGGCGACGGTCTGTTCCAGCGTCCAGTTGCGGAAACAGATCACGCTGCAGTTGTTGGGATAAGCAAAGAGGCGGGTAACGCGTTCGGTGCTACCCAGTTTCAGATCGACGTCGGCGTGGGCGGCCGCGCTCAGTGTGAGTGCGGCGAGTGAGAGTCCTGCGAGTTTGAACATGCTCAGATCCTTTTCAGCGTGGGTTCCCCGCGTATCGGGGGCGGCTCATAGTGGATCAGTCGCGTTTTCCAGAGAAGCCGTCATGGGCGGTTTTTTGTGCAAACTCGCAAGGCTGGTTTTCAGGCCTTAAAATGCAGGGCGTTGGTCAGATCGCCCATGGGTTTCTGGCCCCGGGCAATCATCGCCTCGTCCCTTTGTTTGAGGCCGTCGAGGGTCTCCAACTGGAAGACACGGGTGATCAGCCGCAGGATCGACGCTGTGTCGTAGATCGTGTGATCCACCGTGCCTTTGCGCGCAAACGGCGACACCACCAACGCTGGCACGCGTGACCCCGGGCCCCAGCGGTCACCCTTGGGCGGTGCGACGTGATCCCACCAGCCGCCGTTCTCGTCGACCGTGACGATCACCACCATGTTTTGCCATTGCGGACTTTCACGCAGCACTTTCAACGCGCGCACGATGTGCCGATCCCCGGAAGCCACGTCGGCATAACCGGCGTGCATGTTCAGGTTGCCTTGGGGTTTGTAGAAACTCACTGGCGGTAACTTGCCCGCTTCGGCATCGGCGAAGAATTTGTTGCTGCTCGACTCATCGCCCAGACCGGCATCGCGCAGGCGTTTGTTGCGCTCGTCGGGGTTTTCCGGCCCTTGCTGCTTGAAGTAGTTGAACGGCTGGTGGTGATACTGAAAATTCGGAATCTTCGGAATGCCGCCGGAATCCTTGTACTGATCCAGCGTCGCCTGCCATGCGCCGGCGTACCAGGCCCAATCGATGTTCTTTTTCGACAGCTTGTCGCCGATGTGTTCGTGGGTCTGCGGCACCATGACGTTCGGCAGATCCGCTTTGGAGTACGCCGGACGCTCAGGGTCGCGAATCCATGTTGGCCAGTAGGGCGGGGCGAGGGTGTTGACGCCATAGCCATCCGGGGTCAGCGCACTCGGGCCGAACTGCGGCGGGCCGGTCATGGCGCTGGCCGGCGATGCGGCCAGCGGCTGGAGACGCGGATCGGCCGGATCATCGCTTTGCAGCGCGGCGATCTGTGATTTGGCGACGGAGTTGGCCGCGTCCGGATAGAACGGCGCGGTGGCGCTGATCAGGTACTGATGGTTGAGGAATGAGCCACCGAAGGCGCCCTGAAAGAAGTTGTCACACAGCACGAACTCCTGAGCGACGTCCCACAGGCGCAGGGAATAACGGCTCTGCGCGTAGTGGCCCATGGTCAAACCGCCGGAGTCGGCCCAGGCGACGAAGCCGTCATTCTTGCCGCCGTTGATCTGCATCTGGTTCTGATAGAACACGTGCCACAAGTCGCGGGTCACCAGACCGAACGGTAAATCTTCAGCGTTCGGGCCTTTGAGAGCGAAGGGCGCGTTGGGCAGGTTTTCCTGAAACTGCATGGCGTTGGGGTAAGTCACGCCATCGAGGGTTTGCGGGCCGATTTGCAGCACGCCGCCCCAGACGGGCGGCAAGGTTTGCAACAGCGAGCCGTCGCGGTCACGTTGTTGATAGTCGGCGGGCTTGAGCGCTGACAGCGGTTTTTCAACACCGGGGAAATCACCGAACAGGTTGTTGAAGCTGCGGTTCTCGGCATAGATCACCACCACGGTTTTCACTTGGTCGCGCAGAGCCTTGTCCAGCTCGGCGGGCGTCAGCGGGTGCTCGGCCGATTTGCCCGGTTGATCGCTGGCGCTGCCACACCCGGCCAGTGTTGCACCGACACCCAGCACCGCGACGCCGCCTAGGAAGCGGCGGCGACTGGTGTCGGTGGGGTGATTGGATTCAGGTGCGTCAGTGCCGTCTGTGTCGTCTTTCATCGTTCAGCCCGTTTTTGCTTAATTGTTTCAGTATGTTTCGGGCGGACGCTAGCAAGTGAATGTGACGGATGGATGACAAGCAGCAATGGCGCTGCTTGCCTAGCCGGGCATGAGTTGGCTGAGCGAAAAACCGAGTCTGCTGGCCGCCGTGATCGCCGTCATGACGACCAGAAAGAGCAATTGCAGAGGGCTGAAGTGCGCCCAATGCAGCGCTGTCAGCCAGGGGCGACGGCTGCTCAGCTCCGGATCGAGCGATCCGATTCGGCGTTTATGCACAAGCCCGATCAGGAGCGTGCCGACATAAGTGAGCGCCCCTAGCGGCCCAAGCATCAGCGAAAACAGCAAAACCATGACCACCTGCGGAACCCCGTGGCGTATCACCAGCCAGCGCGTGTCAGGGTTCCATTTGCGCGGAATCAGCCATTCGGTGAGCCACAGGTCCGGCACGATGACATAGGACGTGAGCACCACCCACCAACTCAGGGCGAAGCGGAAAAACCAGACCGGTACGCAGGCAAAGATCATCGGAATGAAGATCAGATTGGCGCTATCTCTTTTCTCAAGGCCCAGATAGAAAAGGCACAGAGCCAAGGCAATGGCCGCCCACACGCGTACCCAGGTTTCGGCGGCGATCGGTCGTGGAAAGAACCGCCGCCAGTAAAAAACATCTGCGTAAGGCAAACGTGCGAGCAGTTCGGGGAAACGCCACGTGAGTTTTTCCGACAAGTCATGGCAGGCCTGCCATTCATTCTGGCCAAAGCCGTCGATGATCTTCTTCTGCTGCAGGGGCTTGAGCGGATTGATCAACAGATGCGCCGCCTGAACATCGGCCGCCCATGTCCGGTCGCTTTCAGCCTTGGCGCGCAGATTGTCATAAAAGCTTTCCTGATCGCAGCGTTCGATCAAGGCGTCCCAGAGCCAGTCCGGCTGCGGGTGCAGGCCTTTGTTGTGATCCCAGCCGAACAGTTGGCCGATGCGATCAAACAGCGGCACGCTCCACTCAGTGTCATTGAGCAAGTGCAGCAGGGTTTGCTGCCATTGTTCGCGGCGATCGAAAACCTGCAGCCACGGTTGAGCGCTGTAGCGTTTGAGCACGTTGAGAAATTCGCGTTCGCTCTGGCTTTCGAGCAGCGTCTGCAAGGCGTTTCGGTAATCGGCCATCAGGCTTTCGGCGAGTCGGTCGCGCTGATGATCATTCATCAGGACTTCTTGCCACGGTCCCAACCATCCGAGTTGCTCGACGGCCCAATTCAGCTCCGGGCCGCGCAGGTGGGGATGTTCAAAGCACAGCTGCAGCAACAACCTTTCGAAGGCCTTGGCGCAGCTTTGCTGTTGCGCCTGATCCCAGCGCTCGTCGAGGTTGTCGGGCGTTAGATCTTCGAGCAGCGGCAGGGCGGCCTGCGTTTCAATGGCTTGGGCGTCCACAAAAGTGTCCGCCGCCATTGGCTCGACACGTCGAATATCGTCCTTCTCGGGCGGTGTAAACGCTTGCGGGGCGGCCGGACTGAGTGGCGGGAACTCAAACGTTGCAACATCCCGCGACGGGTTTTTTGCCAGTGCGGCATCCAATGCCAGTGCGGCAAAGGCGCTGGAAGCAGTGGCCACGGCGACGTCTTCTTCGTCCGCAGGCTCAGCGTTTTCAAGGCGCCACCGGGCAATCGCCAGCGCCTGTTCATAGGCTTCGCGCAAGCGCTGGAAACCTTCGGCATCCTCATCGGGGCGGAAGGTTTTCAGCAGGCGCGCATAGGCGCGTTTGATGTCGCGGGCTTCAGCGTCATCGTGCAGGTGCAGCACCGACCAGCAATCCATGGCCAGGCTCCTTATTGCCACGGGGTGCGATCAAGTTCGCTCAGGCGCCGGCTCAAGTCGGTGCGCACTTCACGGATCTGCCGCTCATCCTGAGAGTCGAGCGCGATCTGGAATTGCTTGGCCCAATCGCCCATCAGATCACGCAGATCGCCCAGGCTTTCCTGATAGAGGCGCTCCAGACGCGCACTCAACAGCGTGTTGACCTGTTGCTCGCGCGGGTGAATCTTCAGTTGCGCGAGGTTCGCCAGGCGTTGCTGGATCTCCTCGGGTGAGAGCACGCCCGGGTTGTTCTCGATGACCAGCGAATGCTGCTGCCCGGTCAGGGGGATTTTCACCTGGGCTTCCAGCAGGCCGTTGTTGTCGTAGGTGAACCGCACGTCGAGGGCAACTTCGCCGGCCTTGCGTTTCGGCACCTTGATGTCCAGTTCGCCGAGGGCGACGTTGTCTTTGACCAGGCGGCTTTCGCCCTGAAAGATCCGCACGACCACCTGTTCCTGATTGTCGTGCAGGGTGTACACGGTTTTCACCCGACTGACCGGGACGATGCTGTTGCGCTCGATGATCGGCAGGTAATGGCCGCTCTCATAGTTGCGGCCGACCTGAGTGGAGGTCTCGATGCCCAGGGTGTAGGAGCAGACATCGGTCAGCACCACTTCTTCCAGCGCTGCGGCGCGGGCTTTGAGTGCCGCTTGAATGGCTGCGCCTTGTGCCACGACCTGATCCGGGTCGAGGGTGATCGACGGGAAGCGGCCGAACAGCCCGGCGGCGAGTTTGCGTACCAGCGGCATGCGCGTGGTGCCGCCGACCAACAGAATCTCGTCGAGGTCGCTGACACGGATGCGCGCATCGCGCAGCGCCCGCTCAATCGGCGCGCGCAGGCGCTCGAGCAGCGGCATGTACAGCGTTGCCAACTGTTGTTGGGTGATGATTTGCGTCCACTGGCGCTCACCGAGCTGCAAGCGGAATTCGGCGCTGTCGTCCTGGCCCAGCGCCTTGCGCACACGCTCGGCCTCGCGACGCAGGGGCTGGATGACGCTGCTGCGCTCAGGGAAGTCTGCGGCCGAGCGGTGCTGGCTGATGAAGTGCTCAAGCAGTACGGTGTCGAAGTCTTCACCGCCGAGGAAGTTGTCACCGGCGCTGGCGCGCACCTCCATGACCCCCTCGAACAGCTCCAGAATCGACACGTCGAACGTGCCGCCACCGAGGTCGAAAACCAGGAACGAAGTTTCCTTGTCCCGTTGGTGCAGTCCATAGGCGAGGGCGGCAGCGGTCGGTTCGTTGATCAGCTTCTCGACCTTCAGCCCGGCCAGTTCGCCGGCGATCCGCGTGGCCTTGCGCTGGGCATCACTGAAGTAGGCCGGGACGCTGATCACGGCTTCGGTGACGGTTTCGCCAAAAGCACGCTCGACGTCTTCTTTCAGGCTCTTGAGCACCAAGGCGGAGAGTTCTTCCGGGCGAAACGCTTTGTCGGCCAGATAAACTTCCGTGGCGCTGCCCATGTGGCGCTTGAACAGCGATGCGGTCAGACGCGGATGTGTGTGCAGACGCTCGCGCGCCGCCTGACCGACCAGAATCCGGCCTTGATCATCCAGCCCGACAACGCTCGGTGTCAGGAACTGACCCAGGGCATTGGGCACCAACTCGGTGGCATCACCACGCCAGACGGCGACCAGGCTGTTGGTGGTTCCCAGGTCAATCCCTACGATCATTGCAACGAACTCCCTTTGCGCTTGGTAAAAAATGAAACATTTATGGGCGCGCAGAATATTACTGAGGGTACGATGCGGTAAAGCAGGATGATGGCTCTGAGCCATTATTTGCGACAGAAAGCCCGTTATAGGGCTGTTTCAGGAGAAGGTGCGAGGCGCGGCCAGCATGACTGCGCCCCGCTTGGGATTACGGCATGACTGGCGGCGTATATGCCAAGGTCGTCCCCAGCGCCCATAGCAAGAGCAGCACCAATGGCGTGTGCACCAGCAACTGCACGAACGAGAAACCGATCAGATCCCGCGCTTTCAGTCCCAGTACGCCGAGCAGTGGCAGCATGTAGAACGGGTTGATCAGGTTCGGCAGCGCTTCTGCAGCGTTATAAATCTGCACCGCCCAGCCGAGGTGATACTGCAGATCATTGGCGACCTGCATCACGTACGGCGCTTCGATAATCCACTTGCCGCCGCCCGACGGAATGAAGAAACCCAGTATCGCCGAGTACACGCCCATCAGCAGCGCATAGGTGTCGTGGGAGGCGATGCTGACGAAGAAGGTCGAGATGTGATGCGCCAGGGTTTGCGCATCTACGCCTTTGACCGTGGTCATCAGTGCGGCAATCGAGCCGTACAGCGGGAACTGGATCAACACGCCGGTGGTGGTCGGCACCGCACGCGCGACGGCATCGAGGAAACTGCGCGGCCGCCAGTGCAGCAAGGCGCCGAGCATGATGAACAGGAAGTTATAGGTGTTCAGCCCGGAAATCGCGGTGATCGCCGGTTTGGTCGAAAACTCATGGAGCAGCCATCCCGCCGCCAGCAACACCAGCACGATGATCAGCAGCGGACTGTGTTCCAGCCATTCACCGGGCCGCGTACGCGGTTGCAGCGGTGGCAGGTTGAAGGCCGGGTCGATGCCGCAGGCCTCGGCGTCGCGCGCCGAGTTCGGCCCGGGTGCGGTGGCGTAGGCGATGATGATCGAGATCACGATCAGCGCCAGCAGCATCACCCCGGACTGCCAGAGGAAAATCGTTTCGGTGAACGGAATCACCCCGGTGATCGACAGGATCGACGGCGGCAGACTGGCCGGGTTGGCCTGCAACTGCGCCGCCGACGACGACAGACCCAGCGCCCACACCGCGCCAAGCCCCAGATACGCCGCGGCACCGGCGGCGCGGTAATCCATTTTCAGATCGGTGCGGCGGGCGAGGGCGCGCACCAGCAAACCGCCGAATACCAGCGACAGACCCCAGTTGAGCAACGAGGCGACCATCGAGATCAATGCCACCCAGGCCACGGCGGATCGGCCGTTTTTCGGGATGCGAGCCAGGCGATCAATCAGTTTCACGGCGGGCGGCGAGCTAGCGACCACGTAGCCGCCGATCACCACGAAGGCCATTTGCATGGTGAACGGGATCAGACTCCAGAATCCGTCACCGAACGCCATCGCCGCATCGGTGGGTTTGGCGCCCATGGCCAGTGTGGCCAGGGCGACGATGATCACGGCCAGTGCGGCGAATACCCAGGAATCGGGAAACCAGCGTTCGGCGAAACTTGAACAGCGCAGGGCAAAGCGTGCGGAGCGGCTATCTTCGATATCAACGGCCACAGGGAGTACCTCGGATTTTTATGGTTATTGTGGTCCGCGGGAGCAGGCGCCCATCTCGACAGCGCGGAGATCCCCTGTGGGAGCGAGCCTGCTCGCGAAGAGGTCGGCACATTCAACATTGAGGTCGCCTGAACTGACGCTTTCGCGAGCAGGCTCGCTCCCACATGAGGTTCACTGCGGTTGGCGGGGGTTGGCGTGGTCCCGCTGGACAGGCATTAACAGTAATTCAACTGCCGATGCTTTGTGAGCAGCTTTTGCAAAACCGGGACTATGGTCTAACGGGTTGTCCACCAGCCCATTTGCGTAGACCATGGGCGCCTTGGTTTTTTGCCTGATTCAGAGTTCTTTGCCATGACTGCCCAATCCCCGGCCAAACCCGCGCCGTTCAGCCGTTCCGACTACAAGACCCTCGGCCTTGCGGCCCTCGGCGGGGCGCTGGAAATCTACGATTTCATCATCTTCGTATTCTTCGCCCTGACCCTCAGCCAGTTGTTCTTCCCACCAGAAATGCCCGAGTGGCTGCGCTTGCTGCAAAGCTTCGGGATTTTTGTCACCGGTTATCTGGCGCGGCCCTTGGGCGGAATTCTGATGGCGCATTTCGCCGACAAACTCGGGCGCAAGAAAGTCTTCAGCCTGAGCATCCTGATGATGGCGCTGCCGTGCCTGCTGATCGGGATCATGCCGACCTATGCCCAGATCGGTTACTTCGCGCCGCTGCTGTTACTGGCGCTGCGCATCCTGCAAGGAGCAGCGGTGGGCGGTGAGGTGCCGAGCGCTTGGGTGTTCGTCGCCGAGCACGCACCGACCGGCCATCGCGGTTATGCCTTGGGTTTTTTGCAGGCCGGGCTGACCTTCGGTTACCTGATCGGCGCGTTGACCGCGACGTTTCTGGCGCAAGTTTTCACCCCGGCGGAAATCCTTGATTACGCCTGGCGTTACCCGTTCCTGCTTGGTGGCGTGTTCGGCGTGATTGGCGTGTACCTGCGCCGCTGGCTGAGCGAAACCCCGGTGTTCATGGCCATGGAAGCGCAGCGTGAAGCGCGGGTCGAACTGCCACTGCGCACGGTGCTGCGCGAACACCGCCTGGCGATGCTGCCAGCGATGCTGCTGACCTGCGTGCTGACCTCGGCGGTCGTGGTGTTCGTAGTGATCACCCCGACCATGATGCAGAAAACTTTCGGCATGAGCGCCAGCCACACCTTTGCCCTCAGTGCATTGGGCATTGTCTTCCTCAACATCGGCTGCGTGATCGCCGGGTTGCTGGTCGATCGCATTGGCGCGTGGCGCACGGTCATGCTCTACAGCTTGTTGCTGCCATTGGGCGTCGGCGTGCTTTACGGTTGTTTGATCAGCGATGGTGATTGGGTCGGCGTCGCCTACGCCTTGGCCGGTCTCGCGTGCGGTGTGGTCGGCGCAGTGCCGTCGGTGATGGTCGGGTTGTTTCCGGCGCGTATTCGCGTGTCAGGCATTTCCTTCACCTACAACATTGCCTACGCCGCATGGGCCAGTATCACACCGCTGCTGCTGATTGGTCTGATGCCATGGAGCCCATGGATCTGCGTGATGTTCTGCGCGGTGATGGGTGTGGTGGGCCTCCTGACAGCGGCGTATTTCGGCGCGCGGATGCCGCGCACTGGACCCTGCCAAGTGGCCGGAACTGCCTGACCCGGTAGCCTGGAACTATTTTTGACCGACGGGTCGCGAACGCTCTTCAGAAAAGATTTTCAAGGCCGATGGTTAGGCTGCATCCCGCTTTCCAACCTGCCCATCGGTACTCCCCATGTTCAACAAACGCTTGAAGCAAGAGCTGGCCGCTCTTCGTGAAGAACTCTCCAGCCTCGTGCAGGTGAAGGAAAGCCTGGAAAGCGAGATGCTGGTGCTGAACCTTGAGCCCGACGGGCGCATTCAGTCGGTCAATCAGAACTTCCTCACCGAGATGCTCTACAAGAGCCAGGACCTGATCGGTCGGGCGATTGAAGACATCGTCCCGGCGCATGTGAAGACTGATGAATTCCACCAGCGCTTCAAAAACGCCATGACCCGTGGCGAGCATTTCGCCGGTGCCGTGCGCCTGTTGCGTGGCAATGGTGAAGAGGCGTGGCTGCGTTCGATCGTGCAACCGGTGCGTTCTTCGGACGGGCGGATCAAGCATATTTCGCTGTTCGCCAGCGACCTGACCCGCACCATTGAAGCCTCCCGTGAACACGAAAACCTGATCGGTGCGCTGGTGCGTTCGACTGCGGTGATCGAGTTCGACCTCAACGGTAATGTGCTCAACGCCAACGATCGCTTCCTCAGCGGCATGGGTTACAGCCTGGCACAGATCAAGGGCAAACATCACCGCCTGTTCTGCACCCCGGAGGAATACAACAGCGCCGAGTACCAGAACTTCTGGCGCCGTTTGAACAACGGCGAATTCGTCGCTGATCGCTTCAAGCGTGTCGACAGCCATGGTCGTACGGTGTGGCTGGAGGCGTCCTACAACCCTGTGGTCGATGCCAACAACAAACTGTACAAAGTGGTGAAGTTCGCCACCGTGATCACCGATCAGGTCAACCGCGAGCAAGCCGTCGCCGACGCGGCGAGCATTGCCTACAGCACCTCGCAGCAAACCGACAGCACCGCCCAGCGCGGTACCACGGTAGTGACTGAAGCGGTCAACGTAATGCGTGATCTGTCGCGGCACATGCAGGCTGCCGGTGAGGGCATCGAGGCACTGAACGAGCAGTCGCAGGTGATCGGCACCATCGTCAAAACCATCAGCGGCATTGCCGAACAGACCAACCTGCTGGCGCTTAACGCTGCCATTGAGGCGGCGCGCGCCGGTGAGCAGGGCCGTGGTTTTGCGGTGGTGGCCGACGAGGTGCGACAACTGGCTTCGCGCACCAGTCAGGCGACCGAAGAGATCGTCACCGTGGTGCGACAGAACCAGGAAATGGCGCGCAACGCCGTGGCGCTGATGACCGATGGCAAGCTTCAGGCTGAACAAGGCCTGGCGCTGGCGGCCGAGGCGGGCACGGTGATTGTCGAGATTCAGGACGGTGCGCAGAAAGTCGTGAATGCGGTAGGCCAGTTCGCCAACCAACTCTCCCACTGACCTGCACACAACCCCTGTAGGAGCTGTCGAGTGAAACGAGGCTGCGATCTTTTGATCTTGATTCCGAGGATCAACATCAAGATCAAAAGATCGCAGCGTGCCGCAGCTCCTACAGAGTTTTCACCTGCCTGTATTTCGATGCTGGCGCTACAATCGGCTCCTTTTCCCCGGAGCAGATTCCCATGAGCGATTCCCACCGCCGCCCGGTGCCCCTGAACAAAGCCTACCGTTTGCTCAACCACGGGCCGACCGTACTGGTCAGCGCCGCCCACGATGGCCAGCGCAACATCATGGCCGCCGCCTGGGCGATGCCGCTGGATTTCGAGCCACCGAAAGTCGCCGTCGTCCTCGATAAATCCACCTGGACCCGCCAGTTGCTCGAAGCGTCCGGCACCTTCGTGCTCAACGTCCCGTGCGTCAATCAGGCCGACATCGTGCAAACCGTCGGCAATACGTCGGGCCTGGACATCAGCCAAACCCAAGGGCAAGACAAGTTTCAGGCGTACGGCCTGCAGACGTTTGCCGGCGAACAAGTCGAAGCGCCGCTGCTCGACGGCTGCGTCGCTTGGCTGGAATGCCGTTTGCTGCCAGAGCCGCGCAACCATGAACAATACGACCTGTTCCTAGCCGAAGTCATCGCTGCCCATGCCGATGAACGCGTGTTCAGCGACGGGCGCTGGCATTTCGAAGGGCATGACGGCTTGCGTACCTTGCACCACGTGGCGGGCGGGCATTTCCTGAAAATTGGCGATGCGGTGGATGGCAAGACGCTAGCGGTCTGAATAGCCGCTGATGGCAAAACATTGCGGGATGTTGCAAGGTAGAGGGCATCGTCGAACCCAATCAGGCGCATACCCCCATGGATTTTTCCCTTTCGAGTTATCTAGCGCCGTTGCTGTCGTTGGCCCTGTTGTGGACCGTGGCCGTGGTCACGCCCGGCCCGAACTTCTTCAACATCGCGCAACTCGCGGTCAGCCGTTCCCGCCGCCACGGCGTGGTCGCGGCGCTTGGCGTGGCCAGCGGGACCGTGTTGTGGGGGCTAGCGGGTGGCTTGGGCATTCAGTCGCTGTTCAGTGCCGCGCCGACGCTGTACCTGAGTTTCAAGATTGCCGGCGGCTGCTACCTGATCTATCTCGGGCTCAAGCAGTTCAAGCGCAAGGCGCCGATCGTCCCGAGCACGCTCGATACCTCGGAGCAGACATTGCTCGGCGCATACGGGCGGGGATTTCTGGGCAACATGACCAACCCCAAGTCGGCATTGTTTGTCGCGACCATCTTCGCCACCGCCATGCCGGCTCACATCCCGCCACTGTTACTGGCGCTAGCGGTGATGACCATGGCAACGCTGTCGTTCAGTTGGTATTGCTGCGTGGCGCTGTTCTTCGCCAGTCGGCGGATTGCCGGTGTGTATGAGCGTTCGCGGCAGTGGCTGGATCGGTTCGCGGGTGGATGCTATCTGCTGTTCGGTGCGCATCTGGTGGCTAATCGCTGATATCGGGTGATCTTCCGGGTTAAATCCGCTGCATGAAAAAAGGCCTACCTCGCGGTAAGCCTTTTTTGTTTGCGTACTACCCTCAATCCCCCAACGCTTCGCCTTCACGCCGTGGATCCGCGCCCCCCTCCAACGACGCTTTCCCCTGTGCATCCTTGACTCGCACGATGGCCTGGGTGCCGCTGGTCATGTCGATTTCATTCACCGCATGCCCTTTGGCTTTCAGCGCCTGAATCAGCGCCGGGCTGAATTGTCCTTGTTCCAGTTCGGTCGGACCGTTGCGGCTGCCGAAGTTGGGCAGGCTGATGGCGCTTTGCGGGTCGAGGTGCCAGTCGAGCAGGCCGACGGTGGTTTTCGCCACGTATTCGATGATTTGCGAACCTCCGGGCGAGCCGACCGTAGCGACGAATTCCCCGCTGGCGCGATCGAAGATCAGCGTTGGCGCCATCGACGAGCGTGGACGTTTGCCGGGTTCGACGCGGTTGGCGACTTTCTGGCCGTTCTCTTCGGGGATGAACGAGAAGTCGGTCATCTGGTTGTTCAGCAGAAAGCCCTGAACCATCAGGTGCGAGCCGAACGCGGCTTCGATGGTGGTGGTCATCGACACGGCACCGCCAAGGTCATCCACCGCGACCACTTGCGAGGTAGAGATGCGCAGCGGCGAGCGGTCCGGGGCGTAGGCCACTTGTACGCCCGGCGGTGTGCCCGGTTTGGCGCTGCCCATGCTGCGTTCGCCGATCAGGCCGGCGCGGCTGGCGAGATAACCCGGATCGACCAGGCCTTTGACCGGCACTGGCACAAAGTCGGTGTCGGCGACGTATTGCGCGCGATCGGCGTAGGCCAGACGTTCGGCTTCGGCGATCAGATGCACGGCTTGCGGATCCGGTTCAATGCCGGCCGGTTTGTCGGTTTTAACTGGTTTCAGCGGCGTCAGGGAAAGGCGTGGATCGCGGGTTTCCAGCGCCTGTAATGTGCCGAGAATCTGTGCCACGGCGATCCCGCCCGACGACGGTGGCGGCATGCCGCAAACCTGCCAGCGCTTGTAATCAGTGCACAGCGGCGCACGCTCCTTGGCCTGATAGCGCTGCAGATCATTAAGCGTCAGGCTGCCGGCGTTCGTGTGGCCCTGCACCTTGGCGACGATTTCTTCGGCGATCGGACCTTTGTACAAGGCATCCGCGCCTTCATTGGCGATGCGTTTGAGCACTGCTGCCAGCGCCGGGTTTTGCAGGCGTGTGCCGACGGCTTTGACGCTGCCATCGGCGTTGAGGAAATACTTGGCCATATCAGGCGACTTGCGGATCACCGGGTCCGATTCCAGCAGCGAGTGCAAGCGCGGGGAGATCGCAAAGCCTTGCTCGGACAGTTTGATCGCCGGTTCAAACAGCTTCGCCCAGGGCAGGCGACCGTGCTGTTTATGGGCCATCTCCAGTGCGCGCAATACGCCCGGCGTACCCACCGAACGACCACCGATCTGCGCCTGCGGGAACGACATCGGTTGGCCATCGGCGCGCAGGAATAGCTTCTCGGTGGCGCCAGCCGGTGCGGTTTCGCGGCCGTCATAAGTGCGCACCTGTTTACCGTCCCACAACACGATCATCGCGCCGCCGCCGATCCCGGATGACTGTGGTTCAACCAGGGTCAGCACCGCTTGCATCGCAATCGCCGCATCAATCGCCGAACCGCCCTGACGCAGCATCTCGCGCCCGGCTTCAGCAGCCAGAGGGTTGGCAGCCGCTGCCATGTGCTTGCTGGCGTGACGGGTTTGCAGATCGGTGCGGAAACCGGACGCGGCTTCCGGGGCCAGCGGCAAAGTCGAGGTGGGCGGGGCGTTGCACGCGGTGAGGGTCAGGGCGCTGATGATCAGCGTCAGGGCAGGCAGGCGAAAGCGGCTCAAGGGCAAGGCTGAAAACACGCGGGCTCTCCGTCCGTGGGATAAAAGTCTCAGGGACTTTATCGACCGCTCGGTCGCGACGCAAACCGGTGGGCATTTTTGTCTTTCTTTTCGGGGCGGATGTTCGCTAGGGTCAACCGCAAATCCGTTGAGTTGCACTGAGCACCTGTGGGAGCGAGCTTGCTCGCGAATGCGCAGTGTCAGTCGGCAGAAATGTTGAATGTACAACCGCTTTCGCGAGCAGGCTCGCTCCCACAAATACAAGATCAACAAGAGACCAATATGCACAGCGAGTTCCCCACCGAATCCAGCTACCGCGATCAACGCGAACAGTTCATCACCGCCGCCAATGCCGCCGGCGCCACGCTCACCTGTTACGCGCATCCACGTTGCGGCCCTTTTGGCGAACCGCTGAGCACCGACGTCGCCGTGCTCGGCAATCCGCAGGCCATACGCCGGCTGGTAACGCTCAGCGGTACGCACGGCGTCGAGGGCTATTACGGCTCGGATTGTCAGATCGATTGGCTGAAGGCATTCGTACCGGGCTCGCTGCCCAAGGATGTCGCGGTGGTGATGGTGCACCTGATCAACCCATGGGGCACCGCATGGCTGCGCCGGGTCAACGAAGACAACATTGACCTCAACCGCAATCATCTGGATTTCACAGGACCGCTGCCGGACAACCGCGCTTACGCCGCACTGCATGAAATCTACGCCTGCACCGATTTGCACGGCCCTGAGCGGCAACGCGCCGATGCCTTGCTCGATGCGCAAATCAACGAACACGGCTGGCCGGCGGTAATGTCGATTGTCGAGGGCGGTCAGCACAGCCATCCCCATGGCCTGTTCTACGGCGGCCGAGCGCCGAGCTGGTCGAATCGCACGTTGCATCAAATCGTCGATGCGCATCTGGCTGGCGCTGAAACCGTGATGTGTTTCGACCTGCACACCGGCGCTGGCGAATACGGTCATCCGATGTTGCTGACCATCACCCAGGCGCCGTACCCGGCACTCGCGCAGGCCCAGGCGATTTATGGTCCATGGCTTTACACCCTGCACACCGGCGCCGACACGTTGAGCGAAACCGGAGTGGCAGCGACGGCTACCGGATACACCTCGCAAGCGTTGCTCAATGCTTTACCGGACGTGCAGTTGATGCCGTTCGTGATCGAGTGCGGGACGTATCCGGGGCCGGCTGTACATCGGCATTTGCGTGATGACCATTGGCTGCATTTGCATGGCGATCCGCTGGATGCTGTAGGACGTGAAATCAAACTGAATCTGCTCGAGCAGTTCTATCCAGCTGATCCGGATTGGCGGGCGATGGTGGGGCAGCGCACTCGACAGATCTGGGCGAAAGGGTTGGCGGCGCTGACAGGCTGAAAACCAGATGAGGGGAAAAATCCCCCCTCACGAAATCGCACTTTTCTCGAGGCATAAAAAAACGGCCTACCTTTCGGTAAGCCGTTTTTAGTACTTGGTGGCTACACAGGGACTTGAACCCCGGACCCCAGCATTATGAATGCTATGCTCTAACCAACTGAGCTATGTAGCCAAGTGGCGCGCATTATTCCCCTGAAATGGAAAAGCGTCAAGCGTAAATTTAAAATTTTTTCTACGCTTTCAACCGTTTATCAAAATCACTGCCTCAACAGCGGCGAAGGGCAGCGTTGGAACCAGCGACTGGCCTGTTCATAAGCGTGCGCCAATTGCAGGACAGCGAAGTCAGCCTGGTGCTTGCCGATGATTTGCAGCCCCATCGGTAAACCCTGCGCATTGAACCCCGCCTGGACGTTGGCGACCGGGCAACCCGATAGCGTGCCGGGGATGACCACCTCCATCCAGCGGTGATACGTGTCCATCGCAACGCCCTCAATCGATGTCGGCCACGGCTGGGTTTTATCGAACGGGAACACTTGGGCGCTGGGCAGCAGCAGGTAATCGTACTTTTCGAACAGACGAGAAATCGCCCGATACCAATCGCTGCGCACCACCGAGGCGGCAAACACTTCACTGGCCGATAGCTTCAAGCCGTTTTCCACTTCCCAGATTGCCTCCGGTTTCAACAACGCGCGTTTCTGTGGGTCTGCATACGTCGCGCCCAAAGACCCCGCGACCAGCCAGTGCCGCAACGTCCGCCAACTGCTCCACAGCCGCTCAGGCGCGAAATCCGGCTCAACCGACTCAACGTGGCAGCCAAGGCTCTCAAAATCAGCAAAGGTCTTCTCGCACAGCGAGAGCACGCCTTGCTCCATCGGCAGATAACCACCGAAGTTACCCAGCCAACCCAATCGCGTGCCTTTGCAATCACGCCCCAACGGCGCCGCAAACGCCTCACCGGATTCAGCGATGGACAACGGCGCCCGCGCATCGCCGCCGGCCTGTACCGACAACAGCAACGCCGCATCCCTCACGCAGCGCGCCATCGGCCCCTCATAACCGAGCTGATCAAAAAACAGATCAGCACTGTCATCAAACGGCACACGCCCCTGTGACGGGCGAAAACCAAAGATATTGTTGAACGCCGCCGGATTGCGCAGCGAGCCCATCATGTCGCTGCCATCCGCCACCGGCACCAGATGCATCGCCAGTGCCGCCGCCGCGCCGCCACTGCTGCCGCCTGCCGTTTTGCTCGGGTCATACGCGCAAGCGGTGGCGCCAAACAACGGGTTATAGCTTTGCGAACCGAGACCGAATTCCGGGGTGTTGGTCTTGCCGATAATGATCGCGCCGGCTGCCTTGATCCGTTCGACCATGATGCCGTCGCGCTCAGGCACAAAGTCCTTGTACAGCGGCGAACCCAGCGTGGTGCGAATGCCTTGGGTCAGCGACAGATCCTTGATTGCATGGGGCAGACCATGCATCCAGCCACGGTATTGGCCACGCGCCAGTTCGGCATCGCGTTCATCGGCCTGAGCCAGCAGATGTTCCGGTGATTGCAGGCTGATCAGCGCATTCACCAACGGATTGAAACGTTCGATATGGGCAAGGTAAGTCTGCATCACTTCCCGGCAGGACACCTGACGCAGACGGATGCGTTCGGCGAGCTCATGAGCCTGTAACAGGACCAGTTCGCTGATGTTATTAGAGTTCATTGCAAGCGGCCTTTCAGACGGCTGGAAAAACGCCCCGCCAGTGCGACGGGGCGGTAAAGATCAACGCATCAGGTTGGTCCAGAGACGGTCGGCGAGGCGGATCGCACCCTCGCCGCAAGTCTTGCTGAACACCACGTTGGTGCCCTCGGGAATGTGCAGTTCCGGCGCATCCTTGAGCGCCGCGTCGAGGAACGGTTCGACGCCTTTGATCGGGCTCTGGTGCTTGAGGAAATTCTGCGTCATCGCCGAGTTTTCCGGCTGGCTGAGGAAGGCGATAAACGCCTTGGCATTCGCCGGATTCTTGCTGCCGGTGGGGATGACCATGTTGTCGACCCAGGCCAGCACGCCTTCTTTCGGGTAGAGGTATTTCAGCGTCGGTTTCATCTCGCGAGCACGCATCGATGAGCCACCCCAGAACATCGACATGTCGATTTCACCGGAAGCGAGATTCTCGCGAATCGAACCGGCCTTGGAGCTGTAGGTTTTCACGAACGGCTTCTGCGCCTTGAGCAGCGTCAGCACTTGCTGCATCTGCTTCGGGTCTTCGCTGCACAGTGGAATATTCAGATAGAGGCTGGCCATGTCGACCATGTCGC
The DNA here is from genome assembly GCF_902497745.1 of Pseudomonas fluorescens. GTDB lineage: Bacteria > Pseudomonadota > Gammaproteobacteria > Pseudomonadales > Pseudomonadaceae > Aquipseudomonas > Aquipseudomonas fluorescens_BM. The sequence goes on from NZ_CABVHJ010000018.1 coordinate 30,457, forward strand.
TGACCGAGTCGAACATGTTGATGCGCCCCTGCAGCTCGGCTGGCGGCTCATACAAAACCTTGTAGCTGTCGGCCGGGCCTTTGTAGCGCGCGCTGTCGAGGACGACGCTGGTGGTGCCCCAAATGAACGGCACCGAATACGCGCCCTCCGGGTCCCAACTCGGTTTTTTCAAGTTATCCACAACGCTGGCGTAGTAGGGCTCCTTGACCGGGTCGAAGCGCTCCAGCAGGTTTTCCTTGATCAGGATCGGAATGAACTGGTGCGACGGAATCGCCACGTCATAACCGGCGCCGCCCTGTTTCAACTTCGCCAACAAGGTCTCGTTGGAGTCGTAGGAATCGACGGTGACTTCGATGCCGGTCTGCTTCTGGAACCTGGCGAGAATCTCCGGCGAAAAGTAGCCACTCCAACTGACCACGTTGAGTTTTTCGGCGGCCTGAACACTCGCGGCCATGCTCAGCGGCACAGTCAGAAACAACGAAGTGCCGATGCTTTTTATCCACTTGCTCATGCTATTTCCCCACAGGTCGTAGAAGGTTCAGGCGTTCTTTTTGCCCAACAGGTAAGAGAGGCTGACGAACAGCACCGAGACGCCGAGGATCAGCGTCGATACGGCGTTGACGTCGGGTGTCACGCCCATGCGCAGCAGGCCGAAAATGAAGATCGGCAGGGTCGTGGTGCCGGCCTGCGAGACCATCATCGAGATCACGAAGTTATCCAGCGAGACGATGAAGGCCAGCATCAGCCCGGAGAAAATCCCCGGCATCAGCAGCGGCAAAGTCACTTTGCGAAAGGTTCGCCAAGGGCCGGCGTAGAGGTCGGCGGAGGCTTGTTCCAGCGACAGGTCCATGTCATTCAGCCGCGCGCGAATTGGCAGGTAGGCGAAGGGAATGCAGAACACCGTATGGGCGATGATCAGGTTGCCGTAACCCAGCGACAGACCGATGGTCGAGAACAGTGCCAGCGTCGCCACACCGACGACGATTTCCGGCAACACCAGCGGCAACATGATCGCGCCCATCGACAAGTGCAGGCCCTTGAACTTGGCCCCGCGCGAGGTGCCGAGGGCGGCGAGGGTGGCAATCGCCGTGGCGATCATGCTCGCGCACACCGCAATCAACAGGCTGTTGCCGGCGGCCTGGCGCAAGGCCTGATTGGCGAACGCGGCGCGATACCAGTCGAGGCTGAAACCGGTCCACACCGTGGCCGATTGGTTGGCGTTGAACGAGAACACCACCAGCACCACGATCGGCGCGTAGAGGTACAGATAGAACAGAAAACTGAAGCCGCCGAAACCGGGAAAGTCCTGCACGCCCAGCCCTTTGCGTTTGAATAGCGCGAGCATTACGCACCTCCTTTGGCGATGCGCTGGCGCTCGGCGCGCAAGGCATAAACGGTCAGCACCAGCATCACGGCGGCCATCAGCACCAGCGACAACGCTGCGCCAAACGGCCAGTTACGCGCATCGCTGAACTGCCGGAAGATCAGGTTGCCGAGCATCATTCGCGTGCCACCGCCGAGCAATTCCGGAGCGATCATCGCGCCCAGGCACGGTACGAAGGTGAGGATGGCGCCGGCGAGAATTCCCGGTTTGGCGATCGGTAACACCACTTTGCGCAAGGTGCGCACGCGGCCGGCATACAGGTCCTGCGCGGCTTCGAGCAGGCGGATATCCATCTTTTCCAGCGTCGCGTAAATCGGCAACACCACGAACGGCGCGTAGGTGTAAACCAGCCCCAGCAGCACCGCGCCGTCGGTGTACAACAACTGCAACGGTTCATGGATAACGCCCATGCCCATCAGGCTGTTGTTGATCACGCCGGTGTTACGCAGCAGCAGAATCCACGCGTAGGTGCGGATCAGCAGGTTGGCCCAGAACGGCACGGTGATCAGAAAGATCAGCAAGCCGCGACGATGCGCCGGCTGCATCGCCAGCCACACGGCGACCGGAAATCCGATCAGCAAGGTGATGATGGTGGTCAGCCCGGCGATGCCAATCGAGCGCAGGGCGATGATCAAATACGAGTCGGCAAACGCGAGGCTGTCGTCCAGTTGCCGTTCGAACAGCAGCGAGGTGTAGGCGTCGCTGCTGAAGACTTTATTGACCCCACCATAGGGGTTGGCTTCCATCAGCGAATAGCCGATGACGATCAGAATCGGCACCAGCAGAAACAGGCCGATGGCGATCAGCGCCGGGCTGACCCCGAGGAAACTCTGGAAGGCTTTGCGCCGCTCCAGCGTGTTGGCAATCGGTAAGGTGTGCATGGCAATTCCTCCGGCTCAATCGTGCAGAACGCTGGCGCTGCCCTGGTCGAATAACAGACCGGCCTGAGAGCCGACCGCAAAGCGCAGGCTCTGGTCGACGCAGTTGGGTGTACGCACGGTGAGGCGCGAACCGTCGCTGAGGCTGACCTGATATTGCAGATCGGTGCCGAGATAGATCTGCGCTTCGATCCGGCACGGCAACGCGTTTTCGCTGTTGGACGGCAGCAGATGCAGGCGCTCCGGGCGTACCGACAAGGTCACGCTGGCGCCGACTGCCACGTCGCTGCACGGTTGCGCTGGCAGCGGATGCCCGGCAGGCCCGGCGAACCACGCCAAGCCGTCTTCCACGCGAGTGACTGAGCCTTCGATGAAGTTGGTTTCGCCGATGAAGTCGGCGACGAAGCGATTGCGCGGACGTTCGTAAATGTCTTCCGGCCGCCCGACCTGCTGCACTTCGCCTTCAGACAACACGGCGATGCGGTCGGACATGGTCAGCGCTTCTTCCTGGTCGTGGGTGACGAAGATGAAGGTGATGCCGGTCTTGGCCTGGATGGTTTTCAACTCTTCACGCATCGCCTGACGCAGCTTGAGATCGAGTGCCGACAGCGGCTCATCGAGCAGCAACACTTTCGGATGCGGCGCCAAAGCGCGGGCGAGGGCGACACGTTGTTGCTGGCCGCCGGACAGTTGCGCCGGTTTGCGATTGGCGAAGCGCTCCATTTGCACCAGCGCCAGCATCTCGCGCACACGCTCGGTAATTTGCGCTTTGGTGAGGACTTTGCCCATCGGCTGTGATTCGAGGCCGAAGGCGAGGTTCTCGGCGATGGTCATGTGCGGGAACAGCGCGTAATGCTGAAACACCGTGTTGACCGGACGCTGGAAGGGCGGGCGATCAGCGATGTTTTCGCCGTAGAGGAGAATCTCGCCTTCGGTGGGAAATTCGAAACCGGCAATCATCCGCAGCAGCGTGGTCTTGCCGCAGCCGGAAGGGCCGAGAAGGGTGAAGAATTCATTGTCGCGGATGTCCAGGTCGATGCTTTTCAGCGCCACCGGACCGGTCTGCGGATCACCGTAAACCTTGCGCACTGAGCGGATCGAGACCGCCAGCGTTTGCAGCGAATGCAGGGCATTCATGCGTTACCTCCGATTCCCCCATCGCCTGCGACTCGCTTCGCAAAGCGTGCCGTCGGGCCATGGATATTATTTTTTTGGGCAGGATCGAGATTGCGTTCAGGTGTGAAACCAGCTGTTTTTTTGTTTTGCTGTGGCTCGATTATCAGCCAGGGGTTGCGCGGCGCGACACTTCAATTTAAACATGGCAGGTGTTAGTTAATTTAACAGCCGAAGGTGCCAGGAATCATGCCCGACCACCGTTTGCCGCCGCTCAACGCGGTGCGCGCCTTTGATGCCGCTGCGCGTTTGGGCAGCTACGTCGAAGCCTCGAAAGCCCTGCACGTGACCCAGCCTGCGATTGGCCGCCATGTGAAGTTGCTTGAGGACTGGTTGGGCATTCAACTGTTTGAGCGCACCTCGCGCGGGGTCAACCTGACGCCGGCGGGCGAGAAGTACCACCGCAAGATCAGCACTGCTTTGCAACTGATCATCGAAGCCGGCAAGGAAGCCCGGCCGAAAGATGCCGAGCGCTGGCTGCGGATCATGGTGGTGCCTGGTTTCGCCAAGCGTTGGCTGATGCCGAGGATCGAAGCGCTGCGTCATCTGCGCCCGGGATTGAAACTGGCGATCGAGCCGAATTCGACCTTCACCGAAGTGGATGGCAAGAGCGCCGATCTCGGCATCGTCTACGGCCTCGACGGGCAATATGCCGACTCACGGGAAGCGCTGATTTGTCCTCGGGTTTTCCCGATCTGCACGCCGGCGTATCTGGCCAGCATCGCACCGATCAACAGCCCGGCCGATCTGGTCAGCCACGAACTGATCCACGTCGATGACGGCGAATGGTGGAACCTGTGGTTCGCCGCGCACGACCTCGATATCCACCTCAATTCCGACATGCTCTACGTCAACAATGACCACGCGCTGTCAGTCGCCGAGAGCGGGCAGGGCATCGCGCTGGCCAACGAAGTGCTGGTGCGCCATGAGCTGGCCAGCGGCAAACTGGTGCGTGCGGTCGATGCTCAGGTGAAGCTTGAGAGCTATCGAGTGCTGACGCCGTCCGCCGAACTCTCGGCGGATGTGGCGTGGTTTATTCAATGGCTCAAGGCTGAGCTGGAAGCGGACTTCCCCGAGGCCGTGATCAACTGAGGCGGAAGCGTGCGGTGTTGTTGCTCAGCGCTTTGCTGCCTTGGCTCAGTGTGTCTGCGGCAAGATTCACTGCGCGTGCACCTTCGAGCAAACGCACGGCAGCCTGATCGACCTGCTGGATATTGCCGCTGACCTCGTCGGCGGTGCTGGCCTGTTCCTCTACCGCCGTGGCGATCTGCGCCAATGTGTCGGTGACGCTCTGCACGGCGCTGGCGATTTCGCCCAGGCGTTCACCGAGACCGGTGACCGACTCGGCATCGGTTTGCGCCTGGCTGCACGCCGCTTCCATCAGAGTCACGGCTTCATTGACCGTGGCGCGCAAGCTGTCGACGGTGCCAGCGATCTGCGCGGTTGACGATTGTGTGCGTTGCGACAGGCTGCGCACCTCATCAGCGACCACGGCAAAGCCACGTCCCTGTTCACCGGCTCGCGCAGCTTCGATGGCCGCGTTGAGCGCGAGCAGATTGGTCTGTTCGGCTACGCCGCGAATGGTGTCGACCACCAATTGAATCTGCTGGCCTTGCTCGCTGACCCGGCCCAACGCCGCTGCGGTGTCGTTGAGGCGTTGATTGAGCTGCTGAATACTCGCCGTGGTGCGCTGGCTGTCGCGGCTGCTGTCGGCGGCGATGCGCCGGGTGTGTTGGGCGCTGCCGGAAGCCTGTTCGCAACTCTGCGCCACGCCTTGCGAGGTCGCGGCCAATTGCGTAGCAGCTGCGGCGATCTGGCTGATCTGCAACTGCTGCGCTTCGACTTCGCCCAGGGCGCCGCTGGAGTGTTCGTTAAGGCTGCGCACGGCATGGCTCAACTGCGAGGTTTCGTGATCGACACCGAGCATGCTGCTGCGCAGTTGCACCACGGCAACGTTGAGCGCGGTGCTGATCGCCGCCAGCTCATCGCGGCCCACCACCGGCACTTGCAGGCTGAGGTTGCCATCGCGCAGGGCTTCGGCGAGCAGGGTGATGCCGCTGGCGCTGCGGCGGATCGAGGCTTGCAGGCAGACGAACAAATACAGCGCCGCGAGCAGCAAGCAGCCGAAGATGGCTGCAACGATGATGAACTGACGGATCGCCGAGCTGTGGTAAGCGTCGAGTCGCTGATCCAGCGACACTAGCGATTGCTGGCGCAGGGCGGCGAGGTCGGTCAGCAAGGCATCGAGGCTGCGTTCGAAGTCTTCTGGTTTGAGATTGATGCTGCCGCCGAACACACCGTCATCCAGCACCTTCAGACCGCTGTCGAGGTGTTTGAGGCTGTCGTGGTATTGGCTGGCCCAGCTCTGCTGATCTTTCGGCAGACGTGCTTCAAGCAGCGTGGCCGTTTTCACCAGTTGCTCGCGGGCATCACCGATGCGACTGCGCAGGTCGCGTAATTGCAGACGGCTTTGCAAGGTGAATTGGCCGGAGACGACAGAAGCCTGGCCGACTGCAGCGAGACGTCCGACGCGTTCGATCAGGTCCGGCGCGTGCTGCGTGGCGATTTGCGTCAGCAGGTAGGTTTCCAGCCACGGTGCGAGGGTCAGGCGATTGTCCATGACGATCTGCTCGCGTAACGCTTGCAGGGCGCTGAGGGCGTTGGTGAAACGGTCGTAACCGTCCGGCCACCAGCCGACGCTGCTGAGGCTTTTCGAGTCCAGGCCATTGAGTGCGGTTTGCAGCGCCTGATAGCGGCTTAGGGTTTCGCCTTCGGCACCTTCGTTTTTCAGCGCGTTGCCCAAGTCCGTGGTGGCTTGCAGAACTGCCGGTTGCACCGCGTCGAAAGCAGCCATGGCGGCGAGAGTGGCTGGTGTCGGCTGACGATTGGTTTCCGTTGCGCGCCAGCGGGCGGCGCGGTCGCGTTGCGCGGCGAGCAGGTTGTCCAGCGCATCGAGTGCGAGCAACTGGCGCACGCCGGCACGTTCGCCGGAAATCAGATTGAGCTTGTCGCGATAGTCCTGGCCGATCATCAACAGGCTGCCGGCCAACGGCAGAATGAACAGCAGAAACAACAACTGGAATTTACCTGCGAAGCCAAAACGCCCCAGCAATTTGATCCCCAGTGAAAGGAAAGCCTGCATGCCCCATGACTCCTCTGGACACCACGCACCATCGGCGTGCATCGCGCTCGTTTCGATCGCGACCTGTGCCCTGCTAAAAGGCCTCGAAAGTTCACTCTCGCCCGCTCTGTAGGCCGGCTCTGTAGCGAAACTTCCCATTGTCGGTCGCCTTTGTAAGGCGCCCGCGTTCAAGGGGAGAAGCAAGGCAAGATTCAGACCATGGCGTTGCGCTATCACCTATCCCAAGTAGGAGCTGCCGAAGGCTGCGATCTTTTGATCTTTGTTTTCAAGATCAAGATCAAAAGATCGCAGCCTTCGGCAGCTCCTACATGATTCGGTCAGGTTGGTTAGTTAGCTGGCTAAGGGGATGGCGCTGGCGCACCGAAAAATGGCACATTGACGCACCTGCCTGTGTGCACCCATCTGCTGTCCGGAAACTTCCATGGCTATCAGCAACGTTCAGACCGCCGCTGCCTCGGCGCCCGCTGCTCCGCAAAGCAGTCTATTGGTGATGCGTATCATCGGCGCGGTGGCGCTGGCGCATTTGATCAACGATCTGATCCAGTCGGTGTTGCCGTCGATCTACCCGATGCTCAAGGCTAATTACGGCCTGACCTTTACTCAGGTCGGCCTGATTACTTTGACCTTTCAACTGACGGCCTCACTGCTGCAACCGTGGGTCGGTTATCACACCGATCGGCATCCGAAACCGTGGCTGTTGCCGGCGGGTTCGATCTGCACGCTGATTGGCATTGTGATGATGTCGATGGTCGGCAGTTTCCCGCTGATTCTGCTGGCGGCGGCGCTGATCGGGATCGGTTCCTCGACGTTCCATCCTGAAGCCTCGCGGATTGCCCGGCTGGCCTCGGGCGGACGTTTTGGACTGGCGCAATCGACCTTCCAGGTTGGTGGTAACGCCGGTTCCGCGTTCGGCCCGTTGCTGGCGGCGGCGATCATTATTCCCTTCGGTCAGGCCAACGTGGCGTGGTTCGGTTTGTTCGCGGTGTTTGCGCTGTTTGTGCTGTACCGCATCAGCCGCTGGTACGCGCACCACTTGAACCTGTTCAAGCTCAAGGCCGGTCAGGCAGCGACTCACGGGCTGTCGAAGGGCAGGGTGACCAGTGCGTTGGTGGTGCTGGGGCTGTTGGTATTTTCGAAGTATTTCTACATGGCCAGCCTGACCAGTTACTTCACCTTCTACCTGATCGAGAAGTTCGACCTGTCGGTGGCCAGTTCGCAGCTGCACTTGTTTCTGTTCCTCGGTGCAGTGGCGGCGGGGACCTTCTTCGGCGGGCCGATTGGCGACAAGATCGGGCGTAAAGCGGTGATCTGGTTCTCGATCCTCGGCGTGGCGCCGTTCACGTTGCTGATGCCCCACGTTGACCTGTTCTGGACCACGGTTCTCAGCGTTGTGATCGGTTTCATTCTGGCGTCGGCGTTTTCGGCGATTGTGGTGTATGCGCAGGAACTGGTGCCGGGCAATGTTGGGATGATTGCCGGAATCTTCTTCGGTCTGATGTTTGGTTTCGGCGGGATTGGCGCGGCGTTGCTGGGGCATCTGGCGGATATTCACGGGATTGAGTACGTGTATTTTCTGTGCTCGTTTCTGCCGTTGTTTGGCGTGTTGGCGATCTTCTTGCCGCGCACCAAAAAGGCCTGACGCCACACGACTCAAACTGTGGGAGCGAGCCTGCTCGCGAATGCGGTGTGTCATCCGCAGCGATGTGGCTGACACTCCCTCTTCGCGAGCAAGCTCGCTCCCACAGGGTGAATGTGTTGTGGTGGAGAATGTTCCAGGCACAAAAAAGCCGCGTATCAAACGCGGCTTTTTCTTGGGCGTAACGCTTACACGTTGAAGCGGAAGTGCATCACGTCGCCGTCCTTGACGATGTAATCCTTGCCTTCCAGGCGCCACTTACCGGCTTCTTTGGTGCCGGCTTCGCCTTTGTACTGGATGAAGTCGTTGTAGGCGATCACTTCGGCGCGGATGAAGCCCTTCTCGAAGTCGGTGTGGATCACGCCGGCAGCCTGAGGTGCGGTGGCACCGACTTTGACGGTCCAGGCGCGGACTTCTTCGACACCGGCGGTGAAGTAGGTCTGCAGGTGCAGCATTTCGTAGCCGGCGCGGATCACGCGGTTCAGGCCAGGTTCTTCCAGGCCCAGGGCCTCAAGGAACATGTCCTTCTCTTCGCCGTCATCGAGCTCGGCGATTTCTGCTTCGATCTTGTTGCAGACTGGAACGACCATCGCGCCTTCTTCTTCGGCAATGGCACGAACCACGTCCAGGTGCGGGTTGTTCTCGAAACCGTCTTCAGCGACGTTGGCGATGTACATGACCGGCTTGGTGGTCAGCAGGTGGAAGCCCTTGATCACGGCTTTTTCATCCGCGCTCATGTTCTTCATCAGGCTGCGTGCAGGCTTGGCTTCGGTGAAGTGCGCGATCAGTTGCTCAAGCAGACCCTTCTGAACCACAGCGTCCTTGTCACCACCCTTGGCGTTGCGCGCAACTTTCTGCAGTTGCTTCTCGCAGCTGTCGAGGTCGGCGAAGATCAGTTCCAGGTCGATGATTTCGATGTCGCGTTTCGGGTCAACGCTGTTGGAAACGTGGATCACGTTTTCGTCTTCGAAGCAGCGCACGACGTGAGCAATGGCGTCGGTTTCGCGGATGTTGGCGAGGAACTTGTTGCCCAGGCCTTCACCTTTCGAGGCGCCGGCAACCAGGCCAGCGATGTCGACGAATTCCATGGTGGTCGGCAGGATACGCTTCGGATTGACGATGGCCGCCAGTGCTTCCAGACGCGGATCGGGCATCGGCACGATGCCGCTGTTCGGCTCGATGGTGCAGAAGGGGAAGTTCTCAGCCGCGATACCGGATTTGGTCAGGGCGTTGAACAGGGTGGACTTGCCGACGTTAGGCAGGCCGACGATGCCGCAATTGAATCCCATGGTGTTTCCCCTCGGAGTAGAGTCAGGCCTTCTGGCTGTGCAGGTTTTTCATCGCGCGGTTCCATTCACCGGCGAGGATATCCGGCAGCACGCCGAGGGCAAAGTCGATGCTGGCATCGAGTTTTTCCTGTTCGGCGCGTGGCGCACGACCCAGGACGAAATTTGAAACCATACTGGCAACACCCGGGTGGCCAATGCCAAGCCGCAGGCGGTAGAACGTATTCTGATTGCCCAGTTGCGCAATGATGTCGCGCAACCCGTTGTGACCGCCATGGCCGCCGCCCTGCTTGAGCTTGGCAACGCCCGGAGGCAAGTCGAGTTCGTCATGCGCCACCAGAATTTCTTCAGGCTTGATGCGGAAGAAACCGGCGAGTGCCGCCACGGCCTGGCCGCTGCGGTTCATGTAGGTGGTGGGAATCAGCAGACGAACATCCTGACCCTGATGCGAATAGCGCCCGGTCAGGCCGAAATATTTGCGATCGGCGACAAGGTTGACACCTTGTGCGTCAGCGATGCGCTCAACAAAAAGGGCCCCTGCGTTATGCCGGGTCTGGTCGTATTCGGCGCCTGGATTTCCCAGGCCAACGATCAGTTTGATGGCAGTCACGATAGGGGCCCTTCCTTTGAGTGGTGAGTAACATCGCCGCGATCAGGCAAAGCGGCGAAAGTGGACGAAAAATGCTCATTTACCATGGATGTAAACTCCGCGTTCTCGCCCGCTTTCTCGCTACGTTCCAGTCCGCGATGTTACTTGCTCACTCAGGCTAAACAGAGTGAATTACTCTGCTGCGCCTTCTTCGGTAGCTTCTGGAGCAACGCGTGGAGCGTGTACGTTTGCAACAGCTTTGTCGTCACCGTGAGCCAGTGCAACGAACTCAACGCCTTTAGGGGCTTTGATGTCGGACAGGTGGACGATTGCGCCGATTTCCAGAGCCGACAGGTCGACTTCGATGAACTCAGGCAGATCTTTCGGCAGGCAAGTTACTTCGATTTCGTTCAGGACGTGCGAGATCTCGCCGCCTTTCTTGACCGGAGCTTCTTCACCAACAAAGTGCACAGGCACGATAGCGGTCAGTTTCTGGCCGGCTACGACACGTACGAAGTCAGCGTGCAGAACGTGACCCTTGGACGGGTGACGTTGCAGAGCTTTGATGATGACGTTCTGCTTTTTGCCGCCAACGTTCAGTTCGATAACGTGGCTGTAGGCAGCTTCGTTTTCGAGCAGTTTGGCAACTTCTTTGGCCAGCATGCTGATGGATTCAGGGGCTTTTTCGCCACCGTAAACAACAGCTGGAACCAGAGCGGCGAGACGACGCAGGCGGCGGCTCGCACCTTTCCCCAGGTCGGAACGCACTTCAGCATTCAGAGTAAAATCGTTCATTTTGTATCTCCAAAATAGCCATGACCGAGTGGCGTTTGCGACCAGCGCCAAACACGGTATGGGCAAAAAAGCCCCGCCCCGGCAGGAATGCCGGGGCGGGGCGCTTTTCGTCAACGAGACATTTCGCGAAGGGCAGGGCCCTTAACGGAACATCGCGCTGATCGATTCTTCATTGCTGATGCGGCGAACCGCTTCGGCAACAACCGGTGCGATATCCAGTTGACGGATACGTGCACAGGCTTGTGCTGCAGCGGACAGCGGGATGGTGTTAGTCACCACCAGCTCGTCCAGCACGGAATTTTCGATATTCTCGATGGCCCGACCCGACAGCACAGGGTGTGTGCAGTAGGCAAAGACCTTGGCTGCACCATGCTCTTTCAGGGCCTTGGCCGCGTGGCACAGAGTGCCGGCGGTATCGACCATGTCATCGACCAGAATGCAGGTACGCCCTTCGACATCACCGATGATATGCATCACTTCAGAGTGATTGGCTTTCTCACGGCGTTTGTCGATGATCCCGAGATCCACGCCCAGGGATTTGGCAACGGCACGTGCACGCACGACGCCACCAATGTCCGGGGACACGATCATCAGGTTTTCGAAGCGCTGATCTTCAATGTCATCCACCAGAACCGGGGAGCCGTAGATGTTATCTACCGGAATATCGAAGAAACCCTGAATCTGGTCAGCATGCAGATCAACCGTGAGAACACGGTCGATGCCGACTACGGTAAGCATGTCAGCAACGACTTTCGCGCTGATAGCCACACGTGCGGAACGCGGACGGCGATCCTGACGGGCATAACCAAAATAAGGAATAACAGCAGTGATACGAGTAGCCGAGGAGCGGCGGAAGGCATCAGCCATCACTACCAGTTCCATCAGGTTATCGTTGGTCGGAGCGCAAGTCGGCTGAATAATGAAAACGTCTTTACCGCGAACGTTTTCATTGATCTCGGCTGTAATTTCGCCGTCGGAGAATTTACCGACAGAGATGTCACCGAGAGGGATATGCAGCTGACGTACAACACGCCGAGCCAGATCGGGGTTAGCATTCCCCGTAAAGACCATCATCTTGGACACGCGCAGTACCTAGAGGCTGAGGGTAACCTGGATGAGTATAGAAAATGGCAGGGGCGGCTGGATTCGAACCAACGCATGGCAGGATCAAAACCTGCTGCCTTACCGCTTGGCGACGCCCCTGTATCTGTTGCATCAAGTGCCGAGCACCTGGTTCCTTTAGAGCAGACTTTGCAGCTTGCGGTGCAACATCGAAACGTTGCTGCCTTTGGCTACAAACCCTGTAAGGGTCTCTGTCAGAAGGGCCGAGACTTTATCAGCTTCAGCTTTGCTTGGGAAGCCCCCAAACACACAACTTCCAGTTCCGGTGAGTTTTGCTTCGGTAAATTTACCTAACAAATCCAATGCGTTACGTACTTCTGGATAACGCCTTGCAACCACCGGCAAGCAGTCATTTCGACTGTTTCCCTCGGGAACGGGGCGCACTTTAATGGGCGGCGTGTTACGTGTCAACAAAGGATCGGAAAAAATTTCTGCCGTACTAACAGAGACTTGCGGCACGAGCACCAGATACCACGGTTCTTCGGGATCGACCGGGGTCAGTTTCTCGCCCACGCCCTCGGCAAAAGCCGCGTGACCACGGACGAAAACCGGTACGTCGGCGCCGAGTGTCAGGCCCAGTGCGGCCAGGCGATCTTCATCCCAACCCAGTTGCCACAAATGATTCAGGCCGAGCAAAGTCGTCGCCGCGTTCGAGCTACCGCCACCGATGCCGCCGCCCATGGGCAGGACTTTATCAATCCAGATATCGATGCCGAGCGTGCAACCGGACTGTTGCTGGAGCATTTTTGCTGCACGCACGATCAGGTTGCTGTCATGCGGCACGCCGACGAACTCGGTGTGCAGTTGAATCACACCGTCATCACGCACGGCAAAAGTGATTTCATCGCCGTAATCGACAAACTGAAACAGCGTCTGCAACTCGTGGTAACCGTCTTCACGACGACCGAGAATGTGCAGCATCAGATTGAGTTTGGCCGGCGAGGGCAGGGTCAGACGTGCAGCGGTCATGCGTTATTGCCCCAACTTGCGCGGTTGCCAGGTCTTGATCACCAGCGTGACGTCGAGGTCGGTGCCGTGCAGCTTGATGCGCTCGGGCAACCAGTAACCATTTTGTTCGGTGTAAGCGGTGTATTCGACTTTCCAGCCATCCTGTTCGAGGTTGGCCAGACGGCTGTCGGCGTCCAGATTCAGGCGACTTTTACTGTCGGGAGCCGGCAGACCACGGACCCACCAGGCCAGATTCGACACCGGCAGTTTCCAGCCGAGCTGTTCTTCGAGCAGGGCTTCCGGGGACTGCGATTCATAGCGACCCTGGTTGGCGACTTCCAGCGACACCTTGCCCGGACGCCCGGTCAAACGTGCCGCGCCACGACCCAGCGGGCCGGACAGGCGAATGTCGTAATAGTCCTGACGCTGCAGCCAGAACAACGTGCCGCTACCGGAATCTTTCGGTGCGCGGATGCCGATCTTGCCGTCGATCTGCCAGCCATCGAGGCCGCTCAGCTGTTGTTTGTTCGCGGCCCATTGAGCCGGGCTGCCGTGGCCCTCGACCGATTCGCGAGTGCCAAAACCCGAGCAGCCAGCGAGCAGGGCGATGAAGCTGAAAACAATAACGTGGCGCAAAAACATGAGTTAAAGAGTCTCGGATCCGGTCAGGCGCTTGATGGTGCTGCGCAGAATGGTGCTGTCGGGCTGATCCTTGAGGAATTTGCCCCAGATTTGTTTGGCTTCACGCTGGTTGCCCTTGGTCCACAACACTTCACCGAGGTGCGCGGCGACTTCGTGATCAGGGAAACGCTCCAGCGCCTGACGCAGATATTTCTCGGCGTCGTCCAGATTGCCCAGGCGGTAGTTCACCCAGCCGAGGCTGTCGAGTACGGCCGGGTCTTCCGGATTGATCTGATGCGCCTGCTCGATCAGCGCCTTGGCTTCAGCGTAGCGTGTGGTGCGGTCGGACAGGGTGTAGCCCAAAGCATTGAGTGCCATGGCGTTGTCCGGATCGCGCTTGATGATCAGGCGCAGGTCTTTTTCCATCTGCGCCAGGTCATTGCGTTTTTCCGCGAGCATGGCCCGGGTGTACAGCAGATTCAGATCGTCCGGATACTGCTGCAAGGCTGTCTGCAAGACTTTCCAAGCCTTGTCGTCCTGCTTGTTGGCCGACAGGGTTTCCGATTCGATCAGGTACAGCTGGATCGCATAGTCCGGTTGCTCGTCGCGTTGGGCGGCGAGTTTGCTTTGCGCTTCTGCGGTCTTGCCGTTGTTCATCAGAATATCGGCCTGACGCAATTGCGCCGGCAGATAATCGTTACCCGGGCCGACCTGGGCGTACTCGATGAGCGCGCCTTGCGGGTCGTTGCGTTCTTCAGCGATGCGCCCTAGGTTCAGGTGCGCCGAATCGACATGGCTTTCGCGAGCGATCAGGTCTTCCAAGTAACCTTTGGCCTCGTCCCACGCTTTGGCTTCCAGGCAGACCAAGGCCAGCGAGTAACGCAGTTCGTCGTCTTCCGGGTATTGCTGAACCAGGCTGGAGAACTCGGCCTTGGCGTCGTCCATCCGATCCTGTTCAACCAGCATGCGCGCGTAAGTCAGGCGCAGACGCTTGTCGTCCGGGTACTTCTTGATGCTTTTTTGCAGCAATGGCAGCGCTTCGTCGCCACGGTTCAGCAATTGCAGCAGGCGTGCACGGAGGAGAATCGGGGCAATTTCGCCTTCTTCCGGCGGGTGATCTTCGAGCAATGCCAGTGCGGCTTTGTTGTCGCCGTCCTGTTGCAGGAGCAGGGCCTTGCCGAAAATCAGCTGGCTGTTGTTCGGATGGCGCTGCAACAAACGGTCAAAACTTTTCATCAGGCCGTTGCGGGTTTCCTGATCGGTATCGGCGGCCGACAGCGCGAGAAAGTCGAAATGAGTGTCGCCCTTGCCCTGCAGGACTTTCTCCATATAGACCATGGAGTCGTCGTAACGCCCGGCGCGTGCCAGTTGCACGGCGGCGGCGCGTTGCGCTTCGAGGTCGTCCGGGGCGTTTTTTGCCCAGATCAGCGCGGTATCGAGGGCCGGTTGATCGGCGCCCAGATATTCGGCAATGCGGAATGCGCGTTCGGAGACGCCCGGATCCTGGGTATTGATGGCCTGGGTCACGTAGTTGTCCAGGGCAATATCGAAACGATTGCGCTGGCCAGCGAGTTCGGCGCTCAACAGACTGAAAACGGTTTCCTCGCTGAACGAGCTGTAAACCTTGGGCTTTTCAGGCGCGGGCGTGGTGTCTTCAACCGACGGCGTACCGTCCGGCGAAACGGGAGCCAAGGCCTGGCAGCCGCTGAGGAAGACAAAAGCGAGGAGCAACGCGGAAGATCTATTCATATAGGAAGAGGACGACTAACCTGCGGTCGGATCATCATGACACAAGCCTTCGGCCAAACATAACCGTAGGAGCTGCCGAAGGCTGCGATCTTTTGATCTTGCTGGTGATTCGAAAAACCACAATCAAAAGATCGCAGCCTGCGGCAGCTCCTGCAAGGAACCAAATTGTGCCCATTATAGGGACTGACGATTGGGACAATAGTCAGCGGTAGTTGTTCTGAATCTTTCGAAGTAGGACAATTGCCGGCTTCACGTCACCATCAGCGACCTTGAATGGCCTTCCTTGCACTCGGTATCAACCACAAGACTGCGTCAGTAGACGTCCGCGAGCGCGTGGCTTTTACTCCTGAACAGCTGGTGGAGGCCTTGCAGCAGCTCTGCCGACTGACCGACAGCCGCGAAGCTGCGATCCTCTCCACCTGCAATCGCAGTGAGCTTTATATAGAACAGGATCAGCTTTCTGCCGATATCGTGCTGCGCTGGCTGGCCGACTATCACCATTTAAGCCTCGATGAGCTGCGCGCGAGTGCTTATGTGCATGAAGATGATGCGGCAGTTCGTCACATGATGCGCGTCGCCTCCGGGCTCGACTCGCTGGTGCTGGGCGAACCGCAGATTCTCGGTCAGATGAAATCGGCCTATGCCGTGGCCCGTGAGGCCGGCACCATCGGCCCGCTGCTGGGGCGACTGTTTCAAGCGACATTCAATGCCGCCAAGCAGGTGCGCACCGACACTGCCATCGGTGAAAACCCGGTATCGGTGGCGTTTGCCGCGGTCAGCCTGGCGAAACAGATTTTCAGTGATTTGCAGCGCAGTCAGGCTCTGCTGATCGGCGCCGGCGAGACCATTACCCTGGTCGCCCGTCATTTGCACGAGCTGGGCGTCAAGCGCATCGTCGTTGCCAACCGCACGCTGGAACGCGCCAGTCTGCTGGCCGAACAGTTTGGTGCTCACGCGGTGTTGCTGTCGGACATCCCGGCAGAACTGGTACGCAGCGACATCGTGATCAGTTCGACTGCCAGTCAGTTGCCGATTCTCGGCAAGGGCGCGGTCGAGAGTGCGCTGAAGCTGCGCAAGCACAAACCGATCTTCATGGTCGACATCGCCGTTCCCCGCGATATCGAGCCGGAAGTCGGCGAGTTGGACGACGTTTACCTCTACAGCGTCGACGATCTCCACGAAGTAGTCGCCGAAAACCTCAAGAGCCGTCAGGGTGCAGCGCAAGCCGCCGAAGAGATGGTTTCGGTCGGCGCCGACGATTTCATGGTGCGCCTGCGCGAGCTGGCGGCGGTCGACGTGCTCAAGGCCTATCGTCAACAGAGCGAACGCCTGCGCGACGAGGAACTGCAAAAGGCCCTGCGTCTGCTGGCCAACGGCGGCAACGCTGAAGACGTGCTCGGGCAACTGGCCCGTGGCCTGACCAATAAACTGTTGCATGCCCCGAGCGTGCAGCTGAAAAAGCTTTCTGCCGAAGGCCGCCTCGATGCGCTGGCCATGGCCCAGGAACTCTTTGCCCTTGAGGGCTCACCGGATAGTTTTTCGGATAAAAAACCGCAATGAAAGCGTCACTGCTCAACAAGCTGGATGTCCTCCAGGACCGTTTCGAGGAACTGACCGCGCTGCTCGGCGACGGCGAAGTCATTGCCGATCAGACCCGGTTCCGCGCCTATTCCAAGGAATACGCCGAACTCGAGCCGGTCGTGCAGGCCTATAAAAAGCTGCTCAGCGTACAAAGCGATCTTGAAGGTGCCCAGGCGCTGCTCAAGGACAGCGACCCGGACATGCGTGAAATGGCCGTGGAAGAAGTCCGCGAAGCCAAGGAATTGCTGATCACCCTGGAAGGCGATCTGCAACGCATGTTGCTGCCCAAGGATCCGAATGACGGGCGTAACGTCTTTCTCGAAATTCGTGCCGGTACCGGTGGCGACGAGGCGGCGATCTTCTCTGGCGACCTGTTCCGCATGTACTCGCGTTACGCCGAGCGACGTGGCTGGCGCGTGGAGATCCTTTCGGCAAACGAAGGCGAACACGGTGGCTATAAAGAAGTCATCGCCCGCATCGAAGGCGACAACGTTTACGGCAAGCTGAAGTTCGAATCCGGCGCACACCGCGTACAGCGTGTACCCGCCACCGAATCCCAGGGCCGTATCCACACCTCGGCCTGCACCGTGGCGGTGTTACCCGAGCCGGACGAGCGCGAAGCCATCGAGATCAATCCGGCGGATTTGCGCGTCGACACTTACCGCTCCTCCGGGGCCGGTGGTCAGCACGTCAACACCACCGACTCGGCGATCCGCATCACGCACATACCGACCGGTACCGTCGTCGAATGTCAGGAAGAACGTTCCCAGCACAAGAACCGCGCCCGGGCGATGGCCTGGCTGTCGGCCAAACTCAACGATCAGCAAAACGCAGCGGCGGCGAACGCCATCGCCAGCGAGCGTAAATTGCTGGTCGGTTCCGGCGACCGTTCCGAGCGCATTCGCACCTATAACTTTGCCCAAGGCCGGGTGACAGACCATCGCGTCAACCTGACCCTGTACTCGCTGGACGAAATTCTTGCCGGTGGCGTTGAAGCAGTGATCGAGCCGTTGCTGGCTGAACACCAGGCTGACCAACTCGCAGCGATAGGTGAATAAATGACCATCATCGCCAGCCTGTTGCGCGCCGCCGAACTGCCGGACTCGCCCACCGCACGTCTGGACGCCGAGTTGCTACTGGCGGCGGCGTTGGGCAAGTCACGCAGCTTTCTGCACACCTGGCCCGAGCGCATCGTGCCGAGTGACGCGGCGCTGACGTTCGCCGAATACTTGCAACGTCGCCGTGGCGGTGAGCCGGTGGCCTATATTCTCGGTCAGCAGGGTTTCTGGAAACTCGATCTGGAAGTCGCGCCGCACACGCTGATCCCGCGCCCGGACACCGAATTGCTGGTGGAAGCGGCGCTGGAATTACTCCCCGCGACGCCGGCCAAAGTACTCGATCTCGGCACGGGCAGTGGCGCGATTGCTTTGGCCTTGGCCAGCGAGCGTCCGGGGTGGAAAGTCACTGCGGTGGATCGCGTGCTCGAAGCCGTGGCCCTCGCTGAACGTAATCGTCAGCGTCTGCATTTGAACAACGCCACGGTCCTGAGCAGCCATTGGTTCAGCGCGCTGGAAGATCAGCGTTTCCAGTTGATCATCAGCAACCCGCCGTACATTGCTGCCGCCGATCCGCATCTGGTCGAAGGCGATGTGCGTTTCGAACCGGCCAGTGCGCTGGTCGCCGGTGAAGACGGGCTCGATGATCTGCGCTTGATCGTTGCGCAGGCGCCGGATCACCTGGAGGCCGCTGGCTGGTTGATGCTCGAGCACGGCTATGATCAAGCCGAAGCCGTCCGCGACTTGCTGCTCACGCGCGGTTTCGAAGAAGTCCACAGCCGCACCGATCTGGGCGGTCATCAACGCATCAGTCTGGGGCGCCTGCCGTGCTGAATGATCAGGAGTTGCTGCGCTACAGCCGGCAGATTCTGCTGCAACACATCGACATCGACGGGCAATTGAAGCTCAAGGACAGTCGCGTGCTGATCGTCGGCCTTGGCGGTCTCGGTGCGCCGGTTGCCTTGTATCTGGCCGCGGCGGGTGTCGGTGAAATGCATCTGGCGGATTTCGACACGGTCGATCTGACCAACCTGCAACGCCAGATCATCCATGACACCGACAGCGTCGGCATGAGCAAGGTCGACTCGGCGCTCAAGCGTCTGACCGCGATCAATCCAGAAATCCAACTGATCCCTCATCGTCAGGCGCTGGACGAGGATTCTCTCGCCGCAGCCGTGGCAGCGGTGGATCTGGTGCTCGACTGTTCCGATAATTTCTCCACCCGCGAAGCGGTCAACGCTGCGTGTGTAGCTGCGTGTAAACCGTTGGTCAGCGGCGCGGCGATTCGACTCGAAGGGCAGTTGTCGGTGTTCGACCCGCGTCGCGCCGAGAGCCCCTGCTACCACTGCTTGTACGGGCACGGCAGCGAAGCCGAACTGACCTGCAGCGAGGCCGGTGTGGTCGGTCCGCTGGTCGGTCTGGTCGGCAGCCTGCAGGCGCTGGAAGCCTTGAAGGTGCTGGTCGGTTTCGGCGAACCGCTGGTGGGGCGCCTGCTGTTGATCGATGCCTTGGGTTCGCGTTTCCGCGAGCTGCGCGTCAAGCGTGATCCGGGTTGCAGCGTTTGTGGTTCGCGCCATGCGTGAAGCGCCGATCGGCGTGTTCGACTCCGGCGTCGGCGGCTTGTCGGTGCTGGCGGAAATCCAGCGTTTGCTGCCCAATGAATCGCTGCTCTATGTCGCTGATTGCGGGCACATTCCCTACGGAGAGAAAACCCCGGAGTTCATCCGCCAGCGCTGCAGTGTGATGGCCGGGTTTTTCCGTGAGCAGGGTGCCAAGGCCTTGGTGCTGGCCTGCAATACGGCCACGGTTGCCGGCGTTGCCGATTTGCGCCGCGACTTTCCTGACTGGCCGATTGTCGGCATGGAGCCTGCGGTCAAACCTGCCGCCGCCGCGACCCGCAGCGGTGTGGTCGGCGTGCTCGCCACCACCGGCACGTTGCAGAGCGCCAAGTTCGCTGCGTTGCTGGATCGTTTCGCCACTGACGTTCGCGTAATCACCCAGCCGTGTCCCGGCCTGGTCGAGTTGATTGAAAGCGGCGATCTGCATAGCGCCGAGTTGCGCCAGTTGCTGCAAGGCTATGTCGAGCCGCTGTTGGCCAGCGGTTGCGACACGATTATTCTGGGCTGCACCCACTATCCCTTTCTCAAGCCGATGCTCAAGTCGATGATCCCTGCGGACATCAGCCTGATCGATACCGGTGCTGCTGTAGCGCGGCAACTTCAGCGCCTTTTGGCAGAGCGCGATTTGCTCGCTGCCGGCCCGAACCAGCCGGTCAGATTCTGGACCAGTGCTGATCCCGCGTATTTCAAAAACATCCTGCCACTGCTCGGACAAAACGCTGGCGAAGTACAAAACTTCGACTTGTAAAAAAATTGTGAAATAACTAAAAAATCAGCTGAACTTCTGAGCAGGCGCTAGCTTCTATAGCGAAGAGTTATCTAGAAAACCAAACGATCGTTCCGGAAAAGGAAGTTTCAACGTGAAGCGACTATTCTGCTTGGCCGCGATTGCGGCCGCACTGATGGGGCAAAGTATTACTGCACAAGCGGCAGGTGTTGAGTTTGCGGTGGGGGCCACTAGCGATTCGACCATGACGTACCGTTTGGGCATGAATTTCGACTGGGACAAGAGCTGGCTGCAAAGTGACGTCGGTCGCCTGACCGGTTACTGGAGCGGGGCTTACACCTACTGGGAGGGTGACAAGACCTCCAGTAACAACAGCTTGTCGTTCTCGCCGGTATTCGTTTACGAGTTCGCCGGTCAGTCGGTGAAACCGTATGTCGAAGCGGGGATTGGCGTGGCGGCGTTCTCCAATACCAAGTACGAATCCAACAATCTCGGCGGTTCTTTCCAGTTTGAAGACCGCCTCGGTTTTGGTCTGCGTTTCAATGGCGGGCATGAAGTCGGGATTCGTGCGACGCACTATTCCAACGCCGGCCTGGCCAGTGACAACGACGGTGTAGAAAGTTACGCGCTGCATTACACGATGCCGTTGTAACGGATACACGCCTCACCCCTGTGGGAGCGAGCTTGCTCGCGAAAGCTATTTCATATTCAACGATGATGTTGAATGAAAGACCGCCTTCGCGAGCAAGCTCGCTCCCACAGTTGTTTTCAGTGAACTCAAAAATCAGCGGTAGGCGGTCGTGATGCCTTTGCGTTCTTCAATGCACTCCGGCGCGCCCATTTCGAACTCGCGGCAAATCAGCGGACGCTTTTCGTAAATCGTGCACATCATCGTGTCGCGATCCAGCGCCGCACACCAACCGTCGTCCAGACGCAACATCACCTCGCCGCCCCATTCATCGGTATCGATAAAGCGATCAGGCACGCCAGTGTCGGTGATCAGCATCACTTCGAGCTGACAGCAGCAGGCTGCGCAGGTCGAGCAGGTGACGGCAGGCTCGGTGATTTGCTGGTGGGGAATGGTTTTCATGGCGGCAGTGTAAGGCAGTGGCGGTCGTGCGTGTGAAAGGTCTGACAGACGCTCAGTGCGCCAGCCGCCGCGCCATCGCATGCAGTAGCGGAAACAGCAGCGCCCAGAGCAGGCCGATGCCGATCAGTGTCGGCAGTTCACCATAGGGAAATTGCACTCCGGCCAAGCGTCCGCCAGCGTAATACGATAGCGCACCGCCAACTGCGCCCAGCACACTGGCCAGCCACCACGGCCGGGCGCTCCAGGCCAGGCAATGGCGCAAGGTGGTTGCGAGTAATGCCCAGAGCAACATCAGCCACAGCGGAATCAGCGGCGATTGATCCTGAAACTCGAACACCCCAACACCACGCAACACACTGTCCACCGCCGTGCCGACAATCACCACGCTCAAAATCAAACGGCCTTCAGCCGCCCAACTGCTGATCCAGCGCAGATGAATCACCAGCACCGCCAACGCCAGCAACAACCACAAGCTGTTGCCGCCGAGTACGCAGGTCAGCCAGCCGAGCTGGAACAGCACGGCATTGGCAACACGCTCAAGCATCGAAACGCCCGAGCAACGGCGCGGTCATCGCTGCCGGTTTGGCCAGCAACAGTTGCGCGGTGCCGATGGTGCGTTCGAGAAAACCGCCTTCGCAGTAGCACAGGTAAAACTCCCACAGGCGCAGGAAATAATCGTCGTAGCCCAACTCGCTCAAGCGACCGTGGGCGCGGCGGAAGTTCTCGTGCCACAAGCGCAGGGTGCGTGCGTAGTGCAGGCCGAAATCTTCCATGTGCAGCAGGTTCATGTCGGTGTCGCGGCTGACCACTTCGAGCATTTTCTGCACGCAGGGCAGGGCGCCGCCGGGAAAAATGTAACGCTGGATAAAGTCGACGCCGCGCTTGGCTTGTTCGTAGCGTTGTTCGCGAATGGTGATCGCCTGGATCAGCATCAGGCCGTTACTCTTGAGCAAGTGCGCGCATTGTTTGAAGTAGGTCGGCAGGAAGCGGTGACCGACCGCTTCGATCATTTCGATCGACACCAGTTTGTCGTATTCGCCGGTGAGGTCGCGGTAGTCCTTGAGCAGCAGCGTGACCCGATCCTGCAAGCCCAGCTGTTCGATGCGTTGTGCGGTAAACGCGTACTGTTCTTTCGACAGTGTGGTGGTGGTTACACGGCAACCGTAATTTTGAGCAGCATAGAGC
>NZ_CABVHJ010000018.1:53077-141056 GCF_902497745.1 Pseudomonas fluorescens
AGCTTCTGGCAGATTCGCTCCAGCTTGTTCAACTGAGCCTGCTCCAGACTGTCTTCGGGCGTCAGGAACTGCGCCGCTGAATACATCATGGTCGGGTCGAGAAACTGTTCGAACAGATCGTTGCCGAGGTCGTAGTGCGCGGCGATGTTTTTCTGCGAGCCCTTGCGCGTATTGCGGTTGAGCCAGTGCAAGCCTTGCACCAACGGCCGGCTGAGACGGGCCAGACCTCGCTCCATGGCATCGAGCACGTCGAGGTTGCTGACAAACACGCGCACCACCGCTGTCAGATCCGGCGAACTCCAATAGCCGTGGATAAAGGCCTCGCCGGCACCAATCGAACCATTGCCGGCGACCATGCCCCAGACGGCCGGATCCGTCACATGGATTTCCCCGAACAAGGCACTGCCCGGCGTACCGAACATCAGCCGTTCGCCATCCTCGATCACCAGCAGTTGTCCGTGTTTGAGCCGCGCCAATTGGCGCAACACGCCGCGGCGCAGCAGCGATCCGGTCAAACCGTTGGTGCTGAACCGGCTGACCGACAGACTAGAGGATTTCATGGCGGTGCTCCTTGGGAGGCACGGTGGCGGTTTGAAAGCTGCCGTCGGCAGTCTGATGAGCAAAGATCGGTGCGCGTTTGAGCAGCAGTCGCAGTGCCTGCCAGTAAATCGCCAAGGCGGTTTTCGCGGTCATCCACGGAAAGCGCCTCAGGTAACGGTGCAAGCTGCGGCGATCGAGGTTTTCGCGTTGCAGATTGAGCGTTGCGTCGAACAGTTTGTGCTCGCCCTGCCAGTCGGCCATGTGCACGCCGAGGGTTTGCGCAGCAGGGCTGAAGCTCATGCGGTATTCGAGATCGCGCGGCAAAAACGGCGAAACATGAAAGGCTTTGGCCACGGCGAAGTGCTGATGGAAATCCTGCAGATTGACCGGCGGGCGCGCCGGCAACACATAGTGATAACGCTCGCGCCACGGCGTGTTGGTGACTTCACAGACGATCGCTGCCAGTTGGCCGTCCGCCTCATGGCAATAAAAGAAACTCACCGGATTGAACGACAACCCCCAACTGCGCGCCTGGGTCAGCAGGCAGATCGAGCCTTGCGGTTCATGGCCGATGGCGATGCCGACCTGCTGACGCACGGCATCGATCAGGCGTATGCCTCGGCCGGTAAAGGTCTTGAGGTAGTCCGTCTCGCGAAAGGAAAACGGCGCAAAACGGCTGCGTCCGGCCAGTGGCGACAGAGCAAGCACGGCGTCCTGTTCGCTGAGGTCGAGGTAGAGCAGACCGATACGGTAGCGGAATTCATGGCGGCGCGGCGAGAAGCGCCGATGGCCGATCCAGCCGCTGTACAGGGCGCTGTTCATAAGGTTTCCCCGAATGCGGCGGCCACGCGCAAAGCGCTGACCACACCGTCCTCATGAAAACCGTTGGCCCAGTAGGCGCCGCAATAATGCGTATGCTGCGCGCCATCCAGTTCACTCCAGCGATTTTGTGCTGCCACCGCCGCGAGGCTGAATTGCGGATGGGCGTAGGTGTAACGGGCAAGCACTTTGTCCGGGCTGATGCCGGCGCTTTGATTGAGGCTGACGCAGAACGTGGTGTCGCTCTGAATGCCCTGCAGAATGTTCATGTCGTAGGTGACGGCGGCGTGGGTGTGGCCGGCGCCGCTGAGTCGGTAGTTCCAGCTCGCCCAAGCCAGTTTGCGCGTCGGCAACAAACGCGTGTCGGTGTGCAGCACCACTTCATTGTCGGCGTAGGGCAGGGCACCGAGAATCGCGCGTTCGGCCTCGCTCGGGACCGCCAGCAGTTTCAACGCTTGATCACTGTGACAGGCGAACACCACCTGATCGAAGTGTTCGAGGCCTGCCGGGCTGTGGATAACTACGCCATGCACATCGCGATCAACCCGGGTTACCGGGCAATTGAGACGAATTCGCTCCTTGAACGCTGCCGTCAGCGGCGCGATATAGGCGCTCGAGCCGCCTTCGATAACTTGCCACTGCGGACGATCACTGACCGACAACAGTCCATGATTCTTGAAAAAACGTACGAAAAACTGCAGCGGGAAATTGAGCATTTCCGCCATCGGCATCGACCAGATCGCCGAGCCCATCGGCACGATGTAATGCAGGATGAAGCGTTCACCGTAACCACCGGCCTTGAGGTATTCGTCGAGGGTGGTGTCGGCGGCGATGCGCAGTTCGACGAGGTCGCGCTGGGCTTCTTTGTTGAAGCGCAGAATATCGCGCAACATGCCCCAGAACCCCGGCGAAAACAGGTTGCTGCGCTGGGCGAAGAGGCTGTTGAAGTTGTTGCCGTTGTATTCCAGACCGGTGTCCGGGTCGGTCACCGAGAAACTCATTTCGGTCGGCTTGAACGCCACGCCGAGCTGGCCGAGCAAGCGGATGAAGTTCGGGTAGGTCCAGTCGTTGAAGACGATGAAGCCGGTGTCCACGGCGTAGGACTGTCCAGCGACGCTGACGTCGACCGTGTGCGTGTGGCCACCGACCCAGTCGCCGGCCTCGAACACCGTCACTTCATGGCGGCGATTGAGCAGGTAGGCGCAGGTAAGCCCGGCGATGCCGCTGCCGACGATGGCGATTTTCATGTCGGATCCGTCAGCGGAGGTGACTTGCGCACCATGCGCTTGCCGATCGCCAGTTGTACCCGCGCCGGCAGTTTCGACAGCGGCCACAGCGCGGCCATGAACAGCGCCGGAAAGGCGATTTCCAATGGCCGATCCTTGAGTTTGGCGAAGATGTGCCGTGCGGCTTTATCCACAGGCCAGCTCAAGGGCATGGGGAAATCATTCCTGGCGGTCAGCGGCGTTTCGACAAAACCCGGGCTGACCACGGTGACTTCAATGCCTTCGTCGGCCAGATCGATGCGCAACGACTCGAACAGGTAACGCAAACCGGCCTTCGACGCGCCATAGGCTTCGGCCCGTGGCAGCGGCAGGTAAGTCACTGAGCTGGCCACGCCGATCAGATGCGGCGCGGTGCCTTTGCGCAGCAGCGGCAGCGCGGCTTCGATGCAATAACTGCTGGCGAGCAGGTTAGTGCGCACCACATGCTCGATGATCGAGGAATCGAACTGTTTGGCATCGACGTATTCGCAGGTGCCGGCGTTGAGAATCACCGAGTCCAGCGAACCCCAGTCTGCGGCGATCTGCTCGCCGATCTCGCGAACCGTCTGGCTGTTGGTCAGATCCCCGGGTACCACCAAAACCTGCCCCGGATAGCGTTGCGACAAGACCTTGAGCGGGGCGATCTGACGGGAACTGACCGCCAGGTGCGCACCGGTTTTCAGGATCTCTTCAGCCAGCGCCGCGCCGATGCCACTGCTGGCCCCGGTCAACCAATAACGCCGTGGAGGTGTACGACTCATCCCATTCTCCTTTTCAGCCAGGCAATCACCCGGCCCAATACTGGCAAGTGTTCATACAGCAGCGCCCCGGCATCGAAATAATCCCGATGGCGATAAACCTTGTCGTGCCACAGCAAATGCGAGCAGCCGCTGACACGAATCACACGGCCACCCGCCAGACGCGGGTGGCGATAACTCATGACCCAGCGCAGATAACCTTCGCAGTCGCTGATCTGGTCAAAACCATGAAAATCAAAACGCAGCTCGCTGACGTTGGCATACAGTTCGCCGAAATAGTCGCGTAACTGCGCCAGACCCTGCACTTCGTGCAGCGGGTCGGTGAAGTGAATGTCATCGCTGTACAGCTCGCCCAGGCTTTGCAGGTTGTCTTTGTTCAACGCTGAAAATTGCCGGGCGAAGCGGCGCAGGAATTCACTCATCATCACCTCCTGAAGACGTACGCGAAGGCAGATTCTTGAAGGCTGCCAGCGCCCGTTGGCGCGAGGTGCTGAGGTTGACGATCGGCGACGGATAGTCCGCCGCGCCGAACAAACCACCGACGTCGGCCGGGTTATGCACTTGTTTTTTGTCGAGGGCTGCCAGTTCCGGCAGCCAGTGCTTGATGAACAGGCCTTCGCTGTCGAATTTTTCCGACTGGCTCAGCGGGTTGAAGATGCGGAAATACGGCGCCGAATCGGTGCCCGTCGACGAACTCCACTGCCAGCCACCGTTGTTCGCCGCCAGATCCCCATCGATGAGGTGACGCATGAAAAAGCGTTCGCCTTCGCGCCAGTCGATCAGCAGGTTTTTGGTCAGGAACATCGCCACGACCATGCGCAGACGGTTGTGCATCCAGCCGGTTTCCAGCAGTTGGCGCATCGCGGCGTCGATGATCGGCAGACCGGTGCGCGCCTCTTGCCATGCGGCGAGATCCTCCGGCGCATCACGCCAGGCCAGCGCTTCGGTTTCCGGGCGGAAAGCGCGATGCCTTGAGACCCGTGGGTAGCCGACCAGAATGTGTTTATAGAACTCGCGCCACAGCAGTTCGTTGATCCAGGTGACCGCGCCGACCTTACCGCTCTCGAATTCGCCCTGATTACTTTGCAGGGCGGCATGCAGACACTGGCGCGGCGAAATCACGCCCGCCGCCAGATACGCCGAGAGCTGACTGGTGCCAGGTTTGGCCGGGAAGTCGCGTTCGCTCTGGTAGTAGTCGATCTGCACGTCGGTGAAGGTGTCGAGACGGCGCCGGGCTTCCTGTTCACCGGCGGGCCACAGATCGCGCAGGGATTGGCTCGGTGTGGCGAAGCCTTTGACGGAGTCGGGAATCGGGTCGCTGTCGATGGCAAGTTTTGCCTGTTTGCCGGGGGCCTTGACCAACGCAGGCATCGAGCGATGCAGGCGTTCGTAACAGACTTTGCGGAACTGGCTGAACACCTTGAAGTAGCTGTTGGTCTTGGTCAGTACCGTGCCGGGTTTGAACAGCAACTGGTCGAGATAGCTGTGAAAGGTGATGCCCTCGGCCTTCAGTGTTTCGGCCACCGCTGCATCGCGACGGGTTTCGTGGACGCCGTATTCTTCGTTGACGTGCACGGCTTCGATCTTCAGTTGCCGACAGAGTTTGAGCAGTTCCGCCGGGGCTTGATCCCAATGAGTTGCAGTGCGAATCAGCAATGGAATGTTGAGTTTGCCAAGGCTTGCGCTCAGCTCACACAGGTTGCGCAACCAGAAGTCGACCTTGCACGGCGCATCGTCATGTTCCAGCCACTGCTGCGGGCTCAACAGGTACACGGCGACCGTCGGGCCGCGCGCTGCGGCGGCTGCGAGGGCAGTGTTGTCATGTTGGCGCAAGTCGCTGCGCAGCCAGATCAATTGCATGTCGGAACTCACTGCGTCCATTAGATCAACCCACGCTGAACGAGCACCTGGTGCGCCAGCAGCGCGTCTTCAGCCAGGAAAACATCAGCCATCTCGGAAGTTCTTACGGACAACTCGGCGTGGTGGATGCATACCGTTGGTCCGACCAGCATTTTTGTACAACCGACTCCGTTCAGTAATTTGGGCAACTGCGCAAGGTTCATGGCTTTGCTGGAATACAGCAGTACGCCGCGGGCTTGCAGATGTTCGACCGCCAGCGCCAACTCGGCGGCCGGCAACGGCCAGTCAAACACTTGCACCGGACAATCAGCGCTACTGATCAGCCACGCGCACAGCCACAGATGAGGTTCCAGTGGCAGGTCGGAGTGATTGATCAACAACAGCGGGGCGCCATGTAACTGACGATTGTTATGGTAGATGCGTGTGCCGAATTTGCTGCGTAACCACGAATAAAAGAACACGCGTTCCATCTGCGCGCCGAATTGGCCCTGCCAACGCTGCTCCAGTTCCGCCAGCAGCGGCATCAGCAATTGTTCGCACAAGGTGCGTGGCGGGTAGAGCGCCATGGCCTGATTGACGCTGTCGTCGAGGCTGCGTTCACTGAGTTGCGTGACGGCGGCGAGCAACGTCTGGCGCAAGCGCTGCCAATCGTTTTCCACCGATTCGCTGAACGCCTGCGGTGCGTCGAGCAGCGGTTTGACCTGACTGACAGCCACGCCACGGTTGAGCCAGGTGAGGATGGTCAGAATCTGTTGCACGTGTTCGGCCGAGTAGAGCCGGTGCCCCTTGGGCGTGCGTTGCGGTACGACCAGCCCGTAGCGGCGTTCCCACGCGCGCAGGGTGATCGCGTTGACGCCGGTCTGCCGGGCGACTTCGCGAATCGGCAGCCAGCCCTCGTCGAGGGCTTTTTTAAAATCCGCGCCAAGGTCTTCCCGGGCGCTGGTATCCATTTTGTCGTTCATTAGATTGCGTTTCGCAGGCTGAGGTTTTCCGGGTGCGGTTGCAGGTAAACCTGTTGCGCGATGTACGAATCCGGATGGAGGCGAAAGTGATGTTTGAGCAGTGTCAACGGCACCACCAGCGGCACGATGCCCTGGCGGTACTGGCCGATGACGTGTTGCATTTCCTGTTTGTCTTCAGCGCTGATCACTTGTTTCAGATAACCGCTGATGTGCAGCAGCACGTTGCAGTGGGTGCCACGGGTGGCGCATTTTTTCAACGCCGCCATCAGTTCGCTGAAGTAGCGCGGGCCGAGCTCGACGGGATCGGTGTCGGCCATGTTGCCGAGCAGTTTGCCCAGCGCTTTGTATTGCGGCGGGTTGTGGGCCATCAGCAAATATTTGTAGCGCGAATGAAATTCGGTGAGGGCGCGACGGCTCAGGCCATTGGCGAGGACTTGCTGCCATTCGCTGTAGGCGAATACGCGGGTGATGAAGTTCTCGCGCAGCACCGGATCATTGAGGCGCCCGGCTTCTTCCACGGGCAGATCCGGATGCCGTGCGCAGAACGCCTGGGCGTAAATGCCGCGTCCGCCGCCGTTCACCGGGGCACCGTTGGCGTGGTAGACCTTGACCCGCTCCAAACCGCAGGACGGCGACTGCTGCATGAAGATGTAGCCGCAGATGTCGTCCAGTTCGGCGGCCATTTTTTCACCATACTCGGCCAGTGGCCGGGTGACGTTGATCGCCCGGTTCACCGTGCCGACCGCTTGTGGATGTTCGGCCTCGCCGACGAGGCGGATCGGTTCGCGAGGAATGCCCAGGCCGATTGCAACCTCCGGACACACCGGGACGAAATCGAAATGCTCGGTGAGGGTGCGGCTGCACAGCCGTGATTCCTTGTGCCCACCGTTGTAGCGCACCTCGGCACCCAGCAGGCAGGCGCTGATGGCGATTTTTGGTTTGGCTACGCAAGGATCGGACATGGGCACCTCGAATCTATACCTGTACAGAGGTAAATCTCTGTACAACTTTGCTCAGCATAGATTCATGGGTGTACAAGTCAAATTGTTTGTATAACTTTTTTGATTGAACGCAGTTCACTGTGGGAGCGAGCTTGCTCGCGAATGCGGATTAACATCCACAAATGCATTAATTGACACACCGCCTTCGCGAGCAAGCTCGCTCCCACAATGGTCGGTGGCTATTTCCAGCCCTGCAGCCATTCAGCGTTGTTTTGTAGTGTCTGCCAGTCAAGGCGTTCGGCGCGCTTGGTCAGCACCGCCTGCAACTCGACTTCCAGCACTGTGCCTTCCTCGTCGCGAAACAGCTCGGTCACCAGAAAGTGTTTTTCACGATTCAGCGGGTGAGCTGCTGTCCATTTCGACAGCAGCAATTTTTGCGGATTGATGCGGTTCATTGCAGGTGTTCATGCAAGCGACGTGCAGCCTCCTGGCCACTGAGCCATGCGCCCTCGACGCGCCCGGACAGACACCAGTCGCCGCAGGCGTACAGGCCCAGATCGGCATCGGCCAGCGTGCCCCATTCGTGACCAGTCGCAGGCCGCGCATAGAGCCAGCGGTGGGCGAGGCTGAAGGTCGGCGCAGGCATCGCGCTGTGCAGCAACTCGGCAAAGGCGCCGTGCAGTTGCTCGATCACCGCCTCCTTGGACAAGTCGATGTGTTGCCGGCTCCACGCGCTGGTGGCATGCAGTACCCAGGTGTCGAGGGTGTTATCGCGTCCCGGTTTGCTGCGGTTGCGCGCCAGCCAGTCGAGCGGGCTGTCCTGCACGAAGCAACCTTCAATGGGCGTATCCAGCGGTGTCTCGAAGGCGAGGGCAACGGCCCAGGTCGGCTCCATTTTCACCCCGGCAGCCGCGCCGGCGAGCTTCGGTGCTGCGGCCAGCAAGGCAGTTGCTTGCGGCGCTGGCGTGGCGATCACGACGTGGCTGAACGGGCCATGTGTAAAGCCCTCGGCGTCCTGCAAATGCCAGTGTTCCTCACCGCGAAACACCTCAGTAATCCGGCAGGCAAAATGCACTTCCAGACCATCGAGCAGGCCCCGGGTGATGGCGCTCATGCGCGGCGTGCCGACCCAGCGTGTTTGCTCGTCCGGCGACAGATTCAGCTGCCCGCCCTGGTACGTGTAGAGCTGTGGCGTCCACTCGGCGACCCAGCCCTGGCTTTGCCAACGCTGCACTTCGGTGACGAAGCGCCGATCACGCGCGGTGAAATATTGCGCGCCCATGTCCAGCGAACCGGCGTCGCTGCGCTTGCTCGACATGCGCCCGCCGCTGCCGCGACTCTTGTCGAATAATTGGATGGTATGCCCGCTCTCTGTCAGAGCCTGGGCGGCGGAGAGTCCGGCGATGCCGGTGCCGATGATTGCGATAGGTACAGTCATAGGGGCCTCGTTTACCTTTCTGTACAGACTACGCCGTGGATGAAACCTGTACAATTTTGTTTTTTGGTATAACTTCTAGCGTTCTCGTTCTGACAGCTTGGCCTATTGTTAAACAATAGAGCCTGCCCGATAGAAAAGATCCCTGCTTATAAAAATAGACTAGTGATCCGGGTTAAACGCCACGCGAGGAAGATGTCATGCACATATTGCTGACCGGCGGTACTGGTCTGATAGGAAGTCAACTTTGCCGACACTGGTCAGAGCAGGGGCATCGCCTGTCAGTGTGGAGCCGTAAACCGGATAAGGTCGCCAAAATCTGTGGTGCGCAGGTACGTGGCATTGCACGTCTGGAAGACCTTGGCGAAGAGCCTGTGGACGTGATCGTCAATCTGGCTGGCGCGCCGATTGCCGATCGGCCATGGACCCATCGCCGCAAAGCGTTGCTGTGGAGCAGTCGCATCAAGCTCACGGAAACCCTGCTGGCCTGGCTCGAAACCCGCGCACAGAAACCCGCGCTGCTGATCTCCGGTTCGGCGATCGGTTGGTACGGCGATGGCGGTGAACGCGAGTTGACGGAAGAGTCGCCACCGGTGATCGATGACTTCGCCAGTCAGTTGTGCATCGCCTGGGAGGAAACCGCACTGCGTGCCGAGGCGCTGGGTATCCGCGTGGTGCTGGTGCGAACCGGTCTGGTGCTGGCGGCCGAGGGCGGCTTTTTGTCACGATTGCTGTTGCCATTCAAACTGGGGCTGGGCGGGCCTTTGGGCAATGGTCGGCAATGGATGCCGTGGATTCATATCGATGATCAAATCGCCCTGATTGATTTTCTTCTGCACCGGGATCAGGCCAGTGGTCCTTATAATGCCTGCGCGCCGCAACCGGTGCGCAATCGCGAATTTGCCAAGACGCTGGGCAGCGTGTTGCACCGCCCGGCGTTCATGCCGATGCCGACCCTGGCGCTGAAGGTCGGCCTCGGCGAGATGTCTTTGTTATTGCTCGGTGGCCAGAAGGCCGTGCCGGCACGCTTGCTGGAAGCGGGTTTCACTTTCCAGTTCACGGATTTACGCGCGGCCCTGGATGATCTCTCCAGCCGCCTCTGAAATAGGACGTTGCATGACCGATCACGCCTTGCTTCTGGTCAACCTGGGTTCCCCGGCTTCCACCTCGGTGGCCGATGTGCGCAGCTATCTCAATCAATTCCTGATGGACCCGTACGTGATCGACCTGCCGTGGCCGGTGCGGCGTCTGCTGGTGTCGCTGATCCTGATCAAACGCCCCGAGCAATCGGCCCACGCCTACGCCTCGATCTGGTGGGAGGAGGGTTCGCCGCTGGTAGTGCTCAGCCGTCGCTTGCAGCAGCAAATGACCCGGCAATGGACGCATGGCCCGGTAGAACTGGCGATGCGTTACGGCGAGCCGTCGATTGAAACCTGTTTGCTGAAGCTGGTCGCGGCAGGGCACAAGCGCATCACGCTGGCGCCGCTGTATCCACAGTTCGCCGACAGCACCACGACCACGGTGATCGAAGAAGCCAAGCGGGTGATCCGCGAAAAGAAACTCGACGTACAACTGTCGGTGCTGCAGCCGTTCTACGATCAGCCGGAATATCTGGATGCGCTGATTGAAAGCGCCAGGCCGCATCTGCAACAGGACTACGATCATTTGCTGCTGAGTTTCCACGGTTTGCCCGAGCGGCATCTGACCAAACTCGATCCGACTGGCAATCATTGCTTCAAGAATGAAGACTGCTGCAAGAACGCCTCGCCTGCGGTATTGGCGACCTGTTATCGCGCGCAATGCCTGCGTACTGCGGCTTTGTTTGCTGAGCGCATGGGCCTGCCGGATGGCAAATGGTCGGTGTCGTTTCAGTCGCGTCTGGGCCGGGCCAAGTGGATCGAACCCTACACTGAGGCGCGGCTGGATGAACTGGCGAAAAGCGGCGTGAAGAAAATTCTGGTGATGTGCCCGGCATTTGTCGCCGACTGCATCGAGACGCTGGAAGAGATTGGTGATCGCGGCAAGGAACAGTTCCGCGAAGCGGGGGGCGAGGAGTTGGTGCTGGTGCCGTGTCTGAACGACGACCCGCAATGGGCCAAGGCCTTGGCGACCCTCTGCGAAAGAGCACCGCTGGCCCTGTGATGATCGTTCCCACGCTCCGCGTGGGAATGCAGCCCGTGACGCTCCGCGTCACTGGACGCAGAGCGTCCCTAGAGGCATTCCCACGCAGAGCGTGGGAACGATCAGATCTTGAAGCCTTAGATCAGCGGCTCATCTGCCTTCTTGTTCTTCCAGCCATCATTGCCCGGCAGAATCAGGTTCAGCGCAATCGCCACCACCGCGCACAGCGCGATGCCTTTGAGGCCGAAGTCGTCAGGACCGGTACCGGTGCCGACCAGCACACCGCCGATACCAAACACCAACGTCACCGAAACAATCACCAGATTGCGCGCCTCGCCCAGATCGATCTTGTGACGGATCAGGGTGTTCATGCCCACCGCCGCGATCGAACCGAACAGCAGGCACAGAATCCCGCCCATCACCGGCACCGGAATGCTCTGCAGCAGCGCGCCGAACTTGCCGATGAACGCCAGGCTGATGGCGAAGATCGCCGCCCAAGTCATGATTTTCGGGTTGTAGTTCTTGGTCAGCATCACCGCGCCCGTCACTTCGGCGTAGGTGGTGTTGGGCGGACCGCCGAACAAACCGGCTGCGGTGGTGGCAATACCGTCACCGAGCAGGGTGCGATGCAGGCCCGGCTTCTTCAGGTAATCGCGACCGGTCACGCTGCCGACGGCAATCACGCCACCGATGTGCTCAATCGCCGGGGCCAATGCCACCGGAACGATGAACAGGATCGCCTGCCAATTGAACTCCGGCGCGGTGAAATGCGGAATCGCAAACCATGGCGCTGCGGCAATCTTCGCCGTGTCGACCACGCCGAAGTAGAACGCCATAGCAAAACCGACCAGCACCCCGGAAATGATCGGCACCAGGCGGAAGATGCCTTTACCGAACACCGCCACGATCAACGTGGTCAGCAATGCCGGCATCGAGATCATCATCGCGGTCTGGTAGTGGATCAGTTCAGAACCGTCGCCCGCCTTGCCCATCGCCATGTTCGCGGCAATCGGTGCCATGGCCAGGCCGATGGAAATGATCACCGGACCAATCACCACCGGTGGCAGCAGACGGTCGATAAAGCCCGTGCCTTTGATCTTCACGGCAAGGCCGAGGAAGGTGTAGACGAAACCGGCTGCCATCACTCCGCCCATGGTCGCGGCGAGACCGAACTGGCCCTTGGCGAGAATGATCGGGGTGATGAAAGCGAAGCTCGACGCCAGAAACACCGGCACCTGACGCCCGGTGACGATCTGGAACAGAATCGTTCCCAGACCTGCGGTAAACAGTGCCACGTTCGGGTCCAGGCCCGTGATCAGCGGCATCAGCACCAAAGCGCCGAAAGCCACGAACAGCATCTGGGCGCCGGACAGCACCGTACGCCAGAGCGGATCGTTGAACTCTTGCTGCATGGTCACGCGTCCTTCTGCTTGGTGCCGAAGATCTTGTCACCGGCGTCGCCAAGCCCTGGGATGATGTAACCGTGCTCGTTCAAGCGCTCATCGATGGACGCGGTGTAGATGGTCACGTCCGGGTGAGCTTTTTCTACTGCAGCAATGCCTTCCGGCGCGGCCACCAGGACCATGGCGCGGATGTCTTTGCAGCCGGCTTTCTTTAACAGGTCAATGGTCGCAACCATCGAGCTGCCGGTGGCGAGCATCGGGTCGATGATCATCGCCAACCGTTCGTCGATTTCCGGAACCAGTTTTTCCAGATAAGTGTGCGCTTGCAGGGTTTCTTCGTTGCGGGCGACACCCACAGCGGAGACTTTGGCACCCGGGATCAGGCTCAGCACGCCTTCAAGCATGCCGATGCCGGCGCGCAGAATCGGTACGACAGTGATCTTCTTGCCGGCGATTTTCTCGACCGACACGGTGCCGCACCAGCCCGCAATATCGTAGGACTCCAGCGGCAGATCTTTTGTAGCTTCATAGGTCAACAGGGCGCCGACTTCCTGAGCGAGCTCACGGAAGTTCTTGGTGCTGATATCGGCGCGGCGCATCAGGCCGAGTTTATGACGGATCAGCGGATGGCGGATCTCGAGGATGGGCATGGAAAAACTCCGGCGGCGGGCAAAAAAACCGGCCTAGATTAATCTATCCGAGGGTGATGTCCTATAGGACATTCTGTACGTTAGTCCATAAAGGCTTGATTCGGCCTCGATGGATGCGTACCTTTGCCCGCTTTTCCAATTCCGCCAACCCCTGGAGAGCGCCATGTCCGCTGATCTCGAGCATATCCGTCAAATCATGCGAGAGGCTGACTGCCTGTACACCGAATCTGAAGTCGAGGCCGCCATTGCCCGCGTCGGTGCACAAATCAACGAACAACTGGCCGACAGCAACCCGGTAGTGTTCTGCGTGATGAACGGCGGGCTGATTTTCTCCGGCAAACTGCTGACGCATCTGCAATTCCCGCTGGAAGCCTCCTACCTGCACGCGACCCGTTATCGCAACGAAACCAGCGGCGGCGACCTGTTCTGGAAAGCCAAGCCGGAAGTCTCGTTCATCGACCGCGACGTGCTGATCATCGACGACATCCTCGATGAAGGTCACACCCTCGGCGCGATCATCGACTTCTGCAAACACGCCGGCGCGCGCAAAGTGCACACCGCCGTACTGATCGACAAGGATCACGACCGCAAAGCGCGTCCTGACCTGAAAGCCGATTTCGTCGGCCTGCCGTGCATCGACCGTTACATCTTCGGTTATGGCATGGACTACAAAGGCTACTGGCGCAACGCCAACGGGATCTTTGCCGTTAAAGGCATGTAAGCGAGATCAAAAGATCGCAGCCTTCGGCAGCTCCTACATGGGATTGATGTACACCCTGTAGGAGCTGCGGAACGCTGCGATCTTTTGCTTTTAATCCCATGCTAGAGTGCTCGGCCCCGCCCTCCGGAGCCTGTCATGCGCCTCTTGATCCGTAGCCTCGCCGCGCTTTTACTGATCCTCAGCCTGCCGCTGTCCGCCGCGCCGATGCACAGTCAATTCCTGCCGCCGGACGATCTGACCGTGCGGGATGTCGAACCCGAGCAGCAGCAACTCATGCAGGTCACTGACTATGCCGTGGTTGTCGGCGCGCAACGCCAGTCCAATCAACAGCCGATTCCGGTGACGTCACCTCTGATGATTCGCCTCAAGGGCAAATCCCTGAACAAGGGCGCAACCATCACCCAAGTGCTGGTCAATTTTGACGGCGAAAGCAAAAGCCTGAAAAAGCCGATCTACGACGACAAGAGCAAAACCCTGACGTTGTTTTATCCACAGGCCCAATACCGCGTGATCATCGATCTGCTGCGCAATGACACCGTATATGTGCAGTTCCTCAGTTACGCCAACGGCCATATCTGGGCCGATTTGCACACCGGGGCGGTGCGATCGCGTTGAGCCGGGCGGCCGGGCAGGGGTAAACTGCCCGCCCCGTGTAATGTCTGCGAGCTGGAGTCGGCAATGCGTAAAGATAAGAAACAAGTGATTGGTGACGAGATCGGCGATGAGCAGATCAAGCTGTTCCTCGATTTTGAGCCGGTCGACGCCACTTCGCCGTCGCTGCACAAACTGATCAAGGCCTACCGTGGTCTGCGCATCGACGACTTCGAGCGCTTTCTGGGCTTCTTCGTCGCGGCCGGTTATGACGTTGATGGCAAGGACGAGCAGGGCAAGACCTTTGTTGACCTGATCGCCGATCAGCGCAACGCGCCGGAATACATCGAACTGATCGAAAAGTCTCGCGGTTAAGGGCAAAAGACAAGATCAAAAGATCGTCCGATCGCGGCCCGAGCCTTCGGCAGCTCCTACATGGGATTTATGTTGGCCCTGTAGGAGCTGCCGAAGGCTGCGATCTTTTGATTCTGGCGTCCATAAAAAACGCCCCGATTGGGGCGTTTTTTATGCGGCTTGATCAAGCGTAGCTTGGTGTCTCGCTGCTTTCTTCAACCAGTTCCAGCGCGATGTTGTTCTGCGTGTTGATCTTGCGATACAGCGCAGCATCGGTTTCCAGGACCTTTTCACGGGCCGGGAAGATTTCCGCCAGTTTGCCAGCCCACTCACCCTTGGCCTTGGCCGGGAAGCACTTCTCGATCAGTTCCAGCATGATCGAAACGGTCACCGATGCACCCGGCGAAGCACCGAGCAAGGCGGCGAGGGAACCGTCCTTGGCCGACACCAGTTCGGTGCCGAACTGCAGAATGCCGCCCTTTTTCGGATCTTTCTTGATGATCTGCACCCGTTGGCCGGCCACTTCCAGGCGCCAGTCTTCGGCTTTCGCCTCCGGGTAGAAACGGCGCAGGGATTCCAGACGCTGCTCCATCGATTGCATCACTTCGCTGACCAGGTACTTGGTCAGGTCCATGTTGTTTTTCGCCACGGCCAGCATCGGCCCGATGTTGCCGGCGCGAACCGACAGCGGCAGGTCCATGAAGGAGCCGTGCTTGAGGAACTTGGTGGTGAAACCGGCGTATGGCCCGAACAGCAGGGATTTCTTGCCGTCGACCACGCGGGTGTCCAGGTGCGGCACCGACATCGGTGGCGAACCCACTGCTGCCTGGCTGTAGACCTTGGCCTGGTGGTGCTTGACCACTTCCGGGTTGTCGCAACGCAGCCACTGGCCGCTGATCGGGAAGCCACCGAAGCCTTTGCTTTCTTCGATGCCGGAGGCTTGCAGCAACGGCAGCGCCGCGCCGCCCGCGCCGAGGAAGACGAACTTGGCGTCGACTTCGCGGGTGTTGCCGTTGTTGACGTCCTTGATGCTGACGGTCCAGCCGGCGCCGTTACGCTTGAGGCCGGTGACGCGCTTGCAGTATTTGACTTGAGTGTCCGGGGCGCTGGTCAGGTGCTTGAGCAACTGATTGGTCAGGGCGCCGAAGTTGACGTCGGTGCCGTTCATCACGCGAGTGGCAGCGAGGACTTCGTCCGGCGAGCGGCCCGGCATCATCAGCGGCATCCACTCGGCCATCTTGGCCTTGTCTTCGGTGTACTCCATGTCGGAGAAAGCGTGGTGCTTGCTCAACACATCGAAGCGCGATTTGAGGAAAGACACGCCGCTGTTGCCCTGAACGAAACTCAGGTGCGGCACCGGGCTGATAAAGGATTTGCACGAGCCGAAGGTGCCTTTCTTGGTCAGGTACGACCAGAACTGCTTCGACACCTCGAACTGGGTATTGATGTGCACGGCTTTCTTGATGTCGACGGTGCCATCAGCGGCTTGCGGCGTGTAGTTCAGCTCGCACAGACCGGCGTGGCCGGTACCGGCGTTGTTCCATGGGTTGGAACTCTCTGCAGCACCGGAATCCATCAGCTCGACGACTTCCAGCTTGATCGCGGGGTCGAGCTCTTTGAGCAGTACGGCCAGGGTGGCACTCATGATGCCCGCCCCAACCAGAACTACGTCGACTGCTTCGTTATGCGCCATTTAACGCGTCTCCAAAATCTGCAGCACCAAATTGTCGGCATGGCTGCCAGGCGTTCCGGGACAGGTCAGTTGTGCCCCAGCTATCCGTGGTCAGGTTCGCCATGTCCGAATCTTCGCAATTTTTCGCAACTTCGACGGATGTATGCGGCTTGGCTTTCAAGAGCTCCATGAACTCATTTCAGCACGCAGCTGGCAATTCGACTTATGGTCGAGACATCCGTTTTTGTGCAACCAAATCCGTAGCGGACAGGCTTCAGGCTCCGATATTCGAGGTATACCCGGTCCTGTGTCGTTGGGCTGTTTCAGACGCTAATGGTGCATGTTCAGACGCAAAACTTTTCATTTGCTCGCCACACTCTTGTGAAGTTGTGAAAACCCGTTTTTTTCACGCTCTTTTGAAGACGTGAACCTCAAAAAAGGGCTGTCCAGGCCTGGCACCTTGCCCGAGGGCAAAAACAACGCGGTGGCCGAGCGTCATGACAGCTCTGCAGATTCGCGAAAAGCGGGGTTTTTGCCGGAAGAACAGGCAAGCGCGCCAACTTCACTCGATCTGTGTGGGCGGCTCTCTGTGGGCGATTTTGGGTGTCGATGCATGCGCATTGACGCTGTTGCGGGGCCCGATCAGGAGACGTCCTTATAATCGGGGGGAGATTGTATCGAAGAAATGCGGGCAGTTGCTCGTGTTTAATGACTTTTATTAGGCATCCGGTCAGATGCTCAACATCGCTTGCACCCGTGCACGGGGCTGCGACGCTATGACGCGGGCGCTGGCGGGCAGTGGCTGGTGCAACCAGTTGAGGCGGATTTCTTCGATTTCCACCCAACCGTCGCCCATCGGTTGCAGGCTGCACTGCTTGAATGCCTGGCAATGGCCGTTGCGGTCGAGCAGGGCGAAGCTGCGGTGCAGCGGGCGAGGCGAGAACAACGAGATCAGATAACGCATGATTGAGTACCTTGTGGGGGACTGATTGCAAGGTTGCCAATGCGCCGTGACGTGAACGTGTATGCCGGGTGAATAATCTGTGACAGGAACCGCTTTCGACGGGGTTTGTCAGACATTTCAGTATTCGCTGCCGGGCGCTGGTTACCCGCAGTGGCCCACCGCTATACTGCCGGCCTGTTTGTGCCTGATTCTGGAGAGAAGAGCATGTTGCAACGCCTGTTGTTCGGTTTGATCACTGTGGCCGGTTTGACCCTGGCCGGCTGCGCCCACAGCCCGCAACAACTGAACCCGGAGCCGAAGCTGACCACCCAGCTGCCAGCGGTCGGCCGTGGCCAGCCTGTTGTTGTGCGTGTAGTAGACGGTCGTCCGTCGCCAACCCTCGGTACCCGCGGCGGTCTGTACCCGGAAACCAGCGCCATCACCGTGCAGCGCGAGCAGATCCTGCCCAAGCTGCAGGCTCAGGCTGAAGCCGCCGTGCGTCTGCTCGGTTTCACCCCGACCAACAACGCGCCGAATGCTCCGCAGTTGACCGTGACTCTGGCCGAGCTGAAGTATCAGTCGCCGAAAGAGGGCATGTACGTGACTGAAGCGACCATCGGCGCGACCTTCCGCTCCGACGTGCAGAACGCCAACCGTCGTTACAGCGGTCGTTACGGTGCGTCGCTGGACCAGCGTTTCGGCATGGCGCCGAACCAGGAAACCAACACCAAACTGGTCAGCGACGTGTTGAGTGATGCGCTGACGCGTCTGTTCAAGGATCCGACTGTGGGTCAGGTTTTGGCTGAGTAAGTTTTCGGCGGATATGAAAAAGCCCGGGGCCAGTGATGGTTTCGGGCTTTTTTGTGGGTGTCAGGGTTGGAATTTGTGTCGTATGGGAGATCGATCCCCCTCACCCCAGCCCTCTCCCCCAAGGGGGCGAGGGGGAAGGGAGCCGATCGGGGGCTTTTCAGAACCGGAGTTCACCTCAAGTTTTTCAGGTCGATGGACCTCGAATAAACAACTCGGTCAGTCCCCTCTCCCTCTGGGAGAGGGCTAGGGTGAGGGTGCTTTTGCTTTCAGGCAGCCTGCGAGTAAAAGTCGAGCACGCTAACGCCCGTCAACAAATCCGTTTCGGGCAAATCCGCATGCTGATGCCCGCCCAGCGCGCAATACACCAGCCAGTGG
Organism: Pseudomonas fluorescens; assembly: GCF_902497745.1. Lineage (GTDB taxonomy): Bacteria > Pseudomonadota > Gammaproteobacteria > Pseudomonadales > Pseudomonadaceae > Aquipseudomonas > Aquipseudomonas fluorescens_BM. The sequence goes on from NZ_CABVHJ010000018.1 coordinate 71,298, forward strand.
CGATCCTGAACATTGAAGGCGAGGCTGCCGACGAGGCTTTGCTGTTCGTCGTAAGGGGTGATGAGATAAAGGCGATCCTGGTTTTCAGCGTGAAGCATGTCGCGTTCCATGTGTGTTTCGAGGCGCGCAGGGTGGCCTATCCACATGACGAAGCCGTGACACAGGACAGCCATCGGTCGATTGTCAGGTTATTTGTCGCAAAGACTGGGGGTGAACGGGCAGGTTTGGTTAGAATCCGCGCCGCAGTCGTCGATCTGGCGACTGCCGTACCGGTTCAGATAGAGGTCTGTGATGTCGCTGCACTTGATGACGCTGTTTACCGCCCATCCTGCCAAGTTGATCAACCTGCTGGCGCTGCTCCTGGCGTTTCCAGGCAGTTGGCTGCTGCACGCCACCCGCCGCCGCGAACAGCGCGCGATGGCCAGCATTGCCGCCCAGCGTCAGGCGCAACCGAATGCCGAACCGATCCTGGATTGGGCGACTTTGCGCATGAACCGGTTTTTCTATCGATTTGGTTTTGCTTGCCTCGCGCTGGCCTTGATCGTTTCCTGGATCAGCACACGCTATTAAAAGCAAAAGATCGCAGCCTTCGGCAGCTCCTACACGAATCCCCTGTAGGAGCTGCCGAAGGCTGCGATCTTTTGATCTTGCCGTTGCTTTACAGCGGCAACCCAGCCTTGACCCGATACTGATTACGCACCGGCGTCGCATATTGCAGCACCAGATACGGACGATGCTCTACAGGACAAGCGTCCAGCCGGCTCTGCCATTCTTCCTGCGCCTTGGCCAGCTCATCGGCCGGAAACACCTCGGCAGCTTTCGGCACATTCAACTGCGGATCGGCATCGTCCCACTGCGCGTACGCCAGGTAATGCACCGGGAATAACCGGTAACCGCCGAGAATCTGCTTGTCCATCTCGACCGCCAATTGCTTGGTGTCTTCGAACAACTCAGTGATCGGTGCGGCAAAGTTCACGTGCACCCGCCCCTTGTAGCCAGTGATGCCCTTGGCGATGCTCACATCGTCCTCGCCCGGCGCTTTCGCGTAGGTGCCGGTGGTGGCACGGATGTACAACTCGCGGGCCTTGGCCTGGTCGCACGGGTCGTATTCGTAGCTGATCGACACCGGGGTGACATTCAGCGAGCGAATGACTTCGCCGAACGGCTCGTCCTTGCGGCTCATGTGGAACATCTTGAGGATCGCCGACTCGGTGCGGTCGTCGCCGTCCTTCGCCCGACCCTCAGCCTGAGCGATCCAGATCGACGCGCAATCATTGCGGATCGAGTGGTTGATGTACGCCGACAACAGTTGATACGCGGCCATTTTTTCGCGACGGCCGGTAATCGAGCGGTGAACGATAAAGCTCTTGTTCAAACGCATCAGGTCGCTGACAAACGGTTTTTGCAGCAAGTTGTCGCCAATCGCGATGCGCGGCGTCGGCAGGCCGGCGTGGTACACGGCGTAGTTGACGAAGGCCGGGTCCATCACGATGTCGCGGTGGTTGGCGATGAACAGATAAGCGCTGCCGGACTTGAATTGCTCGACACCGGTGTAGGTCACGCCATCAGTGGCGCGCTCGATGGTGTGGTCGACGTAGGACTCGACCTTGTCCTGCAACGTCGCCACCGACGTCACGTCAGCGAACTCACGACGCAGCCGATGGGCTATAAGTGGTTTGAGCATCCAGCCGAACGCACCGGCAAAACGCGGGAAGCGGAAGTGGGTGAGGATATCTAGAAACGCCTTGTCGCCGAGCAGTCTTGCCAGTACCACAGGTACTTCGCTGTCGTCGTAAGGTCGGATGGCATCGAATTCGCCCATCATGCTCTCTTGTTGGAAACGGCTAGGGTAAGTAAAGGTTTTGATCGAAAACCCGCGGGGCACGGTCTGAAAAAGTAGCCAGACAAAAATAGCCCTGCAAATAGACCGGCGATTATACGCACAAGTCACTTGGGAGACCGCGATGCTGGAAACCGCTGAATACGAATGTCCTTATTGTGGGGAGCTTGTTGAGACGTCGGTGGACTTGTCCGGCGGCGATCAGACTTACATCGAGGACTGTCAGGTGTGTTGTCGGCCAATAACGTTCGTATTGCAGGTCCATGGAGAGGACTGGTTTCTGGAAGTTTTCAGCGAGAACGAATAAGGGGCGCCCATGCAGCGAATCTACGAGCCGGAAAATCTGATGGAAGGTGAAATGCTCAAGGGCATGCTCGCCAGCGAAGGCATCGAGGCGCACTTGATTGGTCGCGATTTGCTCGGTGGTACGGGCGAATTGCCGATTTTCGGTCTGCTGGGATTGTCCGTCGATAACGACCAGGCCGAATACGCCCGCGAGCTGATCACCGCGTACAATGCCGCGCTGCCGCTGCCCGGCGATGAGCCGGAGAGCTTCCCCGGAACGCTGGTCTGTTAGGCTGAGCTTCGTTTTACTTCAGAGTCGTGTTGCCCCATGTGTGGACGTTATGCCCTGTTTCGCTGGAACCGCGATTTTGCGGCCCTGCCAGGTTTTCCCGCCGATCAGCAGGCGCAGTGGAACATTTCTCCCAATGATTCGGTGTTGATGCTGCGTGCCGGTGAAGATGGCCAGCGCACTTTGGCTCGCGCCCGTTGGGGCCTGACACCGCCGTGGCTGACCGATTTGTCGAAGACGCCGGCGCATGCCCGGGCGGAAACCGTGGCCGAGCAGCCGATGTTTCGTGAGGCGCTGCGCCAGCGTCGCTGCCTGCTACCGGCGAATGGTTTCTATGAATGGCGCGGGACCCAGCGCAAGCGCCCGTTCTGGCTGACGCCGGGGGAGGGCTCTTCGCTGTTTTTCGCGGCGATCTGGGAGGCGTATCTGGTGCAGGAGCAGGTGTGGCTGAGCACTGCGGTGATTACTCAACCGGCGTCGAGTCAGCGGCGGCCGTTGATTCTCGATGAGGCGGGGCAGGCGGCGTGGCTGGATCCGGAGACGCCATTGCATGTGTTGCAAGGATTGCTGGCCAGTGAGCCGGCGGCGTTGCGCGAGCGGGTGTTGGCGAATCTGATCAATGATCCCAAGCTCAATGGGCCCGAGTGCCTGACCCCGGGTTAAAGCATTTAGATCAAAAGCCCCTCACCCTAACCCTCTCCCGGAGGGAGAGGGGACTGATTGGGAGATATTGAAGTAATACACCGACTTGAACGCTCTGCTTTGAATCCATAATCGAATGGTTATTTCAGGTCGATGTATGACGGTAGACAACTCGGTCAGTCCCCTCTTCCTTGGGGAGAGGGTCTGATTGGAGGATGTTTGAGAAGTACACCGACTTGAACGCTCTGCTTTGAATCCATAATCGACTGGTTATTTCAGGTCGATGTATGACGGGAGACAACTCGGTCAGTCCCCTCTCCCTCTGGGAGAGGGCTAGGGTGGGGGTGCTCTTGGCTTTTCAGACCTTGAACTGATTGATCAACCGCCGCTGCTGCTCCGCCAGTTTGGTCAAATCGGCACTCGCCGAACTCGACTCATCCGCACCGCCCGCCACTTCATTGGCCACTTGCCCGATATTGATCACATTGCGGTTAATGTCATCCGCCACCGCGCTCTGCTCTTCCGCCGCGCTGGCGATCTGCGTGTTCATGTCGTTGATCACCGAAACCGCCTGAGTAATCGTTTCCAGCGCTTGAGCCGCTTTCGCCGCGTGCTGCACGCTTTCATCAGTGCGGTTCTGGCTGTCTTCCATGACCCGCACGACATCGCGAGTGCCCTGCTGCAGTTGCTGGATCATGCTCTGGATTTCTTCGGTGGCTTTCTGGGTTTTCTGCGCCAGATTGCGCACCTCGTCGGCGACCACTGCAAAACCGCGACCTTGCTCACCGGCACGCGCCGCTTCAATCGCCGCGTTCAAGGCGAGCAAATTGGTCTGCTCGGCAATCCCGCGAATCGCCGTGAGAATCGCGTTGATGTTTTCGCTGTCCTTGGCCAGCGTCTGCACCACATCTACAGCCTTGCCGATTTCCAGCGCCAGCACGCCAATCGAGTTCGAGGTTTCGCGGACGATCTGCATACCCTGACTCGCCGCCTGATCGGCATGGCTGGCCGCTTGCGCAGCCTGCGTTGCGTTGCGCGCGACGTCCTGTGCAGTGGCGGTCATTTCCTGCACCGCCGTGGCGACTTGATCGATCTCGGCCATTTGTTTCTGGATGCCGATGTTGGTGCGAATAGCGATGTCGGCGGTGTGTTCCGAAGAATCGCTGACGCTCTGCACCGACGTCACCACCTGAGTGATCATCGCCTGCAACTTGGCGAGGAAGGTGTTGAAGCCCTTGGCGATCGAGCCCAGTTCATCGCTGCGATCGCTGCTCAAGCGTCGGGTCAGATCACCTTCACCCTGAGCAATGTCATTGAGCATGGCGACCATTTGCTTCAGCGGTCGGGCGATGCCGTGGCCGACCAGCCAGATCACCAGCAGGCCAATGCCGGCGATGAGCAGACCGACCATGGCCATGCCGAAGGTGTCGGATTTACGCTGAGCATCCAGATCGGCCTGTAGCTTCTGCAGATCAGCCATCACCGCGTTCAGAGGCAATTGCAGCATCAATGTCCAGCGCGCGTCGGTCTGGCCGATGCCGAACGGCAGGTACAACTCGATGCGGCCCTTGTCCTTGTTGACCGAGTAAGTCACTTCACCGCGCTTGAGATTGCCCATGTTGGCAATCTGCTCGGCGTCGAGGATATCGCTGACTTTTTCGCCGAATTTGCTGGCGTCTTTGGTATAGGCAACGATCCGCCCGTTGCCGCCGATCAGGGCCATTTGCCCGGCGCCGCTGTAAAGCTTCTGGTTGGCTGCGAGGAGCATTTCCTGAATGAAGTTCACCGACAGGTCAGCACCGACGATGCCCTGGAAGGCGCCGTTGAGCATGATCGGTTCAATAAAGGAGGCGAGCATGACGATCTTGTCGCCGACCTTGTACGGTGCCGGATCGATCACGCAGGACTTTTTGCTCTCTTTCGAGCACAGGTAGTACTCACTGGCGCGCACGCCAGTGGACAGGGTCTTCTGATCGTCGACGTCGACCAGTTTGTCCAGGCCGAGGGTGCCGTCATCGTTGCGGAACCACCACGGCAGGAAGCGCCCGTTGGCGGCGTCGATGCCGACCGCACTGGTGCCGATGTAGGCCGCGTCATTGTGGTCGAGGGCGTTTTTTTCCCAGCCGATGTAGGTTCCGAGAATCTTCGGGTTCTTTTCGACGTTTTCCTTGATCAGGCTGATCAACTGCTCGCGGCTGACCGTCAGGCGCGGCTGGCCATCGGCGCCCGGTGTGCCGAGCAGGGCGTTGACCCGCACCAGTCCGCCGGCAATCAGCAGCGGCGCTTCGAGTTCGCGCTGGATCTGGCTGACCTGGGTTTGTGCCAGTGAAGTCAGGCGCTGCTCGATGACCTGCTCGAACTGCGCCTGGGTGCGCTGTTGCACCATTTCTTGCGTGCGCGCGCCGGAAAACAGCGCGTACAGCACCAGCGCGGCCACCACGCTAAGTACGATGGCGCCGGCCAGGGCGGCAACGGAAAACTGGATCGACTTGAACTTCATGGGAACTCCGCACGCAAGAGGACGTCTGCGCTGATGTATCGGCAGCCGGCATTGGGCCATGAGTGCGGCGGGGTGCAAATGAAAGCGGATGTCGCAAATGGATCAGTGCGCGACGCAGTGGCAGAGGCTTTGCCATTGCTGTGAATTTTTTACGACAGCCATGGTGGGAAACGTCTGAAAGTCGCTGCAACACGTCCGTTGTATCTGGCGCCGATACAATTACCCGCCTAGGATACGCGACAGGTTTTCAGGGAGCTTTTGAATGAACAAGACATTGGTTGTAAGTGCGCTGAGCGCAGCGCTGTTGCTGGTCGGTTGTCAGTCGGTCAACACCACCAGCGGCGGTGCCGTGGGTGTGGAGCGCAAGCAGTACATGTTCAGCATGCTGTCCTCGCAAGAGGTCGACCAGATGTATGCCCAGTCCTATCAGAAGACCGTGGGTGAAGCGTCCAGCAAAGGTGTGCTGGACAAGACCAGTCCCGAGGCCAAGCGGGTTCAGGCGATTGCCAACCGCCTGATCGCCCAGGCGCCGAACTTCCGTCCGGATGCGGCGCAATGGCAGTGGGAGGTCAATCTGATCAAGAGCGACGAGCTCAACGCCAACTGCGGGCCTGGCGGCAAGATCATTTTCTACACCGGGCTGATCGACAGCCTGAAGTTGACTGACGATGAAATCGCCGCAGTGATGGGCCATGAGATTGCCCACGCCCTGCGCGAGCACGGTCGTGAAGCAATGTCGAAGGCTTACGGGATTGAAATGGCCAAGCAGGGTGCGGGTGCGTTGCTCGGTTTGGGTCAGGACAGTCTGGCGCTGGCCGATACCGTGGCCAATTACGGCATGACCCTGCCGAACAGCCGTGCCAACGAAAACGAAGCCGACCTGATCGGCCTGGAACTGGCCGCACGCGCCGGCTACAACCCGAACGCCGCAATCACTTTGTGGAACAAGATGAGCAAGGCGTCGGAGGGTTCGCCGCCGGAGTTCATGAGCACTCACCCGGCTTCGACCAGCCGGATCGCCTCGTTGCAGGCAGCGATTCCGAAGGTTATGCCGCTTTACGAACAAGCGCCTAAATCCTGAGTCGATGATCGTTCCCACGCTTTGCGTGGGAATGCCTCTAAGGACGCTCCGCGTTCCAAAAGGGACGCAGAGCGTCCCCGGCTGCATTCCCACGCAGAGCGTGGGAACGATCGGCGTCGGCAGGGTTAAACCCATCCGCTGCTCTGCATCGCCTTGTACACCGCGACGATTGCCAGAATCATGAACGCCGAAGCTGCGAGGCGACGGATCAGGGTCAGTGGCAATTTGTCGGCGGCAAAGTTACCGGCCAATACCACTGGCACGTTGGCAATCAACATGCCCGCTGTCGTACCGATAATCACCAGCCACAGATCCGGGTATTGCGCCGCGAGCATCACCGTGGCGACCTGAGTCTTGTCGCCCATTTCCGCCAGGAAGAATGCAATCAGTGTGGTCAGGAAAGGCCCGAACTTGCGCGCGGTGCTGGTTTCATCGTCGTCCATTTTGTCCGGCACCAGCGTCCACAACGCCGTGGCCGTAAAGCTCGCGGCTAGGATCCAGTGCAGCGTCGCATTCGAGAAGAAGCTGCCGAACCAGGCGCCGACCGCACCGGCTGCTGCGTGGTTGGCCAGGGTCGCGGCGACAATACCGGCAATGATCGGCCAGGGTTTGCGGAAGCGAGCGGCGAGAATCAGCGCGAGCAGTTGCGTCTTGTCGCCGATTTCGGCCAAGGCAACGATTGCGGTGGGAACGAGTAACGAGTCCAGCATCAGGATTTCCTAAGGGGCGGGTCGACACGGCTATGACACGTACAGCCTTCCCGCCCCGGGTAAGGTGTGCGTGTCATAGGTCTTGTCAAACCCTGCGATCCGTCTGTTGCGGACGCTTGGGTCGCATACGCCATGATCTGAGGATCAAGTATGTTGACGTATGCCGGACGAGCATGGCGCTCGTGGGAGACTACTCCCCTAGGACGGAGCGGATTCTGCCTAGGCAAATCCGTTTGGGCAAGAACAAATTTTCAGCCGCGCTTGGCCCGGTAAATCCGGAAACCATTGCCTTCAGCCTTGATCGCACACACGCCCAGATGCTCTTCGATCAAAGGTTGATACTTGAGAAAACTGTTCGCTACCAGACGCAGTTCGCCGCCATTTTTCAGATGTTTGGCCGCTTTTCGCAGCAAGTTCTCGGTTGCGAAATAATCGGTGTGCACGCCGACATGGAACGGTGGATTGCTCAGAATCGCACTCAAACCCATCGGCGCGGCATCGATACCGTCACCGGTCAGCACTTCAGCTTCCAGACCGTTGGCCGCCAGCGTCAGACGGCTGCTTGCAGCCGCGAAAGCATCCACGTCCAGCAACGTCACTTGATTGTGCGGATAGCGACGTTTTACCGCAGCCCCCAACACACCTGCGCCGCAACCAAAGTCGAGCAGGTGGCCGCTCGGCAATTTGTCCAGATGTTCCAGCAACAGGGCGCTGCCGCGATCGAGGCGACCGTGGCTGAATACGCCCGGCAGGCTGATGACTTTCAGCGGGCCTTCGGCCAAAGGCAATTCATAGGTCTGCGCCAGACTTTCCAGCGACTTGGCTTCAGGCGCATTGGCCACCGTTACTTGCCAGAGCTGGCAATGACGCGCGCTGTCGAGCTTGCGTGGTTTGCCGAACGGGTTGAGCTGCTTGGACGCGCCTTCGATGCCGCTGCGTTTTTCCCCGACCAGAAACACTTCACGCCCGGCCAGACGCGAAGCCACGGCGTTGAGGATGTAGTCGGTCAGATCCTTGGACTTGGGCAGGAACACCACGGCGCTGTCGAACTCGCGCTCGGGAACGTTCACGCCGAAATGGCTGCGACCTTCGAAGCGTGCGTCCAGCGCGGCTTGATCGCCGGCATGCCAGCACCAGCCGAAAGCGTTGGGCAAGCGCCCGAGCAAATCGTCGGCAGGCAAACCGGCCAACAACAACGAACCTTGAAACAACTCGGGCTGACGAAGCAGTACTTCACTGCGCGGATCCATAACTGCTCCTGAAAAAAAAGTGCCGCAGTTTATCAACTGACGACCCGCAGCGCCTTACCGCTGAAGAACGCGTGAGCGTTTTCGGTCAATTGGCCGACGATGCGCTGGCGCGCCTCGCGACTGCCCCAAGCGTTGTGCGGGGTGACGATGAGGCGCGGAATATCTGCCGCGAGCAACGGATTGCCCTGGGTCGGCGGCTCGACGCTCAACACATCGGTAGCCGCGCCGCCGAGGTGGCCATTGCGCAAGGCATCGGCCAGCGCCTGTTCATCGATCAGACCGCCACGTGCGGTGTTGACCACGAACGCGCCGGGTTTCATCGACGCCAGCTCGCGAGCACCGATGAAGTGGCGGGTGTGCTCGTTGAGCGGGCAGTGCAGGGTGAGCGCGTCGACTTGCGGCAGTAGTTGATCCAGCGGCAAACGATCCGGGCGAGCAGGGCGCCCGGGAATCTGCCCGAGCAACACGCGCATGCCGAACGCTTCGGCCAGTCGCGCCACAGCGCCGCCGAGTTCGCCATGACCGAGCAGGCCGAGGGTTTTGCCTTCCAGCTCGACAATCGGATAGTCGAGCAAACAGAACTGTTTCGCCTGCTGCCAGCGACCTTCGCCAACAGCTTTCTGATAATCGGCCAGACGCGTGGCGAGGTTGAGCAGCAACATGATCGTGTGTTGCGCCACCGACGGCGTGCCGTAACCCTGACAGTTGCACACGGTGATGCCCTGCGCGCGGGCGGCGGCGAGGTCGACGTTGTTGGTGCCGGTGGCGGTGATCAGGATCAGTTTCAGATCAGGGTTGGCAGCCATCGCGGCGGCGTCGATCAGGATCTTGTTACTGATCGCCACGGTGGCGCCTTGCAAACGCTCGGCGACTTGCTCGGGCAAGGTCTGGGCGAACAGCTGCAGATCGCTGAAGCAGTCGCGCAACGGACTGAGGTCCAGATCGCCGAGATCCAGCGAAGGGTGATCAAGGAATACCGCACGGCGCGTGTTCGTCATCAACTGTACCTTTTGTGCTATGAGCGTAGGGCGTAATCTGCCGAGCCTACCAGATGAAACAATTGGTTACTCAGTGCCAGAGGTACTCACAAGTCCAGTGGGAGCGAGCTTGCTCGCGAAGAGGGCGGATCAATCGAATCGTGGTTGTCTGACACACCGCCTTCGCGAGCAAGCTCGCTCCCACAAGGAAAGCATCTGCGCCATGAGTCCGATTTGACCGATCAACTCCAGAGGAGCTCCCATGTACTGGACCGAATTCTTGACCGTTGCACTGATCCATCTGCTGGCCGTCGCCAGCCCAGGCCCGGACTTTGCCGTGGTGGTGCGCGAGAGCGTGACCCATGGGCGCCGCGCCGGCACCTGGACCGCGCTGGGCGTGGGCACGGCGATTTTCCTCCACGTTGGTTATTCGTTGCTGGGGATCGGCCTGATCGTGTCGCAGTCGATCGTACTGTTCAACGCGTTGAAGTGGGCGGCGGCGGCTTACTTGCTGTACATCGGCTTCAAGGCGCTGCGCGCGCAACCGGCGAAAGTCGTGGCCGATGATCTGCACAAAGAGGCTGGCGTGCGCACGGCGCGCGGCGCGTTCACCTCGGGCTTCGTGACCAACGGTCTGAACCCGAAAGCCACGCTGTTCTTTCTGTCGCTGTTCACCGTGGTGATCAATCCGCACACGCCACTGGCTGTGCAGGCCGGTTACGGTATTTACCTGGCGGTCGCGACTGCGTTTTGGTTCTGTCTGGTGGCGATGCTGTTCAGCCAGCAACGGGTGCGTGCCGGTTTCGCCCGCATGGGCCACTGGTTCGATCGCACCATGGGCGCGGTACTGATCGCTCTCGGCGTGAAAATCGCGTTTACCGAGATGCATTGATTGCAGAAACACGATTCAAAACTGTGGGAGCGAGCTTGCTCGCGAAGGCGTCGGATCAGTCGATATCACAGGTGACTGGAAGATTGCTTTCGCGAGCAAGCTCGCTCCCACAGGGAGATGGAGAGCTCCTACACGAGTTCGCTGAGTTTGCTCAGGTTATTGAGGTAGTCGCGGGGATTTTCCCCGAGCAAACGGCGAAACATCGCGCTGAACGCCCGCGCACTGCCGTAACCCAGATCCCGCGCCACACGCTGCACGCTGTCCCCGGCGAGCAGGCGCGGCAGGGCTTCCATCAGGCGCAGTTGCTGGCGCCAGGCGTTGAAACTCATCTGCAATTGTTGCTGAAACAGCCGCGCCAACGTCCGTGAGCTGGCGCCAACTTGCTGCGCCCAGTCTTCCAGCGTATTGGCGTGATCGGGCGTGTGCAGCAGTGCCAGACAGATGTTTTGCAGGCGCCGGTCGCTGGGCATCGGAATGTGCAGCGGCAGGTTTTCCAGACTGGCGAGTTCCTCCAGCATCAATTGCTGAATCAGCGGATTGTCGGCATGCGGCGGCCCTTGCACGGCACGCAGAATCAGCTCGCGCAGCAACGGTGTCACCGCCAATACGCAGCACTGTTGCAGGCTGGCGGGTGACAGTTCTGGCGCGATGAACAGCGAGCGCATCTGCACATCGCCACTCATGAAAATTTCGTGTGCCACTTCGGGTGGAATCCACACCGCGCGACTCGGCGGAATCACCCACGCACCCGATTCCGTGACCACGCGCATGATCCCGCTGACCGCGTACAACAACTGCGCCTCGCGATGCAGGTGCAGCGGCTGGTGGGCGCCGTCCAGATAATCCCGGGGGTAGGCACTCACCGGGCCGTGTTCGAAATGGCTGATCAACATGTCTGATTCGATGACTTGCTTGGCAGGAATGCGCTTTACGGCCAACCTAGCATAAGTGGCACACAACAACGTAAAGCGTGCCGCCATGAATCAATCCCGAAATGTCATTCGCTACATCAATGCCGCTCATGTGATCGATCACATGTTCATGCTGATCTTTCCCGCCGCCGTGCTCGGCATGACTCAGGCCTTCGGTCTTGATTACGCCGCGCTGATCGGCCTGTCACTGGGCGGTTTCATTGCTTTCGGCGCCTGTTCGCTACCGGCAGGGTGGCTGGGCGATCACTGGAGCCGGCGGCAAATGATGCTGGTGTTTTTCTTCGGCATTGGCGTCTCGGCAATTTTTACCGGCCTGAGTAACAGTCCGACGATGCTGGTGATCGGCCTGACCCTGATCGGTATTTTCGCGGCGATCTATCACCCGGTCGGCACGGCAATGCTGGTTGCTTACGCGCAAAACCGTGGCCGTGAAATCGGCATCAACGGCATGTGGGGCAATCTGGGCGTGGCATTTTCGGCGCTGATTACCGGGTTGCTGGTGGCGCAGTTCGGCTGGCGCTCAGCGTTTCTGATACCGGGCGCAGTGGCGATTGTGCTGGGTCTTGGCTTCGCCTTGCAGGTGCGCGAAGAGCCGATCCCGCAACGCCCGCACACGGCGCTTAAAGGCGCCGCCGGTCAGCGTATTTCGATGGTTATGGTGTTCGGCGTGCTGGCGCTGGCCACAGCTACCGGCGGGGTGGTGTTCAACGCCACCACCATGACTTATCCGAAACTGTTCCAGGAGCGTTTGCATGAGCTGTTCGCTTCGCCGCAAACCCTCGGTGTGGTGGTCAGTCTGGCTTATGCCTTTGGCGCGGTGGCGCAGTTGAGCATTGGTCGGGTGTTGCACCGCTTCAGCCTGAAATGGCCGTTCATAGTGTTGACGTTGTGCCAGGCGCCACTGTTGTTTGCGCTGGCCTATGCCGACGGCTGGGCAGTGATCGCGCTGGGTGCGGCATTCATGTTCGTGGTGTTTGGTCAGGTAACAGTCAACGATGCGATGGTTGCCAACTTCGTCGCCCCGCAATGGCAATCGCGAATTTTCGCCCTGCGTTACTGTTTATCGTTCGGTGCCAGTGCGACGGCGATTCCACTGATTTCCTATGTCGAACCGCGCCATGGTTTTGTAGGCCTGTACTTGATTCTCGCGGGTTTCGGCGCGTTGACCTTCCTCGCCGCAGTGGTTTTCCCACGGACGCCTTCCGAGGAGGCCGTAGGGCAAACGGCCTGACCTGAGACGAAAACCGGCAAATGCTGGCGCAAAGCTAGCATTTGTACGGCTTTGCAAATCATTCCTTTGGCTGATTTGGCTGGCGTATAAGGGTTCTAGAGTACCGATCTCTACGCCAACACCGTGCAGTCAGAAAAGGGATTCTTATGTTGCAGACTCGCGTCATTCCCCCGGCCGATGGGGCCTACCAGTATCCATTGCTGATCAAGCGGCTGCTGATGTCCGGCGCCCGCTACGAGAAAACCCGCGAGATCATTTACCGCGACCAGATTCGCTATAGCTACCCGACCCTGATCGAGCGCGTGGCGCGGCTGGCCAACGTGCTGACGGTGGCCGGTGTGAAGGCCGGTGACACGGTGGCGGTGATGGACTGGGACAGCCATCGTTATCTGGAGTGCATGTTTGCCATTCCGATGATCGGCGCGGTGATCCACACCATCAACGTGCGCCTCTCGCCTGAGCAGATCCTCTACACCATGAACCACGCCGAGGACCGCTTTGTGCTGGTCAACAGCGAGTTCGTCGGGCTGTATCAAGCGATCGCGCCGCACCTGACCACGGTCGAGAAAACCCTGCTGTTGACCGATCTGCCGGAGAAAACCGCCGAGTTGCCGAATCTGGTCGGCGAGTACGAGCAACTGCTGGCCGCCGCGAGCCCGCAGTACGACTTTCAGGATTTTGACGAAAATTCGGTCGCCACCACGTTCTACACCACCGGCACCACCGGTAACCCGAAAGGCGTGTATTTCACCCATCGGCAACTGGTGCTGCACACCATGGGCGTGTCGACGATCATGGGTTCGATCGACAGCGTGCGCTTGCTTGGCACCAACGATGTGTACATGCCGATCACGCCGATGTTCCACGTTCACGCCTGGGGTCTGCCGTACGTGGCGACCATGTTGGGCCTGAAACAGGTTTATCCGGGACGTTACGATCCGGAGTTTCTCGTCGAGTTGTGGCGCAAGGAGAAGGTCACCTTCTCTCACTGTGTACCGACCATCCTGCAAATGCTGCTTAACGCCAAAGGCGCACAAGGCACTGATTTCGGTGGCTGGAAAATCGTCATTGGAGGCAGCGCGCTCAATCGCACGCTCTACGAAACCGCGAAGGCGCGCGGCATTCAGCTCACCGCCGCCTATGGCATGTCGGAAACTGGGCCGTTGGTGTCCTGTGCGCACCTCAATGATGAATTGATGGCCGGCACTGAAGACGAACGCACCACTTACCGGATCAAGGCCGGCGTGCCGGGGCCGCTGGTGGAAGCGGCGATTGTCGACGCCGAGGGTAACTTTCTTCCGGCTGACGGCGAGACCCAGGGCGAATTGGTGCTGCGCGCGCCGTGGCTCACCGAGGGTTATTTCAACGAGCCGCAGAAGGGCGCCGAGCTCTGGGCCGGCGGCTGGCTGCATACCGGCGATGTCGCCACGCTCGACAGCATGGGCGTGATCGACATCCGCGACCGCATCAAGGATGTGATCAAGACCGGCGGCGAGTGGATCTCCTCGCTGGACCTCGAAGACCTGATCAGTCGTCACGCCGCGGTACGCGAAGTAGCAGTAGTGGGCATCGCCGATCCGCAGTGGGGCGAGCGTCCGTTTGCCTTGCTGGTAATCCGCGAAGGGCACGTTATCGGGGCGCGTGAGCTTAAGGAGCACCTCAAACCATTCGTGGAATTGGGCCACTTGAGCAAGTGGGCGATTCCGAGTCAGATTGCCCTTGTTACCGAAATTCCCAAGACCAGTGTCGGCAAGCTCGACAAGAAGCGTATCCGCCTCGACATCACCGAATGGCAGGCCAACAACAGTACCTTCCTCTCGACACTTTGAGTGTCTGCTGGCGCGCCGAAACCGGCGCGCCAGACCCACCAAGCAAGCGCTTGGCTTGTGAAATCGAAAAAATCAGCCATCCTTGCCGTGCCGACATGCGTCGGACTGGCGAAAGGACTGTTCCAGAGTGGCCGGCAGCTGCAAATCACACTTTAGAGGGATCAAGCAGTACCACCTGCTGGCTATAGTCCGCTCAAGGATTTTTAAGAACGGAGCACACGCACAAATCGGGGCGATGCATCTTTGGAGTGATTTCGGGCAGCCTCTGGCACCCGGTCCTTCGGACGTTTTTAAAAGTACTCACTGCCATAACAATAATGCACATGGAGTAGCGTCGATGACCTCAGTAAACCAGTTCTGGCGCCGGGCGAAACTGCCTCTGGCAGTCAGTCTTGCCTCCTCGCTCGCCGGGCCCGCATTCGGCGTCAGTTTCAACGTCGGTGAAATCGAAGGCCAGTTCGACTCGTCCCTGTCGATCGGTGCCAGTTGGTCTACTCAGAGCCCGAACAAGAACCTCATCGGCGTCAACAACGGCGGCCACGGTCTGTCGCAAACGTCCGATGACGGTCACGCCAACTTCAAAAGCGGTGAAACTTTCTCGAAGATCTTCAAGGGTATTCATGACCTGGAGCTGAAGTACGGCGACACCGGCGTATTCGTCCGTGGCAAATACTGGTACGACTTCGAACTCAAGGATGAAAGCCGCGAGTTCAAGGACATCAGTGATTCGGGCCGCAAAGAGGGCGCCAAGTCGTCCGGCGGGCAGATCCTCGACGCCTTCGTCTACCACAACTACGCGATCGCCGATCAGCCGGGTTCCGTGCGTCTGGGCAAGCAGGTGGTGAGCTGGGGTGAAAGTACCTTCATCGGCGGCGGCATCAACTCGATCAACCCGATCGACGTCTCCGCGTTCCGTCGTCCGGGCGCCGAGATCAAGGAAGGCCTGATCCCGGTCAACATGTTCTACGTGTCCCAGAGCCTCACCGAAAACCTCTCGGCCGAAGCGTTCTATCAACTGGAATGGGACCAGACCGTTGTTGACAACTGCGGCACGTTCTTCTCGCAGCCGGACATTGTTGCTGACGGTTGCAACGACAACCTGCGCGTGTTGAACAAGCGTTCAACTATTCCGGCCGTTGCACTGGGGCCGTTGGCCGCCAACGGCGTCGATGTCAATCAGGAAGGCGTTCTGGTGCGCCGTGGTCCGGATCGCGATGCCCGTGACAGCGGTCAGTGGGGCGCGTCCCTGAAGTACATGTTCGAGCCTCTGGATACCGAGTTCGGCGCGTACTTCATGAACTACCACAGCCGTGCGCCGATCTTCAGCGCCACCGGTGCACCACAGTCGGTCTACAACACGGCGGCCGCGTTGCCGGGGCCTTTTGCGGCACTCGCACCGCTGCTGGTAGCGGGCAACTCGAATTACTTTATTGAATACCCTGAGGACATTCGCCTCTACGGCCTGAGCTTCTCCACCACCCTGCCTACCGGTACGGCGTGGAGCGGTGAGATCAGCTACCGTCCGAACGCGCCGGTACAATTGAACTCCACCGACATCCTGTTCGCCGGTGTTCGTCCGCTGGGCGGCGCACTGACCAACGCTTCGCTGCTCAATGGTGTGCCGGGTCAGGACCTGCACGGTTACGAGCGCAAGGAAATCACCCAGATCCAGACAACGTTCACGCACTTCTTCGATCAGGTCATGGGCGCCAGCCGTCTGACCCTGGTCGGTGAAGTCGGCGCGACTTACGTCGGTGGCCTGGAAAGCCGTTCCGACATGCGTTATGGCCGCGATCCGGTCTACGGTCCGGGCGAGTTGCCAGCCACTGGCGGTGTGAATACCTGCGCCAACATTCTCAACGCCAGCACCATCAACGGTGCAGGGCCGGGTTCGCCGCAGAACAACCGCAGCCGCAATTGCGACAACGACGGTTTCACCACCTCGATGTCGTGGGGCTACCGCGGTCGCGCCATCTGGGAATACAACGACGTCTTCGCCGGTGTGAACCTCAAGCCGAACGTGGCCTGGTCCCACGACGTTAGCGGCTATTCGCCTGGCCCTGGCGGCAACTTCGAGGAAGGTCGCAAAGCGGTCAGCCTGGGCGTCGATGCCGAATACCAGAACACCTACACCGCGAGCCTGGCTTACACCAACTTCTTCGATGGCAAGTACACCACTGTGGATGATCGCGACTTCGTTGCGCTCAGCTTCGGCGTGAACTTCTAAGCACTGCATTTCAGGACGAACGAATTTATGAAAATAACAAAGAGTCTGTTCCACGCCAGTGTTCTGGGCCTGTCGCTGCTGGCGACCGGCGTCATGGCCGCGGTGCCTGCTGCCGAAGCCGACAAACTGGGCAAGAGCCTGACGCCGATGGGCGCTGAAATGGCCGGTAACGCCGACGGTTCCATCCCGGCGTGGAAGCCGCTGCCGAAGAATGCCGGCTCGGTCGACAGCAAGGGTTTCCTGTCCAATCCATACGCCAGTGAGCAACCGCTGTTCACCATCACGGCGAAAGACGTCGACAAGTACAAGGACAAGCTGGCGCCGGGGCAGTACGCGATGTTCAAGCGTTACCCGGACACCTTCAAGATGCCGGTGTATCCGTCCCATCGCGGTGCGACCGTGCCGGATGACGTCTTCGCCGCCATCAAGAAAAACGCCACCACCACCAACCTGGTGTCTGGCGGCAACGGCCTGGAAAACTTCGATACCGCCGTACCGTTCCCGATTCCGAAAACCGGTGTGGAAGTCATCTGGAACCACATCACCCGCTATCGCGGCGGCAGCGTGACCCGTCTGGTGACCCAGGCCACGCCGCAACCGAACGGCTCGTACAGCCTGGTGTACTTCCAGGATCAGTTCGTGTTCCGCGACAAGATGAAGGACTACGATCCGGCGAACCCGGGCAATATCCTGTTCTACTTCAAGCAGAAAGTGACCGCGCCGGCACGTCTGGCCGGTGGTGTGCTGCTGGTGCACGAAACCCTCGACCAAGTGAAGGAGCCACGTTCGGCGTGGGTCTACAACGCCGGTCAGCGTCGTGTGCGTCGTGCGCCACAAGTGTCCTACGACGGCCCGGGTACTGCGGCGGATGGCCTGCGTACCTCCGACAACCTCGACATGTTCAACGGTGCGCCGGATCGCTACGACTGGAAACTCGAAGGCAAGAAAGAGATGTACATCGCCTCCGACAGCTACAAGCTCGACGATCCGAAGCTGAAGTACGCCGACATCATCAAGGCCGGCCACATTAACCAGGACCTGGCGCGTTACGAGCTGCGCCGCGTCTGGCATGTGGTTGCCACCTTGAAAGAAGGTCAGCGTCACATCTACGCCAAACGTGACTTCTACATCGACGAAGACACCTGGCAAGCAGCGGTGATCGATCACTACGACGGTCGTGGCCAACTGTGGCGTGTAGCCGAGGCGCATGCCGAGAACTACTACGACAAGCAAGTGCCGTGGTATGCCCTGGAAACCCTCTACGACCTGCAGTCCGGCCGCTATCTGGCACTGGGCATGAAGAACGAAGAGAAGCAGGCGTATGACTTCGGTTTCACCGCCACCACCAGCGACTTCACCCCGGCCGCACTGCGTCAGGATGGTGTCCGCTAACCTGCTGTAACCCGAGGCCGCATCCTCGTGAAAACGCCCCGACCGGTTCGGGGCGTTTTTTTTTGCGCGGCCTCCGCGCCTTCGAACCGCTTTTGTAGGAGCTGCCGAAGGCTGCGATCTTTTGATCTTTTGTTTGGATCGTGGGTTTTGGGGGTATATCCGTTGCTGCGGTTGGGGCCTCTGGCGGTTTCGCTCTTACAGCGAGTCCCTTTTTCAAACGCCAAAAAGGAACCAAAAGGCTTGGCCCCCGGCGTACGGCACTTCGCTTAGGCTCAGTGTTCCCTCGCTACGGTGTTCATCCGGGGGCATCGCCTACGGTTTGCTTCGCTGCACCTCCTCTCGATGTATGCGGCTACGCCGCACGGCGCTGCGCGCCTGCCCCGGATGAACACCTTCGCTCGGCCTGCCGATGGGGGCGAAAATCAAAAGCCAGATCAAAAGCAGGAGCCAAAGCAGATCAAAAGATCGCAGCCTTCGGCAGCTCCTACAGGTCGAAATGGGGGGGATGGCGCATTCTGGAAAGACTTTTGTAGCCATTTGTAGCAGCAACCTTCATTCCCGGTACGTTTAAGGCTAGTCTGCGGACATCTGCAACGCCGCCAACAGCAATTCGAACAAGAGCCGGCCATGACTGATCTGTCCCCACTTCCGGGTCCCGCAAGCGTTGCCGTCGCGGCACTGGACGGGCGTTTTTTTCGCCCACCGCTGCCCGACGGCTACGTTTTGCGACCACGTCTTTGCGAGCGCCTGCAGGCCGGACTCGGTGGGCGCCTGTTGCTGGTCAGCGCCCCCGCCGGATTCGGCAAGAGCTCGCTGGCGGTGGAGTTTTGTCAGAGTTTGCCAGCGCACTGGCAAAGCCTCTGGCTGGGCCTGAGTCCTCGCGACAGCGACCCCGGACGCTTTCTCGAGCGTTTGCTTGAAGGCTTGCAGGACTACTTTCCGCAACTGGGCAGTCGCGCACTCGGCCTGCTGAAAATGCGCCAACGCCATCAGCCATTTGCCTTCGAAGAATGGCTCGACGGCTTGCTCGATGAACTGACCCTGCACCTCGATTCCGCTGCACCATTGCTGCTGGTGCTCGACGATTATCATCTCGTCCAAGGCCCGGTGCTTGACCGTTGCCTGCAATTTTTCCTCAATCATCTACCTGATGGCTTGCTGGTCATGGTCACCAGTCGCCAGCGTCCGGACTGGCATCTGGCACGCTTGCGTCTGTCCCGGCAGTTGCTGGAACTGCATGAGGCGGATCTGCGCCTGACCCATGACGAAGCCCTGACCTTGCTCGATCGCCACAGCAGCTCACTGCGCGGAGAAGCACTCGAGAGTCTTATCCAGCGCAGTGAAGGCTGGGTCGCCGGCTTACGTTTCTGGCTGCTGGCGGTGTCCGAAGCGGGCAGTGATGCGGCGCTGCCACAAGCGCTGAACGGCGGGGAAGGGCTGATCCGCGATTATCTGCTGGAAGAAGTCATCGATTGCCTGCCCGCCGAAGTACAGGCCTTTCTCTACGACACGGCGCCACAGGAGCGCTTCTGCAGTGAGCTGTGCGATGCCGTGCGCGAAGCTCATGACAGCGCCGAGATCCTGCGTTTTCTACTGGCGCATCAGGTCTTTCTGGTGCCGCTGGACGAGCACGGGCACTGGTATCGCTATCACCATTTGTTCTCGGATCTGCTGCGCAACCGACCGATTGCTCAAGCCATGGTGCCGACCGCGACGCTGCACCTTCGCGCCTGTCGCTGGTTCAATGCCCAGGGCTTGCTCGACGAGGCGGTAGAACAGGCGTTGCGCGCTGGTCACCTCGATGTGGCGGCAAATCTGGTACAGAACCTTTCCGAGGAGCAACTGCTGGCCGAGCAAAACGTCGGCATGCTGCTGCGCTGGAAAATGGACTTACCTGACAGCCTGCTGATTAGCACCCCGCGGCTGATCGTGCTGTACAGCTGGGCATTGGGGCTGGCGTGTCAGCTCGATGCGGCCGAAGAGTTGTCCGGCCACTTGAGCCGCTTTCTGCCGGCGCCTTCCGCTACCGCGCAAAAGTCGATGCTCGCGCAATGGCTGGCGCTGAGCGGGATCATCGCTCGCGGGCGTGGGCATCGAGAATTGACGATCAGATATTGCACCGAGGCCCTGGAAAGCTTGCCGGCCAAGCGCTATGGCCAACGGCTGATGTGTTTATCGACCTTGTCCAATCTGGCCATTGCCGACGGCGATCTATGGCGCGCCCGCGGCCTTAATCGTGAATCCCTGGAGCTGGCGCAGCGGGTTGGCAATCCTTTGTTTGAAGCGTTGGCGCACTACGATCGTGCGCGGGTGTTGCAAGCCCGCGGCGAAATCCTGCGCGCACTCGATGAAGTCCATCAGGGCCTGGAGCGCTTGCGCGGCTTGTCACCACAACGCCTGTACGCGGTGCGCGCACGATTGACGTTGTATGAGGGTTTTCTGTTGGCCATGCGCTTGCAGCCTCAGGCGGCACGCGTGCGGTTGTTGGCCGGAATCGGCGAGGCACGCGCCTGTCGCGATATCAGCGTGTTGATCGGCCACTGCGTGATCGCTCGACTGGATGGCAGCAGCGGCGAGTTCGCCAAGGCCTTTGCCGAACTCGCTGAAGCCGAACGCCTGATGCACATCTGGGACGTGCCGCCGATCTACTATCTGGCGATGATCACGCTGGTCAAATGCGAGCTGTGGCTGGCGCAGGGCCGTACCGATCTGGCCGAGGCGTGGCTGGCGCGTCTTGGGCAGACTTACACCGGCGAGCGTGCTGCCGCACCGCCAGAGTTTCATCCACAGTTGCCGTTGCATGTTGAATTGCAGCAGGCGTTGCTGGACATGATTCAAGGGCAACCCATGCTCGCCGAAGGACGGCTGAACGTGTTGCATGAAAACGGCCAGCAGACCGGGCGGCAGTTGCTCAGCGTGATGGCGTTGACGCAGAAAGTGGCGCTGTTGCTGGCGTGTGGGCGTGAACCGGAGGCCAGAAAAGCGCTGAGCCAGGCGTTGGAGGCGGCAGCGGGTGGCGTGGTGCAGCCATTTGACAGCTTGCTGAAAAAGTACGGTGACTGGCTACGCGGGCAATTGGTTTTGAATGTTTCGACAGCGGTCAGTCAGCAATTGCTGGGACACCTGCCTGTTCCCGCTGCCCGGCCCGTCGCAGAGGTCCCGGTGGCCGAACAGCTCAGCAGTCGAGAGCTGTCCGTTCTGCGCCTGATTGCTCAAGGCTGTTCGAATCAGGAAATCAGTGAGCAGTTGTTCATATCCCTGCACACCGTAAAAACTCACGCCAGTCATATCAACAGCAAGTTGGGGGTTGAGCGGCGCACACAGGCAGTGGCGCGGGCCAAAGAGCTGGGGTTAATGATCTAGCGACGGTAAAATTGCGGATCGGCCGTTTCGAGCCACTGCCCAGGATTTCCCATGACCGTTTCAAGCCCAGTGCTCATCCGCGAAACCTTCCCCGTCGGCCCGCTCCAGTGCAACTGCACCATCATCGGCGATCCGATCACAAAGAAAGCCATCGTCGTCGACCCGGGCGGCAATCCTGACCTGATCATGGCGCGCCTTGATGCGCATGGCCTGAAAGTCGTCAGCATCATCCACACCCACGCGCATCTCGATCACTTCCTCGCTTCCGGCCAGATGAAAGAGAAGACCGGAGCGACCCTGCATTTGCACAAGGAAGACCAATTCCTCTGGGACAACCTCGAAATGCAATGCCAGATGTTCGGCGTGCCGTATACACCGGTGCCGTCACCGGATCGCTGGTTGAGCGATGATGAAGAACTGGCCTGTGGTTGCGGCGTGGCCCTGCATACGCCGGGACATACACCCGGTTCCATGAGCTTTTGGTTTTCCGAGGCTAAGCTGTTGATTGCCGGTGACACGCTGTTTCGTCGCGGCGTAGGGCGCACGGATTTGTGGGGCGGCGATCAGGCGACCATCGTGCGTTCGATCAAGCAGCGGCTGTACACGCTGGACGAGGACGCGACAGTGGTGACCGGGCATGGGCCGGATACGCGTCTGGGTGACGAGATGCGCGAAAACCCGTTTGTGCGCGCCTAAATATTTTGTCACGAGTGCCCGGCGGAATTTTTGTGCATTGTCATGATCCAACGCCCGCACAGGTCCATTACTCAGTGGCCGCTGCACCACAGAATGCGAAAAACCAGGAGCTCTCCATGTTCACCAAGCGTCGTTTGATTATTGTCGCTACTGCCGTGGCCTTGCTGTCCGGCTGCGCCTCGCCTAACCCGTATGACAATCAAGGCCAGGCTGACAGCGGCTCGCAAGGCATGAGCAAAACCGCCAAATACGGCGGCCTCGGTGCACTGGCCGGTGCGCTCGCCGGTGCTGCCATCGACCACAACAACCGCGGCAAGGGTGCCTTGATCGGCGCCGCAGTGGTGGGTGCTTCCGCTGCCGGTTACGGTTACTACGCCGACCAGCAGGAAAAGAAACTGCGCGCGAGCATGGCCAATACCGGCGTTGAGGTGCAGCGTCAGGGCGACCAGATCAAGCTGATCATGCCAGGCAATATCACGTTCGCCACCGATTCGGCGAACATCGCCTCCAGCTTCTACCAGCCGCTGAACAACCTCGCGGGCTCGTTGAAAGAGTTCAGCCAGAACCAGATAGAAATCGTCGGCTACACCGACAGTACCGGCAGCCGCCAGCACAACATGGATTTGTCGCAGCGTCGTGCGCAGAGCGTGGCGACCTACCTGACCTCGCAAGGTGTCAGCGGTGCCAACCTGTCGGCCCGTGGCGCCGGCCCGGATAACCCGATTGCCAGTAACGGCGATGTGAATGGCCGGGCGCAGAACCGTCGGGTTGAAGTCAACCTGAAGGCGATTCCGGGCCAGCAGTATGGTGGTCAGCAGCAACAGCAGCCGGGTACGGTTCAGCAGTATCCGTAAGCGATTGTCTGAATGAAGAAATGCCCGGTCATGTGATCGGGCATTTTTTTGTCTGGTCTGTGCCGGCCCCTTCGCGAGCAAGCCCGCTCCCACAGGTATTGATGGGTGTTCACAAGTTTGTGTTCCACACCTAATCCTGTGGGAGCGAGCTTGCTCGCGAAGGGGGCATAACAATCAGGCACAAATCATCGGATACAAAAAAGCCCCCGGACACATCAATGTCCGGGGGCTTTTTGTTTGTCAGCGAAGGCTGATTACTTCTTCAAACCATAATGCTCATCGAGCATGCCCGGTGAGTTCGGGGTCTTCGGTGCGTAGTCGCGCGGCGGCTCCTGATCGCGCGGTGGCGTCAGGCGTTCGCGTGGCGCGACTGCCGCGTCAGCGTGCAGGGCAGCGATCAGGCGTTGGCGGGTCTGCTCGTCCAGGGCCAGACGATTGGCGCCCTCGGCGAGATGATCCTGCACTTCCTGATAGCTCTGGGTGAGCTTCTTGACCAGCATCGCGGTGCTGTTGAAGTGGGTGACCACTTCATTTTGATAACTGTCGAAACGCTCCTGGATATCATCCAGTTGACGCTGCGTACGGCTCGGCGCGGCGTTCGGCGCAACGCGCGCGATCAGGAATCCAATGGCGACACCCACAACCAGGGCAAGAGTCGGTAACAACCAAACTAAGAGCGAGTGTTCCACGAGTCCTTCCTCTATAAACGGCTTTGCTTTACGTTAACGGCTCGAACCTGCGCTGTATACCGCGATTCACTCGCAATAGATTGGCACAGACAATTTGCTAGACGAGTCGACCCGATTCGAGGTCACGGAGTTCCTTCCTTGCTGATGCGTGAAACCCCTGTAGTGATTGCCGGCCCAGTTGGCCAAATCGAAGCTTTGTACCTCGACAACGAGCAGCCAATCGGCATCGCGCTGATCTGCCATCCGAACCCGGTGCAGGGCGGCACCATGCTCAACAAGGTCGTCTCGACCCTGCAGCGCACCGCGCGCGATGCGGGTCTGATCACCTTGCGCTTCAACTATCGCGGCGTCGGCGCCAGCGAAGGTTCGCACGACATGGGCACCGGCGAAGTCGACGACGCTCAGGCCGCCGCCGCATGGCTGCGCGAGAAACACCCGGATCTGCCGCTGACGCTGTTCGGTTTTTCCTTCGGCGGATTTGTTGCAGCAAGTCTCGGCGGCCGTCTTGAAGCGCAGGGCGAGCAGCTCAAGCACCTGTTCATGGTCGCCCCGGCAGTCATGCGTCTGAGCGAGCAGGATCAACTCCCGCAGCAGGGTGAACTCACGGTGATCCAGCCGGAAACCGACGAAGTCATCGATCCGCAACTGGTTTACGACTGGTCGGAAAAACTCCAGCGCCCCCATGAGCTGCTGAAAGTGGCAGAATGCGGACACTTTTTTCATGGCAAGCTGACCGATCTCAAGGATCTGATCCTGCCGCGTCTCTCGAATTGATTGCAGTCTGACAAGCGATTACCCATGACGAACCGTACCCGTATCCTCACCGGCATCACCACCACCGGCACGCCGCACCTGGGCAACTACGCCGGCGCCATCCGCCCGGCGATCCTCGCCAGCCGCGACAGCAATGCCGATTCGTTCTACTTCCTGGCCGACTACCACGCCCTGATCAAATGCGATGACCCGCTGCGCATCCAGCGCTCGCGTCTGGAAATCGCCGCGACCTGGCTGGCCGGTGGCCTCGATGTCGACCGCGTGACCTTCTACCGCCAGTCCGACATCCCGGAAATCCCTGAGCTGACCTGGCTGCTGACCTGCGTAGCCGCCAAGGGCCTGCTCAACCGTGCGCATGCCTACAAGGCTTCGGTGGACAAGAACGTCGAGACCGGTGAAGACCCGGATGCGGGCATCACCATGGGCCTCTACAGCTATCCGGTGCTGATGGCGGCGGACATCCTGATGTTCAACGCGCACAAAGTGCCGGTCGGTCGTGACCAGATCCAGCACGTGGAAATGGCCCGCGATATCGGCCAGCGCTTCAACCACCTGTTCGGTCAGGGCAAAGAATTTTTCACCATGCCCGAGGCGTTGATCGAAGAAAGCGTGGCGACGTTGCCGGGCCTCGACGGTCGCAAGATGTCGAAGAGCTACGACAACACCATCCCGCTGTTCTCCAGCGCCAAGGAAATGAAGGACGCGATCTCGCGGATCGTCACTGATTCCAAAGCGCCTGGCGAAGCCAAGGATCCGGACAACTCGCACCTGTTCACCCTGTTCCAGGCCTTCGCCACGCCGGCACAGGCTGACGAATTCCGTAGCGAATTGTTGGGCGGTCTGGGTTGGGGCGAGGCGAAGAACCGTCTCTTCCAGTTGCTCGACAACGATCTCGGCGAGGCTCGCGACAAGTATCACCAGTTGATCGAGCGTCCGGCGGATCTGGAAGACATCCTGCAGATCGGTGCGAAAAAGGCCCGTGCGGTGGCAACGCCGTTCCTCAACGAACTGCGTGAAGCCGTTGGCCTGCGTTCCTTCGTCAATCAGGTTCAGGTTGCCGCGACGACCAAGAAGAAAGCCGCGAAAGCCGCACGTTTCGTCAGCTTCCGTGAAGACGACGGCAGCTTCCGTTTCCGTCTGCTGGCGGCCGACGGCGAGCAACTGCTGTTGTCGCGCAACTTCGCCGACGGCAAAACTGCCGGGCAGGTGACCAAGCAACTGCAATCCGGCCAACCGCTGGATGTACGCAGCGAAGACCTGGGCTTCAGCGTGTGGCTGGAAGGCGAGTGCGTTGGCGACAGCCCGGCGTTCGCCGACGCGGCTGCGCGGGACGCGGCCATCGAGGCTCTGCGCGTTGCGCTGACCCCGGTTCAGGACTAATCGGCGGCACGGTCCGACCAAGGGCCGATTGCCATTCCCACGGGCCGTCGCTACAGTGACGGCCCGTTTTTGTTGCCTTGCTAACGAATTATGACGCCCCTAGAACGATACCAAGCTGATCTGAAACGCCCGGACTTCTTCCATGACGCCGCGCAGGAAACTGCTGTGCGTCATTTGCAGCGTCTGTATGAGGATCTGATCGCCGCCGATCAGAACAAGCCGGGTCTGTTGAGCAAGCTGTTCGGCAAAAAAGATCAGACGCCGGTCAAGGGCTTGTATTTCTGGGGCGGCGTAGGTCGCGGCAAAACTTACCTGGTCGACACCTTCTTTGAAGCGTTGCCGTTCAAGGAAAAGACCCGCACCCACTTCCACCGCTTCATGAAGCGTGTACACGAAGAAATGAAAACCCTCGGCGGCGAGAAAAACCCGCTGACCATCATCGCCAAGCGCTTCTCGACCGAGTCGCGGGTGATCTGCTTCGATGAATTCTTCGTCTCCGACATCACCGACGCGATGATCCTCGGCACGCTGATGGAAGAGCTGTTCAAGAATGGCGTGACCCTGGTCGCGACCTCGAACATCGTCCCGGATGGCTTGTACAAGGACGGTCTGCAACGTGCGCGCTTTCTGCCGGCCATCGCACTGATCAAGCAGAACACCGAGATCGTCAACGTCGACAGCGGCGTCGACTATCGACTGCGTCACCTCGAACAAGCGGAGCTGTTCCACTATCCGCTCGACGAAGCCGCTCACGAAAGCCTGCGCAAGAGCTTCAAGGCACTGACGCCGGAATGCACTGCCGCGGTCGAGAATGATGTGCTGATCATCGAAAACCGTGAAATCCGAGCTCTGCGCACGTGCGACGACGTGGCCTGGTTCGACTTCCGCGAACTGTGCGACGGCCCGCGTAGCCAGAACGACTACATCGAGCTCGGCAAGATCTTCCACGCCGTGCTGCTCAGCGGTGTCGAGCAGATGAGCGTCACCACCGACGACATCGCCCGCCGCTTCATCAACATGGTCGACGAGTTCTACGACCGCAACGTCAAGCTGATCATTTCCGCTGAAGTCGAGCTGAAGGATCTGTACACCGGCGGCCGTCTGAATTTCGAATTCCAGCGCACGCTGAGCCGTCTGCTGGAAATGCAATCGCACGAATTCCTGTCGCGGGCGCACAAGCCTTAAACAGATTCGGCAAATAAAAAGGGCCTGCAATTGCAGGCCCTTTTTGTATCTGAAATTCGCCTCGAACCCTGTGGGAGCGAGCTTGCTCGCGAAAGCGGTGTGTCAGCAATACAAACACTGGCTGACACTACGCCTTCGCGAGCAAGCTCGCTCCCACAGGAGTCCTTGTGTCGTTCAAAAGCTAAGCAGCCTGTTGAAACTGCTGCCGATACTGATTCGGCGACAATTCAGTGTGCTGACGGAACAACCGCGCAAAGAAGCTCGCATCGTCGTAACCGACCTCATAACTGATGGTCTTGATGCTCTTGCGGCTGCCGGACAGCAAGCCTTTCGCTGTTTCGATGCGTAGGCGTTGCAGGTAGTGCAACGGCTTGTCGCCGGTGGCGGTCTGGAAGCGCCGCATGAAATTACGGATGCTCATGCCGTGCTCGCGAGCGACGTCTTCGAAGCGGAACTTGTCGGCAAAGTGTTCTTCGAGCCAGTGCTGGATCTGCAGAATGATCACGTCCTGGTGCAGTTTCTGCCCACCGAAACCGATGCGTCCCGGCGAATAGCTGCGCTGTACTTCGTAGAGAATGTCACGGGCCACGGCTTGCGCGACGTTGGCCCCGCAGAAGCGCTCGATCAAATAGATGTAAAGGTCGCAGGCTGACGTGGTGCCGCCGGCGCAATACAAGTTGTCGGCATCGGTCAGATGCTTGTCCTGATTGAGATAGACCTTTGGAAAACGCTCGGCAAAGGCATTGAAGAAACGCCAGTAGGTGGTCGCTTCCTTGCCGTTGAGCAGGCCAGCCTCGGCCAGCCAGAACACCCCGGTGGCTTCGCCGCACAACACGGCGCCGCGTGAGTGCTGTTCGCGCAGCCATGGCAGGACTTGTGGATAACGGCTGCACAGCGTATCGAAATCGTCCCAGAACGCCGGGAGGATAATGACATCGGCGTTTTCCAGGCCACCATCGACCGGCATCACGACGTCACTGAAGCTGTTCACCGGGTTGCCGTCGGGGCTGACCAGGCGTGTTTCGAATGCCGGTGTCAGGCCGTGGCCCAGTTGTTTGCCATAACGCAGGCTGGCCAGATGGAAGAAATCCTTGGCTTGCATGAGAGTGGAAGCGAAAACCCGGTCGATTGCCAGGATGCTGACGCGCCGCAAGGGCGTGGAGACGTGCTTGGACATAATTCAACTTTTGTTTTGTTTTTATAAGGGAAAGTGGTCACCAGACGGCTGGATCGTCTTATTTTTTGTCGGATGTGTCCAGTGTCCTGTGTCAGAGGGGAGGCTTAGTCTCTGAAGGTCATCTCCCTCCAACAAGAAAGAAAGGTGCCGCATGATCCCCAGAACCTTGTTTAGCTCCGAGCACGAATTGTTTCGCGACAGCGTACGAACCTTCCTCGAAAAAGAGGCGGTGCCGTTCCATGCGCAATGGGAGAAGCAAGGCCACATCGACCGCAAACTCTGGAACAAGGCAGGGGAGGCGGGGATGCTCTGCTCGCACCTGCCGGAAGAGTACGGCGGGTTGGGGGCGGACTTTCTTTACAGTGCCGTGGTGATCGAGGAGGTCGGTCGACTGGGTTTGACCGGTATCGGTTTCTCGCTGCATTCGGACATTGTTGCGCCGTACATCCTGCATTACGGCAGCGAGGCGCTGAAGCACAAATACCTGCCGAAACTGGTTTCGGGCGAGATGGTCACGGCCATCGCCATGACCGAGCCGGGCGCCGGTTCCGATCTGCAAGGCGTGAAGACCACCGCCGTGCTGGACGGTGACGAATATGTGATCAACGGCTCGAAAACCTTCATTACCAACGGTTTTCTCGCGGACCTGGTGATCGTCGTCGCCAAGACCGATCCAAAGGCCGGGGCCAAGGGCACCAGTCTGTTTCTGGTCGAAGCGAATACGCCGGGCTTCGACAAGGGCAAGCGCCTGGAGAAGGTCGGCATGAAGGCGCAGGACACCTCCGAGTTGTTCTTTCAGGATGTGCGCGTACCCAAGGAAAACCTGCTGGGGCAGGCCGGGGCAGGGTTTGCTTATCTGATGCAGGAGTTGCCGCAAGAGCGTCTGACCGTGGCGATCGGCGGTTTGGCCTCAGCCGAAGCGGCGTTGCAGTGGACTCTGGATTACACCCGTGATCGCAAAGCCTTTGGCAAGGCGATTGCCGACTTCCAGAACACCCGCTTCAAACTGGCAGAGATGGCGACGGAGATCCAGATCGGTCGAGTGTTCGTCGATAAATGTCTGGAGATGCATCTGCAAGGCAAGCTGGATGTGCCAACAGCGGCGATGGCCAAGTACTGGGGCACTGACCTGCAATGCAAGGTGCTCGACGAGTGCGTGCAGTTGCATGGCGGCTACGGTTTCATGTGGGAATACCCGGTGGCCCGGGCGTGGGCGGATGCACGGGTGCAGCGGATTTATGCCGGTACCAATGAAATCATGAAGGAGATTATTGCGCGGTCGCTTTGACTTTTTGCAGTGAGTTGACTGGCCTCTTCGCGAGCAAGCTCGCTCCCACAGGTACGGTGATCCTCTGTGGGAGCGAGCTTGCTCGCGAAGACGGCTTATCTATCGGTCACGGCGCAGGATTCGGATGATCCTTGTGAATCGCCTCAATCCCTTCCAGCACTTCATCCGACAGCTTCAGATCAAAACTGGCAATGTTGCTGTCCAGTTGCTCAAGCGTCGTCGCCCCAATGATGTTGCTGGTGACGAACGGTTGCTGCGTCACGAAGGCCAAGGCCATCTGCGCCGGATCCAGACCGTGTTCACGGGCCAGCGCCACATAACGGCTGCAAGCTGCTTCCGACTGCGCATTGAAATAGCGGCTGAAGCGGCTATAGAGGCTCAGGCGGCCTTTTGGCGGACGGGCGCCACCTTCGTATTTGCCTGAGAGGAAACCGAACGCCAGCGGCGAATAGGCGAGCAGCCCGCATTGTTCGCGGATGGCGATTTCCGCAAGGCCGACTTCAAAACTGCGGTTGAGCAGGTTGTACGGGTTCTGGATCGACACCGCACGCGGCCAGCCACGGGCTTCGGCCAGCGCCAGAAAACGCATGGTGCCCCACGGGGTTTCGTTGGACAGGCCGATGTGGCGGATCTTGCCGGCCTTCACCTGTTCGTCGAGCGCTTCGAGGGTATCTTCCAGCGGCGTCAGATTCGCTTCGATCTTGTGCTTGTAGCCCAGCTGTCCGAAAAAGTTGGTGCTGCGCTCCGGCCAGTGCAGTTGATACAGATCGATGTAATCGGTCTGCAGACGCTCGAGGCTGGCATCCACCGCTGCGGTGATGTGCTGGCGGTTGTGGCGCAGGTTTTTGTCGCGGATGTAGTCGATGGTGTTGCCGGGGCCGGCGATCTTGCTGGCGAGGATCCAGTCGGCGCGGTCGCCGCGACTTTTGAAGTAATTGCCGATGTAGCGCTCGGTGGTAGCGTAGGTTTCGGCTTTTGGCGGCACCGGGTACATCTCGGCGGTGTCGATGAAATTGATCCCGGCTTCCTTGGCCCGTTCGATCTGGGCGAAGGCTTCAGCTTCAGTGTTTTGCTCGCCCCAGGTCATGGTGCCGAGGCAGATTGCACTCACGTTCAGGTCGGTACGGCCTAGCTGGCGATAGTCCATCGGGTGCTCCTTGGGCAAAACAATCATAAAAGCAGGTTGAAATATTTTTCGCAATCTGCATAATTGCCGACCTCTTTCTGCAGTGGAAGTGATGCGCCGCCGCCGAAGAATCTTGCCGTTGAACGGACGCGCCGACCCGAGCCCCCGAAAGCGTCTGTATCCGGCTGCCTTTGACTTGTCAAAGTACGCACTATTCAGTAAGATCCGCCGTCTAATTTACAGGGCGGCCCCTGAGGCTATAAAGAATGAAAACTTTTACTGCTAAACCGGAAACAGTAAAGCGCGACTGGTTTGTCGTCGACGCTGCTGGTCAGACCCTGGGTCGTCTGGCCACCGAAATCGCGAGCCGTCTGCGTGGCAAGCACAAGCCTGAGTACACTCCTCACGTTGACACCGGCGACTACATCGTCGTAATCAACGCTGAGCAGATTCGTGTTACCGGTGCTAAAACCACTGACAAAATGTACTACTCCCACTCCGGTTTCCCGGGCGGCATCAAGTCGATCAACTTTGAAAAGCTGATCGCTAAAGCCCCTGAGCGCGTGATCGAGACCGCGGTTAAAGGCATGCTGCCTAAAAACCCACTGGGTCGCGACATGTACCGTAAGCTGAAAGTCTATGCGGGCGCTGCACACCCACATACTGCTCAGCAGCCCCAAGAACTGAAGTTTTAACGGAATAGTACATTATGTCGGCGACTCAAAATTACGGCACTGGCCGTCGCAAGACCGCAACCGCACGCGTTTTCCTGCGTCCGGGTACTGGTAACATCTCCATCAACAACCGTTCGCTGGAAAACTTCTTCGGCCGTGAAACTGCCCGCATGGTAGTTCGCCAGCCGCTGGAGCTGACTGAGACTGTCGAGAAGTTCGACATCTACGTCACCGTGATCGGCGGTGGTGTAAGTGGTCAGGCTGGCGCAATCCGCCACGGCATCACTCGCGCTCTGATGGACTACGACGAAACCCTGCGTGGCGCTCTGCGCAAAGCTGGCTTCGTTACTCGCGACGCCCGTGAAGTTGAACGTAAGAAAGTTGGTCTGCGTAAAGCGCGTAAGCGTCCGCAGTACTCGAAGCGTTAATTCCGCTTCCGCGTTCAAAAAGAACGCCCGCCTCCTCACGGAAGCGGGCGTTTTTTTATGCCTGTGATTTATCAAAGAATTGCGCTGCGACAACTTGCCACTTCCGTAGACCCCCTATACTGCAAGGCTTGAGGGTGAGAGCTCGGGGTAATTCCCTTGTCAGAATTGGGGCTTTTCATTACCATCTCGGCAAAATTTTTATAAGTAACATTGATTTATTTAGTAGACGCCTGATTTAACAGGCCACAAAAGCTGATGGGAGAGGACTGAATGAGCAATGACGGCGTGAATGCAGGCCGGCGTCGCTTCTTGGTAGCAGCCACATCCGTGGTGGGTGCTGCAGGAGCGGTGGGGGCTGCGGTCCCGTTCGTGGGGTCATGGTTTCCCAGTGCCAAGGCGAAAGCCGCCGGTGCACCGGTGAAAGTGAATGTCAGCAAAATCGAGCCAGGACAGCAGATGATTGCTGAGTGGCGCGGCCAGCCGGTCTTCATTGTCCGCCGTACCGAGGAAATCCTGGGGAATCTCAAGAAGATCGAGGGCCAGCTCTCCGATCCGACCTCCAAAAACTCCACGCAACCCACCTATGTCGATCCTGAAGTGCGCTCGATCAAGCCGGAAATTCTGCTGCTGATCGGGATCTGCACACACCTGGGTTGCTCACCGACTTTCCGTCCCGAAGTGGCACCTGCGGATCTGGGCAAAGACTGGGTCGGTGGCTATTTCTGCCCTTGCCACGGTTCCCACTACGATCTGGCTGGCCGCGTCTACAAGTCGCAACCTGCGCCTTTGAACCTGCCAGTTCCCCCGCATTCCTATGAGACCGATGACCTGATTGTCATTGGCGTCGATACGGAGAAAGCGTGATGAGCAAGTTCATGGATTGGGTTGATGCGCGCTTTCCTGCGACCAAAATGTGGGAAGACCATCTCAGCAAGTATTACGCTCCAAAAAACTTCAACTTCTTCTATTTCTTCGGTTCCTTGGCGCTGCTGGTGCTGGTGAATCAGATCGTTACCGGTGTCTGGCTGACGATGAGCTACACGCCGTCGGCAGAAGAAGCCTTCGCTTCCGTTGAATACATCATGCGCGACGTCGAGTACGGCTCGATCCTGCGTCTGCTGCACTCGACCGGCGCTTCGGCGTTTTTCATCGTGGTTTATCTGCACATGTTCCGTGGTCTGCTCTACGGTTCGTACCAGAAACCGCGCGAGCTGGTCTGGGTCTTCGGCATGCTGATTTACCTGGCGCTGATGGCCGAAGCCTTCATGGGTTATCTGCTGCCTTGGGGTCAGATGTCCTACTGGGGTGCCCAAGTGATCATCTCGCTGTTCGGTGCGATTCCGGTCATCGGAAACGACCTGACGCAGTGGATTCGTGGCGACTACCTGATCTCCGGGATCACCCTGAACCGCTTCTTCGCCTTGCACGTTGTCGCGCTGCCGATCGTGATTCTCGGTCTGGTGGTACTGCACATTCTGGCGCTGCACGAAGTCGGTTCGAACAACCCCGACGGCGTTGACATCAAGAAGCACAAAGACGAAAACGGCATCCCGCTGGACGGCATTGCCTTCCACCCGTACTACACCGTGAAGGACATTGTCGGTGTTGTGGTGTTCCTGTTTATCTTCTGCTTCATTGTGTTCTTCTTCCCTGAAATGGGCGGCTACTTCCTCGAAAAACCAAACTTCGAGCAAGCTAACCCGTTCAAGACGCCAGAGCATATTGCGCCGGTCTGGTACTTCACACCGTTCTACGCAATTTTGCGTGCGATCCCGGACAAGCTCATGGGCGTTATCGCCATGGGGGCGGCAATTGCGGTGCTGTTCGTGCTGCCGTGGCTGGATCGAAGCCCGGTGAAGTCGATGCGCTACAAAGGCTGGCTGAGCAAAATCTGGCTGCTGGTGTTCTGCATTTCGTTCGTGATTCTCGGCATTCTTGGTGTGCTTGCACCGACGCCGGAGCGAACCTTGCTGTCGCAGGTCTGCACCTTCCTGTACTTCGCCTACTTCATTCTGATGCCGTTCTACACCCGGCTCGAGAAGACCAAACCGGTTCCGGAAAGGGTGACTGGCTGATGAAAAAGTTATTTTTTGCTCTGATTTTCGCTGCTCTGCCTGTGCTGTCTTTCGCTGCTGAACATGGTGGTCCGGAACTGGAAAAAGTCGACATCGACGTTTCCGACAAGGCCGCCCTGCAGGACGGTGCACGTACCTTTGCCAACTATTGCATGGGTTGCCACAGTGCCAAGTTTCAGCGTTACGAGCGGGTTGCCGATGATCTCGGTGTTCCGCACGAACTGATGCTGGAAAAACTGGTGTTCACCGGCGCCAAGATCGGCGATCACATGAACATCGGCATGCAACCGGCGGACGCCAAGACCTGGTTCGGCGCAGCGCCGCCGGATCTGACCCTGGTAGCTCGCGTGCGTGGCACCGACTGGCTCTACGGATACCTGAAGTCGTTCTACGAAGATCCGGCACGTCCATGGGGCGTGAACAACAAGGTCTTCCCGAACGTCGGCATGCCTAACGTGCTGGTCGGCCTGCAAGGTCGTCAGGTCGTGGGTTGCAAGCAGGTGCAGATCGTCGAGGATGGCAAGAAGCAATATGATCCGCTGACCGGTACGCCTCTGACCCATGAAGCGTGCGATCAACTGACCATCGTGCCGAAATCCGGTGCTCTGAACGAAGAGCAGTTCGATGAGAAGGTCAAGAATCTGGTAACCTTCCTGGCTTACTCGGCTAACCCGGTTAAGCTGCAACATCAGCGCATCGGTACTTATGTCTTGCTGTACCTGGCGTTCTTCTTTGTGTTCGCCTACCTGCTCAAGCGTGAATACTGGAAAGACGTGCACTGATACGCTTCAAGCATTGCTGTTAATCGCGCGCGCCCAAGGGCGCCTCCGATAACGTAACGTCTGGTCAGCCAGAGGTTGCGGGAGGCGCCCTCTGGGCGCGCGCGTTTTTCCGGTTCCGATAATTTCAACAAGCGAGGAGGATCGCCATGGGCGTGACCAATCGGTTGGCCTGTTACTCCGACCCCGCCGACCACTATTCCCACCGAGTGCGCATTGTGCTTGCAGAGAAGGGTGTCAGCGCCGAGATCATTTATGTGGAAGCTGGTCGCCAGCCGCCTAAACTGATTGAGGTAAACCCTTACGGCAGTCTGCCGACGCTGGTCGATCGTGACCTGGCGTTGTGGGAGTCGACCGTGGTGATGGAATATCTGGATGAGCGTTACCCGCACCCGCCGTTGATGCCGGTTTACCCGGTGGCGCGTGCCAACAGCCGCCTGCTGATTCATCGTATTCAGCGCGACTGGTGTGGTCTGGTGGATCTGATTCTGGATCCCAAGTCCAAGGAGGCTGCGCGTGTCGTGGCGCGCAAGGAATTGCGTGAAAGCCTGACGGGCGTGTCGCCGCTGTTTGCCGACAAGCCGTTTTTCCTCAGTGAGGAACAAAGTCTGGTGGATTGCTGCCTATTGCCAATACTCTGGCGTTTGCCGATTCTGGGTATTGAACTGCCGCGGCCAGCCAAGCCGCTGCTTGATTATATGGAGCGCTCGTTTGCGCGTGAGGCTTTCCAGGCGAGTCTGTCTGGTGTCGAACGCGATATGCGCTAAGGCTTAAGGAGCCGCTATGAACTCCAGTCGACCTTATCTGGTCC
Organism: Pseudomonas fluorescens; assembly: GCF_902497745.1. Lineage (GTDB taxonomy): Bacteria > Pseudomonadota > Gammaproteobacteria > Pseudomonadales > Pseudomonadaceae > Aquipseudomonas > Aquipseudomonas fluorescens_BM. Next base: position 106,674 of record NZ_CABVHJ010000018.1, read on the forward strand.
GCGCGCTCTACGAGTGGATTGTTGATAACGATTGCACCCCGCACATGCTGGTCAACTCTGAATACCCGGCGGTGCAGGTGCCGCAGGGTTTCGCCAGTGACGGGCAGATTGTCCTGAATATCTCGCCGAGTGCCGTGCGTCATCTGCACATGGACAACGACGTAGTGACCTTTGAAGGTCGCTTCGGTGGTGTTCCGCACAGCTTGTACGTGCCGATCAGCGCGATCCTGGGGATCTACGCCCGGGAGAACGGTCAGGGTATGGTGTTCGATCTCGAGTCGCCGATGGATGACGAAGAAGAGATCGAGTCGGATGACGACTTGCCGCCACCGGACAGCGAGCCGCCGCGCCCTAGCGGCCGGCCTAGTTTGAAAGTGGTGAAGTAATAAAAAAGGCGATCCGGATGGATCGCCTTTTTTGTGTGCGTTGCAAAATTGTAGGAGCTGCCGAAGGCTGCGATCTTTTGATCCTGGTCTTTTAAAAGCAAGATCAAAGGATCGCAGCCTTCGGCAGCTCCTACAGAGATCGTGTATCAGTCGATGTACTCGAACAGCTTGACGATTTTCTGCACGCCGGAAACGCCCTGAACCAGATTGGTTGCCTGAGTGGCTTCCTGTTTGGTCAGCAGGCCCAGCAGGTAGACGATACCGTTCTCGGTCACGACCTTGATGCGTGAGCCTGGGATGCTGGCGTCAGTGAGCATCTGGGTCTTGATCTTGGAGGTCAGCCAGGTGTCGTTCTGGCGCGCCAGGAAACCGGACGGCGGTATGACTTGCAGTTCGTTATGAACGGTTTTTACCCGTTGGACCGCCGCTGCTGCCTGTTCGGCTTTGGCTTTCAGGTCTGCACGAGGTGTCTGGCCGGCCAGCAGTACGACACCGTTGAAACTGGTCACGACGATGTGCGAATCGTTGTCCAGGGCCGGGTCGGCTTTGGCCACGTTCACGCCCACTTTGGTTTCGATCAGCGAGTCGTCGATCTTGCTGCCGAAGGTGCGGGTGCCACGATCGTCGTCGATCGGCGCCTCACGGCTGGCGTTTACCACCGAGGTGCAGCCGCTGATGCCGAGGCACAGGGTCAAGGCCAGAAGGCCAAGGCGATTAGGGGTCATTCTTCACTCCCGAACAGTTGGCTGTCGATCAGATCGCAAAGGCAATGGATCGCCAGCAAGTGGACTTCTTGAATACGTGCGGTGACGTTGGCCGGTACGCGAATCTCGACGTCCTCGGGCAGCAGCAGCGACGCCATGCCACCGCCATCGCGTCCGGTCATAGCTACGACAATCATTTCGCGATCATGTGCGGCCTGGATCGCTTGAATAATGTTCGCCGAGTTGCCGCTGGTCGAAATCGCCAGCAGGACATCGCCTGGCTGACCCAATGCGCGGATCTGTTTGGAGAACACTTCGTTGTAGCTGTAATCGTTGGCGATCGAAGTGATCGTCGAGGTGTCGGTGGTCAGGGCGATAGCTGGCAGGCTCGGGCGCTCGCGCTCGAAGCGGTTGAGCAGCTCCGAAGAGAAGTGCTGGGCATCTCCGGCCGAGCCGCCATTGCCGCACGAAAGCATTTTGCCTTCGTTGAGCAGGGCATTGACCATGATCTGGCTGGCTTGCTCGATGTGCGGTGCAAGTACGTCCATCGCCTGTTGCTTGGTGTCGATACTGGCCTGGAAAAGCTGGCGAATTCGGGATTGCATGTCCATCTGTGTGACCTTAAGTAGCGCGGCTATCCGGCACATGAATGTGCAGCCCGCAAAGCAAAGAGCAAAATTTGTCGGTGGGATTGTCCGGGTCGCAACGCCGACGATCAACTGTCGAAAGCATTCTGCAACCAGTTCAGCTGATCCGGGTGGCTGTCGATGGCCACCACGTCGAAGCGGCAAGGGGAATTGGCCCAACGCGACTCGCGCTGAAGAAAATACTGCGCAGCGAAAATCAGTTTCTGCTGCTTGCGCTCATCGATGCTAGCGAGTGCGCCACCCCATTGAGTGTTTTTTCTGTAGCGAACTTCAACGAATACTACTGTATCGCCATCAAGCATGACCAGATCAAGCTCGCCGCGTTTGCACAACCAGTTCTGCGCCAGCAGGCGCAGACCGTGTTGTTGCAGATGCTCGAGCGCTTGGCGCTCGGCATCTTTACCGCTTTGCGAGCGTGACCTGTCAGGCATCAGCGCGGGGTGTCCGGCAGGCGCTGAACCTGACCGCTGACGAACTGCGCCCAAGGCAATTGACGCACGACGCGTTGGGTCTGGGTCATGCCGAGGCTGCCCGACTCACCGTCGATGCGGCTGTCTGGCAGCGCTTTGAGCTGGCCCAGGCGCGGTGCCAGACGATAGGCATCCACGCCCATTGCGTACAGGCGGCCGAGGCTGCCGGCGGCTTGTGGCCACTGCGCAACCACTTGCTGGCGCAGTGGGTCGCTGGTGTCTAGCAGCCACGGAGTTTCGCAGAAGCGAATGCCGTTCATGTCGTTGTACTGGTTGACGTCGCCGCTGGCGCTGTAAACGTGCGAGGTTGCGTAAACCGGAACGTCACCGGCGTACTGGAAGTTCAGGGTCGGCTTGATCTGCTGCGCCTGTTGCGGCGTGGCGGCGAGAAAGATGAACTCGATGTCCTGACGACGCGACGGCTGCGCGGCTACGTTGGTGCCTGCGGCATTCTGCAGGCTCTTGGCCCGAGCTTCGCTTTGACGCAGCTGGAACATGTCGGCGATCTGCTGGGCCAGTTGCACCGGCTGATCAACACGTTCGGTGGCGACGATGCTGCCGCCGTTCGCTTGCCAATCCTGGCTGAACGCTCGCAGTACGCGGTCGCCCCATTCGCCTTTCGGTACCATGATCGCGGCGCGGTGCAGGCCATCGGCGCGGGCACGACGCGAGACTTCGCGGGCTTCGTCTTCAGCGGCCAGACCGAACTGGAACAGTTGCGCCGGGCCTTGATCACCTTCGCTGTAGTTCAGCGCCAGGGTGGTGATCGGCAGTTGTGGGCGGGTGCTCAGTTGTTTGACCAGTGGTTTTTCCAGCGGACCGACGACCAGTTGCACGCCATCAGCCTGAGCCTTGCGGTAGAACTCGTCCATCGAAGTCAGCTTGGAACTGTCGTAGAACTCGATAGCTGGCAGTTTCTGCCCGGCCTGTTGAGCCTGGTAGTGCGCAGCCATGAAGCCTTCGCGCAGTGCTTTACCGACCGCTGCCAATTGGCCGTCCTGTGGCAGCAGCAGGGCGATCTTGCTCAGTGGCTGGCTGGCCAGTTCCTTGAGTTTGGTCAGTGGCAACGGCAGGTTGATCGCCGCCGGGTGCTTTGGATTCTGCGCACGCCAGGTGTCGATCGCGGCTTGCTGCTGTTCCAGAGTGCCAGCGGATTTTACCGCCATGGCCAGGCCCATCCAGCCGCCGAGATCGTCGGTGGTGTTCGGTTGCAGTTGATCGGTTGGCAGCGAGCCAATCAGGGTCCAGATCGCTTCGTGGTTCTTGCTCGCGGCTTCGCCTTGCAGCATCGGCGCGATAAACACGCGCTCGCGGGCGGCAGCCAAAGTCTGGCCATCGGCTTCAAGGGCGCGGGCATGCACGGTGCCGGTGCGCACTTGCTGCTCTTCAGGCATTTCGCCCAGGTGCTGCAGGCTTGGATGGCTCAGGGCAGTCAACGCAGCTTTCGGCTGATTGCGGGTCATGGCCAGTTCAGCATTCAGCGTGCTGGCAAAAATCTGCTGGCCGGGCTTGAGTTGCTCCATCGGCACTTGTTGCAGGATTTGCGCGGACTGTCCGGCATTGCCCTGGCGATAAGCCAGGTCCGCAGCGCTGAGGCGCAGCAGGGCGGCTTTTTCCGGGGTTTTCGCTTGGCCAGCCTGTTCGAGCAGTTGCTCGATGCTGGCATCCGGGGTCCGTGGAAGTTCGCCAAGGCTGGAGGAAGGGGAGCTGGCGCAAGCCGCCAACAGGGCAGCGAGGCAGAGGGCAGTGAACAGCCGCAGGCAAGCGATCATGTAAGTGTTCCTGATACTCGATCAAATTAGCGTGGAATTGTACCCAAGCACTGGCCGGGGCGCGATGTTACTGGCGTGAATCGGACAATTTAGCTGGAGTAAATGTTGCGGCGGCGCACAACGGCGTGCAAAACCGGGTTCGGCTTGAGCGCATCGCAAGCCTCGTGACGCGCTACAATGGCCGCTTTTACCGATCACGAGGTGTGCGCTTTGACTGCTCCAGGTTCCCTGAATTCCGCTGCTGGCTCGCTTTATGTGGTGGCGACGCCCATCGGCAACCTGGACGACATCAGCGCCCGGGCCCTGAAGATTCTTCGTGAAGTGGCGTTGATTGCTGCCGAAGACACCCGCCACTCGGCGCGCCTGATGCAGCACTTCGGGATTGGTACGCCGCTGGCCGCGTGTCACGAACACAATGAACGAGATGAAGGTAGCCGCTTTATTACCCGTCTGCTGGCGGGCGATAACGTCGCGCTGATTTCTGATGCGGGGACACCGCTGATTTCCGATCCGGGTTATCACCTGGTCCGTCAGGCCCGTGCGGCAGGGATCAATGTGGTGCCGGTGCCAGGCGCTTGTGCCCTTATCGCCGCGCTGTCGGCGGCCGGTCTGCCGTCTGACCGATTCATCTTCGAAGGTTTTCTGCCGGCCAAATCGGTCGGACGCAAGGCGCGACTGGAAGCGGTTAAAGAAGAGCCGCGCACCCTGATCTTCTATGAAGCACCGCACCGCATTCTTGAATGCCTGCAGGATATGGAAGAAGTGTTCGGCGGTGAGCGTCAGGCATTGCTCGCCCGTGAAATCACCAAAACCTTTGAAACGCTCAAGGGACTACCATTGGCCGAGCTGCGCGCGTTCGTCGAGTCGGACAGCAATCAGCAGCGTGGCGAATGCGTGGTGCTGGTAGCCGGATGGACTGCGCCGGAGTCAGAAGATGCAGTCAGCAGCGAGGCGATGCGCATCCTCGATCTGCTGCTCGAAGAAATGCCGCTCAAGCGAGCTGCTGCGTTGGCAGCGCAGATCACCGGCGAGCGCAAAAACGTGTTGTATCAGGTCGCGCTGGATAAGCAGAAAGGCGTGTAAGCCGTCGCCCATAACGGTCTTGAGGCTTTTAGCGCTTGTTCTTCAGGCGCTCTGCCGTTAACCTTCGCGGCGGAGAGTCGATCGGACAGTCGCTGCCCTCTATGAAAATTAGGGGGGGGAGGAAAGTCCGGGCTCCATAGGGCGAAGTGCCAGGTAATGCCTGGGAGGCGTGAGCCTACGGAAAGTGCCACAGAAAATAACCGCCTAAGCGCTTCGGCGCCGGTAAGGGTGAAAAGGTGCGGTAAGAGCGCACCGCACGTCTGGCAACAGTTCGTGGCTAGGTAAACCCCACTTGGAGCAAGACCAAATAGGGTCCCAAGGCGTGGCCCGCGCTGGGACCGGGTAGGTTGCTAAAGATGTCCAGTGATGGCCATCGTAGACGAATGACTGTTCAAGACAGAACCCGGCTTACAGATCGACTCTCCACCTTTTTCTTTCCCTGCTTGAATCATTGGCGACAGGGCTGTGTAATATCAGCAGGCCTGCTCTGAAAGTTCGGCAGCGGCAAATGCCAGTAATAGCCATTTCCCACCTTGCTTCAATCAACAGCAGAAGCGCTTTTGTAATACCGAAAAAATCTTACTCTTAACAAATTACTTTAACTTTCGAGCGCAGCTGTCGGTGCTGCATCAAGTTATGGGTCGAAACTCTCCGCCAGATTGTCGTTACTCCTCCTTTTAAGCTCCTAAATCTCCGTTCTGTAAGGGTTTTCCTTTAATCCGCGCCTTGACGGTGTGGTGGGCGCATTCCTATAGTGTGCGCAAGTGGCGGAAAGTGGCATGAAGTGGGTTTTTTGAGCTCAAAACGATAAAAATTGGAGAAACGCAGACGTGTTTCGCGGAGCTAACGCTATCAGTCTCGACGCAAAGGGCCGTCTCGCCATGCCGAGCCGGTACCGTGACGAGCTCGATTCGCGCAGTTCCGGCCAATTGATCGTGACCATTGATGCCGTTGATCCGTGTTTGTGTGTCTATCCGCTCGACGAGTGGGAAATTATTGAAACCAAGTTGCGCGCGCTTCCTTCGCTTCGCGAAGAGAACCGTCGCCTGCAACGTTTGCTGATTGGTAATGCCGTCGACCTCGAGCTCGATGGCAGTGGTCGTTTTCTGGTTCCACCGCGTCTGCGCGACTACGCCAAGCTCGATAAGCGCGCAATGCTGGTGGGCCAACTGAACAAGTTCCAATTGTGGGACGAGGATGCATGGAACGCGGTATCTGCCGCTGACCTTGCTGCCATTCAACAACCGGGCGCGATGCCTGATGAACTGCGTGATTTGATCCTGTGACTATTGATAGCGGCTTTAACCACATCACCGTACTGCTTGACGAAGCCGTCGAGGCTCTCGCCGTACGTCCTGATGGCTGCTATCTGGACGGTACGTTCGGGCGCGGCGGACACAGCCGGTTGATCCTCAGCCAGCTCGGCACGGACGGTCGGCTCATCGGATTCGACAAAGATCCACAAGCGATTGCCACCGGGCAAACGCTAGCGGCCGAAGACGGCCGCTTTGTCGTTGTGCAGCGCAGCTTTGCCGAACTCGGTTCGGTGGTCGCCGAGCAAGGTCTGAGCGGCAAGGTCAGCGGCATTCTGCTTGACCTCGGCGTGTCTTCGCCGCAGCTCGACGACGCCGAGCGCGGCTTCAGTTTCCTCAACGACGGCCCGCTGGACATGCGCATGGACCCGTCCCGTGGCATCAGCGCTGCCGAATTCGTCAACACCGCGCCGGCTGAGGAAATCGCCCGGGTGTTCAAGGAATACGGCGAAGAACGTTTCTCCGGTCGTATGGCCCGCGCCGTCGCCGAGCGTCGCGATATCAAACCGTTCGAGCGCACCGCCGATCTGGCTGAAGTGTTGAAAGTCGCCAACCCGGCATGGGAAAAGGGCAAGAACCCGGCCACCCGTGCATTCCAGGGTTTGCGCATTCACGTCAACAACGAACTGGGTGATCTCGAAGCCGGCCTCGAAGCCGCACTGGATGCTCTGGAAATTGGCGGCCGTCTGGTGGTGATCAGCTTCCACTCGCTGGAAGACCGCATCGTCAAACTGTTCATGCGCAAGCTGGTGAAAGGCGAAGCCGACAACCTGCCGCGCAACCTGCCGGTTCGCCATGTCGCGTTCGAACCGAAAATCAAAATCCATGGCAAAGCGCAGACGGCCTCCGACGCCGAACTCAAAGCCAACCCACGTTCCCGCAGCGCCGTCATGCGCGTCGCGGAGAAGCTGCGGTGAGCAAGCTTTTCGCCAAGCCACTGCCCGGCGGCAGCTTTCTGATGCTGCTGCTGTTTGTCGGCGTGCTCATCTCGGCCATCGCCGTGTCATACAGCGCGCACTGGAACCGGCAGTTGCTCAACACCCTTTATAACGAGCTCAGCGTGCGTGATAAGGCGCAGGCCGAGTGGGGGCGTTTGATTCTCGAACAGAGCACCTGGACCGCGCACAGCCGCATCGAAGTGCTGGCCACCGAACAACTGAAAATGCACATCCCTGGCGCGGCTGACGTGAAGATGGTGGCGCCATGATGAAACTCGAAGGCGCACTGTTCCCATGGCGCTTCCGCCTGATGGTGGCACTGCTCGGCGTGATGGTCGCGGCGATCTGCTGGCGCATCATCGACCTGCAAGTGGTTGACCGTGACTTCCTCAAAGGTCAGGGCGACGCGCGTAGTCTGCGTCACATCCCGATTCCGGCTCACCGTGGTCTGATCACCGACCGTAACGGCGAGCCGTTGGCCGTGAGTACCCCGGTGACCACGCTGTGGGCCAACGCCAAGGAAATGCAAACGGCCAAAGAGAAGTGGCCGGCACTCGCCGCCGCGCTGGGTCAGGACCCGAAAGCCCTGACCGAACGCCTCGAAGCCCAGGCCAACAAAGAATTCATTTATCTGGTGCGCGGGTTGACCCCCGAGCAAGGCCAGGCTGTGCTTGATCTGAAAGTGCCGGGCGTCTACGGCATCGAAGAATTCCGCCGGTTCTACCCGGCCGGTGAAGTTACCGCGCACATGGTCGGTTTTACCGACATCGATGACCACGGTCGCGAAGGTGTCGAACTGGCTTATGACGAGTGGCTCGCCGGGGTGCCGGGCAAACGACAGGTCATCAAGGATCGGCGCGGACGGCTGATCAAGGATGTCCAGGTCACCAAAAACGCCAAGGCCGGCAAGCCCTTGGCGTTGTCCATTGATCTGCGTCTGCAATACCTGGCCAACCGCGAGCTGCGCAACGCGATCATCGAGAACGGCGCCAAGGCCGGCAGTCTGGTGATCATGGACGTCAAGACCGGCGAGATTCTGGCCATGGTCAACCAGCCGACCTACAACCCGAACAACCGTCGCAACCTGCAACCGGCGATGATGCGTAACCGCGCGATGATCGACGTGTTCGAGCCGGGTTCGACCATGAAAGCCATCTCGATGGCTGCCGCAATCGAAACCGGCCGCTGGAAACCGAGCGACACCGTTGAGGTGTATCCGGGCTCCCTGCAGATCGGCAAGTACACCATCAAGGACGTCTCCAAGAGCGAAGGTCCGGTGCTCGATCTGACCGGCATCCTGATCAATTCCAGTAACGTCGGCATGAGTAAGGTCGCGTTCGATATCGGCGGTGAAACGATTTTCCGCCTCGCGCAAAAAGTCGGCCTCGGCCAGGACACCGGCCTCGGCTTTCCGGGCGAACGTGTCGGCAACCTGCCGAACTACCGCGACTGGCGCAAGGCTGAAACCGCAACGCTTTCTTACGGTTACGGAATTTCCGTTACCGCGATTCAACTCGTCCACGCGTTCTCGGCGCTGGCCAACAACGGTCGTCTCGCGCCGCTGACCCTGATCAAAACCGACAAGCCGCCGCAGACCACGCAAGTGCTGCCGGAAGCTGTGGCGAAAACCCTGCAAGGCATGCTCACCCAGGTGATCGAAGCACCGCGCGGCGTGTTCCGTGCGCAGGTGCCGGCGTATCACGTGGCGGGCAAGTCGGGTACTGCACGTAAAACGTCGGTGGGTACCAAGGGCTACGCCGAGAACTCGTACCGCTCGCTGTTCGCCGGCTTTGGCCCGATGAGCGATCCCCGTTACGCCATCGTTGTGGTGATCGACGAACCGTCCAAGGCCGGCTACTTCGGTGGTCTGGTATCGGCGCCGGTGTTCAGCCGTGTGATGTCCGGCACCCTGCGCCTGATGAACGTAACGCCGGACAACTTGCCGACGACACAACAGGCCAACGCCACCCCGGTCATACCGCTGAAAGCCAATGGAGGGCGCGGCTGATGTCATTAAGTCTGAACAAGATATTCCCCCACGCCGGCCACGATCTGTTGATCCGTGAACTGGCGCTGGACAGCCGCAACGTACGCGCAGGCGATCTGTTCCTCGCTGTACCCGGCGGCAAATTCGATGGCCGTGCGCACATCGCCGACGCACTGCAGCGCGGTGCTGCGGCTGTAGCTTATGAAGTGGAAGGCGCCACCGTGCTGCCGATCACTGACGTCCCGCTGATTCCGGTCAAAGGCCTGGCAGCGCAGCTGTCGGACATCGCCGGGCGGTTTTACGGCGAGCCGAGTCATCACTTGAATCTTGTGGGTGTCACTGGCACCAATGGCAAGACCAGCGTGACCCAATTGGTTGCGCAGGCGCTCGATCTGCTCGGCCAGCATTGCGGCATCGTCGGTACTCTCGGTTCCGGCTTCTATGGCGCATTGGAAAGTGGTCTGCACACCACGCCGAATCCGATCGCCGTGCAAGCGACGTTGGGCGACCTGAAAAAGGCCGGGGCCAAAGCGGTGGCCATGGAAGTGTCGTCCCACGGTCTGGATCAGGGCCGCGTCACCGCGCTGGCGTTCGACGTCGCTGTGATGACCAACCTGTCCCGCGATCATCTGGATTATCACGGCAGCATGGAGGCATACGCCGAGGCCAAGGCCAAGCTGTTCGCCTGGAATGATCTGAAGTGCCGCGTGGTCAACCTCGACGATGATTTCGGCCGGCAACTGGCCGCTGAAAAACGTGAGTCGCGGCTGATCACCTACAGCCTGCTCGACAGCAGCGCGTACCTGTTCTGCCGCGAAGCGCAGTTTGACGACCATGGCGTGCGCGCCACGCTGGTCACCCCGCAGGGTGAACATCATCTGCGCAGCACGCTGCTCGGCCGTTTCAACCTGAGCAACGTTCTGGCGGCAGTCGGCGCATTGCTTGGCCTGGATTACGCGCTCGACGAAATTCTCAAAGTGCTGCCGAAACTCGAAGGCCCGGCCGGGCGCATGCAGCGTCTCGGTGGCGGTACGCAGCCGTTGGTGGTGGTCGATTACGCCCACACCCCGGATGCGCTGGAAAAGGTTCTGACCGCGCTGCGCCCGCACGTCAAAGGTCAATTGCTGTGCCTGTTCGGCTGCGGCGGTGACCGTGATCGCGGCAAACGTCCGTTGATGGCAGAAGTGGTCGAGCGTCTGGCCGATCAAGTGCTGGTCACCGACGACAACCCGCGTACCGAAGACCCAGCGGTGATTTTCGACGACATCCGCGCCGGTTTTACGGCTGTGGATAAAGTCACCTTCGTCGCCGGCCGTGGCCAGGCGATTGCACAACTGATTGCCGGCGCTTCGGCCGATGACGTGATTGTCCTGGCCGGTAAAGGTCATGAGGACTATCAGGAAATCAACGGCGAGCGCCACGCTTTCTCCGATCTGGTCGAGGCCGATCACGCCCTGACCGCTTGGGAGGTGGCCCATGCTTAAGGCCCTCAAACTCAGCGAACTGACCAACGCCCTCGATGCCCGTTTGATTGCCGCTGATGCCAGTTTCGACGGCGTCAGCATCGACAGCCGTGCGATCCAGCCCGGCCAACTGTTTATTGCGTTGACCGGCCCGCGTTTCGACGGTCATGACTATCTGAACGATGTCGCCGCCAAAGGCGCCGTCGCTGCGCTGGTCGAGCGCGAAGTCGCCGACAGCACGCTGCCGCAACTTCTGGTGAAAGATACCCGGCAGGCGCTCGGCCAATTGGGTGCGCTGAACCGTGCCGCATTCACTCAGCCAGTCGCAGCGATCACTGGTTCCAGCGGCAAGACCACGGTCAAGGAAATGCTTGCAAGCATCCTGCGCACGCGCGGTCCGGTGCTTGCCACTCGTGGCAATCTGAACAATGACCTCGGCGCGCCGCTGACCCTGCTCGAACTGGCCCCGGAGCACACTTCGGCGGTGATCGAACTGGGCGCCTCGCGTCTGGGTGAGATCGCTTATACCGTTGGCCTGACCAAGCCACATGTGGCGATCCTGAATAACGCCGGCACCGCTCACGTCGGTGAGTTTGGCGGCCCGGAAAAAATCGTCGAAGCCAAGGGTGAAATCATCGACGGGCTCGCGGCTGATGGCATCGCCGTGCTCAACCTCGATGACAAAGCCTTCGGTATCTGGAAGACCCGTGCTGGCGCTCGCAAGGTGCTGACTTTCGCCCTGAGCAACACTCAGGCGGACTTCTACGCCAGCGACCTGAGCACCGATGCTCGTGGTTGCCCGGCCTTCAATCTGCACACACCTGAAGGTGTCGAGCGCGTTCAGCTGAATCTGCTCGGCACGCACAACGTCGCCAATTCCATGGCCGCTGCCGCTGCTGCTCACGCCTTGGGCGTGTCGCTGTTCGGCATCGCTACCGGGCTTGGCGCCGTGCAACCGGTCAAGGGTCGCACCGTCGCGCAACTGGCGAAAAACGGCATGCGTGTGATCGATGACACTTACAACGCAAACCCCACCTCAATGTGCGCGGCCGTTGATATACTCGCCGGCTTTTCCGGCCGCACCGTCCTGGTGCTCGGAGATATCGGCGAGTTGGGCGATTGGGCGGAGCAGGGGCACCGCGACGTGGGCGAGTACGCCCGGGGCAAGGTTTCCGCGCTTTATGCCGTTGGGCCAAACATGGTTCACGCCGTAAACGCTTTCGGTGAACAGGCACATCACTTCGGCAGCCAAGCCGAACTGATTCAGGCCCTCGACGCCGAGCAGGACACAAACACCACCATTTTGATCAAGGGTTCGCGCAGTGCAGCGATGGAAAACATCGTTGCGGCTCTGTGCGGGTCCAGTCTGGAGAAACATTAATGCTGCTGCTGCTAGCGGAGTATCTGCAACAGTTCTACAAAGGCTTCGCGGTCTTTCAGTACCTGACCCTGCGCGGGATCCTCGGTGTGCTGACCGCGCTGGTTTTGTCGCTGTGCTATGGCCCGTGGATGATCCGCACCCTGCAGAACCGTCAGATCGGTCAATCCGTGCGTAACGACGGTCCGCAATCGCACCTGTCGAAATCCGGTACGCCGACCATGGGCGGCGCACTGATTCTGTCTTCGATCGGCGTCAGCACCTTGCTCTGGGCTGACCTGAGCAACCGTTACGTCTGGACTGTTCTGTTGGTGACCTTGCTGTTCGGCGCCATCGGTTGGGTCGACGATTACCGCAAAGTCATCGAGAAGAATTCCCGTGGCTTGCCGAGCCGCTGGAAGTATTTCTGGCAGTCGGTGTTCGGCCTCGGCGCAGCGATCTTCCTTTATATGACCGCGTCCACCCCGGTGGAAACCACGCTGATTCTGCCCATGCTCAAGGATTACAGCATTCCGCTGGGCCTTGGTTTCATCGTGCTGACGTACTTCGTGATCGTCGGTTCGAGCAACGCGGTCAACCTGACTGACGGCCTCGACGGCTTGGCGATCATGCCCACCGTGATGGTCGGCGGCGGTCTCGGCATCTTCTGCTACCTGTCGGGTAACGTGAAATTCGCTGAATACCTGCTTATCCCGTATGTGCCGGGCGCGGGCGAGCTGATCGTGTTCTGCGGCGCGCTGATCGGTGCGGGTCTGGGCTTCCTGTGGTTCAACACCTATCCGGCGCAAGTGTTCATGGGCGACGTGGGTGCCCTGGCACTTGGCGCGGCACTGGGCACCATCGCAGTGATCGTTCGTCAGGAAATCGTCCTGTTCATCATGGGCGGCGTGTTCGTGATGGAAACCCTGTCAGTCGTCATTCAGGTTGCGTCCTTTAAGCTGACCGGTCGCCGTGTGTTCCGCATGGCACCGATACACCACCATTTTGAACTCAAGGGCTGGCCCGAGCCGCGCGTGATCGTCCGTTTCTGGATCATCACCGTGATTCTCGTGCTGATCGGCCTTGCCACCCTGAAGCTGAGGTAGAACGAGTGTCTCTGATCGCTTCTGACCACTTCCGCATCGTTGTCGGCCTCGGCAAGAGCGGCATGTCCCTGGTTCGCTTTCTGGCGAACCGGGGCACGTCGTTTGCTGTGGCGGACACGCGGGAAAATCCACCGGAACTGGCCACGCTCAAGCGTGACTATCCGCACGTGGAAGTGCGTTGTGGCGAGCTGGACGTCGAATTCCTCTGCCGTGCCGACGAGCTCTACGTGAGCCCCGGCCTGGCGCTGGCGACCCCGGCCCTGCAAGCCGCTGCGGCCCGTGGCGTGAAACTGTCCGGCGACATCGAGCTGTTCGCGCGTAACGCACGGGCGCCGATCGTGGCCATCAGCGGTTCCAACGCGAAGAGCACCGTCACCACCCTGGTTGGCGAGATGGCGGCTGCGGCCGGCAAACGCGTCGCCGTCGGCGGCAACCTCGGCACCCCGGCGCTGGATCTGCTCAGCGACGACGTCGAGCTGTACGTGATGGAACTGTCGAGTTTCCAACTGGAAACCACCGACCAGCTCAAGGCTGAAGTGGCCACCGTGCTGAACATCAGCGAAGACCACATGGATCGCTACAGCGGTCTGCCGGCGTACCACCTGGCCAAGCACCGGATCTTCCGTGGTGCCAAGCAGTTCGTGGTCAACCGTCAGGATGCGCTGACCCGTCCGTTGATGGGCGAGGGCCAGCCGTGCTGGACCTTCGGTCTGAGCAAACCGGATTTCAAAGCCTTCGGCATCCGCGAAGAAGACGGCGAGAAGTATCTGGCCTTCGAATTCCAAAACCTGATGCCGGTGCGTGAGCTGAAGATTCGCGGCGCACACAACCAGTCCAACGCCCTCGCGGCGCTGGCGCTGGGTCATGCGGTGGGCTTGCCGTTCGACGCCATGCTCTCGGCGTTGCGCACCTTCGCCGGTCTCGAACATCGCTGCCAGTGGGTACGTGATCTCGACGGCGTGGCTTACTACAACGATTCCAAGGCGACCAACGTTGGCGCCGCACTGGCCGCCATCGAAGGCCTCGGCGCGGACATCGACGGCAAGGTCATCCTGATCGCCGGTGGCGATGGCAAGGGTGCCGAGTTCAACGACCTGCGTGATCCGGTGGCGGCCAACTGCCGCGCCGTGATCCTGATGGGCCGCGACTCCGACAAAATCGGCGCAGCCATCGGCGACGCCGTGCCGTTGATTAGCGCGACCTCACTGGTCGACGCTGTTGCGCAATGCCGCGCCGCCGCCCAACCGGGTGACGTCGTGCTGCTGTCGCCGGCCTGTGCCAGTTTCGACATGTTCAAGAATTACGAAGACCGTGGTCACCAGTTCGTCCGCGCTGTGGAGGAACTGGCATGAGTCTGTTCAATATCATCAAGCCGTATCCGTCGCCGATCATTACCGGGCGCGGCATCGATCTCGATTTCCCTATGCTCGCCGGTTGCCTGGCGCTGCTCGGTCTCGGTTTGATCATGATCGCCTCGGCGTCCACTGAAGTGGCCGCCGCGCAGTCGGGCAGTCCGCTGTACTACATGATTCGCCACCTTATTTATGTGGTGCTCGGATTGGGCGCGTGCATCGTCACCATGATGATTCCGATCGCTACCTGGCAACGCCTTGGCTGGCTGATGCTGATCGGTGCGTTCGGCTTGCTGGTAATGGTGATCATCCCGGGCATCGGGCGCGAAGTGAACGGTTCGATGCGCTGGATCGGTTTCAGCTTCTTCAACGTGCAGCCGTCCGAGATCGCCAAAGTATTCGTGGTGATCTACCTCGCCGGTTATCTGGTGCGGCGTCAGAAGGAAGTGCGCGAAAGCTGGATGGGCTTCTTCAAGCCGTTCATCGTACTGCTGCCGATGGCCGGCCTGTTGCTGATGGAACCGGACTTCGGTGCCACCGTCGTGATGATGGGTGCTGCGGCGGCGATGCTGTTCCTCGGTGGGGTCGGACTGTTCCGCTTCTCGCTGATGGTGGTGTTGGCGGTCGGTGCCGTGGTCTTGCTGATTCAAATGCAGCCGTACCGAATGGCGCGTCTGACCAACTTCGCTGACCCGTGGGCTGACCAGTTCGGTGCCGGTTATCAATTGTCGCAGGCGTTGATCGCGTTCGGTCGCGGTGAATGGCTCGGCGTCGGTCTGGGCAACAGCGTGCAGAAGCAGTTCTACCTGCCGGAAGCGCACACCGACTTCGTGTTCTCGGTACTGGCCGAAGAACTCGGCGCGGTCGGTTCGCTGTGCACCGTCGCGCTGTTCGTGTTCGTGTGTATTCGCGGCATGTACATCGGCTTGTGGGCGGAGAAAGCCAAACAGTTTTTCGCCGCTTATGTGGCTTACGGTTTGTCGTTCCTGTGGATTGGTCAGTTCCTGATCAACATCGGGGTGAACGTCGGCTTGTTGCCAACCAAAGGTCTGACCTTGCCGTTCCTCAGTTATGGCGGCAGCTCGTTGGTGATCTGCTGTGCCTGCCTCGGTTTGTTATTGAGGATCGAGTGGGAGAGTCGAACCCACCTGGGCAGTGAAGAGATGGAATTCCATGAGAGCGACTTCGCCGAGGAGCCGAATCATGGGCGCTAACGTATTGATCATGGCCGGCGGAACCGGCGGCCACGTGTTCCCGGCGCTGGCCTGTGCCCGCGAGTTTCAGGCGCGCGGCTACACCGTGCACTGGCTCGGCACGCCACGCGGGATCGAGAACGAACTGGTGCCAGCCGCAGGTCTTGAACTGCACCGCATCAACGCCACCGGCCTGCGCGGCAAGGGCAAGCTGTCGCTGCTCAAGGCACCGTTCATGCTGCTCAAATCAGTGTGGCAGGCGCGCGCGATCATTCGTCGCTTGAAGCCAGTGTGCGTGGTCGGCTTCGGTGGTTATGTGACTGGCCCCGGTGGCCTCGCCGCGAAACTGGCCGGCGTGCCGGTGATCGTTCATGAGCAGAACGCCGTGGCCGGCACCGCCAATCGGTTGCTGGTGCCGTTCGCCGCCCGGGTGTGTGAAGCGTTCCCTGACACCTTTACTCTGTCGGACACCCGCCGTACCACCGGAAACCCGGTGCGCAGCGAGCTGTTCCTCGACACATCGCGACCTGCTCTGGCCGGTCGCAAAGCGCGTTTGCTGATCCTTGGCGGAAGCCTTGGCGCAGAACCGTTGAACAAGTTGCTGCCTGAAGCCCTGGCCCAAGTCGCTGCCGATTTGCGCCCGGAAGTGTTTCATCAGGCCGGCAAAAACCACGATGAAGTGACTGCAGAGCGCTACCGCGCCGCCGGCGTCGATGCGCAGGTGCAGCCGTTCATCAAAGACATGGCCCAGGCCTATGGTTGGGCTGACCTGGTGGTGTGCCGCGCAGGCGCGTTGACCATCAGTGAGCTGGCTGCCGCCGGTCTGCCCTCGATGCTGGTGCCTTTGCCCCACGCGATCGACGATCACCAGACCCGCAACGCCGATTATTTGGCCCGTGAAGGCGCTGCCTTCCTGATGCCGCAAAGAACGACTGGTGCCGCGGACCTTGCCGCGCGCCTGACAGAGGTCTTGATGCAACCGCAACGACTCGAAGATATGGCCCAAGCGGCCCGCCGTCTGGCGAAACCCGATGCCACCCGTAGCGTGGTCGATACCTGTCTGGAGGTGGCCCATGGTTGAGAATCAGAAAGCCATGCCGCAACCGGAAATGCGCCGCATCCGTCGCATCCACTTCGTCGGCATCGGCGGCGTGGGCATGTGCGGTATTGCCGAAGTGTTGTTGAACCTGGGCTATGAAGTGTCCGGTTCCGACCTGAAAGCTTCGCCGGTCACCGAGCGCCTGGAATCGTTCGGCGCACACATCTATATCGGCCACCGTGCCGAGAACGCCGCGACTGCCGACGTGCTGGTGGTGTCGAGCGCGGTAAATACCTCGAACCCGGAAGTGGCGAACGCGCTTGAGCGCCGCATTCCGGTTGTACCGCGTGCCGAGATGCTTGCCGAGCTGATGCGCTATCGCCACGGCATCGCCGTCGCCGGCACGCACGGTAAAACCACCACCACCAGCCTGATCGCTTCGGTGTTCGCCGCCGGTGGTCTGGACCCGACGTTCGTTATCGGTGGTCGTCTGAATGCAGCGGGCACCAATGCCCAGCTCGGCACCAGCCGTTACCTGATCGCCGAAGCCGATGAAAGCGATGCGAGTTTCCTGCATCTGCAACCGCTGGTGGCCGTGGTCACCAACATCGACGCCGACCACATGGCGACCTACGACGGTGACTTCAACAAGCTGAAGAAAACCTTCGTCGAGTTCCTGCACAACCTGCCGTTCTACGGTTTGGCCGTGATGTGCCTGGACGATCCGGTGGTGCGCGAAATCCTCCCGCTGGTGAAACGTCCGACCGTGACCTACGGCTTCAGCGAAGACGCTGACGTGCGCGCGATCAATGTTCGTCAGCAAGGCATGCAGACCTTCTTCACTGTACTGCGTCCTGACCGCGAGCCGCTGGATGTTTCCGTGAACATGCCGGGCAACCATAACGTCCTCAACTCGCTGGCGACCATCTGCATCGCCACCGACGAAGGCGTCAGCGATGAAGCCATCGTTCAGGGCCTGTCGGGTTTCCAGGGCGTTGGTCGACGCTTCCAGGTCTACGGCGAACTGCCGGTGGACGGCGGCGCCGTGATGCTGGTCGACGACTACGGTCACCACCCGACCGAAGTCGCGGCCGTGATCAAAGCCGTGCGCGGTGGCTGGCCGGAGCGCCGTCTGGTGATGGTTTACCAGCCGCACCGTTACAGCCGCACCCGCGACCTGTACGACGACTTCGTCAATGTCCTGGCCGATGCCAACGTGTTGCTGCTGATGGAAGTCTATCCGGCCGGCGAAGAGCCGATCCCCGGTGCCGACAGCCGCAAGTTGTGCAACAGCATCCGCCAGCGCGGTCAGCTCGACCCGATCTACATCGAGCGTGGCGTCGATCTGGCGCCGCTGGTCAAGCCGCTGCTGCGTGCCGGCGACATCCTGCTGTGTCAGGGCGCGGGTGATATCGGCGGTCTCGCGCCGAAGCTGTTGAAAAGTGAATTGTTCGCTGGCGCCGTGGCGGCGCCGGTCGAGGGGAAGTTGAAATGACTGCTGCCTACGCCAAGCTGTTCTCCACTATTGCGCCGAAAGACTTCGGCCGCGTCGCCGTGCTCTTCGGTGGCCTGAGTGCCGAGCGTGAGGTTTCGCTGAAATCCGGTAACGCCGTACTTGAAGCGCTGCAAAGTGCTGGCGTGGACGCATTCGGTATCGACGTTGGCGACGACATTCTGCAACGTCTGCTCAGCGAAAAGATCGACCGCGCCTTCATCATTCTTCACGGCCGCGGCGGTGAAGACGGCTCCATGCAGGGTCTGCTCGAAGTGGCGGGCATTCCGTACACCGGCAGTGGCATTCTGGCCTCGGCACTGGCCATGGACAAACTGCGCACCAAGCAGGTCTGGCACAGCCTCGGGATTCCGACGCCGCGTCACGCCGTGCTGTGCAGCGAAGCCGATTGTATTTCGGCAGCGACGGAACTGGGCTTCCCTTTGATCGTCAAACCGGCGCATGAAGGTTCAAGTATCGGGATGGCCAAAGTGAGTTCTGCGTCCGAGTTGATCGACGCATGGAAAGCGGCCAGTACCTACGATTCGCAAGTCTTGGTTGAGCAATGGATTCAAGGTCCGGAGTTCACCATCGCCACCCTGCGTGACCAGGTGTTGCCTCCTATCGCCCTGGGTACACCGCACACGTTCTACGACTACGACGCCAAATACATCGCCAACGATACCCAGTACCGCATTCCGTGCGGGCTGGATGCCGCCAAGGAACAAGAACTCATGGATCTCACGGCCAAGGCCTGTGAGGCGCTGGGTATTGCCGGTTGGGGCAGGGCGGACGTAATGCAGGACGCCGACGGGCAGTTCTGGTTCCTGGAAGTGAACACCGCTCCGGGCATGACCGATCACAGTCTGGTGCCGATGGCCGCGCGTGCGGCCGGTCTGGATTTCCAGCAACTGGTTCTGGCCATTCTGGCCGCCAGTGTTGAAGACGCTCGAGGTTAAGACGATGCAAGGCGCTCAGCTCCGACATCAGCCTCCCGCACCCGGCCGCAAGCCGGTGCCGCGGGGTGCCAGCCGAATGGTGGCGAAAGAGCCGATGTCCGCGCGCCTGCCGAAAGCCAATTTCAGCTTTCTGAAAAGTCTGTTCTGGCCGGTGCTGCTGGTCGCGCTGGGCTTTGGTACTTACGAAGGTGCAACGCGTTTGCTGCCGTACGCCGACCGGCCGATTACCAAGATCGCCGTGCAGGGCGACCTTAGCTACATCAGCCAGCAAGCGGTGCAGCAGCGAATCGCCCCGTTTGTGGCGTCGAGCTTCTTTACCATCGACCTGGCCGGTATGCGCACCGAGCTTGAGCAGATGCCGTGGATTGCCCATGCCGAAGTCCGTCGCGTTTGGCCGGACCAGGTGGTGATCCGCCTCGAAGAGCAACTGCCGGTGGCCCGTTGGGGCGACGAGTCGTTGCTCAACAACCAGGGCCAGGCGTTTACGCCCAAGGAACTGGCGAACTACGAACACCTGCCGCAGCTGTTCGGCCCACAACGGGCTCAGCAGCAAGTCATGCAGCAGTATCAGGTGCTGAGCCAGATGCTGCGGCCGTTGGGCTTCTCGATTGCGCGCCTGGAATTGCGTGAACGCGGGAGCTGGTTCCTGACCACCGGTGCCGGCAGTTCTGGCCCCGGCATCGAGTTGCTGCTGGGACGCGGCAACCTGGTGGAAAAGATGCGCCGTTTTATCGCCATCTATGACAAGACGCTTAAAGACCAGATTACGAACATTGCGCGCATCGATCTGCGCTACGCCAACGGCCTCGCTGTTGGCTGGCGGGAACCTGTAGCGCCGACGACAGCCCAACCCGCTGTCGCGAAGAATTAAGAAGAGGCAGGACCCATGGCAAACGTGCAAAGCGGCAAAATGATCGTCGGTCTCGATATCGGCACCTCCAAAGTGGTGGCGCTGGTCGGCGAGGTCTCCGACGACGGCTCGCTGGAAATCGTCGGGATCGGTACCCATCCGTCCCGTGGCCTGAAGAAGGGCGTGGTGGTCAACATCGAGTCCACCGTGCAATCGATCCAGCGCGCGATCGAAGAAGCCCAACTGATGGCGGGCTGCCGCATTCACTCGGCGTTCGTCGGCGTGGCGGGCAATCACATCCGCAGCCTGAACTCCCACGGCATCGTCGCGATCCGCGATCGTGAAGTCAGCTCGGCCGACCTTGAGCGCGTCCTCGACGCCGCTCAGGCCGTGGCGATCCCGGCTGACCAGCGCGTGCTGCACACCCTGCCGCAGGATTACGTGATCGATAACCAGGAAGGCGTTCGTGAGCCACTGGGCATGTCCGGCGTACGCCTGGAAGCCAAGGTTCACGTGGTCACCTGCGCCGTCAACGCCGCTCAGAACATTGAAAAATGCGTGCGTCGCTGCGGTCTGGAAATCGACGACATCATTCTCGAGCAACTGGCCTCGGCCTACTCGGTACTGACCGACGACGAGAAAGAACTGGGCGTGTGCCTGGTCGACATCGGCGGCGGCACCACCGACATCGCGATCTTCACCGAAGGCGCGATCCGTCACACTGCGGTGATCCCGATTGCCGGTGATCAGGTGACCAACGACATCGCCATGGCGTTGCGCACCCCGACCCAGTACGCCGAAGAAATCAAGATCCGTTACGCCTGCGCTCTGGCGAAACTGGCCGGTGCCGGTGAAACCATCAAGGTGCCAAGCGTTGGCGACCGTCCACCGCGCGAACTGTCGCGTCAGGCCTTGGCCGAAGTGGTCGAGCCGCGTTACGACGAACTGTTCACCCTGATCCAGGCCGAGCTGCGTCGCAGCGGCTACGAAGATCTGATCCCGGCCGGCATCGTCCTCACCGGCGGTACCTCGAAGATGGAAGGCGCCACTGAACTGGCCGAAGAAATCTTCCACATGCCGGTCCGCCTCGGCGTGCCGCATGGCGTCAAGGGCCTGGATGACGTGGTGCGCAACCCGATTTATTCCACTGGCGTTGGTTTGTTGATGTACGGCCTGCAAAAGCAGTCCGACGGGGTTTCGTTCTCCGGCATCGGCAGCCGCGACAGCTACAGCAACGAAGAGCCACAGGCGCCGTTGCTGGACCGATTGAAGAAGTGGGTTCAAGGCAACTTCTAAAGCTTTACCGCAACACCGCAACAAAAATGCAGTAGGCGAAAAAACTAGAGAATGTAAGGAGAGGGAAAATGTTCGAACTCGTAGACAACATCCCCGCAAGCCCGGTAATCAAAGTTATCGGTGTTGGCGGTGGCGGCGGCAACGCTGTCAATCACATGGTCAAGAGCAACATCGAAGGCGTTGAATTCATCTGCGCCAACACTGATGCTCAAGCGCTGAAAAACATCGGCGCGCGTACCATTCTGCAACTGGGCACTGGCGTGACCAAAGGTCTGGGCGCTGGCGCCAACCCTGAAGTAGGTCGTCAGGCCGCTCTCGAAGACCGTGAGCGCATTGCCGAAGTCCTGCAGGGCACCAACATGGTGTTCATCACCACTGGCATGGGCGGCGGTACCGGTACCGGTGCTGCGCCGATCATCGCCGAAGTGGCTAAGGAAATGGGCATTCTGACCGTTGCTGTAGTAACGCGTCCGTTTCCGTTCGAAGGCCGCAAGCGTATGCAGATCGCCGATGAAGGCATCCGCATGCTCTCGGAAAGCGTCGACTCGTTGATCACCATTCCCAACGAGAAGCTGCTGACCATCCTCGGTAAAGACGCAAGCCTGCTGTCGGCTTTCGCCAAGGCTGACGATGTACTGGCCGGTGCCGTTCGCGGTATCTCCGACATCATCAAGCGTCCGGGCATGATCAACGTCGACTTCGCCGACGTACGAACCGTGATGAGCGAAATGGGCATGGCGATGATGGGCACTGGCTGCGCCAGCGGTCCGAACCGTGCACGTGAAGCCACTGAAGCGGCGATCCGCAACCCGTTGCTGGAAGACGTGAACCTGCAAGGCGCACGCGGCATCCTGGTGAACATCACCGCCGGTCCTGACCTGTCTCTGGGTGAGTACTCCGACGTGGGTTCGATCATCGAAGCCTTCGCTTCCGAGCACGCCATGGTCAAGGTCGGTACCGTTATCGATCCGGACATGCGCGACGAGCTGCACGTGACCGTGGTTGCCACTGGTCTGGGCGCGAAAATCGAGAAGCCTGTCAAGGTTATCGACAACACCGTTCATACCTCCATGGCTTCCGCCCAGGTACAACAACCGGCTGCGGCCCGTCAGGAAGCGCCAGCGGTGAACTACCGTGATCTGGACCGTCCGACCGTCATGCGCAACCAGGCTCAGGCTGGTGCTGCGGCTGCCGCGAAGATGAATCCGCAAGATGATCTGGACTACCTGGACATCCCGGCTTTCCTGCGTCGTCAGGCCGATTGATGGAATGTATCAGGGCTATGAAGGTGATTGGTGTTCAGCAAAGGCATGGTCTGCTATCATCGCCAGCCTTTGTTGATACCAGTTCGCAATTTGCGCTGAAGCGGCCCAAGCCATGATTAAACAACGCACACTGAAAAATATTATCCGTGCCACAGGTGTAGGCCTGCACTCCGGTGAGAAGGTCTATCTGACCCTCAAGCCTGCGCCTGTCGACACTGGCATTGTGTTTTGTCGCGCTGACCTCGACCCTGTGGTGCAGATTCCTGCCCGCGCGGAAAACGTCGGTGAAACCACTATGTCGACGACGCTGATTAACGGCGACGTGAAAGTGGACACGGTAGAGCACTTGCTCTCGGCCATGGCTGGCCTGGGCATCGATAACGCCTACGTCGAGCTCTCCGCGTCCGAAGTCCCGATCATGGATGGCAGCGCTGGACCCTTCGTATTCCTGATTCAATCGGCAGGCCTGGAAGAACAGGACGCCGCCAAGAAATTCATCCGCATCCTGCGTGAAGTGACAGTGGAAGACGGCGACAAGCGCGCCACTTTCGTCCCTTTCGAAGGGTTCAAGGTGAGCTTCGAGATCGATTTCGATCACCCGGTATTCCGGGACCGCACCCAAAGTGCAAGCGTGGATTTTTCCAGCACTTCGTTCGTAAAAGAAGTCAGCCGCGCCCGTACCTTTGGTTTCATGAGTGATATCGAGTACCTGCGCAAGCACAACCTCGCACTCGGCGGCAGCGTTGAAAACGCAATCGTTGTTGATGCCGATGGCGTACTGAACGAAGACGGCCTTCGCTATGAAGACGAATTCGTGAAGCACAAGATCCTCGACGCGATTGGCGACCTGTACCTGCTGGGTAACAGCCTGATTGGTGAGTTCAAGGGCTTCAAGTCCGGCCACGCACTGAACAACCAGCTGCTGCGCAAGTTGATTGAGCAGACAGATGCTTGGGAAGTGGTGACGTTCGAAGACGCCAGCACCGCACCAATCTCTTACATGCGCCCGGTTGCGGCAGTGTAAGTAAAAAACCTCTCTAGTTTTTTGAAGGCCATCTTTGGATGGCCTTTTTTTATGCCTGCAATTTCTCTAGTGCCTGATCCGGCCTCTTCGCGAGCAAGCTCGCTCCCACAGGGGAATGCATTTCAAATGTGGGAGCGAGCTTGCTCGCTAAGGTGCCGGTGCAATCGCCACAGACCTGTCAGGCAGCCACCACCACCCGATTACGCCCACCTTCCTTGGCCTGATACAACGCCTTGTCCGCCGCAAACAGCAACTGCTCCAGCGTCATCTCGCTCGCCACCGTCCATGTGGCGATGCCAATGCTCACCGTCATCTGCCGCTCGGCCCCGTCGACCAACGGCAACTGCTCCACCGCTTGGCGAATATGCTCGGCAATCAGCCGCGCGCCATGCTCATCGGTCTCGGCGAGAATCACCGAAAATTCCTCGCCGCCATAACGCGCAACCAGATCAGCCGGTCGCCGGACATTTTCAGCAATGACCCGCGCCAGCGTCTTCAACGCTTGATCGCCCGCCTGATGCCCATGCCGATCGTTGAACGCCTTGAAGTGATCGGCATCGATCATCATCACCGACAGCGGTTTGCCTGAACGTTGAGCGCGGAACCACTCGTGACGCAGTGCTTGGTCGAGCATCCGCCGGTTGGCCACCCCCGTCAGCGCGTCGGTGGCGGCCAATTGCGCCAGTTCGTGCTCGGCGCGCTGACGTCGGCGCAACTCGCGGGCCAGCAGCCAGGTCAGCCACAACAAACCCACGCACAACACGCCCGTGGCCCCACTGATCAACAGCGCGGTGCGGCGCCAGGTGCCGAACACTTCATCGCTGGACAGCGCAACCATCACCGTCAACGGCAAATTGCCAACCCGCGAATAGGTATAGAGGCGCTGCTGATGATCCATGCTCGAGGTGCTGGTGAAACTGCCGCTGCCGTCCTTGTCGCCCAGGATCCGCACGACATTGGGGCGGTTACCGAAGCTTTTGCCGATCGAATCGCTTTGCAGGTATGGCTTCTGTGCGAGCAGGACGCCGTCACTGTTGATGATGTTCAGCGTGCTGTCTTTGCCGATGTCGAGGCTGTTGAACAACTGATCGAAGTAATCGAGTTTTAGCGAAGCCACGGCCACACCGGAGAATTCACCGGTTTGCGAGGAGATCCGGCGGCTGAAGCTGATGCGCCACTGATTGGCCTCGTCGCAGTCGCAACGGGTCTTGAACGGGCGGCTGATAAACATGCCGGCATCGCGGTTGAAGGCGTGGGCGAGGAAGTAATCGCGGTCGGCAAAGTTGCCCGGTTTTGGCTCGATCCGCGAAGAGTCGGCGACGACGTCCCCATGCTTGTCGAGGAGCAGAATGTCGCCCTTGAAGCGTGCCGTGGTTGAGCGGTCGAACAGCGCCAGATGGCGGATCTGCGGCGAGACATCCTGCAGGTCATCACGCTGGGCGGCGGCGATCAGGCCTTGCAGGGTCAAGTCATACAACTCGACGGTGCGCAGCACATCGGCGTCGATCAGTTGCGCAATGGTGGTGGCACTGCGGGTGGCCGACTCCTGAGCGTTGGCGTGCTCGCGGATCAGCAGGAACGTGACGATGCACAGAATCGCGATCACGGTCAGCGAACTGCCGCAGATCAGCAGCAGTTCGGGGCGTCCGGTCTTGCCCGCCATGGGTGGGGTACGGCTCGCGATCATGATTGGGCTGTCGGTTGGGGAGTCTTATAAGCGTAGTAGGCCAAACACCACAGCCGAAGCCAGAAACCATTCCCAATGTGGGAGCGAGCCTGCTCCGGGCGGCGTTCCGACGAAAGCGCCGTGTCATTCAACATAGATGTCGATTGATAGACCGCTTTCGCGAGCAGGCTCGCTCCCACAGGGCGGGCATCACTGAATTCAAGATGGTGTTATGGCGCCGATCTTAGAAGACGTTGATCGGGTAGTCGATGATTACGCGGTATTCATCTGTATCCGAATCAATCACGCCGTAGCCGTTGCCGCCACGGTTGGTTGCCCATTGCAGGTGGACTGCCAGATCTTTGGCCTGACCGCTCTGCACAACGTACTGCAAATCGAGGTCGCGCTCCCAATGCTTGGCGTTGCGGCCCTCGGCGCTGTACCAGTTGGAATAGCCTTTGCTGTCGGGGTCAACCTTGGTCAGGTCGACAGTGCCGCGCGAGTAAGACACAGACGAGGTCAGTCCCGGTACGCCGACACCGGCGAAGTCATAGGCGTATTTAAGCTTCCACGAGCGCTCGTTCGGGCCGTTGAAGTCCGAGTATTGCTGGGAGTTGTCGAGGTATACGCTGTCGCCCTGGCTGATGTAGTCGAACGGCGTGTTGCCGTTGACCCGCTGATACGCGGCAGTAATGCTGTGATTACCGACGCCAACGGTGAAATGCAGGCTGTAGGTGTTGTTGTCGATGTTGCCCAGCAACGCATCCCCGGTGTCTTGCGTGTGATAGAAGTGCAGGCCTGGGTTGAGGCTGACCAGATCGTTCAACTGCCAGGTGTAGTCGAGGTCGTAGTAGTACTGGTTCCAGATGTCCTTAAGCTCGGAGGCGTAAAGGCTGCTGGTCAGG
Source organism: Pseudomonas fluorescens (assembly GCF_902497745.1). Lineage (GTDB taxonomy): Bacteria > Pseudomonadota > Gammaproteobacteria > Pseudomonadales > Pseudomonadaceae > Aquipseudomonas > Aquipseudomonas fluorescens_BM. The sequence continues at coordinate 132,941 of NZ_CABVHJ010000018.1, forward strand.
CCTTCGACACCGCTCCAGGCCACGCCGGCCCAGTTCAGGTGCTGGCTCTCATCGCCGTCGGCCAATGTCCCGTAAGAAGTGCCGATGCGCGTGTGGCCACTCTGGTTGTAAGGCTTGGTGAAACTGGCCTGGCCGCCTTCGATCAACCAGCCGTCGAAGCTGTGGTTGGTCAGGCTCACACCACGGAAAGTCTGCGGCAGCATGCGCGTTTCACCGCCGGCAATCACTGGGTTGGTGAGAAACAGATCACCAGCCTTCAACTCGGTATCGAACGCGCGCATTTTCAACGTGCCTCCCGCCGTGGAGAACGCTCCCGGTGCTTTGCCGCCATTCTCTCTGACCGGCAGAATGCTCGAGCCGTCGGTGCCGCCACCGCCATCCAGCTTCAACCCGAGCATGGCATGGGCATCAATGCCGAAACCGACCGTGCCTTCGGTGTAACCCGATTTGAATACGCCGAGAAAGCCCTGGCCCCACTCGATGTTGTCGTCCGCTTTCTGCAAGCGGTTGCGATTCATGTAGTAGTTGCGGGCGTTGAGGTTGAGGCTCGAGCCTTCAACAAAGCCTTCTTTGGCGGCCTCGTCGGCGTGAGCGGCCGGGGCAATCGTTGCGGCAATTGCAATGAACAACGGAGTGAAGCGGACTGGGTAACGCACGTGCAATGGAGCTCCTTGGGTCAACTGGCGCCTCTTTATTTTGAGGCGCTCGATGTTTCTTGTTGTTACAGACGAACCAAACGGCTTTCAGACCACAACGAAAAAAGGCCGCTGAAAGGCAGCGGCCTGGAATGACGACGGTTGAACGGGAAGAGCCAAACAACCGCGTCGAGGGAAACGTTGGCGCGGTGCGCGGCTCAGCTGTCTGTCTCGCTTGCTTGAGTCTGGGAAGTGGCAGCCTGCGGGGCTTGCGAGGCGTCTTGCGCCTTGGCCATCACTTCGGCCTGATACTGATCGTAGGCCTGCGCGCGAGCGACATTGTGCGCCACGAACGACTGCGATTCTTCAGCCATCGCCATCGGCGACAGGATCAATGAGGACAAAACGAACGCGCTGGCAATACCCATACTGTTGGACATCTTGAAAACCTTCTCGCTTGGCGAGTGCTGTTTGGTGCGGGCAAAGATAAGGTTGCCGGGCGTTGGGAAACAGCGTGATTTTCATAAATGACTGTTACAGCAGAAGCAAAAGTCACCCCCTCACCCCAGCCCTCTCCCCCAATGGGGCAAGGGGGAAAGGGAGCAGATTGGGGGCTTTTCAAAGCCTGAGTTCGACTCGATATTTCAATGTCAGTCAAAGGCCCCTCACCCCAACCCTCCCGAAACGTCGGACCGCCCGTAGGGAGAGGGAGCTGACCGAGGTGTCTGGCGTTGTACATCGACCTGAAAGATCGAGTCGATTATGGATTCGGTGAATCAAGATCAGGTCGGTGCACATTTGCAGCATCCCCCAATCAGTCCCCTCTCCCTCCGGGAGAGGGTTAGGGTGAGGGGCTTTTTAGACCGGCAAATAAATCCCGAAAGTATTCATCCCCCGATCACTGCGCACGAACACATCCCCACCATGCATCAGCGCAATCGCCTTGACGATCGCCAGCCCCAACCCATGGTTATTGCCACTGTTACTGCGCGACGCATCGACCCGATAAAAGCGCTCGAACAAGCGCGGCAAATGCTCGCTGGCAATCGGCGATCCGGGGTTGGCCACACCAATACTCACCTGATGCTCTTCCACCTCGATCCGCACCTCGATCACCTGACCCGCCTCAGTGTGCTGCACCGCATTGCTCAACAAGTTGATCAACGCCCGACGCAAATGCGCGACCTCGATTTGCACCAGCGCATCACCGCTGACCCGCACTTCAACCTGCGCATCTTCAAGAATGAAATCCAGATATTCCAGCGTCGTCGCCACCTCATCTGCCAGCGACGTCGAGGTCAGTTTGGTCGCCTTGTTGCCCTGATCGGCACTGGCCAGAAACAGCATGTCATTGATGATCGAGCGCAGCCGTTCCAGCTCTTCCAGATTCGATTGCAGCACCTCGAAGTAGTGTTCGGCAGAACGCCCACGGGTCAGCGCCACTTGCGTCTGGCCAATCAGATTGGTCAGCGGCGAACGCAACTCATGGGCGACGTCGGCGTTGAACGATTCCAGTCGCGAGTAGGCCTGTTCGACCCGTTCCAGCGTTGAGTTGAACGAGTCGACAAACTGCTCCAGCTCAGGGGGCAGCGGCGACAACCGCAAGCGTCCAGCCCGCAACGGTGGCGCCAGTCGTTGAGCTTCATGGGACAGTTTGATCAGTGGCTTGAGGCCGATCCGCGCGACCCAGTAACCCAACGCCGACGCCATCAGCACACCGACAATCGCCAGCCCGATCAGCGCGATCAACAGATTGTGTTGAGTCTCGTGGAACGTCTCGGTATCGATGCCGATCATGAAACGCAGCGGCGGGCGTTGATCCTTGGCCGGCAACTCGGTCAGCAGCACTTTCAGCGGATAAGGATGGTCGGGCAACTGCAGGTCATGCATGCCCAACGGGCCTTGGGCGAAGGCGCGAATTGCCGCATCCGGCTGACCATATTCGTAACCCGGATCGCCGCTGACCACCCAGAAACGAATGCGTTTGTCCTCTTCGCCAAGCAGCTTCAACTTGGCGTTGATCTTCACCCAATGCTCCGGCGTGCCGAAACGATTGAGCGCCGATTCGAGCACGCTGTAGCGCGCATCCAGCTCGGCTTCTGGCAGTAATCCCAAGCCTTTGTCGACCTGCTGATACAGCGCGCCGCCGATCAACAGAAACACCACTAACGCCACCAGCGTGAACATCCCGCTCAAGCGCAGGGCAATCGAATTACTGGACACCACGGCTCTCCAGCACATAACCCATGCCGCGAATGGTGTGCAGCAATTTCTCGTCGAACGGCCCGTCGAGTTTGGCGCGCAGGCGCTTGATCGCGACTTCGACGACGTTGGCATCGCTGTCGAAATTGATGTCCCAGACCATTTCGGCAATCGCGGTTTTCGAAAGGATTTCACCTTGCCGGCGGGCCAACACGCTCAACAGCGAAAACTCCTTGGCGGTCAGGTCCAGCCGCGTGCCGGCGCGAGTCGCCTTGCGGCTGATCAGATCTATCCACAGGTCGGCGATGCTCACCTGCACCGGCTCATGTCCGCCACTACGCCGGGTCAGTGCTTGCAAACGTGCGACCAGTTCAAGGAATGAAAACGGTTTGCCGAGGTAATCGTCGGCCCCGTCGCGCAGGCCTTTGATGCGATCTTCAACCCGCTCGCGAGCGGTGAGCATGATCACCGGGGTCTGCTTGCGTGCACGCAATGCGCGCAGTACGCCGAAGCCATCAAGGCCCGGCAACATGACGTCGAGGACGATCACCGCGTAGTCGCTTTCCAGCGCCAGATGCAGACCCTCGACGCCGTCGCGGGCCAGATCCACGGTGTAACCCTGTTCCGTCAGACCGCGGTGCAGATAGTCCGCGGTTTTTTCCTCGTCTTCGATAATCAGAACGCGCATGACCCTGCCTCAGTCTGTGGTCGCCAGTGCCGGTGCGGGCGATGGGGCTGGTGGGTGTGAGTGCCGGTGGAACAGCCGCTCAAGCCACAAGTATATGACCGGAGTGGTAAACAACGTCAGCATCTGGCTGACCAGCAAACCGCCCACCACCGCGATCCCCAATGGTTGGCGCAGTTCGGCGCCGGTGCCGTAACCGAGCATCAGCGGCAGCGCGCCAAGCAGGGCGGCGAGGGTGGTCATGATGATCGGCCGGAACCGCGTGATGCACGCTTCGAAAATTGCATCCTGCGGCGACAGGCCTCGGTGGCGCTGCGCTTCGAGCGCGAAGTCGATCATCAGGATGCCGTTCTTCTTGACGATACCGATCAGCAACACCAGCCCGATCAAGGCCATGATCGAAAAGTCCTGGCCGCAGATCCACAGCATGATCACCGCGCCCAAACCCGCCGCCGGCAATGTCGAAATGATCGTCAGCGGGTGCACGAAGCTTTCATAAAGCACACCAAGAATGATGTACACCGCCACCAGCGCCGCGAGAATCAGCCATGGCTGACTGGCCAGCGAACTCTGGAACGCCTGCGCCGCGCCCTGGAAGTTGCCGCTGATCGCCGTCGGCATGCCGATCTCGGCTTTGGCCTGATTGAGCAGAATCACCGCATCGCCCAGCGCCACACCGGGCGCGAGGTTGAACGACAGGTTGGCGGCCGGGAACATCCCGTCATGGGCAATCGACAACGGGCCAATGGTCGGCGCATCGAATTTGGCCAGCGCCGACAGCGGCACCATCTCGCCACTCAGCGGCGAGCGCAGGTAGAAATAGTTGAGGCTTTCGGCCTTGCCGCGCTGCTTGGTGTCCAGCTCCAGAATCACGTTGTACTGGTTGACCTGGGTCTGGAATTCATTGATTTGGCGTTGGCCGAAAGCATCGTACAGCGCCTCGTCGACATCGCTGGCGGTGAGGCCGAAACGTGCGGCGACGCTGCGATCGATGCTGATGTGGGTGATGCTGCCGCCCAGTTGCAGATCGTTGGAAATATCGCGGAACGCCGGGTTGCTGCGCAGTTTTTCGGTGAGGCGTTGCGTCCATGTGGCGAGGGTTGCGCCGTCGTTACTCTTCAGCACGTATTGGTACTGCGCGCGGCTCGGACCGGAGCTGAGGTTGATGTCCTGGCCGGCGCGCAGGTAGAGGACGATGCCGGGGACTTTCATCAGTTGCGGACGGATACGGTCGATAAACTGGCTGGCGCTGACGTCGCGGTCGCCACGTTTTTTCAGGGCAATCCAGAAGCGGCCGTTGGCGATTGTCTGGTTGCTGCCGGAGACGCCCACCGAGTGTGAGAACGCCTGCACCGCCGGATCGGCGGCGACGATTTCGGCCATCGCCAAGTGTTTTTTCACCATGTCGCCGTAGGAAATATCCGCAGCCGCTTCAGTGGTGCCGAGGACGAAACCGGTGTCCTGCACCGGGAAGAAACCTTTGGGGATAAAGATGTAACCGCCGATGGCCAGCGCCAACGACAGGCCGAACACGCCGATCATCAATTTCTGATGGGCGAGGGCGCGGCGCAGACCTTTCTCGTACCAGCCGAGCAAGCGCTCGCTGAACCCCGGTTTGGCGTGGGCATGATGCACCGGTTTGCGCATGAACAGCGCCGCCAGCGTTGGCGCCAGAGTCAACGAGACCACCACGGAAATCATGATGGTCGAGGTCGCAGTCAGGGCGAATTCCTTGAACAGGCGCCCGACCACACCGCCCATGAACAGCAGCGGAATAAACGCCGCCACCAGCGAGAAACTGATCGACACCACGGTAAAGCCGATCTCGCCAGCGCCCTTGATCGCGGCTTCGCGCATATCGTCGCCGGCCTCCAGATGCCGGTGGATGTTTTCCACCACGACGATGGCATCGTCGACCACAAATCCCACGGCCACCACGATCGCCACCAGCGTCAGGTTGTTCAGGCTGAAACCGAGGAGGTACATCAAGGCGAAACTGGCGATCAGCGACACGCCGAGTACCGCCGAAACAATCAGGGTTGCCGACAATTGGCGCAGGAACAGCGCCATCACCGCCACCACCAGCAGGATCGCGATCAATAGGGTGATCTCGACCTCATGCAGCGAGGCTCGAATGGTCTGGGTGCGGTCGATCAGGGTTTTCACCTGCACCGAAGCGGGCAGCATCGCTTCAAGGCCGGGCAGGGCGGCTTGAATGCGGTCGACGGTTTCTACGATGTTGGCGCCGGGCTGGCGCGAGATCACCAGGTTCACACCGGGTTGATCACCGGCCCAGGCTTGCACGTAGGCATCTTCCGAACCGTTGACGACTTTGGCGACATCGCGCAGGTGAACCGGGGCACCATCCTTGTAGGAAACGATGAGTTGGCTGTAATCCTCGGGGTGGAACAACTGGTCGTTGGTCGATAGCGTGGAAATGCTCGATTCGCCGTACAGCGCACCTTTGGCGAGGTTGAGGCTGGTCTGCTGGATCGCCAGACGAATGTCGGCAAGGGTCAGGCCGATCGCGGCGAGTTTGTCCGCCGAGGCTTGCACGCGGATCGCCGGACGTTGCTGACCGGTGATGTTGATTTGGCCTACGCCGTCGATCTGACTGATCTGACGCGAGAGCAGGGTTTCCACCAGATCGCTGAGTTCGGTGCCGGGCATTTGCGTCGAGCTGACGCTGAGAATCAGCACCGGGCTGTCGGCCGGGTTGACCTTCTTCCAGGTCGGCAGGGTCGGCATGTCCTTGGGCAGTTTGCCGGCGGCGGTGTTGATCGCCGCTTGGACTTCTTGTGCAGCGGTGTCGATGCTTTTATCGAGGGTGAATTGCAGGGTCAAAAGGCTGGAGCCGAGGGCACTGCTGGAGGTCATCTGGGTCATGCCGGGGATGGCGCTGAATTGCACCTCCAGCGGCGTGGCCACGGACGAGGCCATGGTGTCGGGGCTGGCGCCGGGCAACTGCGCTGAGACCTGGATTGTAGGAAATTCCGCTTCCGGCAGTGGGGCGATTGGCAAGCGCGGGAAGGCAATCAAACCGACCAGCACCAAAGCGATGGTCAGCAGGATTGTCGCCACCGGATGATCAATGCACCACGTGGAGACGCCTTTGTGCGCCTTCATGGTTTCGGCTCCGTTTGCACCACCTGCGCCGGCTCGCTCATGACTTGCACGATCGAGCCGGGTTTGAGCCGCGACTGGCCGTCGGTGACCAGAACATCGCCGGCCTTCACACCTTTGATAATGTCCTGGCCGCTGCCTTGGTAAACCATCTGCACTTGCACGGCTTCGACCTTGTCGCCGTTCACCCGGTAAACGAAGTGTTGGTCGAGGCCACGTTGTACGACGGTGGGCGGGACGACCAGCGCATCTTTGTCGAGGGCTGTCTGAATTTTTACCGTGACCAGCAGGCCGGGCCAGAGCTTTTGGCTGGCGTTGGCGAATTCGGCTTTGGCGCGGATGGTGCCGGTGTTGGCGTTGATCTGGTTGTCGATCAGGGTCAGGTGACCTTCGCCGAGCAGGTTGCCGGTTTCGCCATCGGTGTCGGCGCCGATGTAGGCCTTGACCTGTGCGCGTTGCGGGTCGTTGATCAGGCCTTGCAGGGTCGGCAGCATTTGCTGCGGCAGGGAGAATTCGACGGCAATCGGGTCGATCTGGGTAACGGTGAACAGGCCGGTGGTGTCAGTCATGCGCAGGAAGTTGCCTTCGTCGACTGTGCGAATACCGACGCGGCCGGTGACCGGGGAGCGGATTTGCGTGTAGGAAAGTTGTACTTGCGCTGCATCGATGGAGGCTTGGTTGCCTTGGGCGGTGGCTTTCAGTTGGTTGACCAAGGCTTGTTGCTGGTCGTAGGTCTGTTTCGAGATGCCGTCGTCGACGGTGAGCAGTTTGTAGCGTTTGAGGTTGACCAGGGCGACTTGCAGTTGTGCCTGGCTTTCGCCCAGTTGGGCGCGGGCCTGGTCGAGGCTGGCGCGGATGGAGCGGTCGTCGATGGTGGCCAGCAGGTCGCCTGCTTTGACGAGTTGGCCTTCTTTGACGAGGATTTTGGTGAGGATGCCGTCGATCTGGGGGCGCACTACGACGCTGTGTAATGAGAGTACGGAGCCGATGCCGCTGGTGTAGCGGGGGACGTCTTTTGCGCTGACCGCTATGACTCGCACGGGGATGGCGGTGGGGGTGGCGAGTTTGGTGGGGGCGGGTTTCAGGGCGTACCACAGACCTGCGCCTGCGAGGACGATCAATAGGGTGGCGAGCAGGGCTTTGTTCTTTTGGATTCGCATGCGGGGTGGGCGCCGGACGGAGTTTGGGCAGGGTTAGGGTCTTTATAAACTTGTTTGGGGGTCAGGAGGGTGACGGCTAGCTGTCGGCGCTGTCAGTTTTCTTTGGGTGTATATCCGTTGCTGCGGGTGTGGCTGATTAAGGTTCCGCCCTTACGGCGGGTCACTTTTGACAAACGCCTCAAAAGTAACCAAAAACGCTTGCTCCTACGTGCGGCCCGCTCGCTGGGGCTCGGGGTTCCTTCGCTCCGGGATCGATCCGGGCGCAGCGTCTCCGGTTTGCTTCGCTGCACCTACTCCCGCTGTGTTTGGCT
>NZ_CABVHJ010000019.1 GCF_902497745.1 Pseudomonas fluorescens
CCACCACTGTACTGCGCATCCGTGATACCGCTTAGAAGCCAACTCGGTATCTTCTCGAAATAGTCCATGGCGGTATTTTGAACGGCGATTTAACGCTAGGCACAAGACCGAACATGACTCCTACTTCGCCAATCATTCGCTCGATTAAAGCATTTTGATTCGGCTTGCCTAAGCCGTCCCACCAGATCGGAGACGCGAACACATTCTCAAAATGGTCGAAGAAATAGGCGACAAGTTTAGTGGATAGGTCAACATCATCGATCTGCTCCAGGCTTTTGATCAACGCCATGCAGCATCTGTCATCTTCGACCATCCACGAAAAAACTATCTGCCCCTTCTCTCCCCCAAAGAAGGAAGTAACACTCATAAGCTCAGGCACTAGATCAACATCGGCCATATCCTGTAGCTGCCTTCCCCAAAAGTCCACGCTTGGCGCATAGGTGGCGCTGCACATCACCGGTGGTGCCTGGTCCAATTCGATTATGTATGAGCGGACTGAAGCATAATCTCCAGTGGTTAAGCATCGATCAAAGCGCGCCTTATGAATCTGAATATCACGTAAAGCTGCGTTAATTCCTGCGCCATGAAGGCGCGCAAACGTCTGAATTTCAACCTGGCGCTCTGGTGTACGCCCGCGGTCGAGATCCTTATAAAGTTCAGCCTGCTCCGCTGCAGCTCGCTTTGTATAAATCTCTCGGGCATAGGCGCGATACGCCAGCAGGAAGCACTGTTCCTGACTTCCGACAAAAACACTCTTCTCAACCGGCGCGAAGAGACTGTCGTCGTGCGTCGAGCAAAATCCGCTGAATGTAGAGGCGCGACGGACGCCCACCTTCTCGGGCTTTAAAGCGCCGTTGTGTTTGATAAGCCCCTCTAAAGACGGCATGAAAGACAGAACGTGCCCATCATCCGCAATTTGGTTCAGGCTTCCAGAACGAGGAACGGTATGTGCGGCAATGATTGAACCGGAGCACTGATCATGGAAAAGATCGGGAGCGGAGCACAGCTTCTTTGAGAAATGCTTCCGATGAGTAGCGCTAAGATCCCATGGCTTATGAGGCTCCGCCGACTCCCGAGCAAGGTGGCACTTTTTGTATTTTTTGCCTGAATCGCACCAACATTTTTCGTTTCTTCCGAGCTTTACCATTTTCCTTCCTAGCGAAATCGCGGAATTGAACGCATAAAAAAACCCCACCGCTCTATCGCGCGTGAGGTTTGCTAATCCGCAGCCTGCTTATTGCACCCATCCTGCACCCATGAACGGAAGAGGGAACTGCTAAACAAGGCTACGGCCCTTGATTTTATGGTGTCCCAGGGCAGGTTCGAACTGCCAACCTTCCCCTTAGGAGGGGGATGCTCTATCCAATTGAGCTACTGAGACACAGGATTGTCACGAGCAGACGCTGCGTGACGGACGGCCTGCATGTTAACGGCCAAGTCCTGATTTGTCATGTCATCCGTAGCCATATTAAGTGTAGGCATGCACACCGCAATACTGCGGGAAGTTTTACCGTGCATTTTGCACGCTCTTAAAACGCCACCAATGCAGATTGCAAGCCCTGCAAGTCCAAAAAAGCTCTCAAATCCTTGTTTTTAAAGGACTAAACAGCGGTTAGACTGTTGGCACGACGGCTGCTTTGTCTGTTCTATAGAAGAACAATCGGAGCGCCGCTCATGAATATCACCCTCTTACTTGCAAACACCGCCGCATTGGCGATTTTGGCCAGCTTTCACTTTATGTCTGAAAGCACCACCCAGAAATCGCTAGCCCAACGTATGCCGCATTACCTGCAAGTGCAGAGGCAACCCCAATTGGCAGTTCTTACCGATAAAGACAGCCTTGCTCCAAGAGCTGTCACCACCCGAGAGCAAGCCCAGCCCCTCCAAATGATCGACCGCCTGGTTTTTTGAAATATCTTCAGGAGTACAGCATGTCAAAGTCAGCCGCAGGATTTCTGATTCTTGCCGTTATGAGTGGCGTTATGCATTTTTCGCTGTTCGAAGACACCGTTATCACCCTGCCACTGCTTGCTTGCAGCGTGTTTTCGGTATTGTTTGTCCTGGCACTGATCGCCGGTCGCAAAATCAAGTTCGACCCGGTACTGCGTTAAACCGGATCACATCCAGCAATTGATTCACCGCGTCCGCCAAGTCGCCCGAATTGTCGATTACATGTACCGACTCATCGCTTGATCTTCTGTCCTTGAACAGGGCGTTGCGGCCAAGTCGGGCCTCTATCTGTTCAAGTGTCTCCCGACCTCGTCGAAGAAGACGCTCTCGCAAAACCTCGTCATTTACCGTCAATAGAACAGGGACCAGCGTCGGGTAGCGATCCAACGCTTGGCGAAGGTTTGCGCGGGAGCCGTTGACCAGCACATGTCGCCCCGCTGCCAACAAATGATTCATCTCAATCGGTATTCCATACGCAAGACCGTTAGCATGCCAAGCCAGCGAAAAATCGCCAGCGAGCTGACGATTCTCGAATTCCTCGGGCGTCACACCTACCGCATCCTCGCCCATCGACTCGGCTGATCGAGTAATAACCCGCCGCATGATCTCGCAGTTCATTGCCTGCAGTGGTTCACGTGCAGCGTCAATCAAACTGTCCTTGCCCGAACCGGACGGCCCCATCAAATAAATAAGCTTGCCATCCATCCTGAAAACGCCCTCCGGCAGGTGTCTGCCACTAGTAAATCGGCAATTTGCCACTATCCTGTACAGATAAGGAACAAGGATGCAGAACCCACATAGCATGCACGTTCTGATGCTTGCGGACATCAATTGATGTACCGCAGGAAGCGGCAAAGGATGTGGACAGAGGCGAAGATTTCCAACCAGTCCGCATTTCTGATAATTGGTGCTGGCATTACGCCTTTACCCAGCTCAATATTTGTCACAGAATTGACGCCAATGATCTGGCAATTTTGAGGCATGATGCGGGCCTCTTAACAATTCAGGTTGAACCATTTGGCGCGGATGCTTGTCCTACCACACATCCTGCGGCCAATCCCGAGAACCGCTCCCCTGAACTAACCGGTTAAATATATGCGCCCATTGAAACAGGCAATTTATTCCAGCCGTACGGCTGACAAGTTCGTCGTACGTCTGCCAGACGGAATGCGTGAACGCATTGCCGAGGTGGCTCGCAATCATCATCGCAGCATGAACTCCGAGATCATTGCGCGCCTTGAGCAGAGTCTTATTCAGGAAGGTGCACTGGGCGAAGAGCTGAGCATGCGCCTGGACAGCCCGGAACTTTCGCTGCATGAGCGTGAGCTCTTGCAACGTTTCCGTCAGCTTTCTCACCGCCAGCAGAACGCTCTGGTTTCCTTGATTGCCCATGACGCCGAAATGGCAGCAGACGCGTCCTGAGCCACACCGAACACCTCAAGCCAGCTTAACCGCTGGCTTTTTTTTGCGCGAATTTTGAGTTTTCGCAGACAAGAAAAAGCCCGCCAAAAGGCGGGCTGTTTCGATGCAGCAGATCAGAGCAGGAAGATTGTCGCCAGCCCGAGGAAGATGAAGAAACCGCCACTATCGGTCATCGCGGTAATCATCACACTCGCACCCATGGCCGGGTCGCGCCCCATTTTCGCCAGGGTCATCGGGATCAATACTCCCATCAACGCCGCCAACAGCAAGTTGAGCGTCATAGCCGCTGTCATTACCACACCCAACGACCAACTGCCGTAGAGAAGATAAGCAACTACACCAATCACACCGCCCCAGACCAGGCCATTGATCAGGCCTACCGCCAGCTCTTTGCGCATCAGGCGCGAAGTATTGCCGGTGCTTACCTGGTCGAGCGCCATGGCGCGAACGATCATGGTGATCGTCTGGTTACCGGAGTTGCCACCAATACCGGCCACGATCGGCATCAGCGCTGCCAGCGCTACCAGCTTCTCGATCGACCCCTCGAACAGACCGATCACTCGCGACGCGACAAACGCAGTGATCAAGTTGATCGCCAGCCATGCCCAACGGTTGCGTAAAGACTTCCAGACCGAGGCGAAGATGTCCTCCTCTTCACGCAGACCGGCCATGTTGAGAACTTCGTTCTCACTTTCTTCACGAATCAGGTCAACCATTTCGTCAATGGTCAGACGACCAATCAGCTTGCCGTTCTTGTCGACCACCGGAGCCGAGATCAAGTCGTAACGTTCGAACGCCTGAGCAGCGTCGTAGGCATCTTCGTCCGGATGGAAACTCACCGGATCGCTGGCCATCACCTCGGCAACTTGCTTGTCCGGATCATTGACCAGCAGGCGCTTGATCGGCAGCACACCTTTGAGCACCCCGTCGTAGTCGACGACGAACAGCTTGTCGGTATGACCCGGCAGCTCTTTGAGGCGACGCAGATAACGCAGAACAACTTCGAGGCTGACATCCTCACGGATGGTCACCATCTCGAAGTCCATCAATGCGCCGACCTGCTCCTCGTCGTAAGACAGGGCCGAACGGACGCGTTCACGTTGCTGGTTATCCAGGCTCTCCATCAACTCATGAACGACGTCTCGCGGCAGCTCGGAAGCCAAGTCAGCAAGTTCGTCGGCGTCCATGTCCTTGGCAGCAGCGAGGAGTTCGTGATCATCCATGTCGGCGATCAGCGTTTCACGAACGGAGTCGGATACCTCAAGAAGAATGTCGCCGTCGCGATCAGCCTTGACCAGTTGCCAGAGTGTCAGACGGTCGTCCAGCGGCAAGGCTTCAAGAATGTAGGCGACGTCGGCTGAGTGCAGATCATCGAGTTTGCGCTGCAACTCGACGAGATTTTGCCGGTGAACCAGATTTTCGACGCGGTCGTGATGCGCGCCTTCCTGGCGATGAGTCAGGTCTTCGACGACCCGCTGACGCTGCAGCAGCTCGACGACCTGAGCCAGGCGATCCTGCAGGCTTTCTTGTGTTTTCTTTACTTCGATTTCAGACATAGGCGAACTCCACTCCCAGCAGCGGGGCACGCCGGAAGGATCAATCAGTCAATTCATGATTGGTGAAACGGGGTACTGAGTAACTACTGGGTAAGTCCATGGAGGTTTTCCATAAGCCCCGGCGGGGCTGACGGGCGCAATGATACACCGCCTGACGGTTTAAAACGTTAAAAAATCACGGTCGAAACAAGCGCTTGCGAAACAAACCTGAGCACTGTCCTGATCCCTGCACATGCGACGACTCATCCTGAAAAGAAAACACACCAACACTCGAAAATGTAGCGTCTACCCTTGAGCGTAGATCGTCATGGAGGACGCCGAATGCCATTGAAACCATCCCACCTCGTACTCACTAGCCTGCTCTGCCTGCCGCCTACCGGAGCCGCCCTCACCCTCCATCGCTGCGAAGCCGCCGATGGCAGCATCACGTTCACCTCGATGAGCTGTGCACAAGGTGAGCAACGCTCAGCACAGGAAGTCCACCCCTACTCACCCGGATCAGTTGTAGCAGTGATGCCGGAACACAACCATGAAGAAATATCCGGCATGACAACCAAAGGCCGCGAACCAGGCATCGTTGGCCACACCGAAGACAAATGTGGAAATCTGATCGACGCCAGGCAACGGCGCGCAGCAATCATCAATCGGCGCGTCATTGCCGGCATGAACCAACAAGACGTCGAAAGCGCGCTAGGCAAACCGGACAAGGTGAATACTCGAACATCGACGACCAGCTATCGATACGACCTCAAGCGAGGCCGTAGTGCTCAAATAGATTTTGATGAGAGGGGATGCGTGAAGGCAAAAGCCAAATCCCGGACAGCAAAAAGCCCGCGATAAACGCGGGCTTTTCGGTATATGGTGCACTCGACAGGATTCGAACCTGTGACCGCTCGGTTCGTAGCCGAGTACTCTATCCAGCTGAGCTACGAGTGCATTTTGTGTTTTTAGCCCAGACCACAACTGGATGAAGCCAAGTTATCTGCATTGCTGCAACTAACTCTTAAATGGTGCACTCGACAGGATTCGAACCTGTGACCGCTCGGTTCGTAGCCGAGTACTCTATCCAGCTGAGCTACGAGTGCATTTGTGTTTTTAGACCAGATCACATCTGGTTGAAGCCGAGTTATTTACATCGCTGTAACTAACTCTTAAATGGTGCACTCGACAGGATTCGAACCTGTGACCGCTCGGTTCGTAGCCGAGTACTCTATCCAGCTGAGCTACGAGTGCATTTGTTGCGCCGCATTATAGCCCGTCTAATCTCTATTCCAACCACTTTTTCTATTAATTTCAACAACTTACAGAAAAAGCCAGATTACGACGTACTAAGCAAATAATGGCGGAGAACGGGGGATTCGAACCCCCGACACCCTTTTGAGGTGTACTCCCTTAGCAGGGGAGCGCCTTCGGCCACTCGGCCAGCTCTCCGCAACACGGGGCGTATCTTAACCAACCTTTTCCCCGTTTGCAAACATAAAAATCGATAAAAATTAATGGCTTGGTTCTTCGTCCTTCTCTTTCTTTATACGCAGGTAAATTTCCTCACGGTGCACAGCAACCTCTTTCGGGGCGTTGACGCCGATACGCACTTGGTTTCCTTTGACGCCGAGCACGGTCACGGTGATTTCGCCATCACCGATAATCAGGCTTTCTGCGCACCGACGAGTCAGAATCAGCATACCTTTCTCCTCACGCAATTCAGTTCAGGGACAACAGTCTGCAAAAAAAAGGCACCCGACCTACAACCGGAGCGATCGTAGCCCTACATGCCTGAGTATTGACCAGCGCGAGCAAAAGAACAGTTCAGGGCTCGCGCCATTCAAAAAATAAAGGGCGCGGTCAGACCGCGCCCTTCAAGAAACGGAATTACTCGCCTTGACGGGCCGGAGCATCCAGTTCGAAAGCCGTGTGCAGGGCGCGCACAGCCAGTTCCAGGTACTTCTCTTCGATAACCACGGAAACCTTGATTTCCGAAGTCGAGATCATCTGGATGTTGATGCTTTCCTTTGCCAGGGATTCGAACATGCGACTGGCCACGCCTGCGTGGGAACGCATGCCGACGCCGACGATCGAGACCTTGGCAATCTTGGTGTCGCCTACAACTTCACGGGCACCGATCTCGCGAGCGGTGTTTTCCAGCACGGTCTGTGCGGCCTGGTAGTCGTTGCGGTGCACAGTGAAGGTGAAGTCGGTGGTGTTATCGTGCGCGACGTTCTGCACGATCATGTCGACTTCGATGTTCGCGGCACTGATCGGGCCGAGAATCTTGAACGCCACGCCCGGGGTGTCTGGCACGCCACGGATGGTCAGCTTGGCTTCATCGCGGTTGAAAGCGATGCCGGAAATGATCGGCTGTTCCATGGTTTCCTCTTCATCAATAGTAATGAGGGTGCCCGGACCCTCCTTGAAGCTGTGCAGTACGCGCAGCGGAACGTTGTACTTGCCGGCGAATTCCACCGCACGGATCTGCAACACCTTGGAACCGAGGCTGGCCATTTCCAGCATCTCTTCGAAGGTGATCTTGTCCAGACGCTGAGCGACCGGCACAACGCGCGGATCGGTGGTGTAAACACCATCAACGTCGGTGTAGATCTGGCACTCGTCAGCCTTCAACGCAGCAGCCAGTGCCACGCCGGTGGTGTCGGAACCGCCACGACCGAGAGTGGTAATGTTGCCGTGCTCGTCGACGCCCTGGAAACCGGCGACAACTACCACGCGACCTGCTTTCAGATCACCACGAATCTTCTGGTCATCAATCTGCAAGATACGCGCTTTATTGTGCGCACTGTCGGTCAGGATCCGCACCTGATTACCGGTGTACGACACCGCCGGCACACCGCGCTTGATCAGCGCCATGGCCAACAGGGCAATCGTCACCTGCTCACCGGTGGAAACGATCACATCCAGTTCACGCGGAACCGGTTGGCCGTCGCCACTGATTTGCTTGGCCAGATCGATCAGACGGTTGGTTTCGCCGCTCATTGCAGACAGCACAACCACCAGGTCATCGCCGGCATCGCGGAATTTCTTAACCTTGTCGGCGACCTGCTCGATTCTCTCGACAGTACCGACCGAGGTGCCTCCAAATTTCTGTACGATCAAAGCCATTTCAAAGCCGCCTCTGCCCATGAAGGGCGCCCAATAATCACTCGAACAGCCGCCGGGCCCGCCACTAGACTGCGGGCCCGACGGACCGTCTTATAAACCCTGCTCGACGAATGGAACGGTCAGCGCCAATGCGCCATCCAGTGCGCCGGCATCAACACCGCCGCCCTGCGCCATGTCCGGACGACCACCGCCCTTCCCGCCCACTGCCGCAGCAGCCTGTTTCATCAAATCACCGGCTTTGAGTTGGCCAGTCAGGTCTTTGGTTACGCCTGCAACCAGAACGACCTTTTCCTCATGGACACTGCCGAGCAGGATCACTGCGCGGCCGAGTTTGTTCTTCAACTGATCAACCAGCGCCAGCAGCGCCTTGGCGTCCTGACCATCCAGACGTGCGGCCAGAACCTTCACGCCTTTGACGTCCAGAGCCGAGGACGACAGATCGTCGCCCGCAGCGCTGGCAGCCTTGGCTTGCAACTGCTCGAGCTGCTTCTCCAGTTGGCGGTTGCGCTCCAGCACAGCCGACAGCTTGTCGATCAGGTTGTCGCGGCTGCCCTTGACCAGGCTGGCCGCTTCCTTGAGTTGTTCTTCTGCCGCGTTCAAGTAGGCCAGTGCCGCAGCACCGGTCACTGCCTCGATACGACGCACGCCCGATGCCACACCGCCTTCGCTGATGATTTTCAGCAGGCCGATGTCGCCGGTACGGTTGGCGTGAATACCGCCGCACAGCTCGACGGAGAAATCGCCGCCCATGCTCAGCACGCGCACGTTGTCGCCGTACTTCTCGCCGAACAGCGCCATCGCGCCTTTGTTCTTGGCGGTCTCGATGTCGGTTTCTTCGGTTTCAACAGCGGAGTTCTTGCGGATCTCAGCGTTGACGATGTCCTCCAGCGCTTTGATCTGCTCAGGCTTGATCGCTTCAAAGTGGCTGAAGTCGAAACGCAGACGCTGGCTATCGACCAACGAACCTTTCTGCTGAACGTGCTCGCCCAGAACCTGACGCAGTGCAGCGTGCAGCAAGTGGGTGGCCGAGTGGTTCAGCGAAGTCGCGTGACGCACTTCGGCATCGACGTGGGTTTCCACTGGCGCGCCAATGGTCAGGCTGCCCGAATCCAGCACGCCGTGGTGCAGGAATGCGCCGCCAGTCTTGGTGGTGTCACGTACGTCGAAACGCGCGTTGCCCGCCTGAAGGAAGCCGCAGTCGCCGATCTGGCCGCCGGACTCAGCGTAAAACGGCGTCTGATTCAGAACGATCACCGCCTCTTCGCCTTCATTCAAGACGTCGACCGACTGGCCATCTTTATAGATAGCGACAATTTTTGCCGAACCGCTGGTGTCTTTGTAACCGGTGAACTCGGTGGCCACGTCAACCTTGACCAAGGTGTTGTAGTCCAGACCGAACGAGCTGGCCGAACGTGCGCGAACACGTTGGGCTTCCATCTCACGCTCGAAACCGGCTTCGTCGACAGTCAGGCTGCGCTCACGCGCGATGTCGGCGGTCAGGTCCATCGGGAAACCGTAGGTGTCGTAGAGTTTGAACACTACATCGCCCGGCACCACGGTGCCTTTGAGCTCCAGCAGATCCTGCTCGAGAATCTTCAGGCCGTGCTCCAGGGTCTTGGAGAACTGCTCCTCTTCAGCCTTGAGCACGCGCTCGATGTTGCTCTGCTGCTTCTTCAGTTCCGGGAAGGCTTCGCCCATCTCGGCAACCAGTGCAGCGACGATCTTGTAGAAGAAGCTGCCGGTGGCGCCCAGCTTGTTGCCGTGACGGCAGGCGCGACGGATGATCCGACGCAGCACATAGCCGCGACCTTCGTTGGACGGCAGCACGCCGTCGGCGATCAGGAAGCCGCACGAACGGATGTGGTCGGACACTACTTTCAGCGAGGACTGATCGCCGTTTTCGCAACCGATCGCTTCGGCCGAGGCCTTCAGCAGGTTCTTGAACAGGTCGATGTCGTAGTTGGAATTGACGTGCTGCATCACCGCACTGATCCGCTCCAGGCCCATGCCGGTGTCGACCGACGGTGCTGGCAACGGATGCAACACGCCGTCGGCGGTGCGGTTGAACTGCATGAACACGTTGTTCCAGATCTCGATGTAACGGTCGCCGTCTTCTTCCGGCGAGCCCGGTGGGCCGCCCCAGATATGGTCGCCGTGATCGTAGAAAATCTCGGTGCATGGACCGCACGGGCCTGTATCGCCCATGGTCCAGAAGTTGTCGGAGGCGTATGGCGCGCCTTTGTTGTCGCCGATGCGGATCATGCGCTCGACCGGCACACCGATTTCTTTGGTCCAGATGTCATACGCTTCGTCGTCGGAGGCGTAGACGGTGACCCAGAGTTTTTCCTTCGGCAGTTGCAGAACGCCGGTCAGGAAGGTCCACGCGTAGGTAATCGCGTCCTTCTTGAAATAGTCACCGAAGCTGAAGTTACCGAGCATTTCGAAGAACGTGTGGTGACGAGCGGTATAACCGACGTTTTCCAGGTCGCTGTTCTTGCCACCGGCACGCACGCACTTCTGGCTGCTGGTCGCACGGGTGTACGCACGTTTTTCCTGGCCCAGGAAGCAGTCCTTGAACTGGTTCATCCCCGCGTTAGTGAACAGCAGGGTTGGGTCGTTGCCCGGAATCAAAGAGCTGGAGGCTACACGGGTGTGGCCTTGCTCTTCGAAGAAGCGAAGGAAGGCTTCACGGATTTCTGCGCTTTTCATTAGGTTCTTCCACGGAGGCTGCGGCCAAAGGCCTGTTCGAAACGTCAACAGACGAAGCGACGGCAAAGGGCCGCATTATATCGGCCCTGCGCGCGGGGTACAGCGTGTTTATACGATAGAAACGGTCAATTGGACGGCTAACGCTGTCACTTGCGCGAAAACTCGACGAATGTCGCGATCACTTGCTCGATTTGCGAGCGATTGACGTCCATGTGCGTGACCATGCGCAGACGCGCAGCGGCGCTCAACTTGATCCCGCGTTCGCCGGCAAACGCCTTGATCGCTTCGGCTTTGTCGCCCATTTGCACATAAACCATGTTGGTTTGCACCGGTTCAACGATGAAACCTGCTTCACGCAGACCATCGGCCAAAAACCGAGCATTAGCGTGGTCATCCGCCAGACGCTCGACGTTGTGATCCAGCGCGTACAGCCCCGCTGCTGCCAGCAGTCCGGCCTGACGCATGCCGCCGCCGACCATTTTGCGCAAACGACGAGCCTTGCCGATCAACTCGACCGAACCGCACAACACCGAACCCACCGGCGCGCCGAGGCCTTTGGACAGGCACACCGACACCGAATCAAAGTACTGAGTGATTTCCCGTGCATCGACGCCTAGCTTGACCGCGGCGTTGTAGAGGCGCGCGCCGTCGAGGTGCAGTTGCAAGCCTTTATCCTGAGTGAAGCGGCGGGCGCGGGCCAGATACTCCAGCGGCAGCACTTTGCCCTGCATGGTGTTTTCCAGCGCCAGCAAACGGGTGCGGGCGAAATGGAAGTCGTCTGGTTTGATCGCTGCGGCGACCTGATCCAGATCCAGCGAACCGTCCGCCTGTACTTCCAACGGCTGCGGCTGGATCGAGCCCAGCACCGCTGCGCCGCCACCTTCGTACTTGTAGGTGTGCGCCTGCTGGCCAACGACGTATTCGTCGCCGCGCTCGCAGTGCGCCATCAAACCCAGCAGGTTGCTCATGGTGCCGGTCGGCACAAACAAAGCGGCGGCAAAACCCAATCGTTGGGCCAGTTCGGCCTCCAGGCGATTAACCGTTGGATCTTCGCCGTAAACGTCATCACCGGTGTCCGCCGCAGTCATCGCGTCGAGCATGGCCGGAGTCGGTTGGGTGACGGTGTCGCTGCGAAGATCGATAACACTCATGAACCTGGCCTCTAATCAGCAGGGGAAATCCCTTTACGAAGTGGGATTACTGCGGTCATGACGCGGATTAATCAACCCTTGCGCAAGGAAATTTCGTTTTGAGCCTACGAAAAATTCGATGGCAATCATCAGAAAGGCGCAATGCACAGACACACAATCTGTGTTAAAAACGCTGCGCCGCCCGAAAAAGGGCGGCAAAAACGTTCTCAGGGCGGGGTGCAATTCCCCACCGGCGGTAATTGCGCGCAATGCGTATAGCCCGCGAGCGCTTGGCGACGAACACGGCAAAGGCTGTGATCGGCGGCAAGGTCAGCAGACCCGGTGTGATTCCGGGGCCGACGGTCATAGTCCGGATGAAGAGAGAACGGGATTAACGCCAAAGGGCCGTCCGCGTGCATTCCTGCGTGCGTTCGTACCCTTGAATCCCTTTCGATTCATAACGCCCTGTTTTTCACACAAACAGGAGTCAGAACATGCAACCCACCGCTATCGACAGCAAAAGCAAACACCCTCATGGCGAGCGCGTCGCGTTCATCCAGGCCTGCTGGCACAAGGAAATCGTCGACCAGAGCCGTAAAGGCTTCGTTGCCGAAATGATTGCCCTGGGTTATCAGGAATCGGACATCGATATCTTCGAAGTCGGCGGCGCCTTTGAAATGCCCCTACACGCCAAGTTGCTGGCCAAGACCGGTCGTTATGCCGGCATCGTCGCCGCAGCCCTGGTCGTGGACGGCGGCATCTACCGTCACGAGTTCGTTGCCCAGTCGGTGGTCAGCGGCCTGATGCAAGTGCAACTGGAAACCGAAGTGCCGGTGTTCTCGGTGTCGCTGACGCCGCATCACTTCCATGCCGGTGAAGAACATCAGAAGTTCTTCTTTGAGCACTTTGTGCACAAGGGTCAGGAAGCGGCGCGGACTTGCGCGGATACGCTGCAGAAGGTTCGGGCGCTGCGTCGTACAGAGCCGCGTGCGCTAGCCGTGTAACACGAGGAGTGAGATCTCTGGTCTCACTCATTCCCCTGTGGGAGCGAGCTTGCTCGCGAAAGCGGACTGACAGCCAACTCAAAGGTTGAATGCCAGATTGCATTCGCGAGCAAGCTCGCTCCCACAGGGTTATATGTCAGACCGGAAATCGCTATCAGGCGAGGTTTTCGTCGGTGGTCGGGACGATCAGGATGCCCGCGCGCAAGCCGTTCTTGACCTTGGGATTAGGGAAGATGATCCGTGCGCCCTGCTCTTCGATGATCCAGCGAGTATTGGCCAGATCTTCGGCCAGCACGTAACCCACGTCCAACTCTGAAAAGTTTTCGATGTCCTGCGGCAGGTTCAAGCGGAACGCATCACTGTGCTTGATGATTTCCCGGGCGACACTGAACAGCTGCAAACCGTCCAGCTGCGCTTCAGCCATTTCCGGCTCGGTGCCTTCAATGATCTGCTTCAAACGGGTTTCCAGCAGCGAGACGTTAACCCCGTCGTTCTGCCCGAATGGCCGCGCCTTGCCCAGTTCCAGCGTGAAAGCCTCGGCACCGAGCTTGTCGTAGGTGTACGAGCTGAACACGATCGACGGTTTGTTCTGCAACAGCACCGCTTCCATGCCCGCAGCGCGCAGACGTGCCAGCTCAAGACGCGAATGCTGGCGACCTTCCTTCCACGGATACAAGGCAAACTGCTCGATCTTCGAACCGCGAATAGCGGTGTGCAGGTCGTAATGCAGACGCTGGCGATCCGGCTTGCTGAAAAAACTTGCCGCCAAACGCTCCAGCTCACAGGCACGCAGTGCTTCGCTGCCACTGCTTTGTTCATGACGGCCGTTGAACAGCCGATTGACGTCCTGCTCGACGAAGCGCTCGCCTTTGCGAATCGCTTCCGGATTGCCAAACAGGAACAGAATGCGTGCGCGCGGCTTCAGATCGCCGCGTGCGATGTCGTGCAGCAGCCGATCAAGCAATTCGATCGGTGCTGTTTCGTTGCCGTGGATACCTGCCGACAGCAGCAAGTCCAGGCCGTTGTCGCGCGCTTCCGGTGGCCGGACTTCCAGCGCACCTTCGCTCAACCAGCGCATACGCACGCCTTCGACAGTCAGTTGAGTTTTCTCCGCCGGTTCGCGGCCGGCGAGGGTCAGTTCAAGCAGTTTGCCGAGGGCGAGCATAGAGCGGCTTCCTTAGTGGTCGTGGTTGCAATCCGGGCCGTGCACGTGGTCTTCGTCGTCGCCGACGTCAGCCGGTTCCATCTCCAGTTGCAGACTTACCAGATTAGTCGCCAATGGGCGCAGCAGCAGGTTGGCGTACTCGGCATCACCTTCTTCAACGTCCACGCCGATCAGCAGTTGGCCACGGCCGTCCTGCTGGATCCACAGCTCTTTGCCTTGCCACATGACCGCAACGCGGGTGCAGGAAGTCTCCAGTTGCGTGCCGTCGGTGTCTTCAAGGATCAGCTGCAGGGAATCGCTCATGTTTTTACTCTCTTGGGAGACAAGCCGCGCGCCGCGTTCAGGCGACGCGCCGGCCATCAATTGATCTGGAATGGATAAACCGCGCCCAGTTTAAGGATTTGCGTCAGTTCATCCAGTGCCGTCCGGCATTCAAGCAGCAATTGCGGATCCGCCAGATCGGTTTCGCTCAAGCGGTCGCGGTAGTGCTTTTCAACCCATGCGGTCAACGAACCGTACAACGGTGGCGTCATGATAACCCCTGGGTTGACCGCCGCCAGTTCGGTTTCGTTAAGCGCGACGCGAAGACGCAGACACGCCGGGCCACCGCCGTTCTGCATGCTTTGCTTGAGGTCGAAGACTTTGACTTCGCGGATCAGACCGCCGGAGCTGGTCAGACTTTGCAGATATGCCCAGACACGCTCGTTGGCCTGGCACTCCTGCGGCACGATCAGCAACATCGAGCCATCGGGGCGCGACAGCAACTGGCTGTTGAACAGGTACGAACGCACCGCGTCATCCACGGTGACCGCCGAACGCGGCACACACACGGACTGGAAGTTGCCGCCAACCTTGGCGAGTTTGCTTTGCAGCTCGGCCAGCATCACCTCGGTGTCGAGGAAGGCATCCTCGTGATAGAACAGCACTTCACCGTTACCCACGGCGATCACGTCGTTGTGGAACACGCCCTGATCGATCACGTTCGGGTTCTGTTGGGCGTAGACCACGCCCTCATCACGCAGCCCGTGCAAACGGGCAACCGCTTGCGACGCTTCGAGGGTCTGACGGGCCGGGTACTTCTGCGGCGCCGGGAAACGGTTGTCGAACGCGCTGCGACCAAACACGAAGAACTCGACGCCCGCCTCACCATATTCACGGCAGAAACGTGTGTGGTTAGCCGCGCCTTCATCACCGAACTGCGCTACCGCCGGCAATGCCGCGTGATGAGCGAAGTGCTGCTGATTGGCGAACATCGCGCCGAGCACGCGGCTGGTGGTCGGGTGCTCGATGCTGCGGTGGTATTTGCAGTTGAGGTTGGCGGCGGTGAAATGCACGCGACCGTCAGCGGTGTCGGCGCTCGGGCTGACCGTGGCGGCGTTCGCTACCCACATGCTCGACGCCGAGCAGCTGGCGACCAGCAGCGGCATGGCTTCTTTGGCGGCGCGCTCGATCACCTGTGCGTCAGTGCCGCTGAAACCCAGACGGCGCAAAGCGGCCACGTCCGGACGTTCCTGCGGTGCCAGCACGCCTTGCTGAAAGCCCATTTCCATCAGCGCTTTCATCTTCGCCAGGCCTTGCAGCGCCGCTTCCTTCGGGTTCGAGGATTGCTGGCTGTTGCTCTGCGAGGCAACGTTGCCGTAGGACAGACCACCGTAGTTATGGGTCGGCCCCACTAGACCGTCAAAATTGACTTCATAGGATTTCATCAGCGAGGCTCCACGAGAATCTGTTGTTATAGGCTTCAGTAACTATTCTTTGCGACCGCGGCGCGACCTTCGCGAGCAAGCTCGCTCCCACATTGGAATGCGTTTTCCTGTGGGAGCGAGCTTGCTCGCGAATGGGCATCACGCCATCTTTACGCCAGGCGTCAGGGCCGATGGCAACACCAGGCTTGGAGTCTCCAGCGACGCCACCGGGTACGCGCAGTAATCCGCTGCGTAATAGGCGCTGGCGCGATGGTTACCCGAGGCACCCACACCGCCGAACGGCGCGCTGCTCGCAGCACCGGTCAGCTGTTTATTCCAATTGACGATCCCGGCGCGGCTTTCCAGCCAGAACTGCTGATAACGCGCTTCGGAATCGGACAACAAACCAGCGGCCAGACCATAAGCGGTGTCATTGGCTTCAGCGATTGCCGCTTCGAAATCGACGTAGCGAATCACTTGCAGCAACGGGCCGAACAGTTCTTCGTCCGGACGTTCTGCAACCGCCGTCACATCCACAATGCCCGGCGTCAACAACGCGGCTTGCGCCTGCGGCTGAGTCATCGCCAGCAGCGACACGGCGCCATTGGCCAGCAGATGTGTTTGAGCGTCCATCAGCGCTTTCGCCGCGCCGAGGGAAATCACTGAACCCATGAACGGCGCCGGTTGTTGATCGAATGCGCCGACCTCGATGGTCGAGCTGACTTCCACCAGACGCTTGAGCAGGCTGTCGCCCCACGCGCCTTGCGGCACCAGCAGACGGCGTGCACAGGTGCAACGCTGACCGGCAGAAATGAACGCCGACTGAATGATCGTGTAAACCGCTGCATCCAGATCCGCGACCTGATCAACCACCAATGGATTGTTGCCGCCCATTTCCAGCGCGAGGATCTTGTCCGGGCGCCCGGCGAATTGCTGGTGCAGATGATTGCCGGTGCGGCTCGAACCGGTGAAGAACAGACCGTCGATGCCCGGGTTCGCCGCCAACGCGATGCCGGTTTCGCGAGCGCCTTGCAGCAGGTTCAGAACTCCTGCCGGCAGACCGGCTTCGATCCAGCACTTGACCGTCAGCTCGGCGACTTTCGGGGTCAGTTCGCTTGGTTTGAACAGCACGCTGTTACCGGCCAGCAGCGCTGGAACAATGTGGCCGTTCGGCAAGTGCCCAGGGAAATTGTAAGGGCCGAATACCGCAACCACGCCGTGTGGCTTGTGGCGCAACACGGCGGTGGCGTCGCCCAGCGGGCCGCTCTTCTCGCCGGTACGTTCACGGTAGCTCTGCACCGAGATCGCGATCTTGTTGACCATGCTGGTGACTTCGGTCGCAGCTTCCCACAGCGGTTTACCGGTTTCCTCACCGATAGTGCGGGCCAGTTCGTCAGCGTGGTTTTTCAGCGCGGCGGCGAATGCCTCAAGCACAGTGATGCGCTCTTCCAGCGTACGACGCGCCCAGCCCGGGAACGCCTGACGCGCAGCTTGCACAGCCGACTCGACTTGAGCGGTGGTTGCGCCCTCCCCCGACCACAGCACTTGCTGGGTCACCGGGTTCAGCGATTGAAAAGCTTCGCCCTGACCGGCCAGCCACTCACCTGCAATGTATAGCGAATTCATTATTTCGACTCCCGTGCAGCGGACAACGCCACGGCGCGCACTTGATCGCCAGCGTTGAGTTGAAGACGTTTGGCGGTCTGCGGATCGACCACCAGGGTGCCGGCAGCGAGACGCGCGGGCGCAGCGGTGATGCGGCAGTCTTCGCGCTTGCGGTTATGGATGATGAATGGCGTCGCGTCGTCGCCCGGCGTGCCGACGGCCAGAACCAGCGCTTCGCTGTCACGCACTGCGCGGATCTTGCCGGTTTCGCATTCGATGGCCGGGCCGGCGTCGAAGATGTCGACGTAGCCCTGATAGCTGAAACCTTCGCCCTTGAGCATGGCCAAGGCCGGCTCGGTGTCCGGGTGAACCTGGCCGATTACGCTACGCGCGCCTTCGGACAGGAAGCAGGTGTACAGCGGGAATTTCGGCATCAGTTCAGCGATGAACGCCTTGTTGCCGACACCGGTGAGGTAATCGGCCTGGCTGAATTCCATTTTGAAGAAGTGCCGACCCAGACTTTCCCAGAACGGCGAACGGCCGGCGTCATCGGAGACACCGCGCATCTCGGCGATGATCTTGTTGCCGAACAATTCAGGGAATTCAGCGATGAACAGCATCCGCGCCTTGGACAGCATGCGGCCGTTGAGACCGCTGCGGTAATCGGCGTGCAGGAACAGCGAGCACAGCTCGGAGTTACCGGTCAGGTCGTTAGCCAGGAACAGCGTCGGAATCTCGCGATAGATGTTCAGCTCTTGCGAAGCGCTAACCGTCAGGCCGACACGGAAGTTGTACCAGGGCTCACGCATACCAACCGCGCCAGCGATGGCAGAAATCCCCACCACGCGACCGTCGTCGTCTTCGAGCACGAACAGGTAGTCCGCATCGCCACGGCCGGCTTCACCGCGAAAGGTCTTCTCGGCCCAACCAACC
This sequence comes from Pseudomonas fluorescens, assembly GCF_902497745.1. Classification (GTDB taxonomy): domain Bacteria; phylum Pseudomonadota; class Gammaproteobacteria; order Pseudomonadales; family Pseudomonadaceae; genus Aquipseudomonas; species Aquipseudomonas fluorescens_BM. The sequence goes on from NZ_CABVHJ010000019.1 coordinate 18,271, forward strand.
CGGTGGGCCAGACGTTCTTCGTTGGCCGGCAATGTGGTCAGGCCGGTGCCGGTGCTGCGTGCCAGGTCGATCAGCGCGGCTAAATCGCTGCTGCGTACGGGACGAACAATCATGCTATCTCCTCAAACGGGCCGCTTTCGCCACCCGTGAAACTCGCTAAGGCGTTAAACCGCCACCAGGCGCACGCTGGCACCTTCACCGACGCCCAGGGCTTCGGCCGCTTCCAGATCCAGAGTCACCGGTTTACCCGGCGCGTAATCCAGCTCCAGCAATACAGCGCGGTAATCCTGCAACTGCGCGTTGGCCACCAGATACTGGCGCCCGGCACCTTTGACCGGCTCGCCGATTTTCACCGGCACCACACGGCTCTGGGCGATCGAACGAATCCCCGAAACGCGCGCATGCAGGGTCGGGCCACCGTCGAAAATGTCGATGTAATGATCGGTCTCGAAGCCTTCGCGCATCAGGATGTCGAAGGTAATCTGCGCACGCGGATGCACCTGCCCCATCGCCTCTTGGGCGGAGTCCGGCAGCAGCGGCACGTAGATCGGATAATGCGGCATCAGCTCGGCGAGGAACGTGCGGCTTTTCAGCCCGCACAGACGCTCGGCTTCGGCGTAGTTGAGATCGAAGAAGTTGCGACCGATCGCGTCCCAGAATGGCGAGTCGCCGTTCTCGTCGCTGTAACCGACGATCTCGGTGACCACCGAATCAGCGAAACGCTCCGGGTGGCTGGCAACGAACAGCAGTCGGCCACGGGAGTTGAGTTCCGACCACGGCGAACCCACCAGCTCGCGCTGCACGTAGAAACTGGTCAGCAAGCTGTTGCCGGTCAGGTCGTGGCACTGCGAAAGTACGTGGATCTTGTTGTGGATCTTCAGCTCGCGGGAAGCGTGGACGAAGGTCTCATTGCGGAAGCTGTAGAACGGTTCCGAGTAACCGGCCGAAGCGACAATTGCCGAGCAGCCGACCAGCTTGCCGGTAGCGGAATCTTCGAGGACGAAGAAGTAGCTCTCTTCACCGTTGAAGCTCACTTCGGCGGCGAACGAAGCTTCGCTCGCGGCGATCTTGTCGCTCAGACGTTCCACGTCATCCGGCAAGGAAGTGACACCAATCGGGCTGTCCGCAGCCAGACGCTGTACCTCGCCCAGATCAGCCATTTGCGCGGGGCGCATCACCAGCATGGTGTCACTCCTTTTCTCTTATAAATTCACAGAAAAAAACACCGGGCACTGTGGGAGCGAGCCTGCTCGCGAAAGCGGTGTATCAGTCAGCATAGATGGCGACTGAAACTCCCTCTTCGCGAGCAAGCTCGCTCCCACAATGAATTTCACCGGCATCAAAAATTGGGTTCGACGCCTGAAAGACTCCAGGCGCCGAAGGGTCTATCAGGCTTGCGTCAGTGCTGCAGCCGCGCGCTCGAAACGATCCAGACCGGCATCGATATCAGCGTCTTCCACCACCAGGCTCGGGGCGAAACGGATCACGTCCGGGCCGGCTTGCAGAATCATCAGGCCTTCTTTTTCAGCGGCGTTGAAGATGTCTTTGGCCTTGCCTTTCCAGGCATCGCTCAGCACGCAACCGATCAGCAGACCGAGACCACGCACCTGAGTGAACAGGCCGTATTTCTCGCCGATCTGCTCAAGGCGCGCCTTGAACTTGTCGTGCTTGGCATTCACGCCGTTCAGCACTTCAGGGGTGTTGATCACGTCGATCACCGCTTCAGCGACCGCGCACGCCAGCGGGTTGCCGCCGTAAGTGGTGCCGTGAGTACCGACGACCAGATGTTTGGCCAGCGCTTCGGTAGTCAGCATCGCCGCGATCGGGAAACCGCCGCCCAGGCTCTTGGCGCTGGTCAGGATGTCCGGAGTCACGCCGTAATGCTGGTAGGCGAACAGCTTGCCGCTGCGGCCCATGCCGGTCTGCACTTCGTCGAACACCAGCAGCGCGTTGTTCGCGTCGCAGAGTTCGCGGGCACCTTGCAGGTAAGCCAGTTCAGCCGGCAGCACGCCGCCCTCACCCTGGATCGGTTCGAGCACGACTGCGCAGGTCTTGTCGGAAACCGCGGCTTTCAGCGCGGCCAGATCGTTGTAAGGAACGTGAGTGATGCCGGTGATTTTCGGGCCGAAACCGTCGGAGTACTTCGACTGGCCACCGACGTTGACGGTGAACAGGGTACGGCCGTGGAAGCTGTTCAGCGCCGCAATGATTTCGTATTTCTCAGTGCCGAAACGGTCGAACGCCACACGACGGGCCAGCTTGAACGCGGCCTCGTTGGCTTCAGCGCCCGAGTTGCAGAAGAACACGCGCTCGGCGAACGTGGCGTCGATCAGCTTGTGCGCCAGGCGCAGGGCTGGTTCGTTGGTGAACACGTTGGACACGTGCCACAGCTTGTTCGCTTGCTCGGTCAATGCACCGACCAGCGCCGGGTGCGCATGGCCCAATACGTTAACGGCAATCCCGCCGGCGAAGTCGATCAGCTCGCGGCCGGCCTGATCCCAGACACGGGAACCGGCGCCACGCACCGGAATGAAAGCGGCAGGCGCGTAGTTGGGAACCATTACCTGGTCGAAATCGGCGCGTTGTACCGCAGCGTGCTCAACGGACATCGGAGTCTCCTGATGAGGGCCACCCGCCTGAAACTGGCGAGCGATGGGGGGATTGTAAGGACAGTTTTCTGCCCGGCCTTGTCGCCAAGCGACAACTTCTTATAGCGCAAACCCCGGATTTTCCCGGGTTTACGGCAATGCGACATATAGCGTCGCAAAGGCGCAGTTTAACTGGCGCTGCCGATTTGCGGCAGGCTGCAGAGAATACCAACTCAACCTCGCAGCAAAGCTATAAATATGTACCGCACCTCGATCGCCACTTGCTGATTTGCTGGGCATTCCTTTCAACGCCCAAGGAATGGCCAATGAACTTGCCCGAAGGACAACAACCGGCATCCCCGCCCGACACCAACGATGCCCAACACCCCGACGATCATTACCTGCCGCTGAAGAATGCAATCCCCGATTGGCTGGGCAGTGCCTCAGTCGCTCGCCGCGAGGCACTCAAGCGTATTTCGCCGCAGCTCTCGGCCCCGGTGCAATCTGCGCCCGCCACGCAACACGTACAGATGAAAAGCCTCAATGCCGCCCACATGGCCGCCCAAAGTGAGGTCGATAAAAGCCTTGAACACCTGCAAGACGCCAGCGCCTTTGCCGAACCGTTGCTCCAGGCAGAGCTGAAAAAGTGTTTCGATCTGGATCTGGATGTCAGAACCACTTTTGTACGCCTGTACATTCCCGCCACCACGCCGTGGTTTCCGATAAGCACAGGCGCGCGCGTCTGGTCCGTCTCGCTGCTGGATGCCGCGCTGCATAACTTCGAGGAAAAGGAAACCTACGCAGCAGCCTTCGAAGCCGCGTCGACCTACACCACCCGCCCCTCCTCCACAGGCCAGTTCGAAGCGCTGCCGTCGATCAAAGCCAAACTGAGCATTTCAGCGTTCGTCCAGTTGTGCCGACGGCTGGATATCGGCGCGCAGTACAAGAAAAAACTCGAAGACACGCTGGGTTTTACCGATTCGACAGTGAAGGCAGCACTGCGAAAAAAAATAGACGCCAGTGCCAAAGCCTCCATGAAAGCCGCTCTGCAATGGGCGCGAATGAACCGGGACATATCGGAAAGTTACTTTCGTCTGGTTGAAGCGATGCTTGACGGGCTGGGCGGCCTCCATGTCAAGGAAGCGCCGGTACGCTGCCATGACATAACCGTGCTGGGTGCGTCGCTCACCGGTATTGTCGTGTTTGCCCCGGATCTGTATGTGTCTCGCAGCGCCGCCCGCGTGGTGGCCTACGTTCCGGATGATCCCGAGCATCCCTTCAAGGAATATGCCTCAGCGGCCGAAATGGTGGTTGAACTGACACGACAACTGCGCTCGAAGGATTACCAGCAATTCTTCAGCCGATTCGTCAACCACGATCAACGCGGGGCTTTCTTCAGCACGCTGAACAGTCGACTCACCCAGATCAAGTGGCACCCCCACGAGCCAGGCAACGCTCTGCCTACATGGCGTGAAGCGCCGGTCGAGCGCCCCGATCTGCAGTCGGGGCTCGAGCCGTTCGCCGACGATCTGTGGCAGCACCTCTACCAGACCCGACTGAACAAGATCCTCAATGACGCTCAGGTCATTGCTGTTCCCACCGCGGCGGTGGACCAGAAGGCACGCTGGGCTTTCTGGGATTCGGTGGTCAACATCATCACCACGATTGCGCAGACCGCCGCACTGGTGGTCGCGCCATTCGTGCCGGTTCTGGGCGAAGCGATGATGGCGTACATGGCCTATCAGTTTCTCGACGAAGCGTTCGAAGGCATCATCGAATGGGCGCAAGGGCGTAAAACCGAAGCGTTCGAACACCTGATGGGCACAGTCGAATCACTGGTCCAGCTCGGCACTTTCGCCGTCGGTGGTGCGATTGGCGCTGCCGAGTTTCGCAAGATATTGCCCAAGGAGATTGTCGCTTTCATCGACCGCTTCAAACCTGTGCGACTGGCCAACGAGCAAACCCGCTATTGGGACCCGAACCTCGACCGCTATCAACACACAAGCCTTCCTGATACCGGCTCAAAGGCCAATGAGCTTGGCCTGCATCAACATCAGGGCAAGCAATTGCTGCCTCTCGACGACGCACACTTCGCCGTCATCGAAAGCCCGGTCCCCGGCCAATACCGTATCGAACACCCAACCCGCGCCGACGCCTATCAACCCGTTGTGCGACACAACGGTGCCGGCGCCTGGCACACCGAACTCGAGCAACCACTGGAGTGGGACGGCGCCACCGCGTTGCAACGCATCGGGCCTTCCGTAGAGTCGTTTTCCCCCGCCGAGCGCGAGACGATTCTGCAAGTCAGCGGCGTCAACGACGATGCCTTGCGCAAAATGCATGCTGATCAGCAAACCCTGCCCCCGCTTCTGGCCGACAGCATCCAGCGCTTCAAGATCGATCAGGAGCTGCAACGCCTGAGCGACCAACTCGATAGCAGCGAGGCGCAAGAATACCTGCGCGTCGATCCCGTCACGCATCTGCAACTATTGACGGACCATGGTCGCTGGCCACGCAGCCAGCGCCTGCGTTTCATCGATCAACAGGGCGAGCTGATCTGGCAGTCCTCCGCTGACGAAACCCTGCCGCTGACCGAGCTTCGCCAGGAGCCCGACGGCGATGTGCTGAAGACGCTGCTTGGCGCCCTGGACGAGCAGCAAACCAAAAACCTGCTCGCAGAACCCTTCGGTGGGCCGACGCAATCCGTGCAGGTGCGCAGCCAAACGCTGCGCAAGCAACTGGCCCACCTCAGCAGACGCCATCGCACCACGCTGTTCGAATCGCGTTATCAGGCACTGCAACGCATCGACGATCCACTGGCACAGCAACTGGATCGACATCATCCCGGCTTGCCGGCCAGCGTCACCCGCGAACTGCTCGACACGGCCACCGGCGCTGAACTGCGTCAGATCAATGACGGGCAACTGCCGGCGCGCCAGCAGGAACTCATGCAACTGGCCAGCCAGGAAGTGCGCGTCACCCGGGCGTACGAAGGCCTGGAACTGAAAGCCATCAACAATCCCGATTCCGATTCCCTTGCGCTGCACAGCCTCAAGCTGTTGCCGGGCTGGAGCGGCGATGTGCGCCTGGAAATCCGCGACGGACGTTACGAGGGGTCGGTACTCGACAGCATCGGACGCGAAGATGCCCCCGCGCAGAAAGTACTGGTTCGCCAACAGGACGGCCGCTATCAACCTTACGACGACCGCGGCCAGGAGCTGCATTCGGCCACGGATTTCTACTCCAGCCTGTTGTACGCATTACCCGACGGCGAACGCCAGAATCTGAACGTGCAGATCGGCCAGAGCGACGCGCTGAAAGCCGCGATTCGTCAGCGAACACTTGAGCGCGACGAGCTGCGCACCGTGCTGCTCGATGCACCGATCAGCCAACCGCCTGTGGATACGCTGCGCCTGGCAGGCTTCGGCAATGATCGACGGAACGCACCCAGACGCCTCGAAGATGCCGATTTTTTTGAGGCGGGTGAACTCGGTGTGATCGGCATTGAAAACCAGCACGACCTGATCACCACAGGCCAGCGTATCGTTAGTCCCCGAGAGCGCGTGCAGGCGATCTATCGAGGCATGTCCGACGAAGAGGCGCGCAATTTCGTCGCGGTTTTTCAGAACAATACCGTTGAGTTCAACGCAGAGCTGGCCAGGCGCCGCAACGAATACTTCAAGCTCAGTGATGACCTGCGTACCTGGGAAATCGACGTCCCCGCCAATGACCCGGTCAGCGGTCTGCCGTTGACCTACATCGAACGCCGGGCAGCCCTGCAGAATCGCGCGCAGCTCCGAGAGTCGCTACTGCGTTGCTGGCGCAGACAAACCCGGGGGCCCGCCGGCTACATGTTGCAGATTGCGCAACCAATCCTGGGTGAGCTGCCCGTACTGGAAGCGGACTTCAGCCACGTTGTCATGCTGTCCATCAATGGCAGTACCAATACCGGGGCAGTCGATACCTTTATGCAACGCTTCAGGGGCCTGATGTATCTGGATGCGCAAAACCTCGACCTGCCGAGCCTGCCCCAGTCGTTTGCCGCAATGCCGAATCTGCGCCAATTGATCTTGCGCGACTGCGGCATCACCCACTCGGCTGCGAACCAGGCAGTACTTGCTTCGTTACCCAACCTTTCGCTGCTGGATTTGCGGGGCAATGCATTGGGCACGCCTCCCGATATCAGCGCGATGCCCTCGTTGCGTTACCTCAACCTCACGAAAACGGGCATCTCCACACTGCCGGATAACCTGCTCGATCACCCACGACTGATCACTGGCAGTTTCGATGGCAACCAGATCACCGACATACCGGACGCTTTTTTCAACCTGGCCAGCTCCCTCAGTGATGGTTTCGGTTTTGCCGACAACCCGCTGTCGACCGCCACACGAGAGAAAGTGAAAACGTTCTACAACCACACCGGCAAGCACTTCGGAGTTCGCCCCGAGTCGGCGGATATTCTGCGCACCACCACACTGTTTCCTGATCTGAATGTCGACCAGGCCAGTGAGCTGCTGTATCGGCTCCCCGGCACATTGGCAGAAGGCCGGGCTCAACTCGCCAACTGGGAAGCCGAGCTGACGACGCTGAAGACCGAACTTGGCGAATGGGTCAACCAGATCCCGGCGCTCGACCCCATATTCCGACGCCCCCTGACCCCGGATGAGCTAGCACTGGAACGCAATGCACGGGACGAATTCCGACAAAAACTGGAACAGTTCTGGCGCACCCGATCGGCCGCCCTCAGAGAGACCGATCTGGCAGCCACACTTGATTTCATGGGTGACCTGCCAGTCCTGAGTGCCAATTTCGGTCATGTCACCCGACTGACGCTGACAGGCAATAAAAACCTCACTGCAGTCCTGCCGTTCATTCAACGCTTTGCGAATCTGACCACACTGGAGCTGCACGCCTTCGACCTCGAACCGATCGCGCTTTCGCAGATCAGGATGCCTCGCCTCAGCGTGTTGGAACTCAACGATTGCGGCGTGGTGCTGACGCCTGAAAATCAAGCGACACTGGTGTCCCTCAACAACCTGCATACGCTGGACCTTAGCAACAATCCGCTAGGGACTTTCCCCGACGTAAACGCCCTCCCCGAACTCACCTACCTCGACCTGTCCAACTGCGGCCTCAACGTGACACCTGACGGGTTGGCCAGTCATCCGAATCTGCGCACAGCGATTATCAGCAGTAACCGCATCAGCGAAATCCCCGACGCGGTGTTTGAGCTGTCGGCCAATCAAAGTGATGGCTTCGACTTTTCCGGTAACCCGCTGTCGGTTGCCACACGCAACAAGGTGAAAACCTACTACCGACGCACCGGACAAGACTTCGATGTACGTGCAGACAGCAGCGACATCGCCCTTATGCGAGATCTGTTTCCATCTCTGGACGAGCAAGAGGCCAGCGATGTGATTTACGACTTGCCCGGAACCCTGGCCGATAGCAGAACTCAGCTCGTCAGGTGGAGGGCCGAGCTTACTCAGCTGACTTCGGACCTGACCACTTGGGCGCCGCAAGTTCCCAGCGTTCATCCCGTGACGGGTCAGGTTCTGACGGCCATTGAACTGTTTGACCAGTACGCTGCCCGCTCCGAATTTGGCCAACAGCTGGAACGGTTCTGGCGCCACCGCTCGGTCGAGTCAGGCATGCGTGCGGATTTTTTTGAGTCCGACTTGAGGTTCATCGGTGACCTGCCGCAACTGACAACCGACTTGACTCATGTCGCCGGTGTAAAGCTCAGGGGCAATGCTGCCATTGGCGCCCCCGACGCGTTCATCGATTTGTTCGTCAACGCGAGCGAGCTGGACCTGCAACAGTTTCCACTGGGTGAAATACCGCAGTCGGTGATCCGCCTGCCGAAGCTCACGGAACTGACACTGAGAGACTGCGGTGTGACGCTCAGCCCCGCTGACCAGACCACACTCGCCACGCTGGGTAATCTTGAACTCTTGGACCTGAGTCACAATCCGCTAGTGGCGATACCTGACCTTCAGCCGCTGCCCGTCCTGCGCGATCTACTGCTGTCCAACAGTGGCATTACGGCCCTGCCGAATGGATTCGCCGAACACCCGAACCTGAAAAACGCTCTGTTGAACGGCAACCGTATTACCGACCTGCCCGATGCTTTTTTCAGCCTGGATCTGGACCTCGCCGACGGCACCAACCTGGCCAGCAACCCACTGTCCCTGCCCACTCGCGAACGCATTAAAACCTTCTACGTCGAGCATGGCCGCCATTTTGACGTAATGCCGGATGTAGGCGATCTGGCCAGCGCACAAAGGTTGTATCCATGGATGGACATCGACGACGCCAGTCACATGATCTATCACTTGCCCGGCACGCTGCAGGCGGGTACGGCGCAACTGCTGCGCTGGGAAGCGGAAATCAGCCAGATGATCGGCGAGCTGCGCAGCTGGTCCGAACGCATACCGTTGCGCAGCCCCAGGACCGGCGAAATCTGGAGCACAGCTGAACGTGTGGAAGAACAATTCAGGAGGAGAGAGTTCAGTAAAAATCTGGAACAGTTCTGGCGCGGCAGAAATACCGACAAGCCCGAGTTGAGGCTCAACACGCTAGATCTCACTGCTCAATTTGCGGGGGAACTGCCGTCGCTGTCTGCCGACTTCAGCCACGTCGTGCGCTTGTCCATCCAGGGTAATGAATCACTGAATGCCCCGGACAGTTTCCTGACGTGCTTCAAAGGACTGCAGGCGATCGAGCTGCGCGGTTTCACGCTGGGCCGCATGCCACGGGCGCTGGCACTCATGCCGTCCCTCGAAACGCTGGCGCTGAACAGTTGCGGTGTTGTATTCGACGCCATGGGGCAGGTCACGCTTAGCGCGATGAGTCGGTTGAGAGGACTGGACTTGTACAACAACCCCTTGGGCACAGCTCCGGATATCAGTGCATTGCGGACGCTGTCGGCACTGGATCTTTCCCGTACCGGTATCACACAGGTTCCCGTCGGCGTGGGGCAGCTGCCGCGGCTGCGCGAGACATTTCTCAGCGAAAACGCCATTGTGGATTTGCCGGAAGACTTGCAAGGTTTTGGCGCAAGCGGGGTCGTCCTGAGAGCCAATCCGCTGTCCGCTGCCACAAGAGAACGGATAAAGCGCTACTACCAGTTCTCTTCTCACAATCTCGGCGTTGCGGCCGACCAGGCTGACATTGCCCTGGCGCGAGGCCTGTATACCGGCCTCAGTGAAGCCGACGCCAATCAACTGGTCTATGGTCTGCCCGGAACAATGGCCGAGGGACGCATCGAGTTGCTGCGTCGCCAGAGCAACCTCGCCACGCTATTGAGCGAGCTCGAGGTGTGGGCGCGAGAGGTTCCACGTGATCCGGTTACAGGCGTCGACATGGACGACGAAGCGCTACGCCAGGAAAACGCCAGACGTACCTGGTTCAGGGAGGGTCTGGAACAACACTTGCGCGTTGCGCCGGTCGGCCTGGCCTCTTCCGAGGTCGCCCTTGATCTGTCTTTCCATGGCGAACTGCCGATACTGAGCGGCCGTTTCGAGCAGACCAGCAAACTGACACTGACGAGTACTGCCAGCGTGCATCCCAGGGTTGACCGTTTGCTCGAGCTGTTTCCGACACTGGAGAAACTCGATATCCGCGCCTATCAGCTCAACGAGATTCCCGTCTCAATCTTGCGCATGAACAATCTGACCAGCCTGGAACTGCCCCATTGCCGCATCGTACTGACTGAACAAACCGTGAATGATCTGGCGGCGATGGAAAACCTGCAGATTCTCGACTTGAGCCACAATCCGTTGGGGCTGACACCGGATCTGAGAAACCTCAACGCGTGTCGCTCTCTGCAATTGAGCAACACGGGACTGACCGACACACCGGCCGGCCTTTTTGCCATGCCACAACTGACGTATGCAGATCTTTCCGCCAACGCCATCATCGAACTCCCCGACCCACTGCCCTCTCCTGCTGACGGCAAAGGTCCCACCTATGACTTCAGTAACAATCCACTTAGCCTGGAGAGTCAGCAGCGTTTGAGGATTTACAATGCGGCCAATGAAACGCGACTGCTGGAGGAGCGAGAGAGGCTGGCCAGCACTTACCAAGCGCTGGAAGACTTCAGGGATATCTCGTTTTCCGATTGATCCCGGCGCTCGGCGAGGTCTAACCGCGCTCGGGCGGCACTGACGACAATTCGAACGGGCTGCTGCTGCGCCGCTGGTTGCGATCTTCCCGCGGCGTGGCACCGAAGAAATTGCGATAGGCGCTGGAGAAGTGCGGCCCCGAAGAGAAGCCACAGGACAGGCCGATCTGGATGATCGACTTGCTGGTTTGCATCAACATCTGCCGGGCCTTGTTCAGGCGCAGTTCCAGGTAGTACTGGCTCGGCACACGGTTGAGGTATTGCTTGAAGATCCGCTCCAGTTGACGACGGGACACGCACACGTGCTGGGCGATTTCGTCGGTGGTCAGTGGTTCTTCGATGTTGGCTTCCATCAGCAACACCGCTTGGGTGAGCTTCGGATGACTGGAGCCGAGACGGTTCTGCAAGGGGATGCGCTGACGCTCGCCGCCTTCGCGGATGCGTTCGACCACCAGTTCTTCCGAGACGGCGCCGGCCAGTTCTGCACCATGATCGCGGGCCAGTACTGCCAGGAGCAGATCGAGCACGGACATGCCACCGCACGCGGTCAGGCGATCGCGATCCCAGTCGAACAGATGACTGGTGGCGATGACTTTCGGGAAACGCTCGGCGAAATCGTCCTGCCAGCGCCAGTGCACGGCGGCGCGATAACCGTCGAGCAAACCGAGTTGCGCCAGCGGGTACACGCCAGCGGACAGACCGCCGATGACCGTACCGGCACGTACCAGTTGCTTGAGCGCACTGCTGAGTGCCGGCGCCAAAGTGGTCGGCGGCTCATCAGCGAGCAGGAACAGTTTCTGGAAGTTTTCGAGCTTGCCGGTCCAGGGCTCACCGGGCAATTGCCAGGCGCCCTCGGCACCGGCTCCTGTAACGGCTTCGGCCTGCAAGAACGACAGTTCGTAAACCACGTCCGGGTGCACACGCTGAGCAACACGCAAGGCTTCCTCCGCCAGCGCCAGCGTCAACGCTTTAGTGCTGGGCCAAATCAGGAAACCAATTCGATGGGCAGTCATGGGCGGGCAATCCGAAACGAGGAACAGTGATGAAGGCATGGGCCAATGCTAGCCCGTAAATGAACACAAATCTTGAAACCAACCGAGATCCAGGCAGAGATCCAACTGTGGGAGCGAGCCTGCTCGCGAAAGCGGTGGATCAGTCGACACCTGTGCTGGATGTCACACCGCATTCGCGAGCAGGCTCGCTCCCACAGAGATTGCGGGTCGGCCTACTGGCTGCGAAGCATGCACTATCACGGTGCACAACGGCAGCCCTGAATTATTTCAAGCTGCCCGAGAGGAATTGTTGCAGACGTTCCGATTGCGGATTGACCAGCACTTCACGCGGGTTGCCGCTCTCTTCAACAACACCTTTGTGCAGGAACACCAACTGGTTCGACACTTCACGGGCAAAACCCATTTCGTGGGTCACCACAACCATGGTGCGACCTTCCTGAGCCAGCGCTTGCATGACTTTCAGCACGTCGCCCACCAGTTCCGGGTCGAGGGCCGAAGTCGGTTCGTCGAACAGCATCACTTCCGGTTCCATCGCCAGCGCACGGGCAATCGCCACACGCTGCTGCTCGCCACCGGACATGTGCCCAGGGAAAGCGTCTTTGCGATGGGCCACGCCGACCTTGTTCAGGTAGTGCTCGGCTTTCTCACGGGCTTCAGCCTTGGATACACCGAGTACATGCACCGGCGCTTCCATGATGTTTTCCAGCGCGGTCATATGCGACCACAGGTTGAAATGCTGGAACACCATCGACAGGCGCGAACGCATGCGTTGCAGCTGCTTGGGATCAGCGGCTTTCAGCGCGCCGTCCTTGTTCGCCACCAGTTTCAGCTCTTCGTTGTTGAGCAGAATCTTGCCCGCGTGCGGCTGCTCGAGCAGGTTGATGCAGCGCAGGAAAGTACTTTTGCCGGAGCCACTGGAGCCGATGATGCTGATCACATCGCCGGCTGCCGCTTTCAGGGACACGCCCTTGAGCACTTCGTGACTGCCATAGCGTTTATGCAGGTCTTGGACTTCAAGTTTGTACATGCGGTCGGTTCTCACAAAAACAGTCAGTCAGTCGTTGAGCAAGCGCCCGTGACGCAGCGCTTCGCGCCCCGCCACCTTGGCCAGCCAGAAACCGGGTTGGGCATAACGCAGCCGTTCAATGGCAAACAGCACCCCGGAGGTACCAGCACACACCGTGCTGACCCGATCGGACAGAGGATCAATCACTTCAAAAATCTCATCGCCCGCCTCGACCCACTCGCCGGGCTTGCGCAGAAAACTCACAACGCCCGAATGCGGCGCGAACAGCAACTCGGTGCCTTCGAACGGCATGCCTTCACAGGCTTCGTGCGCCGGGTTCGGCCACTCGCCAGTGATCAAGCCTTGCTCGGCGAGGAACGCGAGAATGCCTTCAGCATACGCCTGCGCTTCGGCGCGACCGGTGTCGGCCTGACCGCCCAGCTCAATGGTCGTCGCCAGACAGGCCAGCGGAATCTGCGCATCGGGGAACTGCCGCGACAGACGCAACCAAGGCAACGAGCAGGCTTCATCGAACGAGCTGCCGCCGGAATCTTCCGCCAGCAATCCGACCTTCACATTCAGATGCGCCGCCAGCGAACGCCACTGCGGCCAGTGCTGCGGCAGCGCATACATGTGCAGCGCGGCTTCGGCATCGCAATGCAAATCGAGCACTACATCAGCGGTGCAAGCGTGGCTGAGCAACACGCGCTGCATGCCTTGCAACTGGCTGCTTGCCTCGGGCAATGCCGCCAGGTGATCGGCCATGGCCTGACGAATCAGGCGCACATTGGCGTGCGGATCATCACCGAGGCTGTCGGCCAGCGCTGCCGCAACCGGCGCGCTCAGTTCGACGAAGTCACGGTTGAAATTCTTGCCGCTGCCGGCCTCGAAACGGCCCTGGTGATTGCCTTGCAGCAATTGCCCAAGACCCAACGGGTTAGCGACCGGCACCAGTTCGATAACACCGTTGAGCAAGCCTTTGGCTTCGAGTTCGCCGAGACGCTTTTTCAGCTCCCAGGCTGTGCGCATACCCGGCAATTCATCAGCGTGCAGGCTGGCCTGAATGTAGGCCTTGCGCTCGCCGTGGCCAAAGCGGAACACGGAAATCTTGCGCTCGCTGCCCAAGTGGCTCCACGGCAAAACGTGGTCGATGCGTTCCATATCAGTGCTTCCGCGGGGCCAGGTAGCTCAACCAGCGACGCTCGGCCAGTTTGAACAGTTTGACCAGAATGAACGTCAGGCACAGGTAGAACACGCCAGCGGTGATGTACGCTTCGAACGGCAGATAGAACTGCGCGTTGACCGTGCGCGCCGCGCCGGTGATGTCGATCAAGGTCACGATGGAAGCCAGACTGGTGGTCTGCAACATCATGATCACTTCGTTGCTGTACTGCGGCAGTGCCCGGCGCAGGGCCGATGGCAGCAGGATGCGTTTGTACAGTTTGAAGCGCGACATGCCCATGGCCTTGGCTGCTTCGATCTCACCGTTCGGCGTGGCCTTGAGGCTGCCGGCAATGATCTCAGCGGTGTAGGCGCTGGTGTTGACCGCGAAGGCCAGACACGCGCAGAACGTTGCGCTGGACAGCCACGGCCAGAGGAAGCTTTCGCGTACCGCTTCGAACTGCGCCAGACCGTAGTAGATCAGGAATAGTTGCACCAGCATCGGCGTGCCACGAATCACGTAGGTGTAAAGCCACGCGGCGCCGTTGACGATCGGGTTCTTCGAGACGCGCATCAGCCCCAGCGGCAGAGCCGCGAGCAGACCGAAAAACAGCGACAGCGCGAGCAGTTTGAGGGTGGTCAGCAGGCCGCCGAGGTACAGCGGCATGGCCTCCCAAATGACGTTGTAGTCGAAGATCATAGATCAGCCGCCCTTACGCCTACCGAGTAGCGCTTCTCAAGGTGACGCAATGCCAGCAACGAGACACTGGTGATCACCAGGTACATCGCCGCCACTGCGAGGAAGAAGGTGAAAGGCTCGCGAGTGGCATCTGCCGCCTGCTTGGCCTTGAACATCATGTCTTGCAGACCGACCACGGAAATCAGCGCGGTGGCCTTGGTGAGTACCAGCCAGTTGTTGGTGAAGCCCGGAATCGCCAGGCGAATCATCTGCGGCACCATCACCCGGAAGAACACCTGAAAACTGCTCATGCCATACGCCATGCCCGCTTCGGCCTGACCTTTGGGAATGGCCATGAACGCGCCACGGAAGGTTTCCGACAGGTACGCACCGAAGATGAAACCGAGGGTGCCGATACCGGCGGCCAATGGATTCAAATCGATGTAGTCGTCGTAGCCGAGCATCGGTGCGACGCGGTTAAGCAAATCCTGGCCGCCGTAGAAGATCAGCAAGATCAGCACCAGATCGGGAATCCCGCGGATCACCGTGGAATACAGATCGCCCAGCCAGGCCAGCCAGCGCACCGGCGACAGGCGCAACGCGACACCGATCAGCCCGAGAACGATGGCCAGAGCCATGGACGACAAGGCGAGCTGAAGCGTCAGCCATGCGCCATCGAGGATGACAGCCCCGTAGCCTTTCAACATGATTCAGGTCCTCGAAAGTTGGGATGAAAAAATGGCGCAAACCGCAGAGATCCTGTTGCTTGCGCCATTTCGGACTTGTCGCAGAGACGTGTTACTTGCCGTAGATATCGAAGGCGAAGTACTTGTCCTGGATTGTTTTGTATTTGCCGTTTTCGCGGATGGCCGCGATGGCAGCGTTGATCTTGTCTTTCAGGGCGTCGCCCTTGCGCACTGCGATGCCTACGCCGTCGCCGAAGTATTTGACGTCGGTGAATGCAGGACCAACAAACGCGAAGCCTTTACCGGCGTCGGTTTTCAGGAAACCGTCGTCCAGCAGGGTTGCGTCAGCCACGGTACCGTCGAGACGGCCAGCAGCCACGTCGAGGTAGATTTCGTTCTGCGAGCCGTACGGCTTGATCTCGGCACCCAGTGGCGCCAGAACTTCGCGGGCGAAACGCTCGTGGATCGAACCACGTTGTACGCCGATGTTCTTGCCCTTCAGCTCGCTCAGGTTCTCGCTGACCTGAGTACCGGCCTTCATCACCAGACGTGCAGGGGTGTTGTAGTACTTGTTGGTGAAGTCGACCGACTTCTTGCGGTCTTCAGTGATCGACATCGACGACAGGATCGCGTCGATCTTGCGCACTTTCAGCGCCGGGATCAGGCCGTCGAACTCTTGCTCGACCCATACACACTTGACCTGCATCTGCTCGCACAGAGCGTTGCCGATGTCGTAGTCGAAACCGACGATGCTGCCATCCGGCGCTTTCGAAGCGAACGGAGGGTAAGCCGCTTCGATACCGATCTTCAGAGGTTTTTCGTCAGCGAAGGCGTTCATCGACAGCACGGACAGTGCCAGGGCGCCAAGCAGCACAAGTTTCTTCATCTTGGGACTCCATCGGTAAAGGGCAAAAACGGCAGAGTGAGCGACAGCCCAATATGCGAATGGGTGAATCGGGAAATCGGTTGCTGCATCGTTGGGAAATTTCCCATTGAAACCGTCGGAGGTTTCAACGTCAGCCACGATGAGCGAGTGATCGGCATTCTAACGACAGGCCCGAAGCCGATATTTCTTCAATGCGACAACTAATTACAGATGCACAGAGAAAGCGACTTTGGCACATTGACAGCCTTGCAATTTCATGCAAGAGCGAAAGACAGTGAACCGATCTATGCTGCAAATTGCGGGCCTATTATTCGCAAACCCTTCTAATCCGGCAAGCGCAGCGTTGTGTCTTATTTTTCACTGGGGGTTTCGAGGCTCTAAAACGGGGCGATGCGTTTCCCTTTGCCCCGTCGCGGGGCGGGCGGTTACACATTCGGTTACGTGGAAGGTGTTGGGTAACAGCGTGAAATGTCGTACGGGGGAGATCGATAATTATTGGTTGGGTGAGACCGCGCTCCGACAGCGGACTACCCCGGCGTCTTACAAATTGCCTTCGCGAGCAGGCTCGCTCCCACAGGAATCTGCATTTTGCCTGAAGGTACTCGGTCAAACTGTGGGAGCGAGCCTGCTCGCGAAGAGGCCCGCCCAACCACCACAAAACCTCCAGACACAAAAAAGCCCCGCTCGGAATACACCGGACGGGGCTTTCTTTTTTTCAGACCTGCTACTTACGCAACATTCATCGTCTTGTGCGTATCAATCAAATGCTGCACCACACCCGGATCCGCCAGCGTCGAGATATCCCCCAACCCATCGTATTCCGCCGTAGCAATCTTGCGCAGAATGCGGCGCATGATCTTGCCCGACCGCGTCTTCGGCAGCCCCGGTGCCCACTGGATCACGTCCGGCGAAGCAATCGGCCCGATCTCCTTGCGCACCCAGTTCTTCAGTTCCAGACGCAGCTGCTCGGTCGGCTCCTCGCCATTCTTCAACGTGACATAGACATAAATGCCCTGCCCCTTGATGTCATGCGGTACACCCACCACCGCCGCCTCAGCGACTTTCGGATGCGCAACCATCGCGCTCTCGATCTCGGCCGTGCCCATACGGTGACCCGACACGTTGAGCACGTCATCGACACGCCCGGTGATCCAGTAGTAACCATCGGCATCACGACGCGCGCCGTCACCGGTGAAATACATGCCACGGAACGTCTTGAAGTAGGTATCGACGAAACGATCATGATCGCCATACAGCGTGCGCGCCTGACCTGGCCACGAATCGAGAATCACCAGATTGCCCTCAGCCTCGCCCTCGATGATGTTACCGAGGTTGTCGACCAGCGCCGGCACCACACCGAAGAACGGACGCGCCGCCGAACCCGGCTTCAGCGCGTGAGCCCCCGGCAACGGACTCATCATGTTGCCGCCCGTTTCGGTCTGCCACCAGGTATCAACGATCGGGCAACGCGACTTGCCGACATTCTTGTAGTACCAATCCCAGGCTTCCGGGTTGATCGGCTCACCGACCGAACCGAGCAGACGCAGACTGCTGCCATCCGCGCCTTCAACCGCAGCTTGACCCGAGGCCATCATCGCGCGGATCGCGGTCGGTGCGGTGTAGAGGATGTTGACCTTGTGCTTGTCGACGATCTTCGCCACCCGGGTGATGTCCGGATAGTTCGGCACGCCTTCGAACAGCAGCGTGGTCGCGCCATTGGCCAGCGGGCCGTAGACAATGTAGCTGTGGCCGGTGACCCAACCGACGTCGGCGGTGCACCAGTAGACTTCGCCCGGACGGTAGTCGAACACGCGCTCGTGGGTCATCGCCGCGTACAGCAGATAACCGCCGGTGGTGTGCTGCACGCCCTTCGGCTTGCCGGTCGAGCCGGAAGTATAAAGGATGAACAGCGCTTCTTCCGCGCCCATCTCTTTCGGCGCGCAGACGGTGCCCGCCACTTTCATCAGGTCTTCGTACCAGATGTCGCGATGCTGGTTCCACTTGATGTCGCCACCGGTGCGCTTGCACACGATGACTTTCTGGATGCTGCTGGTTTCCGGGTTGGTCAGCGCGTCATCGACGTTGGCCTTGAGGGAAATCTTCTTGCCGGCGCGAATACCCTCGTCAGCGGTGATCACCACTTTCGATTTGCAGTCGATGATGCGACCGGCCAGGGCTTCCGGCGAGAAACCGCCGAACACCACCGAGTGAATCGCGCCGATCCGGGTGCAGGCCAGCATGGCGACCACGGCTTCGGGAATCATCGGCATATAAATGGTCACCACGTCGCCGCGGTGCACGTCCTGACCACGCAGGGCGTTGGCGAGCTTGCAGACTTGCTCGTGCAGTTCGCGGTAGGTGATGTTGCGGCTCTCGGAAGGATCGTCGCCTTCCCAGATGATCGCGACTTGATCGCCTCGCTCGGCCAGATGACGGTCGAGGCAGTTGTAGGAAACGTTCAGGGTGCCGTCGGCAAACCACTTGATGTCGACATGGTGATCGTCGAACGACGTCTGCTTCACCGTGGTGAAAGGCTTGATCCAGTCGAGACGCTTGGCTTGCTCGCGCCAGAAACCGTCAGGGTTGACGACCGACTGCTGGTACATGGCTTTGTAGGTTGCCTCGTCAGTCAGCGTGTTAGCCAGAACCTCGGGACGAACGGGATACAGAGAAGCCGCACTCATCTTTCCTACCTCGGTGTAATAGTTGTTTTTGTATGACCCTGTTGTAACGGGGCGGGGGCCATAGAACCATTCGACGATGGTAGTAACAAGCCCCTACAAATCCTCCACCTACCCCGCACGCAGATCTCCCAAACACCCCCAATCCCCTGTGGGAGCTTGCCTGCAAGCGATTCAGTCACCTCGGTATCCCAGACAAATCACGCACCCAGCAATCCAGTCACCACCCCATCTCAAGGGATTGTTACCAAATCTGCCAAAGGTGTTTATCAAAACCCGCTCTGTTTACCCCCGCCCCATCTCCCTAAAATTCACCTCGCCAACAAGGCAAACGCGATTAACAACGATACAGCCCCCACGAAGGCCGTTAATCCAGCTCTCAAGTAATAACTGCAAACGATGAAGTTACACACGCAACCCCATAAAGGTTGCGTGACCCCACTCGACCTCAAAAAGGTAAATCTGAAATGAAAGCTTTATTGGTTCTGGCCCTCAGCAGTCTGTGCGCAACCGCCATGGCAGATGAGGCCCCGACTGATGTCGCACAGCAACAACCGGTGATCGAGGAATACACTTACTCCACTCACCTGGACATCGCCAACGTTGTATCGATGAGTGAAATTCCCAACGTCTGCGAAGTAGTACCGGCAAAAATGGAGTACGACGACTCCAAAGGCCAGCGCCACATCCTGCGTTACAGCGTCATGGGCAACGGCTGCACCAATTGATGATTCGAGACTGCACCGAATTGGATCTCTCAGCGCTTCATTGAGGGTCGATTCCAGCCCGACTTCGGTCGGGCTCAGTTGTGTTTGAAGTCATCAAAAATGCTTGCAAACCACTAGATGTAGTGAAAAACCGATTTTTTTGTTCGTTTTTTGAGCAAATTCACAATGGCGAGATTTTTACGAAAAAAAATCTATCCCCGGCAAAGCCCTGTAAACCCTCACTCTCGTCGAAAAACCACCCTCCTCGACCGCTCCATGCGCGGATTCGCTTCAGCACAGCCGTGTTTTTTTCCCTATAATGCCGCCCCATACGGGTCAGCAATATTCCCTTACAGGGAGCAAAAGCCATTCTGAAGCCCCGCAGCAGCGTTCAACGCTGATTGCGCCCATCAGAGGCTCTCGGAACCCGTCAAAATTTCTGTTTATTTGCCTGCGTGCATCGCTGCAAAAAACGACATCCAACGCGGTCTGTACGACCGTGTGAAAAACCAACCAATCAGGTTTCACACGGGCACAGGCCCTCACGCAGGAGACGACACGTCATGCTGAGCTGGGACGAATTCGACAAAGAAGACAGTGAAGTAGCAACCGTGAAAGGCGCCAACGCCGGCCACGCTACTGAAGCCAACATGGACCGCCTCGACAACGCCGGCGGCGCCGCAGCGCTGGAAGCCCGCGCCGTGACCGCCGACGACTCCGCCGCTGTTGCCCGCGCCAAGGCTGCACTGAACTCCCTCGACGTCGCCGAAGGCCTCGCCGAACTCGAAGGCGCCTCCGCCCGTGTCGCCGTTGACGAAAAGCGCATGATCAACTGCCGCGCCGACCTCAACCAACTCGTACCTTTCAAGTACGACTGGGCCTGGCAGAAGTACCTGGACGGTTGCGCAAACCACTGGATGCCGCAAGAAGTCAACATGACCGCCGACATCGCCCTCTGGAAAAACCCGGAAGGCCTGACCGACGACGAGCGCCGCATCGTCATGCGCAACCTCGGCTTCTTCTCCACCGCCGACTCCCTGGTTGCCAACAACCTGGTACTGGCCGTGTACCGCCTGATCACCAACCCGGAATGCCGCCAGTACATCCTGCGCCAGGCCTTCGAAGAGGCGATCCACACCCACGCCTACCAGTACTGCATCGAATCGCTGGCCATGGATGAAGGCGAAATCTTCAACATGTACCACGAGATCCCATCGGTCGCTAAAAAAGCCGCTTGGGGCCTGAAGTACACCCGCTCGATCTCCGATCCGAAGTTCGAAACCGGCACCCCGGACACCGACAAAGAACTGCTGCGCAACCTGATCGCCTACTACTGCGTTCTGGAAGGCATCTTCTTCTACTGCGGCTTCACCCAAATCCTCTCCATGGGCCGCCGCAACAAAATGACCGGCGTCGCCGAGCAGTTCCAATACATCCTGCGCGACGAATCCATGCACCTGAACTTCGGCATCGACGTGATCAACCAGATCAAAATCGAAAACCCGCACTTGTGGGATGCCGAAATGAAGGAAGAAGCGACCCAGATGATTCTGCAGGGTACGCAGCTGGAGATCGAATACGCGCGTGACACCATGCCTCGCGGGGTGTTGGGTATGAATGCGGCGATGATGGAGGACTACCTGAAGTTCATCGCTAACCGTCGTTTGTCGCAGATCGGTTTGAAGGAAGAGTATCCGGGGACTACGAATCCGTTCCCTTGGATGAGCGAGATTATGGACTTGAAGAAAGAGAAGAATTTCTTTGAGACTCGCGTGATCGAATACCAAACTGGTGGTGCGTTGAGCTGGGACTAATAGTCTCGCTCGGCATGATTTGACGATTGCGGTTTGAGTCGGCGAGTCGAGAAAGCAAAAAGCCCCGATCAGATCGGGGCTTTTTTATGGGCGATAGGTAAACCTTTTTTGCGCCTACGCCACAGCGTTCAATCTCCTACAGCACTTACAGTCACTTCCCATTGAAGCTTGCTGCGAGCGCTACTAAGCTCTATCGCAGGTGCCTAAGAAACGCCCAACGTGGAAAGCTTGGTCAGTGACACAGACGTGTAATTCGTCGGTGGTAACTGCTCTGCTCGTTGGGATTTCTTAAGTCCGCTCTACGTTGGGGTCAGGCCCTCTCAAAATCTAAAACGTAGAGGTCATAGATATGTCTGATCCATGCTCGGTAACAGTCTTCTCTCGCCACAATCTTTCTCTACATGCCCTTCTACTCGAAAACCAGCCATGGTTCTCCGCCCGGGATGTTGGCCGTTTGATGGGCTTCCATCTGAATGATCGGGTGGTCAATAAGCTAGACAGCGATCAGCGCCGTGTCATGTGGATTGAGTACTTTCGAGAACCCGAACAGCAGTTGATGCTCAGTGAGTCTGGGGTGTATGCGCTGTTGGTGTATCACTACGTTCCGGGGAATCGGTTGTTGCGTGAGTGGCTGACCAATGAGGTAGTGCCGACCTTGCGCGATGCGCAGGATTCGGGAAATTCAAATCGGCCAATGTTGAGTTTGTTGGATTGGCCGGAGATGTCTTTGAGTTTGTTGCATTGGCAGGATGAGGGATGGATTCGGCTCAGGGATATGCCTTATCTGTTAAATGATCAGCAGCAGCGGAGAGCAACTACGATTCGAACTTGGTGGCGACGAGTTGTTCAGGCGTTCCAATCCTCGAGGCGCTATATGGCTAGGTGACGTGTTTATAGGAGCTTGCGAGCCGCACGACTCTTCACAAGGAGTTCATGACAGCCATTCAATATCGACCGAGGGTTGGCACCCTCGGCGATCGTATGGGTGCGAAAAAGAACAACCGTGATTGGAATACTCAACCTTCAATTGCTTCCAACCGAAGCTTCAATCTCTGATTCACCAATGCGCCATGCACCCCAGAGTGAATTTCCCGGTGACAACTTGGACATACAGCTGCCACATAACGTGGGTGGTCTAAACCACCATCGGAGAGCCTATTCACATGATGCGGTTCTAAATAGGGTGTGCCATCTTTCTTCAAGAACGGAGCTGGCAGTTCACAGCTTTCACATATTCCCTGAGCACGCATCAATACGTAGTACGAGACCTTCTGGCTACGCTGATAAATCTTACGCGGGGCGGATTGCCCGACTCCATCACTGGCAAGCTTACAAGCAGCGAGCGCCACCAGCCGCGCAGCAGCCAGAGACTCGGGAAGGTCAGCCTTATGCTCGTCCTCTTCACCAATCTCAATCGTTCCGCCAGAATTACCAACTGGGACTAGTCGAAACACAATAGCCGCACGATCCTGGCCACTTACATCCGGCTGAGTCCGCGTGAACATATCAGCACAAGAAAACTCACCCACATAAGCGCAGCCTTTACTTTTGCCGAGTGACTTAAACAAATGCAGTGCTCGGCCATCCACAGCATGCTCAGCAATAGCGCGGTTGCCACGAGTCAAAGTCATCGCCCCTCGTCGACCTTCACCGGTGTAAAAATAGACGCCATCTTCACAACGGTCGGCATAACCATATTGCTCACCGCTATCGCCAGTGAACAAAAAAATCACGGGATAGATAGCTGACGCTGCTATGCCGCTTTGTCGACTACCACCGAACGGCCCATTGATTTCGGTTTTTCGGTCATAAACAGCCCCTGGCGTGAACTGCAACACAAGCTCACCTTCTTCACGAGGTAACTCCACAATAGTGAAGCCTCGCTTCTTAAGGTAACTGTTGGTCGGATGCCCACCCGAAAACTCGCCTACCGCAATGCCAGTCGCCAAAGAGACAATTTTCTTCGCTGGATACAGGACCCCACCCGCGTTAATGGCATAACGATGCGATTGGTTTTTTTCCCAGCTTTGCCACTCAGGCCTACTCCGAAATTTGTGATCAAACTCCAGCATCGCGCTGCCTATTCGTTCCTTCGAGACCGCTTTGATCACCACGAGTGCCGCCCTTTGTAGTCTATGGCTGTAGGAAAATTCCTATAGTCGCCAAACTCCAAAAGGGTTTCAATACATGACAGAGCAATGAGCCACTATTTCTAGGCGTTGCCTTTAATATCGGCGTGCTCCCCCTAACTCGTTTACTCGTCTTAACGCGCCATCTTCTCCTCAAGGATCCGAGCCCCACCATGAAATTCGATCTCGCCTACTGCCTCAGCCTCGACGACAAGTTGTCGATCTATGATGTTCGCGATCTCAATTTCGATGAGACGGTTGCCTTCGACTCCGCGAAGGAACACTTCCAGTGCCCCAACGATGCCTGTCGTTCGGCGTTCGAGGCTTCCAACGAGTTGGGTACGTTCAACGCCAAGAATGTGAATTACGTGCGCACGCCGCACTTCAAGAATCTGCCTACCACGCAGCATGTGGCGGGCTGTCCGTATGTGAGTTTGAAGGCTTCAGCGTCTGGCGTTGAGACGGCGGATGGCGAGGTGGATGACGGGCGTGAGGAGCACTTCCCATCGGAGTTGTTGCTGACCCGGCGTGAGTATGTGCGCAAGCCTGTCCCGCCAGCGGGGGTGGCGGATGTGTTGCGCGATGATCCGGTGCGGGTGGCGGTGGACAGTGGTAAAGAGTCGGCGAGTCGTGAGTCGGCGCCGGACAAGACCAGTGTGTTTGCGCATCCGGTGGAGTGTTTTGTTTCGAACTTCGCGGACAAGGAGTTGCTTAAGCGGATGCCGTTGAAGGTCGGTGAGCATTCGGCGCCGTACAGTTCGTTCTTCAAGAAGATCGAGTATCTGACGGACAACAAGGGGCTGATTTACTGGGGGCGGATCAAGAAGATCGAGGACTTCCACAGTGCCAGTTTTCGCATCGATTTCGAGGACAAGGTCTGGTTCAAGAAGCCCGAGGACAGTAAGAAGAAGCCGTATCCGGTCAGCGTTTATCTGAACAAGAAGCTGATCGACAACTACCGCAAGCGCAAGGCGTTTCTGGAAGAGATCAAGCACGCGGTGGATAGCGACAAGGCGTTGTTCTGTTTCTTCTATGGGGTGACGCCG
Source organism: Pseudomonas fluorescens (assembly GCF_902497745.1). Taxonomy (GTDB): domain Bacteria; phylum Pseudomonadota; class Gammaproteobacteria; order Pseudomonadales; family Pseudomonadaceae; genus Aquipseudomonas; species Aquipseudomonas fluorescens_BM. The sequence goes on from NZ_CABVHJ010000019.1 coordinate 42,792, forward strand.
GAGTTGAAGCAGGTGCCGGGCAAGAAGAACCCCGAAAAGCCTTTCGAGGTCTTCAATGCCAATATAGAGAATCTGGATCACTTCATTATTCGTGAAGCGCCGGGGCTGGAGTGACGGTTAACCCTGGGGCAGTTGCAGGTTGACGGCGCCGGGGTGTTGTTTGACGAGTGAGTACGGCAGGATCGACCAGTCGGGTGAATCGCAGGCTCGCTCGACGCGGGCGAAATACGCGCCGATGTACAAACCTTTTTCGGTGAAGTGCCAGTTGGAATAGCTCCAGTTATCTTCATTGGTGAAGTCGCAACTGTCTTCATCTCCGCCTGCCGGTTTCTTCATTTCATCCGGATACAGCGCGGTGAGTTGTTTGATCAGCCACGGCTTGAAGACTTCGCTTTGGTACTTTGAGCGTGCTGCGTCTTCGGCCTCGGTCAATGGCTGGTCACCACCTCGGTAGCGATCAGCGTGAAGGATTGGCTGACCCTCGCCCACCCAGAGCACGTCTTCGAGCGACAACGGATGGCCGGTTTTCACATCGATGTTAAGTGGTGAATCGCCGAAGTCCGGGTGCGCACCGCCGCAGTCGTAGCTGGTGGAGATGTTCAGGCTGATGACGCTGGGCGAGATAAATGTCGGGGTGACGTCCTGAAGGAATTCGGCGTAACCGCGACCTCGCAACTGGCAACCGTAGTAACTGATGGCCTCGTCCCACAAGCGCCCGAGCAACTGCTGGTTAACCCGTTGCAGATCTTCTTTTGGCATCCCGGATTCGATGCTGAACATGGACATCTTGGTATCAGGCTCTTCCCACCATTGCAGGGAGTAGCCCATGAAGTCCTGCTTTTTACCAGGTTTGAGTTTCAATCCCTGAAGCCGTAGATATTCGTAGGGCTCGCTCTTGGGCAACTTGGCGATGTAGGGCAATGCATTCGCCGGCACTTCGGGAAGTGGCGTATCAGTGACGAGTACGGGCAACTTTTTGCCCTTGGGGTTTTGCCATTCGCCCTTCCAGCCGCCATCAATCTGTTGCAGTTTCAGCGTGGGTAACGGCTTGCTCGGCTCCATACGATCACTGCCCTCTGTGAGCAGCAATATGTCATTTTGATAGGTGCCGTTAAGCTCTAGATCGCGGTGAAACTTCTCATAGAAGTAGCGACCGGTGACTTGCCCCGGGTCACTAATATCGACTTCGAAGACGATCGGCATTTTGCCCAACGTGCCGGTGAACACCATCCGGTTGTCTTCAGCGTGTGCGGTGGATTGCAGCGAGAACAGCACAGCGGCGCAGGTTGCCAGGCGCATCAGTCCCTTGAGCATTGATCGTTCCTTGAAAGAGGCGGAGGCCGCGCCGGCATTGGAGGGCCGGCGCGGATAAATTCGCGGCGATTATGGCGGGGTTACGCATGGTAATCGAGAGTCTGCGCTTGAAAGATAACGCCACCTCAAGGCAGTTGCAGTGCAATCCCGCCCGGATGTTGTTTGACGATTGTGTACGGCAGAACGCTCCAGTCCACGAATCCGCAGACCGCCGCGACGTGGGCAAATGATGGCTCGAGCTTGATGCCCTGTTCCGTGAAGTACCAACCCGGATAATGCCAGGGATAATCCTCGTCGTAGCCGCAATCGTTTTCACCCTCGGGGGTGACGGTCATTTCGTTTGGGTAGAGTTTCAGCAACTGTGCGACCAACCAAGGTGCCAGTTCAGTGTTGCGGTAGTTCGACCACGCTGTCGAAGAGCCGGGTGAGCCCGCGGCGAAATCTTCATATTCCTCGTAGTGCAACGGCTTGCCCTGCCCCACCCACAAAACATCATCAAGGGTCAGAAGCTTGCCTGTCTTGGTATCGATGTTGAGCGCGTCGTGGCTTTGATCCGGATAGGCACCGCCACAGTAATAGTCCGATGAAATCCGCACACTCATCACTGTGGGCGACATCCACAGTGGCTGGCTCCACTGCGCATAACTTCCAGAACAGCCATAAGACGACAACACTTCGCCCCACAAACGCGCCATCAATTGTTGGTTGATACGTCGACGCTCTTCGAGGGAGTAACCGGTCACCACTTCGAACAGAGAAGTGTCTGTCTTCGGCTCGGTCCACCACTGCAGCGTGTAGCCCATGAAGGTGTCGGTCTTGCCTTTTTTGAGGGTGACGCCCTGCAGTCGCAGATATTCGTAAGGGTACTTGTCGTGAAGAGTGGTGAAAAAGGGCAAGGCATCGTCGGGTACATCGGGGATGACGGCTGGTTCTAACTCGACCTTCAGGATTTTCCCAGCGGTACTCGTCCACTCGCCATACCAACCATGAGTTGTCGGCTGCAGACGAAGGGTCGGGCGCGAATCTTCCATCCGCGAACCTTCTTCCAGCATCAGTGTTTCCCCGTCCAGGGCACCGTCGAGTGGCAGATCCTTGCGATACTTCTTATAGAAGTAACGACCGTCTCCAGTGCGAGTGTTTATTTCGAGGACGATGGCCGCTTTACCCAAGGTGCCGGTGTACACCTGCGCGCCGTTGTCGGCCCACGTTGCAGTCGAGACAAACAACCCCATCAGAAAAAGAACAGCGAAAAGGCGTAACAATCCTCGGAACATCACTTCATCCTTGAATAAACGAGCAACTGCCCGCCAAAAGAAGCTGCGGATTATGTCGAGGTTGCGCGAGGGAATCGAGCGCTGTTGCTTTCAACTCAAGCACATGCTGATCATCACCATCAGCAACAGCCCGATGTACACACGCGCATGCACCCGATCCGGGATCCGCCCAATCCATGGTGCGGCCAATCGAATCCCGATGAGCGAGCCGACCGTCAGCACCGCAAACGCCAGCAGATCCACATACCCGATAAACCACGCCCCCAGTTCTGCCTGACTGAACCCGGCCAACGCCATGTACGTCAGCGTCCCGGCCAATGCCACCGGCACACTTAAAGGATTGGCCATGGACGTCGCTTGCGACATGCTCAATCCACAACGGCGCAACAGCGGCACGGTCATGACGCTGCCTCCTACACCGAGAAACGTCGCGATGGCGCCAATGCCTACGCCACCTACAGAATTTTCCATAACACCAAGTCGGCGTGGGATGACATCTGCATTTTGAGTGAGGAATCCGCGTCGTAACAGGCAATCGATAATGGTCACGCCGAGGTAGCCGATGAACGCATAGCGAATCACGTCGCCGCTAACCCACGCCGCCGCTATTGCACCCACGACCGCACCCACTCCGATGAACCCTCCCAACGGCCACAGGTAATGGCGGATGAGATTGCCAGCGCGACGATGTTTGTCGGTGGCGATCAGTGCGTTGAAGATCATCACGCAGGTCGAGGTGGCGACGGCGATGTGCATCGCCGATTGGCCGATCGGATCGTCGGCGCCGTGGCTGGCGGTGAGCAGGCGATACAGCAGCGGCACCACGACGAAGCCGCCGCCGAAGCCGAACAGGACTGCAGTGATGCCGGTCAGGCAGCCGAAGAGGGTCAGCAGTAAATAGAACATGTCGAGGCGTCCGTAATGGGAGAGCGGTCGACGATAGAGCGGTGGCGCTTGGCCTGCTTCAGCAAGTCAGCCAATAATGTTTGCGTTTACGCCAACCACTGGGAAACGCCTGATGCGCAATGTTTCGATCAATCTGCTGGATGACACGCCGCGCGCGGTGGTGGCGATCGGTACGGATTATTCCCACGGTCAGTTGTTGCCATTTCATACACATCGACGGGCGCAATTGTTGTACGGCGCGACCGGTGTGATGCAAGTCAGCACCCATGACGGCAACTGGGTGGTACCGCCGCAGCGGGCGGTGTGGATTCCGTCGGGGGTGGCGCATGAGGTGTTGATGCTTGGGGTCAGCACTCGCAGCTTGTACATCGACCCCGCTGCAGTGGATTTGGGGGAGCGCTGTCAGGTGATCAGTGTGTCGCCGTTGATGCGGCATTTGCTGATGGAGGCGGTGGAGTTACCGCTGACCTATGACTTGGGCGGACGCGATGGCGTGTTGATTGACCTGTTGTTGCATGAGCTGACGCGCAGTGCGCCGCTGCCGTTGCACATTCCGCTACCGACTGACGGAAAGCTCCTGTCTCTGTGTCAGAACTTTCTGCATCAGCCGTACGCCCATCAATCTCCACAGCATTGGGCCGAGCAGTTACACATAAGCTTGCGCACCTTCAACAGGATGTTTCGGCAACAGACCGGATTGAGCTTCAGGCAATGGCGGCAGCAGGCGTGTGTAGTTCTGGCGCTGGCGCGACTGGCCTCCGGTGAAGCGGTGACGCGTATCGCGCTGGACTTCGGTTACGAGAGCCCGGCGGCGTTCTCGACGATGTTCCGGCGGATCCTCGGGCAGGCACCGTCCGTCTGGTTGGAGGCGGCGAATTAGCGCAAATCAAAAAATGCGTTTGATCCCGGCCGAAAACAACTGTACAAAAACACAGTACATTTTCAATCAGCACTCTTGAGCCCGGAGCACACCATGGCCTCTCTTGCGATGAACCACATCCTCGAACGCATTGCCCTTTTCCAGTTCACCCCGACGCACTGCGTCCAGGCCCGAGCGATGCTGGGCTGGAGCGTGGAACAGCTATCGCGGGAGGCTGAGGTTTCGGTTGAAGACATTCAACGGTTTGAAGCGCAGCAGGATGTAGCGGATGCGGCGCGACTGGCGTTGGCGTATAGGTTCGAGGCGCGGGGGCTGGTGTTCTTTCCCGGGTTTGCGCCGGGGCGTAGTGCGAGTGTTCAGGGCGTGTCGTCGGAAGCGATGGGGCGTGGGGATTTTGCGATGGCTGAGTAAGACAATCGCCCCCGAAGGGGCGAACTGGGCGAGCTATCAGACGCTCTGCACCACCGCCTCACTCTCCCCTTCAACCGCCAACCACCACGCCTCACCGCGTTGCGGCTGAGTGATGTTAAACGCCTCACCCATCTGTGGCGTGGTAATGGAAATACTGCGTTCCCACGCCAGTGCCAGAATGCGGTCAAACGGTTCGTGCCAGGCGTGCATCGCGAGGTCGAAGGTGCCGTTGTGGATCGGGAAGAGCCAGCGGCCCTTGAGGTCGATGTGCGCTTGCAGGGTTTCTTCGGGCTGCATGTGCACGTGCGGCCATTCGACGTTGTAGGCGCCGGTTTCCATCAGGGTCAGGTCGAATGGGCCGTACTGTTCGCCGATGCGTTTAAAGCCATCGAAGTAGCCGCTGTCGCCGCTGAAGAAGATCCGTGTATCGCCGTCGATCATCACCCACGATGCCCACAGGGTGCTGTTGCCGTCGAACAGACCACGGCCGGAAAAGTGCTGTGACGGTGTGGCGACGAAGCGGATGCCGGCAATCTCTGCGCCCTGCCACCAGTCGTATTGGCGGACTTTGCTGGCTTCGATGCCCCATTTGATCAGGGTATCGCCGACGCCCAGCGGGGTCAGGAACAGGTTGGTCTTGGCAGCCAGTCTGAGCACGGCATGGTAATCGAGGTGGTCGTAATGGTTGTGCGACAGGATTACCGCTTCGATCGGTGGCAAATGGTCGATGCTGATCGGTGGCTGGTGGAAACGTTTCGGGCCGGCCCACTGCACCGGCGATGCGCGCTCGGCGAAGACCGGGTCGGTGATGAAAAATTTGTCGCGCAGCTTCAGCAGCAAGGTCGAGTGACCGAGGCGATAGACGCTGTGGTTGGGCGCTGCCAACAGCTCTTCCCGAGTCAATGCTTGCACCGGGATCGGCGCTGCGGGCCGAGTGTTGCGCGGTTTGTGGAAAATCATGTTCCACATGATCCGCAGCATTTTGCGCACACCTTCGCGCTGTACGGGCGCATGGTTGCGAAACAGCCCCTGATTCTGCCGCGAGGCTTCAGGCGTGGATGTGTTATCCGGGATCGAAACTGGATTGGCCATGACTGAATGACTCCAGAAAAACCGCGCAATTCACGGTTTTTCCACGGTGGGACGATAAATGGCCAAAGCTGCACGCAAAGGCCGAACTTCTGTTTTTTAAGTTGCGAGGATTAACGCAACATTACACTGCTCGGTGTAGTTTCTAGGTTGCATCAAAGCGGATGACAAGTAAACTGCCAAGTGTAATTTCATCTTTTCCCTGCCGAAGCGTACTCATGACAGCTCCACAGCGCCTCACCGACCGTAAACGCGAAGCCATTATTCAGGCGGCGATTGCCGAATTCCGTGCCCACGGTTTCGAGATCACCAGCATGGACAAAATCGCGGCTACTGCCGGTGTGTCGAAGCGCACGGTGTACAACCATTTCCCCAGCAAAGAGGAGTTGTTCGCCGAAATTCTCAACCAGTTGTGGGCACGAATCAGCGCCGAGCAAGCAGTGACCTACAGCCGCGATCAGCCGTTGCGCGAGCAATTACGGCAGATGCTGCAGGCCAAGGTGCAGTTGATGGCTGACGAAAATTTTCTGACCCTGGCCCGGGTGGCGATTGCCGCCACCATTCATTCGCCGGAGCGCGCGCAGAATATGGTGGAGCGAATGGGCGAGCGTGAGGAAGGCCTGACCGTGTGGATTCGCGCCGCGCAGGCGGACGGTAGGCTGAAAGCGGTCGATCCGGAGTTCGCCGCGCATCAGGTCCAAGGGTTGCTCAAAACCTTTGGTTTCTGGCCACAGATGTCGATGGGCCGAGCCGCCCTCGATGTCGAGATGCAGAACACCGTAGCCGAATCGGCACTGGAAATGTTTCTCGCCTGCTATCAACTCTAATCCGCCCTTCTCCTGTAACCCGCTCTGCGTGACCCTGCCAGTTGCCGCTGCATGAGGCCTGGAGGGTTGATGGCGCGATGGGTCAACCATTGAATTCATGCTGTCATCCGCAGGTGCCAGAGTTGCGAGTGGGCCTTAGTATCGGTTTGGCTCGCCATCAATTCTTGTACAAGGATGCCCTCGATTGGCTGGACGATGCCGATAAAGCGCTCTACACCGCTAAACACAAGGGCCTCAACACCATCAGCGTTACCCTGAGCAGGACTGCGACGGACAACGCCAACCCCCAAAAAGTTATACAAAATTACAAACAATTACTTTCTTGTATAAGTTTATGAATTTTTGTATAAGTAGCCATCTGCCAGCTAAGGAATACTGGCACTGAGCAGTCATTGCCGAATGCCGCCCGCGCATTCGGTCTGCCGGCGCGGAAATAGGGACTGAATCCTCGATCCTCCCCAATTCCAGAGTAGTGCGAACATGTTCTTCAATCGCCACAAATCCGTCATCGATGACCTTCAGCGCATCCTCACTGAACAAGCCGGCCTGCTTGATGCGATCAATCGCTCGATGGCGGTGATCGAGTTCGACCTCGATGGCGTGGTGCTGCGCGCCAATGACAACTTTCTCAAGACCATGGATTACACCGCCGAACAAGCGATCGGCCAACCGCATCGGCGTTTTTGCACACCGGAATTCGGCCGCAGTGCTCAATACACGGATTTGTGGTCACGCCTGAAAAACGGCCAGTTCCAGTCCGGTACGTTTGAACGGGTCGACAGCAAGGGCCAGCCGATCTGGCTCGAAGCCAGTTACAACCCGATCAAAGATGCGTCGGGACGCGTTGTGAAAGTGGTCAAGTACGCCATGGACGTGACCGCCAAGGTGCAGCAGGAAAGTGAGGCCAATGCCAAGTTGCAAGCGATTGACCGAGCAATGGCGGTCATCGAGTTCAATCTCGACGGCAGTATTCTCACAGCCAATCAGAATTTTCTGACGCGCATGGGTTACACCCTCGCCGAGCTGAAAGGTAAACATCACCGTTTGTTCTGCACACCGGCACTGGTCAACAGCAGCGCCTATGAGGATTTCTGGCGGCGTTTGAATCAGGGCGAGCTTTTCCAGGGTCAGTTCGAACGCGTGGATAAACGCGGGCAAACGGTGTGGCTCGAAGCCAACTACAACCCGGTCTACGACGCTGCCGGACGCTTGTGCAAAGTAGTGAAATTCGCCTCAGACGTGACTTCCCGCGTCGAGCAACACGAGCAGGACGCGCGCAGTGCCAGCGCGGCGTATCACATCTCGGTAGCGACGCGAAAAGTCGCCGAGCAAGGTACGCAGGTGATCCAGCAAGCCGCCAGCGAAATGCGCGAGATCGCCGAAGACATTGCCGAATCCTCAACGCTGATTGCACAACTGGGTGAACGCTCCGAGCAGATCACCGCCATCGTCAACACCATACGCGCGATTGCCGACCAGACCAATCTGCTGGCGCTCAACGCCGCGATTGAAGCCGCGCGCGCCGGTGAACAGGGGCGCGGGTTTGCCGTGGTCGCTGACGAAGTGCGGCAATTGGCGGCTCGAACCAGTGGTTCGACGGCAGAGATCTCCAACATGATCGGTTTGATCCAGAACGAGACCCGGCAGGCCATCAAGAGCATGGAAGGCACCCGGGGTCGCGCGGCTGAAGGGGTCGAGTTGGCGAATCAGGCGGGCACGGTGATTCTGCAGATTCGTGATGGCGCCAGTGAGGCGGTGGATGCGGTGAGTATGTTTGCCAATGAGCGGGTGCCGGGGTAATCGATGCAGGGTCAGTAGACCGAGGCGCGACCTTCGCGAGCAGGCTCGCTCCCACAGAGATTGAGTCGACCACCATTTTTGTGTGCCGACTGCTGATCCTGTGGGAGCGAGCTTGCTCGCGAAGGGTCCGGTCGCCACAACGCAGGGCTATAGTGACTAAACGCCCCACGCCCTGCCGAGTGCATCATGACCACTGAAAAACCCGCAACACCTGAAGCAGTCCCCGTCGATCACCTGCGCTTCCACCGCCGCCATGCCCACCTCAACACCACCTTCGGCAACGACACGTTCGCCCTGCGCGCCGAGGCGTTTGCGCGGTTCTTCGGTACGCCGATGTTCCTCGGTGCGCAAACCCTGATTGTGCTGTTGTGGGTCTGCCTCAATGTGTTTGGCGTGACCACCTTCGACGTTTACCCGTTCATCCTGTTGAACCTCGCCTTCAGCCTGCAATCGGCCTACGCCGCGCCGCTGATTTTGCTCGCGCAAACACGCCAGGCCGCGCGCGACAAGGCACAAGCTGATGCCGACGCGCAACATCGTGAAGCGCTGGCACAGGCCAATACCGAGCGTCAGGCCCAAGCGGCGAAGAACACTGCGCAGTTGCTTGAGCTGCTGGAGCAGAACACCCGCCTCACCGAGATGACCAAAAAGCTCACCGAACGCATCGCCAGCCTGACCAGCGAGCTGCACGATCACATGCGCCAGAACCCGCAGCGCTGATCACGGCAAACGCAGCGCTCGCCCCAACTCATCGAACAACGTCACCACCGAACGCAACGCCCGGCAATCCGGGCGGGTCAGCAGCCACAGCGCGGTGTCGTAACCGTGCAGCGGCTCGCTTAACGCCTGCACACCCTCGGTAATCAGAAAGTCCGGTAATGCTGCAACGCCGAGGCCCGCGCGAACCAGCTCCGTCACCGACAACATGCTGTTGCAGCGATAACCCGGGGTGACGCCGGGCAGGTGTTGGCGACGCCACGCAATCGTCGGGTGATCGGGTAGAAAGTCGTCCGGGGCGATCCACGTCAGCGCCGCCAGATCCGCCGCATCGACATTTTGCAGATAACGCGAACTGGCGCAGACCCGGTAGGAAATCTTCGCCAGTTGCCGTCCGACCAGATGCTCGGGCGGTGTACGCGTCAGGCGCAGGGCGATGTCGGCATCGCGGCGACTGAGGTTGGCGAAATCGTTGGAGGTGCTTAGCTCAATGGTCAGTGCCGGGTAATTGGGCATGAACTGCGCCAGCGCCGGCAGCAGCAAGCCTTGCAACACCGAATCGGTGCAGGTCAGGCGCACTGTGCCGCTGACCACTTCGCCGCCCTGCTCTACACCAATACGCGCGGCGTCCAGTGCCTGTTCGGCGCGTTCGGCTTGCTCGGCCAGTGTTTGTGCGAGAGTTGTCGGTAAATAGCCGGCGCGGCTTTTTTCAAACAGTTGCTGGCCCAGTGCGGCTTCGAGACGGCGCACGGCGCGGAACACTGTCGACACATCGACCTTCAGCAACTGCGAGGCCCGGGCCAGAGAGCCGCCGCGCACCAAGGCAAGAATCAGGGCCAGATCGGGATAATCGAGCTGATAGTGCGTCGCTGCATTGATCACTTGGGTAAACGCCCATATTGAGTGCGTGAACGCCAATCTATAGTGAGTGCCATCAATCAACAAGCGCAGGGAATTCCCATGGAAAACAGCGCCGTCCGTATCGCCCTGATCGGCGACTACGACCCGCAAGTCACCGCTCACCAAGCCATTCCCGTCGCCCTCGGGCTGGTCGCCGAACACCTCAACCGGGACGTGCAATTCGAATGGTTGTCCACCGTGCAGATCCACGCCGATACACCGCTCGATCGGTTCGACGGTTTCTGGTGCGTCCCCGCCAGTCCCTACAAAAGTGAAGCCGGCGCACTGCGCGCGATCCGCTTTGCCCGCGAACAGCAGCGCCCTTTCCTCGGCACCTGCGGCGGTTTTCAGCATGCGGTGCTGGAATTTTCCCGCAACGTAATGGGCTGGGTCGATGCGGAACATGGTGAAACATCGCCCGACTCCGAGCGCGCGGTACTCACGCCGTTGACCTGTTCGCTGGTCGAGGCGGTGGACAGTATTCACCTGGTGCCCGGTTCGTTGATCGCCAAAGCGTACGAAACGTCTGAGATTCGTGAAGGTTATCGCTGCCGCTTCGGTGTGAATCCGCTGTTCGAACGGGAACTATTGAACGATCGGCTACACGCCGTGGGTCATGATTCGTCGGGAGATTTGCGCGCGATTGAACTCAAGGATCAGCGGTTCTTTGTCGCGACGTTGTTTCAGCCGGAACGTGCCGCGCTCAAAGGGCAGATGCCGCCGCTGGTGCGCGCGTTTGTTGAAGCTTGTGGGGAGGCACGTTGATGACTGCCTGCTTTGCAGTGATTTTTACGTCGACTCGCACCGAGGGTGACAATGGGTATGCCGAGGCGGCTGAGCGCATGGCTGCGTTGGTCAGTGAGCAGCCGGGGTTTCTTGGTGTGGAGTCGGTTCGGGGGGCGGATGGCGCCGGGATTACGGTGTCGTATTGGGAGAGCGAAGCGGCGATTCTGGCGTGGCGGCAGCATCCTGAGCATCGGGTGATTCAGGAGCGTGGGCGCTCCGAATGGTATTCGGCGTTTCATACGCGAGTGTGTCGCGTTGAGCGTGAGTATCGGTTCAGCCAGTAATTGCAGGGTCATATTTTCGGCCGCCTTCGCGAGCAAGCTCGCTCCCACAGTAGATTTGTGATCGACGCAGATCCAATGTGGGAGCGAGCCTGCTCGCGAAGAGGCCCGCACTGTCACAAATAATCTCAGCCGCGCACTAGACTCCGCACCGCCTCAATCTCCGGCACTTCAACCTTGCTCATATACACCCGCAACGGCTCGGTGATGTTGATCCGGTCATCGATATGCTGATCCAGCAACAACTGAATCAACTCGCGTTTAAGCGTCATGGTCTGCGCTGTCGCCGGCGCCCAGACGAATTCATTCACAGGAATAATGCCGTCATCGGCCACGTCCATGCCGAACGAATCTTCGCTGAAGCGCACGATGTACTGACCGGTTTTGCGGTTGAGGCCGACAAACCCCTTGAGATCGTCGGCAGCCTGGCAGATGAGTTGGGAGGTGATGCGCATGGTAAACCTCACGAAAGATGATCGATGGTTTACACGCAGGGCAACTGAGCGGCGCGCCCTCTGCCGGAGCGTCTGCCGTGGGCAAGCGTACTGCAAACAGCGCCACAAAAGTGCAGGAAAAAATCGCTTTTAATACGTTTATGTCGGTCCTGCGATAGCACGCAATCGATTCAGTTGCTAAAAGATACGTCTTTGAAAATGCCCTGCGAAAGGAACTCGAACATGCCCGCTACTTTCACCAAAAGCGCCCTGGTCCTGAGCCTGCTGCTCGGCCTCGGTCAGGCGCACGCCGCCAGCCACAGCGATCCCGATGCGGTCGCTGCCGCCAACGGCATCCCGCACCCGGCGGTGATCGCTCACCGTGGCGCGTCTTTCGATGCACCCGAATCCACGGCGGCGTCCTACAAACTGGCTCGCGACTTGGGCGCCGATTACCTGGAAATGGACTTGCAGCGCAGCAAGGACGGCGTGTTGTTCGCCCTGCACGACGACAATCTGCAACGCACCACCGACGTCGCCAGCAAGTTTCCGGAGCGCAAGGACGCCTCGGCCACCGCGTTCACCATGGCCGAACTGAAAACCCTCGACGCCGGCAGCTGGTTCAACACCAAGTACCCGGATCGCGCGCGCCCGTCCTACGTCGGGCTGAAAATTCTGACCCTCGATGAAATCATCGACATCGCCCAGGCCAATCCGCAACACAAGCCTGGCCTGTACATCGAGACCAAAGAGCCGCAACTGTTTCCCGGGATCGAGAAAGACCTCAAGGAAAAACTGCAGGATCGTGGCTGGCTGAGCCCGGCCGGTTCGAAACTAGCGAAGAGCGCACTGGGCGTTGGTCAGGGCAAAGGCAAAGTGATTCTGCAAACGTTCGAGAAAAACAGCCTCGAACTGCTGCAAAAAGAAATGCCGCAAGTACCGAAGATTCTCCTGTTGTGGGTCGGTGAGGGCAGCATCGAGCCGAAATCGAAAGTGACTTTTGCCGAATCCGGCGAGAAAGACAAAAACGTTTTCTACGGTAAACAAGAGCCGAAGTCTGAAGCCGAATTCAAGCAATGGGTGGATTACGCCAAGGCCCAAGGTGCAATCGGCACCGGCCCTTCGGCGAAGTTGACCAAGGGCGGCGACCAGAGCTATTCGGATCTGGTGCAACCATGGATGAACCAGTACACCCACGACCAGGGCATGCTGGTGCACGTCTACACCGTCGACGAGCCGGTGGACTTCGAGAAAGTCATGGCGGCCGGTGTCGACGGCATCTTCACCAACCGTGCCAGCGAACTGTTGAAGTTCTACAAACGCCCGGCGGCTGGCACTGTTGATCAGGTGTTGAAGAACAACGGTTTCTGATCTGAATCATCGCGGGCAAGCCACGCTCCCACAGGATCTGTGCAGGTGCATGGCTTGCCCGTTTTGTTTGGGTTCGGGGTTTTAAGGGTGAGTTAAGTTGCGCCGGTTAATCTGAGGCCACTTAAACGAATCACCCCAAGGAACGAACAGATGAAAACTTTGACTGCCCTGTTTACTGCCGCTGCCCTGACTCTTACCGCTGGCTTGGCCCAGGCTGATGTTCGCGTTGACCAGATTCCTGAACTGGTCAAGTCGGGCAAGATCAAGTCGCTGGAATCGATGAACGCAGAAGCGCTGAAACTGCACCCGGGTGCGACTATTACTGACACCGACCTGGATAACCACTTCAATGGTTATGAGTATGAAGTAGAACTGCGTTTGGCCGATGGCACTGAATGGGATGTCGACTTCGACGCCACCACTGGCAAGGTGTTGAGCAACAAGCAAGACACTTGATTGAACGCACTATCAAAAGCCGCACGATTGAAAGATCGTGCGGCTTTTTTGTGTCTGGTGTTTGGCTTGATTGATGTGTTGTCAGTGAGATTTTCTCCCCCTCACCCCAGCCCTCTCCCCCAGGGGGGGCGAGGGGGAAAGGGAGCAGATCGGGGGCTATTCAAGGCCTGAGTTCGACTCGCAATCTTGCAGCCGACAAGGAAACACCAAAGACCTGAGTGCACCTCGATATTTCAGGTCGGCGTAGCTCAAATAGTCACCACGGTCAGTCCCCTCTCCCTCTGGGAGAGGGCTAGGGTGAGGGGAAAGGGAGCCGATCGGGGGTTATTCAAGACCTGAGTTCGACTCGCAATCTTGCAGCCGACAAGAAAACACCAAAGACCTGAGTGCGCCTCGATATTTCAGGTCGGCGTAACTCGAATAGTCACCACGGTCAGTCCCCTCTCCCTTTGGGAGAGGGTTAGGGTGAGGGAAAAGGCATCACGCCGAGGTGCTGACCAGCGAACCCGAGGTGCTCGAGTCAGAATCCTGCAAGGCCTGCAACAGCGAGGCTGTGGCGGTAGACAGGGAAGCCGAGGTAGCGGTGATCTGCGCCTGTGCGGCGGCTACTTCGGCAGCCTTGGCATCAGAACTTTCCTGCTTCGCCTGCGCCGCTTGCAGCGCTTGCTGCTCCTCCTGCAATTGCTTCTGCAACTCGGCAATCTGCTTGCGCAGTTCCTTCACCGAATCCGATTCTTCACTGCTGGAATCGCTGTCACCCGCCGGTGCCGCACCACCGCCCGCAGCCACTTTGCTGGTGTCCGCTTTCACGCCAGTGCTGGCGGCTGCCGTGCTTGAGGTATCGTCACCGACGTCGCTGATTGCGGTTTTGCTGGTGGGTGTCGTGACGGTCTGATTAATCGAAACAGAAGTGATGCTGACCATGGAAAGGCTCCAATGCCGGTTATAGATAACCGGTCATCGACACTGGCCGCATCAATTTGAGATCGACTGTGTACCGACTCGGTATCCGAACCGGTACACAGTCGATGGCGTCAGGCGCTCAGGCGCGCGGTGACTTCGTTCAGTTGCCCGGACAGGCCATGCAGGTTCTGGCTGGCGCTTTCGGTGCGCTGCACGTTGTCGAGGTTGGTGCTGGCGATCGAAGTGATTTCGGTGAGGTTGCGCGAGATGTCCTCGGCCACCGAGGTCTGCTCTTCGGCAGCGGTGGCGATCTGACGGTTCATGTCGCGGATCGCTTCCACCGCGTGAGTGATACGCTCCAGCATCGCGCCGGCCTGGGTCACCTGTTCAACGCTTTCGTCACTGCGCGTCTGGCCGCTGTCGATGGCTTGCGCCGCGTCCACCGCACCGGTCTGCACGCTCTGGATGATCTGGTTGATCTCGATGATCGACTCGGCGGTGCGTTGTGCGAGGTTGCGCACTTCATCGGCAACCACCGCAAAACCACGCCCGGCTTCACCGGCGCGCGCCGCTTCAATCGCGGCGTTGAGCGCCAGCAGGTTGGTCTGCTCGGCGATGCCGCGAATCACTTCCAGCACCTTGCCGATACGGCCGCTATCAGCTTCCAGACGACGAATGACGGTCGCGGTATTGGCGATTTCACCGCGCATCTGCGTGATCGAATGGATGGTGCTCTGCATGACCTTCTCACCCTGTTGGGCGGACTGGTCAGCATCGTCGGCAGCACGCGCAGCATCAGCGGCGTGGCGGGCCACTTCCTGCGCAGTGGCGGACATTTCGTTCATCGCCGTGGCCACCTGATCGGTGCGGTTGAACTGCTCGTTGGTGCCGCCGGCCATGGTCGTGGCGATGGCGTTCAGCTCACCGCTGGCGCTGTCCAGATCCGACGCACTGCGTTGCAAACGGGTGAAGGTATCGGCGAGGAAATCGCGCAGGGTGTTGGCCGCTGCGGCGAGGTTGCCCAGCTCATCCTGACGCTCACTGACCACACGTTCGGCCAGTTTGCCGCGACTCAATTGGGTGACGTAATCGATGAGTTTGCGAATCGGCTCGACCAGGTTGCGGTTGACCAGCCACAGGCTCAACAAGCCGATCAGCAGACCCGACGCGAGCATCACCAATAGACCCAGCCACACGGTGCGATCAGCCTCGGCACTGATCAGCGCCGACTGCGCGCTACCCTGCTTGCGCAACTCGGCGACCAGCTCGCTCATCTGATCGCTGGCGGCGCGGTCGACGCCTTTGACCGCCGCGTCACCCGCCGTCGGATCACCACCGGCCGCCACGTAGGCGTCGCGGCCCTTCTGGTAAGCGGAACCGAGTTGACGATGCTCATCACGCAAACGTTCGATGCGGCTTTTCAGGCTCGGCTCAATGCCTTTCTGGCTGGCCAGTTCACCGAGGATGTTCTGCACATCGCGCTGACGGTCTTCGAACTGGCCCCAATATTTGGCCAGATCCGCCGGTTGCTTGCCGCGCAGCAAAACGTTTTTCCACTCCTGCACCTGCACCTTGAATTGCAGGTTGGCTTCGTCAATCAGTTGCGAGGTGTGCAGGGGTCCGGCGATCAACTGGCTGTAGCTTTGCACGCCGTTGGACAGGAAATGAAAACAGGCCAGCGCAATCAACAGCACCGCCAGCAGGCTGCCGCTCAACAGGGCGAGAATTTGCGCTCTCAGGGATTTTTGCAGCATCTAAAGATACTCAGGACAAGGATGAGGCACGCCCGGTAAGGCGTGAAATTTTGCCGGACATCCATGTCGGCGAGCCTTGGCTCATGGCCAATGGCGCGCAACCTAACGCACCTGTGATCGGCGCGCCAGAGCGCTTCTTGAAGAAAATCCGACCGTCGGTAAGTCGCTGATTTGACGTCATTTTGCTGTCACACAAACGTCATGTGACATTGCGATGATGCGGCTCAGTGAACCTGCCATTTGCGCGACCGACGCCCCCTCCTCGCAGCGAGCCTTCATGAACCACAGCCTCGATATCAGCCATCGCGATCCTGATCTGTTTGGTCTGCTCTACGGCTTTCGTTTCCTGCCCGGCGAGCGTGGCCGAGAAGTCGACTCGGCGACGGCGTTGCGCTGCTTGCAGGACGACAATGAAAACGCTGAATTCCTCTGGCTACACCTGAACCTGGCCCACGCGGCGTGCGAGCGCTGGATGAAAAGTCATCTGCAATTGCCTGAAGAGTTTTTCGAGGCGCTGCACGAAGGCTCGCGCTCGACGCGTATCGAGCATGTCGATTCGGCGTTGCTGGCGGTGGTCAACGATGTAGTGTTCAACCTGAGCAGCATGGTTTCTTCGGACGTGTCGACGTTGTGGGTTTGTGTGCGCAGCAAACTGATCGTCAGTGCACGTCTGCAACCGCTGCACTCGGTGGACAAATTGCGCTCATCGGTGAAGGCCGGCGAACGCTTTCGTTCGCCCTCGGAACTGCTTGTGCATCTGCTCCGTGATCAGGGTGAAGTGCTGACGCAGATCGTGCGCAAAACCAGCCTTAGTGTTGATCAGGTCGAGGACGAATTGCTCTCCTCGCGGCTGTCGACCAACCGTGCCGAACTCGGTGCCAACCGCCGAGTGCTGGTGCGTTTGCAACGGCTGCTGGCGCTGGAGCCGGGTTCGCTATTACGCCTGCTTAATCGGCCGCCGCCCTGGTTGCAGAAGGAGGACGTCAAGGAACTGCGCAAGTCCACCGAGGAGTTTGCGCTGATCATCAACGACCTCACCGCCCTCGGCGAGCGGATCAAATTGCTCCAGGAAGAGATCGCCGCCAACCTCAACGAACAGAGCAACCGCACGCTGTTCACTCTGACGGTGGTCACGGTGCTCGCGTTGCCGATCAACATCATCGCCGGTTTTTTCGGGATGAATGTGGGCGGGGTGCCGTTGTCGCAGGATCCGCAAGGGTTCTGGATTTTGGTCGCGCTGGTGGCGACGTTTACCGTGATTGCCGGGCGTTGGGCGTTTCGCAAGCGCGGGGATTACTAAGAGCAAAGATCGCAGCCTTCGGCAGCTCCTACCTTGGAATGAGTTCCCCCTGTAGGAGCTGCCGAAGGCTGCGATCTTTTGATTTTGCCTCCAGATCAATGGTTGGGGTATTCAGCCAAACACTGATCTGGCGCAGTCACTCTGTAACATTCTGCAACGATCATGGGCGACATTCCTTCCCTCGCTCAGGATTGTCCTCTCATGGCTACTCCCTCCCTGACCGCCAGCCCCGCGTCCGCCGCCAGCGGCAGGCCGGCCCTTGATAGAAAAACCGGTCCGTTTACCTACGTGATCTTTTTTGCGGTGTTGGCGATGGGGATGCTCTTCACCGCCTACAGCCTGATGCACGACATGCACGAACTCGGCACGGTGGTCACCACCTGGACGCCGTTCCTGTTGCTCGGTGTGGCGCTGCTGATTGCGCTGGGTTTTGAGTTCGTCAACGGTTTCCACGACACCGCCAATGCGGTCGCGACGGTAATCTACACCCACTCGCTGCCACCGAATGTTGCCGTGGTCTGGTCGGGGTTCTTCAACTTCCTCGGTGTACTGCTTTCGAGCGGCGCGGTGGCGTTCGGCATCATTGCTTTGCTACCGGTGGAGTTGATTCTGCAGGTCGGTTCGTCCGCCGGTTTCTCGATGATCTTTGCTCTGCTGATTGCGGCGATCCTGTGGAACCTCGGCACCTGGTGGCTGGGTTTACCGGCGTCGTCATCGCACACGCTGATCGGCTCGATCATCGGTGTCGGTGTGGCCAATGCCTTGATGCATGGCCGCGACGGCACCAGCGGTGTCGATTGGGCGCAGGCAACCAAAATCGGTTATGCGTTGCTGCTCTCGCCGTTGGTGGGTTTCGGTTGTGCGGCACTGTTGCTGCTGGCGCTGCGCGCATTCGTGAAGAATCGTTCGCTGTACAAGGCACCTGAAGGCAACACCCCGCCGCCATGGTGGATTCGCGGTTTGCTGATTCTGACCTGCACCGGTGTGTCCTTCGCTCACGGCTCCAACGACGGGCAGAAAGGCATGGGCCTGATCATGTTGATTCTGGTCGGCACGCTGCCGATGGCCTATGCCTTGAATCGCACCATGCCGGAAGAACAGTCGTTGCAGTTTGCCGCCGTGGCGCAAGTCACCCAGCAAGCGCTGGTAAAAAGTGCGCCGCTGCCGACGCCCGCCGATCCGCATGCGGTGCTCTCCGATTACGTGCGCAGCAAGGACGCCACGCCACAACTGATTCCCGCCCTCGCCGCCCTCACCGGGCACATTGGCGAAGAAGTCAGGGGCTACGGCTCGCTGGCAAAAGTTCCGGCCGAAGCCATGGGCAACGTGCGTAACGACATGTACCTGGCCAGCGAAAGCATTCGCCTGATGGACAAGAACAAGGTCGGCAATTTCGACGCTGACACCAGCAGCAAGCTGCAACTGTTCAAGCAACAGATCGACAACGCCACACGGTTTATTCCGCTGTGGGTGAAGATCGCCGTGGCCATCGCGCTGGGGCTCGGCACCATGGTCGGCTGGAAGCGGATTGTGGTGACGGTCGGCGAGAAAATCGGCAAGACCCACCTGACCTATGCGCAAGGTGCGTCGGCGGAAACCGTGGCGATGTTGACCATTGGCGCGGCGGACATGTTCGGTTTGCCCGTTTCGACGACACATGTGTTGTCATCCGGTGTAGCCGGAACCATGGTTGCCAACGGTGGTGGGTTGCAGATGAAGACCATCCGTAATCTGTTGATGGCGTGGGTGCTGACCCTACCGGCGGCGATCCTGTTGTCAGGCAGCCTCTATTGGCTGTTCACCCAGATTTTCTGACCCTCCACAACTCCCGTGTAGGAGCTGCCGGAGGCTGCGATCTTTTGATCTTGTTTTTAGAAAGCAAAATCAAAAGATCGCAGCCTCCGGCAGCTCCTACATTTGGATGTGTGGTGTTGGTTAGAGCGCGGAGCGAATCAGATCGCCGAGCCAATCCATGAACACGCGCACTCGCAAAGGTAGGTGTCGCTGCCTGGCATACAGCAATGAAATGCCCATCGCCGGCGCGGTGAATTGCGGCAGCACAGTGACCAGTTCACCGTTTTCCAGATGCGGTTGCATGCCGGTGCGCGGCACCTGCGTCAGACCAAATCCGCCCAGGCACGCCGACTCATAAGCATCAGTGCTGTTGACCGTAATGCTGCCAGCCATCGGCAAGCGTTTAACCTGCCCGCCCTCCTCGTACACAAAGCCTTCCGAACGCGAGCCCAGCACGCCGACGTAATGCACCAGTCGATGCTGCGCGAGATCTTCCAGCGACTGCGGCACACCGTAGCGCTCGAGGTACGCGGGGCTGGCGCAATTGACCATGGGGAAGTCACCAAGATGTCGCGCGACCACCGATTGATCCGGCTGCGCGCCAATCCTCACCACGCAGTCGAACCCTTCGCTGAGCAGATCGACCCGACGGTCGGTGCTGCTGATTTCCAGCTCAAGATTCGGGTGGCGATCCATGAACTGCGGCAGGCGCGGCATGATCAGGCGCCGCGCGAGAATGTTCGGCATGTCGACCCGAATGCGCCCGGTCAGCGAGGCCTCGTCCTGACGGAACAAGCCTTCGATCTCGTCCATATGCGAGAGCAGATCCTTGCTGCGTTCGTACAGCACCAGACCGTCCTGCGTTGCCTGTACTTTGCGCGTGGTGCGTTGCAGCAGGCGTGTGCCGAGCAGGGCTTCCAGCGCTTGCACGTGTTCGGACACCGTTGAGCGGGGCAGTCCGAGGTTCTCGCCAGCGAGGGTGAAACTCGACAGTTCACTGACCCGCACGAAGGTGCGCAGCAGTTCCAGTTTGTTCATGGGGCACCTGTGGATTGTTCGGCTGAGCCGATCAGTGATTCCGGTTTCAGTCTGTTTATCACCACAGGACGGATAAATAAACTTTGATCCATCACCTGATCACTCACGGCAATCGAGGAAAAACCATGAACCGCAAAATCGCATTGATCACCGGCGCCAGTCGTGGCCTGGGCAAAAACGCCGCCCTGCACCTCGCCGCCCAAAGCATCGACATCATCGGCACCTACAACAGCCGCGCCGATGAAGCCCAGGCGCTGGTGCTTGAACTGGAAAAATTCGGCGGCAAAGCCGTGATGCTGCAACTGGATGTCAGCCGCAGCGAGAGTTTTGCCGGTTTCGGTGCGCAGGTTGAGCACGCGTTGCAGGAAACCTTCAAACGTCAGCGCTTTGATTTCCTGATCAACAATGCCGGAATTGGCGTGCACGCGCTGTTCGCCGAAACCACGCCGGAGCAGTTCGATCTGCTGATGAACATCCAGTTGAAAGGGCCGTTCTTCCTGACCCAGCAGTTGCTGCCACTGATTAACGACGGCGGGCGCATCATCAATATTTCCAGCGGCCTGACCCGTTTCAGCCTACCGGGTTACGGCGCTTATGCGGCGATGAAGGGTGCAATGGAAGTGCTGACCCGCTATCAGGCCAAAGAGCTGGGCGCACGGCAAATCGGTGTGAACATTCTGGCGCCAGGTGCCATTGAAACCGACTTTGGCGGCGGCGCCGTTCGCGACAATGCGGCGGTGAATGCGATGGTCGCCGACAACACCGCGCTGGGTCGTGCCGGTCAGCCGGATGATATTGGCGGGGCATTGGCGTTGTTGCTGTCGCCGGGTGGACAGTGGATCAATGGCCAGCGGGTTGAGGCATCCGGCGGCATGTTCCTCTAACCAACGCTGAAACACTTTCCCTGGTAGGAGCTGCCGAAGGCTGCGATCTTTTGATATTGTTTTTAAAGACAAGATCAAAAGATCGCAGCCTTCGGCAGCTCCTACACGGGGAACGAGGTTAGTTCTGGCAGGCATTGCGGGTCATGAAGCGCTCGCGCACTACGTCATAGCCCCAGTGATACACGTAGGTGTACGGCAGGAAAAACAGCAACACGCCGATGTCGAGCAAAAACGCCTGCCACAGGCTGACCGACAGCCACCAGGCAATCAACGGCACGCCCATCACGATCAAACCACCCTCGAACAGCAGCGCGTGCACCACCCGTACCCAGGCGTTGTGCGCAACGTTCATACGCGCCAGCAGGCGATCGAAGAAGCGGTTGAACACCACGTTCCAACCCAGCGCCAACAGGGCGATCAACACCGTCACCGCGCCCATTTCAAGCATCGGTTTTTGCATGATCCACGCCAGCAACGGGGTGCAGATCAGAATCGCCAGCAGTTCGAAACCGATGGCCTGGAAAATACGTTCAGTGATGGATTTGTTGGCAGTCATGGCCTGAGTCCTTGAGTGAAGATGGTTGCCATGATCTATGCTCGCATCGATACTTCATAACCAGTAACCATCGATCAAGGCGATAGTTGATGATCTCGCAAGAAGTGCTGTTGGCGTTTGTCCAGGCTGCCACGCAAGGTTCGTTTTCGGCAGCGGCGCGCAAGCTCGGG
This sequence comes from Pseudomonas fluorescens, assembly GCF_902497745.1. Classification (GTDB taxonomy): domain Bacteria; phylum Pseudomonadota; class Gammaproteobacteria; order Pseudomonadales; family Pseudomonadaceae; genus Aquipseudomonas; species Aquipseudomonas fluorescens_BM. The sequence continues at coordinate 64,637 of NZ_CABVHJ010000019.1, forward strand.
CGCAGCCAATCGACCATCAGCGCGGCGGTGGCCAGTCTGGAGATCGATCTGGATCTGCTGTTGTTCGATCGCAGCAGTCGCAAACCGACCCTGACCCCGGCCGGACATGTGATGCTGCAACGCGCCGAGGCGATTCTGGCGGCCAGCAGTCGCCTCGAGATGACTGCGCGGCAACTTTCCCAAGGCGTCGAACCGAAGCTGACCGTGGCGATTTCCGACACCTATCAGTCGGACCGTTTTGAAGCGGCGTTGGTCGGGTTTGAGCAGCGTTATCCGGATCTGGAGCTGGAATGTTTGATTGCCGAATGTGATGACCTGATCGAATTGGTCCAGCGTGGTCGTGCGCATCTGGCGTTCGCCGAAATGCAGGAGAGCTACCCGCCGGATCTGGTCACCTCGACCGTGGCCGAGCACACGGAAATTGCCTTGTTCGTCAGTCGTGAGCATCCGCTGGCGAAGCTTGATCACATTGATCAGCATGTGCTGGAGCAGCACCGCGAGCTGCGTCTGGCGACGATCGTCAATCCGTATGACAGTCGTGGCAAAGGTCGGGTGTGGTCGGCACCGAGTTATTTGATGTTGCTGGAAATGGCTGAGAAAGGCTTTGGCTGGGCGCCGCTGCCACGTTGGCTGGCGCAGCGCTTTGGCAATGATTTGCTGGTGGAATTGAAGGTGCGTGGCTGGCCTAAGCCGGTGTTTGTTGATGCTTTGTGGTCGCGGCTTTATCCGCCGGGGCCGGCGGGGAGCTGGTTGTTGAGCAAGATGCTGGAATAGCGGCGCAGCCAATCGCTGGCAAGCCTGAAGTCAAAAGCCCCTCACCCCAGCCCTCCCGAAACGTCGGACCGCCCGGAGGGAGAGGGAGCCGACCGAGGTGTCTTGCGTCAGACATCGACCTGAAAGACCGGGTCGTTTATGGATTCACAGCTGAGCTTTCAGGTCGGTGAACCTCTCCAATATCCCCCAATCGGTCCCCTCTCCCTCTGGGAGAGGGCTAGGGTGAGGGCAATTCCAGCGCCGAAAGCCGCCCTTCAATAAACCGCCGCTCCGGCTCTTGTCGGGTCAGCTCCAAAGCGCGCAAGTAAGCCGCCCGCGCCTCCTCCACCCTGCCCAGCTGCCGACAAAACTCCGCCCGCGCCGAATGCGCCAAGTGGTAATCCTGCAACTCCCCTCGCACCAAAATCCCTTCAATCAGATTCAACCCTGCCAGCGCCCCATCACGCTTGGCCACCGCCACCGCCCGGTTCAACTCGATCACCGGCGAAGGCACCGCGCGCAACAGCACGTCATACAAGCCGACGATCTGTTCCCAATCGGTTTCTGCCGCCGTCGGCGCCTCGGCATGCACTGCGGCAATCGCCGCTTGCAGGCAATAGGGCCCAAATCGCCGCGTGGTCAGCGCACGCTCAACCAGCGCACAGCCTTCGGCGATCAATTCGCTATTCCACAATGAGCGATCCTGATCATCCAGCAGCACCAATTCACCACTCGGCGAAGTGCGCGCCGAGCGTCGCGATTCGTGCAACAGCATCATCGCCAACAGCCCCATCACCTCCGGCTCTGGCAGCAACTCCATCAACAACCGCCCCAGCCTGATCGCCTCACGGGTCAGATCTTCACGGGTCAACTCAGCCCCGCCCGACGCCGAATACCCCTCGTTGAACACCAGATAAATCACCCGCAACACACTGTCGAGGCGCTCGGGCAATTCGCTCAGGCTAGGTACTTGATAAGGGATTTTCGCGTCACGGATCTTGGCTTTCGCCCGCACTATGCGTTGAGCAATCGCCGCCGGCGCGGAGAGAAAGGCGCGGGCGATTTCCTCGGTGGTCAGGTCGCAGACTTCACGCAAGGTCAGAGGCACTTGCGAATCCGCCGCCAGTGCCGGGTGACAACAGGTGAAGATCAGTCGCAGACGATCATCTTCCACGTCTTCACCGCTCCAGTCGGCCTGCTCGAGTTCTTCCAACTGCGCCAACAACAATGGCTGCGAGGCCTTGAACCGCGCGCGGCGGCGCAACACATCAATTGCCTTGAAGCGCCCGGTCGACACCAGCCAGGTGCGCGGGCTGTCCGGCACGCCGTCGCGTTGCCAGCGCTCGACCGCGACGAAGAACGCCTCATGCAAGGCCTCTTCGGCGAGGTCGAAATCGCCCAGCAGACGAATCAGCGTCGCCAGAATCCGCCGCGAGTCTTCGCGATAGACCTGCTCGACCCGCGCCCGAACCTCAGACATTCAACTGCCGCACCGGCCGCACTTCCACGCTGCCGACCCGCGCCGCCGGAATGTTGCCGGCGACCTGGATCGCTTCGTTGAGATCCTTGGCGTCGATCAGGTAGAAACCGGCCAATTGCTCTTTGGTTTCGGCAAACGGGCCATCGGTGATCGACACTTTGCCGTTACGCATGCGCACCGTGGTGGCGGTCTGCACCGACTCAAGCGCTTCGGCGGCAACCATCCGCCCACTGCCCTGAATCGACTCGGCGTAGGCCCAGCACTCGGCATCCTCCGGGCTGTCGGGCGATGAATGCAGCAGGCGTTCATCGCTGTAGACCAGGCATAAATACTTCATGGCGTTCTCCTGAATCGGACGGTTCAACTATGGCTGAAGATCAGGGGGTCACATCGAACAGCGTCGCACCGCTCATCGGATCGAACGGCGCCGACCAGTGTTCGTGGGCGATTTTCCACGCCCCGCCGATCTGCCGATAGCAGGCGGTGACGCGCATCCAGCAGCTCTGGGTTTCGCCTTTGTCATTGGTGCCGCCGCAGTTGGCCACCCAGTGGGCGAAGGCGATGTTGTCGGCGCTTTCGATGGCGATTTCATGGAACTCGAAGACGTGCGGGCCGGGGCACATTTCCATGCACTCGACCCAGTGCGCGCGGTAGGCGGGTTTGCCCTTGAATTGCAGGGCCTTGATCGCGTCGAAGGAGACGATGTCATCGGCATACAACGCCATGACTTTCTCTACGTCCTTGGTCATGACGGCTTCGCGGTAGGTGTTGATCAGGGTCTGGATTTCAGATTGTGCGCTCATGCTGTTCTCCGTGGTTTTTGTTGTGAAGACACTCTTAGTCGTTCGGCGATTGGGCAGATCGACAGAGCAAACAAAAAAATTCTACAGAAGACAAAATCGCTAGAATCCGAGGCTCATCTTTGTAGGAAAAAGGAAATTCCCGTGTCAGCCCAACTCGTGCCGTACGACAGCCTTAACGCCTTGCAGCGTGAGCAAGTCGAGGCGATTGAAATCCATGCCGAGCAGATCAAGTTCTCTGGCGATATCCACGGCGCTTTGCACACGCTGCTGTCGAAACCCGGCCCCGGCGTGAAAGGTTTTGCGCTGTTGGCGGATGACGTGCCGGTGGCGTTTCTGCTGCTCAAGCGCCCGCCGGTGTTGCCCGCTTGGGCCAATGAGCACAGCGCCACCTTGCATGCGTTGCAGGTCGATCGCCGCGCGCAGGGCAAGGGTTACGGCAAGGCCTGTCTGCAAGCGTTGCCCGAAGTCGCGCGTCAGGCCTGGCCGGAGATCAAGGGGCTGGAATTGTCGGTGGACGCGGACAACGACGCAGCCATCGCGCTGTACGCCAAGCACGGCTACGTCGACAGCGGCGAAGCGTACAAGGGCCGGATCGGTTACGAACGGCGCATGGGCCTGGTTTTCTAAGTCATCGAGGGATGCACGATGATCGATTCAATCGAAGCGCTGGAAGCGATTTACGGATTGCCGCATGAACGGGCGGTGCGCAAGCAGATCGGTTTTCTCAACGAGGATTATCAGGCGATGGTGCGGGTTTCGCCGCTGGTGATTGTCAGCTCGGTGGGGACCGATGGCCTCGATAACTCGCCGCGCGGTGATGCGCCGGGGTTTGTGCGGATCATTGACCAAAACACCTTGGCCTTACCGGACCGTCCGGGTAACAACCGCATCGATACCTTGCGCAATGTACTGCACGATTCGCGTGTGTCGTTGCTGTTCATCATTCCGGGGATTGGCGAGACGTTGCGGGTCAATGGCACGGCGATGATCAGCGCTGAGCCGGCTCTGCTGGAAAGCTTTGCGGTGAATGGCAAACCGGCGAAGACGGTGTTGCTGGTGACGGTGGAGGCGGCGTTTTTTCATTGTTCAAAAGCGTTTGTACGCTCGGATGCTTGGAATCCTGAAACGCATCTGCCGCGCTCAGCTCTGCCCTCTGCCGGCGCCTTCCACAAACGCCTGAATGATGGCGAGTTCGACGCCGAGACCTACGACCGTGAAGCGCCTAAACGGGTAACCGACACCCTCTACTGATACAACACGATCCCCTGTAGGAGCTGCCGAAGGCTGCGATCTTTTGACCTTGCTGTTAAAAAATCAAGATCAAAAGATCGCAGCCTTCGGCAGCTCCTACAGTGGAGATCGGGCTGGGGTCAGAGAGTCAGGATCATCTCGTGCCACGCCATGCCGCCGTGATCGGACTCCGACGGTTTGATGTAGGCAAACCCAAACCCGGCATACAGCGGGATGTGCTTCTCCTTGCACATCAGATGAATCGTCGCTTTATCCATCCCGCGCATGCGCTCGATGAACTCGCCCATCAAGCGCTTGGCCAATCCCTGCCCCTGATAATCCGGGTGCACCACCACCGACATGATCACCACGTTCGGGCCTTTCGGGTCATGGCCGATCAACTCTTTGAAGGCCTCGTCCGACATCTGCACGTCAAACGCCGCGCCGGAGTTGACGAAACCCGCCACCACGCCATCTACCTCGGCGACGATAAAACCCTCTGGCCAAGTGGCAATGCGCGTGGCGATCTTCTCGCGGGTCGCCGCTTCGTCGCCTTCGTAGGCAACGGTTTCGATGGCGTAGCAGCGATCCAGGTCGGCGGCGGTGACGTTGCGAATGACGGTGTTCATGGCAGCTCGGAAATCAGCAGAAGAAAGTGCCGAAAGCATAAAGGAATAAGGCCTGCATATCGATGCGCACGGGCGGCGTAAAGCCTGCGTATAAGTGCTTTTCTTCGTGTTCGCGGCGGGCTATTTCTCAGGTGTGTCTCTGATCACCCTTGGGGGAAACCGTTTATGAGCAGCGTTGAAATCGGCCTGTTGATGGTGTTGGGCATCAGTACGTTCGGCTTTATCACCTTGGGCATCGACCTGTTGCGGGCGCGACGTAAACAGCGTTGAAAGCCTGAGGCGGATCATTGATCCGCCTCACTGCTGCGGGCTCAGGCCTTGGTATCGACCGGCACGCAGATTTCCAGCTTGCCGGTGTGCAGCTTCGGATTGAAATCGGCGCTGTAGCGCTCCAGTTCCGGGGCGTTGAGCTCCACGTAATGAGAGCTCGGCAACCAGGTCTTGTAGATGTATTGCAGGGTTTGCGGCAACTGATCGAGCGGTCCCTTGTGCTCAAACACCGCGTACTGCCGTGGCAGCACTTCCACCCACTGATAAACCTTCTGGTCGAGGTCATCGAGCTTGCTGATTTCCACCCCGGCGATGTAATCGAAGCCGCCCTTGCCATCGAAGTTGCTGCAGACCCCGTAGGTCACTTCGTTCTTTTGCCCCTGGATCTTTCCCAGATGCGGCAAGAACTTTTCCCACAACGCCGGAATGTCTTTTGCGCTGTCCTGGGTAAAACGACCGCGAAAGCCTGCAATCAGCAGGAAGTGTCCATGTTCGAAGCGAGGTTCAGCCACTTCGACGCGTTTTTGCTCATCCATGACTCGACTCCTGGAACAAAAAAGGGGGTTCGGCTGGGAGTATAGAAAGCCGAATCCAATTCGCACGTTTACAGCGAGTGCAACTGCTCGACGGCGCCCGAACCGACAAATTCGTTGTAGCCGGATACGATCACGTAGACCGCGAAATAGCAGAAGATCGCTGCAGATGCCATATAGGAGTAGCGCAATAGCTTGTCGCCCAGCAACTTGCCACCGTGACTCGCCGCGAAGCACAAACCGGCCGACCACAGTAGCCCGGCGCAGAGGAAACCACCGAGGAACAGCGCCGAACTCAGCGGGCCACCGCCACCGGAACGCGCGATCAAGGTGCCGCCGACCGCCGCAAACCAGAGAATCGCGCTTGGCGATGACATAGCGAGAAATATCCCCCGGAAGAACTCCTTGCGATGGGAGTTCTGCCCCACTTCCGCCGTCTCGGCCAGCAGCGCCTCGTGATGGATTGCCGAGTGAATCATCTTCGCCGCAAAGTAGATCAGCAGCGCCGAACCGCCGATCCATAGCACCCAGCGCACGGTTTCGTACTGCAGCAGAACCGTCATCCCGGCCAACGCCAGCACCGCATAAATCAGGTCACCGACACAGGTGCCGAGGCCCAGCGCGAAGCCTTGAAAGTAACCACGCTGCATCGCCAGCGTGATCATGGCGATGTTGGCCACGCCGATATCCAGGCACAGCGAAAGGCTCAGCAAGAAGCCGCTGGTGAATTCCATCTACCGATTTCCTTGGAACAAAATTGTTTACAAACGGGCTGGACAGTATGCCATCACTGACCTTATCTTCCGCCACAGGTCACCGCAGTGACCAGCGTCGCTCGGACGGTTCCGGGCGCTTACGTTATCCGAGGCAACAATGGCTGAACAAGGTTCGCCGCGCCGCTTTGCGCGCATAGATCGACTCCCCCCTTACGTTTTCAACATCACCGCCGAGCTGAAGATGGCCGCGCGTCGTCGTGGTGAAGACATCATCGACTTGAGCATGGGCAACCCCGACGGGGCCACGCCGCCGCACATTGTCGAGAAACTCGTACAAGTTGCGCAACGCGAAGACACCCATGGTTACTCGACGTCCAAGGGCATTCCGCGCCTGCGCCGGGCGATTTCCAACTGGTACAAGCAGCGCTACGAGGTCGATATCGACCCGGAAAGCGAGGCGATTGTCACCATCGGTTCCAAGGAAGGCCTGGCGCATTTGATGCTGGCGACCCTGGATCAGGGCGATACCGTGCTGGTGCCGAACCCGAGTTACCCGATTCACATCTACGGTGCGGTGATTGCCGGCGCCCAGGTGCGTTCGGTGCCGCTGGTGCCGGGCGTGGACTTCTTCGATGAACTGGAACGGGCCATTCGCGGTTCGATCCCGAAGCCGAAAATGATGATCCTCGGCTTCCCGTCAAACCCGACTGCACAGTGCGTGGAGCTGGATTTCTTCGAACGGGTGATCGCCCTCGCCAAGCAGTACGACGTGCTGGTGATTCACGATCTGGCCTACGCCGATATCGTTTATGACGGCTGGAAAGCCCCGTCGATCATGCAGGTGCCGGGCGCCAAGGACATCGCCGTGGAGTTTTTCACCCTGTCCAAGAGCTACAACATGGCCGGCTGGCGCATCGGTTTCATGGTCGGCAACCCGGAACTGGTCAACGCCCTGGCGCGGATCAAGAGTTACCACGACTACGGCACCTTCACCCCGCTGCAAGTGGCGGCGATTGCTGCGCTGGAAGGCGATCAGCAATGCGTGCGCGACATCGCCGAGCAGTATCGCCAGCGCCGTAACGTGCTGGTCAAAGGTCTGCATGAGCTGGGCTGGATGGTCGAGAACCCGAAAGCTTCGATGTATGTCTGGGCGAAGATTCCTGAGCAGTACGCGCATCTGGGTTCGCTGGAGTTCGCCAAGAAATTGCTGGCCGAAGCCAAGGTCTGTGTTTCGCCGGGGGTGGGGTTTGGTGAGTATGGCGACGATCACGTGCGCTTTGCGCTGATCGAAAACCAGGACCGGATTCGTCAGGCTGTACGCGGGATTCGCGGGATGTTCCGGGCGGATGGCCTGACTCCAAAAACTTCCGCCTGACACTTACCCCCTGTGGGAGCGAGCCTGCTCGCGAAGGCGTCGTGTCAGCTACATCAATGCTGACTGACCCACCGCTTTCGCGAGCAAGCTCGCTCCCACATTGGTTTTGTGTGTAGCGAAAAAAATCATCACCCACAAAAAAACCGCATCGCTGCGGTTTTTTTGTGTCTGCAAGAAGCTGTTTAAACGAACAGCGACAACAGCAGGATAAAGCCCAACGCAACCACCGAGAGGATGGTTTCCATCGCCGTCCAGGTCTTGAACGTCTCGGCCACGGTCATGTTGAAGTACTGCTTCACCAGCCAGAAACCGGCGTCATTCACGTGCGACAGAATCAACGAACCGGCACCCGTAGCGAGTACCAACAGCTCACGGTTAACGCCCGGGATCATCCCGACTACCGGCACCACAATGCCCGCGCCAGTGATGGTCGCGACCGTCGCCGAACCGGTCGCGATACGGATCACCGCCGCCACCAGCCACGCCAGCAGGATCGGCGAAATCTGCGCGCTGACCGCCATGTGGCCGATCACATCGCCCACGCCGCTGGTGACCAGCATCTGCTTGAAGCCACCACCAGCACCGATGATCAGAATGATCGCGGCGGTTGGCGCCAGGCTTGCATCGAGCCACTTGAGCATTTGCTGGGAACCGATGCCCTGCTTGTGCCCGAAGGTGTACAGCGACAGCAGCAACGCCAGCAGCAGTGCCGAGATCGGGTGACCGATCATGTCCATCCAGGTGCGGAAGAAGTGACCGTCCGGCAGCGCCACGTCAGCGAAAGTTTTCAGCAGCATCAGGAACACCGGCAGCAGCACGGTGATCAGGGTGATGCTGAAGCTCGGCAGCGTAGTCGAGTCGTCATTTTCGCGGGCCAGTTGATCGACCAGTTCCTGATTCGGGTGACCCGGAATGTGCTTGGCGATGAACGTACCGAAAATCGGGCCGGCGATGATGGCGGTCGGCAGCGCAACGATCAGACCATAAAGAATGGTCTTGCCGATGTCGGCACCGAACACGCCGATGGCCAGCAGCGGGCCCGGGTGCGGTGGCACCAGACCGTGAACGGCGGACAGACCGGCAAGCAGCGGGATACCGATCTTGATGATCGACACGCCAGTGCGACGCGCAACGATGAACACCAGTGGAATCAGCAGCACGAAGCCGATTTCGAAGAACAGCGGAATGCCCACCAGGAACGCGGCGAACATCATTGCCCATTGGACTTTGTCTTTACCGAACGCCCGGATCAGGGTCTGGGCGATCTGATCCGCCCCGCCCGACTCGGCCATCATTTTGCCGAGCATGGTGCCCAGCGCAAGGATGATGCCGACAAAACCAAGCACGCCACCGAAGCCGTCCTGGAACGCCTTGATGATGGTGCCGATCGGCATGCCGGAGGTCAGGCCGAGGAACGCGGCGGCGATGGTCAGGGAAATGAACGGGTGAATCTTGAATTTGGTGATCAGGATAATCAGGCCGATTACCGTGACCACTGCATCGAGCAGCAGGAACGTCTCATGGGACATGCCAAACATTGGGGGTGTCTCCTGGATTGTTGTTGTTATTAAAGCGGGTTAAACAGAAGTCGGGAGGACAGCGCTATCTCTTTCAACACACTCATACCGCCTGCTTCAGACCGTGGGCCTGCCACCAGACGTGAGCCTGGGACGCCAGTTCTTCAACGCTGTGGACCGAAGCATTCAACGCCAGGGTCAACGGTTCGCCCTTGGGCGACTCGAGGGTGGCGAACTGGCTTTCGATCAACGTGGCCGGCATGAAGTGGCCCGGACGATGGGACACACGTTCAGCGGCAACTTCAGGGGTCAATTCAAGAAACACGAAACCCAGGCCCGGCAAGGCACTGCGCAACACTTCGCGATAACTGTGTTTAAGGGCTGAGCAGGTCAGCACCGGGCGTTTGCCCAGCGCGTCGACGCGACGCAGTTCATCGCACAGGCTGTCGAGCCAGCCAGCACGGTCGTCGTCGTTCAGGGGGATCCCCGCGCTCATCTTTTCGATGTTCGCGGCCGGATGGAAAGTATCGCCTTCAATGGCAGTGGCGCCGCTCAATTGGCACAGGGCCTCGCTGACGCACGTCTTGCCGCAACCGGCAACGCCCATGATGACCAGGGCGGTGATGGGATGACTCATATAACACCTCAGCGCGCAGACAGCGCTACCTTTGCTAGCTATGACTCTAGTGCACAGGCAGAAGTTGCCGACGCCTTCTTGTCGTTTTTTTGGGTTGCAGCAGGTTTGTTCCCAACACCAAAAAGCGAAGATCAGGCAGGACCTCGCTTACGCATTTACAGCTGCATCAGGACAGCGCTACCTTAGTGCCTTGATTTTTGTTTGGCAAGCCGTCGATGACCACCCCTAAAAACGATAAAAATACCCGCACCACCGGCCGTCCCACCCTGAATGAAGTTGCCCGCCTGGCCGGTGTCAGCCCGATTACCGCCTCCCGCGCCTTGCGTGGGGTCAGCACGGTCGCCACGGAACTGGTGGAAAAAGTGCAGAAAGCAGCCAGTGAACTCAACTACGTAGTGAACCCTGCTGCCCGTGCGTTGGCCTCGGCGCAGAGCCATTCTGTAGTCGTCTTAGTGCCTTCGCTGTCCAACCTTCTGTTCATCGATACGCTGGAAGCCATTCATCGGGTGCTCACGCCCAAAGGCTTTGAAGTGCTGATCGGCAACTTCCACTACTCGCGCGATGAAGAAGAAAACCTGCTGCGCAACTACATGGCCTATCAGCCGCGCGGTTTCTTGCTGACCGGGTTTGACCGCACGGAAAGTTCGCGGCGAATGATCGAGGCGAGCAACATTCCCTGCGTGTACATGATGGAACTGGACAGCGCTGCCGGGGTGAATTGCGTCGGCTTCTCGCAGCTCAGTGCCGGTGAAACGGCGGCCGAACATTTGCTTTCTCGCGGACGCAAGCGTCTGGCTTACATTGGCGCGCAACTCGATCAGCGCACCTTGTTGCGCGGTGAAGGTTTTCGCAAAGCGTTGCAGAAGGCTGGCCGTTACGACCCGGATCTGGAAGTGTTGACGCCGCGTGCTTCGTCGGTGGGCCTGGGTGGGGAATTGTTTTTGCAGTTACTCGCCGCGCATCCGGATGTTGATGCGATCTTCTTTGGTAACGACGATTTGGCGCAGGGCGCATTACTGGAAGCGTTGCGCCACGGCATCAAGATTCCCGAGCAGGTGGCGATTCTCGGTTTCAACGACTTGCCGATGTCCGAGCACATGGTGCCGCGCCTGAGCAGCATCAACACCCCGCGTGAAGCGATTGGCCGCCGCGCGGCGGAGCAGATGCTGACGTTGATGGCGGGTAACAGCGTGGCGCGTCCTGTTGAAGACATGGGCTTTGAACTGAAGATTCGCGAAAGTACCTGAAAATGTCGCGATCCCCTGTAGGAGCTGCCGAAGGCTGCGATCTTTTGATTTTGCTCTTGAAAACAAGATCAAAAGATCGCAGCCTTCGGCAGCTCCTACAGTTTTATGTGGTGCTCACAAATGCTGAGTTGAAACACAATCCCTGTGGGAGCGAGCTTGCTCGCGAAAGCGGTGGTTCAGATAAACCTGTGTCGTCTGACACACCGCTTTCGCGAGCAAGCTCGCTCCCACATTGGATCTCCACTGTTTCTAGTGGCTGAGCAGGTCGACGAGGACCAGTGCGCCCTTCTGCAATGGCTGGCTCTTGAGCCACACCGCATGCACCGGCATCACCAGACCGTTTTCGATATTGCGAAAATTCAGCCGTTTCAGCCGTCCGCTGTCCAGCCGCGACTGCACCACCGACAACGGAAAATTGCCCCAGCCCAATCCCGCCTCGACCATTTCCATCGCCGTCTCAAGGCTGTCGGTGCGCCAATACGACTCTGCCACCAACGGCCGCGTTTCACTGATCGGCAAGTCGCGACTGGCGACGATGATCTGCCGCACATGTACCAGATCCTCGAGAAACACATCCTGGCCCTGCAACAACGGACTGTCCGCCGCTAGCGTGGCGATCATCCGTTCGCTGCCGACAAACTGAAAACGCTCCAGCACATTCATGCTCAGCCCGGCGAAGGCCAGGCACACGCTGACCCGGCCGCTGTGCAGCATCGCCAGCACGTCATCCTGCGGTGCGGTCAGCACTTCGATATCGAGCAGCGGATGGCGCTCGGCGATCACCTTGATCGCCGCCAGCAAACGGCGCCGGTCGATGTCCGCGACTACGCCAATCGACAACTTGCTCTCCAGCCCCAGCGACAACTCCACGGCATGCACTTGCAACTGCTTGAGCTGCTCGGCAATCAGTCGCGCATGGGGCACCAGCGACAGTGCCATCGCCGTCGGTTGCGGTTCCCGATGGCTGCGGTCAAACAGCAGATAACCCAGCTCAGCCTCAAGGTTGCCGATACCCATGCTCACGGCCGATGGGACCTTGCCCAACGCGCGAGCCGCCGCTGAAAACGAGCCGCGCTCAATCACCGCAAGAAACAGCTCAATGCTGTCGCTGTTGAAATTCACTTTGCACACCTATCAATATAACTGAAAGTAGCTGACTTTTTCTGTCAGCCCCATTGAAGCTATCTTTCGCCCCCTTCGCCAGTCCCGCTGGCCAACAAATGGCAAGAAAGAGGCAAATCCCCATGCAAGGCGTCAAACGCAAACTGGTCTATGTGTCGCTCTATGAAGTGATCGGCATGACCTTCTCCGCCCTTGGCCTCGCGCTGTTGTCCGGCACTTCGCCGGGTAGCACCGGGCCATTGGCGGTGATCATCACCACCATCGCCGTCACCTGGAATTTCATTTACACCTCGATGTTCGAGCACTGGGAAAGCCGCCAGCAATCACGCACCCGTACGGTAAAACGACGAATCGCTCACGCGGTCGGCTTTCAACTGACGCTGATCGTATTCCTGATTCCGTTGATTGCCTGGTGGATGAACATCAGCCTGATACAGGCGTTTCTGCTGGATCTGGCGTTGATCATTTTCATCCCCTGCTACACGTTTGCCTTCAATTGGCTGTTTGACCGGATCTTCGGGTTGCCTGCCTCGGCGCTACCGGATTCGGCGGCCGCGGCATAAATCGTTAATTCGTAAGCAGATATTGCGAGAAATCAGCGGTTTACCCGGTTAAACCGCCGATATTCACAATCCGTTAACTCCGATAGCAGGCTAAGATTTTCCATCAATAAAAAATGGATCAGCCCATGACTGCTCACGCCCCCGCCGCCGCGCCACGCGACGGCATCGACCCGATACGCGCCGCACAGGTGTCCGCCCGCATCGATCGCCTTCCGGCGGTCGCGACGATCTGGCGCTTGGTGGCGCTGCTGTCGATCGGTGGTTTCTTCGAACTCTACGATCTGTTCCAGACCGCCTACATCAGCCCCGGGCTGATCCGCGATGGCATTTTTGCCACCGGTAATCAGGGCGTGTTCGGTTTCTCCGATCAAGCGGCGTTTGCTTCGGCGACGTTCCTCGGCCTGTTCCTCGGCGCCAGCCTGCTCAGTCCGTTGGCGGATCGGTTTGGCCGCCGTGCGATCTTCACCTTCGCCTTGGTCTGGTACACGCTGGCGACGGTGTTGATGGGCATTCAGAGTTCGGCGCTGGGCATCATTTGCATGCGCTTTCTGGTCGGCATCGGCTTGGGTATCGAACTGGTAACTATCGACGCCTACCTCTCGGAACTGGTGCCCAAGCGCATGCGCAGCTCGGCGTTTGCCTTCGCGTTTTTCGTGCAGTTTTTGTCGGTACCGGCGGTGGCGTTGATGTCGTGGTGGCTGGTGCCGCAAGCGCCGTTCGGCGTGTCCGGCTGGCGCTGGGTGGTGTTGGCCAGCGCGGTGTTTGCGCTGTTCATCTGGTGGTTGCGCAAACGCCTGCCGGAGTCGCCGCGCTGGTTGGCGCAGCATGGCCGCTTTGATGAAGCCAACCGGATTCTCGATGGCATCGAAGCGCGCTGCGAGAAGGATCACGGTAAACCGTTGGATACGCCGGAAACTGTACCCGTCGACGTCGAAGGCAAGGGCCGTTTTGCTGATATCTGGCAGCCGCCGTACCGTCGTCGCGCGTTGATGCTGATTGTCTTCCACATTTTCCAGGCCATCGGTTTCTTCGGTTTCGGCAACTGGCTGCCGGCGCTGCTCTCCGGCCAAGGTGTCAGCGTCACCCACAGTTTGATGTACGCGTTCATCATCACCCTCGCCTACCCACTCGGGCCGTTGCTGTTCGTGAAATTCGCCAACCGCTTCGAGAACAAATGGCAGATCGTCGGGTCGGCCCTCGGCGCGATGACCTTCGGCACCTTGTTCGCCCTGCAAACCAGTGCGTTCGGGCTGATCTTCTGCGGGGTCATGATCACCTTCTGCAACGCCTGGCTCAGCTTCAGTTATCACTCGTACCAGAGCGAACTGTTCCCGACCAACATTCGCGCCCGAGCGGTGGGTTTCTGCTATTCGTTCAGTCGTTTGTCGACGGTGTTCAGCAGCTTGCTGATCGGCCTGTTTCTCGACAACTTCGGTACGCCGGGCGTACTGGCATTCATCGTCAGCAGCATGCTGATCGTGATGCTGACCATCGGCTGGTTCGGTCCGCGCACGCGCAATCTGTCGCTGGAGAATATTGCGCATCGCTGAGAGGCAACGGTCATCCTCTGCCGCTTATAGGCAAGGGATGACCGCCACGAACACCTGACTGACAAGCAAATTGTTGAAATAACAGGATTTATTCAGAAGGCACGGTAATTGCTCCTCTACGCGAGTCAGCAATTACCTACAGGCCTACACATCATGTTGATCAGTGCCAAACAACAGCAAATCATTCACCTGCCCAAAGCGCTGAATGACGATGCGACGTCCACCGCTGCGGCCGGTCTGCAAGGTGGCCTGCACGGCGCCATGCTGCAAACCCTGCAAAACCAGACCCAGGCGCAAACCGCTGAGGCCACCGCCAAGGTGCAGGACTCGGCCACGCAGATCGCCACCCAGCAAGTCAGCGAAGCCTCGCGTATCAGCGACAACGTCGACGAAGCGTTCGCCAAGACCCGCGTGGGCCTGCAGTCGACCGACGCCACCAGCGCCTCGGCGACATCCGCCACTGACGAGTTCAAGGACTACATGAGCAAGACGCCGGAACAGCGTTTGCGCGACAGTATCCTGCAGTCCATGGGGCTGACCGAAGATGACATCAAAGCCATGCCGCCGGAGAAACAACTGGCCGTCGGCAAGGAGATCGCCGAGCGCTTGCAGGACAAGATGAAGTTGGCGCAGGCGGAGAAAGACAACGACGTGAAGGACAGTGACAAGCAGGCGGACAAGTTTCTCGCAGCGCTCTGAGACCCCGCATTCCTGGCTACCGCACGGTATGCCTGTAGGAGCTGCCGAAGGCTGCGATCTTTTGATCTTGCTTCCAACAACGAATCAAAAGATCGCAGCCTCGTTCCACTCGACAGCTCCTACAGGCCACTTTGTGGAATCAGTTCAGTTGCAGGGTTTCATTGAACTGACTGATCGCATCCACCACATGCCGTGAGCCCTGCTGAATCTCGAGGATCACCTCGCCCGCCTCGTTCGCCAGTTCCACGCCGAGCCCGGTGCGGCTCAGGCTTGATTGCATACTCGACACCGCACTCAGCGACAGGTCATGGTTCTTGCGCACCACATCGACAATTTCCAGGGTCGCCTGACTGGTGCGCGCTGCGAGGCTGCGCACCTCGTCCGCTACCACGGCAAAACCGCGCCCGTGTTCCCCGGCCCGCGCCGCTTCAATCGCAGCGTTGAGCGCCAGCAAGTTGGTCTGATCGGCAATGCCGCGAATGGTCTGAACGATTGTGCCGATGATGTCCGACTGCTTGCTCACCGCATCGATGCTGACGGCAGCTTCGTTGAGGTCGCGGGAGATGTCCTGAATAATCTGCACGGTTTGCTGCACGACCTGTGAGCCTTTTTGCGCGCAGGCATCGTTTTGTACCGAGGTGCTGTGGGCCGATTCGGCAGCGTTCTGCAAAGTGGTCATCTGATGGGTAATGTCGCTGGCGAACTTGACCACTTTGTACAGGCGGCCCTTGGCGTCGAACAATGGGTTATACGAGGCTTCCAGATAGACCATGTGCCCGGACTTGTTCTTGCGCTCGAAACGATGTGAGTGATATTCGCCGCGGTTGAGCGAGGCCCAGAATGCCTTGTACTGCGAGGATTCCGCTTCGCTGCGATGGCAGAACATGCTGTGGTGATGGCCGATGATTTCGTTGAGCGAGTACTGCATGGTCTTGAGGAAGTTGTCGTTAGCGGTAATGACATTGCCTTCCGGGGTGAACTCGATCACCGCCATCGAGCGACCAATCGCGGCCAGCATGCTCTCTTCTTCGTGTTCCTTGTTGATCCGCGCGGTGATGTCCGCCGCCACTTTGATCACACTTCTGACTTGCTTGTCCGGGCCATACACCGGCATGTAACTGGCTTCGAGCCAGACTTCCCTGCCGGCCTTGTTCAAACGCAGAAAAGTCCCGCTGATCGGTTCACCACGGGCCAGGTCACGCCACAGCTTTGCGTATTCCTCACTGCGGTAAAACACCTCTTCACAAAACACCCGATGATGTTTACCACGCACTTCATCGGCGCTGTAGCCCATGGTCTTGCAGAAATTTTCGTTGGCATCCAGAACGATGCCGTCAGGGCTGAACTCGATCATTGCCATCGAACGGCTGATCGCTTCCAGCTTGGCGTTGGCCTCGGTCAAGGCGCAGCTGAAGCGCTCGATCTGCTGCAGGTCAGCCTTGTGATGTAGGTTGAACATGGTTGTATCACCTTCCGCGCGTTCTTTTGATTTGATGAAAGTTCAGGTCTTTCAGAATCCACCACTACGTTCCATAGAACAGGCACACGCATTCCTCCACGGGAGGAAGTTGTCAGGTGATAAATGATGATCAATCGGAGAGTCCATGCAGCGACGCTCTAATCAAGACATCCTTCTCTTGATAGCCCGCACGCGGGCCAGCCCTAACGCGTTGAAGAACTTCCATGTAAGTGACGCTCCTTGTTGGTTCAGTGTCGGTGCCTCGGGTTGCGCACTCTGGCAGCATGAATTCACGGACCAACGATGTGTTCGCGCCATGTTTTGACATGACGGTCGACATAGTTAGTTACGAGAAGCATAGCCAGCGGCAAGCCTTGCGCAAGGCCACTAGTCGGCCAGTATCTGGCACTTTTTGCACAAGAAACGGTTCAGCGCGGGGAAAGTTGTTGGCGGGGCGGACGCTTTCGCGAGCAAGCTCGCTCCCACATTCGGAACGCATTCCACTGTGGGAGCGAGCCTGCTCGCGAAGGCGCCATAAGAAGCACTACAAAAACAACAGAAATAACTTACAGACTTCCAGCCACTTTGGTCGCCACCTCCGCAGGCACCCAAGGCTTCCAGACCTGCGGCTGATCACGCAGGAACGCCTGCGCCACCACTCTCGGCTGCAAACGCTTTTCGCTCATCCCGGCCAAGGTCTGGTTCAACAGATCAATCGGCAGATCAACCTTTTCAAAGAACGTTACCAGTTCCGGGTACTGCGCCTTGAACGGCGCCGACACACCAATCGCCAGACTCGCCGGCATCGAACGGGTGCCTTTGGGATTCGGGTTATTGGCATCGGCCAGGGTCTTCCAGGCCTCGGCATCGAACGGCGGCTCTTCCAGTTTGACCAGTTTGAAGCGGCCGAGCAGCGGCGTCGGTGACCAGTAGTAGAACAGCACCGGTTTACCCCGTTTGATCGACGACGCTACCTCGGCATCCAGTGCCGCGCCGGAACCGGTGCGGAAGTTGACGAAGCTGTCGTTCAGCGCATAAGCCTTGAGCTTCTGGCTGTTTACGATCTCCGAGGTCCAGCCGGTCGGGCTATTGAGGAAGCGTCCGCGTGAAGGGTCTTCCGGGTCACGGAACACGTCTTTGTAGCGCGGCAGATCCGCCACCGACTTCAACTCTGGCGCCAGTGGTTTTATCCCGCGCTCGGGGTCGCCCTTGATCACATATTCCGGCACCCACCAGCCTTCGGTGGCGCCCTTGACTGTGTCACCGAGGCCAAACACCTTGCCTTCTGCGGCAGCCTTGACCCAGGCCGGACTGCGCCCGGCCCATTCCTCACCGATCACCTGAATGTCATTTTTCGCCAGCGCGGCCTCAAGGCTGACCGTGCTGCCGGGCAAGGTGTCGGTCGGGTAACCGTAGCCTTTCTCAACGATCAGACGCAGCACTTCGGTAATGAAACTGCCGCTTTCCCAAGTGATGTCGCCGAAGTGAATCGGCGCGGTTTTCTCCGCCGCCGAAACAGCGCCGATGCTAAGGCTGAAGGCCAGCAGCGAAGTGCCGAGCAGGGTTTTGATCGATCTCATGCAGACCTCTTGTCTTCCATAAATTGGTTGGCGCTATGGCGATCGCACAGCGCTTGGGAACGGCTCATGTACTCGCTGACCGAACGCTGGGAAATGCCCAGTTCGGCAGCGATTTGCGGGTAGGTCAGGCCGTCGATGCGGGCGAGCAGAAACGCTGTGCGAACCTTGCCGGGCAGGCGCTGCAAGCTGTGATCAAGGCGCTTGAGGGTTTGTGACAGTTGAACCAGTTCTTCAGGCGAGGCGGCGTAATTGACGTCGATCTGCTGGCGATATCCGCGCTCCAGATCTCCACGCCGCCAGCGCTGGTAAAGCAGGCGTTGGGCGATGGTCGTCAACAAGGCGCGGGGTTCGCGGATGGCTCTTAACGCCGGGGCTTCGAGCAACTGCGCAAAGGTCTCGGAGGCGATGTCTTCGCTGCTGGCCGCGTCGTGCAGATGACCGCGCAGATAGGCACAGAGCCAGCGATAGTGGACGCGAAACAGACTGTCCACGGTATGACGATGGGAAAGGTCGGCGCCGGACATAGGGGCTCCTTGATAGGGGGTCGCTGAATGTCCGGTGTTCCGGTGGCGCGATCGTAGCAAGGCGCCTTATTCGTTAAAAATACTTAAAATGAATTTTTATATTCCATTTACAAATAAAAGATCGAAAGATCGCAGCCTTCGGCAGCTCCTACACCAATCCCCTGTAGGAGCTGCCGAAGGCTGCGATCTTTAGCGCAAGCGGCCATAGCCAAGTCCTTCAGCCTCACGCTGATAGTCGAGCAGGATTTGATAATCGCGCTCACTGGCCGCAAACACCTCAGGCAATCCCAAGGTCTGTGCGACATCAGGGAGTTCGCGCAAGGTTTCATTCATTACCTGTCGGAGCTGCTCGATCTGCTCGTCCGTGGCACTGGCGACCGTAATGAACGGCAGGGTCGGGCTCAGGGCACTGCGCGCAATCACCTGCAAGGCACGGACTTCTTCCGGCGCATATTGCGCCAGATAGGCGTAGGTAACGCTGTCGATGGCAGCCAGATCGGCGCGGTTTTCGCGCAACCAGCGCAGGCTCTCGCGATGTCCCCCGCTGGTGCCGACCGAGGCGAAGAATTGTCCGTCCTGATGCAGCGGCGCGAGGCGCTGACGGAACAGGTTCATGCCACTGTTGGAGTCCTGACTGTTGATCACCCCGCGACTGTCACGGAACTCTGCGAGGGTTGTGCGCCGGTCATCAGCACGGCTGAGGATCAGGCTGCAATGGTAGCCGGCGCTGGCGTCGGGGAGTTCGTAGCGTGGGCGGCCGACGATGCGCACTTGTCCGCGCAAAGCGGTCATCAGCGGGTAGCCACAGGTTTGCGTGAGCAGCAGATCGGGGGATAACCAGAGTTCGGGTAATGACAGGCCTTCAGCGCTCAGGCGGGTGTGGCCAAGCTGCTCAAGGATGCGCGCAATCCAGCGCTCATTGGCCGCGCGGATCGGCTCGGGGGCGACGTACATCAGGAGTTCGGTGTGGTGTTGGGTCATACACATTTTTCCCGAGTTACAAATATCCAATGTGGGAGCGAGCCTGCTCGCGAAAGCGCTGGGTCAGACAACAGATTCATCAACTGACACGACGCCTTCGCGAGCAGGCTCGCTCCCACAGGGTTTTGTGGTGTTCTTGGGTCAGTGGAACGGATGCTCGGGACTGTCGATCGGCCTAAAGACATTGCGTTGCCAGAACTCGCCATACCCTTGCACCAGAAACCCGCCACTGCGCGCGATCCACTGCTCGCGATGCATCCGGTAAACCGTCGGCAAGTCGTACCATGCAAGCTTCGGCAAGTCGTGATGCACCAGATGAAAATTCAGATTCAGGAACAACCAGCGCCATGGCCAACCGGCCTCATTGAGCACCGTGCGTTGTTCCGGTTGCGCATGCGGACGGTGTTCATAGTAGGAACGGATCATCGCGACCGATAGCGCCGGCACGCTGATCAGCAGCAGGTAATGCCAGACCGGAAGCACACTGAAACGGGCGATGAACCCCAGCATCAGCAGGGTGAACGCGCCGTGGGTCAGCCACATCAGCCATGCCTGGCGTTCGCCATTCTTCAGCCGCTGCAGTTCTTCACCAGCGAGCGCCAACAATGCCAGGGGGGCGCCCAATGCGAAACGGCCGAGCACGGTTTTGTTCAACCAGTACAAGCTGCGTTCGAACAGCGAACTGCCCTGCCAGCCAGCGCGGGTCAGGTAACGGCTCTCCGGATCGACGCCGGGCACAGTCAGATCCTCATCACGGTGATGCAACAAATGGCTGTCGCGATACAGCGTGTACGGATACCAGACCGCGAATGGCGCGTAGCCGAGGATTTTGTTGAGCAAGGTCCAGCGCGTCGGATGCCCGTGGAGCAATTCGTGCTGCACTGACAGCCACAGGACCAGTAGCGGAATTAGCAGCAGCGTGCTCAAGCCACGACCGAGCCACTGACTATTGAGCACAATGGCAAACCAGCCGCCATAGACGCCGATCAGCAACAGCCAGGTCGGCCATTCGGTGCGGGCGGTGAACCGCTGGCGCAGGATTTCGATCTGCTGACGATGGGCGGCGTCGAAGTAATGGGGCATGGCATTGCTCGGAACGGGATTGATCCCCTTCTGTGCAACGACGCGGCGCAATCTTGCAGATTATTTTCAGATCAAGGCAGGAGCCCGAGAACCGGGCTCCGGAAAGACGTGATCAATGGCCGAAAATGTCGACTTTCTTGGCTTTCTTCTCTGCGCGTTTTTCAATCGCGGTCTTGGCCGGTTTCTTCTTCGCGGCTTTCTTTGAATCCATACCTTTGGACATGATGCGTACTCCACTCACAGGGGATGTGAGGTCAGGTATACACCTATCCAGAGCCGTGCGTTCTTTTATAATCGGCGCTTTGCCCACCGACAGTCCGATCCCATGCCCGACACCCAATACAGCCTGCTCGACGAGTCGTTATGGCCGTTGATGAACAAGTTTTACCGCAGCCATCAATCATCGATGAAAGCCGTTCGCGATGCGCAATTGTGGGTAGCGAGGCGCGGAGAAATCGTTGGCGCGTTGTGCTTGCGGCCGGTGGCGGGTGGGCATTGGTTGACCGGGTTGTTTGTTGATCCGGGCTGTCGTGAACAGGGGATTGCAGCGCAGTTGATCGCGGCGGCGGTGCTTGATGTGAACGAGCCGGTTTGGCTGTTCTGTCATCCGGATTTGCGTGAATTTTATGAGCGACGCGGGTTCACCTTCGATCCGGCCCTGCCGCAAGCGATGGCGGAGCGCTTGAGCCGGTATGCGCGGAGCAAGCCGATGATTGCGATGGAACTTGTTTAAAGATCAAAAGATCGCAGCCTTCGGCAGCTCCTACACCGATCCCTGTAGGAGCTGCCGAAGGCTGCGATCTTTTGATTCTGGTTAGTCGTCGGCTGTGGGATCGAGATCCGGGAACATCACTTCAGTGAAGCCGAATTTGCTGAAGTCAGTGATCCGCGACGGGTACAAGCGGCCGATCAGGTGATCGCATTCGTGCTGCACAACCCGTGCGTGGAAACCCGACGCAATGCGCACAATCGGCTCGCCCTTCGGATCAAAACCCTCATAGCGAATCTGCTGATAACGCTCCACCGCGCCACGCAACCCCGGCACCGACAGGCAGCCTTCAAAGCCCTCTTCCGTAAGCGGACTCAGCGGCGTGATCAGCGGATTGATCAGGATCGTCTGTGGCACTGCTTCAGCGTCCGGGTAACGTTCGCTGTGTTCGAAACCAAAGATCACCAATTGCAGATCGACACCGATCTGCGGCGCGGCCAAGCCAACGCCACCGACGCTTTCCATGGTCTGGAACATATCGTCGATCAGTTGCCACAGCTCAGGGCTGTCGAACATCTCGGCCGGCACTGGCGGGGCGATACGCAGCAGGCGCTCGTCGCCCATTTTCAGAATTTCACGGATCATGATCAGACTTCGTCAGTGTCCGGCTTGAGCGAATGATCGCGGCCCAGGCCCGAGACGTGTTGTTTGGGATGTTCATCGAGTTCGCCGGGGACTTTCTCACCCGCATCCTTGCCCTCGCTGGACATGTGTTCGATCACCGCGTTCATCTCGGCGCCGAGCAATAGCACCGCGGCGGAAATGTAGAAGTACAGCAACAGCACGATGATCGCCCCGATGCTGCCATACATCGCGTTGTAGTTGGCGAAGGTTTTTACGTAGAAGGCGAACCCCAACGAGGCGATGATCCACACCACCACGGCCAACACAGAACCGGGTGTGATGAAACGGAATTCCTGTTTGACGTCGGGCATCACGTAGTAGATCAGTGCCACGGCGACCATCATCAGAATCACGATCACCGGCCAGCGTGCAATCGTCCACACGGTGACGATGAAGTCTTCCAGTCCCACTTGCGCGGCGATCCAGCCCATCACCTGCGGCCCGAGCACCATCAGCGCGGCGGCCACCAGCAGCATGCCGGCAATGCCGACGGTGTAGACAATCGACAATGGGAAGCGCTTCCAGACCGGTCGGCCTTCGACCACGTCGTACGCCGCGTTCATCGCACTCATCATCAAGCGCACACCGGCGGAGGCGGTGTACAGGGCGATAACGATACCGACGGAAAGCAGGCCACCCTTGGACTGCTGCAACTGGTCGATCACCGGATTGACCTGCTCCAGCGCCTGCGGTGGCAGGACCAGTTCCGACTGCAGGCGCAGCCAGGAGAAAAAGTCCGGCAGGTGCAGGAAACCGATCAGGGCGATCAGGAACAGAATGAACGGGAACAGCGAGAACAGCATCTGGTAAGCCAGTGCCGAGGCGTAGGTCGACATCTCGTCGTCGACGAATTCAGTGACCGTGCGCACCATCACCCGGTGCAGGGGCAGACCTTTCATGTCCGGAAAAATCATTCGCGTCTCCTTTCGCCGCAGAACAGGTTGAAGTCGTGGCGACTCAGGGGCGTTTTTTACATCACGTTAGCCTGTTTGGCGAACCTCGTTGGGTTGCTGCAGGCTTTTGACACAAAAACGGCCATCCTTGGATGGCCGCTCGTGTATTTCGTTCAAGGCTGAATTACGCCTTGTCGACGCCTTTTTTGACCGCGTCCTTGGCTTTGCCGACGGCTTGCTGGGCTTCGCCTTTTTTCTCTTGAATCTTGCCTTCGGCTTGCAGCTTGGTGTTGTCGGTGGCTTTACCGACGCCTTGCTTGACGTTGCCGACCGCTTCGTTGGCCATGCCTTTTACTTTATCGCCTGTGCTACTCATGGTGTTTCTCCTTGGTGCAATTAGGGGGAAAAGTCAGTACGTAATGATTGACTGGCCGGGTTTGCGCCAAGTTTCATTTATTTTCAGGGGCTCATTTCGTCGTGGCATGCAGGTTGGGCTTTATGTTTGCGTGCGTAGCCCCGAGAATGCGCAACATATGGGCGCCAAACGCCAGGAACCGATCCCGCAGGAATGTTATGAAACTCGATAAAACGCAGGCCATCGCCCGACGCAACAAGGAACTGGGCGGTGCCGTGCTCGGCACCAACAACTGCCACTTCGCCGAACTGAACCGCAACCGCAACATCTGGTGGTTCGACCTGCCAGTGTCGCGTCTGGCCATCGGTCAGTACGAGTGGATTCACCTGCTGATGCACACCCCGGCCACCGATGAACTGCTGCACCTGAAAGTGCCGACGGTGTTTTTGCGTGAAAAGCTTGAAGGGCTGGTGATTCGCAACGAAGGCAAGCGTAAAGCGGCATTGAGCCTGGAATTGAGTGCGGACAAGGATTCGTATCTGCAGGACATGCGTCCGGCGGGGACCAACGTGAATTTCGCGCCGTTCCGTCAGTAGGATTTGTGCTGTCCCCTTTTCCCCTCACCCTAGCCCTCTCCCAGAGGGAGAGGGAACTGACCGAGTTGTTTGGGCGAGCTACATCGACCTGAAATATCGAGTCGAACTCAGGTTCTGAACAGCACCCTTCGGCTCCCACCCCTCCTCGCCCATTGGGAAAAGGAACTGACCGAGGTATTCGGGCGAGATACACCGACCCAAGATGTCGAGTCGAACTCAGATTCTGAAAAGCCCCACGATCGGCTCCCTTCCCCCTCGCCCCCCTGGGGGAGAGGGTTGGGGTGAGGGGGTAGGATTTACCGGACTCTGCAAACTCCCCGCATACACCAACAAAAAGCCCCGCATCTGCGGGGCTTCGTGTTTTTTAAGCGGCGGACCTGGCCTTGATCTTCTTCAGCTCTTCATCCCGCAACTCACGGCGCAGGATCTTGCCGACGTTGGTGGTCGGCAGCGCATCGCGGAACTCCACCGAACGCGGCACCTTGTAGCCCGTGACGTTGGCGCGCATGTGATCCATCACCTGTTCTTTCGTCAGGGTCACACCTGGCTTGGCAACGATGAAGATCTTGATCGCCTCGCCCGACTTCTCGTCCGGCACGCCGATGGCCGCGCACTGCAACACGCCCGGCAGGGTCGCCAGTACGTCTTCCAGTTCGTTCGGGTAGACGTTGAAACCGGAGACCAGAATCATGTCTTTCTTGCGATCGACAATACGCATGTAGCCGTCCGGCTGGATCAGCGCGATGTCACCGGTCTTCAACCAGCCTTCGCTGTCGAGCATTTCATCGGTGGCTTCCTGACGCTGCCAGTAGCCCTTCATCACTTGCGGACCCTTGACGCACAGCTCGCCGATTTCACCCAGCGGCTGCTCGACACCGTTATCGTCGATGACTTTGCACAGGGTAGATGGCACGGGAATACCGATGGTGCCGATCTGAATGTTCTGGATCGGGTTGACCGTGGCCACCGGGCTGGTTTCGGTCATGCCGTAACCTTCGCAGATAGCGCAACCGGTCACCGCTTTCCAGCGCTCGGCAGCGGCCAGTTGCAGGGCCATACCACCGGACAAGGTGACTTTCAGCGCCGAGAAATCCAGCTTGCGGAAACCTTCGTTGTTGCACAGCGCCACGAACAACGTGTTGAGACCGACGAAACCGCTGAACTTCCACTTCGACAGTTCTTTGACCATCGCCGGCAGGTCGCGCGGGTTGCTGATCAGGATATTGTGGTTGCCGATCAGCATCATCGCCATGCAATGAAAGGTGAACGCATAGATGTGGTACAGCGGCAGCGGCGTGATCAGGATTTCGCAACCTTCATTGAGGTTGGAACCCATCAGCGCCTTGCACTGCAGCATGTTGGCGACGAGGTTGCGGTGGGTCAGCATTGCGCCTTTGGCCACGCCCGTGGTGCCGCCGGTGTATTGCAGCACCGCCACGTCACCGCTGTGCGGATTGGCTTCGGCCACCGGCTGGCCCTGCCCCTTGCTCAGCACCTCGTTGAACTTGACTGCTTTGGGCAGGTGATAGGCCGGGACCATTTTCTTCACGTACTTGATGACGCTGTTGATCAGCAGGCGCTTGATCGGCGGCAGCAGGTCGGCGACTTCAGTGACGATGACGTGTTTGACGCCGGTTTTCGGCACCACGGCTTCAGCCAGGTGCGCCATGTTTGCCAGGCACACCAGCGCCTTGGCACCGGAGTCATTGAATTGGTGTTCCATTTCCCGCGCGGTGTACAGCGGGTTGGTGTTGACCACGATCAGCCCGGCGCGGATCGCACCGAAGACGGCCACCGGGTACTGCAGAACGTTGGGCAGTTGCACGGCGATTCGATCGCCGGGCTGCAAATCGGTATGCTGTTGCAGATACGCGGCAAACGCACCGGACAATTCGTACAATTCACCGTAGGTGATTGTCTTGCCCAGGTTGCTGAAAGCCGGTTTGTTGGCGAAGCGTTGGCAGGATTGCTTCAACACTGCCTGAATGTTCGGATACTCGTCCGGATTGATGTCGGCAGCAATTCCAGCCGGGTATTTATCCTTCCAAAAGTCTTCGATCATGGAAGCCCACTCCTCAGCAACGCGAATTCTTCACCGCATTTGATGCGATTATTATTGGTGTGTGTTTGGTATTGGTGAATCTGGCTTTTATATAGGCCGAGAAGTCACAAAGCGCGCCGAGAGTAGCAGCTTTGCCAAGGGTCGACTAGAGCCAAAAGCGGCCCCTACAGTCATTATCATGACTCAAGACTATCTAGCAGTCATTTTAGAGCAAAAATCCTAGATAACCTTGAAAGCCCCGGTTTTCGGGGACTTAAAGCAAAAGATCGCAGCCTTCGGCAGCTCCTGTAGGAAATGCATTCCAAGGTAGGCGCTGCCGAAGGCTGCGATCTTTTCGCTTCTGGTGTTTAAGCGATATCGCGCAACTCGCGCCGCAGAATTTTCCCGACAGGCGTCATCGGCAATGACTCACGCAACACGATGTGTTTCGGCACTTTGTACGCGGTGAAATTCTCTTTGCAGTAGGCCTTGAGTTCTTCGAGACTGACCCCGGTTTCCCGCGCCACCACAAACAGCTTCACCGCCTCGCCCGAGCGCTCGTCCGGCACACCGATCACCGCGCAGTTGGCGACTTTCGGGTGCGCCATCACCACGTCTTCAATTTCATTCGGATAAACGTTGAAACCGGAGACGATGATCATGTCCTTCTTGCGATCGACGATGCGCACGAAACCGTCCGGGTCGATCACCGCAATATCGCCGGACTTGAACCAGCCCTCGGCATCCAGCACTTCGGCCGTGGCTTCCGGTTTGTGCCAGTAGCCCTTCATGATCTGCGGGCCTTTGATGCACAACTCGCCGCGCTCGCCCATCGGCTGCTCGACACCGTCATCGTTGATGACTTTCAGCAACGTGCCCGGCACCGGCAAACCGACAGTGCCCAGACGCGACTGATCACCGTACGGGTTGGTACAGGCCACGGGTGAGGTTTCGGTCAGGCCGTAACCTTCGGTGATGCGGCAACCAGTCATCTGCTCCCAACGCTCGGCGGTGGCCTTGACCAGCGCGGTGCCGCCAGAGTTGGTGAGCTTCAAGCTGGAGAAATCGAGGGTCTTGAAATCCGGGTGATCCATCAGCGCCACGAACAAAGTGTTCAAGCCCAGCAGCGCCGAGAAGCGCCAGTTTTTCAGCTCCTTGATGAACCCGGCGATATCGCGCGGGTTGGTAATCAGCACGTTGTGGTTGCCGGAAACCATCATGCACATGCAGTTCGCGGTGAAGGCATAGATGTGATACAGCGGCAGCGGCGCGATCATCACTTCCTGGCCTTCGCGCAGCAGCGGCTGGCCGTCCGGGCCGAGTTGCGCGAGACAGGCGCGCACTTGTTGCATGTTCGCCACCAGATTGCCGTGGGTCAGCATCGCGCCCTTGGCCAGGCCGGTGGTGCCGCCGGTGTATTGCAACACGGCGATGTCGTCGAGGCTGGCTTTCAGCGGCTTGATACCCAGACCCCGGCCCATGCGCAGTGCGCTTTTGAAGGAGATCGCCTGCGGCAGCGAATACGCCGGGACCATTTTCTTCACTTTGCTGACCACGGTATTCACCAGCCAACCCTTGGCGGCGGGCATCAGATCGCCCATCTTCGCTTCGATCAGGTATTGAATGTCGGTGTCGGGCAGCACTTCCTGGACTTTCTGGCCGAACATGTTCAGGTACACCAGCGCCCGCGCCCCGGAATCCTTGAACTGGTGGCGCATCTCCCGCGCGGTGTACAACGGGTTGGTGTTGACCACGATCAGCCCCGCGCGCAAGGCACCGAACACGGCAATCGGATAATGCAGGACATTGGGCATCTGCACCGCGATGCGATCGCCCGGCACCAGATCGGTATGCGCTTGCAGGTAACCGGCGAACGCGGCGCTCTGGCGTTCGAGTTCGGCGTAGGTCAGGGTGATGCCCATGTTGCTGAATGCCGGGCGGTCGGCGAACTTCTTGCAGGAACGCTCGAATACCTCGATCACCGACTTGAACTCACCCATGTCGATGTCCAGCGGTACGCCGGCCGGGCGTTTGTCGTTCCAGAAATCAGGTTGCATTGTTCTTGTCCTCTTTACCTGAGCCGATCCGGGGCCGCTTTCTGTCATTTCTGAAAAAGCGGAGCTTCACGGACACTAGCAGCTATGGCCATGGAGGCAAATATGGACAAAGCCGTCATTGATCGTGTGAATCTTCCTGCCGTGGCGTGGGCTGATCAGACGCGCTATACAATGTTCCGACTCTGAGCAAAGGAAGCGCCATGATCCACGACACCCTATGGCTGGATGCGAGTGACCGCAGCCGCCTCTTCGTCAATCAATGGCTGCCGGCAGCGCCGTTGAAAGCGGTGATCCTGCTGGCCCATGGCATGGCAGAACACAGCGGCCGCTATGCGCGACTGGCCGAAACGTTTTGCGACAAAGGATATGGCGTGTATGCCCCGGATTTGCGCGGACATGGCAAAACCGCCAATTACGGCACCCTTGGCCACTTCGCCGATGACGATGGCTGGTGCAAAGTGCTCGGCGATCTGGCCAGCCTCAATCAACACATCGGCCAGCAACACCCCGGTGTACCGATCATCCTGTTGGGGCACAGCATGGGCAGCTACCTCGCCCAAGGTTATCTGCTGCACCACAGCGCCAGCCTGAACGGGGCGATTCTCAGTGGTTCAAACTTTCAGCCCGTTGCGCTGTACAGCGCCGCGCGGCAAATCGCCCGTCTGGAAAAACTGCGTCAGGGTGGCAAGGGTCGCAGTGCGCTGATCGAATGGCTGTCGTTCGGCTCGTTCAATAACAAATTCAAACCGGCGCGCACACCGTTCGACTGGTTGAGCCGCGACCCGGCCGAGGTTGACCTGTACGCCAACGACCCGCTGTGTGGCTTTCGCTGCACCAATCAACTGTGGATCGACCTGCTCGGCGGCTTGCAGCAGATCAGCAAAGCGTCCAATCTCGCGCAGATCGACCCGGGCCTGCCGCTGCTGGTAATCGGCGGCGAATGTGATCCGGTGAGTGAAGGCAAGCGTCTGACAGATCTGGCCAACGCCTTGCGCACGGCCGGCAGCCAAAACCTGCAACTGCAGATCTACCCGCAGGCGCGGCACGAATTGTTCAACGAAACCAACCGCGATGAAGTGATCGCTGATGTGCTGGCCTGGATCGATCAGGCCCTGAGCCATCCGCGCCCTCATCGCAGCGAATAATTTTTTCTGGATTCACTGAATCCGTTACAGGAACCGAGACCGATGACCCAGGTTACCAACATCCCTTACGAAGCCCTCGAAGTCGGCCAGACCGCCAGCTACAGCAAGACCGTCGAAGAGCGCGACATCCAACTGTTTGCCGCGATGTCGGGTGACCACAACCCGGTGCACCTGGACGCCGAGTTTGCCGCCGCGAGCATGTTCAAGGAGCGTATCGCTCACGGCATGTTCAGCGGTGCGCTGATCAGTGCCGCAGTGGCGTGCGAGTTGCCTGGGCCGGGCACTATTTATATCGGTCAGCAAATGAGCTTTCAGAAACCGGTGAAGATCGGTGACACGCTGACAGTGCGTCTGGAAATCCTCGAGAAGCTGCCGAAGTTTCGTGTGCGCATTGCCACTCGTGTATTCAACCAGCGTGATGAGCTGGTGGTGGATGGCGAGGCGGAGATTCTGGCGCCGCGCAAGCAGCAGACGGTGACGTTGCCGACGCTGCCGGCGATTAGCATTGGCTGATTGATTTGTGGTGTGTCAGTGAGAGCTTTCCCCCTCACCCCAGCCCTCTCCCCCAGGGGGGCGAGGGGGAAAGGGAGCCGATCTATGTAGACTTCAAATCGCTAGTTCGACTCGGTATCTCAGGTTGATGTACCTCGAAGAACACCCCGATCAGTCCCCTCTCCCTCCGGGAGAGGGCTAGGGTGAGGGGCTCTTGCTCTTGCTCTTGCTTTTCCCAGCCCCATAAAAAAACGCCAGACTAGCTGGCGTTTTTTGTAACCGGCAAACGCTTACGAACGAGCACGAGCCTGGTTACGCAGGGCTTTCACCTGGTCGTGGTTACGTTGCACGCCGTGGTATTGGCGCTCAACCAGGTCACGAATGCCTACCAGGTTGTGCTTGTTGATTTTCTCGATGGCTTCGCGATAAGCCTTCAGCGCATGGTCTTCACCGCGCTCGGCTTCGTTCAGCACTGCCTCTTCGTCTTTGCCAGTGAACATGGCTTTGACGTCGACCCAGCGACGGTGCAGGTCACCGCTGACGCTGGTGGAAGTTTCCGGATCGCCGCCGAGCTTGCGAACTTCAGCTTGCAGCTCAGCTGCAGCAGTCGCGCAATCGGCAGAACGAGTAACAAACAGGGTTTTCAGTTCTGGATGCTTGATGTCTTCAGCGCAAGTCTTGAACCCTTCCTGACCGTCCTTGCTGGTTTCAATCAGGTCATTGAGTACAGAGATGGCTTCTTTATTCATGTCGGTCATTTTTCAATTCCTTGCGATTGGTTGAAGATGCAAGGGATATTGCAGTGAGCGTGCCAGCTTTTTTATTTATATATTTTCTTTATTTATCAGTAAGTTAAAGATAATTGAACTATCTGTATCACTGTTATTTGCATGATCTGTCATTTGGCCTGCATGCAGAATGCCTGTATTTTCCAAGCTGATTTGAAGCCAGACGAAATCTCTGATGAATCCCGAAAAACTCGAACTGCTGATCACCCGCGAAATGCCCTTCGGCAAGTACAAGGGCCGGATCATTGCCGACCTGCCGGGGCCATACCTGAACTGGTTTGCCCGCGAAGGTTTCCCGCACGGCGAACTCGGCGGCCTGCTCGCGCTGATGCAGGAGATCGACCATAACGGCCTCTCGGACCTGCTCGAACCGCTGCGCGCCAAACACGGCAAACCTGCCCCGCGCCACTGAAGCGCCCTCCTCTCTAGAGTCTGCCGACCATGCCCGATAACACCCGCCGCGCCCGTGACGAAGCCTTTTGGCAAACGTTCGCCGACCGTTACGACGTTCAACCCGGCCCCGTGAACCTGGAAAACGGTTACTTCGGGCGCATGTCGCGCACGGTAATCGAGGAGTACCAACGCAATATCGAGCTCATCAACACCAGTAACTCGGTGTATGTGCGCCAGCGTTTCGAGCAGCACGACAACCTCGACATTCGCGCGCAATTGGCCGAATTGATCGGCGTACGCGCGCAAAGCGTGGCTTTCACCCGCAACGCCACCGAAGGCCTGCAATCGCTGATTCGCAACTACAACCGCTTGCAGCCGGGCGATCAAGTACTGATCAGTGATCTGGAATACGACACGGTCAAAGGCGCCATGCGCTGGCTGGCCAGACATCGCGGCGCCGAGGTCATCGAGATTGCCCACGCGCACCCGGCGAGTTTCGATAGCCTGCTGGAGACTTACCGCGAAGCTTTCAGCGGCCAGCCGAAGATCAAGCTGATGGCCCTGACTCATGTCACTCACCGCACCGGTCTGGTCATGCCGGTGCAAGCCATCGCCGCACTCGCCAAGGAGCATGGCATCGATGTCATCCTCGACGGCGCCCACGCGCTCGGTCAAATCGATTTCGATCTTGAAGCACTGGGCATCTCTTTCGCCGGATTCAACCTGCACAAATGGATCGGCGCGCCACTCACCCTCGGCTTCCTCTATATCGCGCCACAGCGCCTGACCGATATCGATCCGGACATGGGTGAAATGCATTACCCGGTTAATGACATTCGGGCACGCACGTCTTACAGCACGCCCAACATTCCAGCGCTGATGACGTTGCCGCTGGTGTTCGAGGAGCACCGCTCACTCGGCGGTGCGCCGGCCAAAGGCGCTCGCGTCAATTATCTGCGCAATCTGTGGGTCAGCGCGGTGCGACACTTGCCGGGTATCGAGGTGATGACGCCAGACGATCCACGGCTGTATTGCGGCATCACCTCGCTGCGCTTCACCCGGCACGACAATCAGCAGGCGATGGCCGAGCGTCTGCTCAACGACTACAACCTGTTCACCGTGGTGCGCAACGGCGCCGCCAGCGGGCCGAGCATCCGTATCACTCCGGGGCTGACCACCACCGCTGCCGACATGCAGTTGCTGGTGCGCGCGCTGAGCGAACTGCGCTAAAACACTGTGATCAGGTATTTGTCGTAGCCCGCCACGCCGATCTGCGATGACACCGCAAAGGTGTCGACGCCGATCGTCAGACTGCCGAAGTAGCCGTCCTCCGGGTCGTCGTCTGCAAGGGGGCGTAACGCTAGCCGAACGGCATCGTCATCCACGGCAGTGCAATTCCAGACGCAGGGCAGATGCAGGCGCCCTGCCCAGGCCTCCTGGTACGACTGCGGTTGTTGATCATCACTGGCAATGGCGACACTCAGAGCGATGCACGTGAAGGCAGTGTGCCGATCCGGGTAAAGGCTGGTGAAACGAACGATGCCCTTACTGTCGGTCGACTGGCTGCCGCACAGAATGTCGGTGCCAATGCGCTGCTCGATGCGGACCACGGCGCCGCTGACCGGCTCGCCGGTCATGGCATCAACCAGGCCCAGACGCAATATAAGGGGCAAGCCTTCGATACCCGCGCTGATGTTGCGCACCTTGCCTTGGCTGTTGTGCCAATCGAAACTGCCCACCACGGGCAACTGGCGCGGGCGCAGGGCGTTGGCTGATAAAGCTACAGATTGATGGTCGTCCATGAGGCGTTCTCTCTTCCGTAAGATGAACGCAGATTAGCGTCACGCAAACGCAGTTGTGCGGTAACTATGTATCGCCTGATGTCCCGGCACTTTCTTCAAGGCAAAAAAAAACGGTGCACCGACCAAGCGCACCGTAAAGCCGTAGAACACACAACGAAGTGTCTGGTAACAATCAGTCCAGCAGCGCCAGTGCCTCGGCGGTGCATTCCTGAATACGGGCCCAGTCGCCGTTCTTGATCCACTCCGGATCAAGCATCCAGCTACCGCCCACGCACATGACATTTTTCAGCGCCATGTAGTTCTTGATGTTGGCCGGGCCGACGCCGCCAGTCGGGCAGAATTTCACTTCGCCGAACGGGCCGCCGAGGGCTTTGATTGCCGCCACGCCACCACTGACTTCAGCCGGGAACAGCTTGAAGCGGCGATAACCCAGACCGTAGCCTTCCATGATGCCGGAGGCGTTGCTGATGCCCGGCAACAGCGGAATCGGGCTGTCGACGCTGGCTTCCAGCAAATCACGGGTGATGCCCGGGGTGACGATGAACTGCGAACCGGCAGCTTCGGCAGCCGCGAGCATGTTGCGATCGAGCACGGTGCCGGCACCGGTCATCAGTTCCGGGCGCTGGTCGCGCAGGATCTGGATGGCTTTGAGGCCGAACTGCGAACGCAGGGTCACTTCCAGCGCGGTGAGGCCACCGGCAGCCAGAGCGTCGGCCAGCGGCAGCACGTCCTGTTCGCGAGCGATGGTGATCACCGGCAGGATCCGCGCTTTGGCGCAGAGGCTGTCGATCAGGGCAACTTTGTCCGCCATGGAAACGGTCGGGGATGGGGTTGTCATAGCGGCTGTTCCTTGGCTCATGGGCACCAGTAAATCTCTAACGTAGGTTGCAGAAACGCGCGCACCGGCATGGCGGCGACGTCGTCGGATGCCAGTGCGGCATTCAGGGTGGTCAGTTTCGATTGACCGGAAATCGACAGAATCTTGTGCTTGGCCGAGGCCAGCAGCGCACGGCTCATGGTCAGGCGCTGACGCGGCACGCTTGGCGCCAGCATCGGCCAGCAACGGCGTGTGCCATCGGCCTGCAGAGCTTCGGCAAGGTTCGGGCTGTCGGGGAACAGCGACGCGGTGTGGCCGTCATCGCCCATGCCCAGCACCAGCACGTCAATCGGCGGCAATTCGGCGAGCAAGCGGTCAGCCTGTTCAGCAGCCTGCTCGACGTTGGCCGCCGCGCTATACAGGCTAAGGAACTGCGCCTTGGCCGCCGGGCCTTTGAGCAAGTATTGCTTGAGCAAACCGGCATTGCTGTCAGCGTGTTCAACCGGTACCCAGCGCTCATCGGCGAGGGTCACGACGACCTTCGACCAGTCCAGATCCTGCTTGGCCAGGTGCTGGAAAAACGCCACCGGGCTACGACCGCCGGACACCACCAGCACCGCGTTGCCGCGCGCGGCAATGGCGTCGCTCAATTGCTTGGCAACGTTCAGCGCCAGACCTTCGGCCAACAGCACCGGGCTCTTGAATTCGTGAGCGTTCACGCCCGCAGGCAGTTGCACATTAGATATCGCCATACCACGACCTCCCGTCCCGCGTGATCAATGCAATGGAGCTCATCGGCCCCCACGACCCGGCCGCATACGGCTTGGGCGCGTCACCGGATTTTTTCCACCCGGCGATCAGCTGGTCACACCACTTCCACGCGGCTTCGATTTCATCTTTACGGACAAACAGGTTCTGATTGCCGTTCATCACTTCCAGCAACAACCGCTCGTAGGCATCGGGGATCCGCGCGCTACGCCAGGTGTCGGAGAAATTCAGTTGCAGCGGACCGCTGCGCAGTTGCATGCCTTTGTCCAGGCCCTGCTCTTTGGTCATCACGCGCAAGGAAATGCCTTCGTCCGGTTGCAAACGGATGATCAGTTTGTTGCTGATCTGCAGGCGTTGTTCCGGCGCAAAAATGTAGTGCGACGGTTCCTTGAAGTGGATGACGATCTGCGACAGTTTCTGCGGCATGCGCTTGCCGGTACGCAGGTAAAACGGCACGCCGGCCCAGCGCCAGTTGCGGATATCGGCACGCAGAGCGACGAAGGTTTCGGTGTCGCTCTGGGTGTTGGAATTCGGTTCTTCGAGGTAACCCGGTACGGATTTGCCTTCGCTGTGACCGGCGATGTACTGGCCGCGCACCACTTGCGTGGTCAGGCCTTCGGGGCTGATCGGCGCCAAGGCCTTGAGCACTTTTACCTTCTCGTCACGGATGCTGTCGGCGGACAGGTCAGCCGGTGGGTCCATGGCGATCAGGCACAGCAGCTGCAACAGGTGATTCTGAATCATGTCGCGCAGCTGGCCGGCCTTGTCGAAGTAGCCCCAGCGGCCTTCGATGCCGACCTTCTCGGCCACGGTGATTTCCACGTGGGAGATGTAATTCTGGTTCCACTGGGTTTCGAACAGGCTATTGGCGAAACGCAGGGCAATCAGGTTCTGAACGGTTTCTTTGCCCAGGTAGTGGTCGATGCGGTAAGTGCGGTTTTCCGGGAAGAACTGCGCCACGGCGTCGTTGACCTTGCGCGACGATTCGAGGTCGGAGCCAATCGGTTTTTCCAGCACCACGCGGGTGTTTTCTGCCAGGCCGACTTTCGCCAGGTTCTCGCAGATCGCGCCATACACCGCTGCGGGTGTGGCGAAGTAGGCAATCATGCGTTGCGTGCTGCCAGCCAGTTCGGCCAGCGCCACATAATCTTCAGATCTGAGGAAGTCGACGTGCAGGTAGGTCAGGCGTGCGAGAAAACGCTCGGCGACGGCCTCGTTCAGCTCTTTGCCCACATAACGACGCAGTTCGGCGGCGATGAACGCCATGTGCTGTTGCTCGGAACCTACTTCACGGGCCAGCGCGATGATGCGCGTGTCCTCGTGCAACAGGTCGGCGCCATCGAGGTGATAAAGGGCAGGAAACAGCTTGCGCAGGGCCAGATCGCCAAGCGCGCCGAACAAGGCAAAGGTGCACGGTTCAACCGTAATCGAAGGCATGATGTTTGTTCTTTTATCAAGTTAAGCTACAAATACCTTTTTTCAAGGCATCACTCAAGGGAAAATGTAGTAATAACCACAACATTTTCGCAAAATACAGATTCCGAGTGGTGGTCGGTCGGAGCCATCAGTAGGATAGGCCACCGTTACGGGCCATATCAAAGGCCCAATTTGCATAGCCCGGCGCACCTTTGCGCAGGTGAATTAGGAATTCCATATGGACCGCGTGCGAAATTTACTGGAACAGATCCAGAGTCGCCTTGAAGACCTGAACAAGGCCGAACGCAAAGTCGCCGAGGTGATCCTGCTCAACCCGCAGCAGGCCACCCGCTTCAGCATCGCCGCCCTCGCCCAGGCGGCGTCGGTGAGCGAGCCGACGGTCAACCGTTTCTGCCGTTCGTTCGGTGTCAGCGGCTATCCCGAGCTCAAGCTGCAACTGGCGCAGAGCCTGGCCAGCGGCGCGGCCTATGTCAGCCGCGCGGTCGAGGCCGATGACAATCCCGAGGCGTACACGCAGAAGATTTTCGGCAGCGCCATCGCGTCGCTGGACAGTGCCTGTCAGGCGCTGGACCCGAACCTGATCAGCCGCGCTGTCGACCTGCTGATTCAGGCGCGACAGATCCACTTCTTCGGCCTCGGCGCTTCGGCACCGGTGGCACTCGATGCGCAGCACAAGTTCTTCCGCTTCAACCTCGCCGTCACCGCGCACGCCGATGTGCTGATGCAGCGGATGATTGCCTCGGTGGCGCACACCGGTGAGTTGTTCGTGATCATTTCCTACACCGGCCGCACTCGTGAGCTGGTCGAAGTGGCGCGCATCGCTCGTGAGAATGGCGCTTCGGTGCTGGGCCTGACTGCGGAGAATTCGCCGCTGGCCAAGGCCAGTACCTTGAGCCTGAACATTCCGCTGCCGGAAGACACCGACATTTATATGCCGATGACGTCGCGGATCATTCAGCTGACCGTGCTGGATGTGCTGGCGACGGGGATGACCTTGCGTCGCGGGGTGGATTTCCAGCCGCATTTGCGCAAGATCAAAGAGAGTTTGAATGCCAGCCGGTATCCGGTTGGGGATGAGTTCAACTAAAGATCAAAAGCACCCTCATCGGAACGCCGCCCGCCCAGCCCTCTCCCGGAGGGAGAGGGGGCCGACCGAGGTGTCTTGCGCTATACATCGACCTGAAATATCCAGTCGATTATGGATTCAGCACTGCTCTTTCATTTCGGCGTAACTCTTCAGCATCCCCCGATCGGTCCCCTCTCCCTCCGGGCGGTCCGACGTTTCGGGAGGGCTAGGGTGAGGGGCTACGATGTGACTGACACACTCAAGCCGCCGCCCACGCCTGCAAACTCAAATGCGCCTTCTCCCCCGGCGCCAGATGCAGGCTGTCAGTCCCACCCGCCGCCGCTTCCACGCACACGAACTCGGAAATCTCATCCCACGTCACGCCCAACAACGGCCGCGCGCCCGGATGCCAGACCACCGTGTCGGCACTGTCGCCGGTATCGATGCACAACTCACGCTGCCAGGCGTGATCCTTCAGCTGCAATTCACCGTCATGCTGGAATACCCGCTGACACCCGCCATCCACCCGCAACTCGCCTTCCTGCTGGCAAACCTGGCGATTCAACTGGTCATAACCCTGCGCCCCTTCGAGCCCAGACAGCGCTATCTCACCAACATCGCCAATACGCCAGTAAGCGTGCAAAGCCTGGCTCAACTGGCACGGCATGTCGTCCTGATGCTCGGTGCTCAGGCGTAATTCCATGCGTTCGCCTAGATGTGCGTGCAGGTCAACCTGCCAGTCGCACAGCTGCAATTGCCAGTGCAGGCGCACGCCATCTTCGGCGCTGCTGCTGTCGAGCAACTTCCAGTCGAGCAAACGCGCCCAACCATGCGATGGCCAGGCGTTTTCGCTCGGATGACGGCCATACCACGGCCAGCACACCGGCACGCCACCGCGAATGGCACCTACGTGCGGCCACTTCGCCGCACACCATAACCACGGCTTTTGCCCGCGCGGCTGAAAGTGCAGCAACTGCGCGCCCTGACGACTGAACACCGCCTGGCACAGTGGGTGATCGATCACCAACACGTCGCGCATCTGATAGCGCTCCCAGGCGAACACCGGTTGTTCACGCAGGGATTTGAAGAAGCGTTGTAGCGGATGCTCATGCATTTGCCACGGTCCTGAAATCGACTTTCACAGGGCGGCGCTTGCCCCAAAAAAAAGCGGACAGCCTTGGCTGTCCGCAAATATGCGCACATAGAGAGGAGCTTATCGCAGACGCGTTAGAACGTAGACTGAATTTTCAGGCCCGCGACCAATGCGTTGTCCACTTCATCCACACCACCCGGGTGAGTGATGTACTGCAGGTTAGGACGTACGGTCAGCCAGTTGGTGACGTGGAAGCCGTAGTTGATCTCGTAGTTGTATTCGGTTTCACGAATCGGCGAGAACACCGGATTGTCGTAATCCGACACACCGTTGGAAACGTTCAGCAGCTCGGCGTTTTTCTTCACGTCATCGTTGACGTGGATACGCGCCGCGCCGATACCGACGTCATCCTTCGGACGCGCGTCGAACGGGCCTTTGTAGACAAACATCACCGACTGGTAGTTGTCGATGAAGTTGGTGTCTTTGTCGTGGAACGTGGCGTTAGCCGCGATGTTCAGACCGCGAGTCGCATCACCGTTGTGGCTGGTGAGTTGCTGTTGCGCGACGAACCAGTAACCGCTTTTGCTGTTGTGAGATTTGTAGGCGTCGCCCGTGGTGGCGGCGTCGAAACCGTTGACGTCTTCACGAACGTCGTCAGCATCCGCCGTGCTCTTGTAGTAACCGACGCGGTATTCGCCCGGCAGGCTGTTGACCTTCGGCGACCAGACCAGCTCGACCGGCAACACAGTACCTTTGGTACCGCTGCCGCTCAGCTTGAAGCCGTTGCCGTGTTCCAGCTGCGACGGGTTCTGGTTGTACGCACCGATCTGCGCGTAGAGCTCGTCGTTGATGTTGTACTTCACACGGATCGCGGCCTGGCTGACGGGCCAGTTGTACCAGATGTTGGTCGCCCAGTTACCCACTTGGGAGCCGCAGAACGCCAGGTTCTGGAAGTCGCACGGGAAGGTGTTGAAGTCTTCGCCTTCACCGAAGTAACCGGCCTTGACGTCGAGTTTGTTGTCGAAGAACTGGTGCTGAATCCACAACTGGGTCAGACGCACCATGTGGCCACGGCCGTAAACTTCTTGCGAAGAACTCAAGGTGCCGGCACGCGGATCGCCAACGCGGTCGTTGGAAATGTTGTAGCCATTACGGTTGGTCAGCTGGATCTTCGCTTGGGTGTTATCCCAGCCCCACAGCTTTTGCAGATCGAGTGCCACGCCCAGACCGAACTGGTCGCTGTAGCGTCCGGTCTTGTCACCGTTGTAGCCGCCGTGCAGGTTGGCGCCCATTTCCCCAACGTAGTCGGCCTTGATGTCGATACCCTGCTCGATCAGCTTGGTCCGCTCGCCACCCCAGTCACCGGTCATCCATTTCGAGTCGGAGCTGAAGGCATCCGCCGCCATGGCGTTACCGGCCAGCACCAAGGCCGCCGCAGCTGACACTTGGCAGATCAACCGGGCATTGACGTGTTTCTTTTTCATCCCTACATCCTCGTCTTTATTGTTATTAACTGTTTTTATCTAACGCGGTTTACATAAATTGCGATGGATTACAGGCAATCCACCGCGTGCTCCTTTGTGGGGGCGAGCAGGCTCGCTCCCACATTTGTTCTTCAGCGGCCTTTGAATTGCGCCACGTTCGCAGACCGCGCATCGGTCTGTGGTTGGCCGGCAGTGCCGAGGCGCTCGCCGGTCTTGGCATCGAACAACAACACTTTCGACGGATCGAATTGCAGCGTCAGGTTCTCGCCCACCTGCGGTGCCACGTCTGGAGCCAAGCGGCAGCAGACCTTGGTTTCGTTGAGATTGACGAACACCAGGGTGTCCGGGCCGGTCGGCTCGGTCACCTGCACTTCGGCACGAATGCTCGGCAGGCCATTGCCCTCGCCGTTCGCCAAGACGATTTGTTCCGGGCGCAGGCCGAGGATCACTTCGCGATCTTCAAGGCCGGCGTCCTGCATGCTCATCGGCAACTCGCAACGCGCCTGACCACTGTCGAGCAGCGCCAGCAGACGACCGTCCTTGCGTTGCAGGCGCAGCGGGATGAAGTTCATCGGCGGCGAACCGATGAAGCTCGCCACGAACAGGTTGGCCGGGTTGTTGTAGATGTCTTTCGGCGTGCCGAACTGCTGAATGATGCCGTCCTTCATCACCGCCACTTTGTCGCCCAGGGTCATCGCTTCGATCTGGTCGTGGGTCACGTAGACCGTGGTGGTTTTCAGGCGCTGGTGCATCAGTTTCATTTCGGTGCGCATCTCGACGCGCAGCTTGGCGTCGAGGTTGGACAGCGGTTCGTCGAACAGATAAATCTTCGGTCGACGTGCCAGTGCCCGGCCCATCGCCACACGCTGTTGCTGGCCACCGGAGAGCTGACCCGGCTTGCGATTAAGCAAGTGTTCGATCTGCAGCAGCTTGGCCACGCGCGCGACTTCTTCATCGATCGCCGACTGCGGCATCTTGCGAATTTTCAGGCCGAACTCGATGTTCTCGCGCACGCTCATGGTCGGGTACAGCGCGTAGGACTGGAACACCATGGCGATGTCGCGATCCTTCGGGCTCATGCCGCTGACGTCCTGATCACCGATCATGATCGCGCCGCCGGTGATGGTTTCCAGGCCGGCGATGCAGTTCATCAGGGTCGACTTGCCGCAGCCCGACGGGCCGACGAGGATCAGGAACTCACCGTCCTTGATCGACAGTTCGATGTTCTTCAGGGTGTCCGGCAGGCCGGCACCGTAGGTCTTGTTGACGTTGCGAAGTTCGAGCGTTGCCATGATTACCCCTTGACTGCGCCGGCCGTCAGCCCGCGCACGAAATACTTGCCTGCGACCACATAGACCAGCAGGGTCGGCAGGCCGGCGATCATCGCCGCTGCCATATCAACGTTGTATTCCTTGGCGCCGGTGCTGGTGTTGACCAGGTTGTTCAGCGCCACCGTAATCGGTTGCGAATCACCACTGGAGAACACCACACCGAACAGGAAGTCGTTCCAGATCTGGGTGAACTGCCAGATCAGGCAGACCATGATGATCGGCGTCGACATCGGCAGAATGATCCGGCGGAAGATCGTGAAGAAACCCGCGCCATCCAGACGTGCCGCTTTCACCAGCGCATCCGGAATGCTCACGTAGTAGTTACGGAAGAACAGCGTGGTGAACGCCAGACCGTAAACCACGTGGATAAACACCAGACCGGTGGTGGTGCTCGCCAGACCCATTTTGCCGAGGGTGAACGAGGCCGGCAGCAGCACGGTCTGGAACGGCAGGAAGCAGCCGAACAACAGCAGACCGAAGAACAACTGCGAACCACGGAAGCGCCAGAACGACAGCACATAACCGTTCAACGCGCCGATGGCGGTGGAGATAATTACCGCCGGAACGGTGATCTTGATCGAGTTCCAGAAGTAGCCGTCAACCGTGGCCCAGGCCTTGACCCAGCCGATGCCGCTGACCACGGTCGGCCAGCTCAGCAGGTTGCCGGTGCTGATGTCTTCCGGGGTCTTGAAGCTGGTCAGCAACATGACCACCAGCGGTACCAGATACAGCAGGACGGCGAGGATCAGCACCGCGTAGATCGCGATGCGACTCAGGCTGATAGCAGGTTTGGCAGCGAGACTAGTCATTGCGCTTGGTCCTCAGCTCGGAATACAGGTAAGGCACGATGATCGCGAGGATCGCACCGAGCATCAGAATTGCACTGGCCGAGCCCATGCCCATCTGGCCGCGACTGAAGGTGAAGGAATACATGAACATCGCTGGCAGGTCGGAGGAATAACCCGGGCCACCGGCAGTCATCGCCGCGACCAGGTCGAAGCTCTTGATCGCGATGTGCGCCAGAATCATCACCGCACTGAAGAACACCGGACGCAGGCTTGGCAGCACCACTTTCCAGTAGATCGTCGGCATGCTCGCGCCATCGATCTGCGCGGCACGGATGATCGATTGATCAACGCCACGCAGGCCGGCAAGGAACATCGCCATAATGAAGCCCGAGGCTTGCCACACAGCGGCGATCACCAGGCAGTAAACCACGCGATCCGGGTCGATCAGCCAGTCGAGACGGAAGCCTTCCCAGCCCCAGTCACGCAACAATTTGTCCAGGCCCATGCCCGGGTTGAGCAGCCATTTCCACGCGGTACCGGTGACGATCATCGAGAGCGCCATCGGGTACAGGTAAATGGTGCGGATAAAGCCTTCGCGACGGATGCGCTGGTCGAGGAACACCGCCAGCAACACGCCGATCACTAAGGTGATGCCGATGAACATACCGCCGAACACCGCGAGGTTTTTGCTCGCGACCCACCAGCGGTCGTTGTCGAACAATCGTGCGTATTGCGCCAGACCGGCCCACTTGTAGTTAGGCAGGAAGGTCGAGGTGGTGAACGACAGCACGAACGTCCACAGGATGTAGCCATAGAAGCCCACCAGCACGATGAACATGCTCGGCGCCAGCACCAGTTTCGGTAGCCAGCGTTGCAATGCATCGAACGGCGAGGCCTTGCTGAACACAGCAACAGAACTCATGGGGAAATCCAGTACGAGGGTAGAAAATTCACATGCTTCCCCCTTGTGGGAGCGAGCTTGCTCGCGAAGGCGTCTGACAGGTATTACACCTGCGCCTGACATTGCGCTTTCGCGAGCAAGCTCGCTCCCACAGGGGTTGCGGTGTTAGCTGTTATTTGGACGACTTGATCGCTGCGCCAAGTTTCTTGGCGGTGTCGGCCGGGTCGGCTTTCGGGTCGTTGATGTAGTTGGTCACGACATCAAAGAACGCGCCTTGCACCGCCAGCGTGGTCGCCATGTTGTGCGCCATGCTCGGTTGCAGGCCGCCGGACTTGGCATCCGCCAGGAAGTCCTTGGCAGCAGTCTGGGCGCAGGAATCGAAACCGAGCTTGTCCATGTTGTTCAACATGTCGTTGCGCACCGGGATCGAGCCTTTGTTGATGCTGAAGACTTTCTGGAAGTTTTCACCCAGCACGACTTTGGCGATGTCCTGCTGACCGGCCGCAGTGCCTGCGTCCTTCTGCTTGAACACGGCCAGCGAGTCGATGTTGTAGGTGAACGCCTTGTCGGTGCCCGGGAAGGCGACGCACTCGTAGTCCTTGCCAGCGACTTTCTTCGCGGCGGTCCATTCGGACTTGGCCCAGTCACCCATGATCTGCATGCCGGCCTTGCCGTTGATGACCTTGGCCGCTTCGAGGTTCCAGTCCTGACCTTTGCCGTCGGCGTCCATGTAGGTCGCGACTTTCTTCAGCTCGGTCAACGCCTTGACCATTTCCGGGCCGGTCAGCGCGGCGTTGTCCAGGTCAACCAGGGCTTTCTTGTAACCATCGACACCCATGACCGAAAGCACTACAGCTTCGAACACGGTGCTGTCCTGCCAAGGCTGACCGCCGTGAGCCAGCGGAATGAAGCCCGCCGCTTTCAGCTTGTCGCCAGCGGCATAGAATTCTTCGAGGGTGGTCGGGTTCTTGGTGATCCCGGCTTTCTTGAACACTTCCGGGTTGATCC
Organism: Pseudomonas fluorescens; assembly: GCF_902497745.1. Taxonomy (GTDB): domain Bacteria; phylum Pseudomonadota; class Gammaproteobacteria; order Pseudomonadales; family Pseudomonadaceae; genus Aquipseudomonas; species Aquipseudomonas fluorescens_BM. The sequence goes on from NZ_CABVHJ010000019.1 coordinate 108,036, forward strand.
ACAGCCAGTTCACGCGGTGAATGTTCACCGGCACGGCCACGTAATCACCGTCGTACTTCACGGTATCGGAGACTTTCTTGTCGAGCAGGCTGTCCCACTTTTCCGACTTGGCGACGTCTTTCAACACGTCGGTGTCGAGCAGGCCAGTGGATGCCCACTCCTGAATGTCCGGGCCTTTGATCTGGGCTACACCAGGCGGGTTGCCGGCAACGGCACGGCTTTTCAGTACGGTCATGGCAGTCGCACCGCCACCACCGGCGACAGCGCCGTCTTTCCAGGTAAAACCGTCTTTTTCGACTTGCGCCTTGAGCACATCAACGGCAGCTTTTTCGCCACCGGAGGTCCACCAGTGCACGACTTCGACCGAACCTTTGGATTCGGCAGCGGAAACACTGAGCGGCAGGATTGCGAGCGGGAACAGGGAGGCGACAGAAATGACAGTAGCGAGGCGAGAAATCGCATTCATTCGAAATGTACCTTTCTTGTTGTTATGCATTGCAAGTCTGGTGCTTGCGCTGCACAGGAGTTTAAACAGGACGTTTCCCCTCGCAGGTAACGAAGGGACGCGCGAATGTCACCACATGGTTACACAGGACTGCTCTGGGATAACTGTGCCAGCGCAGTCGCCATACTGGGTGACAAGGGTAGACGAGGGATCAGCACGGCTTGCCAGGCGTGATACAGATCGGGTTTGCCCGGCCAGATATCGGCACTCGGGATGTTTTGCGGATTGAGTTCGTGGTGCCAGCTGCCGTCGCAACGGTCGATGAAATTCACTTCGCAGAATTCCCAGAACAGCCGGTACCAAGTCTCGTACTGCGCCTCCCCCGTGCGTTTGAGCAACGCGCTGGTAGCGGCGCTGGCTTCGGCGTGCGTCCAGTGCAGGCGGTGGCGCACCACGGCCTTATTGTCCCAGTCGAGGGTGTAGACGATGCCCGGCAAACCATCGACGTTCCAGCCGTTTCGGCAGTTGTTCTCGAACAGTTTCTGCGCGTCGGTCGCGAGCCAACCCGGCGTGAGCATGCCAGCCTGAACCCGCGCGGCTTCGAGGTGCAGCAACAGCCGCGCCCACTCGAAACCGTGGCCCGGTGTGGTGCCGTAAGGGCGGAAACCGTCAGCGGGATTGTCGTGGTTGTATTCACGCAGCGGCTGCCAGTCGCGGTCAAAATGTTCGATGACCATGTAACCGTTGCCGGCAGCGTGACCGTGGATCACTCGCTCGACGATGCGTTGCGCGCGAATCAGCCAGCGCGGATCTTCAGTGACATCGGCCAGCGCGAGGAACGCCTCGGTGGCGTGCATGTTGCTGTTGGCGCCGCGATAGGCTTCTTCTTCGCTCCAGTCGCGGTTGAAGAATTCGCGCATGGCGCCTTCTTCTTCGCTCCAGAAATAGGTGTCGATGATGTCGATGGCATCGTCCAGCAGCGCTTGTGCGCCGGGTCGTTGCGCGATCACCGCAGAGCTCGCCGCGAGTGCGACAAAGGCATGCAGATAAGCATTCTTGCCGGTGTTGTCGTCGCGGTGTTCGGCGACCGCGAACCAGCCACCGTGTAACGCATCACGCAACGGCCCGCGCAGGGCGGCGATGCCGTGATCGACCAGTTCGGCAAACCCCGGCAGGCCCTGAATGTGGGCCATGGCGAAGCTGTGGGTCATGCGCGCGGTGTTCATGGTTTCGGCTTGCGCATTCGCTGGCAGACGGCCGCGTTCGTCGAGGTTGCCGAAACCTTGCGGAAGTTTTGCTGCCTTGGCGAAATCCAGCAAGCGCAGGCCTTCGGCGGCGAGCCATTGCTGGTGGGCAGGGGCGTTCAGCCAACTGCTGAAGCCTGGGTGGAAGAGATCCATGGGTGGCCTTTTTTGTTGTTATGACTGCGGGGAGTCTAAACAACGGGTCGGGGTGGGCTTGTAACGAAGGGGGCGGGGTTTGTCACCAGTCCGTGACAAAGAGCAGCCCTCACCCCAGCCCTCTCCCAGAGGTAGAGGGGGCCGACCGAGGTGTAATGAGCTTTCCGCCGACCTGAAATACCGAGTCGATTATGGATTCGGCGTTGTACGGTCAGGTCGGCGTATCTCTTCAGCATCCCCCGATCAGTCCCCTCTCCCCCTGGGAGAGGGCTAGGGTGAGGGAAAGCTTTTGACTCAATCCGCCGAACGCGGCAATTGCAGGGTCACCCGCAACCCACCCTCACGCAAATTCTGCAACGTCACCTCACCACCATGACTGTGGGCAATATTGCGCGCAATCCCCAACCCAAGCCCATACCCTTGCTGCTGCCCGGCCAACCGAAAGTGCGGCTCAAACACCTGCTCCAAACGCTGCTCCGGCACCCCCGGTCCTTCATCATCAACGTGCAAGACAAACGCGCTGTCATCGTCATCGATATGCAAATGCGCGTTCTGCCCATACTTCAAGGCGTTGTCGATCAGGTTGCCGATGCACCGTTTCAGCGCCAAAGGCTTACCCGGATACGCCGCCAGCGCGCGACCATGCTGAGTCACGCGACCATTGCCGTTCGGCGCCAGGTACGGCTCGACCAGACAATCAAGCACGTGGTTGAGATCCACCGGTTCGATATTCTCGTGAATATCAGTGTCCTTCACGCATTGCAACGCGCCTTTGACCAGCAGTTCCAGCTCATCCAGATCACGGCCGAACTTGGCTTGCAGCTTCTCGTCTTCAAGCAGCTCGACGCGCAAACGCAAACGCGTGATCGGTGTGCGCAGGTCATGGGAGATCGCGCTGAACAACTGACTGCGTTCAGTCAGGTAACGGCTTATGCGCTCGCGCATGGTGTTGAACGCGCGCCCCACTTCCACCACTTCGCTGCCGCCGCCCTCGGCCACCGGCTCGACGTCGGCGCCCAGCGACAGATCCCGCGCAGAACGCGCCAGACGTTTGAGCGGCCGGCTCTGCCAGTGCACCAGCAGGCCGATGAACAACAGCAAGAATCCGCTGGTGAGGACGATGAACCACACCTGCTGCGACGGCAGTCCCTGTTCTTCAAGACTGGTGTACGGCTCGGGTAAGAGTGAGGCGATGTACAGCCACTCGCCCGGGGCCATTTGAATCTGCGTGACCAGCACGGGCGGATTGACCGGTTCCAGAGTCAGCGCGTAATGCGCCCACGAGCGCGGCAACTCATCGAGTTTCAGCCCGGCATTGAAAATCCGCAGATCTTCGGGGCTGACAAAGGTCACCGAAATATCGGTGTCATGGCCCAACGTCTGCCGCAGCACTTCGTCGACCGCTTTCATCACTGCCGCTTTGCGCGGCGTGACCGGCAGCACATCCATGCCCAGCGGTTTGTCGTTGAGCGTCACCACGAAGCGCGTGCCGCCCATGCTGCGCAACTGGTCGAGCACCAGCGGTCGATAAGCCACCGGCAGCGAACGGAAGTAACTCACGCTGGCGGTCATCGAATGGGCGAGGCTGCGGGCGCTGGTGACCAGGCCTTCAAGCTGCGTGGCGCGCAGTTGCGAGACCCAGATCACGCTCGACAGCGTCTGTGCGAACAACACAGCCAACAGCGTCAGCAGCAACATTCGCCCGAGCAACGAGCGCGGCACCGGCACCTTGGCGGCGAGTTTACGCAGCGAATCAGTGACCATTGCTGGCAACCACATTGGCTGCCAGTTGGTAGCCGCTGCCGCGTACGGTGCGGATCAGTCGTGGCGGTTTCTCAGTGTCGCGCAGACGCTGGCGCAAACGGCTGACGGCCATGTCGACGATGCGATCGAGCGGCATCAGGTCGCGGCCCCTGGTGGCGTTGCCGATGGTGTCGCGGTCGAGGATTTCCTGCGGATGATCGAGAAACAGTTTCAGCAGGGCGAAGTCGGCACCGGAGAGAATCACTTCCTCGCCGTCGGTGTGAAACAGCCGATGGCTGACCATGTCCAGCCGCCATTCATCGAAGGCCAGCACGTCACTGCCGCTGCGCTCCTGACCGAATTGCGCACGGCGTAGCAGGGCCTTGATGCGCGCTTGCAGTTCGCGCGGGCTGAAGGGTTTGCCGAGGTAGTCGTCGGCGCCGAGTTCCAGACCGATCACGCGGTCGGCTTCGTCGGAACTGGCGGTGAGCATGATGATCGGCACCTGCGCCTGACGCGGATGCTGGCGCACCCAACGGCACAGGCTGAAGCCGTCTTCGTCGGGCAGCATGACATCGAGGATCACCAGATCGCTCGGCGCCTCGTTGAGGGCCTGACGGAAACTGGCACCGTCGGCGGTGGCCCGCACCTGAAACCCGGCGCGGGTCAGGTAGGTTTCCAGCAACTCGCGTATTTCCTGGTCGTCATCGACCAACAATATCGACTTGTTGACTGAGCTCACTTCGAAGGCATCCTTGTTGTTGGAATTGGGGCGGATTATGCCTTAAGCATCGAACTTACAAACACCACAGAACCAATGTGGGAGCGAGCTTGCTCGCGAATCGGTTTAAACATTCAACAGATCTGTTGACTGACACACCGCTTTCGCGAGCAGGCTCGCTCCCACAATTGGATTGCATTTCAGGTTGGGATTGATTGATCCAGGGCCACACCGGCGCCAACCAGGCCGGAATACGGCGCTGTCACCAGCCACACCGGTATGCCCTTGAAGTAATCGCTCATGCAACCTTTGTCAGCAAAGCTGCGGGCGAAACCGCTTTCGAGGAAGAAATCGGCGAAGCGTGGAATCACACCACCGACGATATACACCCCGCCACGTCCGCCCGTGGTCAGTACGTTGTTGCCGGCGACACGGCCGAGCCAGCAGCAAAACTGCTCGAGCACTTCCAGGGCAATCGGATCACCCGCCAGCCCGGCGGCGGTAATCGCTTCCGGCGTATCGAGTGTCGGCTCATGCCCGTCCACCGCACAGATCGCGCGATAGACTCGCGGCAAACCGCCGCCGCTCAACGCGGTTTCCGCGCTGACATGGCCAATCTCGTTGTGGATGTGCTGCCACAACTGAGTTTCACGCGGGCTGCTCAGCGGCAGATCAACGTGACCGCCCTCGCCCGGCAAAGCCGCGAAACGACCTTCACCGAGATCAAGCAAGGTACCAACGCCAAGGCCAGTGCCCGGCCCGATTACCACCGCCGGACGCAACGGCTCCGGCGTGCCCTCGCAGACCACACGGAATTCGCCCGGCTGTAAACGGGTCATGCCCAGCGCCATCGCCGAGAAGTCGTTGACCAGCAACAACTGCTCGACCTGCAAGGTTTTGCAGAACGCGCTGCGGCTCAGGCGCCAGTGGTTGTTGGTGAACTTGAATTCATCACCGCTGACCGGGCCGGCCACCGACAGGCACACCGAACCGATCGAACCCGGCGCCAGACCGAGCCCGCTCAGGTACAGGCTGATCGCCTCTTCCGGGCTGGCATGGTCGGCCGTGGCCAGTACCTGAACTGCTTCCAGTTGCTGGTTTTTCCACAACGCAAACCGTGCGTTGGTGCCTCCGATGTCACCGACCAAAGCCAGTTTCAATTAAGCGTCTCCAGGGCAGAAGTGAAGGCGCTGGCGCCCTGCTCCGCCGAGCTGAAGGCCATGCGCATAAAGCCAAACAGTTCGCGACCGCTGCCGATGTTGTTGCCCAACAGGCCTTTGGCGGGTTCGCGCGCTGCAAATTCGGCGGCGTCGACCTTGAGTTCCAAGATGCCTTTGACGCCATCGACGCGGATGATATCGCCCTCTTGCACGCGCGCCAAAGCGCCACCGACATAAGCTTCCGGGCTGACGTGAATCGCTGCGGGTATTTTCCCCGAGGCGCCGGACATCCGGCCGTCAGTCACCAGGGCGACTTTGAAGCCGCGATCCTGCAGCACACCGAGGAACGGCGTCATCTTGTGCAGCTCGGGCATGCCGTTGGAGCGCGGGCCCTGGAAGCGCATCACCGCAACGAAATCTTTTTCCAGCAGGCCGGCCTTGAACGCGTCGGCCAGGTCTTGTTGATCCTGGAACACCATCGCTGGTGCTTCGACGATCTGGTTTTCCAGGGCGACGGCGGACACCTTCATCACACCGCGACCGAGGTTGCCTTCCATCACGCGCAAACCACCCTCTGCCGAGAATGCACGGGCGACCGGGCGCAGGATGTTTTCGTCGAGGCTGTCGACCGGGCCTTCGCGCCAGACCAGTTCGCCGTTATCAAGGAACGGCTCTTTGGTGTACTTGCTCAAGCCGTGGCCGAGCACAGTGTTGACGTCTTCGTGCAGCAGACCGGCGCCGAGCAGTTCGCGAATCAGGAACGACATGCCGCCGGCGGCCTGGAAGTGGTTGATGTCGGCTTTGCCGTTCGGGTAGACGTGGCTCAGGGTCGGCACCACTTCGGAGAGGTCGGCCATGTCCTGCCAGGTCAGTTGAATGCCCGCGGCCATGGCGATGGCCGGCATGTGCAGGGTGTGGTTGGTCGAGCCGCCGGTGGCGTGCAGCGCAACAATGGAGTTGACCAGCGACTTCTCGTCTACGATTTCGCCGATCGGCATGAAGTTGCCGTTCTGTTTGGTCAGGCGCGTCACTTGATGCGCGGCTTCGCGGGTCAGCGCATCACGCAGCGGCGTGTTCGGGTTGACGAAAGAAGCGCCCGGCAAGTGCAGGCCCATGACTTCCATCAGCAACTGGTTGGTGTTGGCGGTGCCGTAGAACGTGCAGGTGCCAGGGCTGTGGTAGGACTTCATCTCCGATTCCAGCAGCTCTTCGCGGGTGGCTTTGCCTTCGGCGTACTTCTGGCGCACGTCGGCTTTTTCCTTGTTGGAAATCCCCGAGACCATCGGCCCGCCCGGGACGAAGATCGTCGGCAGATGGCCGAATCGCAGCGAACCCATCATCAGGCCCGGGACGATCTTGTCGCAGATGCCGAGCATCAGCGCGCCATCGAACATGTTGTGCGACAGCGCCACAGCGGTCGACATGGCGATCACTTCGCGGCTCGGCAGGCTCAGTTCCATGCCCGGCTCACCTTGGGTGACGCCGTCGCACATCGCCGGAGTGCCGCCAGCGAACTGGCCGACCGAGCCGATTTCGCGCAGGGCGTTCTTGATCTGTTCCGGGAACACTTCGTACGGCTGGTGCGCCGAGAGCATGTCGTTATACGAAGAAACAATGGCGATGTTCGCCGAGTTCATCATCCGCAGGCTGTGCTTGTCTTCGCTGCCGCAACCGGCCACGCCGTGGGCGAAGTTGGCGCATTGCAGCTTGCCGCGCATCGGCCCGTCAGTGGCGGCGCCGCGAATCAGTGCAAGGTAAGCCTGACGCGTGGCGCGGCTGCGGGCGATAAGCCGTTCGGTGACCTCAAGGACGCGGGGATGCATGTGTAGAACTCCAGGCTAACGGATGTGGCGACCTGATTGTCTATGCTGATCAAACGCCGTTGTTGTTGGAATGACAGACGGCTTTTTTGACCATTCGGACCAGTTGATTCAGGTCACTCGTTGTAGATAAAACAAAATATTGCCACTAAAAAGGCTTGTTTTCTATTTTTATGCGAATAATCTTGTAATTCCAACAACAAAACGACGGCGGCGCTGTTCCATGACTCTTCGAATCGCAATCAATGGTTTTGGCCGCATCGGCCGTAATGTCCTGCGCGCACTGTATACCCAAGGCTATCGACAGGATTTGCAGATCGTCGCCATCAACGATCTGGGCGACAGCTCGATCAATGCCCATCTGCTCAAATACGACACCGTTCACGGCACGTTCGACGCTCAAGTCGAGCATGACAACGAAAGTCTGACCGTCAACGGCGACCGCATTGCGGTCAGCGCGATTCGCAACCCGGCCGAACTGCCATGGGCGGCGGAAAAGATTGATGTGGTGTTCGAATGCACCGGTCTCTTTACCGATCGCGCCAAAGCGGCCGCGCATATTACTGCCGGCGCGCGCAAAGTGATCATCTCGGCTCCGGCCAAAGGTGCCGACGCCACTGTGGTTTATGGTGTGAACCACGACATTCTGCGCCAGTCGCACCAGATCATCTCCAACGCTTCGTGCACCACCAACTGCCTGGCGCCGGTGGCGCAAGTGCTGCACCGTGAACTGGGCATTGAAAGCGGTCTGATGACTACGATTCATGCCTACACCAACGATCAGAACCTCACCGACGTCTATCACACCGACCCGTACCGCGCGCGTTCGGCCACGCAGAACATGATCCCGAGCAAGACCGGCGCCGCTGAAGCGGTGGGCCTGGTGCTGCCGGAACTGGCCGGCAAACTGACCGGCATGGCCGTGCGTGTCCCGGTGATCAATGTGTCGCTGGTGGATTTGACCGTACAGCTGAAAAAAGAAGCCAGTGCCGAGGAAGTCAACGCGCTGATGAAATCTGCGAGCCAGCACTCGAAGATTCTCGGTTTCAACACCCTGCCGCTGGTGTCCAGCGACTTCAACCACAACCCGCTGTCGTCGATTTTCGACGCCAACCACACCAAGTCCAGCGGCAAACTGCTGAAAGTGCTGGCCTGGTATGACAACGAGTGGGGTTTCTCCAACCGTATGCTGGATAACTGCCTGGCGTTGTGTAACGCGGAGTAAGGTTGTCCTGATCCCCTGTAGGAGCTGCCGCAGGCTGCGATCTTTTGATCTGGTTTTTAAGATCAACATCAAAAGATCGCAGCCTTCGGCAGCTCCTACATTTCGATCCGCACAAGACCTTTACCGTTCTTTGACAAATCAAGGCTTGACCATACCGGCAGATGACAATCATTATCATTCGCTTGAAATCGATCAGGTCCTCCCGTGAGTCAATCGCGCTTCAACCACGTCTTCCTCACCCAGCGCACCTCGCTGCTGCGCACGCTGGAACGCATGGTCAACAATCACAGCACCGCAGAAGACCTGCTGCAGGAGACCTACCTGCGCGTGACGCGGGCGTTGAGCGAGCGGGCCATCGATCACCTCGAACCTTTTGTCTTCCAGACCGCGCGCAATCTGGCGCTGGATCATCTGCGTGCGCGCAAGATCCATTCGCGGACCATGGTCGATGACGTGCCGCAGGATGTTGTGCACAGCATCGCCGCCCCCGCCAGCAGCGCCGAAGATGCCGCCCACGCCGAACAGATGCTGGAGCGCCTGAACGTGAGCCTCAGTCAACTCAGCCCCCGCCAGCAGCAGATTTTCATCCTCAGCCGTTTGCACGGGAACAGTTATCAGGAAATCGCTGATGAACTGAACGTCTCCCTCAGCACCGTGCAGAAAGAACTGAAGCTGATCATGACCATCTGCATCGGCGTCGCCGAACGTCTGAATGGCGACTGAGGCTGTAGGGCTTTTCTGTAAGTGCCAGGATCGCCTGCACGGATCATCGGGCTTTGTTACCCTTGTCCGACTTTTACGCTTCACTTGAAAAAACAGCCGTGCGCAGACACTGCCGAGGAAACACCGTGACGGACACCCACCGCTCGCCTTCGCCGGATTCGGTGCAGGACGCTGCAAACGCAATGGACCAGGCACTGGACTGGCTCATCGTGCTCGGCAGCCCGGACGAGGAGCAGACCCGGCAGTTCCATGCCTGGCTGGCGGCCGATCCGTTGAATGCCGAGGCGTTCGCCAAGGCCCAGGCGATCTGGGACGGCCCGCAAGTCGCCGAGTGCGCGCAAAGCCTGGCGGCCAAACCTGCAAAAGTCACCTTCCTCAAGCGTCTGCGTCCGCACTGGAAACCGCTGGCCACCGCCGCGGTGCTGGTGCTCGGTCTGTTCAGTTTCAGCAATTTGCCCATGCGCCTTCAGGCCGATCATCTGACCGTCGTCGGCGAGCGTCAGCGTCTGCAACTGGAGGACGGCTCGAAAGTCCTGCTCAATACCAATTCGGCATTTTCCAGCACCATCAACGATCAGCAGCGCGTTGCCCGGTTGTTTCAGGGCGAGGCGTTTTTCGAAATTGCCAGCGGACGCAGTCAACCGCTGGAAATCGATGCCGGCCCGGTCACCGCCAGCGTGCGCGATACCGCGTTCGCCGTGCGTTATCTCGATGGCGTCGCGCAGGTTAATGTGCAGCGCGGCGACGTCGATTTGCGCGCCACGCACAACGACGCCCGCGTACGTCTGACTGCCGGCGAAAGCATTCGCATCGGCCCCAACGGTTTCGACCGCCCGGCCAAACTCGACGCCAACACCGATCTGGCGTGGGTACAGGGCCGACTGGTGTTCGAGAACTGCCCGCTGAATCAGGTGCTGGCCGAATTGCGCCGTTATTACCCGGGCTGGATCATCAACAATAACGAACAGTTGGCCGACGTCGCCGTGACCGGCAATTACCGTCTCGACCAGCCGCTCGACGTGGTTCGTTCCCTCGCTCAAATCACCTCGGCGCAACTGAAAGAATTCCCCGCGCTGGTGATCTTGAACTAAATGAGAATTATTTTTACTCGATAGCCAACGTCAGTACGTCTCGTTATAGCCAATGCAATTGATTCGCAACACGCGAAGCCAATCAGCCCCTATAAAGATTCGTGCGACACGGAGCGCTATCGATGTCCTCACGCCTTACCCGCCAGACTTCCTCCCCTTCTCGCGTATTGTCGCTGCTGACCGCGGCCATCCTGATGGCCGGCACTGCGCCGCTGATGGCGGCCACCGAACAACCGACGCGCAACATGGGCGATTACTCGTTCGCCATCGGCCAGCAGCCGCTGGTGTCGGCGCTCAATGCCTTCACCGCCGTGACCGGTTGGCAAGTCGGCTTGCCGGCAGAACTGGGTCAGGGCGTGTCGTCGCCGGGCGTGCGTGGCTCGCTGCCCCCGGAAAAAGCCCTGGAGCGTCTGTTGGTGGGGACCAACCTGAGCTTCCGCAAAATCAGCAACAACAACGTCGTGCTGGAAAAGCGCAACAACAGCGGCACACTCAACCTCGATCAGGTGACCATCAGCGCCACCCGTCAGGAGCAGTCGGTCAACAGCGTGCCGGCTACCGTCACCGTGCAGACTCGTCAGGATCTGGACCGCAACAACGTCAACACCATCAAGGATCTGGTGCGTTACGAGCCGGGTGTTTCCGTGGGCGGCGCCGGTCAGCGTGGCGGTATCAGCGGCTATAACATTCGCGGCATCGACGGCGACCGCATCCTGACGCAAGTCGACGGTGTGGAAGTGCCGGACGGTTTCTTCAACGGCCCGTACGCCAAGACCCAGCGCAATTACGTTGACCCGGAAATCGTCAAACGCGTGGAAATTCTCCGTGGCCCGGCCTCGGTGCTGTACGGCAGCAACGCCATCGGCGGCGCCGTCAGCTATTACACCCTCGATGCCGACGACATCATCAAGCCGGGCAAAGACGTCGGTGCGCGTCTGAAAAGCGGTTACAGCTCGGCCGATGACAGCTGGCTGAAATCCGCCACCGTTGCCGGCCGCGCCGAGCAGTTCGACGGCTTGCTGCATTACAGCCAGCGTGATGGTCACGAAACCGATTCCTACGGCAGTAACAATGGCACTGGCCTTGAGCGCACCGCCGCCAACCCGGAAGACGTCAACGCCTACAACGTGCTGGCCAAGATCGGCTGGAACTACAACGAAGATTCACGCCTGGGCCTGACCTACGAAAAGTACAAGGATGACCGCGATACCGATCAGAAAAGTGCTTACGGCGGGCCGTACTTCAACGGCGCCCCGACCATCCCCGACAGCGTGCTGCCCGGCGGCATGTACCAGTGGCGCACCGGCAACGACACGATCACCCGTGAGCGTTTCGGCATCGAACATTCGTTCGCCCTCGACAGCCTGCTGGTCGATAACGTGAAGTGGAGCCTCAACCACCAGATCGCCAAAACCGACCAAAGCACCACCGAGTTCTACTACCCGATCACCCGCAAAGTGCTGCGTACTCGTGACACGATCTACGAAGAAAAGCAGTGGGTTTTCGATGCGCAACTGGACAAGGCGTTCGCCATCGGTGACACCGATCACGTGCTGACTTACGGCACCACCATCAAGCAGCAGAAAGTCACCGGCTCGCGCAGCGGCGACGGCACCTGCCTGGCCGTCGGTCGTGGCTGCACCGCCATTGGTGCGACCAGCACCGCTGACGTGTTGGCCAAGGCCACCGATTTCCCGGACCCGACCATCAACACCTACAGCGTGTTTGCTCAGGATCAGATCAGCTGGAACAACTGGACCTTCCTGCCGGGCCTGCGCTACGACTACACCCAGCTCAAGCCGCACATCACCCAGGAATTCCTCAACACCGTGGCAGCTGACGGCCAAGGCACGGTCAGCGACAAGAACAAGACCTGGCACAAAGTCTCGCCGAAATTCGGCCTGACCTACGCCCTGACCGAGAACTACACCTGGTACGGTCAGTACGCCGAAGGCTTCCGCACCCCGACCGCGAAAGCCCTGTACGGCCGCTTCGAAAACACCACCACCGGTTACAGCGTGGCGCCGAACCCGGATCTGGAACCGGAAAAAAGCAAAAGCTACGAAACCGGTCTGCGCGGCAACTTCGAGCAAGGTTCGTTCGACGTGGCGGTGTTCTATAACAAGTATCGCGATTTCATCAACGAAGACGCCGTGACCCCGGGCCGCAACGAGCTGACCTTCCAGTCGGCCAACATCAAGCACGCCACCATCAAGGGTGCGGAAGTCAAAGGTCGTCTGAATCTGGATGCGTTCGGCGCGCCACAAGGTCTCTACACCCAAGGCTCGATTGCCTACGCCTACGGTCGCAACAACGACAACGGCGAGCCGATCAACAGCGTCAACCCGCTGACCGGCGTGTTCGGGCTGGGTTACGACCAGGACAACTACGGCGGCCTGCTGAGCTGGACCGTGGTGAAGAAAAAGGATCGCGTCGACGACAGCAACTTCAAGTCGCCGGATGGCGTCAGCAGCCAGTTCAAAACCCCGGGCTTCGGCATTCTTGATCTGGCCGGTTATTACAAAGTCACCGATGACGTCACCGTCAGCGGCGGCATCTACAACCTGACCGACAAGAAATACTGGCTGTGGGATGACGTGCGCGGTTACGACAGCGTCGGCGAAGCTTCGGTGACGCAACCGGCCAACCTCGATCGCCTGACCCAACCGGGCCGCAACTTCGCAATCAATCTGATCTGGGACATCTGATCCGGTCGACCTCACTGCGCGTGTTCAGGCACCGCGCCGTGAGGTTTTTTTACGCTTGCACGTCGCCTTGTTCGTCTCGTTATCAAGCGCCTCTTTTATCAAGGACATGTCATGACCACTTCGGAAAAAGCCCTGCGTTCACAACGCTTGAACCAGATCACCAATGAACCGCACAGCAAACTCGATGCATTGGTGAAGGCACACGCGCCGTTCGAGACCCGCGCCAACTTCGCCCGTTTCGTCGTCGCGCAGTACCTGTTCCAGTCGGAACTGGTCGAGCTGTACAACGATGCAGAATTGACTGCGATCGTGCCGGATCTGCCGGCCCGTTGCCGTGCCGAAGCGGCCAAGGCTGACCTCGCCGACCTCGACACTGAAGTACCGGCACCGGTCGCAGGCGCGGTGAAAAATCCGAGCAAGGCTCGCGCACTGGGTTGGATTTTTGTCTCCGAAGGTTCGAAGCTCGGTGCGGCGTTCCTGATCAAACGCGCCGTGGCGCTGGAGCTGAGCGAAACCTTTGGCGCCCGTCACCTGGGTGAGCCTGAAGGTGGCCGTGCCGAAGGCTGGAAGAGCTTCGTGCGTACTCTTGATTCGCTGCAGTTCACCGCCGAGGAAGAAGCCGAAGTGGAGCAAGGCGCGATCGATGCGTTCAACCGCTTCACCGTGCTGCTGGAACAGGCTTACGCCACTGAAGCCGAAATGGCCTGACACAACACACCCCCTCCCTGTAGGAGCTGCCGAAGGCTGCGATCTTTTGATCTTGAGAGCAACATCAAAAGATCGCAGCCTTCGGCAGCTCCTACAGGGGAACTGCGTAAGCCTGTAAGATCTCCATTCCGCTTCAGAAGCCACCGCTGAGCCCATGCCGCAACCCGCCTCCTCGAAACTCGCCCGCGTGCTGTTCGGCCTCTTGGCCTACGTCAGCCTCGGCATTGGCCTGATCGCCATCGTCGTGCCCGGTCTGCCGACCACCGAGTTCATCCTCCTCGCCGCCTGGGCCGCGACCCGCAGTTCGCCGCGCCTGAGTGCCTGGCTGGAAAACCATCGGCTGTTCGGACCGATCCTCAGCAACTGGCGTAACGGCAAGATCATCGCGCGCAAGGCCAAAGTCAGCGCGACGGTGAGCATGTTGCTCTGCGCGACTTTAATGCTGGTGATGCTCGACCACGGCTGGCCGGTCTATCTGGCGATAGCCGGGATGAGCCTGGGCAATCTGTGGATCTGGTCGCGCCCGGAATCCATCCGGGTCTGTACTGACCCGTCATCGCACTGAAACATCCCTGTAATTAATCACTTTTTCAGCACTTTCCCCTGCGCAAACGTTTAGCGCTGACCGTTCGTCGGCGCGCGCCTCATGCCCTCTGCTTACACGCCGATGAGCATTGAATGGCGCTGAATGGATTTGGCGAACCGGATAGTTCATATCCGCCTGCCACCCGTTTATTCATTCACGAGATCGCCCCATGTTCGACTCTCTGTCCATTCGCCTGAAAATCGTCCTGCTCTCCGGCCTGTGCCTGCTCGGTGTAGTCGCGCTGATCGTCGGCATGAACATCTACCAGACCAACCAGAACGACGAACTGGTCAGCAACTCCAGCAACAAATTGCTCACCGCCAGTGTGCAGAATCTGTTGCAAGCCAAAGCCGCCGAACAAGCCGTGCGGGTGCAGAAAACCTTCGGCGAAAGCCTGACGGTGATCACTGCCGTAGCGGATCAGATCAAGGACATGCGCGTCATGGCCGCCAAGCGTTCGCTGGACGCCGGCGCCTTGCGTGAAGAGTTGAACCTGAGCCTGAAAACCGCCTTCGAGCGCAACGACAAAGTGCTCGGTATCTGGCTCGCTTTCGAACCGAACGCTCTGGACGGCAAGGACAGCGAATTCGCCAACGATGCCGCGCGCCAGTCCAACGAAGCCGGACGTTTCGCCACCTACTGGAGCCGCGCCGCCGGCGCCTCACTGAACACGATCATGGTCGAAGAAGACCTGACCAAAACCACCCTCAGCGTCAGCGGCACGCCCTACAACAGCTGGTACACCTGCCCTCGCGATGCCAAGCGCACCTGCTTGCTAGATCCGTATGCCGACACCGTCGGCGGCAAGGAAATGCTCATGACGACCATTTCCGTGCCGTTGATCGTCGACGGCAAAGCCATCGGCGTGGTCGGCGTCGACATCGCCCTCGACGCCCTGCAAGCGGCGGCCGTGGACTCCCAGCGCAACCTGTTCAACAACGCCGGGCACATGCTGATCGTCTCCGGCAGCGGCGTGCTCGCTGCCGACAGCTCCAACGCGAGCAAGGTCGGCAAAAAAATCAGCGACACCCTCGGCGCCGATGGCCAGGATGTGCTGCAACTGCTGACCTCCGGCACACCGAAGATTCTCGAACAGGGCGACCTGATTCGCGCCGTGTACCCGGTCGACCCGATTGGCAATTCGCGCGCCTGGGGCGTGGTGATCGACCTGCCGAAACAAGTGCTGCTGGCCGACTCGGTCAAGCTGCAAGCGGTACTCGACGATGCTCAGGAAACCGGCGTGATCACAGCGCTGCTGGTTGCCGTGGTCGCCGGTCTGGTCGGCCTGTTGCTGATCTGGCTCACCGCGTCCGGCGTCACCCGGCCGATCAACAGCGTCGCCGAAATGCTGAAAAATATTGCCAGCGGCGAAGGCGATCTGACTCAACGCCTGAACTACAGCAAGCAGGATGAACTGGGCGAACTGGTGAACTGGTTCAACCGCTTCCTCGACAAGCTGCAACCGACCATCGCGCAGATCAAACAGAGCATCACCGAAGCACGCGGCACCGCCGACCAGTCTTCGGAAATCGCCCGTCAGACCAGCGAAGGCATGCAGGTGCAGTTCCGCGAGATCGACCAGGTTGCGACCGCTTCCAACGAAATGAGCGCCACCGCCCACGACGTCGCCAACAGCGCATCCAACGCTGCCAACGCCGCGAAAGGCGCCGACCAGTCGGCCAAGGACGGCATGTCGATCATCGAGCGCAGCACCCGCGACATCAACCAACTGGCCGATGAAGTCAGCAAGGCAGTGACCGAGGTTGAAGCGCTGGCAGTCAACAGCGAGCAGATCGGTTCGGTGCTGGAAGTGATCCGCAGCATTGCCGAACAGACCAACCTGCTGGCGCTCAACGCGGCGATTGAAGCGGCCCGCGCCGGTGAGAGCGGCCGTGGTTTTGCCGTGGTTGCCGACGAAGTACGCAACCTCGCCAAGCGCACGCAGGATTCGGTGGAAGAGATTCGCATCGTGATCGAGCGGATTCAGACCGGTACGCGTGGCGTGGTCGCGACCATGCATTCGAGCCAGACCCAGGCTCACAACAACGCCGGGCAGATTCGTCAGGCGGTGGATGCGCTGGGCAAGATCAGCGATGCGGTGACGGTGATCAGTGACATGAACCTGCAGATTGCCAGTGCGGCTGAACAGCAGAGCGCGGTGGCTGAAGAGGTCAATCGCAACGTTTCGGCGATTCGTACAGTTACCGAAACCCTGACCGGCCAAGCCACTGAATCGGCCGCGATCAGCAGCCAGCTCAATGCCCTGGCCAGTCAGCAGATGAAATTGATGGATCAGTTCCGCGTCTGACGCTACACCGTTGAACCCTGTGGGAGCGAGCTTGCTCGCGAAAGCGGTCTGCCATTCAGTAATGATGTTGAATATGACGGCCCCTTCGCGAGCAAGCTCGCTCCCACAGGGGTGAGTGTTCACCTGCGGGATTTCATCTGACTCGGGATTGTTTTGCACTATCATCGCCCTCTCGCTCCGGAGGGCCTTCGATGACTGATTTACTCACGTCCATTCAAGCCGCACTCGGCTTGCCGCACACGCCGATTCCGTTCACTGATCGTGGCGCCCTGCCCTCGGCGTTCGCCGTCACCGAGCTTGCCTGCGCCAGCATCGCCGCTGCCGGTCAGGCCGTCAGCGAATTGATCCGGCAACAGACCGGTCATTTGCCGGTCGTTGCAGTCGACCGTCGATTGGCATCGTTCTGGTTCTCCAGCTCGCTACGTCCGATGGGCTGGCAGGTGCCACCGCTGTGGGACCCGATAGCCGGCGACTACGCGACCCGCGACGGCTGGATCCGCCTGCACACCAACGCTCCACATCACCGTGCCGCCGCTGAACGTGTGCTCGGTGCCTGCGCCGACCGTGCCGCGATGGCGGCGAAAGTCGCACGATGGACCAGTACAGAACTGGAGCAAGCCGTGGTCGAGGCCCAAGGTTGTGCCGCCGAAATGCGTAGTTGGGCGCAATGGCAGCAGCATCCGCAGGGGCTGGCAGTAAATGCCGAACCGTTGGTGCATTTCTTCGATTCGCCAGATGAACACAGTCAACCGTGGCAAGGTTCGGTGGCGCAACCCTTGGCCGGGATCAAGGTATTGGATTTGACGCGCGTGCTCGCCGGCCCCACCGCCAGCCGTTTTCTCGCAGGCCTTGGCGCCGATGTGTTGCGCATCGACTCACCGACCTGGAACGAGCCCGGTGTCGTCCCGGAAATGACCCTCGGCAAACGCTGCGCGCGACTGGATCTGCATGACTCGGCGGATCGTGCGGTGTTCGAAAGTCTGTTGAAGGACGCCGATATTCTGCTGCACGGGTACCGTGCCGACGCACTGGAAAATCTCGGTTTCGGCGTTGAGCGCCGTCGCCAAATCGCGCCGGGCCTGATCGATGTCGGCCTCAACGCCTATGGCTGGAGCGGCCCGTGGCAGAACCGTCGAGGTTTCGACAGTCTGGTGCAGATGAGCAGCGGCATTGCCGAAGCCGGGCAGCTCTGGAAGCAAGCTGACAAACCGACGCCGTTGCCGGTGCAGGCGCTGGATCATGCGACCGGGTATTTGATGGCGGCGAGTGCGCTCCGACTGTTGACCGTGCGTTTGAACACGGGTCGCGGTTGCTCGGCGCGGTTGTCGCTGGCGCGGACGGCGAAGTTGTTGATCGAGCATGGGTCTGGGATAACTGAAGCGCTGCGCGCCGAGGATGAACAGGATCAAGGTTTGCTGGTGGAGCAGACCCCATGGGGCCCGGCGCATCGCTTGCAGGTGCCGGTGAAGATCAGCGGCACACCGATTCGGTGGGCGTTGCCGGCCACAGACCTGGGCTCACACCACCCACAGTGGAATTAAAAGCCCCTCACCCTAACCCTCTCCCAGAGGGAGAGGGGACTGATTGGGGGATATTCGAGAGATTCACCGACTTGAAAGATTGGCGCTGAATCCATAATCGATCGGTATTTTCAGGTCGATGCACAACGCAAGACACATCGGTCGGCCCCCCTCCCTCCGGGAGTTGGGGATGATTGGGGGAGATTCGAGAGATTCACCGACCTGAACGCTTGGCGCTGAATCCATGATCGACTCGGTCTTTCAGGTCGATGGACAGCGCAAGACACCTCGGTCGGCCCCCCCTCCCTCCGGGAGTTGGGGATGATTGGGGGAGATTCGAGAGATTCACCGACCTGAACGATTGGCGCTGAATCCATAATCGATTCGGTCTTTCCGGTCGATGGACAGCGCAAGACACCTCGATCGGCCCCCTCTCCCTCCGGGAGAGGGCTGGGGTGAGGGCTGCAATTTCAAGTCGAGCGATGATGTATCAATCTGCCCGGCTCAAAGACGTCCACAACACCTGCGCCGCATACCCTCGATAAGGTCGCCACGCCTCAGCGCGCAACGACAATTCCCGCGCTGTTGGCCGCTTGCCTTCCAGCACTTCCAGCGCCCGCAGCAACCCGACATCGCCATGGGGAAATCCATCCAGATCGCGCAACTGCCGCAACGCGATGTACTGCGCCGTCCACTCGCCAATCCCGTGCAATGCCAACAACCGCGCCACGCCGCCTTCGCGATTCGGTTCAAACAAAGAAGGCTCATCCAGCAACGCCTGCGCCACACCCGACAGCGTCCGCCCACGACTTTTCGGCATACCCAGCGCCGCCAGATCTGCCGCTGCCAACACGTCCGCCTTGGGAAACACATGGGTCAATCCAGGCACGCCCGAATCCAGCGGCGCGCCATATTGCGCAACCAGTTTCCCCGCCAGACGAATCGCCGCCACTACCGTGATCTGCTGCCCGAGCACCGCGCGAAACGCCAACTCCAATCCATCCCACGCACCGGGAATGCGCAACCCCGGACGCTCGGCGATCAACCGCGCCAGCAACGGATCATTCGCCAGATGCGCTTGCATCAGCGCCAGATCTGCATCCAGATCAAACATCCGCCGCAACCTGGCAACGATCTCGGACAACGCTGCCGGATCAGGAAAGTCCAGCTCGACCTCCAGCGCATCCGCCGTCCCAAGCCAGACCGAAACCGTGCCGTGAAGCCCGCTCAACCCGATGCTGCGCGAGTACACACCATCGACCACAACCTCCATCCCGACCACCGCCCGAGCAGCGAGAAACGCCAACATCGCGTCCCAGTCATACGGTGGTGCATACGCAAGCGACAACCTCACAACGACAACACACCGCTGTACAACCCGTACGCTGCCAACCCCGCGCCGATGACCACGCAGGTAAAAATGCCCTTCTCGACATGAGTGAACAACGGCTCCCCCGCCTCATGTTTGGCCTTGGCAAACAGGATCACTCCCGGTGCATAAAGCAACGCCGACAGCAGCAAATACTTCACCCCGCCGGCATACAACAACCACACCGCATAACCGAGGGCAATGCCGCCGATCAGCAGATCCTTGGTGCGCTCAGCCGAGGCATGTTCGTAGGTTTCGCCGCGCCCGCTGAGCAACACCGCGTACGCCGCCGACCACAGGTACGGCACCAGAATCATCGACGACGCCAGATAAATCAGGCTGGTGTAAGTGCCTGCGGAAAACAGCGTGATCAACAGGAAAATCTGGATCATCGCGTTGGTCAGCCACAACGCGTTGACCGGCACGTGATTCTTGTTTTCCTTTTTCAGGAACGCCGGCATGGTCTTGTCCTTGGCCGTGGCGAAGAGAATCTCCGCGCACAGCAAGGCCCACGACAGCAACGCACCGAGCAGTGAAATCGCCAGGCCAATGCTGATCAACAGCGCGCCCCACGGCCCGACGATGTGTTCGAGTACTGCCGCCAGCGACGGGTTCTGCAGATTCGCCAGTTCCGGCTGGCTCATGATCCCCAGCGACAGCACGTTGACCAGCACCAACAGCGCCAGCACGCCGATAAATCCGATCACCGTGGCGCGGCCGACGTCGCTGCGTTTTTCCGCTCGCGCCGAGTACACACTGGCGCCTTCGATACCGATGAACACAAACACCGTGACCAGCATCATGTTGCGCACCTGATCCATCACCCCACCGAAATTCGGGTTGCTGGTGCCCCAGATGTCACGGGTAAAAATGTCAGCCTTGAATGCCACCGCTGCGATGACGATGAACATGATCAGCGGCACGACTTTGGCCACCGTAGTCAGTTGATTGATCAGCGCCGCTTCCTTGATCCCGCGCATCACCAGGAAATGCACGGCCCACAGCAGCACCGACGCGCAACCGATGGCGATCGGCGTATTGCCCTGGCCAAACACCGGAAAGAAATAACCGAGGGTGCTGAACAGCAGGACGAAATAACCGACGTTGCCAAGCCACGCACTGATCCAGTAACCCCATGCCGACGAGAAGCCCATGTAGTCGCCAAACCCGGCCTTGGCGTAGGCATACACGCCGGAATCCAGCTCGGGTTTTCGATTCGCCAGGGTCTGAAACACGAACGCCAGGGTCAGCATGCCGATCGCGGTAATCCCCCAACCGATCAGAATCGCCCCGGCATCGGCGCGCGCCGCCATGTTCTGCGGCAGCGAGAAAATCCCTCCGCCAATCATCGAACCCACCACCAGGGCGATCAACGCGCCTAATCGCAGCTTTTGCGTCGGTTGCGACATTTCCTTTTCCCTTTATGAAGTGATGAGCGGTTGTTTGTAACAACTATTTGCTAAATCAATAAAGCAAGATGATGGCTATCAGATAAAGCCAGTAAATATATAGCCGATGACGCTAACGCCTAGCACGTTAAGACAGTTTTGTGCGCTGATCCTGATAAATCAATTCTGTACTGAAAACAGGCGCTGAAAATTTGCCAAACGCTGAAAAAGAACTAGCGTGATAATTCGAAAGTAATAATAGCCATTCCCAAAAATGTAGCCACAACGCCTCTAGGACGGGCCTTGCGGGCAGAGTATTTATGCCTTCAGCCGAAGCCTAAGTCATTCATTAACAATGGAATGTGACCATGCACTGATCTAAGTCAGCTGTTTGAACAGACAACAGAACTACGCTGTGATCTCTTCTCTCCTGCAATGGAGTCATGCAATGTCTGAAGCTCCCGGAAAACTACGACTAGGTGCACTGGTTGCATTGGTAGTCGGCTCGATGATCGGTGGCGGGATATTTTCTTTGCCACAAAACATGGCGGCCAGCGCCGATGTCGGTGCGGTACTTATCGGTTGGGCCATCACTGCTGTCGGTATGCTCACCCTCGCTTTTGTCTTTCAAACCCTCGCCAATCGCAAGCCTCACCTGGACGGCGGTGTCTACGCCTACGCCAAGGCCGGTTTCGGCGATTACATGGGCTTTTCGTCCGCCTGGGGTTACTGGATCAGTGCCTGGCTGGGCAACGTCGGTTACTTCGTTCTGCTGTTCAGCACCCTCGGTTACTTCTTCCCGATTTTCGGTGAGGGCAATACTGTCGCAGCCGTGATTGGCGCCTCGGTGCTGCTGTGGGCCGTGCACTTTCTGGTGCTGCGCGGGATCAAGGAAGCGGCGTTCATCAACCTCGTGACCACGGTCGCCAAGGTCGTGCCGCTGCTGCTGTTCGTGCTGATCGCGGTGTTCGCCTTCAAACTGGACATCTTCACCGCCGACATCTGGGGCATCAAAAATCCGGATCTGGGCAGTGTGATGAACCAGGTGCGCAACATGATGCTGGTTACCGTGTGGGTGTTCATCGGTATCGAGGGTGCAAGCATCTTCTCGGCCCGCGCCGAAAAACGCTCGGACGTCGGTAAAGCCACCGTGATCGGCTTCATCACCGTGCTGCTGTTTCTGGTGCTGGTGAACGTGCTGTCGCTGGGCATCATGACCCAGCCGGAACTGGCGAAACTGCAGAACCCGTCGATGGCCGCCGTGCTTGAGCACGTGGTCGGTCACTGGGGCGCGGTGCTGATCAGCGTCGGTCTGATCATCTCGTTGCTGGGAGCGCTGCTGTCGTGGGTGCTGCTGTGTGCGGAGATCATGTTCGCCGCCGCCAAAGACCACACCATGCCGGAGTTTCTGCGCAAGGAAAACGCCAACCACGTACCGGTCAACGCCCTGTGGCTGACCAACGCGATGGTGCAGATTTTCCTGATCATCACGCTGTTCTCGGCCAGCACTTACCTGTCGCTGATCTACCTCGCCACTTCGATGATTCTGGTGCCGTACCTGTGGTCGGCGGCCTATGCCCTGCTGCTGGCGGTGCGCGGCGAGAGCTACGAAGGCTTCGCGGCCGAGCGACGCAAGGATCTGATTATCGGCGGCATCGCGCTGATCTATGCGGTGTGGCTGCTGTATGCCGGTGGGGTCAAGTACTTGCTGCTCTCGGCCCTGCTCTACGCACCTGGCGCGATCCTGTTCGCCAAAGCCAAGCTGGAACTCAAACAACCGATTTTCACTAACGTCGAGAAGCTGATTTTCGCCGCAGTGGTCGTGGGTGCCCTGGTGGCTGCCTACGGTCTCTACGACGGCTTCCTGACTCTGTAATCCCTGATTGTTTTGTTATCTGGAGGATCTGAAATGACCACGGAAAAAGTTAAGTACGGCGTCCACTCCGAAGCCGGCAAACTGCGCAAAGTCATGGTGTGCTCCCCAGGTCTGGCCCATCAGCGGCTGACCCCGAACAACTGCGATGAACTGCTGTTCGATGACGTGCTCTGGGTGGCTCAGGCCAAGCGCGACCACTTCGACTTCGTCACCAAGATGCGCGAGCGCGGCATCGACGTGCTGGAAATGCACAACCTGCTGACCGACATCGTCGCCATCCCTGAGGCGCTGGACTGGATTCTCGAGCGCAAGGTCACCGCCGATTCGGTGGGCCTGGGCCTGATCAACGAAGTCAAATCCTGGCTGAAAAGCCTCGAGCCACGGCACATCGCCGAATTCCTGATTGGCGGCGTCTCCGCTGATGATCTGCCAGACAGCTTCGGTGGCAAGACCATCCAGATGTTCCGCGACTTCCTCGGCCATTCCAGCTTCATTCTGCCGCCGCTGCCGAACACCCAGTTCACCCGCGACACCACCTGCTGGATCTACGGCGGCGTGACACTGAACCCGATGTACTGGCCAGCGCGTCGTCAGGAAACCCTGCTGACCACCGCCATCTACAAATTCCACCCGCAGTTCACCAACGCCGAATTCGAAATCTGGTACGGCGACCCGGACAAGGATCACGGCAGCTCCACCCTTGAGGGCGGCGACGTCATGCCGATCGGCAACGGCGTGGTGTTGATCGGCATGGGCGAACGCTCGTCCCGCCAAGCCATCGGCCAACTGGCGCTGAACCTGTTCAAGAACAAAGCCGTGGAAAAAGTCATCGTTGCCGGCCTGCCGAAATCCCGTGCGGCGATGCACCTCGACACCGTGTTCAGCTTCTGCGACCGCGACCTGGTGACGATTTTCCCGGAAGTAGTGAATCAGATCGTCGCGTTCACCCTGCGCCCTGACGAAAGCAAACAGGGTGGCATCGACATCCGCCGCGAGGAAGGCACCTTCCTCGACACCGTGGCCAAAGCCCTCAACCTGCCAAAGCTGCGCGTGGTGGAAACCGGCGGCAACAGCTTCGCCGCTGAACGCGAACAATGGGACGACGGCAACAACGTGGTGGCCGTGGAGCCGGGCGTGGTCATCGGCTACGACCGCAACACCTACACCAACACCCTGCTGCGCAAGGCCGGCGTGGAAGTCATCACCATCAGCGCCGGTGAACTGGGCCGAGGCCGTGGCGGTGGCCACTGCATGACCTGCCCGATCATCCGCGACCCGATCGATTACTAAACCTCTGAGCCCTGGCCGACACTTACAACGTGCGGCCAGGGGGATAACCGACACCGAAGGAGATCCATCATGGCTTTTAACATTCACAACCGTAACCTGCTCAGCCTGGAACACCACACCCCACGTGAGCTGCGTTACCTGCTCGACCTGTCCCGCGATCTGAAACGCGCGAAGTACACCGGCACCGAGCAGCAACACCTGAAGGGCAACAACATCGCCCTGATCTTCGAAAAAACCTCGACCCGCACCCGTTGCGCGTTCGAAGTGGCGGCCTATGACCAAGGTGCCAACGTCACCTACATCGACCCGAACTCGTCGCAGATCGGCCACAAAGAAAGCATGAAAGACACCGCCCGCGTGCTGGGGCGCATGTACGACGCCATCGAATACCGTGGCTTCAAACAGGAAATCGTCGAAGAGCTGGCCAAGTTCGCCGGTGTACCGGTGTTCAACGGCCTGACCGATGAATATCACCCGACTCAGATGATCGCCGACGTGCTGACCATGCGTGAACACGCCGACAAGCCGATCCATGAGATCAGCTACGCCTACCTCGGCGATGCGCGCAACAACATGGGCAACTCGCTGCTGCTGGTCGGCGCCAAACTCGGCATGGACGTGCGTATCTGTGCACCGAAAGCGCTGTGGCCACTGGATGATCTGGTCGAGCGTTGCCACAAATATGCGGAAGAAAGCGGTGCGCGCATCACCCTCACTGAAGACCCGAAAGCCGCCGTCAAAGGCGTCGACTTCATTCACACCGACGTCTGGGTATCGATGGGCGAACC
Organism: Pseudomonas fluorescens; assembly: GCF_902497745.1. GTDB lineage: Bacteria > Pseudomonadota > Gammaproteobacteria > Pseudomonadales > Pseudomonadaceae > Aquipseudomonas > Aquipseudomonas fluorescens_BM. The sequence continues at coordinate 132,905 of NZ_CABVHJ010000019.1, forward strand.
GGTGGAAGCCTGGGCCGAACGTATCCAGCAACTGCTGCCATACCAGGTCAACGCCGAGCTGATGAAAGCCAGCGGCAACCCGCGCACCAAGTTCATGCACTGCCTGCCGGCGTTCCACAACAGTGATACCAAGGTCGGCAAGCAAATCGCCGAACAGTATCCGCACCTGAAAAACGGCATCGAAGTGACCGACGACGTGTTCGAGTCGCCTGCCTGCATCGCCTTCGAGCAAGCGGAAAACCGCATGCACACGATCAAGGCGATTCTGGTCTCGACCCTGGCTGATCTGTAACTGAAATAGCTCCCACTGAAGGAACCGGTACCAAAGGTGGGAGCGAGCCTGCTCGCGAAAGCGGTGGGTCATTCAACAGAGATGTCGACTGATCTGACGCCTTCGCGAGCAGGCTCGCTCCCACAGGGGATCCCGGTTCCGACAGGAAGATCGAGTTGTTTGCCTCTCCTCTGATTAGAAGGACATGCACCATGCGTATCGTCGTAGCTCTGGGCGGTAACGCCCTGCTCCGCCGTGGTGAACCGATGACCGCTGACAATCAGCGCGCCAACATCCGCATCGCCACCGAGCAAATCGCCAAGATCCATCCCGGCAACCAACTGGTCATCGCCCACGGCAATGGCCCGCAAGTCGGCCTGCTGTCGTTGCAAGCGGCGGCCTACACCTCCGTCACCCCTTACCCGCTGGACGTGCTCGGTGCCGAAACCGAAGGCATGATCGGCTACATCATCGAACAGGAACTGGGCAATCTGCTCGACTTCGAAGTGCCGTTCGCCACCCTGCTCACCCAGGTTGAAGTCGACGCCAAGGATCCGGCCTTCCAGAACCCGACCAAGCCGATCGGCCCCGTCTACGACAAGGCCGAAGCGGAAAAACTCGCTGCTGAAAAAGGCTGGGCGATTGCTCCGGATGGCGACAAGTTCCGCCGTGTGGTCGCCAGCCCACGGCCAAAACGCATCTTCGAAATCCGCCCGATCAAATGGCTGCTGGACAAGGGCAGCATCGTGATCTGCGCCGGTGGCGGCGGGATTCCGACCATGTACGACGAGAACCGTAATCTCAAAGGTATCGAGGCAGTGATCGACAAGGACCTGTGCTCGTCGCTGCTCGCCGAGCAACTGGAAGCCGATCTGCTGGTGATTGCCACGGACGTCAACGCGGCGTTCATCGACTACGGTAAACCGACGCAGAAAGCCATTGCCGAAGCGCACCCGGACGAACTCGAACGCCTCGGTTTCGCCGCCGGCTCGATGGGGCCTAAGGTGCAGGCAGCCTG
>NZ_CABVHJ010000020.1 GCF_902497745.1 Pseudomonas fluorescens
TCGACGCTTCCGGCGTGGCGGTGGGGTATACGATCCTCGGGCCGGACAATCAGCCCAGGGTGATTATGGAACCTGCTGAGTATGCGATTTTCAGCAAGCTACCCCCGGCTTGGAAGGAAAACTACCTCTCGCAACCTTCTTGGAGCCTAGACGTTGCGTCATCAATACAACGAGTGCAAACCGGTGATTTCTCGGGTGCAATGGATCATTATGGCTACATGCTGGGTGAGCCAAGCTATTGGGCTGACCTTACGCTGAATATGGCGCTGGCACTTGGTGGCTATGTGTTGAAGCTCGCCCCAGCCGTAACTGCTGAAGGGAGGATCGGCGGGGAGATATTCAAGGATACAAATCAGACTGCTCGTCCACCATCATTAGCAAATGCCAATGAACCGACGCTAATTTCTAATCGAGTCACGACCAAAGCGACGTCCACCAAGAAAGTTCTCCCAAATGGCAATATGGCTGATGCACATGCAGAAATTGGTGTGATCCAGCAGGCGTTCACTGCAGGGAAAACGGTCGGGGCGAGCATGGAGCTCAGGGTATCTGGAAAGGCAGTATGTGGGTTCTGCCGTGGAGACATTGCTGCAATGGCTAACGAGTCTGGCCTGTCCTCACTTACCATCAAAGAGCTTGCGACAGGTAAAACGCTTTATTGGCGCCCTGGAATGAAATCAGTAAAAGAGGTGAAATAATATGAAGCGCTCTCTCTCCTGGACGGTCGGTTTTGGCAGAACCTGTGAAGGTGGCACGCAAAGAGATCCATCTTGGAATGATGTCGTTGCGCACCTTGAAGAGTCCTGCCGAAATTTGGGGAGTGTAACCCTGGATATTGAAGAATTAGCAGGCTTCGAACTCTTGACATTGCAGGTTGTTGCAGAGACAGGCAAGTACGCACTGACTCTCGGCGTTGATGATGGCGATGACTACGATGTCAAAGTATTTTGCGGTGATAAAAATCGTGGCGGAATCATGCATATCCAAGGCGACGCCGTTGCTGGTTCAGCCATCTGCTCAAATTTTGAGATTGTCGTGGAGATATTCAAGCAGCTCTTCGACAGTGGCCGAGTGTCGCCCGCGCTCATGAACTGACGTTTAACTCGAGCGACTCCGGCCAAAACAAAAAACGCCCCAAATCACCCGGGGCGTTTTTCATTTATCGAACACTAAATTTCGGACGCTCACCGAAACGCCGGCACCACATGCTTGATAAACAGCTCCAGCGATTTCTTCTTCTCCTCATGCGGCAAGCTGTTGTCACACCAGAAACTGAACTCATCCACCCCCAGTTCCTGGTAGTACTTGATCCGCGGAATGATCTCTTCCGGCGTCCCGATCATCGCCGTCTTGTGCAAACTCTCCAGCTCAAACTCCGGACGCCCGGCAAATTTCTCTTCCGGGCTTGGCGCGAGGAAACCATTGGCCGGCGTTTCCTTGTTGCCAAACCACGCATCGAACGTGCGATAGAAACGTGAGATCGCTTTCGCCCCGACTTTCCAGCCGTCCGGGTCATCAGCGGTGTGCACGTGGGTGTGGCGCAGCACCATCAGTTGCGGACGCGGTACGCCGGGGTTGTTGTCGAGTGCGGTCTGGAACTTGTTCTTCAGGTCCAGAACTTCCTCGTCGCCCTTCATCAGCGGCGTGACCATCACGTTGCAGCCGTTGGCCACGGCGAAGTTGTGCGAGTCCGGGTCGCGGGCGGCGATCCACATTGGCGGGTTCGGTTTCTGGATCGGCTTCGGTACGCTGGTCGAGGTGGGGAATTTCCAGATGTCGCCGTCGTGGGCGTAGTCGCCTTGCCACAGGGCGCGGACCACCGGGACCATTTCGCGCAATGCCTGGCCGCCGCTGGAGGCAGGCATGCCGCCGGCCATGCGATCGAATTCAACCTGATAGGCGCCACGGGCGAGGCCGACTTCCATGCGGCCGTTGCTGATGACGTCGAGCAACGCGCATTCACCGGCGACGCGTAGCGGATGCCAGAACGGCGCGATGATGGTGCCGGCGCCGAGGTGGATGGTGGTGGTTTTGGCCGCGAGGTAGGCGAGCAGCGGCATCGGGCTGGGCGAGATGGTGTATTCCATCGCGTGGTGTTCGCCGATCCACACGGTGCTGAAACCGCCGGCCTCGGCCATCAGGGTCAGTTCGGTGAGGTCTTCGAACAGTTGGCGGTGGCTGACGCTTTCGTCCCAGCGTTCCATGTGGATGAACAGGGAAAATTTCATGACGCTTCCTCGGATCTTTTGTTGTTGAGGCTACAAAAATCGGTGGGAGTGAGCGGTTCGCGATCGTGCTGTGTCAGTCGCTTGCTGCGTCGCTTTTAACACTGCTTTCGCGAGCAGGCTCGCTCCCACATTTGATTTGCGTAGGGCTGGAGGTTTTGATCAGGCCAGGACGGGCAGGGCGCCCATCTTGCCGTGGCAGTACACCAGCGGCCCGGCGATTTGTTCGGGGACGATCAGGTTCTTCACCGCGCCGACCATGATGGCGTGGTCGCCGCCTTCGTATTCGCGCCACAACTCACACTCGATGATAGCTGTCGCGTTGGCCAGTATCGGGTTACCCAGTTCGCTCAAGGTCCACTCGATGCCTTGCGCCTTGTCCTTGCCTTTGCGGGCGAAGGCGTAGGCTTCGCTTTGCTGGCCGCCGGACAGAACGTGGATGGCAAAGCGCTTGTTCTTGATCAGCACCGGGTAGGAATCGGAGCTGTAGTTGGGGCAGAACAGCACCAGCGCCGGGTCCATCGACAGCGAGCTGAATGCGCTGGCAGTCAGGCCGATGATCTGACCGTCATCGTCCAGGGTGGTGATAACGGTTACGCCGGACGGGAACGAGCCCATGACTTGTTTGTAGATGGCGGCATCGATCATTGGTCGGTCCTCGGGTGTGGTGCTGCTGTTTTTATGTGTTTGTTGGTCTGATGGTATACCAGTATTCGATCTTTGCAAGGCCTTTTAAGCTGAACCGATAAACGTGCTGCGTTCGTCGGAAACTCAGTATTTACGGGGCTTGCGGCTGGTCTGCAGGCCACGGTTTCAGCGAGGATGGCGTATCAGTTGGCACCGCAAACTACGGATCAGTCTTGTGAATTGTTTGGAATACCATAATATGGTCTGCATCTGAGGGGCGGCCAGAGAGTCCCCCCGGTTTGGCTTCATACAACGATAAGAACAGACAAACTCGAGTTCATGCATATGTCCCAGATGTCCCGGCAAGATCCGTTGATCGAGAATCATACGGTCGACTACGTCCCACTCGCGGAACGCCACGGGAAGGCCCGCGACCTATTCACTCTTTGGTTCAGCACCAACATTGCGCCCCTGCCCATCGTCACCGGCGCCATGGTGGTTCAGGTGTTCCATCTTGATTTGTTATGGGGGCTGCTGGCGATTGCGCTGGGGCACCTGATCGGCGGTGTGGTGATCGCGCTGGCGTCGGCGCAAGGCCCGCGCATGGGCATTCCGCAAATGGTCCAGAGCCGTGGTCAGTTCGGTCGTTATGGCGCGCTGCTGATCGTGTTCTTCGCCGCGCTGATCTACATCGGTTTCTTTATTTCCAACATCGTCCTGGCGGGTAAATCCATCGTCGGCATTGCGCCGTCGGTGCCGGCGCCGCTGAGCATTCTGATCGGTGCATTGGCGGCCACGGCGATCGGCGTGATCGGCTACAACTTCATTCACACGCTGAACCGCATCGGCACCTGGGTGATGGGCAGTGCGTTGCTGGCCGGGTTCATCTATATCTTTGCCCATGACTTGCCGGCGGACTTTCTCACTCGCGGCAGTTTCAACTTGTCCGGTTGGCTGGCGACGGTGTCGCTGGGGATCATCTGGCAGATCAGTTTCTCGCCGTACGTGTCCGATTACTCGCGTTACCTGCCTGCGGATATCGGCATTGCCAAGCCGTTCTGGGCGACTTATCTGGGCGCGACGCTGGGGACGATTCTGTCGTTCAGCTTTGGAGCCGTGGCGGTGCTGGCGACCCCGGAAGGCACCGAAGCGATGATCGCGGTCAAGCAATCGACCGGTTGGCTGGGGCCGATTTTGATGGTGCTGTTTCTGCTCAATATCATCAGTCACAACGCGCTGAATCTGTATGGCGCGGTGCTCTCGATCATCACCTCGATCCAGACCTTCGCTAGCCAATGGACGCCGAGCATCAAGGTGCGCGTGGTGTTGTCGAGCGTGGTGCTCGCGGGTTGCTGCGTGGTTGCGCTGGGTGCGTCGGCGGATTTCATTTCCGAGTTCATCGGTTTGATTCTGGCGTTGCTGCTGGTACTGGTGCCGTGGGCGTCGATCAACCTGATCGACTTTTACCTGATCAAGCGCGGCTGCTACGACATCAGCTCGATCTTCCGCGCCGATGGCGGGGTTTACGGGCGCTTCAACCTGCACGCGATCATCGCTTATTTCATCGGCATCCTCGTGCAGTTGCCGTTTGCCAATACTTCGCTGTACGTCGGGCCTTACGCCAATCTGGTTGAGGGTGCGGACCTGTCCTGGCTGGTCGGCCTGGTGGTCACCGTTCCGTTGTATTACTGCCTGGCGACACGCGGCCAGACTGAGCAGAGCAGGGCGGCCAGGTTGGGTTACACCGACTGAGCTGATCCGCTTCACGACAATGCCCGGCCATTCGCCGGGCATTGTTGTTTCCGCATCCCGGCGGTCAATCAAATTGGCCACATCGATCCCCTTTTGGCCCATCCCCCACTGTGCTCCAGCTACGCTGTCAGCAAGAATCAAAACCATAACCAGACGCTGAACCTTTTTTACCCTTGGCTACCTTTTCAGCCGCTGCCGTGTACAGAACATAAAAACCATCGAACTCACGCTGCCTTTTGGGGAACAACCATGGTCACGATGAAACGCATTCTGGGTGCCACTGTGTGTGGGCTGACGCTGTTGGCCAGCGCCGTCCAGGCTGAGCAACGCGAACTGCGCGTGTACAACTGGGCGGACTACATCCTGCCGTCCGTGCCCAAGGATTTCGCCGCAAAAAGCGGCATCAAAGTGATTTGGGACACCTTCGACACCAACGAATCCCTGGAAGCCAAACTGCTGACCGGCAACTCCGGTTACGACCTGGTGGTGCCGTCGAACCAGTTCCTCGAAACGCAAATCAAGGCTGGCGTGTTTCAGAAACTGGATAAATCGAAGCTGCCGAACTGGAGCCACCAGGATCCGGAACTGTTAAAACTGCTGGGCAAGAACGATCCGGGCAACCAGTACGGCGTGCCTTACATGGTCGGCACTGTGCTGATCGGCTTCAACCCGGCAAAGGTCAAAGCGGCACTGGGTGACAACGCGCCGGTGGACAGCTGGGATCTGGTGTTCAAACCGGAGAACATGGAAAAACTGAAATCCTGCGGCGTGGCAATGCTTGATTCGCCGACGGAAATCCTGCCGCTGGCCCTGCATTACCTGGGCCTCGATCCGAACAGCCAGAACCCCGCCGATTATGAAAAGGCCAAGGAGTTGATGCTCAAGGTTCGTCCGTACGTGACCTATTTCAACTCGGCCAAGTACATGACTGACATCGCCAACGGCGACATCTGCGTGGCCATCGGTTACTCCGGCAGCTTCTACCAGTTCGGCAACCGCGCCAAAGAAGCCGGCAACGGTGTGGTGGTCGATTGGCGCTTGCCGAAGGAAGGCGCGCCGATCTGGTTCGACACTTTCGCGATTCCGAAGAGCGCGAAAAACGTCAGCGAGGCCCACGAATTCCTCAACACCTTGCTCGACCCGAAAGTGATCGCGCCGATCAGCGACTTCCTCGGTTACCCGAATGCGAACAAGGATTCGATGCCGCTGATCAACAAGGAAATCACCGGCAACCCGAACCTGACGCCGACCCCGGAAGCGCTGAAAAACCTCTACGTTGTGCAGCCGTTGCCGCAGAAACTTGAGCGTGTGCGCACCCGCGTGTGGACCAACATCAAGTCGGACAAATAGATATGGGCTGAACGAAATCCCTGTGGGAGCGAGCTTGCTCGCGAAGGCGTCGGATCATCCAGCATCATCGTTGAATGACACACCGCTTTCGCGAGCAAGCTCGCTCCCACAGGGTTTTGTGGTGTGTCATTCAGTGCTGCGTTCGGTTTCTCTGGTCATCACCAGGCTCAGCAAAACCGAACTCAGGATCACCCCACCCACGACCGCCAACGACCACTCCACCGGCATGTGCAACCACGGCATCAACACCATCTTGCCGCCGATAAACACCAGCACAATCGCCAGCCCATACTTGAGCAAATGAAAGCGATCCGCCATGTCCGCCAGCAGGAAGTACAGCGCGCGCAATCCCATGATCGCGAAGATGTTCGAAGTGAACACAATGAACGGGTCCGTCGTCACGGCGAAGATCGCCGGGATGCTGTCGACCGCGAACATCAGGTCACTGGCCTCGATCAACACCAGCACCAAAAACATCGGGGTTGCCCAGCGCACGCCGTTTTGCAGGACGAAAAACCGTTCGCCATGAAACCCGCTGGTGATGCGCATATGCCCGCGCACCCAGCGCAGCAACGGATTCTTGTCCAGATCCGGCTGGTGGTCGGCAAACACCAGCATCTTGATCCCGGTGAAGATCAGGAACACGCCGAACGCATACAGCAGCCATTCGAACTGCGACACCAGCCACACCCCGGCAAAAATCATCACCGCGCGCATCACGATCGCCCCGAGCACGCCGTACAGCAGCACCCGCCGCTGCAATTCGGGCGGTACGGCGAAGTAGCTGAAGATCATCACGAAGACGAACATGTTGTCGATCGACAGCGACTGCTCGATCAAATATCCAGTCAGGAATTCGAGGGTCTTCTCCCGCGCGATGTCAGCGCCGAACGCGCCGTGCAGATACCACCAGAGCAGGGCCGCGAAACTCAGTGCCAACAAGCACCAGGCGATGACCCAGGACAAGGCTTCGCGCACTGACACCCGATGCGCCTTGCGCCCACCGAAGACAAACAGGTCCAATGCCAGCATGGCAAGCACGAAGACGATGAAGGCGGCCCACATCCACGGTTCGCCGATGTTGATGTTTGTGGCTGGCATGTCACGCTCCCTGTCTATTCTTGGATTGGGGTCAGACGAGGCCATGCTAGCGAGGGGCTTGCCGCAAAGAAAAATCGTTTATTTCTGCGCAACAGTTCGTTAAAAACGAACTATCTGCCCTCGTTAACAGCTCGGGCACTTTTTACGGAGCAATGTTTTCAACGATGAATACCGACATTCTCGAACCTCAAGCGGTGTGCAGTCCGATCACCAGCAGCGCAATTTTCATCGTCGCGACGTTGAACCCGGGGGCTGATGCCGCGCAAACCGTCAAAGACTGGTGCGGTGACGTCGCCGGGCTGGTGCGCTCGGTGGGCAAGCGTGTACCGACCGGCAATCTGACGTGCATCTGCGGGTTTTCTTCGAATGCCTGGGATCGCCTGTTTGGCAGTCCGCGCCCGGCGTCGCTGCACGGTTTTCGCGAGTTTGGCGGGGAAGGGCGACACGCGCCGGCAACCCCGGGCGATCTCTTGCTGCACATTCGCGCCGATCAAATGGACCTGTGTTTTGAACTGGCCACGCAAATCATGGCGGTGCTCGGCGATGCGGTGACCGTGGTCGACGAAGTACAGGGTTTCCGCTATTTCGATATGCGCAGCATCATCGGTTTTGTCGACGGCACGGAAAACCCGGTCGGGCGCAAAGCGGTCAACTTCACCATCGTCGGTGACGAAGATCCGGGTTTCAGCGGTGGCAGTTACGTACTGGTGCAGAAATACCTGCACAACATGACCGCGTGGAACGGCTTGAGCGTTGAGGCTCAGGAGCGCGTCATTGGTCGCACCAAGCTCTCCGATATCGAACTGGATGACGCGGTCAAACCGAGCAACTCGCACAGCGCGCTGACGACCATCACCAACGCTGACGGCGAGGAAGTGAAGATCCTCCGTGACAACATGCCGTTCGGCCGTCCGGGAGCAGGGGAGTTCGGCACCTTCTTCATCGGCTACGCGCGCTCGCCGGAACCGATGGAGCAGATGCTGGAAAACATGTTCGTCGGCAAGCCGCCGGGCAATTACGACAAGTTGCTGGATTTCAGCACCGCCGTCACCGGCAGCCTGTATTTCGTACCCTCGGCGGATTTGCTGGAAGAGCTGGCGGATCGCTGATCAGCGAAAAAACTCACCCGGCGTTTCGCCAAACTGCTGACGAAACGCCGCGATAAACGCCGACGTCGAGTCGTAACCACAGACCAGTGCAACATCGGTGACGCGCTCACCTTTTTCCAGCGGCGTCAGCGCGCCGAGCAGGCGCAAGCGCTGGCGCCAGGCGCGGAAGGTCAGGCCGGTGTCGCGCAGGAACAGGCGCGTGAGGGTTTTTTCGGTGACGCCGAACTTTTCGCTCCAGTGGCTCAGCGTGGTCTGCTGTTCCGGATGTTGTTCCAGGCTCTGATAGATCTGTTTTAAGCGGGCGTCTTGCGGCAACGGCAACATCAGGTCGATCTGCGGCGCTTCGGCCAGTTGATCGAGGATCACTTGAGCGAGGCGTCCATGCGGGCCGCTCTGGTCGTATTCCACCGGAACCTGACTGAACGCCCGGATCAGCTCCCTGAGCAGGTCGCTGACACCGAGCACATGACAGCGCTCAAGCGCCCACCCGGCAACGCTGCAATCGATGTACAGGCTGCGCATTTCCGTGTGCGGCGAGCTGAATACCCGATGCGGCACGCCCGCCGGGATCCACACGGCGCGCTCCGGCGGAGCGACGAATCGGCCGACGCTGGTCTGGATTTCCAGCACACCTTGAATCGCGTAGGACAACTGCACCCATGGGTGACTATGCCGACGGGTCAGGGCGCGATTGGGCAGTGATTCGGTGCGGCCATAGAGTGGGCGCGGCAGGCTGGGCAGCCCGGGAATGCTGCGGCGCACGCTTTTGTCATGTCCTTTAGGCGGCATCTTGTGGCTCTTCGGCGTTAGTCGGTAATCGGCAGTCACGTTAGAGTCGTCGGCACGCACTGGCAACCCCCGGATGAACCGACCATGACTCGCCCACGTTTTTTGCCCGATAACTTCACCCTGACGCTGATTGGCGTCGTGTTGCTGGCCAGCTTCCTGCCGGCCAGCGGCCAGGTCGCCGTCGGCTTCGGCTGGCTGACCAACATCGCCATCGCGCTGCTGTTTTTCCTGCACGGCGCCAAGCTTTCCCGCGAGTCAATCATTGCCGGCGCCGGCCACTGGCGCCTGCATTTGCTGGTGTTCGGTTTGACGTTTGTCCTTTTCCCGTTATTGGGCCTGGCGCTGAAACCGCTGCTGTCACCGCTGATCGGCGACAAGCTGTACATGGGCATGCTTTACCTGTGCGCATTGCCGGCCACGGTGCAGTCGGCGATTGCTTTCACTTCGTTGGCTCGGGGCAATATACCGGCGGCGATCTGCAGCGCGGCGGCGTCGAGCCTGTTCGGGATTTTCCTCACGCCGTTGTTGGTGACGCTGCTGCTCGACGTTCACGGTGATGGCGGTTCGACGCTGGATGCGATTCTGAAAATCAGCGTGCAATTGTTGCTTCCGTTCATTGCCGGGCAGATCGCCCGTCGCTGGATCGGTGCGTGGGTCGGGCGCAACAAGAACTGGCTGAAGTTTGTCGATCAGGGTTCGATTTTGCTGGTCGTCTACGGCGCATTCAGTGAGGCGGTCAACGAAGGCATCTGGCATCAGATTCCGCTCATCGAGCTACTGGGGCTGGTGGTGGTTTGCTGCATCTTGCTGGCGCTGGTGCTGTTGGCCTCGACGTTGTTGGGCAAGGCGTTCGGCTTCAGCCAGGAAGACCGCATCACCATTCTGTTCTGCGGTTCGAAAAAGAGCCTGGCCACCGGCGTGCCGATGGCGCAGGTGTTGTTTGCTGGCAGCACCATTGGCGTGTTGATTCTGCCGTTGATGCTGTTCCATCAGATTCAGTTGATGGTCTGTGCGGTACTGGCCCAGCGCTACGCCAAGCGCTCGGAATCGGTGCCGGAGTTGATGGCCCAAGTCGACCCATAACACACCGTCTACGTGTAGGAGCTGCCGAAGGCTGCGATCTTTTGATCTTGTCTTTAAAAACAAAGTCAAAAGATCGCAGCCTGCGGCAGCTCCTACAGAGTTCCTGCGTATTTCACGGCAGCCGCCCGTGAGGGCACGTTCAGCGTGCGCAACAGCGAGGACACATGAATGCGCACCGTGAACGGTGAAATATCCAGTTCGCGGGCGATTTCCTTGTTGGTCTTGCCTTGGGCGATCAAGCGCAGCACGTCCTGCTGACGGGGCGTGAGGGCGGCGCCGGTTTCCAGCGGCAACAGCCCGGACGGCGCGAACTTCACCAGCACCTCTCCTTCGCGAATCGCCAGAATTGCCTGACCGATTTCATCCGGAGCGATGTTTTTGCCGATAAAACCGTCGATACCGGCGGCCATGACTTCGTTGATCAACGCTTGATCATCGACCATCGACACCACGATCAACGTGGTGCGCGGCAGGCGCCGACGCAGTTCGGCGAGTTGGCTGACGCAGGTCAGTCCGGGGAATCTGAGATCAAGAATCAGCGTGTCCGGCTCGTCGCCCAAGGGCAGCAGCGCCAGTACGGCGTCGAGGTCACCGGCTTCTTCGATAACGCCTTCGGGCAGCAAACGCTGTACTGTGCGCAGCATCGCCTCGCGAAACAGCGGGTGATCGTCGGCTATGATAATTCGGCAGGTCATGGCGTGACCCTCCCTGGGTCAGGCGTTGCTCAAGGCCTGCACATTAGCACCGAGCGCAAGGGTTGCCTGTAGGTTCCTTCTGATTTTGACGATTGCCGCACAAGGACGTTTAACCATGAAGTTCGAGAAAAACACCGAACTGGACCAGGCCAATCTGCGCATCATCATCGCCAGTATTGCCGTGGTTTACATGCTCATACTGGGTTTTTTGCCGGGCCAGCGCTTCGATACCTATCTGCCGGTGATCACCTACATCATCGTGTTTTTGCTGGCCTCGATCTGCTTGCGTCAGGCGATTGCGCGCTGGCCGGGGCATTACCCGGCGCGGCGGATTTTCGCCATGGTCCACGATTACACCGGCACCTGCTTCGGGCTGGTGGTCGGTGGCGAGGCGGCGTTGCCGCTGTATGCGGTGATCATCTGGGTCAACCTTGGCAATGGCATGCGCTATGGCTCGCGTTATCTGGCGATTGCTACGGCGCTGGCATTAGTGGCGTTGCTGTGTGTGTATCGCCTGACCCCGGTGTGGCAGGCACAACCGTTTATGGTGTTGATGCTGATGATCACCAGCACGGTGATTCCGTTCTATGCGCATTTGCTGTTGGAGCGCACACGTGAAGCCTCCGAAGAAGCGGTCGCAGCGAATCTGGAAAAATCGCGGTTTCTCGCCCAGGCCAGCCATGATCTGCGCCAGCCGATTCATTCCATCGGTCTGTTTACTGCGTGTCTGCGGGAGTCGCGGTTGGGCGAGGAGGAGCGGCGACTGGTTGATAATATCGACCGTTCGCTGCTCAACGTTTCGCAGTTGTTTCGCTCGATTCTTGATCTGTACACCCTCGATAACGGCCGGGTTCTGCCCAAACTGCAAACCTTCCATTTGGGTGAATGGCTCGCAGATCTGATTCGTCAGAACGCTGAAGCAGCACGTTGGGCAGGGGTGGAGCTGCGTTTGCGCCCCTGTGAGTATTGGGTGCAAACCGATCCGGCGTTGCTCGCGACCATGGTGCAGAACGTGCTTTCCAACTGTTTCAAATATGGCGCGCATCGGCCGGTGTTGATCGGCGTGCGCCGGCGCGGAGCGGGGCTGGCCATCGTGATTTATGACCGCGGCAACGGTATCGCCGAAGAGCATCTGGCCAAGGTGTTCGAGGAGTTCTATCGCGTGCGGCAAGTGCGCGACAAAGACGTCGAAGGCGTGGGGTTGGGGCTGTCGATCGTCAAGCGATTGGGTGAGTTGATCGGTGTCGGCGTTGCCCTGCGCTCGCGGCTCGGGCGGGGAACGGCGGTGACTTTGTACGGCTTGCCGATCACCGCGCCGCCGCAGGTAACGGTCAATCGGGGTGAAGCACGTCAGGTCGGTCTGCTGACCGGGTTGAAGGTGTGTCTGGTGGAGGATGATCGTAACGTGCTGCTGGCGACTTCAGCGTTGCTGGAGCGTTGGGGCTGTGTGGTTCAGGCCGAGTTGACGGCTCAGGACCTGGTCACCGACTGCGACATCATCGTCGCTGATTACGACCTCGGCACCCACGCCACTGGCATCGAATGTATCGACGATGTGCGCAGGCAGCGCGGTTGGGCGGTGCCAGCAATGATCATCACCGGGCATGACGTCGAAAAAATCCAGGCAGCCCTGCACGACCGCGACATCGCCATCCTGTCCAAACCGGTACGGCCGGCTGAACTGCGCGCGACCTTGCGAGCCCTGCGCGATCGCCAGCCCGAACCCACCGAAAATGCTTTGTAGGTGTCCATGGGTCTGTAGGAGCTGCGGCACGCTGCGATCTTTTGACGTTGAAAAGAGCAAGATCAAAAGATCGCAGCCTCGTTGCACTCGACATCTCCTACAGGATTAGTGCGTGTTCAGCGTTTGCACAGGTAATCCTGCGTGATAGTGGTCTGCAGGCAGTTGTATTGGCCCATGGTCCGGCAGATGTTTTTCTCGGAGCCGGTGACCTCGGCGTTTTTATAGCCCCAAGTCTTGCAGCGTTGGGCGGCGACGGTCAGGCCTTGTTCCGCGCTGGTCTGGCCGCTTTCGAACTGGCCCAGCTCATAAGAGACCTGGACGACGCCATCGTTTTTGCTGCCGCCGGTGGCTTCCCACTGTTTCGGCGTGGCGCAGCCAGTGAGGAACAGGGCGCTGAGAGTGAGTGTTGCGATCAGGGTTTTCATGGGCAAACGGTGTCCTTTACCGACGTGATGGAATTACTGGAATGGAATCGGCGAAGCGCCTTTCGGCAGGCACGACAGCGGTGGCGACATGATGCCCATGCTCGCCACGGCGATGATTACGCCACTGGGCAATTCACAGTTGTATTCCCCGGCCGGGGTGTACGCCGTGTAGTAGGTGAGGGTGCTGTCGTTGCGGATGTTGTCGATTTTCGACACCGGTTTACCAATCACCGTTTGCGCGCGTTCTTTCATGCTCGCTTCAGTGGGTTTGACGGTCTGGCAGCCGGCCACGCCGAGCAGCACGGCGCTGACCACGGCAATCTTGCAGAGGTTTGTATGGAGTTTCATGGTGTGTCTTCCTTGGTGTTGTTCTGATTTCCAGGCACAACGATCCCGCACGCTGCGAACAGGCAACGTTGGGGAACATCGGGGGGTGCGGGGGAATATAACGCCAGCGGACAGGGCGGTCGATTAGCACAAATGTGCTAGTGCGGCGCTCGACAGGCGGTTTGCTGGAACCGCCTGTCGCGCCGAGGGAGGATTACTGAGGGCTGTTGAATTGATCGGAATAACTGCCGGTCATCAACGCGGAGGCGACGCGATCAGAGCCAACGCCGACACGCGAATAGGCAACCCGGTTGACGCCGGTGCGGTCGGCGCCATCTGAAGCCAGTGCGCCTACGCCGACATGGTCAGCGCCGTCAGAAGCGACGGCACCCGCGCCGACATGATCGGCACCATCAGAGGCGACTGCGCCTGCACCAACATGATCGGCGCCATCAGAAGCGACTGCGCCTGCACCGACATGATCAGCGCCATCAGAAGCGACCGCACCAGCACCGACATGATCAGCGCCATCAGAAGCTACGGCGCCCGCACCCACATGATCGGCGCCATCAGAAGCCACCGCGCCTGCACCCACATGATCAGCACCATCCGAAGCAACCGCTCCGGCGCCGACATGATCCGATCCATCGGACGCCAACGCTTGCGGCTGTGCTGCCCAGACATTGGGCACCACCACGGTCGCCGCGACCGCCAGAAGCACGCCTGACAACAGCTTGTGTTTCATAGTTTTCTCCATGACCCGGCAGCCACAAAGCGATAAGGCATCGTCCGCCGCTTGTTCGCTGGCGTTATGACTCATTGGCCTAGGTCAGTCTGGTGGGCGAAAGGCACGGGCACACCGTCAGGCGCGCGGGTGTCGACATAATCATGATCGAACTGATTGAGTATAGATCGCGATAGCGAGGCGGCGTGGCGGGGGGATCGACGGCTGTTAGGCGCTTCTCTTCCTGTACCGGACAGGCACAGTTGAAATCAATCTAAAAACGCCGTAGCGGTTCGGTGAGCCTTTGCTAGGCTCAAAGATGTAGGCGAAGACGCAGACTGATGCGCAATCGGATAGCAAGGGGGCGTGGGGCGCGCTCCGAAAGGTACACGGTTAGAAAGATCTCCGCGCTGAGATCCAGCCCTTATGCCGTGTGAAGCAGCCGAGGCCGTACCTTTTCAATTTGGCCCGGTACTGTGGGAAGCCCGATAAACCTTGTAAGCCAGAGACCAGCACTGGCCGCCTGCTCGAACACCAAAGCCCGCGTCGTGCGGGCTTTGTCGTTCTTGCCAGGTCAGATCGATTGCAGCGCCTGCGCCAGGTCGGCGCGCAAGTCTTCGACGTCTTCAACGCCAACCGACAGTCGCACCAGACCATCACCGATCCCCAGTTTTGCCCGAGTATCCGCCGGAATGGTCGCGTGAGTCATGATCGCCGGGTGCTCGATCAGGCTTTCCACGCCGCCGAGACTCTCCGCCAGTGCGAAGATCTTGACGTTCTCGAGGAAACGCCGCGCACCGTCCAGATCACTGTTCAGGTCCACGGAAATCATCCCGCCGAAACCGCGCATCTGACGCTTGGCCAATTCATGCTGCGGATGCGACTCCAGGCCCGGATAGTAGACGCGTTTAACCTGCGGCTGCTGTTCCAGCCACTGCGCCAGATCCAGTGCGTTGCTGCAATGTCGCTCCATGCGCAATGCCAGGGTTTTCACCCCGCGCAGGGTCAGAAACGCATCGAACGGCCCGGCAATCGCACCGACTGCGTTCTGCAAGAAACCCAGTTTTTCGGCCAGTTCTTGGTTCTGGCCGACCACGGCGATCCCACCGATCACATCGGAGTGGCCGTTCAAATACTTGGTGGTCGAGTGCAGCACGATGTCGAAACCCAACTCCAGCGGCCGCTGGATATACGGGCTGGCAAAGGTGTTGTCGGCCACGCTGATGATCCCGCGTGCACGGCAGATACGGGCGATAGCGGCGAGGTCCGACAGGCTCAGCAGCGGGTTGGTCGGTGACTCGACAATCACCAGGCGTGTGTCGTCCTGCAGCGCCGCTTCGAACGCCGCCAGGTCAGTCAGATCGACGTAGCTGAAACGGTGTCCGGCACTGCGCTGACGGACCTTGTCGAACAGGCGGAACGTGCCACCGTACAAGTCATTGCCGGAGATGACGTGCGAACCGGCATCGATGAGTTCGAGCACCGTGGAAATCGTTGCCAGCCCGGAAGCAAAAGCAAACGCCTGGGTGCCGCCTTCCAGATCCGCCACGCAACGTTCCAGGGCAAAACGCGTCGGGTTGTGCGAGCGCCCGTAATCGAAACCCTTGTGCACGCCGGGGCTGTCTTGCAGGTAGGTGGAGTTGGCGTAGATCGGCGGCATCAGCGCGCCGGTGGTCGGATCCGGCGTCTGCCCGGCGTGGATCACCCGGGTCGCGAAGCCTTGGGAATTGTCGTCGTGCTGACTCATGCGAGGGATCTCCGTAATTGGTTGAGCATGTCGGTGCGGGTGATCAGGCCATGGAAGCCCGATGCATCGGCGATGATGGCGACGAGGCCACGGCTGAGTACCGCTTCCAGCTCGGCAAGGCTGGCACCGGGGGCAAGGGTTTGCAGCTTGTCGGTCATCACGCTGGATACCGATTGGCTGAAGCGGGCGGCGTCTTCGTGCACCGGCAGGAGGATGTCCGATTCGTCGATTACACCGACCAGTTGCTTGCCTTCAACCAGCACTGGCAATTGCGAAACATCCGCCAGACGCATGCGCTGGAATGCGGTCAGCAACGTGTCGTCAGGGCCGACGCTGATCACGCGGCCATCCTCGAAGCGGCGGGCGATCAGGTCACGCAGGTCGCCATAGCCTTTGCGCTGCAACAGACCTTGATCGGTCATCCATTGGTCGTTGTAGACCTTCGACAGATAGCGCGTACCGGTGTCGCAGACAAAGCTGACCACGCGTTTCGGCTCGGTCTGTTCACGGCAATAACGCAGCGCCGCCGCGAGCAGGGTGCCGGTCGACGAGCCGCCGAGAATGCCTTCGGCCTTGAGTAACTGCCGCGCGTGATCGAAGCTTTCTTCATCGCTGATCGAATAGGCGTGGCGCACGCTGGAGAGGTCGGTGATCGACGGAATGAAGTCTTCACCAATGCCTTCCACCGCCCATGAGCCGGGCGTCGGCATCGTACCGTCGCGGCTGTATTGCGCCATCACCGAGCCGACCGGATCGGCCAAAACCATTTCCAGATCTGGTTGCACGCGTTTGAAGAAACGGCTCAGGCCGGTCAGCGTACCGGCCGAGCCGACACCGACGACGATGGCGTCCAGGTCATGCTCGGTCTGTGCCCAGATTTCCGGCGCGGTGCTGCATTCATGGGCC
Organism: Pseudomonas fluorescens; assembly: GCF_902497745.1. Taxonomy (GTDB): domain Bacteria; phylum Pseudomonadota; class Gammaproteobacteria; order Pseudomonadales; family Pseudomonadaceae; genus Aquipseudomonas; species Aquipseudomonas fluorescens_BM. The sequence goes on from NZ_CABVHJ010000020.1 coordinate 16,605, forward strand.
AGCGGGTTGGCCGGGTTGTTGAATTGGTCGGCGAAGAATGCGCCGGGAATGTCTTTCGCCAAACGGGCGGCGACGTCCTGGTAATACTCGGGATGGCCCTTGCCGACGTCGGAGCGGGTGATGTGTACCTCGGCGCCCATGGCCTTCAAGTGCAGGACTTTCTCGGTGGACATTTTGTCCGGCACCACCAGCACCACACGATAGCCTTTGGCGCGGCCAACCAGTGCCAGGCCCAGACCGGTGTTACCGGCGGTGGCTTCGACGATGGTGCCACTGGGTTGCAGGCGACCATCACGTTCGGCGGCGTCGATCATGGCCAGACCGATGCGGTCCTTGATCGAACCGCCAGGGTTCTGTGATTCAAGTTTGAGAAACAGCGTGCAAGGCCCGGTGTCGAAGCGGGTGACTTGCACAAGCGGAGTATTGCCGATCAGCCCAAGTACGGCAGGGCGTGATTCCTTAGACATTTCTTCACCTCTTGGTGGTGTTGATCGCGTTCCAATCGCGGGGAAAAGACTCGCGTGCAACATAGGCTCAGACATCGGCTGTCGCAACCATTAGTCGGTCGCGAATTCAGCCATTTCGATCTAACGATAGATCGAAATCACAGACCTGTCGGGGTGCTTTCGGGTGCGTTTATACGGAGGCGTCATGGAGTTTTCAAAGGGCGTCTTCAGAGCGACGAACAGCTTGAATTGCCGAGAAATTTCCTGCCGCAAAAACCGCTCAGCCTTCTCGTGCGCTATCAGCTCTGGAGTGTTTTCAGGTGAGAAGCTGTGATCGTTTGATCATGAGGGAAACTTGTGTTGATCAAGATTAAATTGAGTTTGTCTCACTAGCGACCGATGCCGACAATGGCCGCCATCAACAAGACATTGGAGTTGTTTGTTATGGCACTGGCCCATTCCCTTGGATTTCCGCGCATCGGTCGCGACCGCGAACTGAAGAAAGCGCAAGAGGCGTTCTGGAAAGGAGAACTGAACGAGGCCGGCCTGCGTGATGTTGGCCGTGAGCTGCGCAAGGCCCACTGGGACCTGCAGAAAAACGCCGGTATCGAATTGCTCCCGGTCGGCGATTTCGCTTGGTACGACCAGGTCCTGACGCACTCGCTAATGTTCGGCGTCATCCCCGAGCGCTTCCGTCCGCATGACGGCAAAGCCAGTCTGCAGACCCTGTTCGCCATGGCCCGTGGCGTCAGCGACAGTTGCTGCGGCGGGGCGCACGCCCAGGAAATGACCAAGTGGTTCGACACCAACTATCACTACCTGGTCCCGGAATTCAGCGCCGATCAGCAGTTTCAGCTGGGCTGGGAGCAGTTGTTCGAAGAAGTCGAAGAAGCTCACGCACTGGGCCACAACGTCAAACCGGTGATCATCGGCCCGCTGACGTATCTGTGGTTGGGCAAAGCCAAAGGCGCCGAATTCGACAAGCTGGAATTGCTTGATCGTTTGCTGCCGCTGTACGGGCAGATTTTCTCTCGCCTTGCGGCCCAAGGCGTCGAGTGGGTGCAGATCGACGAGCCGATTCTGGTGCTCGATCTGCCGCAGGAGTGGAAGAACGCTTTCGAGCGTGCCTACAACCAGATTCAGCGTGATCCGTTGAAGAAACTGCTCGCCACTTACTTCGGTGGCCTGGAAGAAAACCTCGGTCTGGCGGCCAACCTGCCGGTCGACGGTTTGCACATTGATCTGGTGCGCGCACCGGAACAGTACCCGACCATTCTCGATCGTCTGCCGGCCTACAAAGTGTTGTCCCTGGGTGTGGTCAATGGCCGTAATGTCTGGCGCTGTGATCTGGAAAATGCCTTGGCGACGTTGCAGCATGCCCATGAGCGTCTGGGTGAGCGCCTGTGGGTCGCGCCGTCCTGCTCGTTGCTGCACAGCCCGGTGGATCTGGGCCGTGAAGACAAACTCGACGCCGAGTTGAAAAGCTGGCTGGCCTTCGCTGTGCAGAAGTGCGAAGAAGTCGCGGTTCTGGCGCAAGCCGTCAATGAGCCCGAAGCGCCGAAAGTGCTACGTGCCCTGACCGAAAGCCGTTCTGTTCAGGCTGCGCGTGCCGCTTCGCCACGCATTCACAAACCTACGGTTCAAGCCCGGGTTGCCGCTATCACGGCCAAGGACAGTCAGCGTCCGTCGCCGTTTGCTCAACGTATCGCCAAGCAGCGCGCCGGACTCGATCTGCCGCTGTTCCCGACCACGACGATCGGTTCGTTTCCGCAAACCGCGTCGATCCGCCTCGCTCGCCAGTCGTTCAAACAAGGCAAGCTGACCGAAGCCGAATACACCGAAGCCATGCACAGCGAAATTCGCCACGCGGTAGAAATCCAGGAACGTCTGGGCCTCGATGTGCTGGTGCACGGTGAAGCCGAGCGCAACGACATGGTCGAGTACTTTGCCGAGCAGCTCGACGGCTACGTATTCACCCGTTTTGGCTGGGTGCAGAGTTACGGTTCGCGCTGCGTGAAACCGGCGGTGATCTTCGGCGACCTCAGCCGCCCGAAAGCCATGACCGTGGAGTGGATCCGCTACGCCCAGGGCCTGACCGACAAAGTCATGAAAGGCATGCTGACCGGGCCGGTGACCATGCTGATGTGGTCGTTCCCGCGGGAAGACGTCAGCCGCGAAGTGCAGGCGCGGCAACTGGCGCTGGCGATTCGTGATGAAGTGGTGGATCTGGAAGCCGCCGGCATCAAGATCGTGCAGATCGACGAAGCGGCGTTCCGTGAAGGTCTGCCGTTGCGTCAGGCGCAGTGGCAGCATTATCTGGACTGGGCGACTGAAGTATTCCGCTTGTGCGCCTCCGGTGTGCGCGACGAAACGCAGATCCACACGCACATGTGCTACAGCGAGTTCAACGATGTGATCGAATCGATTGCGGCGATGGATGCCGACGTGATCACCATCGAAACCTCGCGTTCGGACATGGAATTGCTGGATGCGTTCGAAGCATTCGCTTACCCGAACGAAATTGGCCCGGGCGTTTACGATATCCATTCGCCACGGGTGCCGGATGCTTCGGAGATGGCTAATCTGTTGCGCAAAGCGGCCAAGCGGATTCCGGCTGAGCGGTTGTGGGTCAACCCGGATTGCGGTTTGAAAACCCGTGGCTGGCCGGAGACGGAAGCGGCGCTGGTGCACATGGTCACCGCCGCCCGGCAGCTGCGCAAAGAATTGGCGTAACGCTCTGGCTGCATGAAACACAAAACCTGTGGGAGCGAGCCTGCTCGCGAAAGCAATCAGTCAGTCACAACCTGATTGTCTGATGTACCGCATTCGCGAGCAGGCTCGCTCCCACAGGGTTTTGTGCATGGCATTCGGATTGGGGATTTCTGATGGCGTCGACCGGTAGCGAGTTGTTAATGTGCCCAGCCGCATCCCAGGTGTTTGCCGTTACATGAGTGATCAACCCGTTATCCAGGCCGTGTCTGACGCCGACATTCCTGAAGTTCTCGATTTTGTCCTAAAGGCCCGCGCCGAGCTTTTTCCCAAGCTCAGCGCGACGGGCATGCCCGACGATCTAGCGCGTTTTGCCGAGGTTTATCTGCGTGGAGAAGGGCGCTTTCTGATCGCTCGCCACGAAGGGCAGATTGTCGCCTCAATCGGCTATCTTCCGTACGACCGACGCTTCCCGCACTTGCCCTATCCGGACCTTGAAGTGGTGGAAATCGTCCGTCTGTTTGTCCTGCCATCGCAGCGCCGCTCAGGGCTGGCCGGTGCGATATATCGATCACTCAAAGACCTGGCACTCGCTGACGGAGTCGAGGTGATCTACCTGCACACCCACCCGTTTCTGCCGGGGGCCATCGAGTTCTGGCAGCGGCAGGGTTTCGAGATCATCGATGTCGACGCTGATCCGGTCTGGCAAACAACCCACATGCACAACGTCATGAGTGAAATCTGAGAATCTGCGCCCCATCAAATGGGTCCGTCAGGTAATGCGCCCTGACCCCGAACGTATCCTGTAACCGCTGCGGTGTCAGCACTTCCAGCGGCGCGCCCAACGCCACCAGCCGCCCGCGCTCCAGCACCGCCAGACGATCGCATTTCAACGCCTGATTAAGATCATGCAGCGCGATCAGCGTGGTCACCGGCAACGCCTGCACCACATTGAGAATGGTCAACTGATGTTGAATATCGAGGTGGTTGGCCGGCTCGTCCAGCAACAGAATCTGCGGACGCTGCGCCAGTGCCCGAGCGATATGCACTCGCTGCCGCTCACCACCCGACAGGCTGCGCCAAAGACGCGTGCGCAGGTGCATGGCGTCTACATCGGTGAGCGCCTGCTGGACGATGGCGTCGTCTGCCTGCGACCACGGTTGCAGCGCCGACAGCCAAGGCGTGCGCCCCAGCGCCACCGCGTCGAACACGCGAATGCCGTCATCAGTGTCGGCCTGTTGTTCAACCACCGCGAGTTTTTGCGCAATGCTGCGCCGGGCCATTTTGCCGAGGTGCTGACCTTCCAGCAGCACCTCGCCAGCGCTGGGTTCGCGCAACCCGGCCAGCAGTTTGAGCAGGGTGGATTTCCCCGAGCCATTCGGCCCGACGATGCCCAGGGTTTCGCCGCGCCGAACTTCAAGGCTGACACCGTTGAGCAACTCGGCACCGCGCACCTTGAACGTCAACCCGGAACAACTCAGAACACTGCTCATCGCGCTGATCTCCGACCCACCAGAATCAAGGCAAACACCGGCGCGCCGACCAGCGCGGTAATCACCCCGACCGGAATCACCTGACCCTTGATCAAGGTTCGCGACAACACATCAGCAGCAATCAAAAACACCGCGCCGCCCAACGCACTGGCTGGCAACAAACGTGCATGACCGGTGCCAAGTAACAGACGAGCGGCGTGAGGAATCACCAGCCCGACAAAACCGATCGAACCGACAATCGACACCATCACCGCCGTCACCAGCGCCGCGCAGCCAATCAGCAGAATCTGCACACGTCGCACCGGAATGCCGAGAGACGCCGCCGAATCCGCGCCAAAGGTAAACGCATCCAGCGCCCGCCGATGCCACAGGCACACGACCAGTCCAACCAGGGCTACCGGCACCGCCAGCCACACCGACGGCCAACGCACGCCGCCCAGATTTCCCAACAGCCAGAACATGATTCCGCGTGCCTGTTCGGAGCTGGCCGAGCGAGTAATCAGAAACGCCGTCAGCGCATTGAACAGCTGCGAACCGGCGATCCCGGCAAGAATGATCTGCCCGGTGCCGCTCGCCGAGCCGCTGACCCGTGCCAACAGAATCACCAGCACAAACGCGGTAACTGCTCCGGCAAATGCCCCGACTGACAACGAGATGAGCCCGGCGCCAACCCCGAGCAACGCCACCATCACCGCCCCGGTCGAGGCGCCGGCAGAAATCCCCAGCAGATACGGATCGGCCAACGGGTTGCGCAACAGCGACTGCAAAATCACCCCGCACGTCGCCAGACCGGCACCGCATGCGGCCGCGACCAGTGCGCGGGTCAAACGGTAATTCCAGACGATACCTTCATCGATAGGATCGAGCACATGCCCGGCGCCCCAAAGCTTGTTGGCCAGCACTTGCAACACCACGCCCGGTTCTATCGAGGTTTCGCCGATGGCCACGCCAGCAACCACTGCAATCAACAGCATCGCCAGGGCCAGCAACGTACGGATCAGGCTGGCTCTCATTGCGACAGGTCATAGCCGTTGATGGCCGTGGCCAGTTGCTCGATGCCATCGAACATGCGCAGGCTGGCCTGCATGGCCATGGCGTCGAGAATGATGATGCGGTTGTGTTTCACCGCGTCCATGTTGCGCGTCACCGGGTCACTGCGCAGGAAGGCGAGTTTCTTTTCATAGTCGTCAGCGGGGAAGCGTCGGCGATCCATACGCGCGATGACGAGGAAGGTCGGATTGGCTTTGGCGATGGTTTCCCAACCGACTGTTGGCCACTCTTCATCGGACTGCACGACGTTGCGCACGCCGAGGGTGTCGAGCATGAAATCGGGAATGCCTTTGTGCCCGGCCACGAATGGCTCGATATCCATTTCGGCGCTGGAGAACCACACCAGCGCGCTGGCGTCCTTCAGTTGTTTACCTTGGGCGGTGGCAACCGACTTGGCGAGGCTGGCCTTGAGTTGATCATTGAGTTGCTGACCACGTTCCTGCACATCGAAGATCTGCGCCAGTTGGTTCACGCTTTTGTAGATCGTGTCGATGCGAAACGGTGCCAGCCGCGTGCCGTCGGCGCCGACGAGGTTGTCCTTGGCTTCGCAATCGGAGGGCAGCAGGTACGTCGGAATCTTCAGCTCATGAAACTGCTCGCGAGTGCCCACCGCACCTTGCGGGCCGACCATCCATTCCAGCTCCACGGCGACCAGTTCCGGGCGCTTGCCGATCACCGATTCGAAACTTGGCTCGTTGTCAGCCAAACGCTCGATATTGTCGTCCTGGGCTTTGTATTTGGCCAGCACATTGTTGAACCACAACGAGGTGCCGACGACTTTGTCGCCCAGGCCCATGGCGTAGAGCATTTCCGTGCCGGCCTGGCCGATGGTCACGGTGCGCGTCGGTGCGTGCTTGAAGGTCAGGGTGCTGCCGCAGTTTTCCACCGTCAGCGGATACACCGTCGGTGCCGCTTGTGCTATGGCGCCAAGGCTCAGGCCGGTGATGAGGGTGACAATGCGGGGCAGCAGCATGGGGCAGTCTCCGGGGAATCCGTACGCGGAGCGGGGGAGTACGGATTGGAAACACACCATCGAACGCGGTCAGGAAAACAGCGCAAGGCCGGTCATCAAAAGAAGAAGTACACGGCACGATGTCCTTCCCGGACACCCCGCCGGTTAGTAGTCACTGTGCCGGCAGGTCTCCTGACTGATGCGTCATCGCCTGGCTCCGGCCTTCCCGGGATTCACCCAGTGGCAGTCGTGGAGCAGGCTCGGCACCTACAGTTGCGGGGGCAGTTCCGATCAATGCTGTGCAAGCACCTCGGATTCCCTATTAATCCCGTTTGGGACCGGCGGCGGCATGGTAGTCGATCGCGCCGCTGAAGGGGAGACGAATCTGTCGTGGCGCGGATTAGTGCTGACTCATCAAACCGTGCAACACGCCTAAACGCAGGCCCGGTTCCGACGGCAGCATTTGCGCGATGCCGAACACTTTGAAGGCGGCCAGCATCAACACCAGACCGCCGGGCAGAATGCTCTGGCGGTGCGGCTGCAGCCCGGCGAGCTTGAGCTGTTGCACGTTGTTCACTTTCAGCAGAAGTAACGACAGGCGCAGCAGGCCGCCGTAGGTGATGCCGTCCTGACCGTAGTCGTTGAGGCGATTGGCCTTGAGCACTTTGGCCAGCATGCGCGCGGTGCCGGAAGAACCGATGGTCTGCTGCCAGCCCTGCGCACGATAGCGCCGGGCAACCTTTTCAAACTGCAGAATGGCGAAGCGTTCGGCCTCCTGTAGGGTACCGGCGGACAGATCGCCGCCGCGAAAGAAGCGCGTGCTCAAGGTGCCGCTGCCGATGGCGATGCTTTCGGTGAGCAATGGTTGTGAGCCTTGGCCGAGGATCAGCTCGGTGGAACCGCCGCCGATATCGACCACCAGGCGCATGTCTTCGGCGCTGGGCAAAGCATGGGTCACGACGGCGTAGACCAGCCGCGCCTCTTCATGGCCGCAAATGACGTCGATGGGAAAGCCCAGATGCCGTTCGGCACTGGCGAGAAACAGCTGCGCGTTGTCCGCCTCACGCACCGCACTGGTCGCCACCGCACGGACTCGGCCGGCCTCGAAACCGCGCAGCTTCTTGCCGAACCGCGCCAATGCCTGCCAGCCGCGATCCAGTGCCAACGCATCCAGCGCGCCACCGTCAAAACCTTCAGCGAGGCGCACCGGTTCACGCAGGGTTTTCACTTCCTGAATCTGCAAGCCCTTTCGACTGCGCACTGACTGGCCGATCATCAGGCGAAAGGCATTCGAACCCAGGTCGATGGCGGCAAATAGCGAGGCTTCGTCTTTCATGGGAATCCTTGCAGAGCGTCCGTCGCGAGGCTCAAGACGGTTTGCGAGGATTCTGCCGTGATCTTGATGACATCCTGATGACGGGGTGGGGGCGGTTCAATGAATTTGGTGCTGTCATGACACTGTCATTATACGGCGTCTATGCTGAGGCCAATACATCGCGTGTTCTTAAAGTTTTTGCTGCCAGTTTTGGCAGCTTTTTTTTGCCCGCGATTTGGCAATGCCGCGAACTGATCGTTCCCATGCTCCGCGTGGTAATGCCTCTAGGGACGCTCCGCGTCCAGTGACGCGGAGCGTCACGGGCTGCATTCCTACGCGGAGCGTGGGAACGATCAGCCTGTGTGTTTGCAATTTTGGTGGGGGCTTGGCTAATATACGTTCCATATACACATCGTATCGGATTCATATATGGGCATCGTAAAGATTTCAGAAGACATGCACGAGAACCTGCGTATCTCCAGCAACGCCCTCAGCCGCTCGATCAACGCGCAGGCCGAGCACTGGATGCGCATCGGCATGCTCGCCGAACTGCACCCCAACCTCGACCACAGCGCCATTTGCCGCTTGCTGATCCGCGCCGAACAGAACGGCGGGCTGGATCTGCAACAACTGACTCAGGAAGCCGTCAGCGCATGAGAAACCAGATCAAGATCAACACCCCGGCCGACATCGCCCAATCGCGCGCTGCCGGCAAGCTCGCCGCTGAAGTGCTGGCGATGCTGGTGCCGCACGTCAAGGCGGGCGTCACCACTGATCAGCTCGATCAGCTGTGCAACGACTACATCGTCAACGTGCAGAAAGCAGTGCCGGCCAACGTTGGCTATCACGGCTTTCCGAAAACCGTCTGCGCTTCGGTCAATGACGTGGTTTGCCACGGCATTCCGTCTGGCACACCGCTGAAGGATGGCGATATCGTCAATCTCGACATCGCGGTGATCAAGGATGGCTGGTTTGGTGATACCAGCCGAATGTACGTGGTCGGCGAGGCGACGCCTGAAGCGCAGCACCTGATCAAGACCACCTATGACGCGATGTGCGCGGGTATTCGTGTGGTGAAACCGGGCGCCACGCTGGGCGACATCGGCCATGCGATCCAGACGCTTGCGGAGAACGAAGGTTTCAGCGTCGTGCGCGAGTACTGCGGGCACGGGATTGGCAAGGTCTACCACGATGAGCCGCAGATTCTGCATTACGGCTTTCCCAATCAAGGCATGAAGCTCAAGGCCGGGATGATTTTTACCGTGGAGCCGATGCTCAATGCCGGTAAGCGTCATGTGAAGAACATGCCGGACGGCTGGACCGTGCTGACCAAGGATGGCTCGTTGTCGGCGCAGTGGGAGCATATGGTGGCGGTGACGGAGACGGGCTTCGAAATCCTCACGGCGTGGCCGGACGAAATCGAAGGCTACCGCGCTATTGTCTGATACCGCGTCGACTGTTTCCCTCACCCTAGCCCTCTCCCAGAGGGAGAGGGGACTGACCGGGTTGTTTTGGCGTTATACATCGACTTGAAAGTCCTGAGTCGAACTCAGGTCCTGAAAAGCCCCCGATCTGCTCCCTTTCCCCCTCGCCCCCCTTGGGGGAGAGGGCTGGGGTGAGGGGGTAAATCCCGCAGGAAACACGATTTCAGTGGGAGCCGGCAGCTTTGTTCAGGTCGCTTTCGGTCCATTCGGTGTAGACGCAGGCATCAGCGGTGGCCCAGCGCACTTGCACCGGGTCGCCAGCCTTGAGCGGCATGCCAGCGGCGGACAAGGCTTTCACCGTCATCGAAGTCCCGCCCGAAGTAACTACGCTGCACGTCTGGCTCTCACCCAGAAACAGCACTTCCACAACCTTCGCTGAAACCTCATTCCAGCCCGACGGCAACGGTTCGCTGATCGCCTGCGCCACGCTCAACGCCAGTGCCTTTTCCGGCCGCACCATCAGCAAAACATCCTGATCGGTGTGCAACCCAGCGGTCAGTCGAATCGATAATGACTGTCCTTCAAACGAAGCCGCCGCATTACCCTGAGCCTTGAGTTTGAGGAAGTTCGAGTTGCCCAGAAACGACGCCACAAACGCATTCGGCGGATTCTGATAAAGGTCATAACCGCTGCCCAATCCAACAATCTTGCCGTGACTGAAAATCGCAATGCGTTGCGACAAACGCATGGCTTCTTCCTGGTCGTGGGTCACGTAAACAATAGTGATGCCCAAGCGACGATGCAATTGGCGCAATTCATCCTGCAAATCTTCCCGCAGCTTTTTATCCAGCGCACCGAGCGGTTCGTCCATCAGCAGGATGCGCGGTTCGTAAACCAGCGCCCGGGCAATGGCGACACGCTGTTGCTGGCCGCCAGACAATTGCGAAGGGCGGCGATGCGCGAACTGCTCAAGCTGCACCAGTTTCAACATCGCATCGACACGCTTGTCGCGTTCCGCCGCCGCCAGTTTGCGAATCGCCAAGGGGAAGGCGATGTTGTCGCGCACCGACAAATGCGGGAACAGCGAATAACGCTGGAACACCATGCCGATGTCACGCTTGTGCGGCGGCACATTCACCAACGACTGACCGTTGACGAGGATCTCTCCACTGCTCGGTGTTTCAAACCCGGCAAGCATCGACAGCGTGGTGCTTTTGCCCGAGCCGCTGGAGCCGAGGAAGGTGAGGAATTCGCCGTCCTTGATGTCCAGCGAGATGTTGTCGACGGCGGCAAAGTCACCGTAGTGCTTGTTCAGATTGCGCAGGCTGACGAGAGGTTTGTCGTTCTGCTGGGAGGCGTCTTTGATCACGGCACTCATGTCGTACTCCTGGCGCTCAAGCGCTGATTTCGTTGCGCCGGCGCAGCGCGGCGGCGATGACCATGACCAAAACAGACAAGCCGATCAGCAGCGTCGAAGCGACGGCGATCACTGGCGTCAGGTCCTGGCGCAAGGTGGTCCACATTTTCACGGGAAGGGTTTGCAGGGTCGGGCTGGCCATCATCACGCTGAGCACCACTTCGTCCCACGAAACGAGGAAGGCGAAGAGGGCGCCGGCGACCATGCCCGGACGAATCGCCGGGAAGGTCACCTTGAACACCGCTTGCAACCGTGAGGCGCCGCAGATCACCGCCGCGTCTTCAATCGACTGATCGAACAGCTTCAGCGAGTTGATGATCGAGATGATGGTGAACGGCAGCGCGACGATCACATGACTGACGACGAAGGCGAACATCGTCCCGGTATAACCGAGCTTGAGAAACAGCGCGTACACCGCCACGGCGATGATCACCAGCGGCACGATCATCGGCAGGGTGAACAGACCGTAGAGCATTTCCCGACCGGGAAAACGTCCGCGCACCAGCGCAAACGCAGTCGGCAAACCGAGGGCCACGGCGCAGATCGTGGTCAGTACAGCGACCTTGAGGCTGGCCGCAGCAGCGTTCATCCAGTCAGGGTTGGAGAAGAACTGGCCGTACCATTTCAGCGTCCAGCCCGGTGGTGGAAACACCAGCCACTGTGAAGAGCCGAACGACAGCAGCACGATAAACACGATCGGCAACAGCAGGAACAGACCAATCAGCCCGGTGGTGGCATACAAGCCGAAGCGCATGCGCCGGCTCATCGCATTGGGGGTCAGGAGCATGTCGGCTTACCTCGCGTTACTGGCGCCAACCGGGGATTCCGGCTGGAGCTTCAGGTAGAAGTAGAACAGCACCAAAGTGATCGCGATCAGCAACGCGGCGCCGGCACTGGCCAGGCCCCAGTTGAGGAACGATTGCACCTGCTGAATGATGAACTCCGGCAGCATCATGTTCTGCGCACCGCCGAGCAGTGCCGGGGTGACGTAGTAACCGAGCGACATGACGAATACCATCAAACCGCCGGAGGCCAGACCCGGCCGGCACAGTGGCAGGAACACTCGCCAGAAGTTGGTCCACGGACTCGCGCCGCAGATCGAGCCGGCCTGCAGGATCATCGGGTCGATGGCCTGCATGGTTGCCTGCAACGGCAGCACGATGAACGGGATCATGATGTAGCTCATGCCGATCACCACACCGGTCAGGTTGTGGACCATTTCCAGCGGCTGATCGATGATGCCCATCGCCATCAGAGCCTTGTTGATCACACCGGACGCTTGCAGCAGCACCAGCCACGAATAGGTGCGGGCGAGCAGGCTGGTCCACATCGACAGCAGTACGATGTTGAGAATCCAGCGACCCCAGCCACGCGGCACCAGGGTGATCGCCCAGGCCAGTGGAAAGCCCAGCAGCAGGCTGAACAGTGTTACCAGCCCGGCCACCGAAAAGGTGTTGAGCAGCACCCGGGCGTACGCCGAGTTGGCGAACAGTTGTTCGTAGTTGCCAAGGCCTGGCGTCGGTTCGAGCACGCCGCGCAACAGCAGGCCAATCAACGGCGCGAGAAAGAACAGGCCGATGAACAGCAGCGCCGGGGCGAGGTTGCCGGCGCCACGCCAACGTTGTCTGAGGGACGGGGTTTGCTGCATCGCAACCGCCTGTGTTCCGTGGGCCGAACCGGCAGCGCTGGCGGCGCTCCCGGTGGCAGTGGAGGGACGGGACGCGGTGGCCGCCATTTTCATTTGACCAGCCATTCGTTCCACCGTGTCGCGATGGCCTGGCCGTTTTTGGCCCAGTACGCGAAATCAAGAGTGATCTGATCCTTAGCGTAGGCAGTCGGCAGGTTGGGGGCCAGCGTCGAATCCAGACGCTCCACACTGTCGAGGTTGACCGGGGCGTAGGCGGTCAGGTTGGAGAAGTCGGCCTGGCCCTTGGCGCTGCTGGCGGCGGCCAGGAACTTCATCGCCGCGTCCTTGTTTTTCGAGCCTTTCGGGATGACCAGAATGTCGGCCATGACCAGGTTCTGTTTCCAGCTCACGCCGACCGGCGCGCCGTCTTCTTGCAGGGCGTGAATGCGACCGTTCCAGAACTGGCCCATGCTCGCTTCGCCGGACGCCAGCAGTTGCTGCGACTGCGCGCCGCCGCCCCACCAGACGATGTCCTTCTTGATGGTGTCGAGTTTCTTGAAGGCGCGATCCAGATCCAGCGGGTAGAGCTTGTCAGCCGCTACGCCGTCGGCCAGCAGCGCCAGTTCGAGCACGCCGGGGCTTGGCCATTTATAGAGCGCGCGTTTGCCGGGGTAGGTTTTGGTGTCGAACAGGGCGCTCCAGTCCTGCGGCTTGTTGGCGCCGAGTTTGCCCTCGTTGTAGCCGAGGACAAAGGAGAAGAAGAACGAGCCGACGCCGTGATCGCTGACGAAACGCGGGTCGATCTTGTCGCGCTGAATCACTTTGAAATCGAGGGGTTCGAGCAGGCCTTCAGCGGCGGCGCGCAGGGCGAAATCGGCTTCGACATCGACCACGTCCCACTGCACGTTGCCGCTCTCGACCATGGCTTTGAGTTTGCCGTAGTCGGTCGGGCCATCCTGCACGACGGTGATGCCGCTGGCCTTGCTGAACGGATCGGCCCAGGCCTGTTTCTGCGCATCCTGGGTGCTTCCGCCCCAGCTGACGAAGTTCACGCTTTCGGCAGCCATTGCAGCCTGGCCGGTGACGCTGAGCAGTCCCGCAAAAAAGATCGCGGTTGCAGCTTTGTTCAACACCATTTTCACGCCCTCATTGTTGTGTTTTTGAGCGGGCTTGCGTTGTTGCCCGCCTATCGGGAGCAGTAGCCGGACGTTCGTTGGAGTGTCCGGTCTATGGAATATCATATTATGGTATTCCAAACTTTGTGCAAGCACTTTGCCTTACCGGTTATCTGGCGGCTGATGGTTTTTCACTTGAGAGATGTGGAGAAATTTTAGATCCAGCCCCTCATCGGAACGCCGCCCGCCCAGCCCTCTCCCAGTGGGAGAGGGGGAAAGGGAGCAGATCTTCATGCTATTCAAACCTGAGCTCGACTCGGTATTGGAAAGGGAGCAGATCTTCATGCTGTTCAAGGCCTGAGTTCGACTCGGAATCTCAGGTCGGCGTATAGCGACTAAACAACTCGGTCGGCTCCCTCTCCCTCCGGGAGAGGGCTGGGGTGAGGGCAGCTTTACTCGGTGAACGGAATGCTCTCGACCACTTCCAGGTCATAGCCGGTCAGGCCAGCGTATTTCAGAGGAGGGCCCAGGTGCCGCAGCTTGCCCACCCCCAGATTCTGCAGAATCTGCGCCCCAGTCCCCACCTCCGAATAAATCCGCGATTGCGAACGGCTGAACTGCCGCGGCGGCTGGGTCAGTTGCGGCACGCGCTCGAGCAACGCCTGCGACGATTCATGATTAGCCAACACCACCACAACCCCATGCCCCTCAGCCGCCACCCGTTGCAACGCCGCCCACAGCGTCCAATTGGTCGGCCCGCTGTACTCGGCGCCGACCAGGTCACGCAGCGGATCGATCACATGCACACGCACCAGCGTCGGCTCTTCACGGCGCAAATCACCCATGACCATCGCCATGTGCACACCGCCCTCGATACGATCCTCAAAGGTGATCAAACGGAAGGTGCCATGCACCGTCGGCAATTCACGTTCGCCAATCCGTTCGATGGTGTGTTCGGTGCTCAGGCGATAGTGGATCAGGTCGGCGATGGTGCCGATCTTGATCCCGTGCTTGCGCGCAAACACCTCCAGATCCGGTCGACGGGCCATGGTGCCGTCGTCGTTCATCACCTCGACGATCACCGAGGCCGGGGTGAAGCCGGCGAGGCGGGCCAGATCGCAGCCCGCTTCGGTATGACCGGCGCGGGTCAGCACGCCACCTTCCTTGGCGCGCAGCGGGAAGATATGGCCCGGCTGCACCAGGTCTTCAGCGCGAGCATTCGGGGCGACGGCGGCGGCCACCGTGCAGGCGCGATCCGCCGCGGAAATACCGGTAGTCACGCCAACCGCCGCTTCGATCGACACGGTAAACGCGGTACTGAACACGCTGCCATTGGCCGGGACCATTTGCTCCAGGCCCAAACGCTGGCAATGTTCGTCAGTCAACGTCAGGCAGATCAACCCGCGCGCTTCACGGGCCATGAAGCTGATCGCTTCAGGTGTGCAACAGTCGGCGGCCAGCAGCAGGTCGCCTTCGTTTTCGCGATCTTCGTCATCGACCAGCAAGACCATTTTGCCGAGACGATAATCTTCGATGATTTCTTCGATGCTGTTGAAGGCCATGCTGGACTCTCAGGGTTCGTTGGAAATATATTGGTATACCATAATACAAAATCAACAAAGAGGTCACTATGAAGGCGTACTGGATTGCTCATGTGGATATAGCCGATGCCGATCACTACAGCCAATACACCCAGCGCGCGCCGGCGGCCTTCGCTGCGTTCGGCGCGAAGTTTCTGGCGAGGGGCGGGCGCAGCGAGGCGATGGAAGGGCGTGAAACCCCGCAGCGCAGCGTGGTGATCGAGTTTGAGAGCTATGAGAAGGCTGTGGCGTGCTACCACTCGGCGGCGTATCAGGAAGCGAAAAGTTATCGCGAAGAATGGGCGAAGGCAGACATCATCATCGTCGAAGGTATGCCGTCAGTTTAAGCCACACCACTTCACCCCTGTGGAAGCGAGCCTGCTCGCGAATGCGGTCGAACATTCAACATGTGTACCGACTGACACGACGCCTTCGCGAGCAGGCTCGCTCCCACAGGGGGGATAGGTGGTGATCAGCGGATAAAGTGGATCTTGCCGCTATCATCATTGCCCATGTAGATCCCATACACCCCAGCCTGACGCTCTTCGATATAGCGCTCAAGAATCTGCCGGATCGCCGGGTAATAGATCTGCTCCCACGGAATGTCTTCAGGCGCGAAGAATTTGTAATCCATGGTCTCAGGCCCGTACTGCCCGGTAATCTCCAGCGCGATCGCGCGAAAGATGATGTACACCTCGCTGATCTTCGGCACGCTGAAAATCGAATACGGCGAGACGATTTCCGCGCGCACGCCGCTTTCTTCCCAGACTTCGCGGATGGCCGCTTGCTCAGTGGTCTCGCCGCTTTCCATGAAACCGGCCGGCAGCGTCCAGGTGCCCGGGCGCGGTGGGATCGCGCGTTGGCACAACAGGTATTTGCCGTCCTGCTCGATGATGCAGCCGGCGATGATCTTCGGATTGACGTAGTGGATGTAGCCGCAGCCGCGACACATCAGGCGCTCGTGCGTATCGCCCGCCGGTATCTGCTGACCGAGGTCAGGGCCACCGCATTTCGGGCAATAGCTCGGGCTGAACATATCAGTGACCTATACGGGGTTCTTTCAAGGCGATCGGCAGGGTGATTGGTGGGGTAGCCCCAGTCTCTTCCTGTTTGCGCTTGAGATAGTCGAGCGCCACGGCAGCAGCGGCGCGAACGTGATCAACACAGGCCTGATGCGCCGCCAGCGGATCGCCGCTTTTGATCGCTTCGACCATTTTTTCCATTTCGTGGTTACTCGCGCCACGACGGTTTTCCTGGGAAACCGAGGTCGCGCGCAGGTAGCTGATGCGCGCCTGCAACTGACGCAACTGAGTCGCCGCGACATGGTTGCCCGAGCCTTCGAGCAGCACATCGTAGAAGCCTTGCACCGAGTCGATCACCTGCTGCAGCTCGCCGTCCTTGAGCGCCTTGCGGTTCTCGTCGAGGGCTTTTTCCAGGGCTTTGATGTCCTTGGCCTTGGCGCGCAGGGTGAACAGCTGCACGATCAAACCTTCCAGCACGCAACGCAACTCGTAGATATCGACGGCATCGGCGAGGGTGATGATCGCTACGCGCGGGCCTTTGGCATCGGCAAACTCGACCAGACCTTCGGATTCCAGGTGACGCAAGGCTTCACGTACAGAAGTACGGCTGACGCCCAGACGATCGCACAAATCGCGCTCGACCAGACGATCACCGGGCATGAGCTGGAAATTCATGATCGCGCTACGCAGTTTATCCAGCACGATTTCGCGCAGGGTAACGGGGTTGCGATTGACCTTGAAGCTGTCGTCGAGTGGCTGGCGTTTCATGGGGTCCGCTCTTTAAGTTGGCTGTCCATGCCAGACGGGCATCTAAACAGCCGAGGGGTTGACTGGGGCCTCGGCGTCGGCTTCGGCAAAGGCTTCACGGGCCAGCCGGAAACTGTCCACGGCTGCCGGAACGCCGCAATAAATGCCGACCTGAAGCAGAATTTCGCGTATTTGCTCACGACTCAGGCCGTTACGCAAGGCGCCACGCACATGCAGCTTGAGTTCGTGCGGACGGTTGAGCGCCGAGATCATCGCCAGGTTGATCATGCTGCGCTCCTTGAGCGACAAACCTTCGCGTCCCCAGACATGGCCCCAGCAGTATTCGGTGACCATTTCCTGCAGCGGGCGGGTGAAGTCGTCGGCGTTCTCTATCGAACGCTGCACATACGCTTCGCCCAATACCTGAGTGCGGATTTTCAGGCCTTTTTCGTACTTTTCGTTACTCATCATTCCTCCAATCCACAGGTGTTCCCTGTGGGAGCGAGCCTGCTCGCGAAGGCGTCGTGTCAGTCGATGCAAATGTTGAATGATCGACCGCTTTCGCGAGCAGGCTCGCTCCCACATTGGCAAGCGTGTCAGGCTGTCAGGCCAGGTTCGGCAACGGGCCGAGCTTGCCTTTGTGGTAGATCATCGGTGTCACCGGTTGCGCCGGCAGGATCAGGTTCTTCACCGCGCCGACAATGATCGCGTGATCGCCACCGTCATATTCCCGCCACAACTCGCACTCGATGATCGCCGTGGCTTTGGCCAGAATCGGGTTACCCAGTTCGCTTAAATGCCACTCGATGTCCTTGGCCTTGTCCTTGCCCTTACCGGCAAACGCATAGGCCTCAGCCGTCTGGTCAGCGGACAGCAAATGGATCGCGAATTTCTTGCTATCACGCAACACCGGGTAGGTGTCGGAAGCATAGTTGGGACAGAACAGCACCAGCGCCGGGTCAATCGACAGCGCACTGAAGGCGCTGGCGGTGATGCCGACGATCCCGCCTTCGGGGTCAACGGTGGTGACCACCGTGACGCCGGACGGGAACGAGCTCATGACGTCTTTGTAAATGCCGGGTTCGATCATTTCGCAGGACTCCTAGCGCATCACAAACGGATCAGGCATCGGTGCCTGGGAGAGGTTGATCCACACCGTTTTCAGTTCGGTGTAGGCCAGCACCGAATCGATGCCGCTTTCGCGTCCATAGCCACTGTTCTTGAAACCGCCGATCGGCGCCATGGCCGACACCGCGCGGTAGGTGTTGACCCAGATGATCCCGGAGCGAACATCGCGAGCGAGGCGGTGAGCACGGCCGAGATCACGCGTCCAGATGCCCGCCGCGAGGCCAAACTGCGAGTCGTTGGCGATCGCTAGCGCTTCGGCTTCATCTTTAAAGCGAATCACCGAAGCCACCGGGCCGAAGACTTCTTCCTGCATGATCTTCATCGAATTGCGGTCGCATTCGAACAGCGTCGGCTCATAGAACCAGCCTTCGCCGAGATCGGTCGGGCGCTTGCCGCCGGTACGCAAACGCGCGCCCTCGGCGATGGCATCCGCGACCAGGCCTTCAACCACCGCCAGTTGCTGCGCGGTCGCCATCGGGCCCATCTCACTGTGGTCTTCCTGCGGGTTGCCGATGCGAATGCGCTGGGCGCGTTCGACCAGACGATTAACGAATTCGTCGTAGATCTCGTCCTGTACCAACAACCGTGAACCCGACACGCAACTCTGACCGGAGGCGGCGTAGATCCCGGCAATCGCGCCGTTGATCGCGCTGTCCAGATCGGCGTCGGCGAAGATGATATTCGGCGACTTGCCACCCAGTTCCAGCGACAACTTGGCGAAGTTCTCGGCGCTGCTGCGCACCACATGCCGTGCCGTCGCCGCGCCGCCAGTGAAGGCGATCTTGCGGATCAGCGGATGGCGGGTGAGGGCGGCGCCGGTGCTTGGGCCGTAACCGGTGACGACGTTGACCACGCCCGGCGGAATCCCGGCTTCGAGGGCCAGACGCGCCAGCTCAAGAATCGTTGCCGAGGCGTGCTCGGACGGCTTGATCACAATCGTGTTGCCAGCGGCGAGGGCCGGGGCGAGTTTGATTGCGGTCAGATAGAGCGGGCTGTTCCACGGAATGATCGCCGCGACCACGCCCATGGCTTCGTGAACCGTGTAGGCGAACAGATCCGGCTTATCCAGCGGCAGCGTGCCGCCTTCGAGCTTGTCGGCAAGGCCGGCGGTGTAGTGGAAGAACTCCGGCAGATAACTGACCTGGCCACGGGTTTCGCGGATCAGCTTGCCGTTGTCGCGGCTTTCCAGTTGCGCCAGTTGTTCTTTATTTTCGGCGATCAAGTCACCGAGACGGCGCAGCAGTTTGCCGCGCGCGGTGGCGGTCAGACCTCGCCATGCCGGGCTGTCGAAAGCGCTCTGTGCGGACTGCACGGCACGTTCGACGTCGGCCTCATCAGCGTCGGGTAGTTGCGCCCAGGCTTGAGCGGTGGCCGGATTGAGGCTTTCGAAGGTTTTGCCGGAGAGGGCGTCGACCCATTCTCCGCCGATGCACATCTGGAAGCGTGCGAGTGTCATGCAACGATCCCCTTTATATGGTTTTGTCGGGAGTGTGCGAATTGCAGAAATTCCAGCAGCGTCTGGTTGACCAGACGCGGCGACTCTACGGGCATCATATGCCGTTGCTCGGGCAGCACGGCAACCTTCGCACCGGGGATACGTCGGGCCAGTTGCTCGGCCATTTCCGGGGTCGAACCCGGATCGAGTTCACCGGTGGCGATCAGCGTCGGCGCCTGAATGCTGCCCAGGTCGTCGGCGCGGTACATGTCTTGGGTGGCGAACAATTCATAAGTGGTCAGGTAACCCTGCGGATCATTATTGGCGAGGGTCTGGCGCAATGCGGCGATCTGCGCCGGGTTGGCTGCCTGATATTCGCGACTGAACCAGCGTGACAACGCCGCTTCGGCATTGGCGTCCGGGCCGTGTTCGGCCGCTTGCGCGGTGCGAGCGATGACGCCGGCACGCTGTTCTTCGCTGCGGTTGAACACACTGTTCAGCACCACCAGGCTTTGCAGGCGCTCCGGGTAATGCAGGGCAAAAGCCCGCGCGACCAGACCGCCCATGGAGAAACCGATCACCGCTGCCTGCGGCAGATTCAGGTGATCGAGCAACTCCAGCAACTGATCGGCGTAACCGAGCAGGGCGGTGCCGCTGGCCGGTCGCGGGCTGGCGCCATGGCCGAGCATGTCGTAGGCGATCACCCGGTATTGGCTGGACAGGCCGACGATCTGCCCGCCCCACATTTCTTTGTTCAGGCCCACGCCGTGGATCAAAACCACGGGCTGGCCTTGGCCGGTCGCCAGGTAACTGGTGCCAGCCGGGGTGAGTTCAGCGGTGAGCCGAATCATGGAGCGCTCCTGCAATGCCTTTTTATTGTGATTACTGGGCTTTTTCGGCGGCCAGTTCTTCCAGATCGATGTAGCGGTTACCGATGCGCGGGTGCAGGCGACCACCGTCGGCGCAACCCAGCACGACGACGATTTCGTCGGCGCGCGGTGCGTCTTCGATCTGCATTTCCAGGGTGATGTAGTGCGAACGCTGACCTTCGTCGTCCTTGTGCATCATCGGGATCTGAATCGAAGTGCCCGGGCCGCCGCGCTTGTTGGTGAAGCTCAGGTAGCTCTTGGCGTTGACGGCTTCGCGGTAGTGGTTGCCGAAGCGCAGGGTGTGGATCACGGCGGAGGCGTGTTCGATCTCGCCATCGGCACCGACCACAGCGGCTTTGCCGTAGGCCTCGATCTTCTCGGCACCGCCGATGATGCCGACCAGACGCTCGACCATCAGTGCACCGAGGTCAGAGCAATTGGCGCGGATCTGCGGCTTGAGGTCTTCAACGAAACCGTTGCCCACCCAAGGGTTTTTCATCACCACGGCGAGGCCAACCATGGTCACCGGCTTGTCAGTGGCTTTGCCGCCTTCGATGAAGGTTTCTTCGACATAGCTGACGATCTTGCGAATTTCGAAACTCATGAGCTGCTCCGTTGGGGGATTGAGAGTGTCTGTGCGTCTGATGGTATACCATAATACCGATCGTGCAAGTCCCCTCGATGACTTTTGCCGCATCACCCCGGCGAATGGTCAGGTATTCAACTCCCAAAGCCCCCACCGACCCCTGTGGGAGCGAGCTTGCTCGCGAAGAGGCCCTTCCAGTCGACATGTTCATTGCCTGACCCACCGCTTTCGCGAGCAAGCTCGCTCCCACAAGGGAATTCATCTGTTACAGAGAGCGGCTTTCGGTTAACAAAAGATAACGTGGCGCCGATTGTCAGACGTTTCGAAAGCCCGATAGGATGAGCCAGCTTCCGAAGTGGCTCTGGATTGCGGGTTTCAGGACTATGCTCCTGAGCAGCCATCAGCGGAGCACACTTGCGGCGCCCTTGAAGGCCAGATGGCCTAACAATAATAAATAGGGGAAGGTCTATGAGTCGTTGCCGCCCGCCGGCGTTACGCAACACCGCGTTGCTGGCCACAGCACTCTCGCTGCTGGGCTTTGCCACGTTATCGGCACCGGTGATTGCCGCCGAGGCCCCGGCCGATGTGGTCTATGCCACCGAATCCGCCAAAGCCGCGAAAAGCCTGATTCTCGACGTCGTCCACGCCGGTGCGCGACTGGTCGCGGTCGGCGATCGCGGGCACATCCTTTATTCCGATGACCAGGGCAAAACCTGGAAACAGGCCAAGGTGCCGAGCCGACAACTGCTGACCGCTGTGTATTTTGTCGACGACAAGCACGGCTGGGCGGTCGGTCACGACGCACAAATCCTCGCCAGCGCAGACGGCGGTCTGACCTGGACCAAACAATTCGAAGACCTCAAACGTGAATCGCCGCTGCTCGACGTCTGGTTCAAGGACGCCAACAGCGGCCTTGCCGTGGGCGCTTACGGCGCGCTGCTGGAAACCACTGACGGCGGTAAAAACTGGGAAGACGTCAGCGACCGCCTCGACAACGAAGACCAGTTCCACCTCAACGCCATCGCGGCGGTGAAGGACGCCGGGCTGTTCATCGTCGGCGAGTCGGGCAGCATGTTCCGCTCCGCCGACGACGGCCAGACCTGGGAAAAACTCGAAGGCCCGTACGAAGGTTCGCTGTTCGGCGTGATCGGCACGGCACAACCGCAAACCCTGCTGGCTTACGGCTTGCGCGGCAATCTCTACCGCTCAACGGATTTCGGCAGCACCTGGCAACAGGTCGAATTGAAAGCCGCGCGCGGTGCGCTGGAGTTCGGCTTGTCTGGCGCGACCCTGCTCGAAGACGGTTCTATCGTCATCGTCGGCAACGGCGGTTCGGTGATCAGCAGCAGCGACAACGGCGAGACCTTCAGCGTGTTCAACCGTCCGGACCGCATCTCGCTGTCATCGGTCACCGCTGCTGGCGACGGCAACCTGATTCTGAGCGGGCAGGGTGGCGTTCACACCACGCAGCCAAACGGTGCCGAGATCAATAACAAGAAGGCGGGGCTATGACTTCCTTGATCACTCCTCAGCAGGAAAAGGCGACGGTACTTGAGCGTCTGATCTTCAACAACCGCCCGGCAGTGATCCTGATCTGTCTGGTGGTGAGCGTTTTCCTGTTCTGGCAGGCCACGCTGATCCGGCCGTCGACCAGTTTCGAAAAAATGATCCCGCTCAAGCATCCGTTCATCGAGAAGATGATGGAGCACCGCAACGATCTGGCGAACCTCGGCAACACCGTGCGCATTTCGGTCGAAGCCACCGACGGCGACATCTTCTCCAAGGAATACATGGAGACCCTGCGCCAGATCAACGACGAGGTGTTCTACATCTCCGGCGTCGACCGCTCCGGCCTCAAGTCGCTGTGGAGTCCGAGCGTACGCTGGACCGAAGTGACCGAAGAGGGTTTCGCCGGTGGTGAAGTGATCCCGCAGAGCTACAACGGCTCGCAGGACAGCCTCGATCTGCTGCGCAACAACGTGCTCAAGTCCGGTCAGGTCGGGCGTCTGGTGGCCAACGACTTCAAGTCGAGCATCGTCGACATCCCGCTGCTGGAGTCCTACCCGGATCCGGAAGACCAAGGCAAGCTGCTCGCGCTGGACTACCGCAAGTTCTCCCATGAACTCGAAGACAAGATCCGCAACAAGTTCGAAGCACAGAACCCCAACGTCAAAATCCACATCGTCGGTTTCGCCAAGAAGGTCGGCGACCTGATCGACGGTCTGGTGATGGTGGTGCTGTTCTTCGGCATCGCGTTCGTCATCACCCTGATCCTGCTGCTGTGGTTCACCAACTGCGTGCGCAGCACCATTGCGGTGTTGAGTACGACGCTGGTGGCGGTGGTCTGGCAGCTCGGATTGATGCACTTCTTCGGTTTCGGGCTCGATCCGTATTCGATGCTGGTGCCGTTCCTGATCTTCGCCATCGGTATTTCCCACGGCGTGCAGAAGATCAACGGTATCGCCCTGCAATCCAGCGAGGCCGACAACGCCCTGACCGCAGCGCGGCGCACCTTCCGGCAGCTGTTTCTGCCGGGGATGATCGCGATTCTGGCGGATGCGGTGGGTTTCATCACACTGCTGATCATCGACATCGGTGTGATCCGCGAATTGGCGATCGGCGCCTCCATCGGCGTGGCGGTGATCGTGTTCACCAACCTGATCCTGCTGCCGGTGGCGATTTCCTATGTCGGCATCAGTAAACGGGCGATCGCCAAGAGCAAGAAGGACGCCAACCGCGAACACCCGTTCTGGCGCCTGCTGTCGAACTTCGCCAATCCGAAAGTCGCACGCATCTCGGTGCTGCTGGCGCTGATCGCTTTCGGCGGCGGCCTCTGGTACAGCCAGAACCTGAAAATCGGCGACCTCGATCAAGGTGCGCCGGAGCTGCGTCCGGACTCGCGCTACAACAAGGACAACAACTTCATCATCAGCAATTACTCCACCAGCTCTGACGTATTGGTGGTGATGGTCAAGACCAAGGCTGAAGGCTGCTCACGCTACGAAGCCATGGCGCCGATCGATCAGTTGATGTGGAAGATGCAGAACACCGAGGGCGTGCAGTCGGCGATCTCACTGGTGACCGTGTCCAAGCAAATGATCAAGGGCATGAACGAGGGCAACCTGAAATGGGAAACCCTGTCACGCAACCCGGACGTGCTGAACAACTCGATTGCCCGCGCCGATGGCTTGTACAACAACAGCTGCTCGCTGGCGCCGGTGCTGGTGTTCCTCAACGATCACAAGGCCGAAACCCTGGATCGTGCGGTGCACGCGGTGCAGGAATTCGCCAAGGACAACAACAAGGACGGCCTGGAATTCATCCTCGCGGCCGGTAACGCCGGGATCGAAGCGGCCACCAACGAAGTCATCAAACAGGCTGAGCTGACCATTCTGATTCTGGTGTACATCTGCGTGGCGGTGATGTGCATGATCACCTTCCGCTCGTGGGCGGCGACCCTGTGCATCGTGCTGCCGCTGGTGCTGACCTCGGTACTCGGCAACGCGCTGATGGCGTTCATGGGCATCGGCGTGAAGGTTGCGACCTTGCCGGTGGTGGCGTTGGGTGTGGGGATTGGTGTCGACTACGGCATCTATATCTACAGCCGTCTGGAAAGTTTCCTGCGTGCCGGGTTGCCGTTGCAGGAGGCCTATTACCAGACGCTGAAATCCACCGGTAAGGCCGTGTTGTTTACTGGTCTGTGCCTGGCGATTGGTGTGTGCACGTGGATCTTCTCGGCGATCAAGTTCCAGGCTGACATGGGCCTGATGCTGACCTTTATGCTGCTGTGGAACATGTTTGGTGCGCTGTGGCTGCTGCCGGCACTGGCGAAGTTCCTGATCAAGCCGGAGAAACTGGCGGGGCAGAAGGGCAATTCGCTGTTTGCGCATTGATCTGAAAGGCTGAAACGACAAAGCCGCAACCTTAGGGTTGCGGCTTTTTTTGTGGCTGAAGATCAAGAGCCCCTCACCCTAACCCTCTCCCAGAGGGAGAGGGGACTGACCGAGGTGTGCGGCTTGATACATCGACCTGAAATACCGTGTCGATTATGGATTCACAGCAAATCGTTCGACTTGAGATGTCAGTCGATTATGGATTCACAGCAAATCGTTCGACTTGAGATGTCAGTCGATTATGGATTCACAGCAAATCGTTCGACTGGAGATGTCGAGTCGGTTATGGATTCACAGCAGATCGTTCAGGTCGGCGTAGATCTTGAATATCCCCCAATCGGTCCCCTCTACCTCTGGGAGAGGGCTAGGGTGAGGGCAAGCAGTCTCAAGATTCAGGAAAGCTCAGTGCCGAGCACGACGCTGAGTGCACTACGCGCATCATCCAGCTGCACCAACGTCGCATGCCGAGCCCCCAGGGCATCGCGATTTTCAATGGCAGTCAAAATCGCCTTATGCCGAGGCAACGCCAATTCATGCAAATTCGGCCGCTGATTCGAATGCTTCAACGCCTCGGCAATCGCCACCGACAACATGTTGCACAGGTTCGCCAGCAAATCATTGTGCGTCGCATCGGCAATCCGGCTATGAAAATCCAGATCCGGTTGCAACAACGCTTCCGGTGTCGGCGCTGCTTCCATGCGCTGGTAAGCCTCACCGATACCGGCGATTTCGGCATCGGTGGCATGTTGAGCGGCGAGGGCGGCGGCGGCCGGTTCGATGATGCTGCGCACACTGGTCAGCACATTGAAAAATTCATTCTGCGGGCTGCTTTGCATCAGCCAGTGCAGCACGTCCGGGTCGAGCATGTGCCATTCGCGGCGGGCCTTGACCACTGTTCCCACACGCGGCTTGGAATACACCAGACCTTTGGCCACCAACACCCGCGTGGCTTCGCGCAACACCGGACGGCTGACCGCGTACTCCTCGCAGAGCAGGGCTTCGGCGGGCAGTTTGTCGTCGGGCTTGAAGCGTCCGGAGACGATCTGCATGCCCAGTTCCTGGACGATGCGCGAGTGCATGCTTTTGCGGTCGGAGGGTTTGCGGTAATCCATGGGGAACGGCGCGATCCTGAGCGATGGAGATGCCGCGCATCATAGCAGGCACCAGACAATCTTGAGGCAGACACAAAACCAAATGTGGGAGCGAGCCTGCTCGCGAAGGCGGTATATCAGTCAAATAGATGTCGACTGACACTCCCTCTTCGCGAGCAGGCTCGCTCCCACAGGGGAATTGCGCTGTTAGTGAGAGTGGCGGGGGACTTCAGCGCCTCGGCAGCCGACGAGGAAGTCAAAGTCACAACCCTGATCCGCCTGCAGTACATGGTCGATGTACAGCTGACGATAGCCGCCCACCAGCAACTGCTGCGGTGGCTGCAGATCCGCCATGCGCGCCGCCAGTTCGGCGTCCGGAATATCCAGGTGCAAACGCCCGGTGGCGCAATCCAGCTCGATCCAGTCGCCTTCCTTCACCGTCGCCAAAGGCCCGCCGGCCGCCGCTTCCGGTGCTACGTGCAAAACTACGGTGCCGTACGCCGTGCCACTCATCCGCGCATCAGAAATGCGCACCATGTCCGTCACACCCTGCGCGAGCAGTTTGGCCGGCAAGCCCATGTTGCCGACTTCAGCCATGCCCGGATAACCCTTCGGCCCGCAGTTTTTCATCACCAGAATCGAATCCTTATCGACATCCAGCTCCGGATCATTGATCCGCGCCTTGTACATGTCGAAGTTCTCGAACACCACCGCGCGGCCGCGATGCTGCATCAATTCCGGCGTAGCGGCGGAGGGCTTGAGCACCGCACCGAGTGGCGCCAGGTTGCCGCGCAATACGCAGATGCCGCCGTCGGCGCGGATAGGATTGTCGAGCGTGCGGATCACCTCGTCTTCGCCATAGATCGGCGCATCCTTGGTGTTCTCGCCGATGGATTTGCCGTTGACGGTCAGTGCATTCGGATTAGGGATCAGATTGGCCTCACCGAGACGGCGCAGCACCGCTGGCAAACCACCGGCGTAATAGAACTCTTCCATCAGAAAACGCCCTGATGGTTGCAGGTCAACGATGGTCGGCATGCCGCGCCCGATACGGGTCCAGTCATCCAGATCCAGTTCGACACCGATGCGCCCGGCGATGGCTTTCAAGTGAATCACCGCGTTGGTCGAGCCACCGATGGCAGCGTTCACGCGGATAGCGTTTTCAAAGGCTTCTTTGGTCAGAATCTTCGACAGTTTCAGATCTTCGCGAACCATCTCCACCGCACGCATGCCGGACATGTGCGCCAACACATAACGCCGCGCGTCCACCGCTGGAATTGCTGCGTTGTGCGGCAGCGAAGTGCCGAGTGCTTCAGCCATGCAGGCCATGGTCGACGCGGTGCCCATGGTGTTGCAGGTGCCCGCCGAGCGCGACATACCGCCCTCGGCTGCAAGGAAATCGTCAATCGTGATGGTGCCAGCCTTGACCTGTTCGCTGAGCTGCCAGACCACAGTGCCGGAGCCGATGTCCTTGCCCTTGTGCTTGCCGTTCAACATCGGCCCGCCGGTGACAACGATGGCCGGCACGTCGCAACTGGCCGCGCCCATCAGCAGCGCCGGGGTGGTTTTGTCGCAGCCGGTCAGCAGCACTACGCCGTCGATCGGGTTGCCGCGAATCGCTTCTTCGACGTCCATGCTCGCCAGGTTGCGGGTGAGCATGGCGGTCGGGCGCAGGTTCGATTCGCCGTTGGAGAACACCGGGAATTCCACCGGGAAGCCACCGGCCTCGATCACCCCGCGTTTAACGTGCTCCGCGATCTGGCGGAAGTGCGCGTTGCACGGGGTCAGTTCCGACCAGGTGTTGCAGATGCCGATGATCGGCTTGCCGTGGAACTGGTGGTCGGCGATGCCCTGATTCTTCATCCAGCTGCGGTACATGAAGCCGTTCTTGTCGGCCGTGCCAAACCATTGGGCGGAGCGCAGGGTGGGTTTCTTATCAGACATGATCGAATCTCTTATTGTATGACTATAGTGTTCCAGCTACGGCTTAATCTAAGCGCAAAATCCTCGGTTTGGAAGTGTTGTTGGTGAATTAGTATTACTATATAGTCGTTTTCGACGGAGGGATGGCCCTGACGGTTTGCCGTGAGAGGCGTCCCCCGAGGTTCTATAAAAACAACAATCGGAGACCGATCTCATGAGCCAGGAACTGCGGCTGATACGGCGCATTACGCTGAAACTGATTCCCTTCCTGATCCTGCTGTACCTGATCGCCTATGTGGATCGCTCCGCCGTCGGCTTCGCCAAGCTGCACATGGGCGCCGACATTGGCATTGGCGATGCGGCTTACGGCCTCGGTGCCGGGCTGTTCTTCATTGGCTACTTCCTCCTCGAAATCCCCAGCAACCTGATGCTCGAACGCTTCGGCGCACGGCGCTGGTTCGCACGGATCATGATCACCTGGGGCGCGATCACCATCGGCATGGCCTTCGTCCAGGGCCCGCACAGTTTCTACGTGATGCGCTTTCTGCTCGGTGCGGCCGAAGCGGGGTTCTTCCCCGGCGTTCTCTACTACATCACCCAGTGGTTCCCGGTGCGCCATCGCGGCAAGATCCTCGGGCTGTTCATCCTTTCGCAACCGATCGCGATGATGATCACTGGCCCGGTGTCCGGTGGTTTGCTTGGCATGGACGGCGTTCTTGGCCTGCATGGCTGGCAGTGGTTGTTCATCGTCATCGGCACTCCGGCGATCCTGCTGACCTGGCCGGTGCTGCGCTGGTTGCCGGACGGCCCGCAGCAAGTGAAGTGGATGGATCAAGCTGAAAAGGACTGGCTGACCGGTGAGCTGAAAAAGGATTTGCAGGAATACGGCCAGACTCGCCACGGTAATCCGCTGCATGCGCTGAAAGACAAGCGCGTGTTGTTGCTGGCGCTGTTCTACCTGCCGGTGACGTTGAGCATTTATGGTCTCGGTCTATGGTTACCGACGCTGATCAAACAGTTCGGCGGCAGCGATCTGGTCACCGGGTTCGTGTCGTCGGTGCCGTACATCTTCGGGATCATCGGCTTGCTGATCGTGCCGCGCAGTTCTGACCGCTTGAATGATCGTTACGGGCATCTCGCTGTTCTGTATGTGCTGGGCGCGATTGGCCTGTTCATGAGCGCGTGGCTGTCGTTGCCGGTGGCGCAACTGGCGGCGCTGTGTCTGGTGGCGTTTGCGCTGTTTTCCTGCACGGCGGTGTTCTGGACCTTACCGGGGCGGTTCTTTGCTGGCGCGAGTGCGGCGGCGGGGATTGCCTTGATCAATTCGGTGGGGAATCTGGGCGGGTACATCGGGCCGTTTGTGATTGGGGCGTTGAAGGAGTACACCGGCAACTTGGCTTCGGGGTTGTACTTCCTCTCGGGGGTGATGGTGTTCGGCTTGATTTTGACGGGCGTGGTTTACCGCGTGCTGGAACGTAAACACGTTCTGCCGGTTGACCAATTCGCAGCAAGCGCACGCGGCGCAACCCGCACCTGAATTCTGGAAGCAATGCAAATCCCTTGTGGGAGCGAGCTTGCTCGCGAAGAGGCCATCACATTCAACATTGTTGGTGACTGATACACCGCTTTCGCGAGCAAGCTCGCTCCCACAGGGGATCTGCGGTGTTTTTTAGAGGGAATAGGAGAAAATCATGCATCTGGTTCAATTCGAATTAAGCAACCGCGAACGCCGCGTCGGCGTGGTCGACAACGGTCTGGTGCGCGAAGTCCAGGACGCCCGCACCGTGCGCGATCTGGCGCTGGCCGCCATCGAAGCCGGCAACACCCTTGAGCAGCAAGTGCAAACCCTGGGCCTCGGCATCAGCCATGACTACGCCGAGTTGCTGTCGCAGTTGCGCATCCTGCCGCCACTCGACCACCCGGACCCGGCGCACATGCTGATCAGCGGCACCGGCCTGACGCATCTGGGCAGCGCCTCGGCGCGGGACAAAATGCACCAGCAGGCCGGTGACGAAGCGACGATGACCGACACCATGCGCATCTTCAAATGGGGCGTGGAGGGCGGTAAACCGGCGGCGGGGCAGGCTGGCGTACAACCTGAATGGTTTTACAAAGGCGACGGCAGCATCGTCGTCCGCCCGGGCCAACCGTTCCCGGTGCCACCGTTTGCCGAAGACGCCGGCGAAGAACCAGAGATGGCTGGCCTTTACATCATCGGCAACGACGGCAAGCCTTATCGCCTGGGCTTTGCGGTCGGCAACGAGTTCTCCGATCACATCATGGAACGCAAGAATTACCTGTACCTCGCCCACTCCAAATTGCGCAGTTGCAGCTACGGCCCGGAACTTCGCACCGGTGAACTGCCTCAACATCTGGCAGGCACCAGTCGCATTCTGCGTGACGGCGAAGTGCTCTGGCAGAACGAATTTCTCAGCGGTGAAGCGAACATGTGCCACAGCCTCGCCAACCTCGAATACCACCATTTCAAGTACAGCCAGTTCCTGCGTCCCGGCGACGTGCACATTCATTTCTTCGGCACCGCGACCCTGTCGTTCGCCGATGGCATCCGCACCCAGCCGGGCGACGTCTTCGAAATCAGCCAGGCCGAATTCGGCGCACCGCTGGTCAATGGCATCGTTCCGGTTCCAGCGGCTTTTGTACCGGACAGCATCGGCACCCTTTAAGGAGATCCCATGACTCAGATTCTCGGTCACAACTACATCGGCGGTCAGCGCAGCGCCGCTGGCAACGTCAAACTGCAATCGGTCGACGCCACGACGGGCGAACAGCTGCCGCACGATTTCATCCAGGCCACGGCTGAAGAAGTCGACGCCGCCGCCAAAGCCGCCGCTGCCGCGTATCCGGCATACCGCAGCCTCAGCGCCGAACGCCGCGCGCAGTTTCTCGACGCGATCGCCGATGAGCTGGATGCGCTCGGTGATGATTTTGTCGCCGTGGTCTGCCGCGAAACGGCGTTGCCGGCCGGACGCATTCAAGGCGAGCGCGGGCGTACCAGCGGGCAAATGCGTCTGTTCGCCAAAGTCCTGCGACGCGGTGATTTCTACGGTGCGCGGATTGATCTGCCACTGCCGGATCGCCAACCGCTGCCACGTCCGGATCTGCGCCAGTACCGCATCGGCCTCGGTCCGGTAGCGGTGTTTGGCGCGAGCAATTTTCCGCTGGCCTTTTCCACGGCTGGCGGCGACACCGCTTCGGCACTCGCCGCCGGTTGCCCGGTGGTGTTCAAAGCCCACAGCGGCCACATGGCGACAGCGGAACTGGTTGCCGATGCGCTGATTCGCGCCGCCGAAAAAACCGCCATGCCCGCCGGTGTGTTCAACATGATCTACGGTGGTGGCGTCGGCGAATGGCTGGTCAAGCATCCGGCGATCCAGGCAGTGGGTTTCACCGGTTCGCTCAAGGGCGGTCGTGCGCTGTGCGACATGGCCGCGGCACGCCCGCAACCGATTCCGGTGTTTGCCGAGATGTCGAGCATCAACCCGGTGATCATCCTGCCGCAGGCCCTTGCCGAGCGTTCGGAAACGGTCGCCCGCGACCTGACCGCTTCGGTGGTGCAGGGCTGCGGTCAGTTCTGTACCAATCCGGGCCTGGTCATCGGCATCCGCTCGCCAGAGTTCAGCGCGTTCGTGCAGCAGGTTGCGGGTTTGATCGGTGATCAACCGGCGCAAACCATGCTCAACGCCGGCACCCTCGGCAGCTACGGTAAAGGCTTGCAGAAACTGTTGGCACACTCCGGCATCGAGCATCTGGCCGGCAATCCACAGCAGGGCAATCAGGCGCAACCGCAATTGTTCAAGGCCGATGCAAGCTTGCTGATCGATGGCGATGAAGTGCTGCAGGAAGAAGTGTTCGGCCCGACCACGGTGATTGTCGAAGTGGCAGACAAAGCGCAACTCAGCGCTGCACTTCACGGCCTGCACGGGCAACTGACGGCGACCATCATTGGCGAGCAGGCGGACTTCGAACGCTTCCCTGAGCTGACGCCGTTGCTGGAACAGAAGGTCGGGCGGATCCTGCTCAACGGTTATCCGACCGGTGTCGAGGTGTGTGATTCGATGGTGCACGGCGGGCCGTATCCGGCGACATCCGACGCACGCGGCACCTCCGTCGGTACGCTGGCCATCGACCGCTTTCTGCGCCCGGTGTGCTTCCAGAACTACCCGGACAGCTTGCTGCCGGAGCCGCTGAGAAACGCTAACCCGCTGCGTATCCAGCGCCTGGTTGATGGCAGGCCTTCACGCGACGCGTTGTAACTGCTAGCCAATATCCCTGTGGGAGCGAGCTTGCTCGCGAAAGCGGTGTATCAGAAACATATTTGTCGACTGACACACTGCATTCGCGAGCAAGCTCGCTCCCACAGGGGTTGCGGCGGGGCCTCTGGATCACATTGAGCTATCATTGGCCTTTTCCCCCCTAGAAAGACTGTTTGCCATGACTGCCCAAACCCTTCTCGACGTCCTCGAACAATCCGATATGGTCGAAATCGACGGCTTGCACGCCTTCGAATTTTTCCTCGATGAAGACGACAATCTGCACATCGAATGCATCGACGGCCGAGCGGCCAAGCATTGGGAATTCACCCCGGTTCAGGTTGCCGCTGCAACTTTCGACGACTCTTTGCAGAGCTGGTTGATCGTCGGTTATTTCAATGAAACCAAAGCGATCGGCGAACACCGCTTGGTTTGTCATGGCGACGTAGTCAGCAGCAGCGATGACGAGGATGACAATCAATGAAAATGCGTAAATTCTGGCCGCTGCTGATGGCCGGCAGCGTCGGTGCCATGGGGCTTTCCAGCGCATCCGCCGAAAACTTCCAGCTGCTGGTCGGTTCCTACACCGCCAACACCAGCCAGGGTCTCTATCGAATGAACTTCGACAGTGCCACCGGCCAGATCGCCGCCAAACCGCTACAGGTGGTCAAGAGCGAAAACCCGTCATGGCTGACCCTGTCCAAAGACCAGCGTCGCCTGTTCGTGGTCAACGAAAACGGCCCGGGCCAGAAAGACCCGGTCGGCCGTGTCAGCAGCTATTCGATTGATCCGAAAACCCACACGCTGACCCTGATCAATCAAGTGCAAAGCCTGGGCAACGAGCCGACCCATTCGAGCCTCAGCGGTGATGCCAGCCACTTGTTCGTCAGCAACTATTCGGTGATGGAAGATCCGGGTGGAACGCTGGCGGTATTGCCGGTTGGTGCCGACGGCAAACTCAAACCCGTCGTGCAGATGAGCGCGCACCCGGCCAGCCGGATCAATCTTGAGCGCCAGGCCTCCAACCACGTGCACTCGACGGTTTCTTCGCCGGACGGCCGCTACGTGTTCTCCATCGATCTGGGCGCGGACAAAGTCTTCGTTTACCTGTTCGATCCGAAGGCCAATCCGGACTTGCCGCTGACGCCGGCGATGACCGCCGCAGTGCCCTTGCCGGCCGGCAGCGGCCCGCGTCATCTGCTGTTCAGCGCTGACGGCAAACACGCTTGGCTCACCATGGAAATGAGCGCGCAAGTCGCGGTGTTCGATTACCACGATGGCGTGCTGACCCAGACGCAACTGGTCGATCTGGCCGCTGGTCAGCCAACGTCGGACAAGGCCGGCGCCGCGCTGCATGCCTCGGCCGATGGCAAGTTCCTCTACGTCAGCAACCGTGGCACCGCCAATCAACTGGTGGTGTTCGCGATTGATCCGGCGAGCGGCCAGCTCAAAGAGCTGCAAAAGCGTTCGGTGGAAGGTGATCACCCGCGCGAGTTCAGCCTCGATCCGAGTGGCAAATTCCTGCTGATCGCCAACCAGAAGAGCAACGAAATTGTCGTCGTCGAGCGCGATGGCAAGACCGGTCTGCTCGGCAAAACCGTGCAAAAACTGCCGATGGACGCGCCGAGCGATCTCAAGTTTCTAGTGCGACAATAAGCCATAGGCCCCGGTTTACGGGGCCTGTCTCGTTGTATTAATCGCGCTGATATCCGGTAATGCTACAAAGCATTTCAAGCGATCAACCCTCGAGCGTTAAGTTTGCTTCACGGCCCAACCGGGCAAGCAAGCCAACCGAACACGAGGGTTACCGCCATGAACTTCAATCTCTTCTCCGTCATTGCCGCTTCCGCCATCTCCGCCACTGTTGTGCTGCCAGCCAGTGCCAACGTCGAAATCAACAGCAAAAAATCCCACACCCAGAGCTACACCCAGAAATACCTGCAACAGAGCGCCAACTTCTACGCCGCCCTGGATCACAAAGCCCAACACTGAAATGCCCATTGCGTACAACTCCCTGTAGGAGCTGCCGAAGGCTGCGATCTTTTGATCTTGTTTTTAAAAGCAAAATCAAAAGATCGCAGCCTTCGGCAGCTCCTACCCGTGTGTTTTTCGCAGCACGATAGGTTTCTTCAAACCCGTAAATAGACTGGCTAAATAATCAACGAAGCTGATGTTTACTATGGCAAACCCTGAGTGGTTAGCGCGGCTTTTTTGATTGATTCTGTGGGCATCGAAACATGCCCACGGGAGAACACCATGGCCAGCGCAATCCTTCATTCAGCCAAACGCGGCGCCTACCTGGCCATCGGTCTTTACCTGGCCGTGGTGTTGGTCGTCAGCATCGCCTCGCAGATGGAACACAGCTTCGACGCACCGATTCAAGTCGCCCATCCCGGCATCCAGTTTGAAGTCCGCTCGCAAAGCGTGATGGTCGACCGGGCCGAACTCGCAGGAGTCGGTGGAGCATGAAAGGCTACAGACTTTGGGTGGTCGCCGGTTTAGCGTTTTTCACCAACGGCGCTTCATTGCTGGGAATAGGTCAAGGCTCGGTTGGCGCATTGGCGCGGGCCATAGAGGCCAATCACAATATCGCGCACAACATCGAACGGGCGAATGCGTTGGGGCTGCTGGCCGGCAATCCACCGGTGAAAGCCTCGGCAGACTTTCTCGGGCCGTTCGAGGTGGATTGCATGGCACTCGGCATGTGCAATGCGTTGGCTTGACCCTGTAGGAGCTGCCGAAGGCTGCGATCTTTTGATCTTGCCTTTATAAGATCAAAAGATCGCAGCCTTCGGCAGCTCCTACATTGAGTTACTTCTTCATGATTGAAGTGAAAAGGTCTGATTCGAGGAAACGCTGCAACCAGGCCTGTAAGCGAACATAAGGCGTCTGTGCAAACCACTCGCGATCAACATGGGCAAACTGCCGAACGAAGGGCAGCAGGGCGATATCGGCCAGGCTCGGATGATCAGCTAGCAAGTAATCGCGATCGGTCAGCAGCTCCTCCAGCCTCTGCAAGTACAGCGCCCCCTCAGCCCGATAAATCTCCATCGGTTGCTCCGGGTAACGCTCGGCATACTTGTAGCGATTCAACAACACCTTGAACCCGTGATCATTCGCCTCAATCAATTCAGCAATCCGCGAGTCGCCATCAAGCAACCAACCCTGCGGATCATTCTGCGCCAACGCCCAGCGCATGATCTCCAGACTCTCGTCTATCACCTGCCCACCGGCATCCAGCACCGGCACCGTGCCCTTGGGCGAGATCGCCAGCATCTCGGCCGGCTTGGCCTTGAGGCTGACTTCGATGATGTTTACCGGCACACCCGAATATCGCAGCGCCATCCGCGCCCGCATCGCGTAAGGGCAGCGGCGGAAGGAATACAGCGTGTTCATTTCACCTCCAGCGTGCTCAAACCGTTGCCTTGGCGCTGCACCTGAATCTGCACCGGAATTCGTTCGTGCATTTCCTGCACGTGGGAAATCACCGCGACCTTGCGGCCCTGCGCCTGCAAGCCATCGAGTGCATCCATCGCCAGTTGCAGCGACTCTGGATCGAGGCTGCCGAAGCCTTCGTCGATAAACAGCGATTCGATTTTCAGCGTACTCGACGCCATCGATGCCAGACCCAACGCCAGCGCCAACGACACGAGGAAAGTTTCGCCGCCAGACAACGAATGCACCGAACGCAGTTCGTCACCCATTTCGGTGTCCATCACCAGCAGGCCAAGCATGCTGCCGCCGCGCTTGAGGCGATAGCGTTTGACCAGTTGGCGCAGTTGCACATTGGCGTGGTGCACCAGCAAGTCGAGGTTGTAGGCCTGGGCGATCTTGCGGAAGGTGTCGCCGGTGGCCGAGCCGATCAAGGCACTGAGTCGCGCCCAGCGTTGATACTCCGCATATGCCGAGGCAATCTGCTGCGCCAGTGCCTGATTGGCGTTCTGCCGGCGCTGGTCTTCAACCTGTTCGGCGCGCAGTTCGGCGCATTGCTGCTCGCTGACATTGAACTGATTCTGCAAATCGCTCAGGGCGGTGGTCAGTTGCTCGGCATCAAGATTGCCGTTGTGTTGCGACTGATGATCGAGCAACAACCGATCACGCTCCTGCAGCAAGACCCTGGCTTGTTCGATGGCTTTTTCATTGAGCTGCAAGCGCTGGCGCAATTGCGCGACTTGCTCATCATCGACCCGCAACAAGTCTTCGAGGCCGCCGTCATCCAGCTCGGGATGACGAGCGCGCCAGTCGGCAATCTTGCTCGCCAGATCCTGTTCCTCGCTTTGCAGCGCCTGCAAACTCTGTTGCTGCGCCTTGAGTTCAGCGGCGATCTGCACAATCTGCGTGCGTACGTTTTGCAGGTCTTGAGCGGTGCCAGTTTCGGCAGAGCGCGCTTGCTCCACAGCCTGTTCCAGTTGCTGCTGCCACTGCTCGGCGCTGGCGTGTTCACCCAGCAACTGCGCAAGTTTCTCCTGGCACAGTTGCTGCTGTTCGGCCAGCGCATTGAACTGTTGCTCAGCCGTTTGCGCTTGCTGGACGCGGGTCTGCTGGCGATCCTGCTCTTTCTCCAGCGTCTGCTGACGCTGTTGCTGCTCGGTCAGTTCTTCCTTCTGCTGGTCGACTTGCGCCAAACGCTCGGCGATCTGCCGGTCGAGCTGCATAAATGTCGCCGCCGGTTCCTGGCGCAAGGCTTCAAGGGTATCGGCGGGGAGCAGCGTGGCGAACGCTGTCAGTTCCTCATCAAGGCGCTGACGGTCGCTGCTCAGCTCGCGCTGCTGATTGCTCAGGTGCTGCGCCGCTTGTTGATGCGCAGTTTCGGCCTGACGCAATTGCTGGGTCAGGCGCGCAGCATCCTGTTGCAGGGTGAGCAGGGCGCTCTGGCGTTGCTCGTCCTGAGTAATGCTCTGGTTCAGTTGCTCGTTTTGCCGGTTCAGCCAGGCATCGCGCTTGGCGGCGTCCTGATTGAACAACTGCGCGGCCAGCGGATGCGCATCGAGGCTTGGCGCCAACGCTTGTTGTTGGTTGGCCAGTTGTTCCTGCTGCTGCAGCAGTTCTTTCTGCTGAGCAATGACGCCACCGACTTCAGCGCGCAGCTCGATGAGTTTTTCCTTGAGCTGATCGACGACTTTCTGGGCGTTGGCCTGCTCGCTTTCATCATGCCGACCAAGACTTTGCAGCAGCGCTTCGGGCTGATGATACGGATGCTCGTCGCTGCCGCAGACCGGACATGGCTGATCGTCCTGCAACTGCGCGCGTAACTCTTCGACACTGGCACTGCGCGCCAGCCGCTGGCGTTCAAGCAGCTCGCGGGTGACGTTGAGGGTTTGTTCGGCGACGGTCAGTTCGGCTTTGCTTTTCACCCCGTCCTGAGTCAGGCGATCACGCTCCTGCTGGGCGCTGAGCTGACGCTGTTGCAACTCGGCGCTGCGCTTGTCCAGATCCTGTTGCGTGGCCCACAGACGCGACAGGTCTTCGAACGCGCGCAGTTGTTTGCGATTGTCCTGCAGCAGCGTGCCGAGGAGGCCGATCTGTTCGGCGACCGCATCCGGTTCGGCGCCGGCCTCTTTGAACAGTACTTCCAGTTGCTGTTTCTGCGTAGCCAGTGTTTCGGCGCTACGGCTGGCGTTTTTTTCGAGACTCGCCAGTTCGGCCTGGCCCTTGTTCAGACGATTGCCGATCAACATCAGCTGTTGCAGACGATCGCGATAGGCATTCCAGGCGTCGCTCAACGGCGCCAGATGAGCACTCTGCTCAAGCTCGGCGGCGATACGTTGCAGGCGCTCGCCGACCTGGGCCTGTTTTTCCAGCAAGGCTTGAATGGCGTTCTGGCCTTCGGTACAAGCTTGCAGCGCATTGGCTCGGGCTTCGGCGCTCTGTGCGACATCCTTGGCCAGACGGGCGAGGCTACTTTGTTCTTCAAAGGCCTGACGCAACAGCGGCGCGTTCTCGCTTTGCCGTTGCTGCGCTTCGCTCAGGGCGACTTTCGCTGCTTCGAGGTTGTGCTCCAGTTGCGTTTGCCGCTCAGTCAGTTCGGCATGTTGCTGGGTGTGCGCGGCGATTTGCGCGGCCAGTGGCGTCAGCAGCGCATCGAGTTCGGTTTTACGCGCGAACTGGTGCCGCTGCGGGCCGAGCTGCTCCAGTCGCGTCAGTTTCACCCGTTCGCCGGCCAGACTTTCCGATTGCTGCTGGGCACTGTGCAGTTGCTCGGCGGCGGCTTGCTGCGCGTCCTGCAACACCCGCAAATCCTTGAGCCAGCCGTGCTGCTGTTCAAGTTGTTTGAGCTGCGCCTGCTGCAACTTCATTTGCTGTTGCGCTGCATTGAAGCGCTCATCCAGCTCGGCCCGGGCTTCGGGAGCCAGCGGGGTGACACCGGTCGCTTGATCCTGCAACAGCTTGTGCGCTTCGCGGGCTTCTTTGGTCTTGTCGAAGGCGCGGCGGCCGAGGCGGGTGTATAGCGCGGTGTCGGTGAGCTTTTCCAGCAGTTCACTGCGGTCGTTGTCGTCCGCCTTGAGGAATGCACTGAACTCGCTCTGCGCCAGCAGCACGGCGCGGGTGAACTGTTCGAAGTTCAGGCCGAGCGCGGCTTCCAGTTGGGTTTTGTATTCGCCTTTCTGGCTGGCGAGCAGTTGATCCTGATCGATATCGCGCAGGCTCTGACGACTGGCTTGCAGCTTGCCGCCGGCCTTCTCGCGGGCTCGATTGGCTTCCCAGCGCGCTCGATAGCGACGGCCATCGACGCCGACGAAATCCACTTCGGCATAACCTTCGCCGGTGCCACGACGCAGCAAGGTGCGCGGGTCGCCGGTGGCGATTTCACCGTCGGCATCCGGGACTTTGGCGTCGCGGCCAGTGTTGTTCAGACGCGGCACCGCGCCGAACAACGCCAGACACAGCGCGTCGAGCAGGGTACTTTTACCGGCGCCGGTCGGGCCGGTAATCGCAAACAGGCCAGCGCTGGCCAACGGCTCAGCGGTGAAATCGATCTCGAACGGGCCGGCCAGTGAGGCCAGGTTCTTCAAGCGAATGGCGAGAATCTTCATGGCTGCTCGCCCTCCAGTTGTACGTCCTGCAGCAGTTCGGCGAAGTCCTTCAGCGTCTGCTCATCGACTTCACTGCCGTAGTTATCGAGCCAGGCGCGGCTGAACAGTTCTTGCGGGGTGAGTTGGTCGAGTTCGATCAGCGCGCTGCCGTCCTCCGAACCGTCAGCGCCACGGTTGCCAGCGTATTCGGCGGCGATGCGCACCAGTCGCACGGCCTTGCCTTGCAGGGCGCTTTCGATTTGATGGCGCAGATCCGGTTGCGGCTCGTCGAGGGTTACACGCACTTCCAGCCATGGTTGCCGCTGAGTTTCGGCGAGCAGATCGATGTTCGGCAGATCGGCCAGTTGCAGCAGAATCTCCGCCAGCGGTGCCGGCCCGATGCGTTGCAGATTGACCGAGCGCGGGATAAGTTTCGGCTCGACGCTGACCAGGGTTTCGCCATCGAGAGTGACGTCGAGAATCTGGTGTTGATAACCGATTTCCGAGAACGACAACGGAATCGGCGAACCACTGTAGCGGATGCGCTCTTCACCGTTGACCTTCTGCGGCTTGTGCAAATGGCCGAGGGCGACATAGCTGATGCTCGGCCCGAACAGACTGGCGGGCAGGGCTTCGGCGTTGCCGATGATCAGGCTGCGTTCGGAGTCTTCCGACACCGAGCCGCCAGCCATGTGCGCGTGGCTGATGGCGATCAGCGCCTGACCCGGTTGGCGCTTGGCATTGGCGGCTTCGATCAGCCATTCATGTACCTGACCGATGCCGCGCAAATAGTTGTCGCCCAGATGCGCGCCGGTTACTTCTGCCGGGCGCAGAAACGGCAGCGCCAGACACCACGCAGCAATTTCGCCTTGGGCATTGGGCAACGGCAGCAGCAGGCGCTCGGCATCCAGCTGTCCGTCATCCAGCCACAACACCCGGCCCAACGCGTGCGTGCGCAAACGGCGCATCAACGGTGCAGGCAGTTCGATCCGCGAGCCGGAATCGTGGTTGCCGGCGATCATCACGATGGTCAGCAACGGTTGCTGCTCGTGGGCGCTGACGATGAAATCGTAAAGGCGTTCCTGGGCTTTGACCGGCGGATTGACCGTGTCGAAGATGTCCCCGGCAATCAGCAGCACATCCGGCTGCGCCAGTTGCAGTTGGCGCAGCAGCCATTCGAGAAAACAGGCGTGCTCGAAATCGCGCTCCTGGCCGTGCAGGTTTTGCCCAAGGTGCCAGTCGGAGGTGTGGAACAGACGCAAGGTGGACTCCGCAACATTTAAATAGGTGATGGCCGCAGGTGAAATGATGGCGGCGAAAGAGGGGAGAGTTTACAGATTATTGCGGCGCGAGGGCTTGTTGTGCAGGCCAACGACTATTCAGCAAGGCCCGGTTTGACTCATGCCGCTCATCGGGATCGACTCTTCAAGTGATTCAAAAATTGACGCCAAAATAGTGGCCATCTAATATCGCGCTCCTATTTTGATATCAATGCGCTACTACCGGTTGCAATAGGCCGTTTCACCTGCTCCGAGATCGACTTCGTCATTACGTCATCTCCCTATTCCCGTCATTTGCTCTGATCGCATCCATGTGGGTGCCATCAGCCGGTAGTGCGCCTGCCGTCAATCCAACTATTACTGCCCGTTGTAAAGAGATCTTCAACATGGACGTTCGCCAGTACGCGTTTCTCGCTCGTCAGCCTGCCGCTGCCGTGAAAACCCGCGAGTCTTTCCTCGGCATGCCCAAGCGCGGCCTGGCGTTTTTGCTGGCGAACGTCATGTTCTGGCAACCGATGTGGGCGCAGGCCGACGGCATCGTGGTGGCCAACCCCAATACCTCGCTGGATCGCGCCGGCAACGGCGTGCCGATCATCAACATCGCTACGCCCAATGCCAGTGGTCTGTCGCACAACCAGTTCCACGACTACAACGTCGGTGCGCAGGGGTTGATCCTCAACAACGGCTCGACGCAGAACAATCTCACCCAGCTGGGCGGGCATATCATCGACAACCCGAACCTGAAGAACAGCGGTTCGGCGCAGGCGATTCTCAACGAAGTCATCAGCGGTAATCCGAGCCAGTTGCGCGGCTACACGGAAGTGGCGGGGCAGTCGGCGCGGGTGATCGTTGCCAACCCTTATGGCATTACCTGTAACGGCTGTGGCTTTATCAACTCGCCACGAGTGACGTTGACCACCGGTAAACCGGTACTCGACAACGGTCGGCTGGATCGCTTTCAGGTGGATCAGGGTTCGGTGGCCATCGAAGGTGCGGGGCTTAACGCCACCAACGTTGACAGCTTCGAAATCATCACCCGCAGCGCAAAGATCAACGCCGAGATTCAGGCGCAGAACCTGACGATTGTCGCCGGCCGCAACGACGTCAACGCACAAACCCTGAATGCCACGGCCCGCGCCGATGACGGTAGCGCCAAACCGCAACTGGCCATCGACTCCTCGGCGCTGGGCGGCATGTACGCCGGGGCGATCAAACTGGTCGGCACCGAGGCCGGGGTCGGGGTGAAACTCGACGGCAAACTGATTGCCAGTGGCGGCGATATCCAGCTCGACGCCAACGGCCAGTTAAGTCTGGCTGACACCTCGGCCACTGGCGCCGTCAACGTCAAGGCCGCCAGCCTTGAGGCGCGCGGTCCGGTTTACGCCGGCACCAGCGCCAACGTGCAAACCCAGGGCAACCTGACCAACCGCCAGACCCTCGCGGCCCGCGACAGCATTAACCTCAGCGCCAGCGGCCAACTGACCAACGCCGGTGCCATCGAAGCCGGCGTCAACGCCGACGGCAACCGCAATGCCAATGGCGATCTGAGTATCGCCGCGCAGAACCTCGACAACACCGGCAAAAGCCTCACCGCCAGCCGCAGTCTGACGGTCAACACCGCGCAAACCTTGAACAACCAGGGCGGTACGCTCAGCGGGCAAACCGCGGCCATTACTGCCGGCACACTCGACAACCGCAACGCCGGCAAAGTGCAGAGCAACAGCACCCTGAACCTCAATGCCACGCAGGTGCTCAACAGTCAGGGTGTGATCAACAGCAACGCCGCCCTCACCGCCAACATCGGCCAGTTGATCAACAGCAACGGCGAACTCAGCAGCCAGACCGACGCGGTTCTCAACGTCACCTCGCTGGATAACGTTGCCGGCCTGATGAGCGCCGGCCGTTTGCTCGACATCAGCGCCCTCGACGCGATCAACAACCGCACCGGCAGGATCGGCGCCAAACAGACCTTGCTGGTAAAAGCCCAGCAACTCGACAACAGCCAGCAAGGCCAGTTGACCAGCGAAGGCACGCTGACCACGCGGATCAGCGAGCAACTGAACAATCAGAGCAAGGGCCTGATCCAGGCCAACGGCGCCATGGACGTGCAAGCCACGCGCCTGGATAACCGCGCGGGCAAGATTTCCAGCCTCGATACCCTGACCGTCAGCAGCGCCAACACCGACAACCGTGGCGGGACGATTCGCGCCGATCAGGCCGCCAAACTGCTGATCGACGACCTGGACAACCGCGACAAGGGCCGCCTCGAAAGCAAGACCGCGCTGAGCTTCGACGGCAACACGCTGGATAACAGCAATGGCGGCCTGCTCACCGCAACCGGTCTGTTGAGCCTCAAAGCCAAAGCCGTGACCAACGACGGTGGACGGATTTCCACCAAGGGCGATATCGACGCCAACATCGACACCCTCAATCAAGAGCACGGTGAACTGGTCGCCGAAGGCAATCTGCTGCTGACCGGCAAAACCCTCAACAGCCATCAGGACAGCCTCGTCGGTTCGCTCAAGCGCCTGACTGTCAATGTCGAGCAGATCGACAACCGCGCCAGCACACTTTCCAGCCAACTGGATTTGCACATCAACGGCGTACGGCTGGACAACAGCGACGGCGGCAAGGTGCTGTCCGACACCACTCTGGCGTTGAAAGTCGCGCAGATCATCAATGCCAGCAACGGCCTGATTTTCAGCAAGGGCGCGAGCACCCTCAGCGGCATCGGTCTGAGCAACGTCGGCGGGCGCATCGTCAGCCAGAACACGCTCGGGCTGACCTTTGGCGAGACCATGGACAACCAGCAAGGCCTGATCAGCAGCGAAGGGCAGATGACCCTCAGCGCCGGCAGCCTCGACAACCGGCTGGGCAAACTGTCGAGCCTTGAAGCGATGGCGCTGACCGCCGCCGGATCCGTGCTGAGTCAGGGCGGCCTGATCGTTTCGCAG
Organism: Pseudomonas fluorescens; assembly: GCF_902497745.1. GTDB lineage: Bacteria > Pseudomonadota > Gammaproteobacteria > Pseudomonadales > Pseudomonadaceae > Aquipseudomonas > Aquipseudomonas fluorescens_BM. The sequence continues at coordinate 59,945 of NZ_CABVHJ010000020.1, forward strand.
AAAGGCCTGACCTTTAAAAGTGGCAGTCTGGATAACAGCGACAACGGCATCATCAGCGCCAAGGCTGATTCGACCCTGACTACCGGTGAGTTGAAGAACCGACAGGGCGGCAGTATCGCCACCGATGGCTCACTATTATTGACCGCCGCGCACCTGGACAACTCCGGTGGCAGCCTCGGCAGTCAGCAGAAACTCGAAGTCTCGGTGACTTCGCTGGAGCAGGACGGCGGCGAACTGTTCAGCAACGGCGATCTGACCCTGGACATGAACAACGGTCTGCTCGACAACCAGCGCGGCAACATCCATACGCCGGGCCAGTTGCTGCTGAAAAACCTCAAGGACGTCAACAACAGCGCCGGCGAAATCTCTGCGGCCAAGGCCTGGAGTGTCAACGCACAAAGCCTGAACAACGACGGCGGCAAACTGCTCAGCAATGAAAAACTCACCCTGGTCATCGACCGTGCGCTGAGCAACGTCAAAGGTGTAATCGCTTCCGCCAGCCTCGACAGTCGCAGCGACAGTTTGAACAACAGCAGCGGTGATATCCGTGTGCGGGGCGATGTCGATTTCAACGTAACTGGCATGTTCGATAACCACAACGGCGTGGTTATCGCCGACAACGGCCTGACGATTACGGCCGCGAGTCTGGATAACCGTCAGGAAGGTCTGATCGGTTCGACCCAAGCGCTGAAACTCAACGTCGAGCGTGTCGACAACCGCAGCGGCGAGCTGTCGAGCAAGAGCGATGTCAGCCTGATCGGTGCGTGGCTCGATAACAGCGACAGCGGTTACATGCTCGCCGGCGGCAATCTGGCGCTGACGGTCAATGACGTCATCAACCGCAACAAAGGCCTGTTGTCCGGCGACACCGGGCTGACGCTGAGCGGCAAGACACTGGAAAACAGTGGTCGCCTGACCAGCCAGAAAGACCTCACGATCAATCTCTCTGGGGATCTGAACAACGCACAGGGCAGCCTCGTCAACGAAGGCGCTTTGGCGATCACCGCGCAAAGTCTCAATAACAATGGCGGCACGGTCTCCAGCGCCAAAGCGCTTACCGTCAACACGCGCGGCGCCGTCAGCAACCAGGGCGGCAAACTGCTGACCAACAGCGATTTCACGCTCAACAGCAGCACACTCGACAACCAGCAAAACGGTGCGATCAGCAGCAAGACCAAACTGAACATCAGCACCGGTGCACTCAACAATAGCCAAGCGAGCATTTACGCTGACGACCACGTCGAAATCAGTGCCGCTCAGGTGACCAATACCGGTGGCAGCCTCGGCGCCGGCAACTCGCTTAACGCCAATGTTCAAGGCCTCGATCAGCAGGGCGGCAAACTGTTCAGCGGCGGCACCGTCAGTGTCGATCTGAACGGCGGCGCGCTGAATAACCAGGGCGGCGTGATTAACGCGCCGGACCAGTTACTACTGAAAAACCTCACCGACGTGAACAACCGTGGCGGCGAGATTTCCAGCGACAAGGCTTTTGAACTGATCGCCAAGTCGCTGGACAACAGCGGCGGTCAATTGCTGAGCAACCAGAAACTCACGCTGACCCTCGCCAAGGCACTGACCTCGATCAAAGGCACGATTGCCGCTGCGGCATTGCAGGTTCGCGCGGAAAGTCTGGACAACAGCGACGGCGGTGTGTTGCTCAGTGACAGCGACATCGAGGTCACTGTCGATGGTCTGCTGAAAAACACCAACAAGGGCAGCATCCGCGCCGCGCAACAACTGACCCTCAACAGCACCGGCCTGAACAATCAGGGCGGCACGCTGGTCGGCGTTTCCGGGCTGAATATGGATCTGGGCGCCACCGCGCAGGATCTGAATAACCAGGACGGTGTGATCAGCAGCAAAGGTGGGTTGAGCATTGCCCATCTGCGCGACCTGAATAACCAGAACGGCGTGATCAACAGCAAAGGCGTGCTGAGCATCGCCCCCCTGCGTGACCTGAATAACCAGCAAGGCGAAATCTCCAGCGTCAACAGCTTCAGCCTCACCGGCAACCGCCTCGATAACCGTGGCGGCAACCTGATCAGCAACGATCAACTGACCGTGAAAGCGGCCGATCTGAACAACCAGAACGGCCTGCTCTCCGGCTGGAAAGGCGTGAGCCTCAACGGCGGCACCCTCGACAACAGCCAGGAAGGCGCGATCTCCAGCCAGCTCGGCAACGTCAACATCGACCTCAGCGGCGCCTTGCTCAACCACAGCAAGGGCGGCATCGGCGGCCTCGGCGAAGTAACCATCAAGGCCGCCAGTCTCGACAACACCGCCGGCACGCTCAGCAGTGACGGCAAACAAACCCTGACCATGGCCGGCGGCGCGATCAGCAACGCTTCGGGTGGCCTGATCAAAAGCGGCGACACCCTCGATATCCGCGCGGCCAGCCTGAACAACACCTCCGGCAACGTCATGGCGAAAAAAGCCCTGACCTTCACCGGCGGACCGCTGAACAATACGAAGGGCAGTCTGGTCGGTGACGACAGCGTCACTCTCGATTTGCTCGGCGCCCTGACCAACGTCAATGGCGCACTCGGTAGCGGCGCCGCGCTGCTGATCAAACGCGCCGCCAGCGTCGACAACCAGGGCGGCCAGTTGATCAGCCAGACCCTGCTGAGCCTGCTCACCAGCGGCGATCTGAACAACAGCCAGCGCGGCACCGTCTCGGCCAACGGCCAACTGGACCTCACCGCCGGCGGCACGTTGCGCAACGACGCCGACGGCCTGCTGTCCAGCCGCGATGCCGGCGTGTCCATCACCGCCGCCGCACTGAACAACTCCAAAGGCGCGGTGCAAAGCATGACCGCGCTGAGTGTGAACACCGGCAACGGCGCGATCGACAACCAGGGCGGCAAGATCATCGCCCAGAACGGCGACCTGACCCTCAACGCTGCCAGCCTCGACAGCCGTGGCGGGGTGCTCTCAAGCCTCAAAGGTCAGCTGCAAACGCGCCTGAGCGGCGTGCTGCGCAACGGCCAGGGCGGCAAGATCGAAGGCAGCCGCCTCGACCTGCAAGCGCTCGGCGGTATCTACAACGACGGTGGGCGAATCGCCGCCAACACCGGCAACATCCTGCTCAACGCCGGCGGCAATACCCTCGATAACAGCGGCGGCGGGATCTATGCCAAAGGCGTGGTGAAAACCATCGCCGGCCTGATGAGCAACGACAACGGCCAGATCAGCGGCAGCAGCATTGAGCTGGGTGCCGACGGCAACCTGAGCAACCGCAGCGGCCTGATCGAAAGCGCCGGCACACTGGCGATTCGCGCCGCCAATCTCGACAACCAGGGCGGCAAACTGCGCGCACTCGGCACCAGCGGCAAAACCGATTTCCAGATCGGCAGCCTGTTCGACAACCGCAACGGTCTGGTGGAAACCGCCAACACCGATTTCACATTGGTCGCGCCGAGCTTCCTCAATGCCGGCGGCTCGGTGACGCATGTCGGTCTGGGCGAGTTCGGCATCTCCACCGCCAACGTGATGAACGCCGGCGGCTCGCTGGTGACCCGTGGCGGCCTGACGCTGAACGCGGACAGCTGGACCAACAGCAGCGTGATTCAGGCCGGGCGGTTGACGGTGAATGTCGGCAATTTTGTGCAGACTGCGAGCGGGCAGTTGCTCGCTTCGAATCAACTGGTGGGACGTGGTGGTAACTGGAGCAACGAAGGCTTGATTGCCAGTGACGGCAGCATGGACATTCAACTGGGCGGCAGTTACGGCGGGAATGGTCGTGTCAGCAGTCTGGGCGATATGACCTTCAATGCTGCGCAACTGGGCCTGACCAGTGCTTCGAGCATTGGCAGTGGCGGGCAGGGCACGTTCACCATTGGCGGGTTGCTGAACAATGCCGGCGGACGACTGACGTCCAACAATACGATGACGATCAACGCAGGTGGCGTGAGCAATACCGGTACGTTGGGTGCTGCGCAGAACCTGAAGATCAGGACTGCAAGTCTGGTGAACGAGCGCGGTCTGCTCTTCAGCGGCGGCAACATGAATCTGCTGCTCAATGACTTCACCAACCAGAACGGCAATGTGTACAGCCTTGGCAATCTGACGATCACCGGCATGGACGGCGGTCGAGCGAACACCGTCAACAACCGGGCTGCCACGATCAATGTGGACGGTGACTTTTCGTTGTCAGCCAGCAATTTCAGTAACAAGACCGAAGGTGTCCTGGGGCAGGACAAGCTTGTTTCCGGTGATATCACCTACCAGTGCATCGGCGGCGAATGCAAGTGGATGAATTTCTTCGTCGAGGAACAATACGAGTCAGAGTCGACCATCAGTGGCGAGCAGGCTGTTGTCTCCGTCGGCGGCAATGTAAACGCCACCGTCGGCAATTTTTCCAACTTCGCTTCGCTGTTCTCAGCGGGGAAAAATATCAAGCTCGACGTCGACACGTTTGATAACACAGGGCTGGAATCCGGAAGCTATACCAAGACCCTAGTCTACGAAACCAGAAACCGTGATTTCGATTTGCTATTTGATGACGTCACCGGTCTGGTCACGGCTTATGCGAAAAAAAACTCCAAGTACGAGCATGAGTATTCGTTCTATTCGTGCGGCGGGCAGGATTGGCAGGGTTGCGGGCTAGGCACCATTCCCCGTGGCAATCAGACAAAAACAACACTCAACCCTTTCTTCGGCCAAGGCCCGGACGTTCCAGTTCCGGCGAAACTGCTGGGATATACGCTAGTACCCGGTGGCGGTATCACCTACACAAGCAATGGCGGAGCCTCCGCGATCATCCAGGCCGGTCAGGCAGTGGAGGTCAATGCTAAAACGACCATCAAAAACGGTACTTTGCAGGCCTACACCAGCTTCGCCCCGGTTGGTAAGAATGCTCCGCAGACCGGCGTAAATGCCGGAGCGACTATTCCGGTCATTCGCATCAACGCCCAGCTTCCTCCGGACCTGGCCCAACAACAGGTCAACCCACTGGCCTTGCCGGGCTTCACCCTGCCAACGGGCGATAACGGTCTGTTCCGCCTCAGCCGCAAGGATGGCAGCGAACAAGCGATCTCGCCGATCAAAGACTGGGCAATCGGCTCGATCACCGCTGCATCCTCTGGACATACCACCGGAATGCCGGTCAGACATGCCACCGATTTCCAGATCGACAAGAACGATCCGGTCTCGATGAAAAAGCGCGACCTGGCGTTGAGTGATGCTGCGTCGCTGAATCTCAACGACAGAACGGCTCAGTTCAACGTGGGTGCAACTGCGGCTGACGGTCCGGTCGGCGTGCTGGTGCCTGCGCGTGGCAACGGCACCTTCGATGTGCCGCGCGTACAAGGTTTGCCCGACACCAGCGTGCGCTCCAACCCGCACAAATACCTGATTGAAACCAACCCGGTACTGACCAACCTCAAGCAGTTCATGAGCTCGGACTATCTGTTGGGCAAGCTCGGCTACGACCCCGACACCAGCGCCAAGCGTCTGGGCGATGGCCTGTTCGAGCAGCGCATGGTGCAGCAGGCCGTGGTGGCCCGCACCGGCCAACGCTTCATCGATGGCCAGACCTCTGACGAAGGCATGTTCAAGTACCTGATGAACAATGCCATCGCGAGCAAGGATCAGCTCAACCTGTCGGTGGGCGTCACCCTGACCGCGCAACAAGTGGCGGCACTGACCCACGACATCGTCTGGCTTGAAGAGCACGAAGTGAATGGTGAAAAAGTGCTGGTGCCGGTGCTGTATCTGGCCCAGGCGAATAACCGACTGGCGCCGAACGGAGCGTTGATTCAGGGCGGCGACGTCACTCTTATCGCCGGCGGCAACCTCGATAACGCCGGCACGCTGCGAGCCTCGAACAACCTGTCGGCCGAAGCCGGTAACAACCTCACCAACACCGGACTGATCGAAGCCGGCGAACGCCTGACGCTCAAGGCCGGCAACGACATCATCAACAAGTCCGGCGGCATCATCTCCGGCAAGGACGTCAGCCTGACGGCCACCAACGGCAGCGTGATCAACCAGCGTGATGTGACCAGTGTCGATTACGGCCGGTTCGGTAATACAAGCCACCGCGACTATCTCGATAACGCTGCGCGGATCGAGGCAGCCAACGACCTGACAATCAAGTCCGGCAAAGACATCAACAACATCGGCGGCGTGCTGCAAAGCGGCCGGGACATGACGCTCGATGCTGATCGCGATGTGAACATCACCTCGGTGCAGAATCGCAGTACCGATGCACGGGGCGGCAGTTACCTCAATCAGACGATTACGCAGCACGGCGCTGAAGTGACGTCCGGGCGGGATCTGACGATCACTGCAGATCGTGACGTGGCGATTGTGGCCAGTCGACTGGATGCCAAGCGCGATCTCAGCGTCGATTCAGGCCATGACATTGTGATTACTTCGGCCGCCGACGAGAGTGACTACGTCTCGCGCAGCAAGAAGCGCGCGAACGAAACTCACAGCATCACGCAACAGTCGTCGGTATTGAACGCCGGTCGCGATATCGCGCTGAACGCGGGTAACGACCTGGGCATCATCGCCAGTCGGATCAAGGCTACGGAAGATGTCAGCCTCGATGCGGCTCAGGACATCACCGTTGCCTCGGCCAAAGACGAAAGTTCTTCTTATTACTACAAGAAGAAAAAGGGCTCGTTCGGCCGGAGCAAAACCACTCAGGCGGAAAGTTATGAGAGCGAAAACGTTGCTTCGGTGATCGACGCCGGACGCGATCTCACCGTCAATTCGTCCAAGGACGGAGACGGCAGCGTCAGTCTTGATGGCGGGCGCAACGTCACCATTATTGGCAGTCAATTGAATGCAGGTAATGACCTGGTTGTGGGCGCGACAAAGGACGTGGCCGTTCTTTCCGCCACAGAAGAGTCCGGGTCCTACAGCAAGAAGACCAAGACCGGTCTGTTCGGTCTGTCGAAAAGTGGCAGCAGCCATTTGCAAACAGCCGTTACTCAGGTCGGCAGCGAGCTCAATGCCGGTCACGACGCCGTTATCATCGGCGGCCGCGATATCAATCTCAATGCCAGCGTCATCAACGCCGACAATAATGCAGAGTTGCACGCCGGACTCCTGGATAAGACGGGTGACATCAATCTTTCCTCCGCCGACAACGAAGCCTACAGCCGCGCTGAAGAGTTCAAGAAAAAGCTGGGTCTGTCTCTGAAGGACACCGTTGGCCTGTTTGCGGGCACCCCCGGTGCTGGCGCCGATATCACGGCGAATGCTTCGCACAAGGGCGGACGTGAAGTCGTGAGTTCCACGAGTGTCGGCAGCGAAATCAATGCCGGTCACGATGCAATACTGAAAGCGACTCGGGACATCAACATCATCGGCAGCGGCATCAATGCCAATCACGATGCGAATCTCGATGCCGGCCGCGATGTAAACGTGGTTGCAAGCACCGATGAACACCGCGATAACAGTTGGGAAACCAACAAAAGCTATGGCATCAAACAAACCATTGATAGCAACGCGTTCAGCACTTTTGTCGGCAATGAAACCATCAAGAACGGAGTCAATAGCAGCGGGCACACCGCTGCGGGCAGTTCGATTTCTGCCGGGCAGAACCTTAACGTCAACGCCGGTCGTGACGTCAATCTGCAAGGGTCGGACATGCAGTCGGGCATCGATCTGAAGATTAATGCCGAGCGTGACATCAACATTAATGCGGCAGAGCAGGCCGAAGCGATCACCACGTGGGACAGCATTAAACGCAACGGTACTACGACCACGGTCGCCTACAACATTGGCAATACACTCGACACCCTCCAAGGCACCGGTAAAGGACAGGATGGCGTCAGCAAAGGCTCGAGTGTATTGAAGTCGGTCGATACCCTGGGCCAGTTTTTCGCCGGGGCGACGTTCGATGGCCATGCCGGGGCGTCGAGCATCAGCCAGACCCGAACGCAAACATCGGTTACCAATCGTCCTTCGACACTGTCGGCAGCCAATGACATCACGCTCGACGCGGGTAACAACGTCGTGGTTCACGGCAGCAAGTTTGACGCTGGACGTAACATCAACATTTCCGGTCGCGATATCACGCTTGACGTTGCTCATGGTGCTGACGGTAGCGAAGGCAATCAGACTCAAAGCAAAGGTGGCCTCAAGGGTGGCACAACGGGGGGCTTCAAGCTTGGTGTTGGAATCAGCAACGCCGCGAGCGAAGAGGATTCCACTCAGGGTAATTCCACGCCGACACAACTCAATGCCGGTGGCAGTATCAACCTGGATGCCAAAAACGATCTGACGCTGATTGGCACAAGGGCAATTGCCGAGCGCGATATAAATCTCAAGGCGGCCAACGATCTGAACATCTTGTCCACGCAGAATGCCTACAGCAGTGACCATAGTCGTCGTAGCTGGGGCGCTGAGGGCGGGGTGATCGCCGGGCAGGACGGCTTCGGCTTTTACGGCTCCGTCAACGTCGGTTTGGGGGATCTCAAACGTCAAGGGGTTGAGCAGCAAGAAGCCTATCTATATGCAGGCAAAGGCCTGAATTTTGAGAGCGGCCGTGATACCAACATCGCCGGTGCCACTTTACGAGGGGATGAAGTTACAGGGGATGTCGGTCGTAACCTTACTGTGACCTCGGTGCCCAATACCGGTAAGGTCGAAGGCAAGGAACTTGACGCTAGCCTTACCGTGGCGGTGAGTATCGGCGCGACTGTCAGTGGTTCGCTCGGTTATGGGCAGACAACCGGGAAAACCAATTGGGTCGAAAACCAGACCACCATCAGTGGCAAAAGCAACGTTGATATCCGAACCGAAAAACATACTCAACTTGATGGCTCGGTGATTACCGCTGACAACGGCAATTTGAAACTCGACACCGACACCCTCGGCTATCGCAATATCACCGGTAAGGATAACGAGCACGGTTACTACCTCAACGTCAGCGGTAGTTACGGTAGTGGCGGTGGTTCCCAAGCCGACAAACCCAACAAGGGGATGGAAGGCGATGGTAAAAGCAGTTGGGCGGTAGAGGGTTATAAATACGACAAGGATCGTGAACAAACCCTCAATGCGACGGTAGGCACGGGTGAAATTGTCGTTCGCCACGATAAGCAGACTGGCCAGGATTCGACCGCAGGGCTCAATCGTGATGTCGGTAAAGCCTATGAGGTGACTCGTGATGACGAGCACCGAACTGATCTTTACGTGAGCAGCTCCTCGATCAGCGCTGTCATGAATCCCGAAAAGACATTCAATCAGTGGGTGGAAAATGCAGAGAAGTACGGTGAGAACAGCCTCGAGTCGTTGAACAAACTGGTAGATCTGGTCTTCGCCACAAACGCTTTCGTGGTTGGCAATGGATTCAATAGCGCGAATCTCGTTCTGGCCAATCGAGCCGCTACTCGGGTGATTCTCAAGCGCATGCGTAATGAATCCACTCGAAAGGAAACGATCAAGATAGTGATCGCGAGCATGATGAACGGCGCCTCGTCTCCCGAGGCACAAGCCATGATTGACCGTATCAACCAAATTGCAGAGACCAATCCCGACTTGGCGTTGAGCCTGCTGTATGCCTTCAAGCGCCTGCAAACACCCGCAACCGGGCAATCGCACTTTCTACCTGTCGTGGCAGCCGGAGGTGCATTGGCCGTGCTTGCCGGCGCGCTGTTGACAGTTGCAGCTTCGCCGCAGAACCAGGAGGCGATGCGCGAGGCGGTGAATGCGTTGATGGAAGCCACTAAAGATGCAGGGTTGCAACTACAAGAGCGTGTTAAGTTGGCCTCAGAGTTGTGGGAAACCATACTGGGCACGGCATTCCCGATACACATGCTGGATCCCAAATTCGGGACGTTGATCAATCCTGTGGTCGATACTGACGTTCTTCATCCTGTCAGCGCCGGCGGATATACCATTGAGCCTTCCTCGCCAAGCAGCACAGGGGGAAGCACAATTGAAAACGGGGAAGGGTGGAGCACTACGTCCCCAGCCGTAAATCCAGGCCCATCGCCAGGCAATATGTACAGCACGCCTGGAACGATAACGACAGAGTCAGGTGCTATACCTGACGCAAACGAGGTTCGGGCCGGGGAAGATCTGTCTCGTCTGGGTTATGATGTTACGTTCCTCGCAACCGCGTCATCCCAAGGAATTCAGGGGCAACGTACTGCTGATTTGATGATTGAAGGACTAGGCCCGATTGACGTGTATACCCCACAAAATCTTAATCCTTCAAACATCCTGAAAAATATCGAAAAGAAAGCGAGTCAGGCCAGTGGTGTGATTGTTCAGGCAGATATTTCCGCAGCGGATATGTCTTCGATAGCGGGTCGTATGTGGGGTAAGTCGAACGCTCAGAACATCAAGACGATATTTTTCCAGAAAGCCGATGGCTCTGTTGTTCGCTTTAACCGACCTCAAGGAGGTAAATAGTCATGTCGAAATTCGCTTGTATCTGCGGTCATGTGATTAACCTGTCCCAAGGTACTTCTGAATCCGAGTATTCTCTGGTTCCAGAGACTACGATAGACGCTATAGGTGGCATCCTTTCAACTCGTGGACTCTCCGAGGAAGGATTTTATGACGCGATAAATGATGGAGCTTCTACTGTATATCGCTGCTCGAAATGTGGTCGATTACATTTAGATGAGGGCGGTGGAGTTTTCTCTTCATACGTTAAAGAGGAAAGTGTTCAGCGGTAGGCGTTGAATGAACAGCTGACGGCTCATCGCGGGGAATTGGATAGCTATCGATTATTTGGGGGGCTGGAGACTGATGAGGTTTCAGTTGTGACGTTTAATCGATAGCAGAATCAAAAAATCGCAGCCTTCGGCAGCTCCTACAGAGATATGTGTAGAAGTTGCCAAAGCCTGCGATCCTTTGATCTTCACTTCGGATAAAGCGGCGGCAGCCCACTGTCACCCACCGGATCCTGTGATAAATGGGCACAGACCACGTTTAGAAAATATTCCGAAAACGTGGTCTGTCCCCTTTTTATGCGATAAAGATTTGAATTGGGTGAAGGATTAAATAATGAGCTTTGAAATATTGCTGGAAAAAGAGCCTTTCGAGCACTTTGGTACCCAGGCTTTACGTGGATTGATACGACTGGGTGAGGAAGAGGAAAGCTTCTTTGCTCCGATCTCTTTCTGGGGCAGGCAGGAATACTTGAATAGCTGGTACTCATCGCTTTGTCTCGGTCTCGAAAGAAGACAGCATTCAGTTTTAGTCACTTCAATGCTTGATCCAGAGTCCGCAAATTTCCGGATGGTCTGGGTTTTGTATTTTGTTGGAGAGTGTGTTCACATTCAGAATAGTGTCGTTTTTCTTGACGACGTTGTTCCTGGGTTTAATGTGGACGATGTCAATACTTACGTCGGTGTGCGCGAGGTCGTTAACGAAGATGGCGACAGGATTTCCGAATGGGTCGTGCCTCTGTCGGAAGTGCTCGGATTCAAGGAAAAGTTGAAGATGGAAGTAGAGTCTTCAAAGACGAAGAACGACTGAGCTTGGGAAAAAAAGGACAGATCCCGTTTAAATAAACGTGGTCTTTCTCGAGGCATCAAAGGTCTTTAATTTGTGACAGTTGAAAATGAAGAAGGCCATCTCCTGACTGTTATTGCTGAAATTGGCGTATTGGAGTGGCAAAAGTATCAACAGCGTTTTCCAAAAGTAAGGGTTGGGAATGAAATGCAGCGGGAGGATCATTCTGCACTGCCACCCTTCATCGCTTTCAGGTTTGAGTGTATTAGCAAGGTTGATATCGACAAGTTAAAGTCCGCCGTGGAAGGCTACAAGGGTGCTTTATCATGGGCGCTTGTCGGCCGGTCACGCGAAGGGTTACCTGGGATTAACTGGATGATTGCACCGTCAAGGTTGTGGGAGGTGGGTGGATGTGCTTTGCAAGCAAACATCACGGCAGCGGTCTATTTGTCCACTCATGAACCTTTACTTGGTCCAGTGGCATACGAGGATTTAATTGGACTGACGGATCATGTTCGTTCTGTGTTCGATCACTGAGGGATCCAACCCCACCAAATTCCGGAGGTTATTTAGTGATCACTGAAGATATAAAAATTTTCGAGGAGATTTTCCAGCTGGTTGAAGCCGGCATAATCCATGGTTATGACGCGTTCCGATATGGTGTGGAACTTGGAGAAGGCTATATAGAAACGGAATTAGCCGTCGAGAAAGACGGAATTGAGGACTGGAACGCCGAAACCGATATAAACGGGGCGATAATTCTTCGTCTGGTCGATCAGTTGCAGGCAAACGCAGTCAAACGCGGTGAACCCTGGAAGGCGTTTGTTCTCTCTTATCGCGAAGGCGAACAAGTGAAAACGAAATTCAAGTATTGATCGGGGAGGCCGCATTTTCGCGTTCCGGGTAACGAACGGGTGGCTCTGGCCACCTGTCGTTTATCTAACCAGCGCAGCAAGACAGACCCAGAGTGATACCTGTCTATCCAGTCCGAAGGGGGAGTTTCTTAGTGCCCTTCGGCAGGCGAGCGTCAGCTTGTTGCAAGTCAGACCTGCCGATACATCCCTCAAGTATTCGTTGAGGGATCGTGCGTTTACTTCGGATAAAGCGGCGGCAACCCGCTATCACCCACCGGATCCTGAACCCGTTCCGCCGCCGGAATAGTCCGGATCGCCCGCCACAAATCCTCACCCTGCCAGTGCTGCCCCGTCTCGCTGTACAGCGCACCATTCAACCCATCCAGCGCATCCGACAACGGCACAAACCGCGCCGCCATGTCCGCCAGTGTCTCCGGCTGCTGCCGCGCCCACGCATCCAGTGCCTGCCGAGTCGCCTGCGGGTCATTGGCCTGACTCGCCCGTTTGATGTCATCCATCAAGGTGCGTGGGCTCGGGCCGGTTTGGGCGGCGCGGTGCACGGCCGGTTGCCAGCGTGCGCGCCACCACAGGCCGAAGCCGAGTAGGGTGGTGCAGGCGAGGATCAGGGTGCTGAGTTTCCACCACCACAACACGTCGTTATCGACAACGCTCACTTGCAGATTGCCGGCCGGGGTGTCGACCTGCAGGCTCGGGTTGTTGGCCACTTGCAGCGTGCGCGCGGGCAGGCTGCTGTGTTCCAGGTGATCTTCGAAGGTGTTCCACCAGACCACGTCCACCGTCGGTAAATCGATGGCGCCGCTGCGGCTCGGCACCAGCGCTTCGCGTTCTTCGCGGCTGCCGATCAGGCCACGGTCGCTGCTCTGGTTGGCCAGCACCGGTTGGTCGGGGTAGCGGCGCAAGCCGTTGACGTCGGTGGCGGGCAGCGCTGGCAGTTGCGAGCTGGCGAGGCCTTCGACTTTCAGGGTCAGGCTGCGCGTCATCGAATCGCCGACCTGAGTGTGTTCCGGTTCCGGGTTCCAGCTTTCGCTGAGACTTAGGCTGCGCGCGGGAAGCCATGGTGCGTCGACCGGATAAGTCAGGGGTTTGGGTTTCACGGTCAGGGGGATTTCGGCGGAACTGACGCGCATCAGTTTGCCCGGTTTCGGCCCCTGCGCATTGGCGTCCTGAGACGGCTGCGTGTCGACCAGTGTCGCGCTGAAAGTCTGCGGGGCGATGGTCAGCAAACCGCTGTGTTGCGGGTAGATCGCATAGCGCATCTCGATCACGCCATGGCGCACACCGTTGAGGTCTTTTTCGTAGGTGCGCGTGTCACCCAGTTGCTCGATGCGCGCATCGGCAATTTGCAGCGGCGTCAGGCTGCTGTCGTCGTACAGCGACACCGAGTGGTAGATGCGCAGGGTCAGGATCGCCTGCGCTTGCACATAGACGCTCGATTGGTCGAGGCTGGCCTCGATGAACACCGGATCAAGGCTGTTCTGGTTCTCGCGGGTGTCGCTTTCGACCACTTGTACGGTGATCGGCTGGCTCTGCGCGTCGCCCAGTTGCAGCGGCGGGATCACTACGCTGCCGTTCTCTTTCGGCAGCAGGGTGATGATCCAGCGCGTGGTCGCGCGGTTGTCGCCATTGAGGGTGTTGAGCTGGTTGACCTGCCGCGTGCCGCGCACTTCGAACAACGCTTCCAGCGCGGTCAGGTCGGGTTTGCCGAACTGCGTGACGTCGCTGGTTTCGAGGGTGAGCTCGACCGTCTCGCCGGAGTTCAGGCGACTGCGATCCACGCTGGCCGTCAGCTCGGCCGCCTGGGCGGTGGCCGTGCAGATCAGCAGGGGCAGCAAGAGAGCGGTGAAGCGGGTCATCGAGTGTTTTCCTGATCCTGATGTTGTTGCTGTTCGTACCAGAATTTGCGTCGTAGCAGTTCGCCCGGATCATCCGGGATCTTGCCCAGCCATTGTTCCAGTGCCTGACGTTGCTCGCCTTCGAGGTTGTCTTCACTCGGGCGCAGCGTCGGCACGGTGTCCGTTTGTTCTTCCTCGTCGCTGCCCGGCACTTCGTTGGGACCTGGCTGCGGCGGCGTGGTCGGTGGCGGTTCGCTGGCCGATTCGGTCGGTTGCGCTTCGCTCTGGGTTTCACTTTTTACCGCCGGTGGCGGTGCGGTCGCGGGCGCTGGTTCGTCGCCGGGCAGACTTTGCTGCTCGCTTGGCTGGTTGTCCGGCTCGGCGGGCGGGGGGGCGTTTTTCTGCTTGAGCAGATTTTCCACCAGGGTCTTGTTAGTCTGCGCCGGACGCAAATCCGGTTGCTGTTCCAGTGCCTGCTCATAGGCGTCGATCGCCGCTTCCAGCTCACCGCTTTTCGCCAGCGCGTTGCCACGATTGTAGTGGGCGCGGGCATCGCTGCCTTCGGCGAAACGCTGAGCGGCGCCACTGTAGTCGCCGGCTTCGTACAACGCCACCCCTTGCCATTGGTGATCGTCAAAATGCTGCGCGGCTTCGGCCGGGCGCTTCTGTTTGAGCAGGTGCAGGCCCTGTTGGTCGGGGCGCAGCCACAAATCCTCAAAGTCAAAAGCGTAGCTCGGCTGTGGCAAGCAAAACAGCAACGGCAGGCAGAACAACCAGCCGCGGCGCCCGGCGCAGGCGGCGAGCAACAACAGCGGCAACAGCGGCCAGTAACCCTGATCGGCCCAGGTATCGAGGCGTACGGTCTGGCCATCGTCGCGCAGGCTGCGTGGTCCGTTGAGCAGGCCGAGCGCGCCAAGATCCGCTTCGTCGAGGCGGACAGGGTGGTATTCGCCGCCGACGCTGTTGAGGAAAGCACTCAGGCCCGGACTGTCGAGTTGCGGTACGCGAATCGCGCCTTGATCGTCCTTGAGGAAACTGCCGTCCTCCTGAGCGATCGGCGCACCTTCGGCAGTGCCGACGCCGAGCATCAACAATTGTGCCGACTGTCCGCTGAGTGCGCGGCGAATGCCTTGGCGTTCTTCTTCGTTCAATGACGAGCCAATCAGCAGAATCCGTCCCTGACCGAGCGCGCCCTGTTTCAGCAGGGCCAGCGCTTTACTCACGGCCAGGTCGGCCCGATGGCCGCTTTCCGGCATCAATGAAGGCTTGAGCGCATCGAGCAGGTTGCGACTGGTCGCCAGGTCATCCGACAGCGGCACCAGCGTGTGCGCGCTGCCGGCGTAAACGACGATGGCGGTCTGCGCATCGCTGCGCGCCTGCAACAGATCGAAGAGCTTGCGCCGGGCCTGTTCCAGTCGCGTCGGCGGCGAGTCGGTGGCGAGCATTTCCGGGGTCAGTTCCAGCACCACCACCAAGGGATCGGCAGGTTTCTGGCTGGTCTGTTCGACGCGCTCCCAGCTCGGCCCGAGTAGCGCCAGAACGGTAAGCAGCCATGCCACGCCGAGGGCGATCCACGGCAGTTTGCTGTCGCGACCATTGCCGCCGCTGAGCAGAGTGGCATGAAACGCCGGCGGCAAAATCATCTGCCAGCGCCCGGCGCGTTTCTGCCGGTGCCAGAGTTGCCAGATCAGCCAGCCCAGCAGCGGTAGCAACAGCAACCACCACGGACGGAGCCAGTGCGGCCAGAGCGCGATCATCGGCGCCTCCGCAAACGCAGGCGCTTGAGGCGCTCGCGCCAGTCAGGCAACGGACTTTGCAGATACAGCTCCTTGGTAAACAGGCGTTGCAACGGGTTGTCCGGCCACAATTCGCGCGCGACGAGCAACAGGCTCAGCCACAACGCCAGCGCCAGAGGCCAGTGATACAAGGCTTGCGCGGGGCGGGCCTGGGTTGGTTGCTGGGTTACCGGTTCGAGCTGGTCGAGTGTGTCTTTGATCGCTTGCAGCTCTTTGCCGTCGTGAGCGCGGAAATATTGCCCGCCGGTGACTTCGGCGATGGCTTTGAGCGCTGGCTCGTCGAGGTCCAGGCTTGGATTGACGCCGAGCAGGCCAGTCGAACCGCTGTCCTCGGGATTGGCGCCAATGCCGATCGGATAGATTTTTACCCCTTCGCGGGCAGCCAGTTTTGCCGCCGTCAGCGGATCGATTTCGCCGCCGTTGTTGGCGCCGTCCGTGACCAGAATCAGCACACGGCTTTGCGCCGGACGCAGGCGCAGGCGTTTCAGCGCCAGACCGATGGCGTCGCCGATCGCAGTGTTCTTGCCGGCAATGCCGATCCGCGCTTCGTCAAGCCAGACGCGCACGGTGTGGCGATCAAAGGTCAGCGGCGCTTGCAGATAGGCCTGACTGCCAAACAGGATCAGACCGACACGGTCGCCATCGCGACTTTCAAGGAAGTCACCGAGCAGGTGCTGCACGAGCGTCAGGCGACTGACTTCTTCGTCCTGCCACTGCATATCCGGGAAATCCATCGAGCCGGACACATCCACCGCGACCAGCAAATCCCGTCCGCTGGCAGCGATCGGCAGTGGTTCGCCGAGCCATTGCGGACGGGCGGCGGCGGTCAGCAGCAACAGCCACAGCAACATGAATGGCGCCTGTTGCCGCCACGCTGGCAGATTGGCGCGAGCGCGGCGGCGGGCGAGGCCTTCCAGATCAGCGAGGAAACTCACTTTCAAAGCTGGCTCGCCGCTGTCGGCCACTGGCAGCACGAGGCGCATCAGCCACGGCAGCGGCACCAGCACGAAGATCCACAGCCAGGCGAACTCAAACATGTTTGCGAATCCACGTGTCGACCGCTTGGGTCAGGCCGGCGATGGCTTTGTCGTCGAGTTTGCACTCCGGTTTGTAGGCGCCTTCGACCAGCACCATCCAGCGCGTCAGGCCAGCGGCCGGGCAACGGTTGTCGAGGAAGGCCAGCCATTTTCGACCGTTAAGGGTGTGGCTTTGGCTGTACGGGTAATGGTTGCGGCACAGACGTTTGAGCAGGCCGTTGAGTTGCTGCAGCCAGGCTCCGGCCGGGGCGCCGTCGTAGGGTTTGGGCATTTGTGCGAGTTCGGCGAGGGCGGCGATGCGCACAGGATCGAGCGGTTGCTCGGCACGGACGATCGGGTGTTTCTTCATCGGGATGAAACGGCGCAGTCGCCAAACGGCGAAACCCAGCAGCGGCAACAACAGAAGCAGCAGCCACCAGCCCGGCGCCGGCGGCCAAAAGGCAATCGGTGGCGGCGAGATCAGCGGTTGCAGTTGTTCGAGGCCGTTCATCGACCTTTCCCCGGACGCTGCGGATTGAGGAACTCGCGCATCTGCTCGACCATTTCGCTTTGCGTGCTTAGCGGCATCAGCAATACCCGCAGCTTCTGCGCGAGCAATTCCCAGCGCGCGATGCGTGCTTCGGCCTGGGCGCGATAGGTTTGGCGCAGATCGAAGTTCAGCGTGTCGAGTTCGAGTTGCGCGCCACGTTCGGCGAATCTAAGCAGGCCGGCAGCGGGGAGGGCGTGATCCAGCGGATCGGAAATCGGCAACATCAACAGGTCGCAATGACGTGATAAAAGGCTGAGCTGTTGTTCGGCGCTGTCGGACAACGCACGCTCGTCGCAGATGACGATCACCAGACTGCCCGGGCGCAACACTTCACGGGCACGGCGCAAGGCCACGCCGAACGCATCGCGATCCGGCTCACGCTCGCTGTGCAGCGATTGATTGACCTTGACCAAACGGTTGAGCAATTGCAGCAGGCTCTGCTTGCTGCGCCGAGGTTTGATTTCGTAATGCTCGTTGTCGCCGAACACCAGTCCGCCAACCCGGTCATTGTGACCAAGCGCGGCCCAGCCGATCAGTGCCGCGACTTGTGCCGCGAGCACCGATTTGAACATCAGCCCCGAGCCGAAAAACAGCCGTGTGCTTTGCTCGACCATGATGAAAATCGGTCGTTCGCGTTCTTCATGGAACAGCTTGGTGTGCGGCTCTTGCGTGCGCGCCGTTACGCGCCAGTCGATGGTGCGCACGTCGTCGCCGGCCTGATAGACCCGCACCTGATCGAAGTCGACGCCACGACCACGGAATTTCGAGTGATGCAGGCCAATCAGCGGGCTGCGCTGACTCGGCGTGGAAAACAGCTGCACCTCGCGCACGCGGTGACGCATCTCGATCAGCTCGGCGAGGCTGACGCGGATGCCCGGTTCGGACGGCAGGGGGGCGTTCATGGGGGTCAAGCGACGGCTACGACGTCGAGAATCCGCTGCACCACCCGATCCTGATCGATGCCGGCGGCTTCGGCTTCAAACGACAGAATGATGCGGTGACGCAACACATCGAACAGCACGGCCTGAATGTCTTCCGGGCTGACGAAATCGCGACCTGCCAGCCAGGCGTGGGCGCGGGCACAACGGTCGAGGGCAATCGAGCCGCGCGGGCTGGCGCCGTAGGCGATCCACTCGGCCATCTCCGGGTCGAACTTGGCCGGGTTGCGCGTGGCCATGACCAGTTGCACGAGGTATTCCTCCACGGCGTCGGCCATGTACAGACCGAGGATTTCCTTGCGCGCGGCGAAGATCGCCTGCTGGCTGACGCGGCGCTCGGGCTTGGTTTCGCCGTTCAGCGCTTCGCCACGGGCCTGCTGGAGGATGCGGCGCTCGACGGCGGCGTCCGGGAAACCGATTTTCACGTGCATCAGGAAACGGTCGAGCTGGGCTTCCGGTAGCGGGTAAGTGCCTTCCTGCTCGATCGGGTTCTGCGTGGCCATCACCAGAAACAGCGGCGACAACTCATAGGTGCTGCGGCCGACACTGACCTGACGCTCGGCCATGGCTTCGAGCAGCGCCGATTGCACCTTGGCCGGGGCGCGGTTGATTTCGTCCGCCAGCACCAGGTTGTGGAAGATCGGCCCTTGCTGGAACACGAAACTGCCGGTTTCCGGGCGATAGATCTCGGTGCCGGTGATGTCGGCCGGCAGCAGGTCAGGGGTGAACTGGATGCGATGGAACTGGGCTTCGATGCCCTCGGCGAGTTCTTTGATCGCTTTGGTCTTGGCCAGACCCGGCGCGCCCTCGACCAGCATGTGGCCGTCGGCGAGCAGGGCGATGAGCAAACGCTCGATGAGTTTTTCCTGGCCGAGAATCTGCGTTGAAAGAAAGGTTCGCAGCGCCAGCAGCGCTTCACGATGTTCCATCGGTGACTGTTCCTGGAAAGGGGGGGCCACAAGCGTTCGGATAACGCCGGGGCTGGGGGCGTTACTTTAATCCATCGCGGGGGGTGGCGACTAACGGCATTTTGCGCAAAGTGCGGGAAATGACTGGGGGATTTGTTGGATTTTTGTAGTGCGAGAGAGGTGCAGTGTTCTTCAGGGCCCCTTCGCGAGCAAGCTCGCTCCCACATTGACGGTGTACACGCAGTTTAAATGTGGGAGCGAGCTTGCTCGCGAAGAGGCCGGATCCGACACCATCAAACCTCGTTAATGAAGGTACCCGTCCCATCAAGAATATTCTTCAAGGTCTCGACAACCTCATCCATATCCACCATATCCGGGTTAAAGCTGATCTCCAGCACATCATCTCCGTTCAA
This sequence comes from Pseudomonas fluorescens, assembly GCF_902497745.1. Taxonomy (GTDB): domain Bacteria; phylum Pseudomonadota; class Gammaproteobacteria; order Pseudomonadales; family Pseudomonadaceae; genus Aquipseudomonas; species Aquipseudomonas fluorescens_BM. Next base: position 79,694 of record NZ_CABVHJ010000020.1, read on the forward strand.
AGCATCTGCATCCGCCGCCGCGATCTCGATCTTCAGCAGATTCGAAGTCAGCGTGACTTTCACGCCGTCGAGCGTCGAAGGCTCGCCATCCAGAGTGATCTCCAGCTCGTCTTCATCCGGATAACGACTCATCAAAAACATGTCGCCCTTGTCGCTGTGGCAGCAAAGCATGGCCATGTTGTCTTCTTCGTCATCGCACGGGTTGACGATCAGTAGGGCGGTGGTCATTTGCATGGTCAATTCCTGCCTCAAGGGGCGTGTCGGTCGCTAATGGGCGCGATTCTGCCAGTCCTCGGGAATTTCTGCATGTGAGAGTGTCAGAGGATGTGTCGTGGACGCGACGTGGATCAATGGTCATTTCTGGCACGCATGTACCGTAAAAACGGGCATTCAGACCAGCGTTTTTCGCCACGAGTGCTAGTGTTTACCGGTGCCAAACCCTCGGTTTACGTGCCAATGACCGAATATGTCGCAGCACCGCAAGCAGACACATTGTCGCACCCTTTAAGCTGCGCAACGGATGAGCACCCGTAAAGGCATTGTCGGCACCGCTGGCAGTCGCTTTTGCAGATGCTCATTCTATGGAAGGTGAATGTGACCTGAGTGTCCCGTCCAGCTTCACCCACCTGTCCCCCTGTTTCCTCTGCCCGAGAATCAGGAACAGGGCGACACAAGCCCCGAAAGGGGTGTTGCACGCGACGCTTTCCATCAATAACAAGCTTAAGCGGAGTACCACAGATGGCGTTCTTCACCGCAGCCAGCAAAGCCGACTTCCAGCACCAACTGCAAGCGGCACTGGCGCAGCACATCAGTGAACAGGCACTGCCACAAGTGGCGCTGTTCGCTGAACAATTCTTCGGCATCATTTCTCTGGACGAGCTGACTCAACGTCGCCTCTCCGACCTCGCTGGCTGTACTCTCTCTGCGTGGCGCCTGCTTGAGCGCTTCGATCACGCGCAACCGCAAGTGCGCGTCTACAACCCCGATTACGAGCGTCATGGCTGGCAGTCGACCCACACCGCGGTCGAAGTGCTGCACCATGACCTGCCATTTCTGGTCGACTCGGTTCGTACCGAGCTGAACCGTCGCGGCTACAGCATCCACACCCTGCAAACCACCGTGCTCAGCGTGCGTCGTGGCAGCAAGGGCGAATTGCTGGAAATCCTGCCGAAGGGCAGCACCGGCGAAGGCGTGCTGCACGAGTCGCTGATGTACCTGGAAATCGACCGCTGCGCCAACGCGGCCGAACTGAATGTGCTGAGCAAAGAGCTGGAACAGGTTCTCGGTGAAGTCCGCGTCGCGGTCGCCGATTTCGAGCCGATGAAAGCCAAGGTGCAGGAAATCCTCACCAAACTCGACAACAGCGCGTTCGCCATCGATGCCGACGAGAAGAACGAAGTCAAAAGCTTCCTGGAATGGCTGGTGGGTAACCACTTCACCTTCCTCGGCTACGAAGAATTCGTGGTCACCGATCAGGCCGATGGCGGCCACATCGAGTACGACCAGAACTCCTTCCTCGGCTTGACCAAACTGCTGCGCACCGGCCTGACCTACGAAGACCTGCGCATCGAAGACTACGCCGTTGCCTACCTGCGCGAACCGACCCTGCTGTCGTTCGCCAAGGCTGCGCACCCGAGCCGTGTACACCGTCCGGCGTACCCGGACTACGTGTCGATCCGTGAAATCGACGCTGACGGCAAAGTCATCAAGGAGCACCGCTTCATGGGCCTGTACACCTCCTCGGTGTATGGCGAGAGCGTGCGGGTCATCCCGTTCATCCGCCGCAAGGTCGAAGAAATCGAAACGCGCTCCGGCTTCCAGTCCAAGGCTCACCTGGGCAAGGAACTGGCGCAGGTGCTTGAAGTGCTGCCGCGTGATGACCTGTTCCAGACCCCGGTCGACGAACTGTTCACCACCGTGATGTCGATCGTGCAGATCCAGGAACGTAACAAGATCCGCGTATTCCTGCGCAAAGACCCGTACGGTCGTTTCTGCTACTGCCTGGCCTACGTGCCACGCGACATCTACTCCACCGAGGTTCGCCAGAAGATCCAGCAAGTGCTGATGGAGCGCCTGAAGGCTTCCGATTGCGAATTCTGGACATTCTTCTCCGAGTCGGTTCTGGCGCGCGTGCAGTTGATCCTGCGTGTCGACCCGAAAAACCGTCTCGACATCGACCCGGTGCTGCTGGAAAAAGAAGTCGTGCAAGCCTGCCGCAGCTGGCAGGACGATTACGCCGCACTGACCGTCGAGAGCTTCGGCGAAGCCCACGGCACCAACGTGCTGGCGGACTTCCCGAAAGGCTTCCCAGCCGGCTACCGCGAGCGTTTTGCCGCGCATTCGGCCGTGGTCGACATGCAGCACCTGCTGAGCCTCAACGAAAAAAATCCGCTGGTGATGAGCTTCTATCAGCCGCTCGGTCAGGTCTCCGGCCAGCGCGAGCTGCATTGCAAGCTGTACCACGCTGACACCCCGCTGGCGCTGTCCGACGTGTTGCCGATTCTGGAAAACCTCGGCCTGCGCGTACTGGGTGAATTCCCGTACCGTCTGCGTCACACCAATGGCCGCGAGTTCTGGATTCACGACTTCGCGTTCACTGCCGCTGAAGGACTGGATCTCGACATCCAGCAACTCAACGACACCCTGCAGGACGCCTTCGTCCACATCGTTCGCGGCGACGCCGAAAACGATGCGTTCAACCGCCTGGTACTGACCGCCGGCCTGCCATGGCGCGACGTCGCGCTGCTGCGTGCTTACGCGCGTTATCTGAAGCAGATTCGTCTGGGCTTCGACCTGGGTTACATCGCCAGCACCCTGAACAACCACACCGACATCGCTCGCGAGCTGACCCGGTTGTTCAAGACCCGCTTCTATCTGGCGCGCAAACTCAGCGACGACGATCTGGAAGACAAGCAACTGCGTCTGGAACAAGCGATTCTGACCGCACTGGACGACGTCCAGGTGCTCAACGAAGACCGCATCCTGCGTCGTTACCTCGACCTGATCAAAGCCACCCTGCGCACCAACTTCTATCAGACTGATGCCAACGGCCAGAACAAGTCGTACTTCAGCTTCAAGTTCAACCCGCACGCGATCCCTGAACTGCCGAAACCAGTGCCGAAGTTCGAAATCTTCGTCTACTCGCCACGCGTTGAAGGCGTGCACCTGCGCTTCGGTAACGTCGCTCGTGGTGGTCTGCGCTGGTCCGACCGTGAAGAAGACTTCCGTACCGAAGTCCTCGGCCTGGTAAAAGCTCAGCAAGTGAAGAACTCGGTCATCGTGCCAGTCGGCGCGAAGGGCGGCTTCCTGCCGCGTCGCCTGCCACTGGGCGGCAGCCGTGACGAGATCGCGGCCGAGGGCATCGCCTGCTACCGCATCTTCATTTCGGGCTTGCTGGACATCACCGACAACCTGAAAGACGGCGCACTGGTGCCGCCATTGAACGTGGTTCGCCACGACGATGACGACCCGTACTTGGTGGTCGCAGCGGACAAGGGCACTGCAACCTTCTCCGACATCGCCAACGGCATCGCTATCGACTACGGCTTCTGGCTGGGTGACGCGTTTGCGTCCGGTGGTTCGGCCGGTTACGACCACAAGAAAATGGGCATTACCGCCAAAGGCGCGTGGGTTGGCGTACAACGTCACTTCCGCGAGCGCGGCATCAATGTTCAGGAAGACAGCATCACTGTTGTCGGCGTCGGCGACATGGCCGGTGACGTGTTCGGTAACGGCCTGTTGATGTCCGACAAGCTGCAATTGGTTGCCGCGTTCAACCACATGCACATCTTCATCGACCCGAACCCGAACCCGGCGACCAGCTTCGTCGAGCGTCAGCGCATGTTCGACCTGCCGCGTTCGGCCTGGACCGACTACGACACCAGCATCATGTCCGAAGGTGGCGGTATCTTCTCGCGCAGCGCGAAGAGCATCGCGATCTCCCCGCAGATGCAGGAACGCTTCGACATCAAGGCTGACAAGCTGACCCCGACCGAACTGCTCAACGCCTTGCTCAAGGCGCCGGTGGATCTGCTGTGGAACGGCGGTATCGGTACTTACGTCAAGGCCAGCACTGAAAGCCACGCCGATGTCGGCGACAAGGCCAACGATGCACTGCGCGTTAACGGCAACGAGCTGCGCTGCAAAGTCGTGGGCGAGGGCGGTAACCTCGGCATGACCCAACTGGGTCGTGTGGAATTCGGTCTGAATGGCGGCGGTTCCAACACCGACTTCATCGACAACGCCGGTGGCGTCGACTGCTCCGACCACGAAGTGAACATCAAGATCCTGCTGAACGAAGTGGTTCAGGCCGGTGACATGACCGACAAGCAACGCAACCAGTTGCTGGCGAGCATGACCGACGAAGTCGGTAATCTGGTGCTGGGCAACAACTACAAGCAGACTCAGGCGCTGTCCTTGGCGGCGCGTCGTGCTTACGCGCGCATCGCTGAGTACAAGCGTCTGATGGGCGATCTGGAAGGTCGTGGCAAGCTGGACCGTGCCATCGAGTTCCTGCCGACCGAAGAGCAACTGGCCGAGCGCGTTGCCGAAGGCCACGGCCTGACCCGTCCTGAGTTGTCGGTACTGATCTCGTACAGCAAGATCGACCTCAAAGAGCAGCTGCTGGGCTCCCTGGTGCCGGACGACGATTACCTGACCCGCGACATGGAAACGGCGTTCCCGCCGAGCCTGGTCAGCAAGTTCTCCGAAGCCATGCGTCGTCACCGTCTGAAGCGCGAGATCGTCAGCACCCAGATCGCCAACGACCTGGTCAATCACATGGGCATCACCTTCGTTCAACGACTCAAAGAGTCGACCGGCATGAGCCCTGCGAACGTGGCCGGTGCTTACGTGATCGTGCGCGACATCTTCCACCTCCCGCACTGGTTCCGTCAGATCGAAGCGCTGGACTACCAAGTCAGCGCTGACGTACAGCTGGAACTGATGGACGAACTGATGCGCCTGGGCCGTCGCGCTACGCGCTGGTTCCTGCGTGCCCGTCGCAACGAGCAGAACGCTGCCCGTGACGTCGCGCACTTCGGTCCGCACCTGAAAGAGCTGGGTCTGAAGCTCGATGAACTGCTGAGCGGCGAAATCCGTGAAAACTGGCAGGCGCGTTATCAGGCTTACGTCGAAGCCGGTGTACCGGAATTGCTGGCGCGTATGGTTGCGGGCACCTCGCACCTGTACACCTTGCTGCCGATCATCGAAGCGTCCGACGTGACTGGCCAGAACCCGGCCGAAGTGGCCAAGGCCTACTTCGCCGTGGGCAGTGCGCTGGACATCACATGGTACCTGCAACAGATCAGCGCACTGCCGGTTGAAAACAACTGGCAAGCCCTGGCCCGTGAAGCGTTCCGTGATGATGTCGACTGGCAGCAACGTGCGATCACCATCTCCGTCCTGCAACAGGGCGACGGCACGCTGGATGTGGAAGCACGTCTGGCGCTGTGGATGGAACAGCACGAAAGCATGATCTCGCGCTGGCGCGCCATGCTGGTGGAAATCCGCGCTGCGAGCGGCACGGACTACGCCATGTATGCAGTGGCCAACCGTGAACTGCTGGATCTGGCGTTGAGCGGGCAAGCGGTAGTGCCTGCGGCTGCTGCGAATGCCGAGCTTGAATTGGCGTAAGTAGTGGCTGAATGAAAAAGCCCCGCTCTCGGAAGAGGCGGGGCTTTTTCATTGTTCTTGTTTAAATCAGTTCCGAACAACGAAAGGCGAAACCGCGTACGCCATCGGCATGAGGCAAGGAAGTGCCGGCCCCGATAATCTGATCGTTTTGGATGGCTATGGAAACGCCAAAATCTAGAACATCCGTTAGATTAATGGTCAAAAAACCTTTATCTGCAAAGTTGCTGTCTTGAACACCGTCAAGGTCGAACTTGGCAACGATCGTTTTTGAGTCTTCCTCTCCTAGGGTGTTGGCGATAACCATTATGTGCTTACCCTGTCGCAGGGTGCCTTGAAGCCATTGAATACCCATCGGCGCCCGTGGATATGCGGTAATCAATGGCTCGCCTTGATTAAAGGAAGAGACCAATGCGCCTTTGTTGTCGATACAAAACAATAGGCCACTTTGAATTCCGTGTGACGACGTGCTACCAATACCCAGGATATTGCCGTCAGGTAATTCTATAAGTTGACTTGTATCGCCACGATGCTGATCAGTTTCAATCACCACGAAGCCTTTGTTTCCGAACTCACTAATGATCTCACCCTGTGCATTGAAGCGAGCAATCATCGGCATCGTTTTGCCATTCACGGCAGTGCTTCCACCAACGGCAAACGATCTGTCCTGGAGCCTTATCAGTGAGTTAGCCGTTGTGTAATTAGCAAGATACTGGACAGCGACATAGCCTTTTCCATGAAAATCCATGTCCAGCGAGCCGTTCTTTTCCAGCCTGATTAATAAACCGATATTGTCGCTGAAGCTATATAGATGATTGCTGATAATCATCAGCTTGCCGTCGGGCAGCTCAATAGATTGTTCACCTTCGCGGGAAGCCGATGCGTCTTTATTGGCGATCTCTTCTTTGGACAATCGGTAGGCGGGTGTCGAGATGGGATCAACGATCAGTACCCCATCGTTTCCAAATGCCTTGACGGGCATTCCTTTATCGTCAAAAAGAGCCAAACCACGCAGCGATGGGGACGAAGGATCATAGTCGAACCACCCTTCAAGCAGTATTGTCTTGTCTTTGAGTACGCGAACACTTCTACCCGTTGATAGATCGCCGACTGCGAACGCACCAATGACACTTCCTTGATCACCGAAATCGGGATCTTGTCGACCATCAGTCTTCAGGCGCACGATTGAGAAACGTTTTCCAGCTCTGCCTGCGATCAACAGTTTGTTGTCCGGCGCGACGGTGATGCCCCACACAAATCCATTGGTGCCATCCGGATATTTTAACCAACTCACGCCTGATTCATCAGATCCGAAAGTTGGGTCGAGAGCTTCCACGTTGGCGCTGTTGATAATGTTAGACATTGCCTGCTCCTCAAACCTGTGGTTTCTGCATACGCCGATAACCGACCTGGGATCGAGAGATCAATACAGTCAGATTATTGGAAGCCTATTTGGCGAGACGGTCTACTGTCAGGGTTGACAGTAGACAGATGAGCATATGTGTGAAGTTCGAGGGCGTGGCATCTCGCCTTTGCTTCCAATGCCGAGTTTTACTCGGCTTGGGCAGTGGTTGAACGAGAAAGCCCCGGTGTCGTGAGATGCCGGGGCTTTTTTATGTCTGAGGGTTTTGTGTTGTCTGGTCTGGTCCCTTCGCGAGCAAGCTCGCTCCCACATTTGAAATGCATTTCCCCTGTGGGAGCGAGCTTGCTCGCGAAGGGTTCCTTGTCATCAATACAACTTAGATGACTGTTTGCTATCAAGAATCGACACTTTATCTGCAGGTCTGGCGACTAAATTGTTGAGCGACTGGTCAAACTTCTGCAGCGCCCTAACTTGCACATCCTGCTGCTGATTAATATCCGCAACTATCTCCTCCGAACGCTTGAAGTCCGCCCACACCGGCGTCAATTCCCGGACATCCGAACCTTTCGCCGTACCGATATAGTTCAACCGTGCATCATAAAAGTCGGCACTGACATCGGCCTTGATGTCGGAACTGCGTGAAGTAATCAACTGGCTGTGGGTGTCGACGATCGCCACCACATCCGGTTTAGCTGCTCGCAGGCTTTGCATGTCCGGATACACCGTCACCGAGCCGAACTGGCGTTGCAGCGAGGCGTTGACCCATTCCACCGCCATGTCCGGTTTCGAGCTGGCGACGTAGGCGTCGTGGATCGGCTGCACCAGCAAACTCTGGCCGAAACCGGTGCCGGCGTTGGCTTGATAGTCGCGCAGGTATTCGCGGTTGGTCTGGGTGCTTGGGCTGTAGATCACGCCCAAGGACACGCCGGGACCGCTTTTTACCTGGGTGGCGTTGCTGCGGCCGGTGGGATGGGGGAGCAGGGTGTCCAGTGAGGAAACGGCCTGAGGCGCGGTGGGTACCGAACAGGCTGACAGAGCTAAAACCGATATCGCCAGTACGCTGGTGAACGCAAGTTTCATGGTGTTTCTCCCGTGAAACAACATCAGTCGGAAAGTTTGCAATGCCGTCGGCGACGACAGCTAATTCAGACTAAACCCGCCAAGCTGACAATTTGCTGTAATAAAAGCTGAGCAATAGTTTTATTGGCTTTAACCCGTAACCGCTAATTGCGCCGGGAAATAAAAAGGCGCCAATCGTCGATTTGCGCCCGTTTATTTATGGCTGGTTAAACAGCCATCAGTTTTTCAGCGGGATCAACACTTGTTCATCCGGGGCCAGCACCATGAATACCAACAACTTGGCAGGCTTGGTTTTGCTGGCGTTTTTCGAGACGAGATGTTCGGAGCCGGCGGGCTCGTACCAGAACTGACCCTTTTTGTAGGTGATCGGCTGTTCACCTTTGACCTGGGAAATCACTTCACCTTCCAGCACATAAGCCATGGCGGTGCCGTCGTGTTTATGGGCGATGGAGGACTGGCCGGGTTTGTAGTCGACCTCAATCATCATGGCTTTTTTGCCGGGGGCGTTTTTCAGCATCTGGTCTTGGAGGACGGTGACTTTTTCAGATGGATCGTGGGCGAAGGCGGCAGAGGTGCAAAGGCTCAGGGCGAGGGCGGCGGCGAAGAAGGGCAGGGCTTTCATGGCGGGTTACCTGTGATGATCGGGGGTGCAATCACAGTAGTCCGCAGGGTGGGGCATTCAAACGGCCAATATTCGGGAAGATCAGGTGACCAATTCAGATGCCCCAAAAATCAAAAGATCGCAGCCTTCGGCAGCTCCTACAGGGGTCGGTGTAGGAGCTGCCGAAGGCTGCGATCTTTTGATCTTGCTTTTAAACAATAGGAAAGCTATTGAAATCGACGCTATTGGCCAACCGACTATCGATCAAGTCAATAAACCCCTGCGCCTCGGGCCGGTTGAAATGCGCCTGCATTGCCGCTTCCGACTGCCAGCGGGCACTGACCGTCCAGCGGTGGCTGTCCTCGGGGCAGCGGTCGACCAAGTAGGAATCGCAGCCCGGCGTTTCGCGCAGGGTTTCGACGATCTTCTGCAGTTGCCTGCCCAGCTCATCCGAGCGGCCGGCCGCAGCCTGCACCTGGACCGTATTGATCACTTCGTTGGACATTGCTCACACTCCTGAATCAGGCCGGACGAATCCTGCTCATTGAGGGATAACGCCTGTGCAGGATAGGCCTGCCGTCGTGAATCACCAATAACCAATCGGCAGTAAATGCGTTATACCAAAGGCTCATGACAGCTGTTCGAGGATGTCACGCAGGCGATCCAGAGCGATATCGATGTCCAGCGTTTCGATGGCGCCGAAGCCGAAATACAGGCCGTTCTTCGCCGGTTGCTGATGATAGAAACCGTTGATCGAGTACAGCCCGACTTCGACCTTTTTCGCCAGTTCGATCACCAACGGCAAGTCGATCGGCACCTTGCAGAACACCGCCATATGAAACCCGGCGCTGGCCGGCACCGCCTCCAGCCATGGCGCCAGATCGGTTGCCATGCGCTCGAGAATCCGTTCGCGGCGTTGGGCGTAGATCGCGTGACAACGGCGGATATGCTTGAGCAGGCAGCCCTCGGCGATGAACTTGGCCAACGCCCATTGCGGCAGGGTCGAGGCGTGCAGATCGGTCAGTTGCTTGGCACGGATCACCGCTTCGAGAATCGCCGGCGGCAGAATCGCATAACCCAGTCGCAACTCCGGCAGCAGGGTCTTCGAGAAGGTGCCGACGTAAGCGACGATGCCGCGCTGGTCGAGGCTGAACAGCGAATCGGTCGGCCGGCCTTCGTAGCGAAACTCGCTGTCATAGTCGTCCTCGATGATGATCGCGCCCAACTCATGAGCGCGAACCAACAAGGCTTCACGGCGCGCCTGACTCATCGGCATGCCCAGCGGGAACTGGTGCGACGGAGTGACATAGATGAGGCGCGTGCCATCGGGAATGTGCTCGACCTGAATGCCCTCGGCATCCACCGGAATCCCGACCACCTCGGCGCCATGGGTGCCGAACAGCAGACGTGCCGGCGGATAACCGGGATCTTCCATCGCCACCAGACTGCCGGGGCTGATCAGCACACGGGTGATGAGGTCCAGCGCCTGTTGCGCGCCGTTGCACACGACGATGTCTTCGTCCTGACAGTTGATGCCCCGGGAAAACGCGATGTGCCGGGCAATCGCATTGCGCAGCGCCGGCAGGCCTTCGGCGACACTGTAGAATCCCTTGGACTGGCTCATCTGACGCATCGCATGGGCGACGCAGCGGCGCCAGTCATCCTGTGGAAACTGGCCCTTGCTGGTGGCGCCGCCGATGAAGTCGTAGCGCAGCGAGCCTTCCAGCGTCGGGTGGCGCAGGAACACCGGCAGATTGCGCCAGCTCTCGATCACTTCGGCGCTGGCCAGTTCGCTGTGCCTTTGCTTGCGCTGGACCTGCGCCGGGCGCGCGTTGACGTAGGTGCCTTTGCCGATCACCCCGGTGAGGAAGTTTTCGTAGGTCAGTTGCGCGTAGGTATCGGAAATGGTCTTGCGCGAGATGCCCAGTTGCTCGGCCAGCAGGCGGCTGGGCGGCAGTTGCGTGCCAGCGGCCAAGCGCCCGGACTCGATGGCCCCGCGCAACTGCTGATACAACTGACCGGCAAGATCCTTGCGGCCGTTGATCACGACGTGAAGTTCCATACCGACGAGGCTCCCGAGGCTATTAGGCGTGCCCGCCAGATTACCGCTGTTGCGGGATGGGCAATAGTTGCCTACCCGAAAAACCCGAAATTGGCCCCTAACCCCTGTGGGAGCGAGCCTGCTCGCGAATGCGGTGTGTCATTCAAAAATGGGCTGACTGACCTGACGCCTTCGCGAGCAGGCTCGCTCCCACAGGGGATCTGCGCAGGGCAGGATTCAGTGGTGTAGCGGTTTTCCGTGCAATTGGGGCTGTCATGCATGGCTGTCGACGTTTACGGTGAACTCATCATTCCGTCCACCGAGAACCGCCATGTCCCCGCGCCTGGATTACTACAACGCTTCGCCCAAGGCGATGAAAGCGATGATTGCCATGGAGGCGCTGACCGCCAACCTCAGTATCGAGCAGCCGCTGCTGCAACTGATCAGGATCCGCGCCTCGCAGCTTAATGGCTGCGCATTCTGCACCGACATGCATTCGGTGGACGCGCGACGGGCCGGGGAGAGTGATCGGCGTTTGTATGCGATTGCGGTGTGGCGCGACAGCAACTTCTTCAACCCGCGCGAGCGTGCGGCGCTGGCGTGGGCGGAGGCGGTGACGTTGTTGGCGGACAGCCGCGTGCCTGATGACGTTTATGAGCAGGCGCGCGAGCAATTCAGCGAAGGCGAACTGGTCGATCTGACCATGGCCGTGACCACCATCAACAGCTGGAATCGCCTCGCCGTCAGCTTCCGCCAAACGCCTAGCGATTGAAGATCAAAAGATCGCAGCCTTCGGCAGCTCCTACAGGGAAACGATCGAAATCCCATGTAGGAGCTGCCGAAGGCTGCGATCTTTTGATTGTGACGTTGCCTTAATTCGCCGGTCGTTGCGGTTTCACCGAGGTGCCAAAGGTATTGCCCATCCGCGTACTGGTCGCCGCCGGCGTCGCCAGCCCAACCTGATTCGGCGGCCGCTTATTCACCGGCACATTCAGCGCCTCCTGATTCTTCTGCGCCGCCGTTGCACCTTCCGGGTTGTTGCCCATCTGCTGGCTCAAACAGTCGTAATTCGGCGCCTTGTAACCGCCGACCGTCACCTCGACACAGCCCAACGGTTCCTCGGCATAAGCGCTCGACAGCGCCATCAACAACAGCCCGCCAAGGCTCAATCGCCACAGTGTTTTCATGCTCGCCTCCTGGCCGGCCCAAAGGGGCCGCGCTATGGCGTGAGTCTAGTGCAAGCCGTGCGCAATTCCCGTGATGGTTTTTTTGCACCGCCCGTCACACCAGATTCATAAACAGCCCTCAGGATGACGATTTCCAAGGATTCGTCAGCCGTGCAGCGAGGCAATTCCACGGACGGTTTTCAGCGTTCAACGAGGCTTGTGCGCCGGATGTGTCTGGGGTGGCTGCTTGGCTGTGCGGCGGGCCACGCCATGGCCGACGCGGTGCCGGCGGACTTGCGCATGACGCTGCACATTCCGGCACAGGATCTGGCACACGCGCTGGATCAGTACAGCCACGCCACCGGCGTTGCGGTGCTGGTCGACAGTCAGTTGAGTCGCGGTCGACGTTCGTTGGCGGTGGACGGTGAATACACCGCCGCCGATGCCTTGCGTCGATTGCTCGGCGGCAGTGGTTTGATGGCGCGTTATGCCCGCGACGATGCGTTTACCTTGCAAGTGGCGCAGGTCGAAGACGTGCCGGCGCCGCCGCAAAAACAGACGCCGGAAAGCGTCGCGGTCAACCGCAGTTACGCCACGGCGGTGCAAGCAGCGATCGAGCGCAACCTGTGCCGCTCGCCGCTGACCCGGCCAGGCAGTTATCGCGCGGTGTTGCAGGTCTGGGTCGGCCGCGACGGCTTGGTGCAGCACAACCGGTTGGTCACTTCGACCGGTGATGTACGGCGCGACAACGCGTTGGTGGAAAGTTTTCGCAACCTCAAAATCGACCGGCCGACGCCCAGCGCCTTGCGTCAGCCGGTCACGTTGCTGTTGTTACCGGAGTCGTCAGGGAAACGCATGGAATGCACCAAATGGGAAGGAGTTTCCGGGGGATGAAAGACACCGGACAAGGTTCGATGGTCCAACTGTTCCTGACGTCCTACGAGGACTTTCGGGTGCGCCTGCGCAGGCGTCTCGGTTCGGAAGATCTGGCCAACGACGTGCTGCACGAAACCTACCTGCGGGTCGACCGCATGGAGACGCCGCCGAACGTCCTGCGGCCCAATGCCTACCTCTATCGCATGGCCCTGAACATCGCCGCCGACCGCCGCCAGGCCGATGCGCGCCTGCTCACTGGCGAGGAAGTCGAAGAGCTGCTGCAAATCGGTGACGAAGCCCTCGACCCGGCGCGGGTAGTGGGCGGGCAAAAGGAAATCCAGTCGCTGCTCAGTGCGTTGTACGAGCTGCCGGCACGGCGCCGGAAGATCTTCATCGCGGCGCGTCTGGAAGAGGCACCGCACCTGGAGATTTCTCAGCGCTTCGGCATTTCCACGCGCATGGTCGAGAAGGAAATCAAAGCCGCGTTGGGCTTCTGCGCCGCGAAACTGGAAAGAAAAGTGTTTCAGCGGTTCGGTCGCGGGGCCGGAAAACCGTCTTCTGAATAGTGCCCGATCAATTCGTTGAGAATCTGCGCGTTTGAACATCTTTCGACTGACACCTGCCGAGCCATCGGCGGCCGACCATCTGCACAGCGAAGCCCGCGACTGGCTGGTCCTGCTGACCTCCGGCCGCGCCACCGTGGCCGATGCCCGCGCCTTGCGCGAATGGTGCGCGCAGAGCGCCGAGCATGCCCGCGCGTTCGAAGAGGCCAAGCGGTTGTGGCAGCAACTGCAACCGGCCGTGGAGCAAATGCAGGCACCGCGCGGGTTTGGTCGACGTGCTTTTCTCGGCGGGGCGATTGCTGCGTCGGCGGCGTTTTTGCTGGTGCGCGGGGCGATTCCTGGTGGCTTCGAAGGATTGGGTGCCGACTACATCACTGAAGTCGGCCAGCAGCGTCGTTTTGAACCGGCGCAGGGTGTGAGCCTGGAGCTGAATACTCAGACTCGGATCAATCAGCGTGCGGTGTCTGAGGGCGTGCAGGGTTTTGAGCTGGTCAGTGGTGAAGTTGAGGTGCAGACGGCGCGGTTGCCGCTGGCGGTGCAGGCTGGGGGAGGGTGGTTGCGTGCTAGTCAGGGGCGTTTCAACCTGCGTAATACTGATCAGCAAGTCTGTGTGACTTGCCTTGATGGCGCGGTTGAAGTGGATGTTGAAGGTCGTAGTCTGCGGCTTGAACCGGGGCAGCAGGTGACTTACGACGCGCGGCAGGTTGGCAGTGTGCAGAGTGTCGACACGGCGGCAGTGATGAATTGGCGTCAGCAAGTGTTGGTGTTTAACGGCGCGACGTTGAGCCAGATGATTGATGAGATCAATCGGTATCGGCCGGGGATGTTGTTGCTGCTTAATCGTGAGCTTGGGCAGCGGCGGGTGCAGGCGCGCTTTAGCCTTGATCAACTTGCTGGTGTTGCATTGCTGATTCGGGATGCTTATGGCGTTAAATGCACTGAGCTGCCGGGTGGCGTCGTTGTTTTGAGTTAGTGGGTTTGATTGGGTACATATCCGTTGCTGCGGTAACGGCTGCTTAGGGTTCCGCCCTTACGGCGGGTCACTTTTTCCAGACGCCGAAAAAGTAACCAAAAAGGCTTGCTCCTGCGTGCGGCCCGCTCGCTAAAGCTCGGGGTTCCTTCGCTCCGGGATCCATCCGGGCGCATCGCCTACGGTTTGCTTCGCTGCACTTCCTCTCGATGCATTTGGCTGCGCCAAACGGTCGCTGCGCTCCCACCCCCGGATGAATCCCTCCACTCAGCCTTCCGACGTCGCCCGTGGATCAAGATCAAGATCAAAAGCAGCAGCCGAGCTAACGCTCATCCTGTTGAGTGGGGCGGCTTTGCCGCTTGGGTTGTACGCACATTAAAACGGTGGGAGCGAGCCTGCTCGCGAAGACGGCCTAACAGCCAACCAATCCCCAACTGCCCACCCCCAATCCCAATCCCAATGTAGGAGCTGCCGAAGGCTGCGATCTTTTGATCTGCAAAATCAAAGTCAAAAGATCGCAGCCTTCGGCAGCTCCTACAGGGATATCCGATATTCAGGGATCGGCTTCACTCCAACGGCCCAATCACCTGCCGATACTTCTCCACCCCCTGCGCCGTCCCCCGACTCAACCGAATCTCCAACCCCAACGGATCCTCCCGCCGATTCCCGCTCAACTGCCGCCACCCCTTATCCACCTCCCAAACCCGCACCTGCACATCACTGACCTCACTCAAAACAGCGACCCCATTCCCAGGCGCCGGCAACGGATACCGACTCCGCGCCTCAGCCACCGCCCGATACAAAGTGTCGCCCTTGACCCACCACCGCACCCGCTGCAACGCCCCCGGCTGATCCGCCGCCGTGCGAATAATGTCCAGCCGAAACCCCTTACTGTCGCTACTGCGCACAGTCAAAGCGGGCGGGGCGGTCGGCGGCTCATCATCCACCCCAACCTTCTTCGGCTCGGTCAACTCAATCCCCGCCCGCATCTCCACATCCCGCTGCAACTGATTCAGCGCTCGCAATAAACCGTCACTCTGCTCACTGCTCGCCTGCAAATGACTGTCCGCCCGCGTCACACTGTCCAGCCCCCGCCAGGCAATCAAACTCACCACCGCCATCAGCAAAATCGCGACCATCACCTCAATCAACGTAAATCCTTGCTGGCGCTTCATTGCAGGCTGATCCTTCCGCTGCCATCACGCAGCACACTCAAGCGATTCAACCCATCCGACAACGTCAACTGCAGCGGCGGATTGATCCACTCAGCGTTCAGCACGACCCTCTGTTTCGGCTCCACCCGCACCTCCATCTTCGGACTCTGCCAGGCACGCGGCCGCAACTGCGGATCCTGCGCGAAATGATCAAACCCCTTGCCACTGTCACTGCGCCGACTAAACCGAAACCCCTTGGCATCACTCACCCACACAATCGGCCGCCCATCCGCGCGCGCCTCCGCCTGCGCCACCTGCAGCAACTGCGCCACACGCTCGGCATCCTTGCGCAGCAACTGCAACGGATCGGGCTTGATACTCAAGCTGATCGCCGCACTGGCGATGCCGATGATCACCAGCACCACCATCAACTCGATCAGCGTAAAACCCTCTTGCCTGTTCATCGCGCGCGCGCTCCTTTGCGTCCTGCGCCATCGTGCACGGCCAACATGTAAGGCGTGTGAAATAAAACGGAGAGAATTGCCGCGTAGGCTGGCAGCAGGGATAAAAAGGAGATTCAACCCATGACCTTCACCGCACGCTTTACCCCACCCCAAATGGTCCAGGCCCTCGCACTGCTCGCGGCGCTGGTCGGCGTGGCGACGTGGTCGTCGCTGCTGCTGACCTCCGCCGAATCACACACCCCGGCAGCGGCCCCGCAGTTGCTGGCGGCGCGCAGTGATAGCCCGGCGTTGCAGTGGTTTTCCAATCAAACGGCGCCGATGGATATCAAGGTGAGCGGGGTGATGGCGGGGAGTCGGGGGGCGGTGGCGATACTCAGCCTGAACGATGGGCCGCCGAGGAGTTTTTTGCAGGGGGAGAGGGTTGGGCCTGGGGTGAGGTTGGTGGCGGTGGAGGGGGATGGGGTGGTGATTGAGCAGGGTGGGGAGACGGTGCGGTTAGGGGTGGAGAGGTTGGGGGAGGGGGGTGGTGTTGCCGAGGTTGGTGAGGCCCTGAATTGAAAGATCGAATCAGCCATTTTGTAGTTGCCCCTTCTGGCCTGCCGGTTCAAGCGGCTCGGCGAGAGAGTAAGGTGAACAAGCAAAGCATTTGATTGCTTTCGGCAAAGAGCAATCATGTCACGACATACCGCTATCGCACAGAAAAGCAATCTACTCATTGAGGGGACCTTGAAGGCAGTCCTACATACGTTTTAGCAGCCATTTTCTTAGTAGAACATCCTTGAAGGTTTGGAGGAGCCCGTAGTGCAAAACTTTAATGTGCGCCAAAAAGCAGACTACATTTGTAATGGGATAGACGTATTTTCATTTTTCCGTTCGTAGATTACAGGGCTAAGGGGAGAGGGAATGTCCATAAAGACTGGTGAAGCAATAAGTGGGGTTTACAGTGAGGCAAATAACTTTCTGATAATTGGCCTGACAGGGCGTACTGGTTCAGGATGCTCTACCGCCGCTAGCAAGTTGGGCGGCACAAGTTTCGAATTTCCTGCGGACGGCTATGAGGGGCTCACGGAGAATGAGTTAAAAAAACATAAAATAATTCATAAGTACTTAAAGGGCAATGAATGGACTTCTTTTTATAAGATTGAGGTGCGATCATTAATTACATATCACCTATTGCTTCTAGAAAGAGAGCCGTTTGTATCGTATTTAGTAGGGATCTCGGGTGCAGGCATTAGGCAAGAGTCCGCAGCAGCGATTTATGATGACTCGAATAAGGTGCGAGAGGAAATTCTCCGGCTTCATTCGTTTAATGGGAAGGTTGATCCTAGCGAGTTAGAGTCATGGATAGAGCTTTATTTTTCAACCTTGCCGCGTGTTGCTGAGAGTTTGAGGGAAAGCTTAGGTGGGGCTGGTTTTACCAAGCTTTACCAAAACTCTGGTGACAATATTAGATCCTCAGGCCTTGCAAATAGTAATATCTTTGACGCCGGCAAGATATTTAATTTTCCGAAGCATTTAAATTTTCTAATTAAGCTTGTTCGAAAATCTACAATAGCAAAAGGAATTCCGTGCAGGGTTGTTATAGATGCGATTAGAAATCCGTATGAGGCATTCTTTTTAAAGCGGAGATATGCAAACTTCTACCTGATATCCGTAAATACGCCTAATTCAAAAAGATTGAGTAGTTTGCATGAATATAGAAAGCTTTCAATGAAAGAGATTTCGGATCTCGATAATAAGGAGTATCCTGGAAAAGTTTCCGGGGCCAATAAATTTATCGCGCAAAATATTCAGGCTTGTATCGAGATTGCTGATATTCATATTCACAACTCCAAAGCTAGCGAGTTCAATCAAAATGACTTGGTGAGTCAGCTAGCATGGTACCTAGCGCTTATGATGCATCCTGGGTTAGTGATGCCGACGTCAGTTGAAAACTGTATGCAAATAGCTTATACGGTCAAGCAAAGCTCCGGCTGTATTTCGCGACAGGTTGGGGCTGTAGTAACAGATACTGGTTACAGTGTAAAAAGTGTCGGCTGGAACAGTACTCCCCAAGGACAAACTCCATGCTTGTTAAGAAGTGCTGAGGACTTATTGAGCGGAATTAATGGTGCCGATTATAGTGAGTATGAAAAAAACGATAATGTGTTCCGCAAGGCTTTAAGTGATAAATATTTTAATTTGATAAAAACTGGCGCCACTCAAAAACGGAATATCCCGTTTTGCTTCAAAGCGCTACAAAATGAAATTGAGGGTGAAAAGAACCAAGTTCACACGAGATCACTTCATGCAGAAGAAAATGCTTTTTTGCAAATTGCAAAATTTGGTGGGCAAAAACTTATTGGGGGTGTTTTGTTTACTACCGCTAGCCCCTGTGAACTTTGTGCAAAAAAAGCATATCAACTGGGTGTCACTAAAATAATATACATCGATCCCTATCCAGGTATTGCTACTGATCATATTCTTTCTGTTGGTGCAAAAAAGCCAATACTTGAACTGTTTCGAGGGGCAGTAGGACGTGCTTTTTATCAACTTTATCAGCCTTTGATGCCTTATAAGGATGAGTTGGAACTGTTGTATGATATTCCTTCTTATCATAACCCTGAGAGTCCGTCGAAAAGCTTCCTAATGAAAGAGAATGAAAAGTTGCACGCTCAAATCGATGCTTTAGAAAATGAATTACGCAAATTAAAAGAAAATTAGAAGGTTGGAGCGGATTTGCTCTCTGGAAGCAAATCCATCCCTTTTTGCGTTGGAGTCAATTTATTCGCCGAGAAGTGAACGGCTGTAAATTAATTCGCACATTTTTTAATTTGTTGTCCTTTTTAGAGGCAGAATATTTTTTGAATCCATTCTTCATCCTTTCCAGATTTTGAGAAAGGGCCATGAATTGAGGCCGCACAACCTCTTAGCGGAACGTTGCGATCTTTAATGTCTGAAATAATCCAGTCAACATAGATTCTCCATTCGGAAATATCTACGTCTTTAACTTTTCCTATTGCAAGGATTGCCATTTCTGATGATCCTTTCCCTAGTAAGCGTTTGACTGCAATACGATCACCTGTCTTTACCTGCGTAAATCGTTCTTGTTGATTTTTTATGGAGTTTCCTACTCCGGTTTCCTCATTCTCGAATTTATTTGCATCCCAGCAATACCAGTATCCCCGTTGTAAAAATTTAGGTAGGACGTCTTTTGATCCTCCCCATGTAGCACCTACAAGCCAGTAATTTGTCGTCATTTTTTTACTCGGATCTTAAGTTTGGGGAGGTGATGTGACGTGTTTGGAGATTTTTATACCGAGACTTTTCTATCGGATAATGGAGGCTGAGTTGTTTTCTGGGAATATATAAGTCCCCTTGGAATGCTAGTCGATATTTACTGAGCGTAAATTTACGGACATGTAGCCTTGTCTGGGACCATTGATGTCGTAAATTTTAAAGTATCCTGAGAGCAGAGCTACGTCACCTTTAAATTCAAGAGGTGTTTTTTCAGATTTCGATAGATGCACTAGGTATTCTGCGCCCCCAGAGTTAAAATCGTCCTCGTTATTTCTTACGGTAAATATGAATCTGCCGTATTCATCGTTATCTCGTCCTACGTCTTCCGTCATTTCTTTAGGTAGAGTTATCGATAAATAGACTGTGTTATTTAATTGGCCAGCCATTGTATCGTTGAATTTTTCACCTAGCATTGGGTCTCCTCTCCAACCTGGAGAAGGCTGAAGAGAGAAGTCGAAGCTCGGAATATCAAGTTTTGTCTTTCCAGTATTTATAGTTACACTAACATCTCCTTGAATGTTAGAGAAATTTGGGCTGTTTGGCCCACTGGTTGACTGGGAAGCCGAGTTAATATTGCCTCCTGCGTTGTTAACGGACGAGTTGACTGAGAAATCCTGTTTCTGTCTCGAATTCTGCTGCTTATTTCTATTCATCACAAATAGCCCAGCTAGTGTCGATATAGACCCAGCAACGGCAAGGCTTGGCTCAAATCCAGGCTCCACAATGACCCAAGCAATTGATCCAAGTACTGAACACACTGCTAAAGCTTTTAGATAAATCACGGCCTCACCCTGATTAAATTAAAATAGGTTAAAAATTAATTATTATTTTTAACTTTTGTAGTTGTTGGCACCAGTTTTTCACGTGTAGCACCCTGAGCCAATGTGCAGGGTACTCGAAACGTGACATAAGTAGAAGATCAGCGACAAGGTCTACTTTGAGCTTCGAAATCTGGTACTGCGCCTGTACCCCACGATGGTCAGCGGGTAAAGGGAACTACAGAAATAGGTAGTAGTAAAGGACGGAATGAGCCCTCGATATACAGCAACGTTTAAAAAGACATCTCCCGACACTCTCCTAGGCTACACATCCTTGCGCCTTTGCCTACAGCTACGCCAGAATCCGCCGGCTTGTGCGCTTTTGGGTCGGATTCTATTGTGGTCCGGTCGCTGACGAATCAGCGATCGGGTTTGGTAGCCCGGCTTAGACTTGGCGCATAGCGTCACCCGATACAGCCTTTTTGGGGCTGTGTATTTATGGTGGCCATGCGCAGGGCGTCTTCGGGCGCGCCGGTTCTCCAAGTCACCGGTCTACCAACCTTCGTATGGCCACCACCCCTTCGTTTGGTAGCGAAAGATGATGGCTCCTTTTCTATGATTTGGAGATTCACTCATGATCAAACCAACACCCAACCCGCCCGAAACCGACTCGGTTTCCCCCTACGAATCCATCGACTCAAAAAAACTCCACGAAGCCGCCGACCGCGCGCTCGACCATTACCTCTGTCCACCCGGCTCCACGCCGCCCCCACGTAAAAACCGTGGGATGTACGCCGTGACTGCGGACAATAAAAACGAAGAACTGCTGATCGATGCCAGTGAAACACTCGCTTCGGCTCAAACCATTGCGCAGAACGTTGCCAGTTTGTTGCCGGCGTCGCAGCGTCGGGCGTTGTTGGGGATTTCGCAGTTGATCATGCTCGGGGAGTTGGCTGTGAATCGGGCGTTGGATAATTTGCAATTGCCGGAGTGATGCGGGTGTCGGGATCATCTGGTGACTGATCAGGTGTTCATTCTGGCGCCTTCGCGAGCAGGCTCGCTCCCACAGGGTTTTATGCTGATTGCAGATGTTGTGTACGACGCTGGAGCCTGTGGGAGCAGTTGATGATTACCGTGCCGTCTTCGTGTGGTTATTGAGGCGCTTCAGGACATTCGTGGGTCCATCGCGTCACCGTCATGTCATTGAATTGCTCGCCAATGGTATCGACGCGTAGGCAAGTTCCTTTCTTCGCGTAGTACAAGATGCAGCGCGAGCTATCAAACGAGCAGGTATCCAGTTCGAAGAACTTGTGTGCAGCCAGCTCCTTCTCCACGCCGCTGTATTCATAACCGTCGGTGGTGTGCATCCGCGTTGGCTTCCATCCTTGTGTGACGAGCTTGGACTTGGCCGCAGCCAAACGCTCTCCGACGACTATGCCTGCTGGCCCGCGCTTGTCGTTCGGCGCCTGTGAGCCATCGGCAAATGCTGCGCTGATACCCGTGCAATAAAGTGCGACAAGTACGAGGGTTGAAGCCTTCATTTGGTTGTTCCTCCAGCCGATTTGTAGCTCGACAAAAATTCTGGATACTCGACGTAATGTTGCGGGGGATAGTGATTCTTTTTGCCGGGCCCTTCGGGAAGTGCCGCCCACCTTGTTGCTGCTTTCGGCATCGCGCCTGGAATGTCGCCGGCCTTGATCTTGTCGATCACACCCAGGGTGCGCAGCATGTCGACCGCGATAAGGTCTTGCGTATGAGGCGTAAAGTCGGTCAGCCCCATCTTTCCGCCATACTCGCGCCAAGTGGCAATGGTTATTTGATACAAGCCCGATGCCGTTGTAGATCCGCCGAAGCCGGCGCCCGGATGGGTCGACTCATCAGTGAACGTCCATTTTCCGGTCTGGAAGCCCTTTGCCCAGCCATATCCATATTTCGCGTGGTAGTCACCTCCTTCGGCTTTGGCAATGGCAGCCAAAAAGGCCTTCACGTTCGGATCCTTCAAATACTCCTCATTCTCCGCCCGTCTTATCTGTTTTTTAGCGTCCAGCGCTACAGTTTTTGGGGTGGTGTCTTTGACGGCCGTCACTTCTCGCGTGGCGACGGGAGACATCTTCCTGCCACTCTTGCTAATCACTTCAGCCATGCCTTAATCCTCAAGAAACAGCTTGATGGTTTCAGGTAGGTGCGAACTCACTACGTGCGTGTAGCCCATTGGATCACTTACGCCGTGTTCCATGCTGCCGTCGGCGCGTTGAATGGCGTATTCAAAATTGGCTAACGGTTTGCCCGACTCCTGGTCAACCAGTCTGAACTTGTCACTGAAGTGCACCGGCATCGGCAGCAGACCGCTGAAAGGCGCTGATACGACGGTGTCGCCAATGATGACCGTGCCGGATCCGCCGATAACCACGTTGCCGTGGCCACCGGTACTGTCTTTGGTCGCAGCGTTCAGCCCATTGATGAAAACCGTAGCGCTGACGGCGCCCGTGATTGGGCTACCGCAGGCGGACTTGTCGGTCATTCGAGCGGCGGCAAGGCCGTCGAAATTCACATTGGGCGAGCCGCTGACAATAGGGTTTGTGCCATGCCCGGGGAGCGGGCAATTGGTGGGATCTGTCACTCGCGCAGCAGGTTTGCCACTCATGAAATGTTCCTTTTCAAAGTTTCAGTTTTCCTTGACCGGAATGGAGTCGATATGGGGGCGGGGGATATCGGCTGCCAAAATAATGCGGGGGTGACCAGCGTGTACGCGAGAAGAATGGGCATGTCCTGGGAGGGGCGCATAAAGTTTTACTGTCCATGTAAATGTGCTGCGCGCAGCATGCCCGAGGCAGGCGGCGCGCTCAATATTTACTTACAAATTATTGGTTGACTGTTGGGTGCGGTCGCAACGCGGGGGGCAAGCTCGGGTGATCTCTGGCAACACGTGACAGGATCGATTTTAGAAATCGGGATGCGATGAGGCTCGATAAACACCAACGTTTAAAAAGACATCTCCAGACACTCTCTCAGGCTACACACCCTTGCGCCTTTGCCTACAGCTACGCCAGAATCCGCCGGCTTGTGCGATTTGTACCTGGTCTTTATCGTCTACGTGTCGCTGGCAACCCAGCGACCGGGTTTAGCGACCTGACCAGGTATAATTACAACGACGCTCCAGTTTGTCGCAGACGTTTGCGACGACGATATGGTGGCTGTGCGTGGGAGACCTTCGGGTCTGCCGGGTCTTATACCTCTCGGTTCGCTAACCCGCGTACAGCTGCCACCCTTACTTGTTTAGCGACAGGTGTTGGTGGTTCCACCAGGTATAAATTTGGAGCTTCACCATGATCAAACCAACACCCAACCCGCCCGAAACCGTCTCGGTTTCCCCCTACGAATCCATCGATTCCAAAAAACTCCACGAAGCCGCCGACCGCGCGCTCGACCATTACCTCTGTCCACCCGGTTCCACGCCGCCCCCACGTAAAAACCGTGGGATGTACGCCGTGACGGCGGACAACAAAACCGAAGAACTGCTGGTCGATGCCAGTGCAACACTTGCTTCGGCCAAAACCATCGCCCAGAACGTCTCCAGCCTGTTGCCGGCATCGCAGCGCCATGCGTTGGCGGGGATTGCGCAGTTGATCATGCTCGGGGAGCTGGCGGTGAATCGGGCGTTGGATAATTTGCAATTGCCGGAGTGATGCGGGTGCCGGGATCACCTGGTGATTGATCGGATGTTCATTCTGGCGCCTTCGCGAGCAGGCTCGCTCCCACAGGGTTTTATGCTGATGGCAGATGTTGTGTACGACGCTGACACCTGTGGGAGCAGTTGATTATTACCGTGCCGTTTTCGTGTGGTTATTGAGGCGCTTCAGGACATTCGCGGGTCCATCGCGTCACCGTCATGTCATTGAATTGCTCTCCAATGATATCGACGCGTAGGCAAGTTCCTTTCTTCGTGTAGTACAAGATGCAGCGCGAGCTATCGAAAGAGCAGCTATCCAGTTCGAAGAACTTGCGTGTAGCCAGCTCCTTCTCCACGCCACTGTATTCATAGCCGTCGTTGGTATGCATCTGCGTCGGCTTCCAGCCTTGTTTGACTAGCTTGGATTTGGCCGCAGCCAAACGCTCACCGACGACGATGCCTGCTGGCCCGCGATTGTCGTTTGGCGCCTGTGAGTCATCGGCAAACGCTGCGCTGATACCCGTGTAATAAAGTGCGAAAAATACGAGGGTCGAGGCCTTCAATTACAGTTCCTATAGCCGATTTTAGCTCGACAAAAACTCCGGATCCTCGGTATGAGGTTGCGGAGGATGGTGATTCTTGGTGCCAGCCCTTCGGGACGTGCTGCCTCCCTTGTTGCTGCTTTCGGCCTAGCGCCGAGCCTAGTGAAAGTGACCTGGGTTATTGCCTGCTTTTATTTAGTCGTTCCTGTGATTCTTCTTCCGGTGCAATGAAAGGCTGCCACCAGAAAATCCTTGAGCGACCACGCCCAAAGACCCAGAAGCATGCAGATCACCAAAAAAGTGAAATATTGATGAAAGTCCGTACGGGGCATTTTTTGGCTGGTTATTCCAACCAGCCCGAGACTTATCAAGCTGACGCCAAAAAAACTCAGACATCGTAAGGCGAGATAGCAAAGGTCTCTGAAGTTGATCGTGGGTACCCAGCTTTTTGCAGATTCAGAAAATAAAGCCGACCACACCAGATGAAACAGACTTGCGTAGATAAAGCTCAGGCTTAGGCGTTCTGCTACATCAGCGCCGGAGCTCAGGAAAATTTGTGAATAGAAATGGTCGAGAAACACACCTACGGGACGCATGAGGTCGAGGAAAGGAAACAGAGCAACCCCACCTGCGAGATAAACGGCTAAAAAAGCGATGACTTTCATCTCGCACTCCGTTGCTTTAGTTACCAGGTCGATTTCGTGTCAGATCGGTTTTTTGCGTTCTATGCATCAACCTCGGTATCGGCATTGCCTGACTATTTTTTCAGCTATGTAAGTCAACAGCATAGTCATCCTGACCACTTCCGGTAACTCAGTCGCTGGACGTCAGAAGGGTAGAGGGCCAGACAGAGGCGCGCGGTTTTCGGCGAGCGGCGGAGGTTGGGCATTTCGCTAGGGGTAAGCGGGGATAAGTGGACGGATCTACCTGGGAAGGCTGACGGAGTTCTGTCTCGATAAACACCAACGTTTAAACTTAAAGAGCTTGGCGATTATGGTTTTGGTGATTCTGGGACTTCGCGAGTAGAAGCGGCCCTCACCCCAGCCCTCTCCCGGAGGGAGAGGGGGCCGACCGAGATGTCTTGCGGGGTACGTCGACCTGGAAGACCTTGGTGATTATGGCTTTGGTGAAAGACCTTCGATTTGCTTTGTGAGCTTGGCCATTTTGGATTCAATGAATGGCTTTCAAGTCGGTGTAGCTCTCGAATATTCCCGAATCGGTTCCCTCTCCCTTGGGAGAGGGCTAGGGTGAGGGGCTTTCGGTTCGGGACATTAAAGTCTCAAGCCTGGCCAACGGCGGCGCATCCTGGTTGCGGTCAAATACCTGGATGCCAATCTTGAGTAAGCGGCCGTTTTCGGCTGCGCTGATCACCTGTTCGCAGCGCAGCAATAGCCGCCCCTGATCACATTCCTGCGCTTTCATACCCATCGGCAACCTGCCTTCCAGCCGCAACTCCGCCATCCGACTCTGCGCCGCAATCATCGCCACCGACCGATCCCGTAAAACCCCGCTGCTCTGCGTCATCAACCCCGCCACCCGCACAGCCGCCGACATCGCCACGGCAATAATCGCCAGCGCCACCAGCACCTCAATCAACGTGAAACCCGCTTCCCGCGAACGCGCACGCATAAACCGCCCAAAACCAAAACCCAGCCCTCGACGCTAACCCGCGTCCTTGACCGCTTGACGACGAAAACACCCGAGGATTTTCAACATCACTGACATATCTTCTTGCAACACTGCGCGTCGAATCGAATCAAGCCAGGGAATGTCGAGATGGATATCGCACCTTTCAAATCGCTTCAGCAACCGATGCGCACGCCGCGTGGGCAGCAGGGTTTTACCCTGATCGAGATCATGGTGGTCGTGGTCATTCTGGGGATTTTGGCGGCGATGGTGGTGCCCAAGGTGCTCGACCGGCCGGATCAGGCGCGGGCGACGGCGGCGAAGCAGGATATTGGTGGGTTGATGCAGGCGTTGAAGTTGTATCGCCTTGATCACGGTACTTATCCGTCGATGAATCAGGGTTTGAAAGTCCTGGTTGAGCGGCCGGCGGATGCAAAGAACAGCAATTGGCGCTCGTACCTGGAGCGTTTGCCGAACGATCCGTGGGGGCGTCCTTATCAGTACCTCAACCCCGGCGCCAATGGCGAGATCGACATCTTTTCCCTCGGTGCCGATGGTCAGCCTGACGGCGACGGCGTGAATGCCGATATCGGTTCCTGGCAGTTGTAAGGCCGGCCATGAACAGCCGCTCGCCTGAGGGGGCGAAGCAACAGGGCATGGCGATTATCAGCGCGTTGTTGATTGCGGCCGTGGTGGCGGTGATTGCGGCGGGCATGTTGACGCGCCAGAGCGTGTCGACCCGTGCGCTGGAGGCGGATCAGCAGCGTGTGCAGGGGCGTTGGCTGGTGCTGGGTGGGTTGGAGATCAGCCGTCAGTTGTTGTGGGATGCACGTCAGCGCGATCCGTTGACCCGGCTTGATCAGCCGTGGGCGCAGCGTCTCTCCGCGCAAGGTTTTGAAGGACGACTGGAGGATGAGCAGGGCAAGTTCAACCTGCGCAATCTGGTGGCCAACGAGCGGGTTGATGAGGCGCAGGTGGCGGCGTTTCAGCGCTTGTGTGAGTTGATCGGGGTCAGTGCCGGGTTGAGTCAGCGTATCAGTCAGCGGGTGATAGCTTCGTACCCGCGACTGCTGAATCTGCAGATGGCCGAGGCGCCGAAAAGTGGTTTTGACAGTGGTCGCGCCACCTCGCCCAACGCTTCACACAAACCGCAGAACCCGACAATGCCAATGCTGCGCAGCCTTGATGATTTGCGCAGCCTGGACGGCGTGAATGAGGCGGTGATGAGCAAACTGGCGCCGTACCTGACGGTGATCCCCGCGACCACTTGGCTCAATGGCAACACGGCCACCGCGCCGGTCTTGGCTGCGTATGTGCCCGGGCTGTCGCTGGAGCGCGCCAATGCGTTGATCGCCGAGCGCGATGCCGGGCGCTGGTTTATCAACCGGGGTGATTTCGTTAACCGTTTGCGCATGCCGCAACTGGAGCTGACCAGCGTCAAGGTCGGCATCACCAGTGACTGGTTTCGTCTGCGCGGTGAGGCGCGGCGCGATCAGCGGCGGGTCAGTCTTGAGGCGTTGCTGCATCGCAGCCAGGACCGCTTGCCGCAGGTGATCTGGTCGCGGGTGGGCGTATGAGCCAGTTGAAGGTGGCGTTGCCGCCCTTGGCGGAACTGGATCTGCACAGTCAATTGCACTGCGCCTGGCTGGATCGACAGGGCCAAGTCACGCGCGAAGAACGCCACAGTCTGGGCCAGTTGAGTCAGTTGCCGAAACTGCCGCCGCTGGCGTGTTTTCTGCACCCGGCCGACAGCCTGTTGGCGAGTCTCGATTTGCCGCCGCTGCCCGCGAACAAGATTGTCGCGGCGGTGCAGTGTGCGGCGCAGGCGTTGATGCTTGGCGATAGCAGTGAGATGCACATCGCGCACAGTGCTCGGGATGAGGCTGGGCAAGTGCAGATCGCCTGGGCGCCTCGGCAGCACTTATTGCGTTTTGGCCAGTTGCTCAAAAGCGCTGGGTTGAACCTGCGCGGACTCTATCCGGCGCCTTACAGTTTGCCAGTGTTGCCCGGTACCGTGGCGTGCGTGCAGGACGGGCATTTGTTGTTGCGCGACAGTGTGCAAGCGGCGCGGGTGCAGCCGTTGTTCGATGACGGCCTCGACGGTGTTGTGTGGGAACCGGGCGTCACTTTGCACTGGATCGGTGAGCAACCGCCGCCGGGCGCTGAGTTGCCGATGATTGATGCGCAGCGCTGGACCGGGCCGCTACCGGGTTGGGGACTGCATGGCGCGGTCCAACAGCATCAAACCGAGCATCGCGGCTGGGGCAGGGCGATCGCTTTATCAGCGTTGGCCGTGGCGGTGTGGGTGATCGGATTGAACCTGTATGCCGCTCGCGAGGCCGGGCAGGGCCAGCAGTTGAAAACCCAGATGAACCTGCGGGTAAAGCAGGCTTTCCCTGAGTTGCCGGTGATTCTCAACCCGTTACAACAGGCGCGTCAGCAATTGGCGGCGCGGCAGAAGGGCGCGGCGGATGATCCGGCGCAGACTTTCAATCGTCTGGTGTTGCAGGCCGGCAGCGGCATGCCGTCGATGGCCGGCAGTGTCGAGCGTTTGGCGTTTGTCGACGGTGTCTTGCAACTGAGTTTGCTGACTGAAGCCCGTCGCGGCGGCAATGATCAGGAGTGGCAAAGCACCTTGGCCCAGGCCGGTATCAGCGTGACCGCAGACGACGAAGGCTGGACCTTGCGTCCGTCCAGTGAAGCCACCCAAAGCGACAGCGATGACAGCGGCGGAGCAGAAGAAGATGAATAAGGCCTCGCTCGCGTTGTACCGCGCCAAGTGGCAACGCTTTAACGCTCAGGTGCAGGCCCGTTGGCAGCCGTTGGCGCTGCGCGAAAAACGCATGGTCGGCGGCATGGCCATCGCGCTGGTCGGCCTGCTGCTGTGGGTCGCGCTGATCCAGCCACCGCTGAAGAAAATCACCTATTGGCAAACCGAAACGCCAAAGCTGCGCGCCCAGACTGAAGCGCTGGAAGTGCTGTTGCGCGAAGTCAGCGTGCGCCCGGACGGGCAAAGCGTGGCGCAGTCGCTGGAGCAAACCCTGCAGGCTAGCGGCATGGCGGGGCATTACCAATTACAGGAGGCACAGGGCGCCTGGCAATTGACCTTCGACGCCGCGCCGGCCGACGCCGTGCTCGACTGGCTGTTGAGCAACCCGGCACAACTTTCTCTGCAAGTGGTCGAGGCCCGTTTGCAACGCGCAGACAACCCCTCGACCGAAGTCACCGCCGGCACTTTGTCAGGCACCGTTCGCATGGATCAGGCGCTGGGCGCTAAGGAAGCTTCATGAAGGGGTCAGGATCCAAACCGGCACGTCTGGCGTTGCCGATGCTGCTGATGGCGTTGAGCGCGTGCAGCAACACCACTACACCGCAAAACCAGCCGCCGTTGCTGGTCGACAGTGAACTGGGCCGGCCGTTGGCCAATACCCAGCGCAGCGGCGACGCGGTGCTCGACCGCGAACGTGCGCAGGCGCAGGCGCGACCTGTGCCGAAGCAATTGCACAACATCAGCAAGAGTGCGCGCAGTGGGGCGGCGGCGTCGGGCATTGCCTTGCCGAGCAATCCGTTGGGCGATCAACCGGTGACGCTGAATTTTGTCGATGCGGATATTCAAGCGGTGGTGCGGGCGTTAGCGCGTTCGACAGGGCAGCAGTTTCTGGTCGACCCTCGGGTCAAGGGCACGTTGACGCTGGTGTCGGAAGGTCAGGTGCCAGCGCGGCAGGCTTACGACATGTTGCTGGCGGCGTTGCGCATGCAGGGTTTCAGCGTGGTTGATGTAGGCGGTGTGGCGCAGGTGGTGCCGGAGGCGGATGCGAAGTTGCTGGGTGGGCCGATCTACAGCGCCGACAAACCGGCCGGTAACGGCATGCTCACGCGCACGTTTCGCCTGCAATACGAAAACGCGGTGAACCTGATTCCGGTGCTGCGGCCGATCGTTTCGCCGAACAATCCGATCAACGCCTACCCCGGCAACAACACCATCGTCATCACTGATTACTCTGAGAACCTGACCCGCGTTGCGCAGTTGATCGCGAGCATTGATTCGCCGAGCGCGATCGACACCGATGTGGTGCAGATCCAGAACGGCATCGCCGCTGACATCGCGCCGATGGTGGCGGATTTGCTCGATGCGCCGGGCAATGATCCGACGCAGAAAATCGCCGTGATTGGTGATCCGCGTTCCAATACCATCATCATTCGCGCCGGCAGTCCGGAGCGTACGGAGCTGGCGCGCAATCTGATCTACAAACTGGATAACGCGCAGAGCAATCCGAGCAATCTGCATGTGGTTTATCTGCGTAACGCGCAAGCGGCGAAACTGGCGCAGGCACTGCGTGGTTTGCTCACGGGCGAGAGTGATAGCGGCACCAGTGACAGCGCTCGTTCGGTGCTTAGTGCGATGGGCGCAAGTACCGGCGGTAGTGCTGGGCAGAACGGTCAGAGCGGCACGCAAAGCAGCGGCACAACAACCACTAATAGCAGCGGCAGCACGGGCGGCAGTTACGCTCAGGGCAGCAGTGGCAGCGCAACTGGCAGTGGCGGTGCGCAAAGCAGCGAACAGAACGTCGCCTTCAGCGCCGGTGGCGTGACCATTCAGGCTGACGCCACCACCAACACCTTGCTGATTTCCGCGCCGGAGCCGTTGTACCGCAACCTGCGCGAGGTGATCGATCTGCTTGACCAGCGCCGCGCGCAAGTGGTGATCGAAAGCCTGATCGTCGAAGTCGGCGAGGACGATGCCAGTGAGTTCGGCGTGCAGTGGCAGACCGGTAATCTCGGTGGCAACGGCGTGATCGGTGGCGCGAATCTGGGTGGTTCGGGGCTCAACACCAACGGCAAGACCAGCATCGACGTGCTGCCGCAAGGTTTGAACCTGGGCTACGTCAACGGCACCGTGGATATTCCCGGGATCGGCAAGATTCTTGACCTGAAGGTGCTGGCCCGCGCGTTGAAGAGCAAGGGCGGCACCAACGTGTTGTCGACGCCGAACCTGCTGACCCTCGACAACGAGGCGGCGAGTATTTTTGTTGGCCAGACCATTCCGTTTGTCAGCGGCAGTTACGTCACTGGCGGTGGCGGCACCAGCAATAACCCGTTCCAGACCGTGACCCGTGAAGAGGTGGGCTTGAAGCTCAACGTGCGCCCGCAGATTTCCGAGGGCGGCACGGTCAAGCTCGATATCTATCAGGAAGTCAGCAGCATTGATGAGCGGGCTTCGGCCAGTGCCAATTCTGCGGGGATCGTCACCAACAAACGTGCGATCGACACCAGCATTCTGCTGGATGACGGGCAGATCATGGTGCTGGGCGGGTTGCTGCAGGACGGTTACAGCCAGAGCAATGACGCGGTGCCTTGGCTGGGCAGTCTGCCGGGAATCGGCGCGCTGTTTCGCAACGAACGCCGGGCGATTACCAAGACCAACCTGATGGTGTTCCTGCGCCCTTACATCATCCGTGACAGCGAAGCGGGGCGCAGCATCACCCTCAATCGCTACGATTTCATGCGCCGTGCGCAGGGCGGTTTGCAGCCGGAACGCAGCTGGGCGATGCCGGACATGCAGGCGCCACAGTTGCCGACGGCGGCGCAGGGTGTGCCGGCGGTTTTACCGGCATCGGGTCCGCGCGCCACTATCAAAGCGGTGCCGATCCAATGACTCCGCCATCGCCTCTTGATCTGGAAAACCGACCTGTAGGAGCTGCCGAAGGCTGCGATCTTTTGATCCTGCTCTTCGACGGACCCAAACGACCAAAGATCAAAAGATCGCAGCCTTCGGCAGCTCCTACAGGGATTGGGGAGGGCATGAGATGAGTTCGCTGCCTTACGCCTGGGCCAAGGCGCAGCGCATTCTGTTGTGCGATGGCGTGTTGACGGTGTGTCCGTCGACGCCGGGCTGGTCGATCAGTGAAGCGCGGCGGCAGTTCGGCGCGACCACGATTCAGCGGGTGCGCGATGACGAACTCGATGGCTTGCTCGCCAGCGCGTACGCCGACACCGGCAGCGCGGCGGCGGTGGTCGGTGCAGCAGAAAACGAAGTCGATCTCGACCGACTGATGCAGGACATGCCGGAAATCACCGACCTGCTCGACACCCAGGACGGCGCGCCGGTCATCCGCATGATCAACGCCTTGCTCACCCAAGCGGCACGCGATGAGGCCAGCGACATTCACATCGAACCGTTCGAAACCCATTCCGTGGTGCGTTACCGGGTCGACGGCACCCTGCGCGATGTGGTCTCGCCGCGCAAGGCTTTACATGGCGCGCTGGTGTCGCGGATCAAGATCATGGCGCAGCTCGACATCGCCGAAAAACGCCTGCCGCAGGACGGTCGCATCGCTTTACGGGTGGCCGGGCGGCCGATCGACATTCGTGTTTCCACAGTGCCGACCGGGCATGGTGAAAGGGTGGTGATGCGTCTGCTCGATAAACAGGCCGGGCGTCTGCATCTGGAAACCCTCGGCATGGACGCGCAGGTGTTGGCCAAACTCGATCACCTGATTCGCCAGCCCCACGGCATCGTTTTGGTCACCGGGCCAACCGGCAGCGGCAAAACCACCAGCCTCTACGCCGCACTGGCCCGGCTCGACGCGAGTACCAGCAATATCCTCACCGTGGAAGACCCGGTGGAATATGACCTGCCGGGGATCAGTCAGATTCAGGTCAACGCCAAGATCGACATGACCTTTGCCTTGGCGCTGCGTGCGATTTTGCGGCAAGACCCTGACATCATCATGATCGGCGAAATCCGCGATCTGGAGACCGCGCAAATCGCCGTGCAAGCCTCGCTGACCGGTCACCTGGTGCTGGCGACTTTGCACACCAACGACGCGGTGTCGGCGGTCAACCGCTTGATCGACATGGGCGTTGAGCCATTCCTGCTGGCCTCGTCGATGCTCGGCGTGCTCGCGCAACGCTTGGTGCGACGCCTGTGCAATCAGTGCAAACAGGAAGACCCAACGGCACCGGGCACCTGGCGCCCGGTCGGCTGCCCGGCGTGCAATCAAACCGGTTACAGCGGCCGCACCGGCATCCACGAATTGTTCTGCATCGACGACGACATCCGCACCCTGATTCACCAAGGGGCAGGGGAGCAGGCCTTGCGCGCATCCGCTGCCAAAGCCGGGATGTTCAGCCTGCGTGAGGACGGTGAACGCTGGATCCGCAGCGGCGCCACCGCGCCAGAAGAAATCTTACGCGTGACACGGGACGCCTGATGAATCGCTATCGTTTTGAAGCCGCCGACGCGACCGGCAAGATCGAGTCCGGGCACCTTGAGGCGGACAGCCAGGCTGCCGCGTTCACAACGTTACGCGGGCGCGGTTTGACCGCGTTGTCAGTGCATAAGGAAAGCAACGTTGCCCAGCACGGCGGCGGGTTGTTCAGCGCCAAACTCTCGGACAACGATCTGGCCTGGGCCACACGGCAACTGGCGAGTCTGCTCGGCGCCAGCCTGCCGTTGGAGGCGGCGCTGAGTGCCACAGTCGAACAGGCCGAGAAAAAGCACGTCGCGCACACCCTCAGCGCGGTGCGTGCCGATGTGCGCAGTGGCATGCGTCTGGCGGAATCGCTGGCGGCGCGGCCACGGGATTTTCCCGAGATCTATCGCGCGTTGATTGCGGCGGGGGAAGAGTCTGGTGATCTGGCGCAGGTGATGGAACGGCTGGCGGATTACATCGAAGAACGCAACAACCTGCGCGGCAAGATCCTCACCGCGTTTATTTATCCGGGTGTGGTTGGTCTGGTGTCGATCGGTATCGTGATTTTCCTGCTCAGTTATGTGGTGCCGCAGGTGGTCAGCGCGTTTTCTCAGGCGCGGCAGGATTTGCCGGGGTTGACCTTGGCGATGCTCAACGCCAGTGATTTCATAAGGGAGTGGGGCTGGTTGTGTGCGGCGATCATCGCAGGCGCGTTCTGGAGTTGGCGCCTGTATCTGCGCAATCCGGCGGCACGCTTGAGTTGGCATCATCGGGTGCTGAAATTGCCGCTGTTCGGGCGCTTCATCCTCGGTCTGAACACCGCGCGTTTCGCCTCGACGTTGGCAATTCTCGGCGGCGCCGGGGTGCCGTTGTTGCGCGCACTGGAGGCGGCGCGGCAGACCTTGTCCAATGATCGCTTGAGTTTGAGCGTCACTGAGGCCACGGCCAAGGTGCGCGAGGGCGTGAACCTGGCGGCAGCGTTGCGGGTGGAGAACGTGTTTCCACCGGTGCTGATTCATTTGATCGCCAGTGGCGAAAAAACCGGGTCGTTGCCACCGATGCTTGAGCGTGCGGCGCAGACCTTGTCGCGTGATATCGAGCGGCGGGCAATGGGCATGACCGCGCTGCTGGAGCCGCTGATGATTGTGGTGATGGGCGGGGTGGTGCTGGTGATTGTGATGGCGGTGTTGTTGCCGATCATTGAGATCAATCAGCTAGTCCAGTAGTGGTGTGTCTGATGTCTTGGTGGTGGCTGGACTGGCCCATTCGCGAGCAGGCTCGCTCCCACAGTGTTCTGTGTTGTGAAGTCAATTGCATTAACAAACTTAGTCCCTGTGGGAGCGAGCCTGCTCGCGAAGAGGCCAGTCAGGCCAATAGATAATTCAAAGTTTTTGCAAAAGATTCTCCATCACCCGAGCCATGTTTCCCCCATCCTCGGGTTCTCCTTTCTGTCATCTGCAACCACCCGCCAACGCCTCCAGCCCGATTCCGCCAAACCCCTGATCCAGACCCTTCGCCAGCCCCCGCAAACACCCGAGAAAATCCCTTCAGAAACACCGCGCACCTCCCGAGGTTTTTTCCTTTATCTGTCACCGGAAACTGCGAATTTCTCAGTGCGACTTAACCAAGGCCAACGCTAGCGAGGGCCCCGGTGAGTCCTCCCAGTGTCATGCAAGTCACCCGAAAACCTGTGTTCCCAAACCTAGTTGAAAAGGAGATTCTTCATGTTCAAGCGCACTCTGATCGCAGCTTCCCTGACCGTCGCCGCTCTGGCTTCCGCTCAAGCCATGGCTGTTACCGGTGGTGGTGCAACTCTGCCTGCCGCTCTGTACAAAGGTTCTGCCGACAGCATCCTGCCAGCCAACTTCTCCTACGCCGCCATCGGTAGCGGCGGTGGCAAAACCGCTTTCCTGACCAACAACCCGGCCGGCTTCAGCACCACCGGCACTGTGCACTTCGCGGGTAGCGACTCGATCCTCAGCGCTGCGGAACTCAACACCTACACCACCACTTACGGTGCTTCGTTCGGTCCGTTGATCCAGCTGCCTTCGGTAGCCACTTCGGTTGCCATTCCGTACAAAAAGGCCGGTCAGACCGCTCTGAACCTGACCAGCGCTCAGCTGTGCGATGCCTTCTCCGGCGCTAAAACCACTTGGGGCGCTCTGCTCGGCACTGCTGATACCACCCCGATCCGCGTGGTTTATCGCAACGTTTCCAGCGGCACTTCGGAAATCCTCAGCCGTCACTTGAACTCGGTCTGCCCGACCCAGTTCGCCACCAGCACCACCTTCACCAACGCTCGTCTGCCAGCCGGTTCGGCACTGCCGTCGAACTGGGTTGGCGTCGCCAACACTTCCGACGTCGCCACTACCGTGAACGCGGTTGACGGCTCGATCGGTTATGTCGGTCCGGATGGTGTTGACGCTACCAGCAACGCTGTTGTTGCTCGCGTCAACGGCGTACAGCCAACTTCGCTGAACGTAACTCTGGCACTGTCGTCGGTGTCGGCTCCTTCGACTCCTGCCCAGGCTGCCAACCCTGCCAACTGGTCGCCAGTGGTGGCTAACCCGGCTTCGGGTTACAAACTGGCCGCCTACACCAACTTCATCTTCGGCCAGTGCTACAAGGACGCAGCCGTGGCCGCCGATGTCAAAGCTTTCCTGACCACTCACTACAGCATCCCTGGCAACAACACAGCGACTCAGGCTCACAAATTCGTCGCTGTGCCTAACGCCTGGAAAAACGCTGTGACTGCCAACTTCATCACCAACTCTTCGGGCAACAACCTGGACATCAACAACGCCAGCGTCTGCAACGCTATCGGTCGTCCTTTGTAAGTCGGTTGGTTCAGTCTGATGTGTAGATGGCGGCCCTTCGGGGCTGCCATTTTTTTTGGCTCCCGTTTGCGGGGGCGTTCGATAAGGAGATTGAGCATGTTCAAACGTATTGAAAGGGTTTTGATGTCGGCTGCTGTCGCGCTGACCTCGGCTCATGCGATGGCCGTGACCGGGGGCGGTTCGACATTGCCTGCGGCGCTGTACACAGGTTCGGCCAACAGTATTCTGCCCGCCAACTTCAGCTATGCATCCGTCGGTAGCGGCGCCGGCAAGACGGCGTTCCTGACCAACAATGCCGCCGGCTTCAACACCACTGGCACGGTGCACTTCGCCGCGAGCGATTCGATCCTCAGCGCTGCGGAACTCAGCACCTACAACAACAGCTTCGGTGTTTTGTTCGGCCCGCTGATCCAGGTGCCTTCGGTGGCCACTTCGGTTGCCATTCCCTACAAAAAAGCCGGTCAGACGGCACTGAACCTGACCAGTGCCCAGTTGTGCGATGTGTTCGCGGGCAACAAAACCA
This sequence comes from Pseudomonas fluorescens, assembly GCF_902497745.1. GTDB lineage: Bacteria > Pseudomonadota > Gammaproteobacteria > Pseudomonadales > Pseudomonadaceae > Aquipseudomonas > Aquipseudomonas fluorescens_BM. The sequence continues at coordinate 116,034 of NZ_CABVHJ010000020.1, forward strand.
CATGGGGCGCTTTATTGGGCAGCACTGATACCACACCGATCCGTGTTGTTTATCGCAACATTTCCAGTGGTACGACGGAAATTCTGGCCCGTCACCTGAATTCGGTCTGCCCGAGTCAGTTCATCATCAGTACGAACTTCACCAATGCTCGCCTGCCATCCGGTTCGGCTCTGCCTTCGAATTGGGTGGGTGTGGCCAGCAACTTTGATGTTGTCATGGCGGTGAACGCGGTTGACGGTTCCGTCGGTTATTCCGGCCCCGATGGCCTCACCTTGACGAACAATGCTGTGATCGCCCGGGTTAACGGGGTGTTGCCGACGTTGGCCAATGTCTCCCTCGCGCTGTCATCAGTAGCGTTGCCGACCACGCCTTACAACCCTGCGCAATGGGCACCGGTGGTGCCTAATCCGGTGGCGGGTTACAAACTGGCGGGCTATACCAACTTGATCTTCGGCCAGTGCTACAAGGATGCGAGTGTAGCGAGCGATGTTCGTGCCTTCTTGACCAAGCATTACAGTGTGCCCGGCAACATCGCCGCCGGTGTGGCGCACGGTTTTGGCCCGCTGCCCACGAACTGGAAAAGCGCGGTAACCGCCAACTTCCTCACCAACACCACTGGCAACAACCTCGACATAAACAACCCTTACGTCTGCAATGGCATCGGCCGTCCGCTTTGAATACATGCACTTTTGATTTTGGGCAGCCCTTTGCGGGCTGCCTTTCTTTTGAGCGCCCGGCGCTCTTGGTCCGCGAATACTCCCCCAACATGAAGTTTGTGTGACATCCGTTCGGTCGTGCCCCTCGCCAACCGCCTATGACGTAACAGCAGGTTCTTGCTTGCCTGCGGCCATGTGTGGCAATCAAAAAAGGATCTCGTAGTGATGCTCGCTCGCCCATCCCGTCGTACCAGCGTTCAGCCCTTCCAGCGTGAAGCCGTGGAGCCGGCGCTGTGGCTGCTAAAACCGTTGGCGCAGGCCGTGGCGTTGTGCCTGGTGGCGGGCAGCGCTCAGGCGCAGACAGCGTTCAGTTCCAGCTGGTTTGCCGCCAAGGGCGCCGCGCAGCAGGCGGCAGCAGCACGGCCGAGCGTGGGTGGGTTGCCAGGGATGACGCCGCCATTGGCCCAGCAGCAAAAGGCCAATGCGCAACTGCAGCGTTCGATCCAGACCCTGAACAACACCGTTGCCGCGATTGCCGCACAACAAGCGGCGCAGGCGGCCGGACGCGCCGCTGCGCTGGGCACGGTGCAGGTTGTGCCCGACGGGCTGGGCGAGGGCGGTTTGAAAGTCGATAACAGCCTGGCCCAGGGTTGGCAGAACGCCAAAGGCCCGCAACAGACCCAGGCCGACGGCAAGACCACCGTGAAGATCGAGCAAACCGCCGACAAGGCAATCCTCAATTGGGAAACCTTTAACGTCGGGCGCAACACCACGGTCGAATTCGCCCAGCAGTCGAACTGGGCAGTGCTCAATCGGGTCAACGATCCAAATGCGCGGGCCAGCCAGATTCAGGGGCAGATCAAGGGTGACAGCACGGTGATGCTGGTCAACCGCAACGGCATCGTCTTCAGCGGCAGCAGTCAGGTCAACGTACGCAACCTGGTGGCGGCGGCGGCGAATATCTCCGATATCCAGTTCCGCGATCGTGGGTTGTACTTCGACAGCACCGGCACGCAGCCGACCTTCACCGATGCCGCTGGCAAGGTGTTGGTGGAGCGCGGCGCTTCCATCGCAACCCGCCAGCCGGCCTCGTCTACCGCTGCCGGTGGCTATGCTTTGCTGCTCGGCAGCGAAGTGCAAAACGACGGCAGCATCAGTACCGCCAAAGGCCAAACCGTGCTGGCCGCTGGTGATCGTTTCTACATTCGCAAAGGTTCGGGCACCGAGGGTAATGCGCTGTCCACCACCTTCGGCAACGAAGTCATCCCGGGCTTCAAGGCCGGCGCGGTGACGGGTAACGTCACCAACAACGGCATGATCCAGTCTGCCACCGGCGACATCACCCTGACCGGTCATGATGTGGTGCAGAACGGTGTGTTGCTCGCGAGTACGTCAGTGGCCACGCGCGGCACGATTCACCTGACCAATCCGAGCACCGATAACAATGGCAGCGTCACGCTGGGGCAGGGCAGCGCCACGGCCATCATGCTCGACAGCAGTGATCTCAGCGCCCTCGACAGCCAGCGCGACGCGAGCCTGAGCAATGTCAGCGCGAACAACCGGATCCGTGGCGACCAGTCACGCATCGAGCTGCAGAGCGGTGGTACGGTCGAGTTCCAGAGCGGTTCGATCACCCTGGCCACTGGCGGCCAGGTCGCGGTCAGTGCACAACGCCGCAGCCTGGTGCGTGACGGCGCGATGATCGATGTGTCCGGTGCCCTCGGCGTCAAAGTGGCGATGGAAAACAACAACATCAAGATCAACGTGCAAGGCAACGAGCAGCGCGATGCTTCGGTGAATCGCGAGAAAGGCGCGCTCAACAGCAATGACATCTGGGTCGATGTACGCGAGCTGGTTTATGTGCCGGCAGGCACCAACGGTTATGCCACCGATCGCTGGTACACGGCGGGCGGTTTGCTCGAAGTCGGCGGTTATCTCGGTACGCAAGGCCACAGCGTTGGCGAGTGGATGGCCCAGGGTGGCACGGTGAGTTTTACCGGCAACGACGTGGTCACCGAAAAGGGGTCGCTGATCAACCTGTCCGGCGGCACCCTGGATGTGCAGAGTGGCGAGATTCGCCAGAGCTGGCTGCGCGGCGCAGATGGCAAGTTGTATGAAGTGTCGCGCGCGCCGGGGGATCTGCTCTACAGCGGGCTGTACAAAGGCTATGAGGACAACAGCGAACGCTGGGGCCAGACGAACTACTTCTACAATCCGCTGATCGCGCCACGCTCACGCTTCGAGTCGGGTTACACCGTCGGCCGCGACGCCGGGCAACTGGTGATCGCCACGGCCAACGCCGTACTCGACGGGCAGATGATTGGCGAGGTGTATCAGGGCGAACGGCAAAATCAGGCGGCCAAACCGGTACTCGATGGCTACGAACAGAGTCAGACCGCACTGGCGCGGCGGGCGCAGTTGATCGTCGGCAGTTATGACCCGACCTATGTTGCTGCTGCGAGCGGCTTGTTGTACTCGCTCAATCCGACGCTCGACCAAGTGCAGATTGGCGGCGAACGTCCACTTGCTGGCAGTGATCTGGACCTGGCCGGTGCGGTGTCCGATGCGCGCAAGGGCACGTTGTATCTCGATAACGATCAACTCAATGGCTTCCGGCTCGGTGCGCTCAAGGTCGCGGCCAAGGATCAGGTCGTCGTCGACGGCGCGCTGACGGTCGATAGCGGCGGCGACATCACCCTGTATTCCCCGGACGTGCAGATCGACGCAGACCTGACCGCGCGTGGCGGTAGCGTGCGCCTGGGCAACGTGCTCAATCAGTTCCTCAGCAGCGATACCGCTGACACTCGGCTTACGGCGAAGGTCGATAAGGCCACGCAGGTAAAAGTGGCCGACGGTGTGCGACTCGATACCCGTGGCGTGTGGAGCAACCTGCGCACCAACCCGGACGACGGTGCGAGTCTCGCTTACTTGAATGGCGGTCTGCTGTCGATCCGCAGCAGTGGCGATATCGATATGGGTGCGGGCAGCTTGCTCGATGTGTCTTCCGGCGGTGCCGTATTGGCCAACGGCAAGACCCGCGGTGGCAAGGGGGGCGATTTGACGCTGGAATCCAGTGCGATTTCGGCGCCCGGTAAAACGCACCTCAACCTTGCGGGCGATTTGCGTGGCTACGGTGTCACGGGCGGCGGCACGCTGACGGTACAGGCCAACAAAATACTCGTCGGTCAGACCGACAAGGTGCTGGCCGACAACACCCTGCAGCTGTCTGCCGATCTGTTCAGCAAGGGCTTTTCCGCCTACAACCTCATCGGCTTGAGCGGCCTGGACGTTGCCGACGGTACGGCGATTGATGTGAACATGCCGGTGTACCGTTTCGCTGATGCCGCGCCGAATCAGGTCAGTGGTGTCGACCCGCAAACGGCGTTGGAGTTGTGGACGCCAACGTTGTTCCAGGAAAACCCGACCAAGGGCCTGCTTACCCAACGCGGCGGCGCCAGCCTGACGTTGCAGGGCGGCGCCAGTCTGATCGGTTTGATCGATGCCGCCAACAGCGCGTTGACGCTGGGTCGCGGTTCGCGCATCAGCGTTGATCCGGGGCAGAGCATCAAACTGCGTGGTGCCGGGCAGATCACGGTGGAAGGTGAACTGAATGCCTGGGGCGGGACGATTGATATTCGTCAGCAGCAGTTGGGCGCGATCAACCCGGGCACCTCCAATCAAGTGGCGGATTCGAATGCGCACAACCGTTCGATCTGGATCGGCGAGCAGGCCGTACTGGATGTCGCCGGACGCGCCAATACAGCCATTGATGTTCTGGGGCGCACGTACGGTCAGGTCGGCAAGGGCGGCAGCATCATCATCGGCGGCGAAATAGACACGAAACTGGCGACGGCCACAGCGGCCGATGCCTATGTCATCGTGCGCCAGGGCGCTCGACTCGATGCGTCCGGCACCGAAGCTGTTGTCGATATCGCCGGTCAGGGGCCGACCCGCGTCGCAACGGACGGCGGGCGCATCAGCCTGAGTTCCTACAACGGCTTGTTCGTGGAGGGCAGCTTGCGTGCGGCGGCCGGAGGTGTCGGCGCTGCCGGTGGGCGTCTGGAGTTGGCGCTTGAGGCCCCGTTGTACATGGACTCGGCAAGCAATGCGGTGCGTGCTCCAAGGGAAATCATTATCGGCCAAGGCCCAGGGGACGCGCGGTTGTCCGCCACTCTGCGGCCGGACGAGGGCGCCGACAGTTTGCGCTACGGCCAGACGCGCCTGAGTGCCGATGGATTGATGGCCGGCGGTTTCGACAACCTGAGCCTGCTGAGCAACGGCTTGCTGTCGTTTGACGGTGACGTCAATTTGCACATGAACCAGAGCCTCAATCTGTATGCCGGGGCGCTCTCGCTGGCAGAAAATTCCAGTGATGCGGCACGTATCGATTTGCGCGCGCCGTACCTGCGCCTGTCCGGTGTCGGTACTTACTTTGAAGCCCCCACCATGACGCGGCCACGGGTGACCCTCAATCCCACGAACCGACTGTCGCAGGCCTCGTTCAATGCCTCGGCGAACCTGCTGGATGTGGGCAACGGGCTGTCGTTCGGCACCCAGGGTGCGATCTTGCAACAGCAAGGACCTGCCGTTGCATACAGCCGCCGGGCATTCGGCCTGGTGTCGCTCGACAGCAGCGGTGACCTGCGTTTCCTCGCGCCCAATGACCGTGCCGAAAAAACCCGCCTGTGGACCCCGGGTGACTTGAATCTCGGTGCGGCGCAAATCTACCCGGCCACGGGCGTCCAGGCCGAAGTGCGCGCCGGCTATCAGGGCGCTGATCGGGCGAACGAACACACCCTGCGGATCAGCGGTCGCGGCGCGGCACCTGCGGCGGTGCCTTACTCGGTATTCGGCAGTTTGAACCTGACCGCGGGCACCATCGAGCAGGGCGGGGTCATCCGCGCACCGTTGGGCCTGATCACCGTGGGTGACGATGTCCTGACCACCACACATGAGGTGCGCCTGTTGCCGGGCAGCGTGACGTCGGTCAGCGCCGCCGGGCTGGTCATGCCTTACGGTGGCACCACCGACGGCATCGACTATCGCTACAACGACAAGTCGGTCGTCTTGAATGGCATCACCGGCGAAACCAATGGCGTGGTCGTCAACTCGCAATACATCGATGTACAGAGTGGTGCGACCCTCGATCTGTCCGGTGGCGGTGATCTTCGCGGCGCCGGTTTCGTTTCCGGGCGTGGCGGCTCCACCGATGCCCGTCTCAATCCGCTTGTACGCAACGCCGCTGACGGCACCTTCAGCTTGCCAGGGCTTGCAAGCAATCCGGTCTACGCCATCGTGCCGGGCAATCAGAGCGTCTATGCACCGGTGGTGGCAGGGGCCTCTGCAGTGGATCCGCGTGTCGGCCAGCAGATCACCCTTGGCGCGGGCGTGCCCGGTCTGGCAGCCGGCACCTACACCTTGTTGCCCTCCAGCTTTGCCCTGTTGCCGGGGGCATTCCGAGTGGAAGTCAATGGTCAGGCGACGCCGAGCGGGACGACGCGTGCGCTGCAACTGCGCAACGGTTCCTGGACCAGCAGCGGGCAGATGTCGATTGCCAATACCGGTTTGCATGACAGCCTCGCCAGTCAGGTGATTGTGACGTCTGCCGATGTGTTGCGCCGCTACTCGCAATACAACGAAACCAGCCTGACCCAATTCATTTACAGCGATGCCGCACGACGGGGCGTGCCGCGTGCGTTGGCACCCATGGATGGCAAGACGCTGGACTTGCGTCTGAACACCGGTGGCGAACAAGACATTGCTTTGCTGTTCAACGGGCAGGCGTTGTTCAAGGCCGCCGAGGGGGGCTCGATCGGCACCGCTGTACTGCGCGGGGGCAATGCTGGCGCGAATTTTGAAATCCTCGGCGCAGGGCATACGCCAACCCCTGACTTCAATGGCGTGTCGGTCTACGCCGACACGCTCAACAATCTCAATGCCGGACGCCTGAGCATCGGTGCGATGCCGAAGGTCCAGTACAACAACTCGGCCAACATCATCGGTTTCGTTGGCACCAGCACCGACATTGTTTTACGTGAAGGGGCGATCCTTTCCGCGCCGGAAGTGCTCTTGCGCACCACGTCGACCCTTGGCGGCATCACGGTCGAGGCCGGGGCGGGGATCAATACACTGGGACGGGGCGATGTGGCCTACGACTCAACGGCGGGCTTTTTCTATCAGCCTGACCAATCCAGCCTGTTGCTCGCTTCCAACGGTTGGACCCACGTTCTGGCGCCGAAAGCGGCCAGCGGCATTTCCGGCGGCGGCAGCATACGCATCGGTGTCTGCACAACGGCTGTGTGCAACAACCCGGCCATCCTTTATTCGAATGGCAGTCTGACGGTCGCCACAGACAATCAATTCGAACTCGACGAAGCGGTGCGCTTCGGCACACGTCAGTTGGCGCTTTCGGTCGGCTCGGTCAACGCCGGCAGTGCCGAGGCGCTGGCAGCGGCAGGCAGTCGCGTACCGGCAGGGTTGATGCTGAACCAGAACGTGCTCAATCGACTGCTGCGTGGCGATACGCAGTACGGCGCACCGGCGCTGGAAACCCTGAGCCTGACCACGCGCGATGCTTTCAATTTCTACGGCAGCGTGAGCCTCGACACCCTCGATCCGCAGACCGGCCAAAGCAAACTGCAGAATCTGCTGCTGGCCACCCCGGCGATTTATGGCTGGGGCGATGCCAGTGATGTGGCGAGCATCCGCACCGCCAATTTGATCTGGAATGGCGCCACGCAAAGTCCTGGCGGCGTGATCACCGCTGGCGCCGGTACGGGCAGCGGCACTCTGGACATTCAGGCACAACGCATCGAGCTGGGTTACGGCCCGATGCCGCAAGCGAGCGGCCTGGATCAGAACAATCGTCTGGCGCTGGGTTTTGCCAACGTCAACCTGACGGCCAGCGACCGCATCACCGCCAACCACAAGGGCAGCCTCGCGGTGTATCAGCAGCAGGGCGCTTACGACCCGCTCACGGGCTATAGCTACAGCGGCGGTAACCTGAATCTGCGTACGCCGTTGCTCACCGGTGAAGCCGCGTCGGTCAACCTGCTCAAGGCTGGCAACAATCTGACGCTCAGCGGTGGTGGTGCTTCCGGGGTCGCGGAGGCGTTGGGCGCAGAACTCAATCTTGAGGCACGCAATATCGTGCTCGACAGCCGCATCGCTTTGGCCAGCGGCAAACTGACGGTGAAGTCTGAAGAGGATCTGAATCTCGCCAGCGGCGCGGTGCTGGATCTGGCCGGGCGTACCTTGCCGTTCAACGACGTGAAAAAATACAGCTGGGGCGGCGATGTGTCGCTGTACAGCGCCAACGGCAATATTCGCCAGGCGGCGAGCTCGCGGATTGATCTGTCGGCGAAGAACAATCAGGCCGGCAACCTCAGTGCCATCGCTCTGGCCGAGGCGGCCGGAATCGTTGATCTGCAGGGTGAAATCCTCGGCGGCAGCAGCGGTTACTACGACGCCGGCGGCACATTGGTGCCGTACAAGGCCGGCGGCGTGGACATTCGCGCGCAGCGCCTCGGCGGTGACGCCTCAGAACAGTTTGCGGCGCTCAATCAGCGCCTGAACGCCGGGCAAGTGTTTGGCAGCCGCAGCCTGCAACTCAAACAGGGCAATCTGCTGATCGGCGATGGCCTTAAGGCCAGCGAGGTCAATGTCTCGGTGGACAACGGCAGCCTGACCGTGGCGGGTCTGATCGACGCCAGTGGCGAGCGCGTCGGCAGTATTCGCCTGGCGGCGAAAAACGCGCTGACCCTGGCCGGTAACAGTGTGCTCGATGCCCATGGTCGCGTGTTGCGTGTCGACAGCTACGGCAAGATCATCGATGCGCCGAACCGGGCCACGGTCGAACTCAACGCCGGCGATGGCGTGCTTACGCTGGCCTCGGGCGCGCGGATCGATCTGCGTCACGGTACTGACGCAGTGCCCGGCTATCTGGCGGGGCAAAACGATGGAATGCTGCGTGGCACGCTGGAGCTGAACGCGCCGCGTCTGGGCAGCAATGACATCGCCATCGACGCCAGTGGTGCAATGACCATTCAGGGCGCGCGGTCCATCGGCCTCAATGGCGTGCGCCGCTATACCGATGCTCGCGATGGAACCGATCAGGCGGTCACTGGCCGACCGTATCAAGTCATCGATCAGGCCATGCTCGATCGCATTCACGCTGATAGCGACACCTTCATCAATGCAGCGCTCAATAACAGTGATCTGCTGCAACGCAAACTCGCCGGGCTGAATAACGCCACCTACGCCGACGCGTTCCACCTGCGCCCGGGCGTGGAAATCGCCAGCAAGACGGCTGACGGTGACCTGGTGGTGGAGGGTGATCTGGATTTGTCCGGTTACCGTTACGCCAGCCTGAATCCACACACGCGCCTGAATCCGTCGATCTACGGGTCAGGGGAGGCCGGCAGTCTGATCATTCGCGCCGGTGGCAATCTCGACATCTACGGCAGCATCAACGATGGCTTCGCACCGCCACCGGAAACCCAGGATGACGCCGGCTGGAAACTGATTGCCGGTGTGCAGCCGTTTGGTGGCGACCTGATCGTGCCGGGTAGCGGAGTTTCGCTGGCCGAAGGCACGCAATTCCCGATAGGCGCCACCCTCAATTACGACGTGACTATCCAGGGCGCGGTTTTGGCCAGTGGCACGTTGTTGCCGACGCAGGCGGTGCTGGGTGAGGCGTACACTTTCAGCGCGGGCACTGTGCTGGCGGGGGCGATTCACGACCAGAACGGTAACCTGCTGTACGCTGCCGGTACGCTGCTCAGCGACAGCGTGACGCTGCCTGCCGCAACACGCCTGGGTGCCGGCATTCGATTGAACAAGGCTACTGCCCTGCAGGCGATGAACTGGCCCAAGGGTGTGCCGTTGCCAAGCGTTTACAACGCGGATCTGATTACCTTCTCCGGCGTGAAATTAAAGGGCGAGCTGGCCTTGCTGCGCGGTTCGCTGATTCCGTCGATGACCGATGTGAAGCTCGCCGAAGGCACTTCGCTGATCGAATTGCGTCCGTTCAACGGCACACAACAAGGCAAGAACTGGGCGGTGGCCAGCATGCTACCGTCGGGCAGCGCTTCGTGGTCGATGCGCGTGGTGGCCGGTGCAGATCTGGATGCTGCCGACAGCCGTGCGGTTAAACCGCTGACCCCTGAAGGTCATCTGCGCTTGGCGGACAGTCATTACGGCGTCAACATCACGACCGCGGCGGGGAAGCTTGTCTGGGCACCCGATAACCCCTTCTTTACCCCCTACGAGCCAGTGCCTGATGACATGCTCGAGTATTGCCAGCAGATTGCCGACTTGTGTGTACCCATGGCCCGTTGGGTCTGGGCGCCAGGCAGTGGAGCGGGGCCGGACTACGAGCCGGTTCCCGAAGAAGCTCAATTCATTTGTGATCTACAGCCGGAACTGTGTATCGGCAACAATCCCGGGAAAACGGCCAAAGCCCATACGCAGATGTTCAGTGTTTTACGCACCGGCGCGGGTGATCTCGACCTCATCGCTGCAGGCAATCTGAGCATGGATTCACCGTTCGGCGTGTATACCGCCGGCACACAGTCAGCGGATATCGATCCGCTCTATAACCAGCCGCGAGGGCATCTTTCGGATAACAATTCGGTGTTGGGCACGGCCGGTTCCGCTTATGAAAAATGGGTCGACGGCGGTAGCGCCAGCCTCTATCAGGCCTGGTATCCGCAATTGGGCGGCAATTTGAACATCAATGCCGGTGGGTCGATTTCCGGAGATTCCGTCGGTGCGAAAACGCAATCGTTGAATGGTGGTTTCCGCGAGCAGATCGCCAGTGCGTCAGTGGGCAGCTGGCTGTGGCGCCAAGGCACGGGCAACCCGGATGTGCCCACGGCCTGGTGGATCAACTTCGGCAGCTACGCCACGCAGTTGCTGACACCTGACGGTAATACCGAACCGTATCTGATGGGCTTTACCGGATTCGGCACCCTGGGCGGCGGTAACATCAGTCTGCGTGCCGGTGGCGACGCCGGCATGCTCAGGCCGTTGGGCGATGCGGGTAATTATCCGCGCAGCCAAGGACTTATCGTTGCCGTAGGCAGCACCGGACGTGTCGCCAACGATGGCAGCGTGCAGATGACCGGCGGCGGCGACATGGACATTCGCATTGGTGGTGCACTCAACCCTTCGCTGCAGGCGCGGGCCGGAGACAACGGGACCGGGCAACCCAGACATGACCTGCAAGGTGCACTGATCAATTTGCGTGGCGCGGCGCAATTGACAGGAGGGGCACTGGGCGGCATCAACCTGCAATACGGTGCCTTTTCCCGGTCGCATGATGTCCGCGAAACCCGCCCGCTGGATCCATTCAGCTCGACCACCAGTAACGCCTCCGGTGGCCTGGTGCTGATTCCCGGCGACTCGGGCATGAGCCTCAGCACCCGTGGTGACCTGGTGCTGGGCGGCGCGGGCGATCCCGGTCGTGTGGGCCTGTTCAATGCCACGCCACTTCTCGACAACAACGGCAATATCCGTACTGGCGGTATCCTGAGCGGCTTCTCGCTATGGACCGATCACACTGCAATCGATCTGTTTTCCGCCGGAGGCAATCTCACTCCCAGCACTCAATTGGCCGAGGCCGATTCGAGTCTCGCCCCTGTGAGCGGCGCCAATTCGTCGCCCACCGATGGACGTTTTGTGTACCCGTCGATTCTTCGGGCTGTGGCTGCCCAGGGGTCGATTTACGCCGGTCCATCGGCGGCGTACAGCGAGCGCGACTTGTCGCGGACAACCGCTTATTCACTGTTATTGGCCCCTTCGACATCCGGACAACTCGAACTGTTGGCTGGCGACTCCATCTACGCCGGCGGCTACGCGATCAATCAGTCAGGTGCAAGCCCGCTGGCCATCGCCACGCCGTTCAGGCCGTCATTCCTCGCCTTTGCCAGTAATAACCCGAACACGCCACTCAACAGCAACTACGGCAGTGACGGCGTTAAACCGGACGGCAATTTGCGTTATCCATTATTCGCTTATGGTGCCGACAGCTATTCCGGTTTGAGTGATGTACAGGGGCCGGCACGGTTCTATGCCTTGACCGGCGACCTGGTGGGGATACGCAGTGGCGAAACGTTGAATTTCGCTACGTCGAAACGCACCTGGTACGAAGCAGCGGGCTCCGTCTGGATGATTGCCGGACGTGACATCGTGGCGTCCGGGACCAACCTGGGCCAACCGACGACCGTACAGCCCGATGAGATGGGCGTGGGTCGGGAGAGCATCACCTCGACCGGCAACCTGTTCGTTCATAACGATCCGCGAGATGTATCGCGGGTGTCAGCAGGTCGCGACATTCTCTACAGCAGCTTCGATATCGCCGGCCCCGGCACCCTCGAGGTCAATGCCGGGCGCAACATCCTCATGGAGGACCGGGCCAGCATCACTAGCCTTGGCTCGTTGTTGCCAGGTGATCAGCGACCAGGCGCGAGCGTGGTCTTGCAGGCTGGCGTCGGCGCGCAGGGGCCGGATTATTCACGGTTCATCGCGCGCTACTTGAACCCGCTGAACGTCGCCAGTGCGGATGCCTCCCTCAGCGCGCAACCGGGCAAAGTGGTCAAGACTTACCTCGACGAGCTGCAGAGCTGGCTGACCCTCGGTTACGGCTTCAGCGGCAACGCCGAACAGGCGCAAGCGTTCTACGCCGCGCTGCCGAGCGCCGAACAGGCGATCTTCGCGCGGCAGGTGTACTTCGCCGAACTGCGTGCCGGTGGCCTGGAATATAACGATGTCGACGGCCCGCGCAAAGGCAGTTACCTGCGCGGTCGCAACGCCATTGCGGCGCTGTTCCCGAGCACCGATGTGGCGGGCAATCCGATTCGTTACGATGGCGATATCACGATGTACGGCGGGGCAGGGGTCAAGACTCTGTTCGGCGGTGACATCCAGATGCTCACGCCGGGGGGCGGTCAGGTGTTTGGCATCGAAGGCGCGGCGCCACCGTCCACCGCAGGGATCATCACTCAGGGCTCGGGCAACATTCAGCTCTATTCGCAGGGCAGCATTCTGCTCGGTCAGAGCCGGATCATGACCACCTTCGGCGGCTCGATTCTCGGCTGGTCTGCCGAGGGCGATATCAACGCCGGTCGCGGCTCGAAAACCACCGTGGTCTACACCCCGCCGAAACGGGTTTACGACACTTGGGGCAACGTCACACTGTCGCCATCGGTGCCAAGCACCGGCGCGGGTATCGCCACGCTCAACCCGATTGCCGAAGTGGCACCGGGCGACATCGACCTGATCGCGCCACTGGGCACCATCGATGCCGGCGAGGCGGGGATTCGTGTGTCGGGCAACGTCAACATCGCCGCGCTGACGGTGGTCAACGCTGCCAACATTTCGGTGCAGGGCAAGGCAACGGGTGTGCCGGTGGTGTCGGCGGTGAATACCGGGGCGATTACTTCAGCCAGTTCCGCTGCGTCGTCGGCGACGCAAGCAGCAGAGGACGTCGCCCGTCAGCAGCAGGCTGCAGCGCGGCAGAATCAGGCGTCGGTGTTCACCGTGCAGGTGCTGAGCTTCGGCAACGAACAACTCGCGCCATCGCGTGATGGTGCCAGCCGTGCACCGGCAGCGGGTTACAACCCGAACAGCCCGGTGCAGGTGTTGGGCGCCGGGGCGCTGGATGAACAGGCGAAACAGCAGTTGACCGAGGAGGAACGTGGGCAACTGACGTTGTAAAAGACTCTCGTGTAGTACTTTTGGGCGGCCGGTTGGTCGCCCTTTTTTTTATGTCGATGAGGTAGTGGGTATTGTTGTCGAGTGTGGACTAAGGTCAGTATTTTGATGCGCCTGTTCACTCGATAGACCAGCAGATAGTTCGGATGAATCACCATCTCACGAGTACCAGGCACTCGGCCAGGTCGGTAACCGTAAGGTATTGATGAAAGCCGTTGTGCTGCCGCACCAACCTTGTGTCTTAGCGAAATTGAAGCGTTGGTGTTGTGTTGCTCGATGTACTTGAAGATGTCAGCCAGTTGACGCGAGGACTTGCTGCTCCATTCAAGCAGCAGAGCGACGCTTCCTGCGCATCTCTTCCAGCATCTGGTCGAGCATCGCCATAGCCTCATCATGGGGAATACCAGGACTAGGATCATCGAGTGCATCCTGTACTTCTGCACGAAACCAGCGATCGTAGCTCTCGGCCCCTTCTTCGGATTCGAAGTCAGAGTAAAACGGGGAAAGTAATATGCTCATAGTGATCTCCGTGATCAATCTCGGCAGTTTAAGGGGGAATGGCCCATTGTCGTCACTGGCTGACGATGCTCCCCATGAGCCCTTGGGGTTCCATGGGATAACGGAGCCCAGTATCTGCAGGCGCACCCTTTAAATCTGCCAGACGTTTCCCTCTGTTGTCCGGTAATCTCGACCGCCGCTGTAGGCGTATTCCACCTATGCATTTTTCATATTTACTGCCTACAAAGCCGGCTGTGTTTTCCTACAAAGATAAATAAATCCGTCCCCTGTCCCTAAAATCCCCCGATATTGAGCAATCGATCGCAAAGGCGCTGAAGCGCAAAAACCGCCGCCCCGATTCAACGGAGCAGCGGTTTCTTTCTGATCGTTCCCACGCTCTGCGTGGGAATGCCTCAACGGACGCTCCGCGTTCGGCTCTGGATGGGACGCAGAGCGTCCCGGGCTGCGTTTCCACGCAGAGCGTGGGGACGATCACCGAGGGGCGCGCTACTGCGGCAACTCCAGATTATCCATCACTCGATTCACCGCCAGCTCGCCGAGCATGATCAATTGCGCAATCCCCAACAGCGTCCTGCGCTGTGAAGCGGGGATGAGGTGGGCGAAGTCATGGGCGATGGTTCGGGCTGAGGCGAGTGTTTCGCTGGCATCGGCCAGCAGTTCCTCGTTTTTGAAGTCGGTGGTGACGGCGTACATCCGGCGGGTTTTGCGTGGCGGTGGGGTGGAGCCGGGTGGGCAGAGGTAGTGATCGAGGGCGCGGTCGGCGGCTTCGTGGAGTTTTTTTGAATCGAGGGATTCGTAGGGGGAGGTGAGGTCGGTTTCGGGCGGGTTTGGCGTTGGTTTGATCATGGTGAAGCTCCTGAGGTTATGGAGCCACTCTTTCCCTGTCGCTAAACAGGTGAAGGTGGCAGCTGTACGCAGGTTAGCGAACCGGTCACAGGCACCCCGGTAGACCCAAAGGTCTCCCGCATACAGCCGCCATAACGTAATTGCGGGCGAAGAGTCCCACAACGAAGCCACGAACGCTGATGCACTGAGATGGTCCGGGTCGCTAAACCCGATCGCTGATTCGTCAGCGACCGATCCACAATAGAACCCGAGCCCAAGGTGCACAAGCCGGCGGATTCTGGCGTAGCTGTAGGCAATGGCGCAAGAATTTGTAGCCTGAAAGGCGTGTCTGAAGGTGTCCTTTAAACGCCTGAGTTTAAAAGGCGATTTGCGCTGACTTCACTGGCCCCTTCGCGAGCAAGCTCGCTCCCACATTTGGAATGCGTTTCCCTGTGGGAGCGAGCTTGCTCGCGAAAGGGCCATCCGGGTCAGCAGAATAAACCTCGATCAAGCCCCGCTGTTCAAATCATTGGTTAAATAAATCTGTCCCCTTTGTAGTGTCCCCTTTCTTCGTCCCTTTCTTTTGCTTCCTGAGAGAATCCAGCCGAAGCCTGCTATCTTTTTGATTTGAAAAGCGGGAAACGGAATCTGGCTCCGTTCAGCCATGGCTGTCAGTCCGGGATGGTTATCATGCAAGTGCCCAAGGTTGACGAGTGAACGCACCCGGTCCATGTCGATCCATCCAAAAGATATCCTTGATTTTGATGTGTCGTAGAACCACCGCATCCGGCGGGATTAGGCGCGTACCCCCAATATATTTTATGAATATCTTGATATCCGGTGTAATCGCCTATTACGTCTGATGAGCGAAAAAAAGGGGCATATCCTGGATTTGTTTGTGCCCATGCGAAGGCCTGTGCATGGGTCATCTGCGTTCTATTCCAAAGGAGTCTGCGTTTCTGGTGCGCGACCGTGACCTCGATCACCTTGGTTTGACCAACTGAATCCCGAATCGTGATCGTGGCAGTACCTGTGATTAGTCCTCTGATGTCTCCGTTACTATTTACTGTTGCGATTTCCGGCTTGGATGATGTGTAGGTAATGGGGGGGGTTCCGCCTGTGGCATTTCTGGACGTCAGGGAGTGAGGAGGTATTGCGCCGGTCGGTCTCCAAGGCAGTCCTGTACCTACGATCGATAGTGTTTGCCAAGATAATTGGATCGGGGTGACGTCCACTACAAGTTCGGGACCCACGGTCAGTGTCCTGACCGCCGACTCCGCCCCCGTGCCATACAAGGCCTTGGCCTTAAAGCTGTGCGCAGCCACACTCAGGCCTGAAACCAGCCGCTCCCATTTGCCTGTTGCGGGATCGGCAGTCGCATTGCCTTTTGAAGTTGCACCGTCGAACACTTCGATTTGCTGACCTCTGGCGGCGACGCCTGACAGTTTTACTGCGGTTTCTACCGTGAAACCTGCATTAGGGATTTCGGCATCGCTCACCGAGCCCTTCACGGAGGTCAGTGTCGGGGCGGTGGCTTCGGTCACGGTCAAGTTACGCACATTCGAATACAGCGGATTGCTGGGATAACTGGTGGTGTTGCTGGCCGCCCGGAAGATTTCGTAGTGCACCTGCACTTTTTTCCCGCGATCAGGCTCGATGTGCTGCGCCACAAACGCCGCGTTCAGCGGGAAATCGACGTCCTTGTCCTTGGACAGTGCGTTGAGGTTTTTAAAGTCGGTAACAGGCTCATTGCCTTCTACGATCCAGAAATAAGTGACGATATCGTTGGCCTCGCTCGGAACAGCCACCGGCCGTGGGGCGGTGAGTTTGCTGGTGCCACCGGGCAGGTCTTTGGGTTCGAGCACGCCATCTTTTTCACCCAGCACGATGGGTTTGACCAGTTCGCGTTGCGGCTCACCAACGTTCAACAGCGCCGCGTGCAGGGAAGCGCGGCGGGTGATGGTGCCGTCTTCATCGGTCAGCAGGTTGTACGACAGATCCAGCGTGCCGCCCTCCAGGGTTTTGCCATGTTTGCCCTCGATAGTGATGATGAAACCGTTGCGGTCATTGGCCTCGTCTTCAGTCGGGAAATACCAGTCCAGTTCCGGATCGTAGGTGGTCAGGTCGGACCGGGTGCCGAACCATTTCAGTTCGATCGCGTTGTCCGGGGTGATCAGCGGGTCGTAGGGAATGCGGATGCGGTATTCGGTGAGGTCGGGGTCAATTGCGCCACCGCTCTTGTCGAGGGCGATGGGCGCGGCCAGGCGCGAGGCCTCGCCGATGATGCTGTAGGCGCGCGACTTGGATTGGTAGTTCTCGATTGGAACGCCCGCGCGCAGCACTTGGTAGGAATACATCGCCGTGCGTTTGGCCAAGGCGCGCAGGGTACTGTTTTTGTGCGGGATCGAGATCCGCGCCGGTG
>NZ_CABVHJ010000021.1 GCF_902497745.1 Pseudomonas fluorescens
GGCCGGGGGTGCGCTAGGTGTGGCTGGTGCGGCAGGCGCCGCGGGTTGCGCCGGAGCGGGCGGCGCTTTCGGCGGCTCGACCTTCTTTACCGGTTTCGGCTTCTCGACCGGTTTCGGTTTTTCGATCGGCTTGGGCTTCTCCACCGGTTTCGGCGGTGGCTTGACCGCGTCTTCGTCTTCCACCGGTTGTTCAGGTTCCGGCGGCGGTGGCGGAGGGGGCGGCGGTGGCGGTTCCGGGGTGGGCGGTGCCGGTGGCGTCGGGCTGGTCAGCTCGACGGTCATTTCCGGAATCTGCGGCGGCGTTGGCAATGGCTCTGTTTTGGATTGCTGGAGAAACCACCAGGCGCCGCCATGTATCAGCGCCGACACAGCGACCAGCAACACCATTTGCTGTTTATTCAGGCTGCCGGGTTGCGAGGTATTGGCTTTGAATGCCGGCTTGCCCGGTGGCGGCGGGACTGGCGCTTCGCGCAACGGCCCCGGCAGGGATCTGTGCTTTACCGCATCGTTCATTAAAGCTCCCTCGGGTTGATGAAGGGCAATAAGGTGCCGTCCGAACATCCAGGGGATATTCGAGTGGGTGGGTGCAACTTTCTTCAAGGTGTGCAGAAGCCGATAGTTCAACTATCCGGTTAACAAGGCTTGTGCAAACTTACTGGCTTAGCGTCAGCGACTTCGAGTGTTCATTGGCCATTCCCTGGTTGTTCTTCTATTACGTGAGTGCACTGTCGGTGTCTCATGCTTGTTACATATAGCAACCGCTGTGCCACATGTTGCTGAAATGTAGAGTGCGTATTTCATGAGTGTTACCCATGTCGCATTTATATAAGTTTTACCCTTGTCGTGGTTTTTCCATGGCGCGCAGATTGCCGTTACTCCGGTTGAGGGAGCTTTTTCACAGGCGAGTCAGGCTGTGCGCCATATCACGCGGGTTGGCGGGATAGAGCGGCTGCGCAACTGGCGGCCAAGGCACTTGCTGGTGCGCGGCGGACTGAATTGGTGCGGGTCAATGTTTTAGCGGCTCACGGGGCATGTTCCTTGTTGTTGTTTAAATGAAATCACTGTTTTAAGTATTGAATAGTGCAAGCCCGTGGAGCAGTTTTGGTGCACTTGCAATGGCACTAAAAGTTATTGTTCGACAATCCTGCTGTCGTTCGATGCACACTGCATTTGTGCAATAACTGCCCGAGTCTTATTTAAAAAATAAATAGCACGCTGCCGTCGGCCAATAACTCATTGCCGAACGCAGTGCGCTGTCGAGGTGTCAGGTAATAAAGTAAGAGTGAAGGTAGCCGGGACTGTTCGGATGAACTCGGCGGCGAACGGATAAATGCAAAGAGGCTGTGATGCGGCAGAGCGTTTGAAGATTCACGCGGTGAACTCCTTGTTGCCAGCTCGGATACGCGAACTTTTGGTTCGGTATCGCACCTTACAAGAACGCGGATAACGTTCGATGATTGCTCTTGGTGCGGGATGGGCACCGCCAGCACTGTTTTGCGAGGTTTGAATTCGCAAGTCGCGAGTGCATGGGAAAACCGTGCCAAAACCGATACACAGACAGATTTTTTCTACACCCACGCTACAGCCATCTACCCTGTGGCAATGGTCTTTTCGGGGGGATTGGATATGTACCAGCTCTACGGGCACAGAAATTCAGGCGCAGCCGCCATCGAAGCGGCGCTGGAGCTGTGCCAGATCGCTTACCGTTTCATTGATATCGAGGCCAGCAGCGAAGCCGCCGAGGCGCTGGCCCAGCTCAATCCGCTCAAGCAGATACCGACCTTGCAACTGCCCGATGGCAGCGCCATCACCGAGAGCGCGGCGATCCTGATTCATCTGGGCCTGACGTTTCCCAAGTCCGGCCTGCTGCCGGCCAAGGCGAATGATCGTGATCAGGCGATTCGCGGTCTGGTCTACATCGTCAGCAACTGTTACGCGGCGATTGGCGTCATTGATTATCCAGAGCGCTGGCTGCTGATGCCTGACGAAGCCTCGCGGCAGAATCTGATCGCCGGAGCGCGTGAGCGATTGCACTGGAGTTGGGAGGTGTTTGCCGACCAGTTTTCTGCCGAGCTGTATCTGGATGACGAAACACCCGGTGCGCTGGATGTGCTGGCGGCCGTGGTGACACGCTGGGCGGGCAGTCGCGAGCATTTGCGTCAGACGCGACCGGGGTTTTATGCGTGGTTGCAGCGGATTGACCGGCACCCGGTGCTGGCACCGGTGTTCGCCCGGCATTGGCCCGCCTGAATTCACCACAAAACCAAATGTGGGAGCGAGCCTGCTCGCGAAAGCGTCTTGTCAGTCGCAGCATTTTTTACTGACAGACCGCTTTCGTCGGAACGCCGCCCGGAGCAGGCTCGCTCCCACAGGGGGTTGGGGGGAACTTGAGGGGTTATTCCCCGCGAATGTACTGCTCCAGCTGTTTGATCAGCTCCGCCTGCTCGGCAATCGCTTCCTTGACCAGGTCACCGATCGACAGCAAGCCAATTAACTTGCCGTTCTCTACCACCGGCAAGTGGCGCAGGCGTTTGTCGGACATGATGCCCAGGCAGGTGTCGACGGTTTGATGGGTGTCCACGGTGATCACGTTCGCCACCATGATGTCGCGCACCGGCGTGCCCACGGATGAGCGGCCATGCAGCACCAGTTTGCGCGCGTAGTCGCGTTCGCTGATGATGCCGACCACTTTTTCGTCTTCGACCACCAGCAAGGCGCCGACGTTTTTCTCGGCCATCTTCATCAGCGCTTCGAGCACCATGTGATCAGGCTTGATCTGGTGCACTTCCTGATTTTTCTGATCTTTGAGCTTGAGCAGTTGGGCGACGGTCTTCATGGCGGTTACTCAGGTGTTGTCGTTGTTATCCAAGCATCGTAGACGCAAGCACGCAGGGCAAGGTGGCAAAGCGGCAGATAACACGCAAAAAACGTCATTTACCGAATTTTTCCGTGGCTGGCGGGTATTTATCGCCAGAGTCATCCCAGGCAATGCCGCGTAGAATGCCCCTCTGATTCAATTCCTGAGGTTGCAGTGGTGGATCTACCGCAGGGCTTCGTCCTGACCCGGCATTGGCGCGATACCCCGGCCGGCACCGAAGTCGAGTTTTGGCTGGCGACTGACGCCGGGCCGCGCCGTGTGCGTTTGCCGCATCAGCCGTCGGTGGCGTTTATCCCCGCTGAGCAGCGCGAAGCGGCCGAACGCCTGCTGCATGGCGAGAAGAATGTCGAACTGCGCCCGCTGGCCCTGCAGGATTTCGAGCATCGCCCGGTGCTCGGTCTGTATTGTCAGCAACACGGCCAATTGATGCGCCTGGAAACCGCGCTCAACCGCAACGGGGTCGACGTCTTCGAAGCCGACGTACGCCCGCCGGAGCGCTATCTGATGGAGCGCTTTATCACCGCGCCGGTGCGGTTCAGCGGCACGCCTGATGCCGACGGCGTATTCCTCAACGCGCAGCTCAAACCTGACCCCGATTACCGACCGAAGCTGCGCTTGGTTTCGCTGGACATCGAAACCACCGAAACCGGAGAGTTGTATTCGATCGCCCTCGAAGGTTGCGGCGAGCGTCAGGTATACATGCTCGGCGCGCCGAACGGCGACGCCAGCCTCGTCGATTTCGATCTCGAATATTGTGACTCGCGCACGGTCATTCTGAAGAAACTCAACGACTGGTTCGCCCGCCACGACCCCGACGCGATTATCGGTTGGAATGTCGTGCAGTTCGATTTGCGCATCCTCCACGAACACGCGCGGCGCCTCGGTGTGCCGCTGAAAATCGGCCGTGGCGGCGAAGAGATGCAATGGCGCGAACACGGCAGCCGCAATCACTACTTCGCCTCGGCAGCGGGGCGACTGATCATCGATGGCATCGAATCCCTGCGTTCGGCGACCTGGAGTTTCCCTTCGTTCAGTCTGGAAAACGTCGCGCAGACCCTGCTCGGTGAAGGCAAGTCCATCGACAACCCGTACCAGCGCATGGACGAAATCAACCGCATGTTCGCCGAGGACAAACCGGCGCTGGCCAAGTACAACCTCAAGGACTGCGAACTGGTCACGCGGATTTTCGCCAAGACCGAGTTGCTGACCTTCCTGCTCGAGCGCGCCAGTGTCACCGGACTGCCGGCCGATCGCAGCGGCGGCTCGGTGGCGGCGTTTACTCATCTATATATGCCGTTGATGCACCGCCAGGGTTTTGTCGCGCCGAACCTCGGCACCAATCCGCCGCAGGCCAGCCCCGGCGGGTTTGTCATGGACTCGCAACCGGGGTTGTACGAATCGGTGCTGGTGCTCGATTACAAGAGTCTGTATCCGTCGATCATTCGTACGTTTCTGATCGACCCGGTGGGGTTGATCGAAGGTTTGCAGCATCCGGACGATGCCGACTCCGTGCCGGGCTTCCGAGGTGCGCGGTTCTCGCGTACCCGGCATTGCTTGCCGTCGATTGTCTCGCGGGTTGCCGAGGGCCGCGAGACCGCCAAGCGCGAGCACAACGCACCGCTGTCGCAGGCACTGAAAATCATCATGAACGCCTTCTACGGCGTACTCGGCTCCAGCGGTTGCCGCTTCTTCGATACGCGGCTGGCCTCATCGATCACCCTGCGCGGCCACGAAATCATGCTGCGCACGCGCAAGCTGATCGAAGAAAAGGGCCACGCGGTGATCTATGGTGACACCGACTCGACGTTTGTCTGGCTGCGTCGCCCGCACGGACAGGAAGAAGCGGCGAATATCGGTCATGCGCTGGTCAAGCACGTCAACGACTGGTGGCGCGCGCATGTGCGCGATGAATATGGGCTGGAAAGCGCCCTGGAGCTGCAATTCGAAATTCACTACAAACGCTTTCTGATGCCGACCATTCGCGGCGCGGAGGAGGGCAGCAAAAAACGTTATGCCGGCCTCGTCACCCGCGCCGACGGCAGCGATGAAATGGTCTACAAAGGCTTGGAGACCGTGCGCACCGATTGGTCGCTGTTGGCCCGGCAATTTCAGCAGGAACTCTACGAGCGGATTTTCCAGCGCAAGCCCTATCAGGATTACGTGCGCGACTATGTGCGTAAAACCCTCGCTGGCGAATTCGACGATCGACTGGTCTACCGCAAACGCCTGCGCCGCACTCTCGACGACTACGAACGCAACGTGCCGCCTCATGTGCGCGCCGCACGGCTGGCCGACGATTACAACGCGCAACACGGGCGACCGCGGCAATACCAGAACGGTGGCTGGATCAGCTACGTCATCACCCTGGCCGGCCCGGAACCGCTGGAAGTGCGCCGCGCCGCCATCGATTACGACCACTACATAACCCGGCAGCTGCAACCGGTGGCGGACGCGATTCTGCCGTTTGTCGACGACGATTTCTCAACCCTGATCGGGGGGCAACTGGGCCTGTTTTGAGTCGAGCAACTGCAGCGTCCATTCATCGAGAATTCCGTGAAAGTAGCGCTCCAGCGCTTGCGTGAACACACTGTCTTCAGCGGCAAACTGGGCGAACAGGGTCATCGAGGAATGAAATTTCAGGTCATCGGGATGGCCGAAAATCTCCGCGATCGAGCGCTGTTGCACCTTCAGCACTAACTGCGTGCAGGTACGCAGGCGCGCGCCGAGCAGCTCGTGGGCCAGATAAGCCCGGGCCTCCTCAGCCGAACCGATGGCGTAGCGCCGGGACATTTCACTGCCGCCCAGGCCCGCGAATTGCGGAAAGACAAACCACATCCAGTGGCTGCGTTTGCGGCCCTCGTCGAGTTCGCGTTGCACGCGCTCGAACACCGGTTCCTGGGCCTGGACAAAACGTTGCAGGTTGAACGGGTCGTACTGATCAGTGCTTCTCATCGCGAAGCCCTCGCCAGCCGCTGGCTCAGACCATGGCCAGCCGCTGCTTGCGTTGTGGCGCTTGAAACACCTGGTCCAGCGCCGCCAGATCCCCGGCCTCCAGTTGCAGTTGCGCGGCTTGTGCATTGAGTTGCACGTGTTCCGGCCGCACAGCCTTGGGAATCGCAATCACACCATCCTGACGCAGAATCCACGCCAGCGAAACCTGCGCGGGGGTTACGCCATGACGAGCGGCAATGTCTTTCAATACAGGCTCGGCGAGCATGGCACCGCCCTGGCCGATCGGACAGTAGGCCATCAGCGGCATGCGCTGATGTTGGCACCACGGCAGCAGATCGAATTCGATACCGCGCTCTTCGAGGTTGTAGAGCACCTGATTGGTCGCGCAGGCCGAACTGGAGAGCTCTTCGAGATCGTCGACATCGAAGTTCGACACGCCCCAACGGCCGATCTTGCCGTCCTCGCGCAGGCGTTCGAAGGCTTCGACGGTTTCTTCCAGCGGATACTGGCCGCGCCAATGCAACAGATAGAGGTCGATATAGTCGGTGTCGAGCCGCCGCAGACTGCGCTCGCAAGCTTGCGGGATGCCTTTGCGGCTGGCGTTGTGCGGGTAGACCTTGCTCACCAGAAAGACCTGATCGCGCAGGCCGGCGATGGCCTCGCCGACCACGGTTTCGGCACCGCCCTCGGCGTACATTTCGGCACTGTCGATCAGGGTCATGCCCAGCTCGATCCCCGTGCGCAGCGCCGCCACTTCACGCTTGTGCGCCGAGCGGTCTTCGCCCATGCGCCAGGTGCCTTGGCCAATGACTGGAACCTGGACGCCGGCCAATTCGAGGGTACGCATGCAAACCTCCTTGCTGAATGTGTCGATACCTTTTAGTGGGCAGCAGGATAGCTCAGGGGTTCAAAAAGCAAAGAGATCGCAGCGTGCCGCAGCTCCTACAGGAAAACGCTTAACTGTAGGAGCTGCGGCACGCTGCGATCTTTTGATCTTCGTTTTTACTTGGCGGAGAACTTCAACACCACGCTGTGGCTGTAGGTCTGCCCCGGATCAAGCCGAGTACTCGGGAAATCCGGCTGATTCGGCGAGTCAGGATAATGCTGAGTCTCCAGGGTGAACGCGCCCCAGTGCGGATACACCTTGCCACCCTTGCCCTTGACCGTACCGTCGAGGAAGTTGCTGGTATAGAACTGCACCCCCGGCTCCGTGGTGAACAGTTGCAGCACGCGCCCGGACTGTGGATCGCTGACCTCCGTGGCGACTTTCTTGATATCGCCCTTGGTATCCAGCGCCCAGTTGAAATCGAAGCCACCCTGTTTCGGTTCGGCAAATTTCAACTGCGGATGATCAGCCTTGATGTGCGTGCCAATCGCGGTCGGCTTGGTGAAGTCCATCGGCGTGCCAGCCACGGGTGCCAGTTCGCCGGTCGGGATCAGTTTGGCGGTGACCGGGGTGTAATGGCTGGCGTGCAGGGTGGCGACCTGTTTGAGAATGTCGCCATTGCCGGCGCCGGCGAGGTTGAAGTAGCTGTGGTTGGTCAGGTTGAGCACGGTCGGTTTGTCGGTGCTGGCCTTGTAGTCGATGCGCAGTTCGTTGTTGTCGGTGAGGCGATAGGTCACTTCGGTGGTGAGGTTGCCGGGAAAGCCCATTTCACCGTCCGCCGACAGATAGGTCAGGGTCACGCCGACTGAGTCCTTGTCCTTGGTTTCCTGGGCTTTCCAGACTTTCTTGTCGAAGCCCTGCGTGCCGCCGTGCAGTGCGTTGGTTTTGTCGTTCTGCGGCACTTGATAGCGCTTGCCGTCGAGTTCGAACGCGCCTTCGGCGAGGCGATTGCCGAAACGGCCGATGGTCGCGCCGAAGTAGGCGGTGCCTTTCTGATAGCCCTGCACATCGTCGAAGCCGAGCACGACGTCGTCGAGTTTGCCGTGCTTGTCCGCCACTTTCAGCGATTGCAGGGTCGCGCCGTAGGTGATGACGGTGGCTTGCATGCCGTGGCTATTGCGCAGGATGTATTGCTCGACGGGCGTGCCGTCATTGGTTTTACCGAAGGCTTTGTGTTCGGCGCTGAGGCCGGCCGCGTTGGCGGAGAGGGTGGCGATCATCAGGGACAGTCCGAGGCCGGAGAGCAGGTGACGGGATTGAAGCATGGTTGACCTTCCTTTTTGTTGTTGTTTTCAAATTGCTGCTGACCCTGTGTAGGAGCTGCCGGAGGCTGCGATCTTTTGATCTTGCTTCTAAACCCTAACGTCAAAAGATCGTCCGAACGTGGCCCGAGCCTTCGGCAGCTCCTACACGGCAACTAGTCATTCTATTTGTGGTTTGGAAGAAAATTTATAGCTGATTAGTCGTTTATTTCAACCATAAAGACAGACTAATTGGTTGGGGAGGCATTGCCGAAGGTCGGCTGGTCGTGCGCACCACTGCACTTTTTCGCAATCGGCGGCTCTATCCATGGCCAGGATGCGGTGACTCCCGCCGCACAGGAATGTGCCTGTTCGAGATTTCATGCCGAGAGTTTTTGCCCTGATCGCTGCTTTTTTCCGCCGCCCGTGCCTGTTGCTGGCCTGTTTGTCGTCGCTGCTGTTCAGCGGTTGCAGTCACCAGGACGGCAACGGCTTCTTCAATCAGATGCGTGACGGTCAGCCACAGGAATTCCTGCAGACCAGCGTCGACCGCATGGCCACGTTGGCGATGCGCGACAACCTCAGCAGTCTTTACCGCTTGCAAGCCAAGCTGTACTTGCGCAACCCGGACGAGCTGCGCAAGTCAGGCTTTCTCAACATCCATGCCGCTGTGAAGCAGGTGCGTATGGCCATCGAGCAGCAACAGCCGCTGCCGGTGTTGGGTGGTCGCAAGGACCTGGCGGCGCTCAGCTATGCGATGAGCCCGGAGTTTCTCGGCGATCGCGTCGGCGCGTTCATTTATGCGATCGGCAGCATGCTGGTCACCGCCCACGGCAATCGCACCGAGTTCTATATGACGGACGCGATCAACCCGACGTTCGTTCACAACGCTGCACGCAATATCGAAAAAGCCACGTGGATTTTGTCCCAGCGACAGAACAAGGAAGGTCAGCCGCTGCTGTTCTCCAATGAGATCTCGGAGGAGGGCACCAACCTGAGCTTCGCCACCGAGTTCAGCAAGATCGTTGCGCGCCTGGATCTGCTCACGCAGATGCTTGACGAGCGTTACCGGCGGATCGGCCTTAACTACGCGCAGAGTTTGCTGTTCCTGAATTTCTTGCCGGTGCAGTGAATTTGATGGGGCGGTGATGACGATCTATGCAGCTTCCACAATGGTTTGTGGTGTGCAGAGATCCAATGTGGGAGCGAGCCTGCTCGCGAATGCGGTCCTTCAGGAGCTGAAGTGTTGACTGAACTAGCGCATTCGCGAGCAAGCTCGCTCCCACATTGTTCGAATAGTGGAGGTTGTTTTTGTATACAATCCGTCACCGCTATTGATCAAAAAGGAGCCGCCCCCGTCATGACCGACCCCGCCAGCGCCGATTTCAGCCGCGTCGACCGCACCGCCCGTGTGGACAAACTGCCCTATGCCGCGTTGCTGGCGTTCGCCATGACCGGCTTCATCGCCATCCTCACCGAAACCCTGCCGGCCGGGCTACTTCCGCAAATCGGTGCCGGGCTCAATGTCAGCGAGGTGCTCGCCGGACAACTGGTGACGCTGTATGCGCTCGGTTCGATTGTCGCGGCGATTCCGCTGACCGTCGCCACGCGCGGCTGGCCTCGGCGCCGGGTGTTGTTGATGACGGTTGGCGGGTTTCTGATATTCAACACTGTCACCACATTCTCCAGCCATTACGGCCTGACCTTGGCTTCGCGCTTCCTCGCCGGGATGGCGGCGGGGTTGTCGTGGGGGATCATGGCGGGGTATGCGCGCGTAATCGTGCCGGTGCATCAACAGGGGAGGGCGCTGGCGATTGCCATGCTCGGCACGCCCGTAGCGTTGTCGCTGGGCACGCCGGCGGGGACGTGGCTGGGCAATCTGATCGGCTGGCGCGCGTCGTTCGGGATCATGTCGGCGCTGGCGCTGGTGCTTGCAGCGTGGATTGTTATCGCGGTGCCGGATCGTCCGGGGCAGGCCAGTAATGAGCGTCTGCCGTTGCTCGAATCAATGCGCCTGCCGGGCGTGCGGCCGGTGTTGTTCGTGGTACTGACGTGGATGCTCGGGCACAACATTCTCTACACATACATTGCGCCATTTCTGATGCAGGCCGGGCTGGCTGACCGGGTCGATCTGGTGCTGCTGGTGTTTGGCCTGTGTTCGCTGGTGGGGATCTGGATCATCGGCATGCTGGTGGATCGCTGGCTGCGCTGGCTGACGCTGATCAGCCTCGCGGTGTTTGCGCTGACGGCATTGGTGTTGGCGCTGGCGGCGCCTTCGCCGCTGATTATTTATGCCTGCATGGCGGTGTGGGGATTGTCGTTTGGCGGCTCGGCGACGTTGCTGCTGACCTCGGCGGCGGACTCGGCCGGTGATCACGTCGACGTGGTGCAGGCGATGCTCACGACGTCCTGGAACGTGGCGATTGCCGGGGGCGGGTTGTTTGGTGGCTTGCTGCTGGATCGGGCAGGGGCGATGTCGTTTCCGTGGGCATTGCTGATTCTGTCGCTGATTGCCCTGGCCACGGTGTGGATCAACAAAACCCACAGCTTCAAACCGGGACGGCGAGTGCACTGATTCATCAGCCACCCCACGACCCCTGTGGGAGCGAGCCTGCTCGCGAATGCGGTGGAACATTCAACTCATCTGTCGACTGACACACCGTATTCGCGAGCAGGCTCGCTCCCAAGTGATATGGGTTGATGAGTTCGATATGGCATAACGATAGACCGCATCGATATATGTGGTTATAAGAAAAATCGCTATGCTGCGGGCCAGATTTTTCCTGTCGTTTTTCTGGACGTGTTAATGGAATTGGCGAATTTCGGCCTGGTGATTGCCGGGCTGGTGGTGGGTTTTATTGTCGGCATGACCGGTGTCGGCGGTGGTTCGTTGATGACGCCGATTCTGCTGTGGTTCGGCATCAACCCGGCAACGGCGGTGGGCACTGACCTGTTGTACGCCGCCATTACCAAATCCAGCGGCGTCCTCGTTCACCGCAAGAACAAAAACATCGACTGGGCCATCACTGGCTGGCTGACCCTCGGCAGCGTGCCGGCGGTGGCCATGACCTTGTGGTTCCTCAGCACCCTGCACACCGCGCCGGACGCGATGAACGCCATCATCAAACAGGCGCTGGGCTTCGTCCTGTTCGCCACCGCGTTGGCGATCTTCTTCAAGAAGCGCTTGCTCGAATTCGCCCACAAACGCGCCGGTGGCAACTACAACCCGAGCGGTTCACGGTTGAACATGATGACCGTCATCACCGGTCTGATCCTCGGCACCATGGTTGCCTTGACCTCGATCGGTGCGGGCGCCCTCGGCACTGTCGCGTTGTTCATCCTTTATCCGCTGCTGCCGACCCGTCGCTTGGTCGGCACTGAAATCGCCCACGCCGTGCCGCTGACCCTGGTCGCCGGTCTGGGCCACGCGAGCATGGGCAACATGGATTGGGGTGTGCTGGGCTTTTTGCTGGTGGGTTCGTTGCCAGGCATCTGGCTCGGCAGCCACCTGACCGGGCGCATTTCCGATGAAGTACTGCGCCCGTGCCTGGCGACGATGCTGGTGCTGATCGGTTACAAACTGGCGTTTTAAGTGGTGTATTTCATCACCGTCACCGGCAAGTCCTCGTACACCAGTTCCTCAACCACTTCCCAGCCCAGCCGTGCATACAGCGACTGCGACGTGTCGGTGTACAGATACAACTCGGGCACGCCCAGCGCCGTCGCTTCTGCAACCACTCGATTGACCAGTTGCGAAGCAATCCCGCGATCGCGTTCCTCAGCCTTGACGTAAACCCCCGCCAGCCATGGCGTCAGGTTCGGGCGCAGCTTCAGATCATTTTCGATCAGCAGCGCGCCGCCCAGCAGTCGCGAACCCTCCAGCGCTACCACGACACTCGGCACTGCACCTTTGCCGCAGGATTCGCGCATGTGTTCGATACGGTCCTCGACGGTTTGTCCGGGACGGAACTCGCCCCATTCCTCGAAGTTGAGCGTGGCCAGTTCTTCGATCAATTCGGGGTGATCGCACAGGTAATCGATGTGCATGCGGGTGAACTCCATTTCATGGGCAGAACCACCACCCTAATGCGCTCATAAAAGGTAATCAAATCCGGGTTGCGATCACGTCGGCGATGTTGCGCAATGTCGTGCCTGTCCTAAGCTTCTGTACAGGCGATACCCATTTGCCGGGTTGTCCCGGAACAATCGCCACGATGCGCAATCAGTAGTGCGTGGATATCAAAAGGAGATGCGCATGCTCATCAGGTCACTGACCCTGACACTCTTGCTGGCGATCGCCGGCCCCTTGTTCGCCGCTGACAACGATTCGCCCATCGCCGGGGATATGGGCCGCGCCCGACCGCTGATCGTGATCGCACAAAGCACGGTCGACCCCGTGTGGGTAGCCCTGAAAAAGTCGCTGGAGGATCCCGCCAACAAAAAGGGCGTCACCGATCGCAACATCAAGGTCTACACCATCCTCAACATGGCCGGCCAGCTCGACGGCAAGGACATGGGCCAGCAAGACACCATGGCGCTGCTGCGCTCGCTGAAGCTCGGCGCCGGGGCGTATCCGAAAGTGTTCCTGGTGGGCAAAGACGGCGAGACCAAGCTCTCGGCCTCCGGGGATGAAGCGAAAGCAGTGGACTTGAAGAAAATCTTCGACACCATCGATGCCATGCCGATGGCCGAGAAGGAAGCGGCCGCTGCGGCGCAGGCGCCAGTTGCTGCTACGCCGGAACCTGCCAAAGGCGCGAAGAACGCCAAACCCGCCAAGCCTGCGAAACCAGCCAAGCCGCCGGAAATGCCGGATGACTGATTGGTTGTTGTAGAGACGATTTCACGTCAAAAGGGGCGAGAGGATTCAATCTTCTCGCCCCTTTTTTATTTCTGAATGCTCCGGCGCAATGCCCTTCAAACTCGTCGGATTTTTCCTGCAAGTCGCGGCGGCGGTGGTGAACTGGTGGGCTTGGGGGAGGAGGGATAGTCTTCTTTGGCCGCTGCAAAAAGCAGTGGTCGGACGTGGAAGTCCGGTTGTCGGTTACATCCATCAATGTCTCAAAAGCGTATGTCGACGTTATTTATGTCAACATCGCCGCGTTTTTGGCGGCTGTGCGCAGGGGCACTTTCGAGTGCGCCGGGTTTTGGTGGATTGGCCTGGTCTTCCACACCTGCGTACAGCTGCCACCCTCATGTGGAAGTGAGAAAGGTAGTTTTTCCTACAGTTCACTACGGTACTTCATACATGAAAAAACCAACGCCAAACCCTCCCGAATCCCCCATGGATTCAGGATCCTTCGACGCCCACAACCCCCGATTACGCAACCCGCATCACCCCGATCCCATCAGCCATCTCTTCACCATCCTCCCTGATATCGATACCCCCACGCCGCTCTGCCACGCTTGCGAAACCCTCGCTTCACTCAATGTCCTGACTACCGATCTGGCTGCAGAACTGCAAGGTTCACCGCGCAGTCTCGCCTTGTCGATTCAGCAGTTGGCCGTGCTCGGCGAGTTGCTGGTCAACCGCGCGCTGGACAATCTCGATCCACCTGCGGCGACGCAACATTGAACAGGGAGGTTCAAACATGACGCGATATATTCCGCTGACCGGGATTGACTGCAAGATTCCCGCTCTGCTGATCGACCGCGAAGCACCGGTAGATGTGCTGCATGGCACAGCGGCTTACCGTTTGCGCTGTGTCACGCAACTGATGGAGACACTGGCGCTCGGTGACGGCAAGGGCCACGACACCTTGCTGCTGCAGGATTTCGCCCGGGTGATAGCGATCCCGTTGCGCGATAGCTGCGACTTGATGGATGTCATCGGCTGGAAGTTGTAGGCTCAGCTTTAAAGGCTGAAACGAAAAGATCGCAGCCTGCGGCAGCTCCTACATCGACCGAGTGGAAACCCGATCCTGTAGGAGCTGCCGCAGGCTGCGATCTTTTGATTTTCAGTCAGTGACAGCGCTGAGGATTTTGTGGGCTATTTTCACCCGCTCAGGAATCAGGAAGTTCTTGTTGGCCATGATCACGATGCCAACGTCCTTGCTCGGCACAAACGCCACGTAAGTCCCGAAACCACCCGTCGAACCGGTCTTGTTGATCAACACCTCTTCCGGTTGCGGTTGCGGCGGATTCAGCCACTGCACCTTGTGCGCCTGCATGGCCATTTCCGTCGAGTTGCCCGCCAGCAAGCGATTGAGGTTGATCGGGTAGCGGTACATTTCCCAACCCAGACCTTGGGTCATGTCGCCAACCGTGTAGTAGCCGGTGTGGGTGTTGGCGATGGTTTTTTGCAGTACCGCTTCCAGCGTTTCAGGCTTCAGGTTGGCTTGCACGTAACGCAGCATGTCCACTGCACTGGTTTTCACGCCATAGGCCTGCGAATCCAGGGCGCCGGACGTGACGCGCACCGGTTTGCCGTTCTTGTCATAGCCTAGCGCATACAGTTCCATTTGCGCGGCAGGCACGCTGAGGTAGGTGTGCTGCAAGCCGAGTTTCGGCAGCAGGGTTTGCGTCATCGCCTGATCAAACGGCTGGCCGAGGCTTTTCGCGGCCAGATAACCGAACAGGCCCAGACTCGGGTTGGAGTATTGGCGATGGCTGCCTGCCGGATACACCGGTTTCCACTGTTGGAAATAGCCGAGCATCTTGTCAGACGAATCCGCGTTGTCCGGGAATTGCAGCGGCAAACCGCCAGCACTGTAGGTGCCCAGTTCCAGCACGCTGATAGTGTCGAAGGCGCTGCCTTTCAATTCAGGCCAGAGCTGACTGGCCTTGGTCGACAGATCGAGTTTGCCGGTCGCTTGGGCGTAACCGGCGAGGGTGGCGGTGAAGGTTTTGCTCACCGAGCCGATTTCGAACAGGGTGTTTTCGCTGACTTTCTGCCCGGTGTCTTTGCTGGCGACGCCGTAGTTAAAGTAATGCGCCTTGCCGTTGATGGTCAGCGCTACGGTGAGGCCGGGAATGTTCTGCTGCTGCATCACGGGCGTTACCGCGTCGTTGACCAGTGCTTGCAACTGCGCATCGTCGGGTACGCCGGCGAGACAGGATGTGGCGCCAAAAAACAGGCCGAAAGCAGCGCAGGAAATGACTTTGCTCGATTGAATGGATGACATGAATGAACCACTCTCCATGAGTGTTGATGACGTTATCCCGCTACACTGCGGGCGATTTCTTCGTTGGGCAACTGATCAGCGCCGCCAATCTAGTCAGCGCGACGCCAATCGACAAACGACGAAAACTCGCACGAGCCATTAGAAAAATTTGGGACTGGGCATGATTCGACCGCAATTGCCGCTCAACGCTCTACGCGCCTTTGAAGCCTCCGCACGTCATTTGAGCTTCACCCGCGCAGCCGTGGAGCTGTGCGTTACCCAGGCTGCTGTCAGCCATCAGGTGAAAAGCCTTGAGGCCCAACTTAACGTAACCCTGTTCAAACGCCTGCCCCGTGGGCTGATGCTGACCAGTGAAGGCGAAACCCTGTTGCCGGTGCTGAGCACCTCGTTCGATCACATCGCGCAGATTCTCGAACGCCTCGCCGGTGGTCAGTATCGCGAAATGTTGACCGTTGGTGCGGTGGGTACATTCGCCGTGGGCTGGTTGTTGCCGCGGCTGGCGGACTTCTGCGCGAAACATCCGCTCATAGATTTGCGCCTGTCGACCAACAACAACCGCGTGGATGTGGCGGCAGAAGGGCTGGATTACGCGATCCGCTTTGGTGCCGGGGCGTGGCATGGTATCGAGGCAACGCGGTTGTTCGATGCACCGCTGTCGGTGTTGTGCGTGCCGGAGATCGCCCGGCAATTGCATTCGCCGGGGGATCTTTTGCAGCAAACACTGCTGCGCTCCTATCGCACCGATGAATGGCCGGAATGGTTTCAGGCTGCCGGTCTGGCGACGCAGGCAGCACCGCCGCAGAGCATCGTTTTCGATTCATCGCTGGCGATGATGGAGGCGGCGTTGCAGGGCAGCGGGGTGGCATTGGCGCCGCCGCTGATGTTCGCCCGGCAACTGGCGGCGGAGGCGATTTGTCAGCCGTTTGCGATTGAGATTACGACGGGGAGTTACTGGTTGACGCGGTTGCAGTCGCGGCCGGAAACGGCGGCGATGATGGCGTTCAAAACCTGGCTGCTGCAACTCCCTGGTTAATACATAACCCCTGTGGGAGCGAGCCTGCTCGCGAAAGCGGTGTGTCAGTCGACAAAAATGTTGGCTGTTACATCGTATTCGCGAGCAGGCTCGCTCCCACAGGGGAGGGTGGTGGATGGAAGAGAACCTGTTACCGCACCAGACACGGCCGCTTGTTATCGAACTTCCAACCCGGAATCAAAAACTGCATCGCCACGCTATCATCCCGCGCGCCGAGGCCCATGCCTTTATACAGTTCATGAGCCTTGGCCACTTGATCCATATCCAGCTCGACACCCAGCCCCGGCTTCTCCGGCACCTGCACCAGACCATCGACAATTTGCAGCGGCGCTTTGGTCAAACGTTGGCCGTCCTGCCAGATCCAGTGGGTGTCGATCGCGGTGATCTCGCCCGGTGCGGCAGCGGCGACATGGGTGAACATCGCCAGCGAGATGTCGAAGTGGTTGTTGGAGTGCGAGCCCCAGGTCAGGCCCCATTCATGGCACATCTGCGCCACGCGCACCGAACCCTGCATGGTCCAGAAGTGCGGGTCGGCCAGTGGAATATCCACCGACTGCAACTGGATCGCATGACCCATCTCGCGCCAGTCAGTGGCGATCATGTTGGTAGCGGTTTTCAGGCCGGTAGCTCGGCGGAATTCGGCCATGACTTCGCGGCCGGAATAACCGTTTTCCGCACCGCACGGGTCTTCGGCATAGGCGAGCACATGATGCTGGTCGCGGCATAAGCGAATGGCCTCTTTCAGTGACCACGCGCCGTTCGGATCGAGGGTGATGCGCGCATCAGGAAAGCGTTCGGCCAGCGCTGTCACCGCTTCGATTTCCGCATCGCCGCTGAGCACGCCGCCCTTGAGTTTGAAGTCCTTGAAACCGTATTTCGTGTGGGCCGCTTCGGCGAGGCGCACCACGGCTTCGGCAGTCATGGCTTTTTCGTGACGCACGCGGAACCAGTCGTTGTCGGCGTCTGGTTCGCTGCGATAGGCGAGTCCGGTTTCGCGCTGATCGCCAACGTAAAACAG
The DNA here is from genome assembly GCF_902497745.1 of Pseudomonas fluorescens. Taxonomy (GTDB): domain Bacteria; phylum Pseudomonadota; class Gammaproteobacteria; order Pseudomonadales; family Pseudomonadaceae; genus Aquipseudomonas; species Aquipseudomonas fluorescens_BM. The sequence goes on from NZ_CABVHJ010000021.1 coordinate 17,130, forward strand.
GTAACCGAGCATCTTCACTTCATCGCGTTGCTGCCCTTCGCCGAGCAATGCCGCCACCGGTACATCGAGATGCTGACCGAGCAGGTCGAGCAGCGCGGCTTCAAGGCCGGTCACGGCGTGAATGGTGATGCGCAGATCGAACGTCTGCAGACCACGACCGCCGGCATCGCGGTCGGCGAAGGTCTGGCGCACTTGATTGAGGATCTTCTGCCAAGTGCCGATCGGGCTGCCGACCACCAGGCTGCGCGCGTCTTCCAAAGTCTGGCGAATACGCTCGCCACCGGGAACTTCACCGACGCCGGTGTGACCGGAGTTGTCCTTGAGGATAACGATGTTGCGGGTGAAAAACGGCCCGTGGGCGCCACTCAGATTGAGCAGCATGCCATCGTGGCCGGCCACTGGAATGACTTGCATGTCGGTGATGATCGGGGCTTTGGCGGTGTCGTGTGCGGTCATGTTCTTATCCTTAATACGCAATCTTAAAAATGGACGTCAGGCGTGTTTCGGCGCGGTCTCGACCACGGCGATGTCGGCAGCAGGTTTCGGTGTGGTGCGGGCGAAGAAGACAATGATCGCGGCAATGATCGAGGTCGCGGCCAAGCCATTGAGGCCGCCCTGAATCGAGCCGGTGTGTTCTTCGAGCAGGCCGAACGTGGTCGGCGCGACGAAGCCGCCAAGGTTGCCCACCGAGTTGATCAACGCGATCACCGCTGCGGCGATGCGTGCATCCAGATAGGCCTGCGGAATCGGCCAGAACAGCGACGACGCGGATTTGAAACCCAGAGCGGCAAAACAGATCGCGACGAAAGCGAAGATTGGCCCGCCGGTGGTGGACATGAACATCCCCGCAGCAGCGATCAACAGTGCAGTGGCGACCCACGCCTGTTGGTGTTTCCACTTGGCCGAGAACGAAGCGAAGGCGTACATGCCAATGATCGACAGTAACCACGGAATCGAGTTGAACAGGCCGACCTGGAAGTCGCTCATCTCGCCCATTTTTTTGATGATGCTCGGCAGCCAGAAGGTTGCCGCGTAGATGGTCAACTGAATGAAGAAGTAGATCAGGCAGAACAGGATGATCTGGCGGTCCTTGAGCAGTTTGCCCATTGATGGCCGGATTGGCGTCGCGGCTTCGCGGGCCTTCTGTTCAGCGTCGATAGCGTTGACCAGTGCATCCTGTTCGGCGCGGCTCAGCCATTTCGCGTCGTGGGGTTTGGCGTCGAGCCAGAACCAGACAAATACGCAAAGGCACACCGAGAACATCCCTTCAATGAAGTACATCCATTGCCAGCCATGCATGCCCAGCCCGTTGATCTGCAGGAGCAGACCGGACAACGGCCCGGAGATCAACGAAGCCACGGCGGAGCCGCTGAGGAAGATCGCAATCGCCTTGCCGCGTTCGGCACCGGGCAGCCAACGGGTGAAGTAGTAGATCACCCCGGGAAAGAACCCGGCTTCGGCAACGCCGAGCAAAAAGCGCAGCACATAGAAGTGGGTTTCGTTCTGGATGAACGCCATACCGGCAGCAACCAGGCCCCAGGTGAACATGATGCGAGTCAGCCAGATGCGTGCGCCGACTTTCTGCAGAAGCATGTTGGAGGGGACTTCGAACAGCGCGTAACCGATGAAGAACAGACCGGCGCCGAAGCCATAAGCGGCGGCACTAATACCGAGGTCGTGTTCCATGTGAGTGCGGACGAAACCGATGTTCACCCGGTCAATGTAATTGACGATGAACATGATCACGAAAAGCGGCAGGACGTGGCGTTTCACTTTCGAGATGGCGGACGCGAGTGTCGAATCGACGCCCTCGTTCATCCCGGAGACGGAGGTTTTCACTTGGTTTTCTCCCACTGATTATTTTTATGCGGGGTAGGGCAGGTGCTGCGTTGTTGATAGACATCATACAACTGAGAATTTTTGTCCTACAAGTGGGGAGGAGTGATTAATTTTCTCTGAGAGGTCGGGTTTTTATGCTTTTTCGTATTCTTATCCAGTATTTGCTAGGGTTTGTGGCGGGCGGTACGTGATTTGTTTTTACGGTATACCGGTTCGGATCGCCAGAAAGATATGGAACTATTGCGCTCTGAATTGAGTGTTGTCATACAAGTTGCGGCGCTAGAATCAATCTCGTCAGCGCTCGCACAGTGCTACGATTCGCAAGCCCCGATCACCGGAACCGACCATGCAAGAAGACCTCGACGCTCCCGCTCGCAAACGTGCGCACAACCTCGCCCATGACCTGGTCGAGAAGCTCACGCAAAGCATCCTGCTCGGCCAGTTGTCGCCCGGCGACAAACTGCCGTCGGAGAATTCCATCGTTCAGGAGCACGGCGTCAGCCGCACTGTGGTGCGCGAGGCGATTTCCAAGTTGCAGGCTTCGGGACTGGTGGAGACGCGCCACGGCATCGGCACGTTCGTCATCGAGCGTGCGCCGGAACAGGGCTTGCGCCTGAATGTCGATACCGCGCTCGGTGTGCGCAGCATTCTTGAACTGCGCCTGGGCCTGGAAACCCAGGCAGCGGCACTGGCGGCGCAGCGGCGGAGCGAACAGCAATTGCTGCAAATGCGTCAGGCGCTGGATGACTACCAGCGGTTACTGGACAACAACGACAGTTGCGTCGAAGCCGATCGACGTTTTCATCTGCTCATCGCCGAGGCCACCGGCAACGTCTGCTTCAGTGAAATCATGCAGCACTTGGGCAGTGCGATGATTCCGCGCAACCGGCTCAACGCCGCCGAACGCGGCGCTGCGGATCTGAGCAAGCTCGGGCAACTGGCTCATCTGGAGCACGAGGCGATCTTGAATGCGATCAAGCGTCAGGATGCGGATGCCGCACGGGCGGCGATGTGGCTGCACCTGACCAACAGTCGCGACCGCTTTTCCGCTCAGGGTTGAATGCCGTTGGTCTGTTCGATAGCACGCCGTGTACTGGGCTGATTCAAAGTTGTACGGCCCGGGTATTCCGGACCTCCTGAGTGAGGTGCGTCATGGCTAACGATTTGCTGTTTCAGGGTGGTGTGCTGCCAACCGATCCAACCCGGCCGCTGCCCGGTACCGATGAACCGACCTTGGCCGATCATGATGCACCGCCGGGCATGAATCCTGGGCGTGATCCGTTGAGCGATGGTGATCGGCCGGAGGATTGGCAGGATCCGCCGGCTGATGATGAGGATGTGCCGCCCGCAGATGAGCCGACGCCGTTGTCGGATGATCGGCGCTGAATCCTGGTTGTTGTGCTGGATTTACCGGCCCCTTCGCGAGCAGGCTCGCTCCCACATTGGAACGCATTTCCCTGTGGGAGCGACGGTGCGACGACTCGACTTGCTCGCGAAGACGGCATACGCTTCAAAACAGATTTCAGATCAGATCCGGGCTGCCCTGACCACCCCAACCCGCCGCTCCAGATTCAACGCCAACACGCTGATCAACACCACCACCGACCCCACCAACACCAGCAACGTCGGCCGCTCGCCCAAACCAAACGAAGCAATCCCCATCGCCGTCGGCGGTATCAAATACAACGTCATCGTCGCCCGGCTCAAATCCACATGCTTGAGCACAAAGCCCCACGCCAGATAGGCCAGTGCACTGGGAAAAACGCCCAAGGCCAACACCGCCCACTGCACCCGCAACGGCGCATTCAGCACAGCTTGACCCAGCCCCGGCAGATAAATCAGCAGCAACAACGTCCCCGACCACACTGCGTAATACGCCAGACTGAAGCCGTCGTAACGCCGTGCGTGATGTTTTTGCAGAGCGAAATAGGCACTCCATGAAACTGCCGCCAACAGGATCAGCAGTGCATGCGCATCGATATCGCCCAAACCCTTATCGCCGCTGACCACGATCACCACGCCGACAAAACCAAGCAACACACAGCCCCAACGCCAGGCGCTGACCTGATCCTTGAACACAAACCGCGCCAGCAACGTGCTGAACAACGGGCTCGATTGCGCCAATACGCTGGAAGCGCCGGCACTGACGCTTTGCTGGCCGATGTTCAGCGCAACGTGATGCAGGCTGACGGCGAAGAAACCCAAGGCAAACAACAGCGGCACGTCGCGCCAATGCGGCAGGCGAATGCCCTTGAACGCGGCGATCAACGCCATGAACAACGACGCCAATAGAAACCGCAGCAACGCCAGATGCCCGGGTTCGTAAGCTTGCAATCCGATGTGAATGCCGGTCGGCGAATACGCCCAGCAAGCGACGACGAAGGCCATCGCCAAGAGGATTTTCAACGGGGAAGGGTGCGGCATGATCAGGCGCTCGGTGGTGTCGATGCGCCGAGTATCCGGGCGCGCAATCATTCGCCACAACTGACTTATACTGCGCGTAATGTTCACTCAGAGTGATGGGTATGGAGCTGGCACAAATCCGTATGTTCAAGACCGTGGCCGAGGTAGGCAGCATCGCTCGGGCGGCGGAAAAGCTGTTTTGCGTACCGTCGAACATCACCGCGCGGATCAAGGCGCTGGAGGCAGAGTTGGGTGTTGCGCTGTTTCTGCGCGAGGGCCGCGGGTTGCGCATCAGCCCGACGGGGCAGACGTTTCTCGCCTATGCGGAAAAGATTCTGGCGCTGACCGCTGAAGCGAAACGCGCGGTTGACCCTTCGGCCGAACCGTCCGGGCCGTTGCGCATTGGCGCGATCGAATCTTCGGCGACCGGGCGCTTGCCGCGATTGCTGGCGAAGTTTCACAAACGCTATCCGCAGGTGGCGCTGGAACTCACCACGGGCACTTGGGCGCAGTTGCTCGACGACACCGTCAGCCATCGCCTCGACGGCGCGATCGTCGCGGTGGATGTCGAGCGTTCACAGCTCAAACGCACGCCGATGTATCGCGAAGAACTGCTGCTGATCGCGTCGACGTCGTTCGGGCCGGTGCGTGGCATCGATGATCTGCAGGACAAAACCGTGTTCATGTGGCCGCAGGGTTGTCCGTATCGGGCGGCGCTGGAGCATTGGTTGTTGCGTCAGGGGTTGTCGCTGCCGATTGTAAGCCTGGCCAGTTATGGCGCGATTGTGGGTTGTGTGAGTGCCGGGGCGGGGGTGGCGCTGGTGCCCAAGGGCGTGTTTGAGCAGTATGCGAAAGGGGCTGGGTGTGTGGGGTATGAGTTTGCTGAGCTGACCGCCGTCGATAACTTGTTTTACTGGCATGAAAACGCCGGGGTGCATCCGGCGCGGGAGGCGTTTGTGGCGATGTTGCGGGAGGAGTTTAGTGTGTAGGAAAAGCTGACCCTCACCCCAGCCCTCTCCCAGAGGGAGAGGGGGCCGACCGCGGTGTCTCAGGTTATACGCCGACCTGAACAATCGAGTCGATTATGGATTCAGCCAAGCTGAACAATCGAGTCGATTATGGATTCAGCCAAGTCCAGTGTGCTTGATCGGAAGAGTTGATTATGGATTCGGCGCAGCACGGTCAGGTCGGTGAACTTCTCCAATATCCCCCAATCGGTTCCCTCTCCCTCTGGGAGAGGGCTAGGGTGAGGGGGCCATTTCAGGCAACACCGATATCCCGCATCAACAACCCAAACCGCAAATCCACAACCTCCGGAATCGGCAGATACACCGTATGCCCATCCCCCGGTGCCAAGTCGATCGCCTCACCCTTAACACTCTGCAACTCATGCAGATCAAAATGAAAATTGCCCGCGGGCGTCATCAACTCCAGATGATCACCCACGGCAAAACGGTTCTTCACCTTGACCTCGCACAGCCCCTCACGCCGCTCACCAGTCAGCTCACCCACAAACTGCTGACGCTCCGACACCGAACTTCCATTCTGATAATTCTGATACTCGTCATGCACATGCCGACGCAGAAAACCTTCGGTGTAGCCACGCTGTGCGAGTGACTCAAGATCGGTCATCAGGCTGCGATCAAACGCGCGCCCGGCCACGGCATCATCAATCGCCCGGCGATAAACCTGGGTAGTGCGCGCGCAATAGAAGTGCGATTTGGTCCGGCCCTCGATCTTCAATGAGTGCACGCCCATGCGCGTCAGGCGCTCGACGTGCTGCACCGCGCGCAGGTCCTTGGCGTTCATGATGTAAGTACCGTGCTCGTCCTCGAATGCCGGCATTAGCTCGTCGGGACGATTCGCTTCCTGCAGTAGAAACACCTGATCGGTGGGCGCGCCCAGACCCAGGGTCGGCTCAGGCTGGAACGTCTGGACGATCTCGCCGAGCTGGTTTTCCGTGGCTTGCTGCGCTGAGTATTTCCAGCGACAGGCGTTGGTGCAGCTGCCCTGATTGGCGTCGCGTTTGTTCATGTAACCCGATAGTAGACAGCGCCCGGAATAGGCCATGCACAGTGCGCCGTGGACGAATACTTCCAGCTCCATGCCCGGCACCTGTTCGCGGATTTCGCCGATTTCCTCCAGCGACAATTCCCGCGACAGAATGATCCGGCTCAAGCCCTGTTGCTGCCAGAACTCGACGCTCGCCCAATTCACCGTGTTGGCCTGCACCGACAGGTGAATCGGCATCTGCGGGAAATGCCGGCGCACCAGCATGATCAGGCCCGGGTCGGACATGATCAGTGCATCCGGCGCCATCTCGATCACCGGCGCCAGATCCTTGAGAAAGGTCTTCAGCTTGGCGTTGTGCGGGGCGATGTTGACCACCACGTAGAAGCGCTTGCCCTGCGCCTGCGCTTCGCGAATGCCCAGTGCCAGATTGGCGTGATCGAATTCGTTGTTGCGCACCCGCAGGCTGTAACGCGGCTGGCCGGCATAGACCGCATCGGCGCCGTAGGCGAAGGCGTAACGCATGTTTTTCAGGGTGCCGGCGGGGGCGAGCAGTTCGGGGGCGGCGAGGATCGAGGTCATGGCAGTGTCGGTCGCAAAAGCGCGGCAGGGTAATGCAGATCCGGACGGGATTTATTGATCTGGATCTATGCCCAGTTGCCGGTTTTATAACTGGCTCGTGCCGATCCGCAACTATGCTCCATGAATAAAGATGGCACTCGTGCGCGCCGCGGCTGACTAAGGAGCGGGGCGTGCATGACGCCTGACTGACATGGACCGGACATGAACGAAAAAAGCCTTCAATTCAAATCTCTGACCGTGCTGCTGGTGCTGGTCACGGTGGCCTTTATCTGGATCCTGTTGCCGTTCTACGGTGCGGTGTTCTGGGCGGTCATCCTCGGCATTCTGTTTGCGCCGATGCAACGCAAGTTGCAGGCGAAATTCGGCTGGCAACGCAACCTGACCTCGCTGTGTACGTTGAGCATCTGTCTGGTCATCGCGATTTTGCCGGTGATCATCGTCAGCGTGTTGCTGGTGCAGGAGGGGGCGACGGTTTACAAGAATATCGAAAGCGGTGAGCTGGACATTGCCGCGTATCTGGCGCAGTTCAAGCACAGCCTGCCGCCATACTTTCAACACCTGCTCGACCGTTTCGGCATGGGGGAACTCAATGGCCTGCGCGAGAAAATCGTCAAATCGGCGATGCAGGGTAGCCAGGTCCTGGCCACTCAAGCGTTCAGTTTTGGTCAGGGTACGTTCGAGTTCGTGGTGAGTTTTTTCATCATGCTGTATCTGCTGTTTTTCTTTCTGCGTGACGGCGCCGAACTCGCGCGCAAGGTGCGGACGGCCGTGCCACTGGAGGAAGGCCACAAGCGGCGCTTGCAGTTGAAGTTCAACCGCGTGGTTCGGGCGACGGTGAAAGGCAACCTGGTGGTCGCGGTGACTCAGGGCGCATTGGGCGGGGCGATTTTCTGGTTTCTCGACATCCCCAGCGCGTTGCTGTGGGCGGTCTTGATGGGGTTCTTGTCGTTGCTGCCAGCGGTGGGCGCGGGGATTGTCTGGGCGCCGGTGGCGGTGTATTTCCTGCTCAGCGGAATGATCTGGCAAGGCGTGGTGCTGGGCTTGTTCGGGGTTTTCGTGATCGGTCTGGTGGACAATGTGCTACGACCGATTCTGGTGGGCAAGGACACCAAAATGCCCGATTACTTGATTCTGATCTCGACCCTTGGCGGTCTGGCAGTGTTCGGCCTCAACGGTTTTGTGATCGGGCCGCTGATCGCGGCGTTGTTCATGTCGAGCTGGGCGTTGTTCGCCGAGACCAAGCCCAAGGTGCAACTGCCTTAAGCGTGGAACGGCTCGCTGACGATCTTCTGCGACAGTGCCTGCGCAGCGGGCAGGGAAGTGAGCGGGCCGCTGATCGCTTCACCGTCGCGCATCAGATACCAGCAGGCGAGCAAGCCCGATGCTCTGAGCGAGGCGGGAACGGCGCTGCCGATAACGGACATGATTTGGACCTGAGCCATGACGAGTACCTCCATCTATCAATGGAGCTACCTTAGAGATTCGCCGCTTCTACGGACAATCAACGCTTTCGATAGTGGTCATTGACGCCGTTGAGGGCTGGCTCAATCGACCACTTGATCGAGCATGTGCATGACTTCGCGCTCATTGAGCAAACCTTTGTGCACGAGGTTTTCCGCCAGCAGCGAAAGGAACTTGGCGCAGCGATGGCCTTCCAGGTGCTTGAGTTCGGTCAGCGCGCTGTACACCTTGCTGGAGGTGCACAGGCCGACGATGCGGTGCGGGTTTTGTGTTGGCATACAGTCGTCCTTGTTCTTATCAACCTGTTGTTTACGGACGGATTCAGATTGCGGTTCCGTCATGACAAATAAATGACCGTTTTGTGGAATGTACATAACGGTCACTCAATCATGCCGACTTTAGCCGGTGAAACTGTCCTCACAGCGACCTTGGCGAGATTTTTTCAGACGCTGGCCGACCAACGGTCATAAAAAAGCCCCGCTATAAAAGCGGGGCTCTGGGTGGCGATTACCAGCGTGGCCCGCCGTAATAGCCATGTGGCCGGCCGTAATAACCGCGAGGCGGGCCGTAGTAGACGGGGGCCTGTTGAATGTACACCGGTTGCTGCACATACACCGGCGCCGGCTGGTAGTAGACCGGTGGTGGCGGCTGCTGCACGTAGACCGGTTGCGGCTGAACATAAACCGGCTGTTGTTGCACATACACCGGCCGATCCTGGTTGATCAGTGCCGAGCCGATGATGGCCGAGCCGACGATCGCGCCAAACACCGCAGGGCCTTGCCAGCCGTGGCCACCACCGGCTTCTGCCTGACCTGTGACAGCGAGTGCGCCAATCAGCAAGGCCAGAATGGGGAGTTTACGAATCATGATAAGTCCTCGGTTCTTCGACCCGGCGGCAGGGCCTGCACCAGGCCCACAGTTGTCGCGGGGATACTTCTAAGACAGCGAAATTCTGAAAATCAGCACAGCCGCTGGGTAAATTTTGTGTAAGGTCTGTACCGGCTTCTTTACCGGGCCAGGCAAGGGCCAAAAGACACCTTTAAAACAGGCCTCAATGATCGTTCAGAACCCGATGGGCTGGCTAATCCCGTCTATCCGAAAGTGCGTTTGAAGGAGAAGTTTCATGCAGATGAACCCGAACAAAGACACCCAACTGTGCATGTCCCTGTCGGGGCGTCCAGGCAATTTCGGTCTGCGGTTTCATAACCATTTGTATGAACAACTGGGCCTGAATTTCTACTACAAGGCATTCAGCAGTAAAGACCTGACCGGCGCAGTCGGCGGCATTCGCGCCTTGGGCATTCGCGGCTGCGGCGTGTCGATGCCGTTCAAGGAAGCGTGCATTGCGCTGGTCGATGAGCTGGATGCGTCGGCGGCAGCGATCCAGTCGATCAACACCATCGTCAACACCGACGGCCATCTCAAGGCTTACAACACCGATTACATTGCTGTCGCGCAGTTGCTGGAAACCCACGCGGTGCCCAAGGATTCGACCTTCGCCCTGCGAGGCAGCGGCGGGATGGCCAAAGCGGTGGCCAGTGCCTTGCGTGATGGCGGTTACAAAAACGGTTTGATTGTCGCCCGCAACGAGCGCGCCGGGCGTGCATTGGCGGATTCACTGGGTTATCGCTGGCAGGCGGAACTGGGCGAGGAGCGTCCACAGATGCTGATCAATGTGACGCCGGTGGGCATGGATGGCGGGCCGGAGGCGGGGCAACTGGCGTTCGAACCTCAAGTTATTGCTGCGGCTGAGACGGTATTTGACGTGGTCGCGATTCCGTCGGAGACGCCGCTGATCGTGCGCGCTCGGGCCGAAGGCAAAAAGGTGATTACCGGGCTTGAGGTGATTGCGATTCAGGCGCTGGAGCAATTTGTCTTGTACACCGGCGTGCGCCCGAATGAAGCTCAGTTTGCGGCGGCGGTGGCGTTTGCCCGGAGCTGATTCTTTGGTTTTGTGTTGATCTGGCGGGCCTCTTCGCGAGCAAGCTCGCTCCCACATTGGAATGCGTTCCCCTGTGGGAGCGAGCTTGCTCGCGAAGGCCGCGACTCGGTTTCAAACTTCGATTGCCTATACTGCCTCCCCAGCAAGCACAGACTTGCCCATTCCACAAAAACCGTGACCGAGGCCCCCATGCACCCACCCATCCTCAATCTGCATCAGGTCGAACTCGAACCCCTGCCCGAAGCCCTGGCCCCGGAAGGCGAAACCGCCGGTCGCTATCAGCAGCGCATGGCTCGTGTCGGCCAGCAAGTGGGTTCGCAGAAACTCGGTTATCGCCTGTACGCGTTGCCGCCGGGTATGCGCGGCAGCCCGTTTCACAGTCATCGGGTCAACGAAGAGATGTTTTATGTGGTGGCCGGGGAGGGTGAGGTGCGTCTTGGCGCCGAGCGTTTTCCGATTCGTGAGGGCGATGTGATCGCTTGCCCCCCGGGTGGCCCGGAGAAGGCCCATCAGATCATCAATACCAGCCAGGCCGAACTGCGTTATCTGGCGGTGAGTACCCAGCAGCAGCCGGAAATTTGCGAATATCCGGATTCGAACAAATATGCGGTGATGGATAATTTCAACGTCGATGCCGAGGGCAATGCCTCGGGTTTTGTGGCGGTGGCACGGCAGGCGGATGGGGTGGATTACTGGGATGGTGAATAACCCCAGATTTTGAAACCTGATGAATAACCCCTGTGTGCGAGCCTGCTCGCGAATAGGCCGTGTCAGTTACATCATCGTTGAATGACACACCGCGTTCGCGAGCAAGCTCGCTCCCACAATGTATTTGTGGTGATTATTCGAGGCGGGCCAGGCGTTCTTCCAGCGCGGCGATTCGCGCTTCGAGCTCTTCGATGCGCTCGATCGAGACGCCACTGCTTGCACCGCGATCCGATGGATTCTGCCGCGCCGCCAGGATGACCTCGATATCCGCTGGATCACCCAGCGCATGGGTGTAACGATCTTCACGTTGCCCGGCCTGGCGCGGAATCAACACCGCCAGCCCCCGCGCAATCAAGCGCTCAAGCTGATGCACCACTTGCTCGGCATCTTCGAAATCATGCATGCGCCCGCTCCGGGTCAGCAGTTCATTGACGGTCTGCGGGCCACGCAAAAACATCAAACCGCTGAGAATCACCTGCGCCGGCACCAGTTCCAGTGCCTTGTCGACCTTGTGCTCCCAGCGGTCAGCGCGACTGCCCATCACCAGTTTGGCGAAACCGCGACCTTCCAGGGCGCGCAAACTCTGCCCGACCTGACCCTGAGTCAGGTTCATCACCGGTTCGCGGCTGGTTTTCTGGTTGCACGCCGTGACCAGCGCATTAAGGGTCAGCGGATAGGTTTCCGGACTGGTTGCCTGTTTCTCGATCAACGAGCCGAGGATGCGGATTTCCGTGGCATTGAGCCGTGGTTCGTCGAAGGTGGATTCTGGTTCAGTGGTCATCGCGCGTTCCCTTTGCAGTCGAAGGCGCCTAGCCTAATCCTTGCCAAACAAAAGGCAAGCCGTGTGGTCATCAAGCATGGCTATAATCGCCTCCTTGTTCCACCCAGCCACTACTCGAGATCGCCATGACCATTTCCCTGTACGCCGCATCCGTCCCGGTTTTTCAACAGATGCTCAACGCCCTGAGCGATGTACTGAAAAAGGCTGAAGCCCACGCCACCGAGAAAAACATCGACCCGAACGCCTTCCTGCAGGCACGTCTGTACCCGGACATGTTCCCGCTGACCCGCCAGGTGCAGATCGCTGTCGACTTCGCCAAGGGCGTTTCCTCACGCCTGGCTGAAGTCGAAGTGCCGAAGTACGACGATACCGAAACCACCTTCGCCGAGCTGCAAGCCTTGATCGCCAAGGTGCTGGCCTACATTGGCGAGATCAAGCCAGAGCAGATCGATGGCAAGGAAGGCATCGAAATCGTCACCCGTCCGGGCACGCCGAAAGAGAAGCGCTTCAGTGGCCAGTCGTACCTGCTGACTTACGGCTTGCCGCAGTTCTTCTTCCACGTCACCACCACCTATGCGCTGCTGCGTCATAACGGTGTTGAAGTGGGCAAGCGGGATTACATGGGCGCGTTCTAAATCGCCAGAAGCCCCTCCCCCAAAGGGAGAGGGGACTGACCGAGTTGTCTGTTCGAGATACGCCGACCTGAAACATCAAGTCGAACTCAGGTTTTGAACAGCACTCGGTCTGCCCCCTTTCCCCCTCGCCCCCCTTGGGGGGAGAGGGTTGGGGTGAGGGGGGAAAAGATCTCAGCCACAAAAAAGCCCGCCAAGGTTCACACCATGGCGGGCTTTTCATTTCATTACAGCGAATATCAAGCCGTGCGTTGGGCTTTCGCTTCTTCACCCAGACACGCCGCTGCGGTAAACAACACGTCAGTCGACGAGTTCAGCGCCGTCTCTGCCGAATCCTGCAACACGCCAATGATGAAACCGACCGCCACCACCTGCATGGCGATCTCGCTCGGAATGCCGAACAGGCTGCACGCCAACGGAATCAACAGCAATGAACCACCGGCCACACCCGAAGCGCCACAGGCGCAAATGGCGGCGACAACGCTGAGCAGAATCGCCGTCGGAATGTCCACGGCAATGCCCAGCGTATGCACCGCAGCCAGGGTCAGCACGGTAATCGTGATCGCCGCACCGGCCATATTGATAGTCGCGCCCAGCGGGATCGACACCGAGTAAGTGTCTTCATGCAGGCCCAGACGCTTGCTCAATTCCAGATTCACCGGAATATTCGCCGCCGAGCTGCGGGTGAAAAATGCAGTGATACCGCTTTCACGCAGGCACTTGAGGGTCAGCGGGTACGGGTTGCGACGCAGCTTCCAGAACACGATCAGCGGGTTCATCACCAGCGCCACGAACAGCATGCAGCCGAGCAACACGGCCAGCAGGTGCGCGTAACCGATCAGTGCGCCGAAACCGGAGGTGGCCAGTGTCGAAGCCACCAGACCGAAAATGCCCAGCGGTGCAAAGCGAATCACCACGCGCACGATCAAGGTCACGCCGTTGGACAGATCCCCCAGCACTTCGCGAGTGGTGTCGCCGGCATGGCGAATCGCGACGCCCATGCCGATCGCCCAGGCCAGAATGCCGATGAAGTTGGCCTCGATCAGCGCCTTCACCGGATTGTCCACCACGCTCAGCAGCAAACTTTGCAAGACATCACCAATGCCGCCCGGCGCCGTTACCGAGACGTTTTCAGTGGACAGCACCAGATGCGACGGGAATGCCATGCTCGCAACGACGGCCACCACCGCTGCGGCGAAGGTGCCCAGCAGATAGAGGAACAGAATCGGGCGGATGTGGGTTTCCTGGCCGTGCTTGTGGTTGGCAATCGAGGCCATGACCAACACGAACACCAGGATGGGTGCCACGGCTTTCAGCGCTGAAACAAACACCTTGCCGATAAACGCAGTGTCTTTCGCCACTTGCGGGGCAAACAACGCCAGGGCGATACCGGCAATCAGGCCGATCAGGATCTGTGCGACCAGGCTCAGGTTCTTCAGGCGTTGCAATAGAGAAGGGGATGAAGCAGTCATAACGGCATCTCTGATTTTTTATAGGGTGCGAGGTGGCGTGAGGGCGGTGGACATCGGGGGCAGACCACCGTCACGCACCGAAAGGGCTGACGCGAGATCAACGCCAATAAACCGGTCGTTGAATAAGCTGTACGTTTTTCAGGGCGCGGACTTTATCACAGCGTAGGCCTTATCCTTCAGGCCTGTGACGATCTGCCACCGGATCAGGCAACAAAGTCGACAGGTTTGTGCAAGTCAGCCCGGACACACTCTGTTAAGATTGCGCATCCTAATTTTCAAGTCATGCCAGCGGGCCTCCGGGTCAACGCTGGTGTCGTCGTTTTGCTGGAGTTGCGCATGCTGTTGCCCATTCTTCTGTTGTCCGCCGCCGGGTTCACGGTGCTGACCACGGAATTCGTCATCGTCGGCCTGTTGCCGGCGATTGCCCGAGACCTCGCAGTCACCATCCCGCAGGCCGGGTTGCTGGTGACACTGTTCGCTTTCACCGTAGCGATGTTCGGGCCTTTCCTGACCGCATATTTCGCCCGCTTCGAGCGGCGCAAACTGTTTATCAGCATCCTGATCATGTTCGGTTTGGCCAATACCGTGGCGGCGTTGGCGCCGAACATCTGGGTGATGGCGATTGCCCGCTTGATTCCGGCGCTCGGTCTGCCGGTGTTCTGGGCCTTGGCCAGTGAGACTGCCGTGGACATCGTCGGCCCGGATTTCGCCGGTCGCGCGATCGCCAAGATCGGCTTCGGCATTGTCTGCGCCACGGTGTTCGGCATTCCGGTCGGCACGCTGATTTCCGACGCCTTCGGCTGGCGCAGTGCCTTCGGCATTCTCGCGGTGATCGCATTTGCCAAAGCCTTGCTGCTATTTGTTTACCTGCCGAAAACCAGTCTGCACCAGCATCAGGTCAGCTTCCGCTCACAGTTCAAGATCCTGCGCAGCCCGTTGATGATCGGCCACATTGTGCTGTCGATCCTGGTGTTCAGCGGCATGTTTACCGCTTACACCTATCTGGCCGACATTCTTGAGCGCCTCGCCGGATTCAACGGTACTGTGGTCGGTTGGTGCCTGATGGCCTTCGGCGCGGTCGGGTTGATCGGCAACTCGCTAGGCGGCCGCGCGGTCGACCGGCATCCGCTGGGGGCGTCGGTGTTGTTCTGTGCGTTCATGATTTCCGGCATGGTCTCGCTGGTGCCG
Source organism: Pseudomonas fluorescens (assembly GCF_902497745.1). Taxonomy (GTDB): domain Bacteria; phylum Pseudomonadota; class Gammaproteobacteria; order Pseudomonadales; family Pseudomonadaceae; genus Aquipseudomonas; species Aquipseudomonas fluorescens_BM. Next base: position 32,148 of record NZ_CABVHJ010000021.1, read on the forward strand.
AACATTCATTCGCCGCTGGGGCTGGCGGTGGCGATGGGGATCTGGGGCATCACCCAGGCTGCATTGTTCCTGGTCAGCCATGTGCGCCTGATGAAAGCCGCGCCGGAGGCGCCGGCCTTTGCTGCTTCGCTGAACATCGCCGGGGCCAATCTGGGGATTGGTCTGGGCGCCATCGTCGGTGGCCGGGTCATCGACAGCGCGGGTCTGGGCTTCCTTGGCTTTGCCGCCGCCGGCTTCATTCTGCTGTCGGTGTTCCTCGCCATGGTGTTGATGACGCTCAAGCCGCGCGAAATGTGCGCCGAGGCCTCATAACGCGGTAAACAGCTCGCGTCGGGCACCTTCGGTAATCGCAACGATGCCGGGGTGCTTGACCTTGCGCTCCACCGAAATGGCATAGAACGACTCGGTCACCGCGTCGGTCTGGCCAATCAGCTCGACGCCGTACTGGCGCTTCACTTCATCGGCAATCACGCTCGGGCCGATAAAAATCCCGCTGCCGGATTGGCCGAACGCCTGCATCAAGGCACTGTCATCAAATTCGCCGACGATTTGCGGCTGGATCTGCTGCTCGGCAAACCAGCGCTGCAAGCGGCTGCGCACCACGGTTTCCGGTCCGGGAATCAACAGCGGCGCGCCATGCAGGCTGCGCGGGAAGTCCTGACCGTATCTGGCTGCCAGTACCGGGGTGGCGAAGAAACTGATCCCGCATTCGCCAAGCTTCTGGCTGTAGCCCTTGATATCGAGGTGCGACGGCATCGGGCTGTCGGAGATCACCAGGTCCAGGCGCTGGATGGCCAGATCTGCGAGCAAGCGCTCGAGTTTGTCTTCGCGGCAGGTAATGCGCAGCGGCTCGTTCAATTCCATGGTCGGTGCGATCAGGCGATAGACGATGGATTTCGGCACCACGTCTGCCACGCCGACGCGGAACAGAATCTGCTGTTCGTTGGGTTGGGCGCGTAGCATCAGTTCCAGTTCGCCGCCCAGTTGAAACATTTGCTCAGCGTAGGGCAAGGCTTGTCGGCCAGCCTCGGTCAATTCGAGTTGCCGGCCAACCCGTCTGAATAATTCGATGCCGTAAGTTTGTTCGAGCAAAGAAATCTGCCCGCTGATGGTCTGTGGCGTCAGGTTCAGTTGCTCGCAGGCGCGCACGATGCTGCCGGTCTTGGCCACGACCCAGAAGTAATGCAGTTGTCGGTAGTTGAGCATGACGGTCTACAGTTCGTGAAAACCGAAGTATAGCCGCTAAAAATACGAATTTTCCTGAAGTGTTTGTCTCCCTAGAATGCCCAGCCATCGACGGCCGGTCTGTGAGCCTGTCTGTTCATTCGAAGGAAACCTTATGAAATATACAATTCCAGCATTGATGTTTACGTCTTTACTGCTTCTTGCCGGTTGCGATCAGGCTGAAAAAAGCGCTCAGCAACTGATGGGCAAAGCCGCCGAAAGCGCCAAGCAAGCGATTGACGACACGCATAAAGCTGCCGAGCAGGCACTCAGCGATGCCACCGGCGGGTTGATCGAGAAAAAAGAAGTACCGGAAAAAGACACGGAAAAATCCGAATCTTCCTCCAAGACCATCTAATTCGTCTTACACAGAGTCAGGACTGACCCATGGAATATCTGTTACAGCTCGCCGCCAGCCCCACCGCTTGGGTTGCTTTGGCCACATTGGTGGTGATGGAAATCGTGCTCGGCATCGATAACCTGATCTTTATCTCGATCCTGACCAACAAATTGCCTAAGCAATACCAGCAGAAGGCGCGCCGCATCGGTATCGGCATGGCGTTGATCCTGCGTCTGGCGCTGTTGAGCACCATCGCCTTCATCGTGCAACTGACTGCGCCGGTGATCGAAATCCTGGGTCAGGCGTTCTCCTGGAAGGACATGATCCTGATTGCCGGTGGTCTGTTCCTGGTCTGGAAAGCCACGACCGAGATCCATCACAGCATGGACCCGGCACCGGAGGATCCGAAGTCGGCGACCTCGACGGTTACCCTGGGTTTCGCTGCCGCTATCGGCCAGATCCTGATGCTCGACATGGTGTTCTCGATCGACAGCATCATTACTGCCGTCGGCATGACTGAACACTTGCCGATCATGATCATCGCGGTGGTGGTGTCGGTATTGGTGATGTTGTTTGCTGCTGAGCCGCTGGCCAAGTTCATCAACGACAACCCGACGGTGGTGATGCTGGCCCTGGGCTTCCTGATCATGATCGGTATGACCTTGATCGCTGAAGGCTTCGGCGCCCATGTACCGAAAGGTTATGTGTACGCGGCCATGGCGTTCTCGGCAGCGATTGAAGTGCTAAACATGATGTCTCGCAGGGCGAGGCAGAAGAAGCTGGCTGAGCAGGCGTAACTGCTGAAAGTACAAAAAACCGCCTGAACTCTTAGAGGTCAGGCGGTTTTTTTTGATTCAAGATTTGCCGTGTGGAATAGAACCCGCCCCTCACCCCAGCCCTCTCCCGAGGGAGAGGGCGCCGATTTTTGTGGTTTTCAAACTTGAGTTCAGCTCGGTATTTCAGGTCGACGTAATTCGAGCATGCCACTCGGTCAGTCCCCTCTCCCTCTGGGAGAGGGCTAGGGTGAGGGGCTTTTCGCTTTTGACGTTAATCCTCAATGCGCGGCGGCGTGTCGTACCCGGTGCTTCTCGTTTTTCTCAACCGCAGCAGGCTGAACCGGATGGTGATGGTGGCGCCGCGAAACCCGCAGCACACCCCACAACATGGCAGCGGCCACGGCCAGCCAGCCGGCAATCAACATTACGATGGTCATGGTCAGGCTCATCAGTGCCTCCTCTTCGCCCTGCATCGGGCGCACACTTTTTCAATTCGCTCTGTTTCAGTGACAGTCTAGACAATGGGGTGTTTCAGACTATTGACCAAAGGTCGATTGCGACCAATCAGTTTGCTCTATGCAATCGGCGTGTCTGCCGCTTAAGGCTATACCGCAGCCGGGCGCGGCCCTATGATCGCAGGCGTTGCCGGAGCACGATGACCGGCGTCTGAACAGAGAGTGATGATGGTGCAGGTATTTTCTCGAATTCGTGCGGCGCTGCTGGTGGCCGGTTGCGCGGCGGTGTTGGCCGGATGTGCAGGCAGTGTGGCGCCCGAGGTCAAGCGTCTGCCGGAGCGAGTTGAACTGAGCGGTACGTTCTATCGCGGCGAAGCCAATCAGAGCGGGCCGCAAGTGCTGGCCAGTCTCCTGTCGCAGCAAGGCATCGTGATCACCCCGGGCTTGCTGGAAAAACCACTGCGCCTGCCGGGCGCCGAAGACAAACTGCAGCAGAATATCCAGCACCTTGCCCGCGACTACGGCATGGTGGTTTATCCCCTGGACAGCAATCTGCCGGCGCTGTTGACGCAAGTGGCGGCGGGTTATCCGGTGATGGTGCGCTTCAGTGAGGGTTCTGCATTCTGGGCCGAGCCGCGTTACGCGATTCTCTCCGGCTATGACCGCAATAAACAGAAGGTTCTGCTGCGTGCCGGGATGAACCGCCGCGAACTGATGAGTTTCAGCTCCTTTGAGTCGGCCCTGGAAAAGTCCGGTGGCTGGGCTGTGCTGATTCAGAAACCGTCGCAGATTCCGGCCGCCGTCGACCGTCAGCGCTGGCTCAAAGCAGCGGATGAGCTGGCTCAGGCCGGGCAGGAAAACGAAGCGGCGCAGGCGCGCAAGGCGCTGGCCGCACACTGAGTTTTCCGTTCGTCATCTGCCGGGCACGACGGCGCCCGGCAAGCCTCCTATTTATACATCCCGTGTTTTGCGGGTGAATCAGGAGGCGATATGAAAGATTCCCCAGCAGCGAAAGGCCCGCATTCCTCTGAGCATTCCTCGGGAGACGATTTGGGGTTCGATCCGGACTCGCCCGATCTTGATGATCCGCAGGTCGATCCTGTCGGCCCCGCCAAGGCGCCTCTCGACGTCGAGCCCGGCGAGGATGCCAAGAAGCCGGCCAAGCCTTATGACCCGTTAGCCAATCTGAAACCTTGATGCGAGGTGCGTATGAGTACCGATTCAAGCTTCGATGACCAAAAACCTGACAGTGTGCCAACCACGCCAGAACCGGATATTGATCCGGTGCTGGACCCGGAGAGCCCGCTGCGCGATCCGATGGCCCGGCCCAATGTGTTGACGCCGGAGCCTGCGCGGGATCCAAGTGCGGGGGATGGCATCCCCGATGACGACAAGATGCCGCTGCCCAATGACTGAAATGCAGGCGAAAAAAAGCCCCGAGGATTCGGGGCTTTTTCTTGGGTGGCGGGTTACTTGGACGCTTCAACCACGCCGCTCTGGCGCGATTTCAGGTTTTTCTGCGCCTTGTATTGCTGAGCCACAGCAGGAACGTTGGCGCTTCGGCCGGTTTCCACCCAGCTGCGAATGCGGCTGGCGTCGGCAAAATGGGTGTATTTGCCAAACGCATCGAGAATTACCAGTGCGACCGGACGATTACCCATTCTCGTCACCAGGACCAGGCAATGACCTGCCGGATTGGTGAAACCGGTTTTGGTGATCTTGATGTCCCAGTCGGCTTTATTGACCAAGTGATCGGTGTTGCGGAAACCCAGGGTGTAATTGGGTTTGCGGAACGACACGGTCTTTTCCTTGGTGGTGGTGAGTTCGCTGAGAAGCGGGTACTTATGCGCGGCCACCAGCAGCTTGCTGAGGTCACGGGCGGTGGAAACGTTACGCTCCGACAGACCTGTCGGCTCGACGAAGTGCGTACTGGTCATGCCCAGTGCCTTGGCCTTGGCGTTCATCGCCGCGATAAAGGCGGCATAGCCTCCGGGATAGTGGTGGGCGAGGCTGGCGGCTGCGCGGTTCTCCGAAGACATCAAGGCGATCAGCAACATCTCGCGACGCGGCAGTTCACTTTTGAGTTTGACTCGGGAGAACACGCCCTTCATTTCCGGTGTGTTGCTGATATCGACATTGATCCATTCGTCCATGTTCTGCCGGGCTTCAACCACTACCAAACCGGTCATCAACTTGCTGACAGAGGCGATCGGCACGATCACGTCAGGGTTGCTGGAGTAGATGACTTTGTTGGTCTGCATATCCATGAGCAGGGCGCTGCCGGAGGCGATCTTCAGGCTCGAAGCGTCACGTGGGGCAGCGGTGGTTTCCGCAGCGTTGATCGTTGGCGTGATGAAAGTGCCTGAAACTGCAAAAAACAGGCTCAGAATCGAAAGACGAATTTTCACGCGGGCGAACTCATAAAAGTTGGATATTCCGTTAGTTTGTAACGGGTTATTTCTTCAAAGCGTCGCATTCTAGGAGTATGGCTGAAGATCTGTCGATGGTTGTTTGAGTGACCTGAAAATCTCGTGAAAAGGCCTGTAAAAAGAGGGGTTTCCGGCGAACGGTTACAGTTTTTTCTCAGGCATGAAAAAACCCGCACAAGGCGGGTTTTTCTTATTGCTGAAAGTACCGATCAAGCGTGCAGGGTTTCTGCCGCATACAGGGTGTTTTCCAGCAGGCAGGCACGGGTCATCGGACCAACGCCACCCGGCACCGGCGTGATCCAGCCAGCGCGGGGCAGGGCGGTTTCGTAAACAACGTCACCGACCAGTTTGCCGTCGTCCTGACGGTTGATGCCGACGTCGATCACGATCGCGCCTTCCTTGATCCACTCGCCTTTGACCAGGCCCGGCTTGCCGGCGGCCACGACCACCAGATCGGCACGACCGACGTGGCCGGCCAGATCCTTGGTGAAGCGGTGAGTCACGGTCACGGTGCAACCGGCCAGCAGCAGTTCCATCGCCATCGGGCGACCGACGATGTTGGAAGCGCCGACGACCACTGCGTCCATGCCATAAAGATCAGCGCCAGTGCTTTCCAGCAGCGTCATGATGCCTTTAGGCGTGCAGGGACGCAGCAGCGGAATGCGCTGGGCCAGGCGGCCGACGTTATAAGGATGGAAACCGTCGACGTCTTTGTCCGGGCGGATACGCTCCAGCAGTTTGGAGGCGTCCAGGTGCTCGGGCAGCGGCAACTGAAGCAGGATGCCGTCGATTGCAGGGTCGTCATTGAGGCGATCGATCAGATCGGTCAGCGCGTCTTGCGTGGTGTCGGAGGGCAGGTCGTAGGCTTGAGAGAGGAAGCCAACCTCTTCACAGTCTTTACGCTTGTGCGAGACATAAACCTGAGAGGCAGGATCGCTGCCGACCAGGATCACCGCGAGGCCGGGAGTGCGCAGGCCTTGCTGGCGACGCTCGGCAACTCGTTGGGCGATCTGCTGGCGCAGGCTGGCGGCGATCGATTTGCCGTCGATTAGTTGTGCAGTCATTGCGCGTGATTAACCATCGAGAGGGGAAAAAATGAGAGCGCATTCTCGCATGTCGAGCGGTGAGGGCAAAGGCGCTTGGTCAGCAAATTCTTCTAACTCCTTTAATTAAATGAATTTTTTTCAAAAAGGATTTGACGACCTTCGGAGCGCTCTATACTATTCGTCGCACTTGTCGGGCACAGCCTAGCACTGGTTAAGAAGGTGAGGCGGAATCAAGGTTCTGCGACACTGGAAAGCACTTAGTTTGTAGTCCTTTAAGAGTACAGATTAACAAGGCGCCCGTAGCTCAGCTGGATAGAGCATCCGCCTTCTAAGCGGATGGTCGCAGGTTCGAGTCCTGCCGGGTGCGCCATTAGGCAGCTTTGGCACAAGTAACGCGATATGGTGGGCGTAGCTCAGTTGGTAGAGCACGGGATTGTGACTCCCGTTGTCGTGGGTTCGATCCCCATCGTCCACCCCATATTTCGAAAGGCGCCAGATGTAACAGTCTGGCGCCTTTGCTTTAAAGCTTCACCTGCGGATGTGGTGGAATTGGTAGACACACTGGATTTAGGTTCCAGCGCCGCGAGGCGTAAGAGTTCGAGTCTCTTCATCCGCACCAATTAAAGCTTCATTCATGTCTTCGGGCTGGTGAGGTTTCAACAAAGAAGTTGTTTGGCTTTTTTGTTACGCAATATGGTGGGCGTAGCTCAGTTGGTAGAGCACGGGATTGTGACTCCCGTTGTCGTGGGTTCGATCCCCATCGTCCACCCCATATTTCGAAAGGCGCCAGATGTAACAGTCTGGCGCCTTTGCTTTAAAGCTTCACCTGCGGATGTGGTGGAATTGGTAGACACACTGGATTTAGGTTCCAGCGCCGCGAGGCGTAAGAGTTCGAGTCTCTTCATCCGCACCAATTAAAGCTTCATTCATGTCTTCGGGCTGGTGAGGTTTCAACAAAGAAGTTGTTTGGCTTTTTTGTTACGCAATATGGTGGGCGTAGCTCAGTTGGTAGAGCACGGGATTGTGACTCCCGTTGTCGTGGGTTCGATCCCCATCGTCCACCCCATATTTCGAAAGGCGCCAGATTTAACAGTCTGGCGCCTTTTTTGTTTTAGCGGTTCTGAAAACCGGCGATTGTCGGTTTCGGGGCGCAGGGGCAGGGCGCTTCGTCGTATTTATGTTGCTCGATGATGCTGCGCTGCTCGCCGGGCTTGCTTGCAAGAACGGCCGTCAGGGCGTGATTGGCAGTCTCTTCTATATATAGAAGCGGTTGGCGCAGAGCCCTGGCGAGGTTGGTTGTATTCGCCTGTGGGGCGCGCTGCACTAGTGTGGCGGTCCCGATAAAATGCCTGCTGTTTTTTTACCCGTTTTCAGTAGGGTGACTTCTTGAGTTTGACCCACTAGAATGCATGCCCTTGATTCTGGGGTCGGAAACGGCCGGCTAACGTCTGTGCAACGAGGAATATCCATGCAAGTTTCTGTTGAAAATACTACTGCTCTCGAGCGCCGCATGAGCGTCACCGTGCCGGCTGAGCGCATCGAGACTCAGGTCAACAAGCGTCTGCAGCAGACTGCCCAAAAGGCCAAGATTGCTGGCTTCCGTCCAGGCAAAGTGCCAATGAGCGAAATCAAGCGCCGTTTCGGTGCTGATGCTCGCCAGGAAGCTGTAGGCGACGTGATCCAGTCCTCCTTCTACGAAGCTGTGGTTGAGCAGAAGCTGAACCCTGCTGGTTCGCCATCGATCGAGCCCAAGTCGCTCGAAGCTGGCAAGGATCTGGAATACGTTGCTGTATTCGAAGTGTTCCCTGAGTTCACCGTTGCCGGTTTCGAAGGCATCACCGTTGAGCGCCTGAGCGCTGACGTGGCTGACGCTGACCTGGACAAAATGCTCGACATCCTGCGCAAGCAGAACACTCGTTTTGAAGTGGCCGATCGCGCTGCCCAGAACGAAGACCAACTGAACATCGATTTCGTTGGCAAGGTTGACGGCGAAGTCTTCGCTGGTGGCTCCGCCAAAGGCACTCAGCTGGTACTGGGTTCCGGCCGCATGATCCCGGGCTTCGAAGAAGGCCTGGTTGGCGCTAAAGCTGGCGAAGAGCGCGTTCTGAACCTGACCTTCCCTGAGGACTATCAGAACCTGGACCTGGCTGGCAAAGCCGCCGAGTTCACCGTGACCGTCAACACTGTGTCCGAGCCTAAGCTGCCAGAGCTGAACGAAGAGTTCTTCGCTCAATTCGGCATCAAGGAAAGCGGCATCGACGGTTTCCGCACCGAAGTTCGCAAGAACATGGAGCGTGAACTGCGTCAGGCGATCAAATCCAAGGTCAAGAATCAGGTAATGGACGGTCTGCTGGCCACCAACCCGATCGAAGTGCCTAAGGCTCTGCTGTCCAACGAAGTTGACCGTCTGCGCGTGCAGGCTGTTCAGCAGTTCGGCGGCAACATCAAGCCTGATCAGCTGCCGGCCGAGCTGTTCGAAGAGCAAGCCAAGCGCCGCGTTGTGCTGGGTCTGATCGTGGCCGAAGTGGTCAAGCAGTTCGACCTGAAGCCTGACGAAGCTCGCGTTCGCGAAATGATTCAGGAAATGGCTTCGGCTTACCAGGAGCCTGAGCAGGTTGTGTCGTGGTACTACAAGAACGAGCAGCAACTGAACGAAGTGCGTTCGGTTGTGCTGGAAGAACAAGTTGTGGATACTGTTCTGCAGAAAGCTAGTGTGACCGATAAAGCGGTCTCTTACGAAGAAGCAGTCAAGCCGGTAGAAGCTCCAAAAGCCGACTGATTGATTCCGCGTTAAGAAGTACACACCATAAGCCAGCTCTCGAGCTGGCTTATGCGTATTCAAGACATAACTATTTGGGAGCGACTGCAGAGCATGTTCCGTAATTCTTATATTCAGCAGAACTCTGATATCCAGGCCGCCGGCGGCCTGGTCCCGATGGTTGTCGAGCAATCTGCTCGTGGCGAACGCGCCTATGACATCTATTCGCGCCTGCTCAAGGAGCGAGTGATCTTTCTGGTTGGTCCGGTAGAGGACTACATGGCCAACCTGATCTGCGCGCAACTGCTGTTCCTTGAAGCGGAAAACCCGGACAAGGACATCCATCTCTACATCAACTCTCCGGGCGGTTCGGTGACAGCGGGCATGTCGATCTACGACACCATGCAGTTCATCAAGCCGAACGTATCGACCACCTGCATCGGTCAGGCTTGCAGCATGGGCGCGTTCCTGCTGACTGCAGGTGCCCCGGGCAAGCGTTTCTGCCTGCCGAACTCGCGCGTGATGATTCACCAGCCACTGGGCGGTTTCCAGGGCCAGGCGTCGGACATCGAAATCCACGCCAAGGAAATCCTCTTCATTCGCGAGCGTCTGAACACGCTGATGGCCAAGCATAGCGGGCGTACTCTGGAAGAAATCGAGCGCGATACCAATCGCGACAACTTCATGAGTGCAGAAGCTGCGAAGGAATATGGCCTGATCGACGAAGTGATCAACCAGCGCCCAGCTTAAAATAAGCAGCTCAAAATAGGCTTGGTCGGCTTGTCTGATCAGCGGCGGGCTTGAAAAAGCCCGCAATAGCCTTCATCTTGTGTTGCAAGCCTATCGGATTTGGATCGAACGAATGACTGACACCCGCAACGGCGAGGACAACGGCAAGCTGCTCTATTGCTCCTTCTGTGGCAAAAGCCAGCATGAAGTGCGCAAATTGATTGCCGGCCCCTCGGTCTTTATCTGCGACGAGTGCGTCGACCTGTGCAATGACATCATCCGTGAGGAGGTGCAGGAAGCCCAGGCCGAAAGCAGCGCGCATAAATTGCCTTCGCCTAAAGAAATCAGCGGCATCCTTGACCAGTACGTCATTGGTCAGGAACGTGCGAAAAAGGTTTTGGCCGTAGCGGTGTATAACCACTACAAGCGCCTGAACCAGCGTGACAAAAAGGCTGACGACGTCGAACTCGGCAAGAGCAACATCCTGCTGATCGGCCCGACAGGCTCCGGTAAAACCCTGCTGGCCGAAACACTGGCCCGCTTGCTGAACGTTCCGTTCACTATCGCTGACGCAACCACCCTCACCGAGGCGGGTTATGTAGGTGAAGATGTCGAGAACATCATTCAGAAGCTGCTGCAGAAGTGCGATTACGACGTAGAGAAGGCCCAGATGGGTATTGTCTACATCGATGAAATCGACAAGATTTCCCGCAAGTCCGACAACCCGTCGATCACCCGGGATGTTTCCGGTGAAGGCGTGCAGCAGGCCTTGCTCAAGTTGATCGAAGGCACGGTCGCTTCCGTACCGCCGCAAGGTGGCCGCAAGCATCCGCAGCAGGAGTTCCTGCAGGTCGACACCCGTAACATCCTGTTCATCTGCGGTGGTGCGTTCTCCGGTCTGGAAAAGGTTATTCAAAACCGTTCCACCAAGGGCGGCATCGGTTTCAACGCAGAAGTGCGCAGCAAGGAAGAAGGCAAGAAAGTCGGTGAATCCCTGCGTGAAGTCGAGCCTGACGATCTGGTCAAGTTCGGTCTGATCCCGGAATTCGTCGGTCGTCTGCCGGTCCTCGCGACGCTGGACGAACTGGATGAGGCTGCGCTGATGCAGATCCTCACCGAGCCGAAAAATGCTCTGACCAAACAGTATGCCAAGCTGTTCGAGATGGAAGGCGTGGATCTGGAGTTCCGCACAGACGCGCTGAAATCGGTCGCCAAGCGTGCCCTGGAGCGTAAAACCGGTGCCCGTGGCCTGCGTTCGATTCTCGAAGGTGTACTGCTCGACACGATGTATGAAATCCCCTCGCAGTCCGAGGTGAGCAAAGTCGTGATCGATGAAAGCGTGATCGAAGGCAAGTCCAAGCCACTGTATATCTACGAAAACAGTGAGCCGACGGCCAAGGCAGCGCCGGACGCGTAAGCGTCCAGTCTGCTGGAATAAAGAAGGGGCCTTCGGGCCTCTTTTTTTTTATGTCATTTTTTACATCCGCTTTGCGCTTGTTTTTTTTCAAGGCAGCCCCCATCTTGGTTTCAAGCTCAATTCCATCTGATTACGGCCATATGGCCGCCGTAGAGGCGAAATCATGAAGACAACCATCGAATTGCCTCTCCTGCCATTGCGTGATGTCGTGGTTTATCCGCACATGGTTATCCCGCTGTTCGTGGGGCGCGAGAAATCCATCGAAGCCCTCGAGGCCGCGATGACGGGCGACAAGCAGATCCTGCTGCTGGCCCAGAGAAACCCGGCTGACGATGATCCCGGTGAAGACGCTCTCTATCGCGTAGGTACCATCGCCACTGTTCTACAGCTGCTCAAGCTGCCTGACGGCACCGTCAAGGTGCTGGTCGAGGGTGAGCAGCGCGGCACCGTCGAGCGCTTCAGCGAAGTCGACGGCCACTGCCGTGCCGAAGTCTCTTTGATCGAAGAAGTCGACGCTGCCGAGCGCGAATCCGAAGTATTCGTGCGTACACTGCTGTCGCAATTCGAGCAATACGTACAGTTGGGCAAGAAAGTCCCGGCTGAAGTCCTGTCGTCGCTCAACAGCATCGATGAGCCGGGTCGACTGGTCGACACGATGGCAGCGCACATGGCGCTGAAAATCGAGCAGAAGCAGGAAATCCTCGAAATCATCGATTTGTCGGCTCGTGTCGAACACGTTCTGGCTTTGCTGGACGCCGAGATCGACCTGCTGCAAGTCGAAAAACGCATTCGTGGTCGCGTCAAAAAGCAAATGGAGCGCAGTCAGCGCGAGTACTACCTGAATGAGCAGATGAAGGCCATTCAGAAAGAACTCGGCGACAGCGACGAAGGCCACAACGAAATCGAAGACCTGAAAAAGCGTATCGACGCTGCCGGTCTGCCGAAAGACGCGTTGGCCAAAGCCACTGCCGAGCTGAACAAGCTCAAGCAAATGTCACCGATGTCCGCTGAGGCCACCGTGGTGCGCTCGTACATCGACTGGCTGGTGCAGGTGCCGTGGAAGGCTCAGAGCAAGGTACGCCTGGACCTGGCGCGCGCAGAAGACATTCTCGATGCCGATCACTACGGTCTCGAAGAGGTCAAGGAACGTATCCTTGAATACCTCGCCGTGCAAAAACGCGTGAAGAAAATCCGTGGCCCGGTGTTGTGCCTGGTCGGTCCTCCGGGCGTGGGTAAAACCTCGCTGGCCGAGTCGATTGCCCACGCTACCAACCGCAAATTCGTGCGCATGGCCCTCGGTGGCGTGCGTGATGAAGCGGAAATTCGTGGTCACCGCCGGACTTACATCGGTTCGATGCCGGGAAGATTGATTCAAAAGATGACAAAGGTGGGTGTGCGCAACCCGCTGTTCTTGCTCGATGAAATTGACAAAATGGGCAGCGACATGCGTGGCGACCCGGCGTCGGCGTTGCTGGAAGTGCTCGATCCAGAGCAAAACCACAACTTCAACGACCACTATCTGGAAGTCGATTACGACCTATCCGATGTGATGTTCCTGTGCACGTCGAACTCGATGAACATTCCGCCGGCGCTGCTCGACCGGATGGAAGTCATTCGTCTGCCGGGCTACACCGAAGACGAGAAGATTAACATCGCTGTCAAATACCTCTCGCCAAAACAGATCGCCGCTAACGGTCTGAAAAAGGGCGAGTTGGAATTCGACGCTGAAGCGATCCGTGACATCATCCGTTACTACACCCGCGAAGCCGGTGTGCGTGGCCTCGAACGTCAGATCGCCAAGGTTTGCCGCAAAGCGGTCAAAGAGCACGCGATGGAAAAACGCTTCTCGGTGAAAGTGACAGCTGACCTGCTGGAACATTTCCTCGGTGTGCGCAAATTCCGTTATGGTCTGGCCGAGCAACAGGATCAGATCGGTCAGGTGACCGGCCTTGCCTGGACTCAGGTGGGCGGCGAATTGCTGACCATCGAAGCCGCTGTTGTGCCGGGTAAAGGTCAGTTGATCAAGACCGGTTCGCTGGGCGACGTGATGGTCGAATCGATCACTGCCGCGCTCACCGTCGTGCGCAGCCGCGCCAAGAGCCTGGGCATTCCTCTGGACTTCCACGAGAAGCGCGACACGCACATCCACATGCCGGAGGGGGCGACGCCGAAAGACGGCCCTAGCGCCGGTGTAGGCATGTGCACGGCATTGGTGTCGGCATTGACCGGCATTCCGGTGCGCGCTGATGTCGCGATGACGGGCGAGATTACTCTGCGTGGTCAAGTACTGGCGATTGGTGGTCTGAAGGAAAAACTGCTGGCGGCTCACCGCGGCGGAATCAAGATTGTGATTATTCCGGAAGAGAACGTGCGCGATCTGAAGGAGATTCCTGACAATATCAAGCAGGATCTGCAGATTAAACCGGTTAAATGGATTGACGAGGTCCTGCAAATTGCGCTGCAATACGCGCCGGAGCCCTTGCCGGATGTGGCTCCGGAGATAGTTGCCAAGGACGAAAAACGTGAGTCTGACTCTAAGGAAAGAATTAGCACGCATTAATATGCTTTTGCCTGGGGGGCTTCCTTGACAGTTTTTTAGAGCCCTTGTTATAAAGCGGCTCTTAAGTGTCTGTAGGCCATTCAGCACTCGTTTTTGCTTTCACCAAAAAACTTAGAATCATCTCAAAATAGATATAAGGGGACTTAGAGTGAACAAGTCGGAACTGATTGATGCTATCGCTGCATCCGCTGATATCCCGAAAGCTGCTGCTGGCCGTGCGCTGGACGCTGTAATCGAATCCGTCACTGGCGCTCTCAAGGCTGGCGACTCCGTTGTTCTGGTTGGTTTCGGTACTTTCTCCGTGACTGACCGTCCGGCTCGTACCGGTCGTAACCCTCAGACCGGCAAGACTCTGGAAATCCCGGCTGCCAAGAAGCCAGGTTTCAAAGCCGGTAAAGCACTGAAAGAAGCTGTTAACTAAGTTTTCAGGTTTTTACCCATCCGGGTCGGGGTCATGCCTGACTTGGCAGCGGAGCGGTAGAGCAGGTCGCTGAAACAGTGGCCTGTAACGCCGGGATCGAGGGTTCGAGCCCTGTCCGCTCCGCCAGTTACGAGAAGGCGCATCCTCGGATGCGCCTTTCTTCTATCCGGATTCTACCCACGCTCCACGGTTGCCTAATTTTGAAGTTCAACCGTTTCTGGGGGACGCATGCTGCAGAATATCAGGGACAATTCACAAGGCTGGATTGCCAAGACCATTATCGGGGTCATCGTTGCACTGATGGCTCTGACCGGTTTCGACGCCATTTTCCAGGCCACGACTCACAAGAATGAGGCGGCCAAGGTCAACGGTGAAGAAATCAGCCAGAACGAACTGAGCCAGGCCGTTGATATGCAACGCCGTCAGTTGATGCAACAACTGGGCAAGGACTTCGATGCTTCCTTGCTCGACGAGAAAATGCTGCGCGAATCGGCCCTCAAGGGGTTGATCGATCGCAAGCTGCTGCTGCAAGGCGCCGAGCAAGCGAAGTTCGCTTTCTCCGAAGCCGCACTGGACCAAGTGATCCTGCAGACGCCTGAGTTCCAGGTGGACGGCAAGTTCAGCTCCGAGCGTTTCGACCAGGTAATCCGTCAACTGGGTTACAGCCGTATGCAGTTCCGCCAGATGCTGGCTCAGGAAATGCTGATCGGCCAACTGCGTGCCGGCGTGGCAGGCAGCGGTTTCGTCACCGACGCTGAAGTGCTGGCATTTGCCCGTCTGGAAAAACAGACCCGCGATTTCGCCACCCTGAACGTCAAGGCTGACCCGGCAGCGGTCAAACTGACCGACGACGAAGTCAAGGCGTACTACGACGAGCACGCCAAAGAGTTCATGACTCCGGATCAAGTGATCATCGATTACGTAGAACTGAAGAAGTCTTCGTTCTTCGATCAGGTTGCGGTCAAGGACGAAGACCTGCAGGCGGCGTATCAGAAAGAGATCGCCAACCTGTCGGAACAGCGTCGTGCCGCGCACATTCTGATCGAAGTGAACGACAAGACCACCGAAGCTCAGGCCAAGGCGAAGATCGACGAAGTCCAGGCGCGTCTGGCCAAGGGCGAGAAATTCGAGGCGCTGGCCAAAGAGTTCTCGCAGGATCCGGGTTCGGCCAACAATGGCGGTGACCTCGGTTACGCAGGTCCTGGCGTTTATGATCCAGCGTTCGAAAAAGCCTTGTACTCCCTGTCGAAAGACCAGGTGTCCGAGCCGATTCGTACTGACTTCGGTTACCACTTGATCAAGCTGTTGGGTGTGGAAGCGCCTGAAGTGCCGACCCTGGCCAGCCTGAAAGACAAGCTGACTCGCGAGCTGAAAGCCGCGCAGGTCGAGCAGCGTTTCGTCGAGGCGACCAAGCAACTGGAAGACTCGGCGTTCGAAGCGTCTGACCTGGCTCAGCCAGCGGCGGATCTGAAGCTGACCGTGCACACCTCCAAGCCATTCGGCCGTGAAGGTGGCGAAGGTGTTGCGGCCAACCGTGCCGTTGTCACCGCTGCGTTCAGCACTGAAGTGATCGACGAGGGTGCCAACAGCACCGCCATCGAACTGGATCCGGAAACCGTGATCGTGCTGCGCTCCAAGGAGCACCTCAAGCCTGCGCAATTGCCATTGGAAAGCGTGAATGCGGCAATTCGCACGCAGCTGACCAAAGAGCATGCCAGTGCTGCAGCCAAGACCAAGGCCGAGAAGCTGATTGCTGATCTGCGTGACGGCAAGGCGCCGTTGGACAAGGCGGTTGACGGGCAGAACTGGAAAGCTACCGAAGCGGCCACCCGTGGTCAGGAAGGTGTTGATCCGGCGGTGCTGCAAGCGTTGTTCCGTATGCCGAAGCCGGCTGCGAAGGATAAGCCGACGTTCACAAGCGTGACGTTGGCGGATGGCAGTCTGATGATCGTGCGTCTGAATGGCGTTAACGAAGCGGCTGCGCCGACGGATGAAGAGAAGGTTCAGTACCGTCGTTTCCTTGCTTCGCGTGAGGGGCAGCAGGACTTTGCGGCGTATCGCAAGCAGTTGGAAGCTCAGGCTGAGATCAAGCGGTTTTGATGTTTGATTGAGCTTTGATGTGATGTGATGTGAAAGCCCCGGCCTGTATAGGTCGGGGCTTTTTTTTGGGCGTTGGGTCGTGGCGGCCTTTGGGCCGACCATGTTCTTGGGGGTTTTTGGGGTATATCCGTTGCTTCGGGTGTTGCTGCTGGCGGTTTCGCCCTTACGGCGAGGCACTTTTTCCAGACGCCGAAAAAGTACCCAAAAAGGCTTGTCCCAACGTTCGGCCCGCTCGCTGGGGCTCGGGGTTCCTTCGCTCCGGGATTCATCCGGGGGCATCGCCTACGGTTTGCTTCGCTGCACCTCCTCTCGATGTGTTCGACTTCGTCGAACGGTCGCTACGCTCCCACCCCCGGATAAATCCCTCCACTCAGCCTGCCGACGGGACCGGTGGATCAAGATCAAAAGCTGCAGCCGAGCTAACGCTCATCCTGTTGAGTGGGGCGGCTTCGCCGCGTGGGCGGTACACAAATTAACTGTGGGAGCGAGCTTGCTCGCGAAGGCGGCCTGACAGCCGACCAATCTTCTGTCTGATGTACTCAGTTCCACTGTAGGAGCGAGCCTGCTCGCGATGGCGGCCTGCCAGCCGACCAATCTTCTGTCTGATGCACTCAATCCAATTGTGGGAGCGAGCTTGCTCGCGAAGACGGCCTCCCAGTCGGCCAATTTTTTGTCTGATGTACTCAATCCAATTGTGGGAGCGAGCTTGCTCGCGAAGACGGCCTGCCAGCCGACCAATCTTCTGTCTGATGCACTCAATCCAATTGTGGGAGCGAGCTTGCTCGCGAAGACGGCCTCCCAGTCGGCCAATTTTTGTCTGATGTACTCAGTCCAATTGTAGGAGTGAGCCTGCTCGCGATGGCGGCCTGTCAATCGACCGGTTTCCAGTCGTCTGGCCTCAATCCAACAGCTCATTCGGTCTCATTCGGCTCTGGGAAAACCGTGGCTCCGAGCTTTGGTCGTTACTGACAGAGTCAATACCAGCAATCCTGCAACAATCCACGGGAATGCCCCCATCCCAAGGTTGCCCAGCAACAAGCCTCCAACCAAACCACCCCCCGCAATCCCGACATTCCACAGCGTAACCAGCATCGATTGCGCCGTATCGGCGGCCTTTTTCGCAGTTTTCGCCGAGGCGGTTTGCAGCAGCGACGGCATTGCACCAAACGCCAGTCCCCACACAGCGGTGGCGATGTACACCACGCTCGGCGAGTCGCGCCACAGACCCAGTGCTATCGCTGACAACATGAACAACCCGGCACTGATCAACACCAGTTCGCGCAGCCAGCGATCAATCAGGCTGCCGACGATCCACAGGCTCAGCACTGAAGCGAGGCCGAATACCAGTAGAACGCGGTCGACACTCGCATCTAGTCCGGAGGGTTGCAGGAAAGGCGCGATGTAGGTGTACAGCAGATTGTGCGCAACGACGTAAGTGAGGGTGACAAACAATACCGATCGCACGCCCGGCAAGGTAAACACCTCACGCAGCGGCAGGCGGTTTCCCTCGCGTTCTCCGGCGAAGTCCGGTACTTGCCAGCGCACCCAGATCACCAGCACAACGGTCAGCGCGGTCATGATGGCAAAGCTCAAGCGCCACCCGACGAGGGTGCCGAGCAGGGTGCCTGCCGGTATCCCTAATGACAGCGCAAGCGGCGCGCCGAGCATGGCCACGGTAATGGCGCGGCCTTGCAAGTGAGGCGCGACCATTCGGCTTGCGTAACCTGCCAGCAGCGCCCACAGCAACCCGGCAAATACTCCGGCGATAAAGCGTGCGATCAAGGTTAGCCAGTACAGATCCGACAGGGCGGTGATGCTGTTGGCAATGGCAAAGCCACTGATGGCGGTCAGCAGCAGCGGTCTGCGTCGCCAGCCGCGGGTGGCGATCGTCAGCGGTATCGCTGCCAGGATCGAGCCGATCGCGTACAGCGTGACCAATTGCCCGATCAGCGCCTGGGAAACGTTCAGGCCGCTGCTCATTTGTGGTAACAGACCGGCGGGCATGGCTTCGGTCATGACCGTAATGAATCCGGCGGTGGCCAGTGCCAGGAGCGCGGCGAGGGGTAATCGCTCGCGGCGATCTGCGGGTTGTTCAAGTGCGGGGCAACTGAGTTGGGCATCGTTCATGAGCCGGCATCCTTGTGCAGTGTTGACGAGGAGCACAGGGTAGGGCGCTGCACATCGGCGAAAAACGGGTTAAGGTTCCGAACATATCGGACACGGATGTCAGCAATGGGAGGGTGGTATGGATAGCCTGGGCAGTATTTCGGTGTTTGTTCAGGTCGCCGAGACGCGCAGTTTCACTGAGGCTGGCCGGCTGCAAGGGGTGTCATCGTCGGCGGTGGGCAAAAGCATTGCGCGGCTGGAAGCGCGACTGGGCGTGCGTTTGTTTCAGCGCACCACCCGCAGCGTCACGCTGACCAGTGAAGGGGCGCTTTTTCTCGAACGCTGTCGCAAGATCCTCGCGGAAGTCGAGGCGGCGGAGTTCGAACTGTGCGATGCCGCTGCCAAACCCCACGGCAAATTGCGCATCAGCCTGCCGCAGGTGCATGGTTTGGTGATGCCGGTCATGACTGAGTTCCTGGCCTTGTACCCGCAGATCGAGCTGGATCTGGATTTGACCGATCGCATGGTCGATGTGGTTGAAGAAGGTTTCGACGCCGTTATCCGCACCGGCAAGCCGCGGGATTCACGACTGATGGCGCGACCGTTGGGCGAGTTTCACATGGTGCTGGTGGCCAGCCCGGCTTATCTGGCGCAACGCGGTGTGCCGCAGACGCCCGCCGATCTGGCGGCTCACGCGTGCCTTCGGCATACGTTTCATGCCACCGGCAAACTGGAAACCTGGCCGTTTATCCGCGAGGAGGGCGCCGCTGAGCCGACGTTGCCGACCCGCTTGGTCAGCACGTCGATCGAAGCGGTGAGTCATGCGGCGCTGGCCGGTATGGGCATTGCCTGTCTGCCTGATTTCATGACGCGTGAGGCCGAGGCGCAAGGCCGCTTGCATCGGGTGCTCGACGCGCATCTGGAGCACACCGGGCAGTTCTGGGTGCTGTGGCCATCGAGTCGCCACGCCACGGCGAAATTGCGCGTGTTCATCGATCATCTGGCGTTGCGACTTTTTCCCGCAACGCGCGGTCGATAGAGTTGTAACTGCTTTAAGACACTAATCCATGCGCAGCGCGGCAGCGATCTGTTGCACAATACGCCCCGGACTGTTTTCTCTCAGGATGTTCAATGTTGATTTCCACTCCCATGCGTGTAGTCGGGTTGGCGCTGTTGTTGACCGCTGTAGCCGGCTGTTCGAAAGACAAGCCGATGTATGAGCATGAGAACTTCGATGACTCCGGTACGTTTTCGCGCAATTACCCGGTGACCGACTCGGTCAGTTGCGAAGCGGCCCGTCGTGCGTTGCTCAGCCAGGGCTACATCATTACCAGCAGCGACCCGAAACTGGTCAGCGGCCACAAGAGTTTTCAGCAAACCGGCGACACCCACATGGAGATCAGCTTCAACGTGGTCTGCGCCGATGACGGCAGCGCCGGGCACCATGCGACGATGTTCGCCAACGCCTTGCAGGATCGCTACGCGCTGAAGAAAACCAACAACTCGGCCAGTCTCGGCGTGGGTGTGTTGGGTTCGGTGTCGATGCCGATCGGCTCGTCCGACGATTCGATGGTCAAGGTTGCCAGCGAGACGGTGACGTCGCAGAAGTTCTATGAGCGTTTTTTCACGTTAGTGGAATTGTTCCTGCCGGCGGATGCGAAGAAAGCGGCGCATATCGAAGAGAAGCCGAAGGCTGATCTGGGTGTGCCTGAGGTGAAGGCAGCTCCGGCAGCGCTGGCACCTGCACCGACGCCAGCACCTGCGCCCGCCGCAACGCCTGCACCTGCTGCTGAGCCGGCTCCGGCACCTGCCGAGGTCGCGCCAGTGACGTCGGAACCGGTCGCGCCACCCGCAGAGGCGGCGCCGATCACTCCGGCACCAAGCGCTGAGCCGGCACCGGCCACCGAAACCATCACGCCACCGGCCAACCCGGACATCCCGCCGCCATCCGAGCCGATTCCGGCGATGCCTGCGTCCGGCCAATAATCAGCCTGACCCCAAATCCCTGTGGGAGCGAGACTGCTCGCGAAGACGGACTTTCAGTCACCTGTGTGCTGAAGGGGCTGACGCCTTCGCGAGCAAGCTCGCTCCCACAGTGATTTTTGGGTTGCTTTAAATTTCGTTACATTCCCCGGACAAAAGTCCCGCGATAAATTCCTGACCGTCTGCTACGTTTTATTCATGAAGGCCGGGTTTCACTTTTCCTTCACACGAGCACGTTAAGCTCGAGGCACTGGGCATTTGCTCAGGCCCATTCAAGAGAGCAGCAGGGGGATTACGCGATGGATGAATATCAAGAAGAGCTGCTTGAGTACCAGGCCTTTGAACTGGATCAACCCGAGCCCGCCGAAGACGCCACCGAGCTTTAACTCGCAGCCGCTTTTATGCCGTTTTGCGGTGGCTGCGGCGGAATTCGCCGGGGGTCTGACCGCTCCAGCGTTTGAAGGCTCGCTGGAACGCTTCGGCTGAAGCAAAACCCAGCAAGTACGCGATTTCGCCGAAGGCCAGTTCAGTATCGCGGATATACGTCATCGCCAGATCCCGGCGCGTGTCGTTGAGGATCGCGCGAAACTGCGTGCCTTCCTCGGCCAGTTTGCGCCGCAACGTCCAGGTCGGCAGCTTCAGGCGTGCCGCCACTTCTTCCAGGTCGGGTTCCCGGCCACCATTGAGCAACGGTCCTAGTAGCTGAGTAATGCGTTCGCGCAGGCTGCGGGTGCGAGTCAATTGCTCCAGTTCCCGTTCACACAGTTGCAGCAGATGCCGCCAGGTACTCGGGCAATGCTCGGGATTACGCAGTGCGAGGCTGTTGAGGTTCAGGCGCAGTTGATTGCGCTCGGCGCCGAACTGGATCGGGCAATCACCCAGCGCACTGTAGGCCTCTCGGTAATCCGGTTCTTCAAACTCGATCTCGATTCGATCAGCGCGCAGCGGTTCACCGCTGACACTGGAGAGCTGATGCAGCCACCCGGCGATGATTGAGTCCACGACAAAACGGTTATAGGCGTTGTACGGGCTGATCGAATAGAAACGCAGCCACGCGCCATGGGCGTCTTCGTGAAAACTCGACTGGCCGCGATAGTTGGAACCGTACAGCGCCTCGAAACGGATCAGACAGCGCGCGGCTTCGCGCACGGTTGGCGCCTGTGCGGCGGTAACGCCGGCCAGTCCGGCCTGACTAAGGCGACTGAGCTGGCCCATGCGCAGACCCAACGCCGAATTGCCGGTCAACTGAATCGCCGCGTGGCCCAGGCGCATATAGCGCGGAATCGACAAGCGTGCCCCGGCCTCAGCCAGCCGTGCGGCGTCGAGGCCATATTGCTCGAGCAACGGCTGCGGGTCGGCCGCATGACTGCGCACGGCATCGGCGAGGCTGTGCACAAAGCCCACCGACAGATCCCCGAGGCGCATCGGCAGGGGTTTCATGGCTTACAACCAGATGTTCAACAAACGCGCGCCACGGGCCTCGCCATCGGCGAACTGCTGGCCGTTGCTGCTGAGGAAACTCTGACCGGAACTGGCCTTGTCCCAGAACTGCCCGCGCAGGAACACACTGACGCCGGCAGTCGCCCGACTGCTCGGCGGTTGTGCAGTCAGCGTCAGCCGATGCCAGGCTTGTCCTTCGGTGACATCGCCGGGTTTGAGACTGACCGATCCCGGTGTACTTGAACCTTTGTAGCCGCGCCACGGTTGGTTCCACGCACCCTGGCCGAACACTTGCGCCGGCACCGCGACCAATTGCGCGCCTTGCTCGTTGAGTTGGCGGTAGTTGTCCGGATACCAACTGTCGCTGCCAATCAGCACGCCAAGGCGTCCGGCCGGAGTATCGACCACGTTGATCTGGTGTTTGCCTGCGCCTTCGATCACTTCACGCTGATCGAACACCGGGTGCATCTGCCGCTGTGGCTGGCCAAGCGGCACGCCGTCACGGCCGAACACCACGCTGCTGTTGAACAAGGCGCCGCTGCCGGGTTTCAGCCGCCCGTCACGGATGCTCGGTTCCGGCAGCACGATCGAACCGGCCACCAGTGTCACGTGAAACTCCTTGGCCAGGCCGCCGAACAGGGCTTGGTAATCCTTGGCCATCGCCTTGGATTTCATGCGCAGGTACGCGTCGTTGAGGCGATCGCTGCCGTTGGCGCTGAGCCAGGCGCGGGCGAACAACAACGGGTTGCTCGCCGCTAGCCAGTTCATCGCCTCGGCGAGGGACGGCGCTTGATACAGCTCGTCTTTCTCGCCGCTGAGCAGCAGCCAGGTACCGACATTCTCCGGCAGCACTACGACGGTTTTGTCGTTCAGCAGGCCTTGATCCTGCGCTTGCTGCAGATAGGCTGCGAGTTTGCGGTGCAAGCGCTCGGGGCTTTGATAGTCGGTGGGAAACAGCTCGGGCTGGACGCCCAGCAGATTGCCGCGATCGGCGGGAGTGCCCTGATCGACCGCCACTTTTATGCGCAGGTCCGACAGGTAATGCCCCGCCGGCCGGTCCGCTGCCCACATGGCGTAGGTAGTAAGGACAGCCACCAGGGCCATGGAAAACGTCAGGTACAAAAGTTTGCGCATGAAAACCAACAACAACCGGGTACAGGGTGTGGCGCCTAGGGTAGGGCCCATGGCGCTGGTTGCCAAGGGGCGCTGCGCATTTGGATCAATAAGTTGTCAGTTACGGTCATTGAGTGACAGCGATGCGACTCTTAGTCTGTGGCACATGATTGACGGGGGCCGCAGAGCGCCCGCAACTTTTTCCGTGATCGCTCGTTGTGGAGTTACCGATGACCGCCGCTCATTACCCGCACCTGTTGGCCCCGCTGGACCTGGGATTCACCACGCTGCGCAACCGCACCCTGATGGGCTCGATGCACACTGGCCTGGAGGAGAAACCGGGTGGTTTCGAGCGCATGGCGGCGTACTTCGCCGAACGTGCCCGTGGCGGTGTCGGCCTGATGGTCACCGGCGGTATCGGTCCGAACGACGAGGGTGGGGTGTACTCCGGTGCGGCCAAGCTGACCACCGAGGAAGAAGCGCTCAAGCACCGCATTGTCACCCGCGCGGTGCACGAGGCGGGCGGCAAGATCTGCATGCAGATCCTCCACGCCGGGCGTTATGCCTACAGCCCGAAGCAGGTCGCGCCGAGTGCGATCCAGGCGCCGATCAACCCGTTCAAGCCTAAAGAGCTGGACGAAGAAGGCATCGAGAAACAGATCAGCGATTTCGTCACCTGCTCGGTACTGGCGCAGACCGCTGAGTACGACGGTGTCGAGATCATGGGCTCGGAAGGTTATTTCATTAACCAGTTCCTCGCCGCGCACACCAACCACCGCACCGACCGTTGGGGCGGCAGCTACGAAAACCGTATGCGCCTGCCGGTGGAAATCGTTCGCCGAGTACGTGAAGCCGTTGGCCCGAACTTCATCATTATCTTCCGTCTGTCGATGCTCGATCTGGTCGAGGGCGGCAGCACCTGGGACGAGATTGTCACCCTGGCCAAAGCCATCGAGCAGGCCGGTGCGACCATCATCAACACCGGCATCGGCTGGCACGAAGCGCGGATTCCGACCATCGCCACCAAAGTGCCGCGTGCCGCATTCAGCAAGGTCACGGCCAAGCTGCGTGGCTCGGTGAAGATCCCGTTGATCACCACCAACCGCATCAACACCCCGGAAATCGCCGAGCAGATTCTTGCCGAAGGCGATGCCGACATGGTCTCGATGGCGCGGCCGTTCCTCGCCGATCCGGACTTCGTCAACAAGGCTGCTGAAGGTCGCGCGGACGAGATCAACACCTGTATCGGTTGCAACCAGGCGTGCCTCGACCACACCTTTGGCGGCAAGCTCACGAGTTGCCTGGTCAACCCGCGTGCCTGCCACGAAACCGAACTCAACTACTTGCCGGCGCAACAGATCAAGAAGATTGCCGTGGTGGGCGCTGGCCCTGCGGGTCTGTCTGCCGCGACCGTGGCGGCCGAGCGTGGCCATCAGGTGACCTTGTTCGATTCGGCCAGCGAAATCGGTGGCCAGTTCAACATCGCCAAACGCGTGCCGGGCAAGGAAGAGTTCTTCGAAACCTTGCGTTACTTCAAGCGCAAGCTGCAGACCACTAACGTTGAGGTGTGCCTGAACACCCGCGTCGATGTGGCGAAACTGGTTGAAGGCGGTTATGACGAGATCATCCTCGCCACCGGTATTGCGCCGCGTGTGCCGGCAATTCCGGGTGTCGACAACGCCAAGGTGCTGAGCTATCTGGACGTGATCCTTGAGCGCAAACCGGTTGGCAAACGCGTGGCGGTGATCGGTGCTGGCGGCATCGGTTTCGACGTCTCGGAGTTCCTTGTTCACGAAGGCGTAGCGACCAGTCAGGATCGTGCCGCATTCTGGAAAGAGTGGGGCATCGATACGCAACTCGAAGCCCGTGGTGGCGTGGCGGGTATCAAAGCCGCACCGCATGCGCCGGCCCGCGAAGTGTTCCTGTTGCAGCGCAAGAAAACCAAGGTTGGCGATGGCTTGGGCAAAACCACCGGCTGGATTCACCGTACCGGTCTGAAAAACAAGCAGGTGCAGATGCTCAACAGCGTCGAATACCTGAGCATTGATGACCAAGGCCTGCACATTCGTATTGGCGAAACCGGCGAGCCGCAAGTGCTGGCGGTGGACAACATTGTGATTTGCGCGGGGCAGGATCCGCTGCGTGAATTGCACGACGGCCTGGTTGAAGCGGGGCAGAACGTGCACCTGATCGGTGGTGCCGATGTCGCGGCCGAGCTGGATGCAAAGCGTGCGATCAACCAAGGCTCGCGTCTGGCGGCTGAGCTCTAAGCTCCACCGCTGAACCTGTGGGAGCGAGCTTGCTCGCGAAGGCGTGGTGTCAGTCGACATATGTATTGGCTGATACTCCGCTTTCGCGAGCAAGCTCGCTCCCACAGGATTTGTGCACACCGCAAACCTTGTGAGCCTGCTCGCGATGGCGGCTTGTGAGCGACTAGAATGCCGGCTCTGTCCAGATCGAATCGCCGCCCATGCTTTTGCCTCCCTCCGATTGGCTACCCCAAGCCCCCCTCGAACACCTTCATCTGGACTGGCTCGCAACAGCCGGCATTGAAGTCGCCCTCCTGCGCCTCGACCAGATCGACCCGCTGATCAGCGGCAACAAATGGTTCAAACTCGTCGAACACCTCAAAGCCGCCGATCGCGCGGGTGCGGAGGGCATCATCAGCCTCGGTGGTGCTCACTCCAATCATCTGCACGCGTTGGCGGCGGCGGGGAAACGGCTGGGCTTCCAAACCGTGGGGCTGCTGCGGGGACATGCGCAGGAAACACCGACCGTCCAGGATCTGCAGGCGTTCGGCATGCAGTTGCATTGGTTGGGTTACGGCGGCTATCGCGCGCGCAATGAGCCGGAATTCTGGGCGCCTTGGTATGAGCAGTATCCGCAGTTGCATGCAGTGCCTGAGGGTGGCGGCGGTTTAATGGGGGCACTTGGTTGCGCGGCCATCAAAGAACAGGCGCAAGCGCAATTGCACACACTGGGCTGGAGCGACTATCACGCTTGGTGGCTGGCTTGCGGGACCGGGACGACACTCGCCGGGCTGGTTCTCGCCGAGGCGGGTGCGCACCCGGTCTATGGCGCGTTGGCAGTCCCTGAGGATCACGGCGTGGCGCCGCAGGTCGAGTCGATCATGCAGTCAGCCGGACTGGCCACTGCCGACTATGAGCTGATCGACGCCAGCCGTGGCGGTTTCGCCAAGGTTGATCCGGCGTTGCTTGAGTTCATCGAACAAACCGAGCAGGCCAGCGGCGTGCCTCTGGAGCCGCTGTACACCGGCAAGGCATTGCTGGCGCTAAAGCAGCAAGTCGAGGCGGGCAGATTCGCAGCTGGCACGCGGTTGATCTTCATTCATACCGGTGGTTTACAGGGGCGGCGCGGTTTTATCGCCAGCCCCTGACGTTCAACCGCGCTTGGGCATCATCCGTAGCAGGGTGTTATCGCGCACCACATAATGGTGATAGATCCCCGCCAGCGCATGTAGCCCGATCAGCCAGTAGCCAATCGTGGCAATGAGCACATGCCAGCCCTCAACCTGTTTGGCGAAATCCTTGTTCTCCGCGACCAGCAGCGGCAGATCAAAACCATAGAACATCACCTGATGCCCTTCGGCGCTGGTAATCAGCCAGCCAAGGATCGGCATGCTGATCATGAACAGGTACAACGCCCAGTGCATCAGCCGCGCCAGCACGGTTTGCCATTGCGGCGAGGCGGGGAAGATTTTCGGCGCCGGGCCAATGCTGCGCGCGAGCAGGCGAAACCACACCAGCACAAACACGGTCAGGCCGAGCATGTAATGCACTTCGCGGATCAGCGTGCGCCCGCCGCTGCCTTTGGGAAATAGCCCACGCAACTCCATGCTGGCGTACACCAGCACCAACAACACCAGCATCAGCCAGTGCAACAGGACCGATACGGTGCTGTAACGCGATTCTGAGCTTGTCCACGGCATAAGAAATTCCTCGGGATCAGAGTGCAATCAGGCCGTCGTCACGGCACTTATTTCACTGTAAACCTGCCGGGATGTTTTTGCCCGGAGCTCGTGATGTTTTTTGCAAGAAAGAAAAGTGTTCAATGCCCGGTTTTGATTAGGTTGTTACTTAAAGCTCAGGTTTGTATGTGGTCTTGCCGGGCGTAACTTTGTGTTGTTTATATCTTGTGTTTTGTTTTGGTTTGAATGGTTTGTTCTGGGTGGTTATTGTCAGGTCGAATCTTTATTGAGTTATTGAAGATTAAAAATATATTTCCCAAGTTGAGTATTAATATGAAAAGACCGATTTCGAAACCTCGCCCTACTACTACAACACCAAAGCCAGCAGTTCCAACCAGGCCGGTTGTGCCGACCAAACCGGTAGCACCGACCAAGCCAGTGGCGCCGACCAAACCGGTAGCACCGACCAAGCCAGTGGCGCCGACCAAACCGGTAGCACCGACCAAGCCAGTGGCACCGACCAAACCGGTAGCGCCGACTAAGCCAGTGGCGCCTTCCCAACCTGTGGCACCGACCAAACCAGTGCGTCCGACCAGTCCTGCCACGCCGACCGAGGCCAAACGGCCGCCAATGCCGTGGCCGACCATCAACGTCAACGTCGATCCGGTGGCATTGATAGCGCTAATCCAGACACTCGGTGCGACAGTCAATGTCGATAGGTCGACCACACTGCCTGACGGTAGTGTGATCGACGCCGATAGAACTTCAATCAAGCGTCCCGATGGCATCATTCAATATGAAGATGGCCGGGTAGAGTATCCGGACGGGCGAATCATCTGGCCGGATAATACCGTTGAATATCCGGATGGACGTATTGTTTGGGAAGATGGAACTGAACAGTTGCCGGATGGAAGTATTAAACATCCCGATGGCCTGGCGTACGATGCAGAGGGCAATCTTGTTTCGGAGTAATTGATTGCCGAGCGTTGTCCTGGGTATATACAGCGCAAAAAAACACCGCTGATTGTCATGCATCAGCGGTGTTTTCGTTTTCTGCCTCAAGCGTTTTGCGGCATCTCACCGTTGGCCAGGCGCTTGTTGATGTCGGCAATCACTTCCGGCAGATCGGTGATGGTGTCGATCATGTAGTGCGGGCGCGAGCCTTCGAACAGCGCGTGAATACGCTTGCGTTCGCTGGCCAGCTCATCGCTGCCCAAAGCACGGAAACCGGCGTAATCCAGGCCCAGCGCATTGCCCGAGCAGATCAGCGCAACCGTCCACATCCCGGCGCGGCGGCCTTCAAGTATGCCCGGCACGGTGTCGTCGATCTTCACGCACGCCGCGACATCGTCGATGCCCAGCGCGATCACGTTGGCCAGCGCCTGAGCCGGCCACGGGCGGCCGTTCGGTACTTCGTCAGTGGCAACCACGTGGTCAGCGACGTAGCCGTTGCTGGCGGCCAGTTCGACGACCTTGTCCATCACTTGCTTCGGGTAGCCGGAGCAGGAGCCGATCTTGATGCCTTGCTGGCGCAGGTTGGCGATGGTTTCCAGCGCGCCGGGAATCAGCGCCGAATGCTCGGCGATCTTCTCGATCTGCAGCGGCATGAAGCGGTTGTAGATCGCGGTGACGTCGTCATCGGTCGGCGTGCGGCCGAACGCCTTGCGATAACGCTCGGCCACTTGCGGCTGATCGCAGAGCGTGCGGATGTGATCCCACTTGCCCATCCCCATCGGGCCACGGGCTTCTTCGATGGAGACCTGCACGTCGAACTCGGCGAAGGCTTCGACGAAGATCTGCGTCGGTGCGAAAGAACCGAAATCGACCACGGTGCCGGCCCAGTCGAGGATCGCGGCTTGCAGCTTGTTTGGGTTTTCGTAGTTCATGGCAATTAAATTCCTGATTAGGCAATGCAATTCAAAAATGTGGGAGCGAGCCTGCTCGCGAAGGCGTCGTGTCAGTCGACATCTATGTTGTATGTGCGACCGCTTTCGCGAGCAGGCTCGCTCCCACAGGGATCGTGGTGATTCAGATTTCGAGGACTTCCATCTCGCGCAGCACTTCGCCGACCGCCGCTACGGCTTCGCGCATTTGCGCCGGGCTGACATGGCCGATACAGCCGACGCGGAAGGTTTCGACCTGAGTGAGCTTGCCCGGATAAAGGATGTAACCCTTGGCCTTGACCCGTTCGTAGAAGTCCTTGAACTGATAACGCGGATCTTGCGGCGCATGGAACGTGGCAATGATCGGCGCCTGAATCGCCGCCGGCAGGAAACTGCGCAAACCGAGTTTGCCCATCTCTTCCATCAATGCCTGGCAGTTGCCGGCGTAACGCGCATGCCGCGCCGGCAAGCCACCTTCTTCGTTGTATTGCAGCAGCGCTTCGTGCAGCGCCGCGACCACGTGAGTCGGCGGGGTGAAGCGCCATTGGCCGGTTTTCATCATGTAGGCGTGCTGGTCGTACAGGTCCATCGCCAGCGAATGCGAATTGCCAGCGGCAGCGGCCAGCGCCTCTTTACGTGCGAAGACAAAACCCATCCCCGGTACGCCTTCCAGGCATTTGCCGGACGCGGCGATCAGCGCGTCGAACGGCACTTGTTGCGCATCCACCGGCAGTGCGCCGAAGGAGCTCATGGCGTCAATGATCAGGCGTTTGCCGTGTTGCGCTACGACCTGGGCAATCTCCGGCAGCGGATTGAGAATCCCGGTGCTGGTTTCGCAGTGGATCAGCGCGACGTGAGTGATGTCGCTGTCGGCGCGCAGCAGGCGGTCGACGTCGGCGGCGGTGGTCGGTTCGTCTTCAGCCGTTTCAAAAGTGCTGAACGAGCGGCCGAGCACTTCGCAAATCTTCGCCAGACGCTTGCCGTAGGCGCCGTTGATCAGCACCAGCACTTTGCCGTCACGTGGCACCAGGGTGCCGATCGCCGCTTCAACAGCGAAGGTGCCGCTGCCCTGCAATGGCACGCAGTGGTGAGTGGCGGCGCCGTTGAGGATCGCCAGCAATTGTTCGCACAGGCTGGCGGTCAGTTGGTTGAAGCGGTCATCCCATGACCCCCAGTCGACCATCATCGCCTGGCGGGTGCGGGCCGAAGTGGTCAACGGGCCGGGAGTGAGCAGGATGGGTTCGGCGATACTCATTCGTGTGTCCTCGGATTGCGCTGTGGGATGAAGCTACGGGGCATACGTTGCAATTCGCCGTTGCATCAATCAAATTGTTTGTTGTTATGCCAGCCATCAGCGAGAGTTATTCATGAACCTATTCCAGCTCCGCGCGTTCGACGCCGTGGCCCGTGAAGGCAGCTTCACCCGCGCCGCCGCGCGCTTGTTCATCAGTCAGCCGGCGGTCACCGGGCACATCAAAGCGCTGGAGGAGCACTACCAGATCACTTTGTTGCGGCGCACCGCGCGACGGGTGGAACTGACCGAGGAGGGCACCAAACTCGCGGCGATCACCCGCGCGATGTTTGGTCTGGCGGAAGAGGCGCAGACAATGCTCGAGGCCAACCGGCAGTTGTTGACCGGACGGCTGGAAGTGGCGGCTGACGGGCCGCACATGGTCATGCCGATGCTCGCCAGCCTGCGTGCGCGGTATCCGGGGATCACCGTGAATCTGCGTTTGGGCAATGCCCAGGAAACCCTCGCGGCGTTGTTGTCGGAACACGCCGATGTGGCGGTGTTGACCGAAGTGGAGCCGCGCAAAGGCCTGCATCTGCAAGCGTTGAGCGAATCACGGATTTGCGCGTTGGTGCCGGCAGGGCATCCGTGGGCGGTGCGGGCCGGTGAAGTGAAACTCAAGGAACTGGATCAGGTGATCATGGTGCTCCGTGAACCGAGTTCGATCACCCGGCGTACGTTTGATGAAGCCTGTGCGCAGGCGTCGATCCATCCGCGCGTCTTGCTGGAACTGGACAGCCGTGAGGCGGTGACCGAAGCTGTTGCCGCTGAGTTGGGCGTTGGTGTGGTGTCGTCGGTTGAGGTTAGTCATGACCCGAGGGTGGTGGCGATTCCGATTGTCGGGGCTGGGTTGGTCAATCGGCACATGATCGGCTGCATGGAGCGGCGGAGGGAGTTGCGCCTGATTCAGGCGTTCTTTGGCTTGGCGCCGGCCTGATACACCGAGTCGCCCCCTTCGCGAGCAAGCTCGCTCCCACAATGGAATGCATTTCAACTGTGGGAGCGAGCTTGCTCGCGAAGGGGCCAGAACTGTTCACACAAGACTGTCGCGAACCATATCGAGGAAGGTCGACACCACCCGTCGATTGCTCTGCTCACGCAAACACACCAGCGTTTCCGTCAGCCGTCGCGTGCAGTCGATAATCGGCAACGCACACACCCGCGAATCCGCGCCAAACTCTGCTGCCGAAACCACGCCGACACCAATCCCGACCACCACCGCCTCGCGCGCCGCTTCCCGTCCTTCGACCTGAATCGCCGGGCGAATGCGAAACCCGGCCCGGGCCATTTCTTCTTCCAGCGTCTGCCGCGTCACCGAACCGTGCTCACGCAACACCAGCGGCGTGTCATCCAGATCTTGCAGGCAGATCGATTCGCGCTCGGCCCACGGATGATTGCGCGAAACGAACGCCACCATCGGGTCATTACGCAATGGAACGCACAACAAGCGTTCATCGCTGACATCACGCCCGAGCAACGCCAGATCGGCCTGATAGTTGAACAGACGAAACAGCGATTCATCGGTATTGCCCGTCTCGATCTTCACGCTGATCCCCGGATAACGCTCACAGAACCGCGCGATCTGCGGCAGCACGTGCACTGGCGCATCCACTGCGAGAATCAGGCTGCCGGTCTGTAAAGCCTGAGATTCCTGCAGCAACTCCTGCGCTTCGGCTTCAATCACGAACAGGCGCTGGGTGATCGCCAGCAAGCGTTCGCCCAGGTCGGTCAGGCGCACGGAACGTTTATTGCGGTGGAACAGCAAAACGCCGAAACGCTCTTCGAGTTTGCGCACTTGGTCGGATATCGCCGGTTGCGTGAGAAAAAGGCGCTCGGCGGCTTTGGTGAAGCTTCCATGCACGGCCACGGCGTGGAAGGCTTTGAGTTGGGCGTGAGACACCGACATGAAGTCACCTGATCGATAAGTCAGTAACAAGCTGAGCTTATGTGTGAAATACGATAAATCGATTTTATTTATTAAACAGTAATTGCTTTGATCGGCTCACGCCATCGCTGACTGCCCGCTCGGGCAGCACGGTGGCCATGAGCCTGTGCGTGCAACAGCAGGACTCATCTGACCGATATCGCCGTAGGGACGGGGTGATATCGCAGTGCTCAACAATAAAAACACAGGCGTTTTTCTTAACGATTCTGCCGGCACACTCACACCCTGAGGTCAGAACCACCATGAACAAGCACATCGGCACCATTGCGCGTTGGCGCGTGCAGATTTTCGCGATTACCTGGCTGGCGTACGCCGCTTTCTACTTCACCCGCAAAGCGTTTTCGGTGGCCAAACTCGGCATCGCCGAAGACCCTACCTTCATGCTCGACAAGATGGCCATGGCCAACCTCGATGCGATCTATCTGGCGGCTTATGCCCTCGGCCAGTTCACCTGGGGCATGCTCGCCGACCGCTTTGGCCCACGGGTCGTGGTGCTCGGCGGCTTGCTGATTTCCGCCGCAGCGGCGCTGGTGATGGGCAGTTACGCCACGTTGCCGATCTTCGCCACTTGTATGTTGATTCAGGGTTTGGCGCAGTCCACCGGATGGTCGGGATTGTGCAAAAACCTCGGCAGTTTTTTCCCCTCCCAGCAGCGCGGGCGAGTGCTCGGGTTATGGAGTTCCTGCTACGCGTTCGGTGGTCTGGTGGCGTCGCCGTTCGCTGGCTGGTGGGCGTATACCTTGATGGGCACCTGGCACGCGGCGTTCATTTCCAGCGCGGTGGTGGTTGCTGTGGTCGCGGTGTTGTTCTTTATCTTCCAGCGCAACAAACCGGAAGACGTCGGCTTGCCGGCGGTCGAGCCGGAACCTGAACTGACGGCGGCAGAAACCGAAGCCAACAGCAAGCTCAGTGTCTGGGAGCCGTTGAAGGAAATCCTGCGTAACCGCACGGTGCTGGTGCTGGGCCTGGCGTATTTCATGTTGAAACCGGCGCGTTACGCGATTCTGTTGTGGGGCCCGGTGATTGTCTTTGAACAGATGCCCAGTGTCGGCAAGGTCGGCGCGGCGATCATTCCCACCTCGTTCGAACTGGCCGGGTTGCTCGGGCCGATCCTGATCGGCCTGGCCTCGGACAAACTGTTCGGTGCCCGGCGCATGCCGGCCTGCGTGTTGAGCCTGTTGGCGCTGACCGTGACGCTGGCGCTGTTCATGGGCGCGCTGCACACCGGCAGTGTCTTGCTGGTGGTCGCGTTGCTGTTCGTCATGGGCCTGACCCTGTACGGCCCGGATTCAATGATCAGCGGTGCCGCCGCGATCGACTTCGGCAAAGCCAAGGCTGGCGCCACGGCGGCCGGTTTCGTCAACGGCTGCGGCTCGGTCGGCGCGGTGCTCGGCGGTTTGCTGCCGGGTTACTTCGACTCGGTGACGGTGTTCATCGTCTTCGCCGGTTGTGCGCTGTTCTCGGCGCTGGTGCTGATTCCGCACTGGAACAGCCGCCCGGTCGGGGTGATGGAACCGCGCGCCGCGATCCCCAATTGCCCGCTGACGATCAAACCCCTGCGTTCCTGAAACCCTTTGCCTCGCGGCCTGCTGCGGCGCTCGCGGCAGGCTGGGTCGTGGCCATCTGACTGGAGAAACCCCATGAGACCGTTTTGGCTTGAGCAGGCCTTGCAGGCCGATACCTCGCAAACCTGCCCGCCGCTGCACGGCGAAGTCCGCACTGATGTGTGCATTGTCGGCGGCGGCTATACCGGGTTGTGGACGGCGATCATGCTCAAGCAACAGAACCCCGAACTCGACGTGTTGCTGATCGAAGCGGACATCTGCGGTGCCGGCGCCAGCGGGCGCAACGGTGGTTGTGCGCTGTCGTGGTCGGCGAAGTATTTCACCCTCGAGCGCCTGTTTGGTGTCGAGGAAGCGGTACGTCTGGTCAAGGAATCGGAACGCAGCATCCATGCGATCGGCGAGTTCTGTGAGCAGTATGGCGTCGATGCCGATTACCGCCTCGACGGCACGTTGTACACCGCGACCAATCGCGCGCAAGTCGGCTCGACCGATGCGGTGATCGCCGCACTGAAGCGTAATGGAATCAACTCGTTCACTCAGCGTCCAGTGGCTGATGTGCAGCGCATGGCCGGTTCGAGCAAGCATCTGGAAGGCTGGTTCTCGCCGGCGGCGGCCAGTGTGCAACCGGGCAAACTGGTGCGCGGGTTGCGTCGGGTGGCGCTGCAATTGGGCGTGAAGATTCACGAAAGCACGGCAATGACCGGGCTGGAAGAAGGGCGTCCCGCACGCCTGCGAACACCGGGCGGCAGCATCGTTGCTGACCGCGTGGTGCTGGCGATGAACGCCTGGATGGCCCGTGCCTTCCCGCAGTTCGAACGCAGCGTGGCAATCGTTTCCAGCGACATGCTGATCACCGAGCCGCGCCCGGAGCTGTTGCAGGAAATCGGTTTGACCAGCGGCGTGACCGTGCTCGATTCGCGGATTTTCGTGCACTACTACCACAACACCCCGGACGGCCGGATCATGCTCGGCAAGGGCGGCAATACCTTCGCGTTTGGTGGGCGCATGCTGCCGGTGTTCGATCAGCCGTCGCCGTATGCCGGCCTGCTGAAAAACAGCCTCGCGGACTTTTTTCCGGCCTTTGCCGATGTGAAAGTCGATGCTACCTGGAACGGCCCCTCCGATCGCTCGGTCACTGGATTGCCATTCTTCGGCCAGATGCGCAGCGCTGGCAATGTGTTTTACGGTTTCGGTTATTCGGGCAGCGGCGTCGGCCCGTGCCACATGGGCGGGCAGATTCTTGCCGCCCTGGTGCAAGGTCTCGATAACCCGTGGACGCGCTCGCCGCTGGTCAACGGGCCGTTGGGTTACTTCCCGCCGGAGCCGATCCGCTATCTCGGTTCGCTGATGGTGCGCAACGCCATCCGCCGCAAGGAACGCGCCGAGGATCACGGGCGGCGACCTCGGCATCTGGATGTGCGTCTGGCGAAATTCGCCGCGGCGGCGGGCAAGGCTGACAAAGGTTAATCGATGACCTCCACTGGGGAGTCAGCGGGCATCGCTATTGAACAGCCAGTCCAGCAACAAGCTGTTGTCGCGCGCGGGCGGTGGCTCGCGAGGCGTAGGGTTGCGTGAGTTGCTCAGGCACAGAATCGGCCGGTCCGGATCGCTGTCGAGGAAACTCACCCACACTTCGCTGCCGGTGCAGGGCAATTCGTCCTGTGCGATTCGGCGATGGCTCCGGGTCATGGCGATGGGCAGCCAGATCGCGTGCTGATCAAGCGTGTGCTCGGTATCCGACGGCCACAGGCGCACGGCGACTCGGCCCTGGTCATCGAGTTGCGCCGGTTGCCCGGCAGGCCCGAGCACCCGGGCCAGGTGATAGCCGGCGACGCTGGGCCGGGGTTGTCTGAGCGCCGGGCGAAAGTCGGATGACCAGGGCTGGGCGCTGAAGTCGTTGTGGTAACGATGGACGTTTGGGCCAGGGTCAAGAATCGACGGATGCTGCCCGTGATGGCGCAGGGCGGTGAGCCGCCATTGTTCATTGAAGTGGCTGACCGGATGCGCCGACACTTGTAGCAGATGCCCACTGAGCAAGCCGACCCGGTCACTGCGGCCGTTGATCGTCCGATGTTGACCGCGTTGCCTCTCCAGATGTCGACGGCTGCGTTGTTCGTGGTGACGTTGTTCGAGGGAGGGTATTGGCGGCAGGGCAATTGGCGTGACGTGGTTGGCTGCATCGTCACGGCTTGTCTGCTGCCCTCGATTGCGCACGGTATGCAGCGTGGCGATGGGCGCGGCGTGATGGTGCTGAAACAGCGCACTGACGCAGGGTGACGGTGTTTGCTCGCACACCTTGAACGGCAGCAGCGCCGGCATTTGTGGCAGGCTCAGGCTGTCATCGGCAAACACGACAACGTGACCGTCGACCCGGTGTTCGAAGTGATAGTGAATGCCTTCTTCTTCACAAAGCCTGTCCAGCAGCGCCAGATCGCTTTCTTCGTACTGGATGCAAAACGGCCGGGCCGGGTATTGACCGACGGTCATTTCAATCCGGTAACCATCAACGGGCAGGGCATTTTCCGTGAGCAATTGCTGGAGAATCTGCGGCACGCTCAGTTGCACAAACACCCGCCGCTTGCCCGGTTGGGCCAGCCTTTGCAGACGTGGCACCAAGGTCAGTCGATAGCCGATCCGGTGCGTGCCGCGATGTTCGCAACTGGCGCTGTCGATCATGCCGTGAACCCCATGATGATCGTCCAGACGCAAAAAGGCCGGTTGGTGCAGGAATGTACCCGGCGCCATGGCGGGCGCGAGGCCGATCAGTTCGATGTCGAAACGGTAAGGCTGGTTGAGCGCTTCTTCGCCTTGAAAACGCAGCACCGGCAGGCTCAGGCCGCTATCGGTCAGGGTCAGGGTAAAAGGACTTTCCTTGTCATTGAGCATTCGAACAGGCTCTGTCAGGCAATACGGGCCTGAGAGGGTACGAAACCACAGCGCTGAATGGTCATGTCAAAGCCGTTTTTCAGAATCCCCCTACAAGCTCTAGTGAAGATGTCGATTCTGCATTGCATTTTTTTGGTCGATTGCCGACTTTAGGCCGTATAAACTTGGCGCCACGCGTCGGCCAATAGATGTCTCGGCGCCACAGATCAAGAGAGTGAGTAATGGGCGCACAGTGGAAGGTTAAACACAAAGAAGCGGCAGCTAACGCCAAGGGCAAGATCTTCGGCAAACTGGTGAAGGAAATCACCATCGCTGCCCGCAACGGTGCCGATACCACCACCAACGCACATCTGCGTCTGGTGGTCGAGCAGGCCAAGAAAGCCTCGATGCCAAAAGAAACCCTGGATCGCGCGATCAAGAAAGGCGCCGGTCTGCTGGGTGAAACCGTGCAATACCATCGTGTCACCTACGAAGGGTTCGCTCCGCACCAGGTGCCGCTGATCGTCGAGTGCGTGACCGACAACATCAACCGTACCGTCGCCGAAATCCGTGTGGCGTTCCGTAAAGGCCAACTGGGTGCCTCCGGCTCCGTGGCCTGGGACTTCAACCACGTCGGCATGATCGAAGCCTCGCCGGACACCCCGGACGCCGATCCGGAAATGGCCGCGATTGAAGCCGGTGCCCAGGATTTCGAGCCGGGCGAAGACGGCGCGACGCTGTTTCTGACCGATCCTACCGATCTGGATTCGGTGCAGAAGGCGCTGCCAGAGCAAGGTTTCACCGTGCTGTCGGCCAAGCTGGGTTACCAGCCGAAGAACCCGGTCAGCGGTTTGAGTGATGAGCAGATGGCTGAAGTTGAAGCGTTCCTCGAAGGCCTCGACAACCATGATGACGTGCAGGACATGTTCGTTGGCCTGGCGGGCTGATCGACTGCGTCATTGATGGCCTCATCGCGAGCAGGCTAGCTCCCACAGGGGATTTGTGAACACCACAGATCCAGTGTGCGAGCTAGCCTGCAAGCGATTGACCGCGCAGCGGTCACAGATTCTCAAGCTGCCGCATGACCTCAGCGAACCCCGGCCGCGCCAGCACATCCACCTGACAGCAACGCCGCTCCAGCTCCTCTAACGCCTCACGCCGCTCATCACTCAACCCCGAGTCGATGCGCGCCAGCAATTCCCCGAGCAAAATCCCGAACGCACGCACTTCGATGCGTTGCAACGCGCGGGTTTCTACTGTGTCGGCGACTGCATGGAACGACGCCCCGCCAAAGTCCCCAAGCAGGCAATCGCCGCGCTCGTTCAACAGAATGTTGTGCCCGTAGAGGTCGCCATGGGTGATGCCCTGCTGGTGCAAGTGATCGGCTGCCGAAGCGATGCCTTTGGCAATGTTCAGCGCAACTTCGCCGCTGAACCGGCAATCATCGGCATACACATCTCGCGAGCAGGATGCCAGGCTTGGCAGATCAGCGAGGTTGCCGAACGACGGATCGATCAGTTGCATCACCAATCCCTGCTGGCCCTGGGGATGGTCACTGATGCGCCCTTCGATGCGGATCAGATTGGGATGAAGACCTGCGGTGATGCAGGCATTCATTTCGTGCAGCGGCGAGCCGTCGCTGGTCATTTCACCTTTGTACAGTTTCACCGCGACCGGCGTCACGGAGCCATCGTCGCGCTGCCAGCTCGCCCGGGAAATCACCCCCGAGGCGCCTTCACCCAAGCGTTGCTCCAGACGCAGCGCCGACCAGGGGATTTGCGCCGTCGCCTGCAGCGCGGCGGCGTCCGCCTCGGTTTCCAGCGGGTTACCGGCGTAGGCCAGCCAGCTCAGGCTCGGCAGCGCGAGCAGCCACTGCGGCAGTTCGGTCAGGCGGTTGGCGGAAATGCGCAGCAGCTCCAGCCGATGGCAGTTGCTCAGCGAGGCGGGCAGCGTTTGCAGACGGTTGCCGGACAGCATGAGTTTCTGCAGGGCAGGACGTTCACCCAGTTCGCTCGGCAGGTGTTCGATGCGATTGTCGGTCAGGATCAGCCAGCGCAGCTGTGGCGGCAAGGCAGCACCGGGTACGTTGACGATGCGATTGGCCCTGAAGCCGACCATCGTCAATGCCGCGCATTGGCCGAGGCAGGCTGGCAGTTCAGTGAACGGGTTGTCGGAACAGAACAGCACGCGCAGGCGCGTCAGACGGTGCAAGTCATCCGGCAGACTGCTCAGGGCGTTGCCGCTGAGGTTGAGGATTTCCAGCGTATCGGCCAGGTCGAAAATCTCGCGCGGGAATTCGGTCAGGCCACAAGACAGGTCCAGTCGCGTAATGCCCGACAACTCGCCGGCGCGTAATTGAGCAAGGGTGTGCATGTTGGTGTTCGCTATTGATCAGGGGCGCGCCGCTGGGGCGCTGAGGATGGGCGACATGATAACGGCAATACCCGGATTTGAAATTGGGTAGGTGGCGAAACTTCAGCTGCCTTTTGTGGGAGCGAGCCTGCTCGCGAAAGCGGAATGTCGGCCGCTTATGTATTGACTGACACCCCGTCTTCGCGAGCAGGCTCGCTCCCACATGAGCTGTGTGATCAGTCGTTATCGTGTATCTCTTGCAATTGCCCCAACCGGCTGCGTGTGCGCGCCAGGTCTATGGCATGGCCGTCGAGGCTTTCACGCAACGGCAGTCGACCGAGCAGCGTCAGGTGTTTGTCCTGGTCGTACAGCACGTCGATCAGGTTGATGAAGCGTTGTTGCGCAGCGATCGAGCATTCTCCCAGTTCCGGAAGATCATCAATGATCCAGCGGTCGAAACGTCGGCACAGCTCCAGATAATCCATGACCGCCGTTGGCTGTTCACACAGATCGTTGAAGGTAAAACCAACACGCCGCTCTTCACACAATCGAGCCTGAAACTGCCGGGTGCCGACGGATAACTGAATGGCTGGCGTATCAGCCGGCGGCAGCTCCAGAGCGGTGCGTTGCGCTGGCGTGGCCGGCCACACGTAATGCCCTTGAGTGAATATCTGCTGCGCAGAGTGGCGCGTGTGACTGCGGTAATCATGCGGGCCGCCAACTTCCATCACTTGCATGTGCGCATTGATCAGCTCGATCACTGGTTTGAAACGGGCGTGATAGAGCGGATTGGGTAGCAGGCCTTCAGGCGCATAGTTGGAGGTCACCAGCAGCAGAATCCGCCGTTTGAACAATGCCTTGAACAGTCGGGTGATGAGCATGGCATCGCCGATGTCATGCACATGAAATTCGTCGAAACACAGCACCCGGCAATCCTGCAGCAGTTCGTCGAGGGTCGATTCGAGAGCATCGTCCTGCGCGCGATGGCTGAACATGCCTTGATGCAATTGCGCGAAGAACTGATGGAAATGCAGGCGCCGTTTCTGGGTGATCGGCAGGGCCTGAAAGAAGCCGTCGAGCAGCCAGCTCTTGCCACGTCCGACGGCGCCGAACAGATACAGGCTCGGCGCGGTTCGGCTACTGGCGCCAATCAGCAGACTGGCCTGCTGCGCCATGCAATCGATGACGCGCTGCTGGCTATGGCTGAGGGTGTAGCCCTGAGCGCTGGCCTTGTCCCGGAAGTAATCGCGGATCGACTGGGCACTGGCGTCACGCCCGGCACTGGCCGGAAAACCTTTGCCGAGCCAGCGGCGCAACGCCGGCCAGCGCTGGATCAGTCGCGATCGTTTCGGCAGGTGGGCAGGCACTGTGGGCGTCTCCGTGTTCGTCAAAACCGCTCCCGGGAGCGCGGCG
This sequence comes from Pseudomonas fluorescens, assembly GCF_902497745.1. GTDB lineage: Bacteria > Pseudomonadota > Gammaproteobacteria > Pseudomonadales > Pseudomonadaceae > Aquipseudomonas > Aquipseudomonas fluorescens_BM. The sequence goes on from NZ_CABVHJ010000021.1 coordinate 72,287, forward strand.
ACACAGTGTAACCAGACGCCGGGTTGGCCAGCCACCACGGCGGATCGAGAGTGGGCGGTTATTGAACAAATTTGTCCGGCACGTACAGCTATTTTCAATGACTTGGCCCGACCACTTGCCAACCTTTCGAAACATATCCCGGGCGATCCATGGATCCAATCGACTGGCGGAATCGTCGACCGTTGCTAACCTCAATCACAGAAACGACGTCGCAAGCGATCGCTGACAAGGAACGGCGCAGTGAATATACGGGTGGTCATGGGCCTGCTGGGGGTACTCGTTACGCCTGTTTATGCGGCAGATCTTCAGGTTGAAGTGCGCGTCGATGTGCAGCGCGGCTGCCAGTTGGTGGGCCAGCAGCGGCAGGCCGGCATCGAGCAACTGGGTGTGCTCGACTTCGGCAGCACCGCGCGCCTTGACGACCCGGCGGGGCCTTTGGCAGCGGCGCTGACCAATCAACGTCTGCCACGGCTGGAGTGCAACCCGGACACGCCGTACCAGATGCGCGTCGACGGCGGTCTGCACGGCGGTGTCGGGGAAGTCCGTTACATGGCGGGGGCGGCTGGCAGCAAGCCAATTCCGTACCGCTTGTATCAGGACGCGGCCAGGCGGGTGCCGCTGGTGGTGGATGTACCGGTCAGCGGGCGGGTGCCGGACAGCGGCACCGTGGAATTACCGTTGTACGCGCGGATCGAGCCGCTGGCCGAAGTGCCACAGGTCAGCCGTTACTCGGATCTGGTCAAGGTGACGGTCACCTGGTGATCGTGGTTTCAAGGCAGCCGATGGACGCGGGTGCGCAAGGAAGGCGTTCGATGATGAGCGCGGTGATCGAGTCAGCGTAAAGGAGCAGGGACGGGCGCAATGACAGGTAAACACTGGATAGTGGTGGCAGCAGGTACGCTGGCCTTGCTCGCCGAAGACGCGCAAGCGGCGATGAGCGGGCAGATCAATGCGCGGCTGATCCTGATTGCCGGCTGCGAAGTCACCAACACCAGCACTCCCGCCAGCCCGGTCAGCGACCTCGGCACCCTCGATTTCGGCTTGCAAGGGCCCACCTGGAACGCGCCGATCAAGGCCAGTCTTGACGGCGGCAGCAGCGGCAAGCTCAACGTCGCCTGCAATCCGTCGGTCACTGGCTTCACCGTCACTATCGATGGCGGCACCCACGGTGACGGCAACACCCGGCGCCTGAGCAACGGTCGCCAGACCATTCCCTATCAGCTGTTCGTCGATCCCTCCGGCGCCCGGAGCTACAGCATCGGCCAGCAACACAATTTCGCTGTCACCAGCGCTGCGCAGATACCCATTCCGGTATTTGGCTCGGTGGTGGCGAATACCCGCGCGGTGCCGGCAGGGGTCTATACCGACACCCTGACGGTGACGCTCGACTGGTAACCCCGTAGAGGACGGACACCATGCGTATGTTTGCATCAAGGATAGGTTTGTCACTGCTCGGCCTGGCGCTGGTTTCCAGTGCCAACGCTGCCACCACGGTCACCGGCCAGATCACCTCCAGCCTGATTCTGATCAGCAGCTGCCAGGTCAACGGCGCCGGCGGTTCGACCGGTCTGAACTTCGGTGCGTTGAACTTCGGCACCGCCAACAGCCTGTTCACCACCGCCACCGGGCAAGTGTTGGGCGGTGGCGGCGGAGCGCTGTCGATTCTCTGCTCCAGCGGCACCACGCCGACGGTCAAAGTGCGCGCCGGTGCCCATGACGGAATGTCGCCGGGCGGCACGCGGGCGCTGTACGACGGCGTTGCCAATTACGTGCCGTACGACTTGTACACCGACGCCGGGCACTCGCAACTGCTGGCGATCGACGGGACGATCAACCTTGCCGCCAGCACTGGTGTCGCGCAGACGGTGAACATCTACGGTCAGGCGGTGGGCAAGGCCGGTTTACCGGCGGGGACTTACACCGACACCGTCGCTGTTGAACTGACGTTCTGATGCCATGCGCCGCCATGGCTGTGCCGCGCTGCTCCTGTTCTGTGCGGGGAGTGCGCCGCTGCCGCTGACCGCCGCGACCAGCCAGAGCTTTCAGGTCAGCGCCACGGTCACGGCGGGATGTCTGGTGGTGGGCGGGGTGTCGAACTATGGCGGGCTGAATTTCGGTTCACGTTCAGCGTTGGCCACCGGCACGGTGCAGGTCGCGCTGACGGGGGGTGTGCAATTGCAATGTACGCCGGGCGTGACCTTGAACATGAGCGTCGATGGCGGCCAGTACAACAACAGCGGCCGGCACATGCAGGTCAACAGCGGCAGTGCGCGGGTGGCCTATGCACTGTTTCGCGATGCGGCCTACAGCCAGAGCCTGGGCATTGGCCAGAGTGTGGCGGTGGCGTATAGCGATGCAAACAACATCAGCCTGCCGATCTACGGTCAGGTGCAATTGCCGGGCAATCAGCCTGGGGGGACATACAGCGACGTGTTGCAGGTGCAACTGTCGTGGTGAGGCGAAGTCAGGATTGCCGACAAGGAGCAGGTTTATGCAGTGTTACACGTCAGGGCGTTCGCTTGGGATTTGCGCGATAGCAGCCTTGCTCATGCTGGGGATGAGTTCTGTAAACGCTGCAAGTTCGGTGCTGATCTGGCCGATCGATCCGGTGCTGGAGGCCGATCAACAGGCCAGTGCGCTGTGGCTGGAGAACCGCGGCAGCGAAACCGCCAATCTGCAGATCCGCGTATTTGGCTGGAGCCAGAGTGGTTTCGCCGAACAGTACCAGAATCAGCGCGACGTGATCGGCAGCCCGCCAGTGGCGAAGATCGAACCGGGGCAGAAACAATTGGTGCGTCTGACCCGGACCAAAGAGGTGCCGCCGGGGCAGGAACTGGCCTACCGCATCATCATCGATGAAATTCCTTCCGCACAACCAGCGAGCGCTGACGGTGGCAAAACCGCTGCGGCGATCCGTTTCCAGATGCGTTACTCGGTGCCGCTGTTTGCCTATGGCGCCGGGCTGTGGAGCAAAGAAGACAGCACCCGCGCGCGCGACCCCAAAGGTGTCGGCCTGCCGCAGTTGAGCTGGCGCACGGTGGCGGTGGACGGCAAGCCTTATGTCGAAGTACGCAATCAGGGCGCGGTGCATGCGCGGTTGACCGACGTGGCAATCAAACAGGCCGGGCAGAGCAAACCGTTGGCCGAAGGGCTGTTGGGTTACGTGCTGCCGGGCGCGGTGATGCGCTGGCCGGCACCGACGCCGCTGACCAATGATTCGGCGTTGCAGGTACGAGTAAATGGCGCGGCACAGGTGCAGAACATCCCGCCCGCCAAGTGAGTGAGTCGTAGCGCGGGCATCTGGCGGCGGCTAAAGCGGTATCAGGAGGATTCAGTCCATTGACGGACGTAAAACGCGTATGAACCCAGGACGGGTTCGCCGTATTCAGCGTCCGTTGTGGCTCATCACCGGCGCGTGTTGCCTGATGTTCATTCAACCATCCGGGGCCGGCGATCTGCCGCCGCCGCCCAGCGGCATGGAGGCCGTGAGTGATGCACAGTTGTTTCTGGAACTGGTGGTCAACCAGATGAATACCGGACGCGTCGTGGCAGTGCAGCAGCGCGACGGGCGCTTGTTTGTACCGGCGACGGCGTTGCGCGAAACCGGCATGAAGCTGCCCGACAACCTCGCCGTTGAAGTCGATCTCGACAGCCTGCCGGGGCTGCACAGCGACTATGACAGTGTCGGTCAGCGCCTGCTGCTGGACGTTCCGCCGGACTGGCTGCCGGAACAGTTCATCGGTAATCGCCAGGCTTACCCGCGCACTCCGGCGCTGAGCAGTTTCGGCGCGCTGTTCAACTATGACCTGTACCTCAACGACACCGACGATGCCGGCACCTATCTGGCGGCGTGGAACGAAGTGCGGCTGTTTGACAGTTGGGGCACGTTGTCCAACACCGGGCAATACCGGCGCACCTTGTCCGGTGATTCACTCAACACGCTGGACAACGGCTACCTGCGTTACGACACCACCTGGCGTTACTCCGATGACGAGCGAATGCTCACCTACGAGGCCGGTGACGTGATCAGCGGTGCGTTGCCGTGGAGCAGTTCGGTGCGTTTGGGCGGCGTGCAGTTTTCTCGGGATTTTGCGGTGCGCCCGGATCTGGTGACTTATCCGTTGCCGCAATTTGCCGGTGAAGCGGCGGTGCCGTCCTCGGTGGATCTGTTCATCAATGGCTACAAGTCCAGCAGCGCAGATTTGCAACCCGGGCCCTACACGCTGACCAACATTCCGTTCATCAACGGCGCGGGCGAAGCGGTGGTGGTGACCACCGACGCATTGGGCCGGCAGGTGTCGACCACGGTGCCGTTCTATGTCACCAGCACCTTGCTGCAAAAAGGCTTGAGCGATTTTTCCGTGGCCGCCGGTACGTTGCGCCGCGACTACGGCTTGAAGGATTTCAACTATGGCCCGGGTGTCACGTCCGGCAGCTTGCGTTATGGCGTCAGCGACGGTTTTACCCTGGAAAGCCATGCCGAAGCAGCCGACTCGCTGACCCTCGGTGGCCTCGGTGGCAACCTGCAACTGGGCAATTTTGGCGTGCTTAACAGTGCGTTGAGCCAGAGCCGTTTCGACGGCGAGGGCGGTCAACAAATCAGTTTGGGCTATCAGTACAGCAACCAGCGTTTCAGCTTTTCCTACCAACGCCTGCAACGCCACGATCAATACGCCGACCTGACCGTGGTCGACAGCCCTTACATCAGCCTGAGCCGGCGCAGCGAACAGGCGACCCTGAGCCTCAACCTCGACCGCTGGGGCAGCCTCGGCGCGGGTTATTTCGATGTGCGCGCGGCGGACGATTCACGCACGCGTCTGCTCAACCTGAGCTGGAGCAAGCCGCTGTGGCGCAACAGCAGTTTCTACCTCTCGGCCAACCGCGAGATCGGCGACAGCAACTGGGCCGTGCAGGCGCAACTGGTGGTTCCGTTCGATTTGCGCGGCAGTCTGGCGATCAGCACCGAACGCAGTAAAACCGGACAGAGCCAGCAGCGGGTCAACTACAGTCGTGCGGTGCCGACTGAGGGCGGCGTAGGTTTCAATCTGGGTTACGCCAAGGGTGACGGCGCCGATTATCGTCAGGCTGACGTGACCTGGCGCCTGCAATCGGTGCAGTTGCAGGCCGGGGTCTACGGCACTTCCGACGCCGAAACCCGTTGGGCCGACGCCAGTGGTTCGCTGGTGTGGATGGATCGCCAAGTGTTCGCCGCCAACCGTATCGACGACGCTTTTGTGGTGGTCAGCACCGATGGTTTTGCCGACATTCCGGTGCGCTACGAAAATCAGCAGGTCGGCCAGACCGACAAGAACGGTCATTTGCTGGTGCCGTGGAGCAGCGCGTATTACCGCGGCAAGTATGAAATCGATCCACTGAATCTGCCGGCCAACGTGCGCAGCCCCAACGTCGAACAGCGCATTGCCGTGCGCCGAGGCAGCGGTTATCTGCTGGAGTTTCCGCTGAGCCGGGTGATCGCCGCGAGCATCGTGCTGGTCGATGCGCAGCAGCGAGAGTTGCCGCTGGGCGCGGGCGTGCTGCATGAGCAGAGCGGCACGCGGACGGTGGTCGGTTGGGATGGGCTGGTCTATCTGGAAAACCTGCAGGCGCAGAACTCGCTGCTGGTCACACTGGGCGATGGCAAGACCTGTCGGGCACAGTTCAGCGTCGACCTGAATCAGGATCAGGTGCCGTTGCTCGGGCCGTTGGTGTGTCAATGATGTTCAGGCGATGGCTATTGGCGCTGGCGCTGATGTTGCCGGGGGCGGTGCAGGCCGCGTGTTCGGTGGTCAGCACCACGCCGGCGGCGTTCGGTACGCTCAGTTCGATTGCCGTGCGCACGACTTCGCAGCCCAGTTCCACATTGAATGCGGGTTTGAGTTGCACCGGTTCGCTGCTGTCCCTGCTGACCAGTAACGACCACTTCTGGGGCACTGTGTCTTCGACTCAAGGGGGGCTGGTCGGGCCGACCGGCGATGTCATCAACTACACGATTTACGCCAACAACAGCACCAGCTACCCGCTGACCCGCGGCACGGCCTATGACTTTGCGCGCAACGGGATCATCGATGCCCTTGGCCTGCTCAACGGTACGACGCCGAAAACGGTGCCGCTCTACCTCGGTACAACCATTGGCAGCAACGTTGCCGCCGGGGTGTACACCGAGACGCTGAGCATTTTCTGGAACTGGAATTACTGCTCGGGAATCGGCATTGGTGCTATCTGCCTCGGGCGCGATATCGCCAACGGCACGACCTCGCTGACGGTGAATCTGACGGTGTCCAATGACTGCACGATTACTGCGCCGAACATCGCGTTCGGCAGCGCGCCGGTGGTCAGCGCGTTCACCCCGGTGACCGGGCAGACCATCAATCTGGCGTGCACCAAGGGCAGTGCTTACACCGTGGGATTGAGCGACGGGCAGAACGCGGTGAGTGTCGGCGGCCGGCGACGGATGATTTCCGGGAGCAATTATCTGACCTACGACATTTTCAAAAGCGCCGGTACTACGCGCTGGGGCAGTGTCGGCGCGGCGAGGCGGGCGAGTACCGATGCCGAGGTCAATCCGGGAAACGGCTTGGGCACGGGCAGCCAGATCTTCAACTACAACGCGAAGATCTACACCGACCAGGCCACGCCACCGGCGGGCACTTATCTGGATAATGTAGTTTTGGACGTAGGTTTCTGAGCTGACACGATCCTTTGTAGGAGCTGTCGAGTGAAACGAGGCTGCGATCTTTTGATCTTGCCCTTAAGAACAAGATCAAAAGATCGCAGCGTGCCGCAGCTCCTACATAGAACAGTGGTGTTTTCAGAATTGCAGCGATTGCTTGAGCTGTTGCGCCGCCGGCGTATCAACCGGGCTGACCATGGCGTAGTTGTACCCGCCGCCCGACCAGTACTCGGCCTGCAAGTCTCCGTCACTGCGGCGCCCGCGCGGCAAAAAGGTGTTCTTCGGTCCCGGCGGGCGCACGTAGAAACTCACCTTGTGCCCGCTGCCATCCTCATACATGACCATCGCCGCCGGGCCTTCGTCAGTGCTGAGCAGGCGTCCGCTGACCGGTTCGAACCCGGCCGCTTTCAGATCGGGCAAGCGACTGGCTTTGGTGAAGTAGCGGTCGAGCCAGCGTTGCATGTCGCCGTCATTGTCGACCTTGTAATCGGCCGGCAGCATGTCTTGCTGGGCGATCAAGCGATAGGCTTGCAAGGCGTCGGTCATCGGTAACATGGATGGGCGCACGAGAGTCATTTCGCGAGCCTGCCAGCCACTGAAGCCACCGATGCTCACTGCAATCAGCAACACCGCGGCGCTGGCCAGATGACGCCGTGAATGACGCTGGCGGCGCTGGCGAATCATGGCAGGGTCAAGGGCCGGATTGGCCGGTTGCTGCAACGCGCCGCTGAGTGCTGCGCGCAATTGCTGGGCATCCTGTTGCCAGGCGCGAACCTGCGCCGCTTCGTCCGGATGGCTGGCCAGCCAGGTCTCCAGTACACGCCGATCGGCATCGCTGAGCTGGTGGTCGACATAGGCGTGCAGGTCACGCTCGTTGGGAGGCAGGCTGATCATTTGAGTATCCGCAAAGAAGGGCTGCTGATTTCGCCGTCGCTGAGCTGGCGCAAGGCCTGGCGGGCGCGGGACAGGCGCGACATCACGGTGCCGATCGGGGCGTCGAGAATCTCGGCGACCTCTTTATAGGAAAGGCCTTCCACCGAGACCATCAGCAGCAGGGCGCGCTGTTCGGTGGGCAGGCGGTCGAAGGCTTGCAGGGTCGACTGGGCGATGACGGTGCGCTCGACCGAGGGCTCGGCGTCGTCGCGACCGGTGAAGAATTCGAGCATGCGCGCATAGCGTCGGGAGCGACGATGGGCGTCGAGAAACTGCCGATAGAGGATCGCAAACAGCCAGGCACGCAAGTCGCCGTCGGCGCGTTTATCGCCCCAACTCGACAGGGCCCGCTCTAGGCTGGCCTGCACCAGATCGTCGGCGCTGCTGCTGTTGCGTGTCAGTGACACGGCAAAGCGGCGCAATCTGGGAATGATTTCTCTCAACTGTTCGTCGAATTCGCTCATGAAATTCTGCTAGTCACTACGCTGTGGACTAGGGAGACGTCCGTCGTTGGAGGTTATTCCACGTTCGGAAAAATAAATACCGAGGCGTGGAATAAACCCGGACGAGGCGCGTCTTGCTGATTCTTCCTACTTGTGGCCGATGGCCCTGGAGTTTTTCATGGTTGATCGTTCATCACCCGATTCTGCACCGCCCGGCGGCCCACAGCGCCCGCCACTGAGTGCGGCGAGCCTGGTTCTGCGTCTGGGCGGCATTGCTGTGGTAGTCGCCGCGGTGGCCGGGGCGTTTGCCTACGTTCACGGTAACTTTGACCCACAACGCCTGACGCCAAAAGCGCTGGTCGATGTGCTGGAGAAGAACAACGGCGTACACCCCGGTTTTCGCCGTAACCACGCCAAGGGCGTGTGCGTGATCGGGCATTTCGAGAGCAGTGGTGAGGCTCGGGTGTTTTCGACCGCGCAGGTGTTCAACGAGCCGCAGACTCCGGTGGTCGGGCGTTTCGCGCTGCCGGCGGGCAATCCGTATGCACCGGACAGCAGCGTGCCGATTCGCAGTCTGGCGTTGCGTTTCACCCAGGCCAACGGGCAGCAATGGCGCACCGGGATGAACAGCATGCCAGTGTTTCCGGTCGGTACGCCTGAGGCGTTTTATCAATTGCAGCAGGCACAGTCGCCGGATCCAGCCACGGGTAAACCTGATCCGAGCAAGGTCCCGGCATTCTTTGCCTCGCACCCGGAAGCCGTGCCGTTTCTGACCTGGGTGAAAACCGCCAAACCCTCGGCCAGTTACGCCACCGAAACCTACAACAGCGTCAACGCGTTTTATCTGGTCGACGCCAGTGGCAAAAAGCAGGCCGTGCGCTGGAGCATGACGCCGTTGGCGCGCGATGCTGCGGGCGCCACCGCGCCTGAGGGTGGCGATTTTCTTGAGAAGGATCTGGTGCAACGTTTGGCCTCAGCGCCGCTGCGCTTTCAGTTGAACATCACCCTGGCCAATCCTGAGGATCCGGTGAATGACGCCAGCAAGACTTGGCCTGAGGGGCGCAAAGTATTGAACGCTGGCACGCTGGTGCTGGAAAAAACCCAGCCACAACTGAGTGGCGAATGCCGTGATATCAACTACGACCCGCTGGTGCTACCGGCCGGGATTCAAGGTTCCGACGACCCGTTGCTCGCGGCCCGTTCCGCCGGTTACGCCGATTCCTATCTGCGTCGCACCAGCGAAGTCAGCCAGTTGCCCGCCGCCAAACAGGAGGCTCGTCCATGAGAACTCAACCGACGCATTTCGCCCTGTTGGCGCGACTGCTGCATTGGCTGATGGCGCTGATGATCATTGCCATGCTGTTTATTGGAGCCGGCATGGTCACTTCGGTTTCCGAGCGGCATGAATGGCTGATCCATCTGCACAAACCGCTGGGTATCGCGATTCTGGCACTGGTGATTGTGCGTTTGCTGGTGCGGCTCACCACGCGCCAGCCACCGTTGCCCGCGGATCTGCCAGGCTGGCAAGTGCTGGCGGCGAAGGCTTCACATCTGTTGTTGTACGCGTTGATGCTGGTGTTGCCGTTGCTGGGCTGGGCGATGATCAGCGCTTCGGGTGAGCCGGTCATGCTCAGCACAACGCTGCAGTTGCCGGCGATCGTTCCGGCCGATGCGCAGTTGTTCGCGTTTTTGCGTAAGGCTCACGGGTATCTGGCCTATCTGCTGTTTTTGACGGTGTTGCTGCACTTGGCGGCGGCGCTGTTTCATGGCTGGATCCGCCGCGACGAGGTGCTCAACAGCATGTTGCGCGGTCGCGATCGCGGCTAACCCGTTTGCGTGGCGCATCGTGCCGGTGCGCCGCTTTTCAGGGTCAGCCACCAGTACGCCAGCGCCACGGCGTTGATGCCGGCGCCGAGCAGGCACACGCCGATCCAGCCGGCCCACGCATACATCGCGGTCGAGCCGATTGAGCCGAGCGCGCTGCCGATCGAGTAGAACAGCATGTAACCGGCGGTGAGGCGGCTTTGCGCTTCTGGGCACACACTGTAGATCATGCTCTGGCTGGTGACGTGTACGGCTTGCAGACCCAAATCGAGGGTGATCACCCCCAGCAGTAATGCCCACAACGAGGATTGGGTGAGGGCGATCGGCAACCAGGAGGCGAGCATCAGCAATAGCGAAAGACCACTGACCCATTGGCCGAGGCCGCGATCCGCCAGATGCCCGGCCCGTGCGGCGGCCAGCGCACCCGCTGCGCCGGCCAGTCCGAACAGACCAATTTCACTGTGCGACAGGGACAGCGGCGGCGCGGCCAGTGGCAACACCATCGGCGTCCACAACACCATCGCGCTGGCGAAGGTCAGCAGGGCGAGGAATGCGCGTTGACGCAGCACCGGTTCTTCTTTGAACAGACTGAATACCGAGGCGATCAGTGCGATGTAGCCAGTCGCCGGTTGTGGAGATTCGTGCTTGGGCAGGACGCGAAACAGCAGCAACGCCATCAACAGTGTCAGCCCTGCTGACAGAAAGTAGATTGCACGCCAGCCGGCCAGATCGGCCATGCCGCCGGCGACTGTGCGAGCCAGCAAAATGCCGACGACGATGCCGCTGGTCACCACACCGACCACGCGCCCGCGTTGTGTCGGGATCGCCAGTGTGGCGGCGTAAGCCACCAGCACCTGCGTCACCACGGCGAGCAGCCCCGTCAACGTCATGCCGAGCAGCAGCCAGACACTGCTGGGCGCCAGCGCGATCATCAATAAGGACGCTGCTGACAGCAAGGTTTGAGTGACGATCAATCGGCGTCGATTGAGCAGATCGCCGAGGGGCACCAGCAACACCAGACCGATGCCGTAACCGATTTGCGTCAGGGTGATGACGATGCCGATAGTCGCCGGCGACATTGCAAACGCCTCGGCCATGGCGTCCAGCAATGGCTGGGCGTAATACACGTTACCCACGGCCAGACCACAGGCCACAGAGAACAGCAAAACGGCGCTGCTTTTAAGAGGTTTCATATCCCGCATCCTTTTAGGTTTCAAAATAAAACCTTGATCACAGTATTGATTCAGGTTTTATTTTGCAACCCGCTTGCGCGAAAGCACGAATGGCAGAAAGCAAAAGATCGCAGACAAGCTGCGATCTTTTGAGGGACGGAGGAGGGGATCAGCGCAGGGTATCAACCATGTCAGCAATGGTGGTCAGCACGTCTTTGCCCAGCTGTTTTGAGCGTTTGCCCGACCAGCCGGTTTCCTTGTCGGGATGGTCGTCGTGATCCTTGAACGGCATTTCCAGGGTCAACGACAGGCAGTCGTATTTCTGGCCGACGCTGTTGCACGCCAAAGTCATGTTGGCCTGACCCGGTTCGTCGCGGGTGTAGCCGTACTTGGTCTGGAAGTCTTTGGTGGTGTGTTTCAGGTGATTGCGGAAGTGCTCTTCGAGCTTCTCGATGCGCGGCGTGTAGCCCGGATTGCCTTCGCAACCTGCGGTGAATACGTGAGGAATGGTTTCATCGCCATGGGCGTCCAGGAATAGATCGACGCCATACTTTTCCATTTGCTGCTGGACGAAAAGCACTTCAGGACTGATCTCTTGGCTGGCGTTCTGCCAGGCGCGGTTCAAATCCTGACCCATGGCGTTGGTGCGCAGGTGACCGTGGAACGCGCCGTCCGGATTCATGTTCGGCACCAGGTACAAATCAGCGCTGGCGAGCAGTTTGTTCAGCACGGGATCGTCGTGTCTTTCCAGGCGTTCGATGACGCCTTCCATGAACCACTCGGCCATGTGCTCGCCCGGATGCTGTTGAGCAATGATCCAGATTTTGCGCTGGCCTTCGGCGCCGGTGCCTTTGCGCAGCAACTGAATGTCGCGACCTTCGACGCTTTTACCGGTTGCCAGCAGTTCGGTGCCAGCCTTGCTCAGGGCCTGATCGATCAGCCAGTCGTGACGGCCACGGCTGTAGGGTTCGAAGTAGGCGAACCAGGCGTGGGTCTGGGTGGCTTCGAGGCAGAAACGCAGACAGTCGCCTTCGAAAATGGTCGGCACGCGGAACCAGTTGACATGATCGTAGGACGCTACCGCCTGATAACCCGGCCAGCCCTTGCTGTACGTGGATTGGCTGGCGTTGTTCAGGCGGAACCAGTGTTCCTGGCCGACGTGCAGACCGCTGGCCTTGAAGTGGAACCACTGAAAATGGGCGCTGCGGGTATCCGGGCGAATGGCCAGAACCGGATTGAGCGGATTGCTGATGTCGATGACTTGGATGTTGCCGCTGTCGAAGTTGGCACTGATGTCGAACGAGGATTTGGCCACGGTCATAATCGATTCCTGAATATGATTTTTATGGCCGTTACTTTACACGCAGGCAGGTCTGAAACCGAGGGGAATTGCGGGGTGTAGCGGGGGGCGTCCTCCATGACGCGGATGCAGCTTAGAGAGTGTGCGATTGATTCTCAAGTGCTAATTGTCATTAGTTTGCCCCAATGTGGCCGGGCTCGGCTTGCCAAGCGATATTCTTTTGATATTATCCGCGCCACCGAATTGGCAACACCTAAAGACTTCATTAGCCTGAAGCCACAAGCCCGAAAAACGGGCAAAAAAAAGACCCGGCAAAAAGCCGGGTCAAAAACCGTGATTAGCCTGATGAGGAGATAGTCCAGAAGACCGACCTAAGGTCTCTGGTCCATCGACTGATCTCGCGACCAGCTGCATGCAATAATAATCATTATCATTTGCAAGTCAAATGTTTTTATCTCCGCGATTGGAAAATTCTTTCCTGTCCGTCCGTTGTCCCGTTGTTCAAGCTTCATCGCCATCGAGCGAATGGTCGACCATTGCCCGCGCCATATCCACCATGTGCACCACTGAAAACGCCAGATCGCGACTCGCGCCTTGCAGGTTTTCCGCTGCCTTGAACGCTGTGGCTGCGGCACAGCGCAACAGATCCGAGGCGTGCACCAGGGCTTCTTCGCCGCTCAGATGGCGCCTGACATCGAAAAATCGTTCGTCGACCTCGGGTTCTGAAACAGCTGGTTTCAAGTAATAGTCCAATGCTCGCTGCGCCGCCGCATTGCCCTGAGGCGAAGTGAAGGTGGTGTCCATTTGCAGATCGGGCAAGTCTTTGCTGCTGATATTCATGATGAAGAGGCACTCCTTGGTCGATTGAAAATCCGTGCTTGCAGAATAGTACTCTGCGTAGTTGTGACCAGAATTTAAATACTACAATATGTGTTTTGTCGGCCGAAGGCGTCCACGTAAGGTGCTGCACATGGATAAATGGATTGAGTTGGTCAAGGCCAAGATGAGTGAACTCAAAATCACTCAAACAGAGCTCGGAGAGCGCGTCGGCATGTCCCAGGGCGGGATCGGCCATTGGCTGAACAAGCGTCGCGAACCCGGCATCACGCAAATGAATCGCGTGCTGCAAGCGCTGGGCATGGATTTTCTGGAAGTGGTGCTGGTGATCCGGGAACCGCAAATAACACCTGACGACGACATGCCGCTGGCGCAGAAGTACAACCCGTATTTCCGTTACCCGGTCAGTGATTGGCAGACGACCTGCGAGGTACGCGAGAGCGACGCTACTTCCTACGCCAGGCCGTCAGGCAAACAGCGCTTCGAACTGACGGATTATCACGCGCGTGGGCCGGCGTTCTGGTTGACGGTGACGGGGGATTCGATGACCGCGCCCAGTGGCCAGAGCATCGCCGAAGGCATGCTGATTCTGGTCGATCCGGCAGCGGAGGCGGTGCCCGGCAAACTGGTAATCGCCCAATGGCCCGACAGCCCTGAAGCGATTTTTCGCAAGCTTGACGAAGAGGGCGGCCAGCGTTACCTGGTACCGCTCAATCCGACGTGGCCGAAAGCCCTGCTGACCGATGAGTGTCGAATCATCGGTGTTGTGGTTCAGGCAACGGCGCGTTACTAGTCAGATCGATCCTCGCCAGGCGTAGGATCGATCTTCACATTCACACTTCTTCCAGTTCAACCAAAGCGCTGCCTTCGCCGACCATTTCGCCTTCCTGGCAATACAGCGCTTTGATCACCCCGGCATGCGGCGCACGGATGCTGTGCTCCATCTTCATCGCTTCCAGCACCACCAGTTGCGCACCGGCCTCGACCGATTGCCCGGCCTCGACCAGTACGCGGACAATGCTGCCGTTCATGGGCGCGGTCAGACCGCCCTGATGGCTGTGGCTGGCTTCGACGGCACTGATCGGGTCGTACGTCTCGATGCGCCGCAACTCGCCTTCCCATTGCAGATAGAGCGCATCGCCCTGGCGAATCGCGCGCAACGTACGACGGACGCCGTCGCGCTCGACGATGAGTGTTTCACCGGACAGTCTGGCGTGATCAGCGGCGTTCAGCGTCAAGGCGCGATGCTGGCCCTCGCAACTCAAATGCAGGGTGATTTCCGCTGGCAAACCCGCGCGCAAACCACTACTGAACGACCACGGCGAAGCAGGGTCATCGTTGCGCGATAGCTGTGGCAAGCTTTGCGCCACCGCTTGAGCCGCCGCGCTCCAGAATGCATCGCTCAACGTGCCCGGAGCTGGCAGCAATTGCTCCTGATAACGCGGAATGAACCCGGTATCCAGTTCCGCCGCCGCAAACGCCGGATGGGCGATGATCCGCCGCAAAAAGTTGATGTTGGTCTTCAATCCGCCAATCGCGAATTCGTCGAGCATGCCCAACAGACGCAGGCGCGCCTGTTCACGATCCTCGCCCCAGGCAATCAACTTGCCGAGCATCGGGTCGTAGAACGGTGAAATTTCATCACCTTCTTCGACCCCGCTATCCACCCGGCGCCCTGGCCCTTCGGCCGATTCGCGATACAACGCTAAACGCCCGGTCGCCGGCAGGAAGTCATTCGCAGGATCCTCGGCATACAAGCGCACTTCAATCGCATGACCGTTCAACGGCACTTGCGCTTGAGTGATCGGCAGCGCTTCACCACGGGCAACGCGGATCTGCCACGCGACAAGGTCCAGACCGGTGATGGCCTCGGTCACTGGATGCTCCACTTGCAGGCGCGTATTCATCTCCATAAAGAAGAACTCACCGCGCGCATCCAGCAAAAATTCCACCGTACCGGCGCCGACATAGCCGATTGCTTGCGCCGAACGCACAGCCGCTTCGCCCATCGCCCGACGCAGTTCCGGGGACAGGCCCGGTGCCGGTGCTTCTTCGACGACTTTCTGATGGCGTCGTTGAATCGAGCAGTCACGCTCGTTGAGGTACAGGCAGTTGCCATGCTGATCGGCGAATACCTGGATTTCCACGTGACGCGGCTTGAGCAGGTATTTTTCCACCAGCATCCGCGAATCGCCAAACGATGACTGCGCTTCACGCTGTGCCGAGGCGAGGGCTTCGGCCAACTGGCTGACGTCCTCGACTACTTTCATGCCTTTGCCGCCACCGCCGGCCGTAGCCTTGAGCAGCACCGGATAACCGATACGCTCGCAAGCATCGCGGAAGGTCTCGAGATCCTGCGCTTCACCGTGATAACCCGGCACCAGTGGCACGCCGGCGGTTTCCATCAGCGCTTTGGCGGCGGATTTGCTGCCCATGGCATCGATGGCCGAAGCGGGCGGGCCGAGGAAAATCAAACCGGCCGCTTCGATAGCGCGGGCGAAACCGGCGTTTTCCGAGAGAAACCCGTAACCCGGATGAATCGCCTGCGCGCCGCTGGCCTTGGCCGCCGCGATCAGTTTGTCGATTTGCAAGTAACTGTCGGCGGCTTTGCTGCCACCGAGATCGACGCGTATGTCCGCTTCACGGCTGTGTCGCGCTTCGCGGTCGGTGGCGCTGTGCACGGCGACCGTGGTCAGGCCCAAGGCTTTAGCGGTGCGCATTACGCGGCAGGCAATTTCGCCACGGTTGGCCACCAGCAGGGTGGTGAGAACAGGTGCGCTCATCAACGCGACTCCTTGGTGGTGGTTGCGGCTTGCCAGCTCGGCGGGCGTTTTTGCAGAAAAGCGCGCAGACCTTCCTGGCCTTCCGGGCTGACCCGGATGCGGGCGATGGCGTTCTCGGTGTAGCGGCGCAACGCCGGGGTCAGCGCGCCGTTGCCGACTTCACGCAACAAGTCTTTGCTGGCGCGCATCGCGGCGGGGCTGTTGAGCAGAAGGTTGTTGATCCACTGTTCGACGTGCTGATCCAGTTCAGCGGCCGGATAGCTGTCGGACAACAAACCGATTTCCCGCGCCCGCTGACCGCCAAAACGTTCAGCGGTCAGTGCATAACGCCGCGCTGCACGTTCGCCAATCGCCTGCACTACGAACGGACTGATCACCGCTGGCGCCAGACCAATGCGCACTTCCGACAGGCAGAATTGCGCATCATCGGCGCCAATCGCCATGTCGCAGCAACTGATCAACCCCAGCGCGCCACCGAACGCCGCGCCTTGGACCACGGCCACTGTGGGAATTTTCAGCTTGGCGAGGTTGTACATCAGCTCCGCGAGTTCGCGGGCGTCGTCGAGATTGGTGTGGTAATCGAGCTCGGCCGATTGCTGCATCCACGCCAGATCGGCGCCGGCGCTGAAATGTTTGCCGCGTCCGCGCACCAGCAGAAAGCGCAGGTTGGCATCACTGGCAACCTTGTCGAGAGCAAGGATCAACTCGCGGATCATTTCGGCGTTGAACGCGTTGTTCTTTTCCGGGCGGTTAAGCCACAGCGTCGCGAAACCCCGTGGGTCGGTTTGCAGTTCGAGGGTATTGAAGTCGCTCATGAGATTCTCCCGATCACATCCGGAACACGCCGAAGCGGCTCGGTTCGATTGGCGCGTTCAACGACGCGGACAAGGCCAGGGCCAGTACATCGCGGGTCTGCGCCGGGTCGATGACGCCGTCGTCCCACAGCCGTGCGCTGGAATAGTAGGGATGACCCTGTTCTTCGTACTGGTCGAGGATCGGTTGCTTGATCTCGGCTTCCTGCTCGGCACTGAACGCCTGACCGCTGCGTTCAGCCTGTTCGCGTTTGACTTGCACCAACACGCCCGCTGCCTGTTCGGCACCCATCACGCCGATCCGCGCGTTCGGCCACATCCACAGGAATCGTGGATCATAGGCGCGCCCGCACATGCCGTAGTTGCCGGCGCCAAAGCTGCCGCCGATGATCACGGTGAATTTCGGCACTTTCGCGCAAGCAACGGCGGTTACCAGTTTTGCGCCGTGCTTGGCGATGCCGCCGGCCTCGTATTTCTGGCCGACCATGAAGCCAGTGATGTTTTGCAGGAACAACAGCGGTATGCCGCGCTGGCAGGCCAGTTCGATGAAGTGCGCGCCTTTCTGCGCGGCTTCGGCGAAGAGGATGCCGTTGTTGGCCAGAATCGCGATCGGGTAACCGTGCAGATGCGCAAAGCCACAGACCAGCGTGGTGCCGAACAAAGCCTTGAACTCATCGAACACCGAACCGTCGACCAGTCGCGCAATCACTTCGCGCACGTCGAACGGCTGCTTGGCATCGGCGGAGACAACGCCATACAACTCATCGCTGGCGTACAGCGGCGCAATCGGTGCGCGCTGTTGCACTTCGCCGAGCTTGCGCCAGTTGAGGTTGGCAACGCTGCGGCGGGCGAGAGCGAGGGCATGTTCGTCGCTCTCGGCGTAGTGGTCGGCGACCCCGGAAATCTTGCAGTGCACATCGGCGCCGCCCAGATCCTCGGCGCTGACCACTTCTCCGGTCGCGGCTTTTACCAGTGGCGGGCCGGCGAGGAAAATCGTCGCCTGATTGCGCACCATGATTGCTTCGTCGGCCATCGCCGGCACATACGCGCCACCAGCGGTGCAGGAGCCCATGACTACGGCGATCTGCGGAATGCCCATCGCGCTCATGTTGGCCTGGTTGAAGAAGATCCGCCCGAAGTGTTCGCGATCCGGGAACACTTCGTCCTGACGCGGCAGGTTGGCGCCGCCGGAATCCACCAGATAGATGCACGGCAGGCGATTCTGTTGAGCGATGGTCTGTGCGCGCAGGTGTTTTTTCACGGTCAGTGGATAGTACGAGCCGCCCTTAACCGTCGCATCGTTGGCGACGATCATGCACTCGACGCCTTCGACCCGACCGATCCCGGCGATCACACCAGCGGCGGGTACGTCTTCGCCGTAAACCGCGTGGGCGGCCAATTGGCTGATTTCCAGAAACGGCGAACCCGGATCAAGCAAGCGGTTGATGCGCTCACGCGGCAGCAATTTGCCGCGCGAGGTGTGGCGCTCCTGAGCTTTCGCGCCGCCGCCCTGCGCCACTTGGGCGAGCAGGGTGTGCAGCGCGTCGACCTGTTTGAGCATCGCCGCGCTGTTGGCGGCGAATTCCGCCGAACGAGGATTGAGCTGAGTGTGCAGGGTAGCCATGGCCAGCTCCGTTTAGCGGGTTTCGTTGAACAGTTCGCGACCGATCAGCATGCGACGGATCTCACTGGTGCCGGCGCCGATTTCGTACAGCTTGGCGTCGCGCAGCAGACGACCCGCCGGGAATTCGTTGATGTATCCGTTACCGCCGAGAATCTGGATCGCGTCGAGGGCCATTTGTGTGGCGCGTTCGGCGGTGTAGAGGATCACGCCGGCGGCGTCTTTGCGGGTGGTTTCGCCGCGCTCGCAGGCTTGGGCGACTGCATAGAGGTAGGCGCGGCTGGCGTTTAGTTGGGTGTACATGTCGGCGACTTTGCCCTGGATCAGCTGGAATTCACCGATGCTTTGGCCGAACTGTTTGCGGTCATGGATGTACGGCACGATCAGGTCCATGCACGACTGCATGATCCCGGTCGGGCCACCGGAGAGAACCACGCGCTCGTAATCGAGGCCGCTCATCAGCACCTTTACGCCGCCGTTGAGTACACCGAGGATATTTTCTTCCGGTACTTCGACGTCATCAAAGAACAGTTCGCAGGTGTTGGAGCCGCGCATGCCGAGCTTGTCGAATTTGTTGCTGCGGCTGAAGCCTTTCCAGTCGCGCTCGACGATGAACGCGGTGATGCCGTGCGGGCCTTTTTCCAGATCGGTCTTGGCGTAGATCACGTAGGTATTGGCGTCTGGGCCGTTGGTGATCCAGGTTTTGCTGCCGTTGAGGACGAAACGGTCGCCGCGTTTGTCGGCGCGCAGTTTCATCGAGACCACGTCGGAACCGGCGTTTGGCTCGCTCATCGCCAGCGCCCCGACGTGTTCGCCGCTGATCAGTTTCGGCAGGTACTTGGATTTCTGTTCGTGATTGCCGTTGCGGTTGATCTGGTTGACGCAGAGGTTGGAATGCGCGCCGTAGGACAACGCCACCGAGGCTGAGCCGCGACTGATTTCTTCCATCGCCACAACGTGCGCCAGGTAACCCAGACCAGCGCCGCCGTACTCTTCGGGTACGGTAATACCGAGCAGGCCCATGTCACCGAACTTGCGCCACATGTCGGCGGGGAACAGGTTGTCGCTGTCGATCTGCGCCGCGCGCGGGGCGATTTCCTTGGCGACGAAGGACTGAACCTGATCGCGCAGCATGTCGATGGTTTCACCGAGGGCGAAGTTCAGGGATGGATAGCTCATGGGTCACCTTTTGGCTTTTTTGTAGGGTGGGGAGGGCGGTCACTCGGCTCTCACCTTTACGTTAACGTAAGCCTGCTATGGATGGCTGTCAATCACCCTTTACGTTAACGTCAACTTGAGCGAGAGTAGGGGCAGTTCAAGATTGAAACGGAGCGAAACTTGTGGGAGCGAGCTTGCTCGCGAAAGCGTCAGATCAGTCAACACGGATGTTGAATCTGCTGGCCTCTTCGCGAGCAAGCTCGCTCCCACAGGGAATGAATCCGGCAAAACCCACTAATAAAGACAATAGGGGTCGTCATGGATCAATCCAGTGCAAACCCGCAGCGCAGCTACACCCGTGGCTCTCAGGACAAAGCCTTGCTGGCGATGACCATCGGGCAGAAGTTCGATCAGACTGTTGCGCAATACCCGGACGGTGAAGCGCTGGTGGTGCGCCATCAGCAGTTGCGCTACTCATGGCGGCAACTGGCCGATGCGGTGGATCTGCACGCCAGAGCGCTGCTGGCTTTGGGTTTGCAGAGCGGCGATCGGCTCGGTATCTGGGCGCCGAACTGCGCGCAGTGGTGCATCAGCCAATTCGCTACGGCGAAAATCGGCGTGATCCTGGTCAACATCAACCCGGCCTATCGCAGTTCCGAACTCGAATACGTGCTCAAGCAATCCGGCTGCCAATGGCTGGTCTGCGCCGGGGCATTCAAGTCCTCCAACTACCACGGCATGTTGCAGGGCCTGGTGCCGGAACTGGCCGAGCAGTCCATTGGCCAATTGCGCAGTGAGCGTTTGCCGCAGTTGCGCGGGGTGATCAGCCTCGACCCGCAGCCACCGTCAGGTTTCCTGCCGTGGTCGCAATTGTCCGGCATGGCGGCCAATGTTACCCCGCAACAACTCAGCGAACGCAGCAACAGCCTGCACTTCGATCAACCGGTCAACATTCAGTACACCTCCGGCACCACCGGTTTCCCCAAGGGCGCGACCCTCAGCCACTACAACATCCTCAATAACGGTTACATGGTCGGCGAAAGCATCGGCCTGACCCCGCATGATCGTTTGGTGATCCCGGTGCCGCTCTACCACTGCTTCGGCATGGTCATGGGCAACCTCGGCTGCATCACCCACGGCAGCACGATGATTTACCCCAACGACGCTTTCGATCCATTGCTGACCCTGCAAACCGTCGCCGAAGAAAAAGCCACCGGTCTCTACGGCGTACCGACCATGTTCATCGCCATGCTCGACCAGCCGCAACGCGGCGAATTCGATCTGTCGAGCCTGCGCACCGGCATCATGGCCGGCGCGACGTGCCCGATCGAAGTGATGCGCCGGGTCATCAGCGAGATGCACATGAGCGAAGTGCAGATTGCGTATGGCATGACCGAAACCAGCCCGGTGTCGCTGCAAACGGGGCCGAACGATGAGCTGGAATTGCGCGTGACCACCGTTGGCCGTACGCAGCCGCAACTGGAAAGCAAGATCATCGACGAGGCCGGCAACCTCGTGCCGCGCGGCGCCATCGGCGAACTCTGCACCCGGGGTTACAGCGTGATGCTCGGCTACTGGAACAATCCGCAGGCCACCGCCGAAGCCATCGATGAGGCGGGCTGGATGCACACCGGCGACCTGGCGAGCATGAACGAGGAGGGTTACGTCAACATCGCCGGGCGTAACAAGGACATGATCATTCGCGGTGGCGAGAACGTTTATCCGCGTGAGCTGGAAGAGTTTTTCTTCACCCATCCGGCGGTGGCGGATGTGCAGGTGATCGGCATTCCGTGCTCGCGTTACGGCGAAGAGATTGTCGCCTGGATCAAATTCCACCCCGGCCACAGTGCTTCCGAACTGGAACTGCAAACGTGGTGCAAGGAGCGCATCGCGCACTTCAAGACGCCACGGCACTTCAAGTTCGTTGAAGAGTTTCCGATGACGGTGACGGGCAAGATTCAGAAATTTCGCATGCGGGAAATGAGCATCGAAGAGCTACGCGAAAAGCACGCCTGACGAGGATTCAATGTGGGAGCGAGCCTGCTCGCGAATGCAGTGTGTCATTCAGGGCAGATGTGTCTGATACAACGCTTTCGCGAGCAGGCTCGCTCCCACAGGGGATACGCAGTGAAAACACAAATCACAGAAAGCACAAAGGGGAGCCGAGGCTCCCCTTTAATTTTGTCGTCGCGTGCTCTTTTTTATTATTTGAGGGTCGGTCTGTTGTTGTTTTTGGCAACCGTGGCCCTTTACCGCTGTTTTTGGCGACCCCCATCCGGGGTCAAGAGCAAACGTATTTTTTTGAGCGCTGATCTACTTTCTCGCTAAGCGATCCAACCGATTCGGGAGCTACCTGAAGGTAGTTTTATTGTTCTCTGCCCGGTTGCGGGTCACTCCTGAGAGCACCCTGAAAAGCACACCTTCTCCAAAAAAATCTGTTAGCTGCGTCTCTGCCGTGTTGTTTTTGTTATGTCAGAGTCGGTACGTCTTGTTTTTATTGGTTTGCTGCTTTTTATTCTTGTTATGCCATAGAGATAGCAGAAGCCATGCCAACTTTTAAAATCCTTTATAAATCAATAGCTTGAAAATTAAGGCGTTTTTTCAGTCCGGCGAAACCAGACAATTTGTTTCCGTGTTACTCGCTTGAACCCCACATTCCCGACACAGCGGTAACACCTTCCCCCCTCACTGAGCGCTACGAGCCTTGGCCACGCGCGAACCGCTTGGGCGGCCGAGCACCGCGCTGATCTGCTGACCCGCGGCAATCAAGGCGTCCAGGTCGATTCCGGTCTTGATACCCAAGCCATTGAGCAGGTACACCACATCTTCGGTAGCAACGTTACCGCTCGCGCCTTTGGCGTACGGGCAGCCGCCGAGGCCCGCGATAGAGCTGTCGAACACTGAAATGCCTTCAAGCAGACTGGCATAGATATTGGCCATGGCCTGACCGTAGGTGTCGTGGAAATGCCCGGCGAGCTTGTCCCGTGGCACTTGCGCCGACACCACCTCAAACAAGCGGCGAGTTGCGCCAGCGGTGCCGGTGCCTATGGTGTCGCCCAGCGAAACCTCATAGCAGCCCATCGCATACAACTCGCGCGCGACCATCGCCACTTGTTCCGGCGCGACCGTGCCTTCGTACGGGCAACCGAGCACACAGGACACGTAACCGCGCACGGTAACGCCGTGCTGCTGCGCGGCCTCCATGATCGGCGCAAACCGCGCCAGGCTTTCGCTGATCGAGCAGTTGATGTTGCGCTGCGAGAACGCTTCGGAGGCGGCAGCGAACACCGCGACTTCCTTGACCCCGGCCGCGATGGCGTCTTCAAACCCGCGCAAGTTCGGCGCCAGTGCACCGTAGGTCACGCCGGGTTTGCGCTGGATCTGCGCGAAGACCTCGGCAGAACCGGCCATCTGCGGCACCCATTTCGGTGAGACGAAACTGCCGACTTCTATATAGCCGAGGCCAGCGGCGCTCAAAGCATCGACCAGTTGCACCTTGTCAGCGACGCTGATCGGTTGGGCTTCGTTCTGCAGGCCATCGCGCGGGCCGACTTCGATCAGGCGTACTTGGGAGGGGAGGGACATGGCGGTTGACCTGTTGTAGTTATCTGAAGTCTGCGGATATCCCCCTGTGGGAGCGAGCCTGCTCGCGAATGCGCCGGGTCAATCAGCATAGATGTCGAATGACAAATTGCATTCGCGAGCAGGCTCGCTCCCACAGGGAACAGTGTTTGATCCGTTAGATGGCCTGCTGGCTCTTGAGCGTCTGCTCCAGCGCCTGCACGCAGCGCTCTTCAGCGGTATCGAGTTCGAGCTTCATCTGTTCGATATCCAGCAACTGCTGTTCCAGTTGCTCGCGGCGTTCGGCAATTTTCGCCAGCATGCTGTTGAGCTGTTTGGTGTTACCGCTGGAGGGGTCGTAGAGCTCGATCAGTTCGCGGCACTCGGCCAGCGAGAAACCGATGCGCTTGCCGCGCAGGATCAGCTTCAGGCTGACCTTGTCGCGGGGAGAGTAGATGCGTTCCTGGCCACGACGCTCAGGACTGAGCAGGCCTTGCTCTTCATAAAAGCGGATCGCCCGGGTGGTGATGTCCAGCTCGCGGGCGAGGTCGGAGATGCTGTAAGTCTGGCTGCTCATGGAAGCGCTCGGAAAAAGGTCTTGGCGCTAAGCTAATGGCAGGTTGACGTTTACGTCAAGCGGGATGATCTGTGGTGTATTTGATGGCCCCTTCGCGAGCAGGCTCGCTCCCACATTCGACCGCGTTTCTCCAGCTGAAATGCGATTCAATGTGGGAGCGAGCCTGCTCGCGAAGAACGATAACGCGGTGTAATTTCTTACACCTTATCCAGCTTCTTCTCCTGCGCCGTCACCTGCTGGCACAACTCGATCATCTGCTCGCGCATCCAGCGGTTCGCCGGGTCCTGGTCAGTGCTTTCATGCCAATACAGATGCGTCTCCACCGGCGGCACATCATTGACCGGCAGATTAAACGCCTGCAGCTCATGGCGACGGGCAAAGCGCTCCGGCACGGTCATGACCATGTCGGTCTGCTGCATCACCTGCGATGCCATCAAATAATGCTGTGAGCGCAGGGCAATCTTGCGCTGAATGCCCATTTTGCCCAGGGCCAGATCAACATAACCCAAACCACTGCGGCGGCTGGAAATGTGGATATGCGTCAGCGACAGATAGTCATCCAGCGACAGCTTTTCCTTGCCCGCCATCGGATGACCCTTGCGCATCGCGCACACGTAACGGTCTTCCATCAGCTTGACGTGGCGCACCTGCGGGTCGGTGTTAAGCGGCGCATCCACGGCAAAATCCAGACGCCCGGCGGCCAGTTCCTTGGTGGTTTCCCGGCGTTTGGACAGAAAACTTTCGATGATCACCGTCGGCGCCAAACGGCGCAAACGCTGGAACAGCGGCGGCAGAATCACCGCTTCGGTGAGGTCGGTCATGCTGATGCGGTAGGTCTTGACCGCTTGTGCCGGGTTGAAAATGCGGCTTTCCTGAACCGACACGCGCAGCAGCGACAGCGCGTTGCGCACCGGGCCGATGATGTTCTGCGCCATCGGCGTCGGCACCATGCCCTGCGCGGTGCGCACGAACAGCGGATCGTTAAAGGTCTCGCGCAACCGCGCCAACGCGTTGGACACCGCTGGCTGGGTAATGCCGACAATCTGCCCGGCGCGGGTCAGATTGGCTTCGGTGTAGATCGCGTCGAAGACGATGAAAAGGTTGAGGTCGACCTTGCTCAGATTCATAACGCGGCTTCTCTTGTTTTTAAGGGCTGGCGATCACTGGATCATATATCGGTGATGAATGTTTATACACGCCGAGAATAGGCTAGGTAAATTATCAGCGCTGTTCTAGCATCGATTGCATGACTTGAACAACCTCTGCCCAAGAAGGTAATTGATCATGGATTTCGCTTATTCGCCCAAGGTGCAAGAACTGCGTGAGCGCGTGACCGCGTTCATGGACACTTACGTTTACCCGGCCGAGGCCGTGTTCGAGCGCCAGGTTGCCGAAGGCGATCGCTGGCAGCCGACCGCGATCATGGAAGAGCTCAAAGCCAAGGCCAAGGCCGAAGGCCTGTGGAATCTGTTTCTGCCGGAATCGGAGCTCGGAGCCGGTCTGACCAACCTCGAATACGCGCCACTGGCAGAAATCATGGGCCGCTCGTTGCTCGGCCCGGAGCCGTTCAACTGCTCGGCGCCGGACACCGGCAACATGGAAGTGCTGGTGCGCTACGCCAACGAAGAGCAGAAACAGCGCTGGCTCGAACCACTGCTGCGCGGTGAAATCCGCTCGGCATTCGCCATGACCGAACCCGACGTTGCTTCGTCTGACGCCACCAACATGGCCGCCCGCGCCGTGCGTGATGGCGACGAGTGGGTGATCAACGGCAAAAAATGGTGGACCTCCGGCGCCTGCGATCCGCGCTGCAAGATCCTCATCTTCATGGGCCTGAGCAATCCCGATGCACCACGCCACGCCCAGCACTCGATGATCCTCGTGCCGGTCGACACCCCCGGGGTGAAAATCGTCCGTCCGCTGCCAGTATTCGGTTACGACGACGCACCACACGGCCACGCCGAAGTACTGTTCGACAACGTACGTGTACCGTACGAAAACGTCCTGCTCGGTGAAGGTCGCGGCTTCGAAATCGCTCAAGGTCGCCTTGGCCCAGGCCGCATTCACCACTGCATGCGCTCGATTGGCATGGCCGAGCGGGCCCTGGAATTGATGTGCAAACGCGCGGTGAGCCGTACCGCATTCGGTAAACCGCTGGCGCGTCTGGGCGGTAACGTCGACAAGATCGCCGACTCGCGGATGGAAATCGACATGGCACGTCTGCTGACGTTGAAAGCGGCGTACATGATGGACACCGTTGGCAACAAAGTGGCGAAAAGCGAAATCGCGCAGATCAAGGTTGTTGCGCCGAACGTCGCACTGCGCGTGATCGACCGGGCGATCCAGATGCATGGCGGGGCAGGGGTATCGAACGATTTCCCGCTGGCTTACATGTACGCCATGCAACGCACGCTGCGCCTGGCCGACGGCCCCGACGAAGTGCACCGCGCGGCGATCGGCAAGTTCGAGATCGGCAAATATGTGCCGAAGGAGATGCTGCGTAGCGGTCATTAAGACTTAAGACCGCGTCGCCCCCTTCGCGAGCAGGCTCGCTCCCACATTGGATCTGTGGCGTTCACAAATCGAATGTGGGAGCGAGCCTGCTCGCGAAGGGGCCTGAACATTCAGTACATAACCATCAGGTTCAATACACCCAAACCTCAACCCGCCGATTCTTGATCCGCCCCTCATCCGCATTGTTCGCCGCCACCGGCATCAACGCGCCAAAGCCGCGCACCTCACGCAACACCACGCCGTTCTTCACCAACTCGCGCCGCACCGCCATCGCCCGCAGCTTCGACAGCAAATCCGCCCGCGCCGGGTCATCCTTGGCATCACCAAACCCAACCAATGTCACCGCGCGCTCGGTCTTGTCGTGGCGCTTTATATAGTCGAACACTCGCGCCAGATCCTGACGCGCCTTGTTGTCGAGGTTCGCGCTGCCTTCTTCAAAACGGAAGTTCACCGTCAGACGCTGGGCGTGGCGGCTGAGGGATTGATAACCCTCGGGCATCAGCGCATTCGGCGCGACGCTCATGGCATGCACGGTCTGACTGATAAAACCGTTTGCCGCCACGATCGCCTGGCCCTGACGACTTTGCGCGAACGTCACCAACGCCTTCGCCCAAGGATTGTTGCTGTCGGGCGGCAGATAGAAGAACAAGCGCCGCGACAGCGGATAGTCCTCGGTGGCGATCAGGCTGTTCAGCGGCAACATCGATTGCGACGCACCATCGGTAATGGCCACGGCTTTGGCCTGACGCACGTAAGGCAAACCGATGAAACCGATACCTTGCGGATCCGCGCTGACGGCGTCGGACAATTGCTCGCTGGACTCGAACCTTTTCGCCGCGTTGCTCAGACTTTTCCCACGACGACTGAGGACCAGCTCCTTAAACGTGTCGTACGTGCCGGACTGATCATCGCGCGCATATAAATGAATCGCACCGCCACGCCCGCCGAGGTCTTCCCAGGTTTTCACTTCGCCGGCAAAGATCCGCGCGAGTTGCTCGGTGTCGAGTTGCTGCAATGGATTGTCGGGATGAAGAATGATCGCCAGACCATCGATGGCAATGACTTGCTCGGCGGCGGGACTTTTCAGATCGCCCAGTGATTGCAAGGCCTGCAATTCGCTGTCCTTGATCTCGCGGGAAGACGCGGCCAGATCGGCGCTGGCGTTTTTCAACGCGGTGAAACCGGTGCTGGAACCGTGGGCGGCGACTTCCACGACCACGCGTTTGCCTTCGCTGGTCTGGCCGACGATGCGCAGTTCGTTGGCGGTGTCCGGGGTTTCGCGGTGGATTTTCAGCAGACCCTGTTCTTGCAACAGGCCTTCGACCAGCGCCGGGCCGAGTTCGGCGCCGATGGTGTTGGAGCCTTGAATGCGCAGCGCCGGACCGTTTTCAGGAAGGGGCAGGGCGGCGGCCGAAACCGACAGCCACGCACTCAAGAGAAAAACGCACAGAACACGCAGGGTCATGCCGGCACCGAATCAAGCCAAGGGGATTGCCGGGGAGATTAAGTCAGGCGCATGACCGAAAGATGACAGAGATCGAGTGTGGGAGCGAGCTTGCTCGCGAATGCGCTGTATCAGAAACATCTCTGGTTACTGACACTCCGCTTTCGCGAGCAAGCTCGCTCCCACAGGGGATTTCAAGAGATTCGAAGATCAGGCCAGTTCAAGCCAGATCGGCGCATGATCGGACGGTTTTTCCATCCCGCGCAATTCATAGTCCACGCCCGCCGCCTTCACCCGAGGCAACAAACCATGCGACGTCAGAATCACGTCAATGCGCAGCCCGCGCTTCGGCTCATCTTCAAAGCCACGACTGCGGTAGTCGAACCAGCTGAACATGTCGGTCACGTCCGGGTTCAGGTGCCGATAGCTGTCGGTCAGGCCCCAATTCTTCAGGCGCGCCATCCACTCGCGCTCTTCCGGCAGGAAGCTGCATTTGCCGGTTTTCAGCCAGCGCTTCATGTTGTCCGGGCCGATGCCGATGTCGCAGTCTTCCGGGGAAATGTTTACATCGCCCATCACCACCAGCGGCTGTTCGTTGTGGAACTGGCTTTCCAGCAACGCTTGCAGATCGCTGTAAAAACGCTGCTTGGCGGGGAATTTGGTTGGGTGGTCGCGGCTTTCGCCCTGTGGGAAGTAGCCGTTCATGATCGTCACCGGCACGCCATTGGCGTCGGCGAAGGTGCCCCAGATAAAGCGACGCTGGGCGTCTTCTTCATCGGTGGCGAACCCTTTGTGGATCGCAATCGGTTCCTGACGCGAGAGCATCGCCACGCCGTAATGGCCTTTCTGGCCGTGGAAGTACACGTGGTAGCCGAGGGCGCGGACTTCTTCGAGCGGGAACTGGTCGTCGTGGACTTTGGTTTCCTGCAGGCCGATCACGTCGGGCTGGTGTTTTTCGATCAGCGCTGCCAGCTGATGCGGACGGGCGCGCAGTCCGTTGATGTTGAAGGAAACGATCTTCATGGTCGGCAGTCCTGGCAAAAGGGCGATGCTAGCTGACATGTGGGATGGGGGCCAGTGTGGGGTGGGAGAAATCACTTTTGTCTGTGGGATTTGTGTTGCCTGTAAGTGCCTCTTCGCGAGCAAGCTCGCTCCCACAGGGGAATGCGTTCCAAATGTGGGAGCGAGCCTGCTCGCGATTGACGGCCGCCTGGTCGATGAAGATCCCGAGTTGGTCTATACCTGTGGGGAACTGTGCCAACGTCAAAAGGTTCGTACCAACAAGAGCGCCGCCATTTGAACGCGCCCCGGGGAGAATCACCGTCATGCCTGAAACCCAGACCGCCATCGCCGACATTCATATGCTCGACCGCGGCTATTCCCGCGAAGCCCGCTCGCTGCTTTATCAGGCCTATCGCCACGAACCGACCTTCGGCTACCTGTTCGAAGCCGAACGCCCCGGTTACGAGCAACGTGTGCGGGCGACGGTGCGCGAACTGGTCAAGCAACACTTTCTGCAGGATCTGCCGGCCATCGGCCTGCTGGTCAACGACCGCCTGATCGGCATCGCCCTGATCGCGCCGCCGCAACGCCGTTTGGGCATCACCGAAAGTTGGGCGTGGCGTTTGCGCATGGTGCTCAGTACCGGTTTTCGCTGCACCCGCCGCTATCTCGATTACCACGACGCCGTCACCGCGTGTGTGCCCAGTGATTCGGTGCACATGCTGCCGCTGCTGGGGATTCATCCGCAGTTCCAGGGCAAACACTTCGGCGAACAATTGCTCACAGCCGTACACAACTGGTGCGCCGTCGACGAAACCTCGCAAGGCGTGGTGCTCGACACCGGCAACCCGCGCTATCTGGAATTCTATAAAAGGCAGGGTTACGAGGAGATCGGCGAGGTTGCCGTCGGGCCCGTACGTGAACACGTGTTTTTCCACGCCAATCCGCAGGTGTTACAAACTGCAACAGCATGACAATCGAACTTCTTGGGAAATTTCCTGTTCTATCACGCTCCCAAGCCCGTGATAGCATCCGCGCCTATGAAGTTTCCAGGAAGATTTACCAGTGGCGTGCTCATGCTGTTAACCAGCTGCGCGGCGCTGGCGCAAAGTGAATTGGATGTGCGGATCAAACCGTCCAACGATGAACTCAAGGCCAATATAGAAGGCTATATCGGCAGCCTCGGCGATCGTGACGAAGAAGCCCTGCAGCGCTTCAGTCGCGGTGCCGAAGAGCAGGCGCGCAAAGCGGCTCAGGCGTTGGGCTACTACCAGCCGCAGATCGAAAGTGACGTCAAGGGCGGCAAAAAACCGCGTCTGGTGCTGAACATCGATCCCGGCGAGCCGATCCGCCTGCGCAACGTCACCATCCGTGTTGACGGTCCGGCTGCCTCCCTCAAATCCTTTCGTGTACCGAAAAGCGACGTGCTCAAGTCCGGCGCCGTGCTCAATCATGGCCGTTACGAAGACGCCAAAAGACTTATTCAGAATCAGGCCTCGCGCTTCGGTTTCTTCAGTGGCCATTTCACCAGTCAGAAACTCATGGTCGACCCTCGCGCCGGTGTGGCCGACGTCGAACTGATCTACGAAAGCGGCCCGCGTTATGCGCTGGGCAAAGTCAAATTCGAAGGCGATACACCGTTCGACGAAGACTTGCTGCAACGCATGGTGCCATTCAAGGAAGGCGAGCCGTACGACTCCGAGCTGATCGCCGAACTCAACCGCGATCTGCAATCGAGCGGCTATTTTGAAGGCATACGCGTCGATGCCGCGCCGACCGCCGCGCAGAACGACGTGATCCCGGTGGAGGTCAAACTCGACACGCGCAAGCCGCGCACCATGGGTCTGGGCCTCGGTTATTCGACCGACGTCGGCCCGCGCATCAAAGCCAACTGGACCCGCCACTGGGTCAATCCGCAAGGCGACAGCTATGGCTGGGAAGCCGAACTCTCGGCACCGCGGCAAAACGTCGGGCTGTTCTACGACATCCCGCTCGATCCGCCACTGACCGACAAACTGCGTTGGGCCGGCGGTTATCAGTTCGAAGACATCGACGGTTCCGACACGCTGAGCAAACTGCTGACCTTCGGCCCGGAATGGCACAGCAAATTGCCGAGCGGCTGGCAACGGGTGATCTCGCTGAAATGGCAGCGCGAAGAATATGAGCTGGGCGACGACTCCGGCCTGAGTACCTTGCTGATGCCCGGTATCAGCTATTCCTACCTGAAAAGCGACAACCGCATCGACCCGCACAACGGCTATCGCCTGAGCTTCGAAAGCAAAGTGGCGAAGGAAGGCTTGGGTTCGGACAACAACCTTCTATATGGCACGGCGTTGGTCAAAGGCCTGACCACGGTATTCGACAAACACCGTTTCCTCGGTCGTGTACAGGTCGGCGGCAGCGCCACCAACGGCTACAACTCGATTCCGCCGTCGCTGCGTTTCTTCGCCGGTGGCGATCAGAGCGTGCGCGGTTACGACTATCAGAGCCTGTCGCCGAAAAACTCCGACGGTGACCGGATCGGCGGCCGTTACATGATCGCCGGTAGCGTCGAGTATCAATACTCGATCGCCGAGAAATGGCGCGTGGCGACCTTCGTCGACCAGGGCAACTCCTTCAATAAACTCGAACTGCCGAACCTCAAGACCGGGGTCGGTATTGGTGTGCGCTGGGTCTCCCCGGTGGGGCCGATCCGCCTCGACCTGGCCCACGCACTCGACGACGATGGCGGCATCCGGCTGCACTTTTCCATGGGGCCTGAGCTGTGAAGCGTGGTTTGAAAATTACGGCGCTGGCGTTGTTGGCGCTGCTGTTGTTGATTGTATTGAGTGTCACCGCCGTACTCGGCACGGCGGCTGGCAGCCGCTGGGTGCTGGGCCTCGTGCCGGGCTTGAGCGTGGAAAATTTTCAGGGCCGCCTCGGCGGGCAGTGGAGCGCCGATCACCTGTTGTGGCAGCAGGACAGCAGCCGCGTCGAGCTGAACAAGGCGATCTTCGCCTGGTCGCCGCTGTGCCTGACCCGTATGACCTTGTGTATCGAACAGCTCAAGGCTGATCAGGTGATTCTGCAATTTCCACCGAGTGAAGAAACCACTGAAAGCGGCCCGATCAAATTGCCGGATCTGCAATTGCCGGTGGCCATCGAGCTGGGCGACGTGCAGGTCGGCAGTCTCTTGTTCAACGGCAGCGAACAGCTCAAGGGCTTGCAACTGGCGGCGCACTGGACTGCCCAGGGCATGCAGATCGACAGTGTGAAATTGCAGCGCGACGACCTCAGCCTGAACCTGTCTGGCACACTTACGCCGACCGGCAACTGGCCGCTGAACATCGCCGGTGACCTGACCTTGCCATCGCCGGGCACGGGGCCGTGGACACTGGCGTTGAAGATCGACGGCGATCTGTTGAAAACCCTCAACCTGCACGCCGACAGCCGGGGTTACCTCGACGGCCAGTTGAGCGGTGAATTGCAACCGCTGGCGGAAAACCTGCCGGCCAAGGTGCGCATCACTTCCGACGCGTTCAAGCCGAGCGCCGATCTGCCCGACACTCTGCAACTCAATCAATTGCTGTTGACCGGCGAAGGCGACCTGAAAAACGGTTACCAGCTCAATGGCAACGCCACGCTGCCCGCCGATAAAGGCCCGGTGGCGCTGCTGCTCCAAGGCAAAGTCGACGCCAGCGGCGCGCAGATTGCCGGCCTCGACCTGACGGCCAACGACAAGCAAAGCCTGAAACTCACTGGCAGTGTCGACTGGAGCAAAGGCCTCAGCGCGCAAGCCAATATCAACTGGCAGGATTTCCCGTGGCATCGGCTCTATAACGAAATCGACGAGCCAGAGGTCGCCTTGCGTACTTTCACTGGCGAAGTTTCCTACACCGACGGTCAATACCTCGGTAACTTCGCCGCCGCGCTGGATGGCCCGGCGGGTGCGTTTACCCTGAGCAGTCCGTTCAGCGGCAGCCTTAAACAGATCGCTTTGCCGCAGTTGAAAATGGAAGCCGGGCAGGGCAAGGCTGAAGGGCACGTCAACGTACAGTTCGCCGATGGCATCGCTTGGGACACGGCGCTGGATCTGTCGGCGCTGAATCCGGCTTATTGGGTTGCGGAATTGCCGGGCACTTTGGCCGGGCCGCTGAAGAGCAAGGGCGAAATGAAGAACGAGCGCCTGAGTCTCACCGCCGACCTCGACTTGAAAGGCAAGCTGCGCGGTCAACCAGCGATCTTGCAGGCCAAGGCCGACGGCGCTGGCGAGCAGTGGAATCTAAACGCCCTGCAAATCCGTCTCGGCGACAACAGCATCAGCGGCAAGGGCAGTCTGCAACAGAAACTCACCGGGCAGATCGACATCAAGCTGTCGCGTCTGGCCCAGCTCTGGCCGCAACTGCGCGGGCAGGTCACCGGTCAGGTCAGTGTGGCCGGTACGCTGCAAGCGCCGCAGGGCAAACTCGGCCTGCAAGGTTCGCAACTGGCGTTCCAGGACAATCGCCTGCAAAGCCTCAACCTCGATGCCACCCTCGACAGCGCACAGCGGGCGAAGATCGATCTGAAAGGTGCCGGCATTCAGGCGGGTGACACTTCATTGGGCACGCTAACCGCCAGCGCTCAGGGCGATATCAAAAAGCAGAAACTCGACCTCGATCTGATCGGGCCGAAGCTGAAACTGGCCCTCGGTCTGGATGGCAATCTGGACAAGGGCAACTGGCGTGGTCGTCTGGCCAGTGGCGACATTCAGGCCGGTGGCCAGGACTGGAAACTGCAAAACCCGGCCAGACTCGAACGTCTGGCTGACGGCAAAATCAACTTCGGCGCGCATTGCTGGATGTCCGGCAATGCCAGCCTGTGCGGTGAAGATCAGCGCCTGATGCCAGAGCCGAAACTGCGCTACCACCTCAAGCAATTCCCGATCGAAAGTCTGGCGCAATGGTTGCCGAAAGACTTCGCCTGGCAAGGCAAACTCAACGCCGATCTGCAACTGGATCTGCCGGCCAGCGGCCCGAACGGTGTGGTCAGCGTTGACGCCAGCGGCGGCACCTTGCGCATGAAGGAAAAGGATCAGTGGCTGGATTTCCCCTACCAGACCCTGAAACTCACCAGCAAACTCACGCCCAAGCGTGTCGACACCGAACTCAATTTCGTTGGCGGCAAACTCGGCGAATTGATGGTGCAGGCGCAGCTCAATCCACTGCCGAAAAACAAACCGCTGAGCGGCTCGTTCCGTCTCAGTGGGCTGGATTTGTCGGTGGCGCGGCCGTTTGTGCCGATGGTCGAGAAACTCACCGGGCGCCTCAACGGCAGCGGCACCATTTCCGGCGGATTGCTGGCGCCGCTGGTCAACGGCACCGTGCAACTCAGCGACGGCGAAGTGTCCGGCGCCGAGTTGCCGATGGAGCTGCAGAACCTGCAACTCACCGCCCTGATTGCCGGCGAATCGGTACGCCTCGACGGCGGCTGGAAAAGCGGCAAGAGCGGGCAGGGCAGCCTCAACGGTAACGTTGCCTGGGGTCAGGCGCTGGTGGTCGATCTGGCGTTGAAAGGCACGCAGTTGCCGGTCACCGTCGAGCCTTATGCCAAGTTGGAAGTGGCGCCGGACCTGAAGATTTCCATGGCCGGCGACGAGCTGAAAATCGCTGGCAAAGTGCAGGTGCCCAAAGGCGAAATCACCGTGCGTGAATTGCCGCCATCAACGGTGAAAGTCTCCGACGACACGATCATCGTCGGCGCGCAGACCGAAGAGGGTAAACCACCGCTGGCGATGAAAATGGACATCGACGTGGTGGTCGGCGAAGACAAACTGGCCTTCGCCGGTTTTGGCCTGACCGCCAACGTGCAAGGCCATGTGCACATCGGCGACAACATGGACACCCGTGGCGAACTGTGGCTTAACGACGGCCGCTACAGTGCCTACGGCCAGCGCCTGCAAGTGCGCCGTGCGCGTCTGATGTTCGCCGGCCCCCTCGATCAGCCGTATCTGGACATCGAAGCGATTCGCCAGACCGACGACGTGATTGCCGGCATTCGCCTGAGCGGCAGCGCCGAACAGCCGACTACGCAGATCTTCTCGGAACCGGCGATGAGCCAGGAGCAGGCGCTTTCCTATCTGGTGTTGGGCCGTCCGCTGAGCACCAACGGCGAAGACAACAACATGCTCGCGCAAGCGGCGTTGGGGTTGGGCTTGATGGGCAGTTCCGGGGTCACCAGCAGCCTGGCCAAGGATCTGGGGATTCAGGATTTCCAGCTCGACACTGCAGGCAGCGGCGATGCCACGAGTGTTGTGGCCAGCGGCAATATTACCGAGAAGCTCAGTTTGCGTTATGGCGTTGGCGTGTTTGAACCGGCCAGCACCATTGCGCTGCGCTACAAGCTGAGCAAGAAGGTGTATGTCGAAGCGGCCAGTGGCGTGGCCAGTTCGCTGGATATTTTCTACAAACGGGATTTCTAGATCGCACCTGTTTTATTTGAACCGAGGCGCGGCCTTCGCGAGCAGGCTCGCTCCCACAGGGATCTCCGGCTGACATGAATGTGTGCCTGCCGCAGATCAAATGTGGGAGCGAGCCTGCTCGCGAAGGCGGCTTTCCAGCCAACAGAGAGGGTGCGGCTGACAGCTCTTCGCGAGCAATCTCGCTGCTAGTTTTGATCCGGGCGACATATCAAGGATGCGCGCTCGTAATTCAGCGCCTTGTCACGTTCGGGCAGTGCATACGACGCCTCGCAGCGCTGGCCTTGCCAGTTGATGGTCAGGGTGCCGGCGTCGTCCTCGACCAGCGCCAGTGCCTTGCCACTCGGGTCGGAGATAGCCAGTTGCTTGCCCGCGCCATCTTCAAGTGACGCGCCGAAGGGAATCGGCTGGTGCTGCGCATCGAACAAGGCAAATTGCACGCGGCGCCCGGTCTTGCTCGCATAGCGCGCGAGAACCACCGCACCGCGGCGCGGAACCACTTGCCGGGTCGCGTTATCGATTTCTATATCGCCGCCCAGATCGCGGGTGTCGAGGTTGATCCAGTTGACCCGATAGGGTTGCGCATTGGACACCACGGCGAAGCCGTTGCCAGCGGTTTTGGCCCCGGAGAAACTGGCGATCTTCACGCCTTCCACACCCTCGACCTGCGCGAGAGCGAAAGTTTCGCCGACGGTTTGCCCAAGGTTGATCCCGCCCGCGTGG
The DNA here is from genome assembly GCF_902497745.1 of Pseudomonas fluorescens. GTDB lineage: Bacteria > Pseudomonadota > Gammaproteobacteria > Pseudomonadales > Pseudomonadaceae > Aquipseudomonas > Aquipseudomonas fluorescens_BM. The sequence goes on from NZ_CABVHJ010000021.1 coordinate 108,097, forward strand.
CCGACCACGGAACCGGCAACATTGAGACTCTGCGAATTGTAACCGCGACCCTGGCTGTAGCCGGCGCTGATGTCCATTACCGACGTGCGGGTAGTGAGGTTGGCCGATCCGCTGCTGCCGCCGGTGCTGCTGTTGCCACCTTGCACCGAGTAATAGGTGTCGCTGTCTTCGGACAGGTAACCATTGATGCCGACCTGAGTGCTGCTGTTGTCCTTCTGCGTGCTGGCCGAGACGAACGCGCGCGGTGCCCGGGGCTTGGAGCCCAGCGGGAAAGACAACGAGAGGTTGAATAACGTGTCGTTGTTCGCCGGTCCATAGTTGCCGACATCCTTGGTGTAAGTCGCGCTGAGGTTGTAGCTGACGTCGCGCCAGTAGTTGCTGTATCCGGCCGACAGACTTTGCGAGCCACCGCGTCCCCAGTAGCGCTGGTCGGAGGCGTTGAGGTAGAGGCTGCCGAATTCCTGGTTGCGTCCCAGACTCTGGTTGATGGTCAGGTCAGTGCGGGTTTTCGAATTGCCGGTGCGCTGCTCACCCTCACGGCTCAGTTCTTCGACGTGTTCGCTCAAGGTGCGATAGCCCTCGGTCGAATAGCGATAAGCGGCGAGGGTGAAGTTGGTGTCAGTACCGGTGAATGTCTTGGCGTACAACGCGCGCAGGCTATTGCCCTTGAGCGTCTGGCCGAAGGTGCGACTGCTGGAGTGGGTCAGGTCAAGCGAGATCGCGCCGAGGGCGGTGTTGCGACCGGCACCGACCGACAGCGCCTGGAATTTATCGGTGACCTGAGTGCCGACAATGGCGGACAGGTTACTGCTCACGCCATAGGCCACGGTGCTGCTGACAAATTCCGGTGTTTGCTGGTCATCGCTGTTGCTGTTGTAGCGACCCGCCGAGACGCTGTACTTGAGCTGACCTTCGCGCACCATGATCGGCAGGCTGGAAAACGCCTGCACCGTGACACGGCGTCGACCGTCGGCCTCGATAACCGTTATTTCCAGATCGCCATTGGAGCCGCTGGGGTAAATGTCGCTGATCTCGAACGGGCCGGGCGGCACGTTGGTGGTGTACAGCAGGTAATTGTTCTGGCGGATTTCCACGGTGGCGCTGGATTGCGCAATCCCGCGAATCACCGGTGCGTAGCCGCGCTCGCTGTCGGCGCGCATGCCGTCGTCCGACGCCAGTTTCAAGCCGCGATAGCGCACGCTGTCGAACAGGTCGGCGTCGGAGAAAATATCCCCGGCACTGAACTGGCCTTTCAACGCGGTGACGTCATGTTGCAGATAGCTGCGGTTGCTCTTGAAGGTACTCGGCCGGCCGGTGCTGCTGTTGAAGTTGGATTCGTTGCGCAGGCGCCAGCCGCCGAGGTTGATGCCATTGCGCAGGCCAATGTTATTGGCAAACGTGGTCTCTGCATCGGTGCTGTTGCGGTTGCTGCTCACCTGATAATTGATGAACGCCGCCGGTACACCTTCGTCCCACAGCGCCGGGTCGACATAACCACGGCGGCCACGCTCCATGGCACTTTGCGGCACGCTGACCAGCAAACGCAGGCGCGGCACGTCATAGCGCACGGTGGCATGGTCGATCAGCGCGGGCAGATCGAGGCAGGCATCCGCATCGGCGACGTCGAGTTTGCCGCTGGCCTGCAGCTTGTCAATATCCACGCCCACTTGCTTGAGCATGTCCAGGGTCAGGCAGGCCTCGACCTTGTGGCTGCCAGTTGGCCGCCGAAAATCGATGTCACGACGGCCGACCAGCGTGTCGTTGGCGTACAGGTCGACCCGGTAAGTACCGGGGAGTACGCGGCTGCCGGCGAGCAGCGATTGCAGATCGACGGCGGATGTCGCGCCTTGCAGAAACGAAATATTGAACTGTTCATCGGCGTCGGCCAGACATGTCGTGCTGAACACCAGGGCAACCGAAAGCGGCGCCAGGCCATCGCGCTTGAATAAAAACATGCAGGAACCCTATATCACCTCCGGTACGAACTAACGGAGCGAAGAGAAATACAGTGAAAGTGCGGCTGTTAAAGCGGCACGCGAGTTATGGTGTTTGTTTATCCAGACTGGCGCTAACTTCGGCGCTGCTGGAAAGTTGCGCGACATAACGGTCTCGGGCGCCATAGTCGTTGATGCTGCTGAATAACAGGCGGGGCGAATTGATTGCGTGAAGTTGTTTGAGCACGAACTCTTTTTGTTCCCCCGGGGCAATCATCATTGAATCAAAGGGATGCTCGCTGGTTGCGCCGGATTGCACGGTGATATCGGCAATCGACACGTGATACAGGCCCGGATTTTTTACCAGCAGCACACTTTTACCGGCACGCTCGATCAGTCTCCAGGTCAGCTCGGCCGGGGCTTGATAGGCGTTGTTTTTCAAACCGGCAGGGCGGAAGAACACCTTGATGCGCTGACGCACCGCCAACTGCAGGGTATTGGCGGTTTTTGCCGATTGCGGGATTTCCTGCACGTTCAGCCACACCACCGACTCTCGGTCTGTGGGCATGCCGGTGCCTTCGTAAATAACCCGCAAAATCTGTTGCTCATCACCACTGACGCGCACCAGCGGCGGGGTTACGGCGAAAGGCACCGTGCCGGTTTCGTTGCTGTCGGTATCGACCCAGGACTGAATCAACACGTCTGCGCCGCTGTTGCGCACGGTGATGCCGGCTTCCTTATGCTTGCCGTCGAAAATCAACCGGGTGCTGCTCAAGGAAATACCGGCCATGGCCTGATCGACGGCAAACAGGCCCAGAAGGCCGACGCAAAGGGACAGGGAAGAACGTAAAAACATGAAGAGTTTCCGCGCAGAGTGAAGGAAAGTGCAGGGCCGTCAGGCCCCGCACAGTGTTCGCTGAATCGCGCGGGTTATTCGTATTGCAGGGTGAACGGCAGGGTCGCGTCGCCACGGCCGGCTACCGCCAGTTTCGGGTCAACGGTGGTGACGTAGGCTGCCGAGAATTTCAGTGTGGTGTTGCTGTCCTGCAGGGTGTTTTCGATGCGGGCGGTGGTCGGCGAAGTCAGGTCGATCACGGCGCCGTTGGCATCCAGCAAAGCGATGCCGATGCCTTTCGCAGAACCCAGACCGTCGATCAGTTTCAGGACCTTGGTACCGGTTTCGATCCCCGAGCCTGCGCCCTTGGTCGGTTCAAAGATCATCGCCACTTTGGTCCCGGCGTTGCAGTTGATCTTCATGTCGAAGTTCTCGACGCTGAGCGTACCGTTGCCTTTTGGCGCAGTGGCGGTGCCCATGTCTTTGATCGACACTTCACCCATGTTTACCGAAATGGTTTTGTCCTTGCCGGCGCCTTCCACCGAGCAGGCATCGTTGTTGATGGTGCCGGTAAAGTTGATAGTGCCACTGCCAGCTTTGGTCGGCACAACCGGATCGGCCGCCAGGACATTACCGGCAGCGAAGATAGACAAGGCGAGAAGTGTGCGAGACAGTTTTTTCATGTTGCTTTTCCATTGGTGGGGTTAAAGCAACACAATAAAACCCGGGCTCGCGGTGGAACATCAGACGATTCCTAGATACGCGGATGTTACGCACAAGTGCGCAGTTGTTTATTTGAACAAGTTGCGTTCGATGCAATAAGCCAGTAACTCTTGATCGCTATTGACTTCAAGTTTGCGCATGGCCGAGATTTTTTGCGTACTGATGGTTTTGGCACTTCTGTTCAATCCCCTGGCAATTTCGTTAACGCCTTGGCCTTGAACGAACAGTCGCAGAATTTCATGTTCCTTGGGCGACAGTCGGGAAAAACGTTCATCCAGATCGGCGCCATCGTTCAGCACGGACGTGGGGGCCGGTTCTTTGTGGCGTACCCGGCTGCCTTTGGCAATGGCTTTGAGCGCCAATTCTATTTCGACGTGCAGCTGGCTTTTCTGAATCACCGCAAGCACACCGAGCTCCTGCAGGCGTGTCAGGATCAGAGGATTGGAAATCATGGTCAGGACCAGCACTCTCACTTCGGGAAAATGCCGCGTCACGTATTCCACCAGCTTCAGGCCGTCACCGTAGGGCGAGTCACCGGGCATGTTGAAATCGGTGATCAACAGGTCCACCGCCTGAGACTTCAGCAACTCGATCAAGCCATCGGAACACACCGCTTCGCCCACCACGTTGAAGCGTCGGTCGCGCTCGACCAGTTCCCGTACCCCCAGGAGAACGATGGGATGATCATCGGCGATGACAACGTTGAAGGTTTCCATGGGTGCTTTATCCAGAGTGAAATTATTCAAGGGTGTCGAGCAGGTCAGTCAGACGCGCCAGCTGTTGGCGCACTTGCGTGACCAGTGCCGGGGTGATCGTCATGCCGGTCAGGCGACATTCCAGTTCGACAAACGCACTGGCCAGGGCTTCGACCCGCACGGCGCCCAGTGCCCCGGCCATGCTGTGCAGTTGCTGGGCGACGCCACTGGCGTCGGCCGCATCCAGCGCGGTGAGGGTGGTCTGGACATCGCCGCGCAGGGTCGAGACAAACAGCTCGCGCATTTTTGGTGAGAGGGTCGGTGCAGCGTCAGCGACTGGCGCGATCGCTGTCTGGCAGTGGCTTTGCAGCTGCGTGCGCAGTGTCGTCAGGTTCAACGGCTTGACCATCCACGCGTTCATGCCGACGGCGGCGCAGCGTTCGCCTTCTTCGCGCAGGGCATTGGCGGTAACGCCGATAATCGGCAGCGTCGCATCCTGCTCGCGCAGTGCGGCGGCCAGTTGGTAGCCGTTCATGACCGGCATGTTGACGTCGGTCAGCAGCAGATCGAACCGTCCGGGTGCCCATTGCACCAGCGCCTGTTCGCCATTGGCGGCGACCACGACCGAACAGCCCAGCGCCTCCAGTTGTTCCTTGATGATCGCCGCGTTGATCGTATTGTCTTCGGCCACGAGCACGCGCAGATTCAGCGCTAGGCTGTTTTGCGCCTGCGCAGTCACACGTTGGTGACTGGCGCCGTGTCGGGCCAGCGCAATCGCCCAGCCAATGGCGCGTACATCGTCGGCATCGACCTGCCAGCCACTGCCACGTACCTGTGCCGGATTGGGACCGCCCGCAGTGGCGACAATGCGCGGGCCATTGAATACCGTGGCGTTGGCCAGCGGCGCAAAGTCCACCAGCAGCGCTGCAGGCGGTGGCAACTCGTGCGTCACCAGACGACAATCGAGTCCAAAGCGGTGAAGCCAGGCGCTCAGATGCTGCGCCAGTTCGGCCACCGGTGCCCGTACATAAACGGCGGCGCCGCCGGCCACGAACGCCGGGCAATCGGCGAGACTGCCCGGCGCGCAATCCAGGGTCAGTTGCAAGTTGAAACGGCTGCCCAGTCCCGGCTCGCTGACCACGTTCAACTGGCCCTGCATCAATTCACACAGCCACTTGCAAATGGCCAGACCCAGACCGGCGCCGGCATGGCTGTCGGCTTCGTTGACTTGATAGAACGGGTCGAACAACTGCTGTTGCTGCGCCCGGGAAATGCCCACGCCCGAATCGCTGACCTGCCACAGCACCTCCGCGCGACCGCCAGTGCTTTGCAGCACACGAACGCGCATGACCACGCGGCCGTTGTCAGTGAACTTGATCGCGTTGCTCAGCAGGTTGTTGAGGATCTGCCGAATGCGCTGCGCATCACCGAGCAGTTGATCCGGCAGCGCCGCATCGATGCAGGCATACAGCTGCAAACCTTTGCCACGGGCAAACGCGCCGTAGCTGCGCACAACGTCTTCGGTCAGTTCCAGCGGACAGAACGGCTGAAGCTCGAGATTCATTTGCCCGGCCTCGATCTTCGACACATCCAGCACATCGCTGATCAGCTTGAACAGACTGGCCGACGAGCGCTGAATGGTGTCCAGATAAGCTTGCTGACGCGGATTCAGCGTGGTCAGACCGAGCAATTCCAGCGTGCCAAGCACGCCATACAGCGGCGTGCGGATTTCATGGCTCATCGTTGCCAGAAACCGGCTCTTGGCCTGATTGGCCGAATCGGCGGCCTGGCGGGCGACTTCCAGCGCCGCCGCGTCTTCGACATGGCGGGTCACATCGTGCAGCGCACACAGCCAGGCGTCCTGACCCTGATAACGGGTCGAGACGAAGGCGACATGCAAATGCCGACCGGCAATCTCCAGTTCGGCATGGCCTTGGCCGGTCGCTGTCTGCCGGTCGAGCAGGCTGATCAGTTCGCGGGTGTCGTGCCATTGCTGGGCGCGCTGGTTCTCCAGCAGCACATGATGATCGCGGCGGCTGATCACGCAAAGACCGGTGGGCGCGGTGTCGATGACCGCGCGGCTGAACGCTTCGCTTTCGGCGATGCTCGCGTGGGCACTTTGCGCAGGAAGGATAACGCGCTGGGTGTACCAGCGATTGAGTGCCCGGCTACAGCCGAGCAGGGCGAGCACGAGGACCAAAAGGCACAGCAATGGCCACAGCGCGTAATCGAGAAAGCTCTGCACACTGATGACATAGATCGCCGTCCAGTGCCGTTCACCGGGACTGGTCAGCTTGAACACCAGGCCATCTGCGGTCAGATTCGCGCCTTCGTTGAGCACTTGACCGGGCTTGAGCGCACCGATCAACACGGTATCGTGGGGCGTGATCAAGGTGAAGTCGTCGTAAATCGACCACGCCATCAAGCGCTCGATGTTGTTGACCTGGGACAGTTTCAGCAGCGAGCCGACCACCGCCCAGGAGTTGGCGCCTTCGATGGCCTGCGTCGGTTTGCTCAGATTGATCCGCACGTAGGCCAGCAGAGTCGGGGTAACGTTGTCCTCCTCGGCGAACGCGTAGGGCACCCAGTGAACCTGCGCTGAAGTCTGCGTGCGCCGTTGCATGTTCATCCGGGTCATGATCTCGACGAAGGTGCTTATCTGCGTCGGCCCTGCACCACGCAAACGGCCGGCAGCGGGCACGGCGATATCGAAATTGTCCGGCCCGTTGAGCAGGATCACCTGCGGCGACTGGTAATGCGAGGCTGCCCAGAAGGCGCTGTAATAAGCCGCCAGATAGCTGCCGAGGGCAAACACCTTGGGGTATTGGCCGGGGGCGATTCGCTCCGGATCGATCTTTACGCTGAACGGCAGTGAAAACGCCAGGCCTCGACCTTCATAAATGTTCGGTCCTTCTTCGGGCAACCGCTTTTGTACAACAGGCGGCGTCGCAGTTTCGGGAAAGTACTCACCCTTGGCGCTGGCCCTTGAGATAGCGTCGAGAAAGGCTTCCTGCTCGCGAATGTTTTCCATCAGTCGGGCGAAGTGGAACTGCAGGGTATCGCGCTGTTCATCCACCATGCGCTGCACGCCCAGATAACTGATGCCCAGCAACAGCAGGACCAGCGCACCAAGCACCAGCAAGCTCTTGTTCAGGCGTAGCGAACTGCTGGCGAGTCTTTCCAGAAATGCGTTGGGCTGCGGCATTACAACGCCTGATCAGTCAAAGTAGAAAAGTGTCTGGACACAAAAGACCTCGGTGGCAAACGGTGTCGTCAACAGCGTCTGGGGTTCACCATGCATTGGCCGGTCCATCATGGGTCAGCAACTGCTGGAACTGCTCCGAAGACACGGCGTGGGAGATCAGGAAACCCTGGACCTGAGTGCAGTCGATTTTACGCAACAGAGCAAGTTCTTGCGCGGTTTCCACGCCTTCGGCGACCACCGTCAGGCCCAGTTGGCGACCCAACGTGACAATGCTGGTCAGCGCCTGCGCGAGTTCGGCGTTGCTGTTGCAACCCTGCACCAGCGCGCGGTCGATTTTCAGCTCGGTGAAAGGCGCCGACACCAGGTTCATGTAAGAACTGTAGCCCTTGCCGAAATCATCTTGGGACAAGCCGAAACCCTTGATGCGCAAGCGGCAGGCGCCGGCGTAGAAATTGCTGATGTCATCGGGCACCGAGCATTCCATCAACTCGAAGCAGATCCGCGCCGGCAGGCCTTCGTGTTGCAGCACGAAAGCGAGGATGCGGTCCGGCAGATCATGGCTGTTAAGCAGGTGCGTCGGTAAATTGATCGACACCGGGATGTCGTAGCCCTGCTGGCGCCATACGGTTTGCGCGGCAATCGCCTGCTCCAGCATTCGCCAGAGCAGACGCTCTTCGAGGTCGTAAGCAATCAGCGCCGGTAGAAATGCCCCCGGCAACAGCGTGCCATGTGCGGGGTGTTCCCAGCGCACCAAGGCTTCGGCGGCGACGATGCGGCCATTGTCCAGCGCCTTTTTGGGTTGGAACCAGGCCTGTAATTCACCCTTGTCCAAGGCGTGCAGAATACTTTGCCGATCAATACCGGGCTGCGTTGCGACCGGGGCGGCCTGACGCAGCGTCTGCAACTGCTCGATCAGACAGCGCAAGGCAGCGCTATTGACCGGTTTGGAAATCAGACCGATGACTTTGACTTGCAGGTTGCTCGCCACCAGGCTCGCGCCCATCAGCATGCGCCGCGAGGCCGCGCTCATGATTGCCAGTGCCGGGCGCGAGGGCTGCGCGGCCAGGCCCTGGATGAACTGCACGCCGTCCATGCCCGGCATCAGCAGATCGGTGAGGACCAGATCGAACTCACGGTTTTTCAGACGCCGCAAGGCTTCTTCGCCGTCCCGTGCAAATTCCAGATCGAACACACCCAGTTCGTTGAACAGGTTTTGCAAATACAGGTGCTGGAACGGATGATCTTCGACAATCAGCAGGCTAGAGGACTTCATCGGCGACTCGTTGGTAGGGAGCCAGGACGATCGACAAGGCTCTTAGCGTAAAAGGTTTGACCAGGCAATGGTTCATACCGGCGGCCAGGCACAGGGCTTCTTCACCGCGCAGGGCGTTGGCGGTGGCGCCGATGATCGGCATGGTGCAGCCCAGGCGGCGCAAGGCCTTGGCCAATTCATAACCGTTGAGTCGTGGCATGTTGACGTCGCTGAGCACGACGTCGAAGGCGTCGTCCTGCCACAGTGACAACGCCTCTTCACCATCGCTGGCCAACGCCACCGTGCAGCCCAGCTCTTGCAACTGGTCGCGCAGGATCAACTGGTTGATGGCATTGTCTTCGGCCACGAGGATGTGCAGGTGTAATGGCGCCAGCATCTGGGTTTCTGTCTGTTGTGGATGCTCAACGATCTGTCCGCCCTGAGCCTGACGCACGGCCTGGCGGATCGCGGCCAGATCATTCAGATTCGCCATCCAGCCTCTGCCCGTGCATTGCGGCTCACAGGCAGCATCACCGCTGGCCAGTACGCGCGGTCCTGACCAGTGCAGTTCGCTGCGTTGCTCCATTGGCGCCGGGTACAGCTCCAGCAACACGCCAGCGTCGGCTGGTGCAGGGTTGGCCGGCGCGCCGAGGTGCGGTCGAGCACCCCAACGGCGCAGCCAGCCCGCGAGGCTTTCGGCCAGTTCGCGCACCGGCGACACCACGTAAACGGTTTCACCCGTCAGCTTTGGCGTTGCTGCGGGTAATCCGCTGCCCGCGCGTTGCTCCAGCGGCAAGGTCAGGGAAAAACTGCTGCCCAGCCCCGGTTCGCTGACCATGCGCAGCGTGCCGTTCATCAAATTCGTCAGCCGCAGGCAGATCGGCAGGCCCAACCCGGTGCCCGCGACCGCGTGGCTACTGCCTTGGGTCTGATAAAACGGCTCGAAGATAAACGCCTGATCATCGTGGGCAATACCGCGACCGGTGTCCGACACCTGCCATTGCACGCAGACGCGCTCACCTTCGCGGGACAGCGTTTTGACCCGCAATACCACGCGCCCGGAATCGGTGAATTTGACCGCGTTGCTCAACAGATTATTGAGAATCTGCCGCACCCGGCTGACATCGCCGACCAGGCTGTCGGGCAGTTGCGGATCAAAACAGGCATACAGTTGCAAACCTTTGCTCTGTGCCGCCGCCGCGTATCCCTGCACCACCTCATGCGCCAGTGCCACGATGGAAAAATCGCTCAGTTCCAGCGCCAGTTGCCCGGCTTCGATTTTCGACACATCGAGCACATCGCAGATCAATTGCAGCAGGGTCGCGGACGAGCCTTCGATCGCGCGCAAATAGCTTTGCTGCTGGGTGTCGAGCCGAGTGCGGGCGAGCAGTTCGAGGGTGCCGAGCACGCCATACAGCGGCGTGCGGATTTCGTGACTCATGGTTGCGAGAAACAGGGTTTTCGCTTCATTGGCGGCATCCGCCGACTGGCGCGCCTGCTCCAGCGCCGCTTCGATTTGCCGGCGCGCGCTGATGTCGCTGAAAGCGCAGAGCAACACGTCTTCGCCTTTGTAGCGGGTCGGCGCGCAGCTCAGGTACAGGTGCCGGCCATCAGCGGTGTCGAAATAGTCGGTCAGGCTGGGCGCCTTTTCGTCAAACGCAGCACGGATCCAGCCCGGGCCCAGATGCTTGCTGCACGTGCCCAGCCATTGTTGGGCGAGGGTGTTTTCCAGCACGACCTGGCCATCGCTGCGGCGTAACACGCAGAGTGCCACGGGGGCGGTCTGGATCACGTCGCGGCTGAACAACTCGCTTTCCACCAGCGCCTGAATCCGGTGCAGGGTCGGGGTGATGAAGCGATGTTCCAGACGTCGGGTCAGCAGGCACACCAGGCTGATGCTCGCCAGACAGAACAGCAGCGCGCCGAGCATCTGCGGCCACAAGGCCCAAAGCACCGCCAGCAAGTCGATGGAGTAGGTGAGTTGCCAGTCCGATGACTTGAGCTGTTTGCGCAAAACCAACTGTTCGGGCAGCCAGCCGTCGCCGACGAAACCGAAGAAATCCTGCTGACGCAGCAGTGGCAGATGTTGCCCCGGCGGTGGTTTGTGGCTGTTGCTGAACAGCGGCATCCCTTGCGAGTTGAACATGGTGAACTCGCCGGCGCTGTGGTCACTCAAGGCGTTGGAGACTTCACGGTCGTCCATTTCCAGACCGAGCCAGCCGGAATCGAGGTCGCGGTCATCCAGACGAATGAAAATGTACAGCTGCGAGTGCCCTTGCGCGTTGTGCGTCAGCCAGATTTCTTTCAGGGCATCGGTGTTGTCGCGCTTGAGGGTTTCCAGGCGGTCAAGCATCGCCCGCGGAAAGTCGCCGGCCATCGGAGTTGTGTTGTACAGGCGCCAGACCTGTGTGTCGGCACCGCTGCTGACGTAGAGCAAATTCAATTTGCGCAGTTGCAGAAAGTCGCGCATGCGCTGGGTCAACCAGATGCTCCATTGCTTGCCCGGGGTCTGGCCCAGCAGCAGACGAATCTCTTCTTCGGACAGCGGCGCGCTCAATGCGGTCTGGCGAGTCGCCGACAAACTGAGGCTTTCCAGCAGCGCTTCGCGGGTGGTGAAAAAGGTGTGTGCCTCGGCGATAGCGCTGCTCATGTAGCTGCGCCGCTGGGAGATCTCATTGTTGAAAGTGAACAGCAGAAAGCTGTACACGCCGCCGAGAATGCCGACGAGCAGCACCAACGCGAAAATGCGCAACAGGCGCCGCGCAGCATGAGGCGTCGACAGGACCGGGCTGATCTGGTGGAGGTAATTCTTCAATCGCATGCCGGCACAGTAGAGGCGAGCGTGTGCCGGGAAAATCAGACGATCCTTAAAGGCCTCACAGGTAATTGACGATGAAGGTCACTTCGGTGTTGGCGCTGCCCGCCTCGACACGCTCTGTGCCCAGACGGTAATACGCCGCCGAAAAGGGGATTTTGAAATTGAGCCCGGTGGTGGTGAAGCCGCTGAACGGATAGGTGGTGTCGAAGGCGATGGGCTGTCCGAGTTCATTCATCACTTGCAGGCCGATACCTTTGGCGGTGGAACTGGAGTTGAGCGCAACGACACCTTTGGTTGCATCAAGGATCGGGGTGTTGGCCTTGAGTGAATAAGTGACTTTCTTGATCCCGGTCTGGCATTGGTTCAAGGCAATGTCGAAGCGCACCTTGCGTGACGTGGCGCCGGCTTCGCGAAAGTCATGGAGCTGGTAATCGTCGCCCATCGCCACCGGGACAGACGGGGTCTGGCAGGAGGCTGCGTTCAATACGATCGGGTTCATCAGGTTGAGTTTCTTCAGGATCAGATCATCGTCCTGCAGGCTGCCCAGATACCCCGCGTCGATGTTGACTTTCGATGTCAGCTCGCCGGTCTTGATAATTTCCAGACGCACAGAGTTCCCGCCAAAGCCATAGCTGGTGTTCGGAGCGATGGCTTGCAGAGCTGTTTCGTAGCGGCTCATGGCTTCGAACCAGACGCGGTAGGACAGTCCGCTCTTGCCCAGCGGAAAAATACTGGTGGTACCGGTAGCGGTGCCCAGTTTCGGATTGATCTGAATGCCAAACATGGAAATCTTCGAACAGCTCCAGATATGCCCGGTTGACCGCACGGTGTCCTGATAGACCACGGTGCCATTGGGTGTGTCGGCAGGAATGGTCAGAGTGGAGCTGGCGAGACTGGCGCCAAAGTTTAGGGTTTCAGTCTTTGAATCGACCGCCACACAGCTGCCGGCCATGACGTTCGACGCGCAGGCAAACAGGGTGGCTGCGATACACAACAGGAGCGGGCGATGGAGTTTGAAGCGCTTCATGGAAAGAGTTTACGTATCGGCCAATGAACGGCGTACGTTAGCCACGGCACTAAAGCCTGAACATCAGGCGATTCCTAGAAAGCGATCATCCCTGGCACCGTGTCGCTGCATTCGCGAGCAGGCTCGCTCCCACATTGGAACGCGTTTTCCCTGTGGGAGCGAGCCTGCTCGCGAATGGGGTCGCCCGTGCAATAAATCCCAGCCCACTTGTCAACTAATTACCAAGCCTCCTAACTATTCCGTTGACATTCGCTGCCTAGGCAGTAACATCTCGACATACATTCACTGCCTAGGCAGTTATTAGGTGAGCAAATGAAGCATTTCACCCCGGACGAATTCAAACACTGCCATCTCGGCCTGTTGCTTGGCCGTGCTGCGCTGCTCAAGGACCGGATCATCGACACCCACATGGAACCCCACGGCATCACCGCCGCGCAGTTCAAGGTGTTGATCATCATGGCCCAGTTCGGCGTCGATACCCCGGCCGAACTATGCCGGCATCTGTCGCTCGACAGCGGTTCAATGACGCGCATGCTCGATCGTCTGGAGCAGAAAGACTTTCTCGCTCGCCAGCGCAGCGAAGGCGATCGCCGTCAGGTGCAACTGAAGCTCACCGAGCAAGGCCAGCAACTGACCGATCGCCTGCCGTACATCGGCGCCGACGCGATGAATGAACTGGCGGGCGCCGTCACCCCGGACGAGTTGAAAACCCTGGAATACATCCTCAAGAAAATCCTGCTGGCAGCCGGTGACCCGATCACCATCCAGCGCTTAGGTGAACACAATGAGCGGTAAAACCTTGCGCAGCAGCCTGACGCTGGTGCTGTCGGCGATGATCCTCGCCGGCTGCGCCAACTACAGCGGTCTCGACACTCAAGGCAAAAGCCTTGATGCGAAAACCCTGAAAGTCGGCCAATCCCTCAACGGCGTGACCCTGTCGCCAGCCGCATGGCCGAAAAGCGATTGGTGGACCAGCCTCGGCGATCCGCAACTCGACGGCCTGATCCGTGAAGCCCTGCACGACAGCCCGGACATGCAGATCGCTGAAGCCCGCGCGCATCAGGCCAGCGCCGCCGCGTATGCCGCCGACGCCGAGCGTTATCCGACCCTCGATGCCAGCGCCGGCATCAGCCGTTCGCGTCTGGCTCGCGATCAGGATCCGCTGGGGCAGGGCGGGGCTTATTCGACGGTGCGCAATGTCAGCGCCGGTTTCAATTACAACTTCGACCTCTGGGGCGGTCAGCGTGATGCCTGGGAAGCGGCACTCGGTGAGGCACGCGCCGCTGAAGTCGATCGTCAGGCTGCACAACTGACCCTGGCCGCCGACGTCGCTCGCGCTTACAGCGATCTCGGTCAGGCGCACATCGTTTATGACTTGGCCAACGAAGACCTCAAACGCACTAAACAAATGCTCGACCTGAGCCAGCGTCGCCTGAGTTCCGGGATCGACAGCCAGTACCAGTTCCAGCAAACCCAGAGCTTGGAAGCCAGTTCCGAAGCCAGCCTGATCGACGCAGAAAAACGCTTGAACAGCGCCAAAATCGCTTTGGCCGTGCTGCTCGGCAAAGGCCCGGATCGCGGCAACGAAATTGCCCGACCGAAAGTCCTGCAAGCCAGCGCTGTCGCTGTGCCGTCGGTGTTGCCGGCGGAACTGCTCGGCCGTCGCCCGGATCTGGTCGCCGCCCGTTGGCGCGTCGAGGCGGCGAGCAAAGACATCGACTCGGCGAAAACCCGCTTCTATCCCAACTTGAACCTGTCGGCCTCGGCCGGTGCCGAGTCCTTGTTGGGTGACGCGATGTTCGGTTCGGCCAGTCGCTTCTTCAACATTGCCCCGACCATTTCGGTGCCGATCTTCGACGGCGGACGCCTGCGCGCCAACCTCGATGCGCGCGACGCCGATTACGATCTGGCGGTGGCGCAGTACAACAAAAGTCTGGTGAAAGCACTGGGCGATGTCAGCGACGCGATCAACCAGTTGCGTGACATCGGCCGGCAGATCGGTGCGCAGCAACACGCCACCGACATCGCTCAGGATTCTTACAACACCGTCGTCCAGCGTTACGGTTCCGGCATCGGCAACTACCTGGACGTGCTCAGCATCGAGCAGCAATTGCTGCAGGCCCAGCGTCAATTGGCCACCCTCAATGCCGAGCAGATCGACCTGTCGATTCAACTGATGCAAGCGCTGGGCGGCGGCTTCCAGGGTGACACCCTGACCGCAGCCAACGCCAGCCCAGCCACGCCGCACAACTAATTCAAGGTAATTGTCATGGCCACTGCCGAAAATACCCAAGCTCAAGGCAACACCCCGGACACCGGCAACCCGCGCAAACGCAAAGTCATGCTGCTGGTGCTCGCCGTTGTCGTCGCGCTCGCCTGCGCCGGCGTCTGGGCGTATCACGAATTCATCGGGCGCTTTAACGAAAGCACCGACGACGCCTACGTCAACGGCAACGTCGTTGAAATCACCCCGCTGGTGACCGGCACTGTGGTCAGCATTGGCGCTGACGATGGTTATCTGGTTCACGAAGGCCAGGTGCTGATCAACTTCGACCCGAACGATGCCGAAGTCGGCCTGCAAAGTGCGCAGGCAAAACTGGCGCGCACCGTGCGTCAGGTGCGTGGCTTGTACAGCAACGTCGATGGCATGAAAGCCCAGGTCAACGCGCAGCAGGCCGAAGTGCAGAAAGCCCAGGACAACTACAACCGCCGGAAAAACCTCGCGCAGGGCGGGGCGATTTCCCAAGAAGAACTGTCCCACGCTCGCGACGATCTGACCTCGGCGCAGAACGCCCTGGCCAACGCCAAACAGCAACTGAAAACCACCAGCGCGCTGGTCGATGACACCGTGGTCTCGTCGCACCCGGACGTGATGTCGGCCGCTGCCGATCTGCGTCAGGCCTATCTGACCAATGCCCGCAGCACCTTGATCGCGCCGGTCACCGGTTACGTGGCCAAACGCACCGTGCAGCTCGGTCAGCGCGTGCAGCCGGGCACGGCGTTGATGGCAGTGATTCCGCTGGATCAGCTGTGGATCGACGCCAACTTCAAGGAAACCCAGTTGCGTGACATGCGCATCGGTCAGCCGGTCGACATCGAATCCGATATCTACGGCAGCGATGTGAAGTACAGCGGCACCGTCGACAGCCTCGGCGCCGGTACGGGTAGCGCGTTTGCCTTGCTGCCAGCGCAGAACGCCACCGGTAACTGGATCAAGATTGTTCAGCGTGTGCCAGTGCGCATTCACATCAATGCCGAAGAACTGGCCAAGCATCCGCTGCGTGTCGGTCTGTCGACCAATGTTGAAGTGAACCTGCACGACCAGAGCGGTCCGGTGCTGGCGCAGCAGCCGCCGCAAAAAGCCTCGTTCAGCACCAACGTCTACGACCGCCAACTGGCCGAAGCCGACGCGATGATTGCGCAGCTGATCCACGACAACAGCGCTGTGGTGAGCAAAACCGCACAACGCTGATACCGACACCGACCCTGTGGGAGCGAGCCTGCTCGCGAAAGCGGTGGTTCATTCAGCATTTATTTGTCTGAAAGGCCGCCTTCGCGAGCAGGCTCGCTCCCACAAAGGGCCCGGCGCTAATCAGGTTTCATAGGATTCACAATGAGCAATAACGCCTCTTTCACGCCGCCCAGCCTGTTGCTCAGCACCATCGGCCTGTCGCTGGCGACCTTCATGCAAGTGCTCGACACCACCATCGCCAACGTGGCGCTGCCGACCATATCCGGCAACCTCGGGGTGAGTTCGGAGCAGGGCACCTGGGTGATCACCTCGTTCGCCGTGAGCAACGCAATTGCGCTGCCGCTGACCGGTTGGCTCAGCCGTCGGTTCGGCGAGGTGAAGCTGTTTTTGTGGGCCACGATTCTGTTTGTGCTGGCCTCGTTCCTCTGCGGTATTTCGACCTCGATGCCGGAGCTGATCGGCTTCCGTGTGCTGCAAGGCCTGGTCGCCGGGCCGCTGTACCCGATGACGCAAACCCTGCTGATCGCGGTTTATCCGCCGGCGAAGCGAGGCATGGCTCTCGCGTTGCTGGCGATGGTCACGGTGGTCGCGCCGATTGCCGGGCCGATTCTCGGCGGCTGGATTACCGACAGTTACAGCTGGCCGTGGATCTTCTTCATCAACGTGCCGATCGGCATCTTTGCGGTGATGGTAGTGCGTTCGCAACTGGCCAAACGTCCGGTGGAAACCAGCCGTCAGCCAATGGATTACGTCGGACTGATCACGCTGATCATTGGCGTCGGCGCCTTGCAGGTGATCCTCGACAAGGGCAATGACCTGGACTGGTTCGAGTCGAACTTCATCATCATCGGCGCGGCGATCTCGGTGATCGCGCTGGCGGTGTTCGTCATCTGGGAAATGACCGATCAGCATCCGGTGGTCAACTTGCGGCTATTCGCCTACCGCAACTTCCGCATTGGTACGCTGGTGTTGGTGCTGGGTTACGCCGGGTTCTTCGGCATCAACCTGATCTTGCCGCAGTGGTTGCAGACGCAAATGGGCTACACCGCGACCTGGGCGGGTCTGGCCGTGGCGCCGATCGGCATTCTGCCGGTGCTGCTGTCGCCGTTTGTCGGCAAGTACGCGAACAAGTTCGACCTGCGTTTGCTGGCCGGGTTGGCGTTTCTGGCGATTGGCTTGAGTTGCTTCATGCGGGCGGGATTCACCAATGAGGTGGACTTCCAGCACATCGCTTTGGTGCAGCTGTTCATGGGTATTGGCGTGGCGCTGTTCTTCATGCCGACCTTGAGCATTCTGATGTCGGACCTGCCGCCGAGCCAGATTGCCGATGGTGCCGGTCTGGCGACTTTTCTGCGGACGTTGGGCGGTAGCTTTGCGGCGTCGCTGACCACCTGGATCTGGATTCGCCGCGCGGATCAGCATCATGCGTATATGAGTGAAAGTATCAGCACCTTTGAGCCGGCGACGCGCGAGACCTTGAATCATTTGGGCGGGGCTAGCCAGTCGGCGTATGCGCAGATGGATCAGATTTTGACGAGCCAGGCGTACATGCTCTCCACCGTGGATTACTTCACGTTGCTGGGCTGGGGGTTTATGGGGTTGATTCTGATTGTGTGGCTGGCGAAACCGCCGTTTGCCGCCAAGGCAGGGCCTGCTGCTTCCGGGCACTAAGGTCAAACGCCCCTGACCCTAACCCTCTCCCGGAGGGAGAGGGGACTGACCGAGTTGATTGTTCGAGGTACACCGACTTGCGATACCGAGTTGAACTCAGGTTTTGAGCTGCATGCGGTCAGCTCCCTTTCCCCTTCGCCCAGTGGGGGAGGGAGGACTTACTGCGTTGGATGTTCGGGATACATCTACCTGACAGACTTCAGTCGAACTCTGGTTTGAAAAGCATAGAGATCGGCTCCCTTTCCCCCTCGCCCCCTTGGGGGCGGTCCGACGTTTCGGGAGGGCTGGGGTGAGGGGGTAGCGATCTTCAGCCGTGCGGCAAAGCCAGCGGCGGGGCGAAATCGAACGGCGCCAACGCGTACCCGCTCTCATCCACCTGCAACGCCCAACCCTGACGATCCCAATCCCCCAGCACAATCCGCTTCGCCGCTTGCTCACCGAGCTGCAGCTTATGGATCGCCGGGCGATGAGTGTGCCCGTGAATAAGGGTTTTCACCCCATATTCCTGCATGATCCGCGGAACTTCCTCAGGCGTAACATCAACAATGTCATTGGCCTTCATCCGCGTCTGCGCCTTACTCTCGCTGCGCAGCTTGCGCGCCAGTTTATGGCGGCTGCTCAAGGGCAGGTTGCGCAGGATAAATAGCGTGATCGGATTACGCAGATAACGCCGCAGCTTCATATAACCGACGTCGCGGGTGCACAGGCTGTCGCCGTGCATCAACAGCACCGGCTCGCCGTAAAACTGCACGACACTCGGATCCTTCAACAACGTACAGCCGGCCTGCTTGCAGAAGGCCTTGCCGAGCATGAAGTCGCGATTGCCGTGCATCAGAAAAATCGCCGTGCCGCTGTCGCTGAGTTCGCGCAGGGCCTGGCAGATGGAACGCTGGAAGGGCGTCATGGCGTCGTCGCCAATCCACGCTTCGAAGAAGTCGCCAAGGATGTACAACGCACTCGCCGAGCGGGCGCGTCCGGCGAGCAAATCCAGAAACGCCCGGGTAATGTCCGGGCGCTCCTCTTCCAGATGCAAGTCTGAAATCAGCAATATCACGCTTCGATGATCTCGGCTTTCTCGATGATCACGTCGTCTGCTGGTACGTCCTGGTGGCCGGCCTTGGAAGTGGTCGAAACACCTTTGATCTTGTCGACAACGTCGGTGCCAGCGGTCACTTTACCGAATACTGCGTAGCCCCAGCCTTGCACATTCTTGCCGCTGTGGTTGAGGAAGGTGTTGTCGGCAACGTTGATGAAGAACTGCGCGGAAGCCGAATGCGGCTCCATGGTGCGGGCCATGGCAACGGTGTACTTCTCGTTGGAAAGACCGTTGTCAGCTTCGTTCTGGATGCTTGGACGCTTGTCTTTCTTTTCCTTCATGCCTGGCTCGAAACCGCCGCCCTGGATCATGAAGTTACCGATGACACGGTGGAAAACGGTGTTTTCGTAGTGACCGGCCTTAACATATTCGATGAAGTTGGCGACGGTGATCGGCGCCTTTTCAGCGTTCAGTTCGATGACGATGTCGCCATGATTGGTGGTCAATTTAACTTGAGTCATGATCGGTGCTCTTTTTCAATGAAGCGTTTTATAAGGAATTCGTGGGCAATGGGACATTTGCGCCCGTTACCGGTTCAGCCCGTGGGCCAAGGTGCGCAGTTTAGCGTGACAGGCGCGAATTTCGAGGCTGTTTTTCCAAATCCCTGCGATTAAATGCGCTCCTTTATAGGCCGTGCTCTGTCAGCCCCTTGACAGCATCGGCTATGATAGCGGCTTTGTTTTGTCTGGCCCCCTCTGCGGCCGCGCACATGTAAGTCAAGGATCCTATGAGCAAGCCCACTGTCGACCCTACCTCGAATGCCAAGTCCGGCCCTGCCGTGCCGGTCAATTTCCTGCGGCCGATCATCCAGGCAGACCTGGACTCGGGCAAGCACACGCAGATCGTCACCCGTTTCCCGCCTGAGCCCAACGGCTACCTGCACATCGGCCACGCCAAGTCGATCTGCGTGAACTTCGGCCTGGCCCAGGAGTTCGGCGGCGTCACGCACTTGCGTTTCGACGACACCAACCCGGCCAAGGAAGACCAGGAGTACATCGACGCGATCGAAAGCGACGTCAAATGGCTGGGTTTCGAATGGTCCGGCGAAGTGCGCTACGCCTCGCAGTATTTCGACCAGTTGCACGATTGGGCCGTTGAGCTGATCAAGGCCGGCAAGGCTTACGTCGACGACCTGACCCCGGAGCAGGCCAAGGAATACCGTGGCAGCCTGACCGAGCCGGGCAAGAACAGCCCGTTCCGCGACCGTTCCGTTGAAGAAAACCTCGACTGGTTCGCCCGTATGCGCGCCGGTGAGTTCCCGGACGGCGCCCGCGTGCTGCGTGCCAAAATCGACATGGCCTCGCCGAACATGAACCTGCGCGACCCGATCATGTATCGCATCCGTCACGCGCATCACCACCAGACCGGCGACAAGTGGTGCATCTACCCGAACTACGATTTCACCCACGGTCAGTCGGACGCCATCGAAGGCATCACCCACTCGATCTGCACCCTTGAGTTCGAAAGCCATCGTCCGCTGTACGAGTGGTTCCTCGACGCGTTGCCAGTGCCGGCGCACCCGCGTCAGTACGAGTTCAGCCGTCTGAACCTCAACTACACCATCACCAGCAAGCGCAAGCTCAAGCAACTGGTCGATGAAAAACACGTCAACGGTTGGGACGATCCGCGCATGTCCACGCTGTCGGGCTTCCGCCGCCGTGGCTACACACCGAAATCGATCCGCAATTTCTGCGAAATGATCGGCACCAACCGTTCCGACGGCGTGGTCGACTTCGGCATGCTCGAATTCAGCATCCGTGACGACCTCGACCAGACCGCACCGCGCGCCATGTGCGTACTGCGTCCGCTGAAAGTCGTCATCACCAACTACCCGGAAGGCCAGGTCGAAAACCTCGAACTGCCGCGTCACCCGAAAGAAGACATGGGCGTGCGCGCACTGCCGTTTGCCCGGGAAATCTACATCGACCGTGACGACTTCATGGAAGAGCCGCCGAAGGGCTACAAGCGCCTCGAACCGGCCGGCGAAGTGCGTCTGCGTGGCAGCTACGTGATCCGTGCCGACGAAGCGATCAAGGACGCCGATGGCAACATCGTCGAACTGCGTTGCTCGTACGACCCGGAAACCCTCGGCAAGAACCCTGAAGGTCGCAAGGTCAAAGGCGTGATCCACTGGGTGCCGGCTGCCGCCAGCGTCGAGTGCGAAGTGCGTCTGTACGATCGTCTGTTCCGTTCGGCCAACCCTGAGAAGGCCGAAGACAGCGCGAGTTTCCTCGACAACATCAACCCTGATTCGCTGCAGGTACTCACCGGTTGTCGTGCTGAGCCATCGCTTGGCAATGCACAGCCGGAAGACCGTTTCCAGTTCGAGCGCGAAGGCTACTTCGTTGCCGATTTGAAGGACTCGAAACCAGGTCAACCGGTATTCAACCGTACCGTGACCCTGCGTGATTCGTGGGGCCAGTGATTCAGCGTCAAGGGAAATAACGTGCTAACGATCTACAACACGCTCACCAAGAGCAAAGAAGTCTTCAAGCCGCTGGATGGCAACAAGGTGCGCATGTACGTCTGCGGGATGACCGTGTACGACTACTGCCACCTTGGCCACGGCCGCAGCATGGTCGCGTTCGACCTGGTGACCCGCTGGTTGCGGTTCAGCGGTTACGACCTGACCTACGTGCGCAACATCACCGACATCGACGACAAGATCATCAACCGCGCCAACGAGAACGGTGAATCGTTCGAAGCGTTGACCGAGCGCATGATCGCCGCGATGCACGAAGACGAAGCGCGCCTGAACATCAAGAAGCCGGACATGGAACCGCGCGCCACGGATCACATTCCGGGCATGCATGCGATGATCCAGACCTTGATCGACAAGGGTTACGCCTACGCTCCGGGCAACGGCGACGTGTACTACCGCGTCGCCAAGTTCATGGGCTACGGCAAGCTGTCGCGCAAGAAAATCGAAGACCTGCGCATCGGCGCGCGCATCGAAGTCGACGAGTCGAAACAGGACCCGCTCGACTTCGTGCTGTGGAAAGCCGCCAAGCCGGGCGAGCCGAGCTGGGAATCGCCATGGGGCGCCGGGCGTCCAGGCTGGCACATCGAGTGCTCGGTGATGTCCACCTGCTGCCTCGGCGAGACCTTCGACATTCATGGCGGCGGCAGCGACCTCGAGTTCCCGCACCACGAAAACGAAATCGCCCAGAGCGAAGCGGCCACCGGCAAGACCTACGCCAACGCGTGGATGCATTGCGGCATGATCCGTATCAATGGCGAGAAGATGTCCAAGTCCTTGAACAACTTCTTCACCATTCGCGACGTGCTGGAAAAGTATCACCCGGAAGTCGTGCGCTACCTGCTGGTGTCGAGCCACTACCGCAGCGCGATCAACTACTCGGAAGACAACCTCAAGGATGCCAAAGGCGCTCTCGAGCGTTTCTACCACGCGTTGAAAGGCCTGCCGACTGTGGCGCCGGCGGGCGGCGAAGCGTTTGTTGAACGCTTCACCACGGTGATGAACGACGACTTCGGCACGCCGGAAGCCTGTGCGGTGCTGTTCGAGATGGTGCGTGAGATCAACCGTCTGCGTGAGAGCGATCTCGATGCAGCGGCGGGTCTGGCGGCACGTCTGAAAGAGCTGGCGAGCGTGCTGGGTGTGTTGCAGTTGGAGGCGGATGACTTCCTGCAGGCGGGCGCTGAAGGGCGTGTCGATGCGGCTGAGGTTGATGCGCTGATTGCGGCGCGTCTGGCGGCACGTGCGGGTAAGGATTGGGCTGAGTCCGATCGTATCCGTGATCAGCTGACGGCGATGGGCGTTGTGTTGGAAGACGGCAAGGGTGGGACTACCTGGCGTTTGGCTGACTGATAGCTGTGTTTCGCTTCAAAACAAAACCCGCCTTGTGCGGGTTTTTGTTTGGACGCTGGAAAAGCCCCTCACCCTAGCCCTCTCCCAGAGGGAGAGGGGACCGAATGGGGGATGCTCAGGAAACACGCCGACTTGAACGTGCTGCTTTGAATCCATAATCGACTGGTTTTTTCAGGTCGAT
Organism: Pseudomonas fluorescens; assembly: GCF_902497745.1. GTDB lineage: Bacteria > Pseudomonadota > Gammaproteobacteria > Pseudomonadales > Pseudomonadaceae > Aquipseudomonas > Aquipseudomonas fluorescens_BM. The sequence goes on from NZ_CABVHJ010000021.1 coordinate 130,835, forward strand.
GTACAACGCCAGACACCT